>CAVPIA010000008.1:745000-1914858 GCA_963704875.1 uncultured Gammaproteobacteria bacterium | reverse complement strand
TAAGCTACAAATAAAGAAATCGCATAAGAAGCAGGAGCGAAGAAAAAGGGGGCCGTAACGGCGGATTGCGCCGGTACGGCCCCCTTCGTGAGCAAAAGTCTCGGAATTAACGTAGCGATTCCGTTCGAGCAACCGCTTTAGCGGACCGGTCGGCTGAAGCCGCAACTACGAGCTACCTCGGACAACGACTTGGTCCATGATCATTGTCATCGATCATCGTTCAAGATCAGTCACTGCCCACCGACGCCGGTTCAAGGACCTCCTCTTCGACCACGACAGTCGCAACAGCGGGCGCAGCCTCAACGTCGAGCGTGTCGAGCGCCTCTGCCTCTGCGGCTTCGCCCTCCGAAGTCTCACCCACCGGGGGCTGGGCTTCGGGTATCTCGATCTTGAGTCCGCTGATGCTCATCAGTTGCTCAAGCGTCACCTGAAGTGCGTCCATCTGCAAGCCATATTGAGCCCACTCGCCCTTGCGCAGATGCTCCTGTGCGCTGTTGTACTGGCCGTTGGCGAGCAGAATCAACTCTGCTATCGATGCCGTCGCCAGATCTGTGCCGTCGGTCGGCGCTGTGGCGACTGCGCCATCGCCGCTCAACACTGCCTGGACAGCCTCTTCCCCGGCAGCGACGGCCAGATCGGCCAGACTGGCATCCTCAAGCACATTGCTCCCGAACAACTCGACCAGCGCCAGCCCCAGATTCTCGGCCATCACAACCCGGTCGGACGTGGCCAGGATCACGCGGTTCAGTTCCGGAATCTTGCCGGTGGCGGCCTGAAGATAGAGCGGCTCGACATAGAGCAGGCTGTCGGCGACCGGGATGACCAACAGATTGCCGCGGATGACGTTGCTGCCCTGCTGATTCCAGAGGCTCAACTGGAGCTGATGACCGGATCCTGATCGATACGCGCCTCGATCTGCTGTGGGCCGAAGAAGAGCGAATCCTTGCCGAATTCGTAGACGACCATCTCGCCATATTTTTCCGGATCGTTCTGGGCAGCCAGCCAGGCAATCATGTTTTCTCGATCGGCCGGCGTGAACGGCAGGATCTGGATGAAGTCAAGACCTTCGGTATCGGGCAACTCCATCAACACATAGTAGGGTTCGATCAGCCGCGGCTGGCTGTCGAAGATTCTTCCGGGCCAGGCCCAGACGTCCTCCTTGTTGTAGAACTCGATTGGCGTCGATCAGGATGATAGGTGCGATAGACTCCGCCTGGATCGAAAGAAGTCATTGGGGGATAGCGGATGTTGTTCTTCGACGATTCCGGCATTCTCGCGAAGGGCTTGAAGAGCGACGGGAAGATCTTGCGATAGGCCGCTGCAATCGGCTCTGATTCATCGACCACGTAGAAGGTCATGGTCCCGTCGTAGGCATTCAAGACCACCTTGACCGGATTGCGCATGTAGTTGATCGTGCCATACGGCTCGCTGTAGGGAAAGCGATTGCTGATCGGTGTAGGCATCCAGATACCAGAACGAGTTCCCCTTCCTCGGTGACGACGATATACGGATCGTCATCGTACTTGAAGGAAGGGCGCCACTTCATTGATGCGCTCCAGGATGTTGCGTCGCCACAGCAGTTGGCTATCAGCGTCGATATCCTGGTTGAGCAGTATGTTGATGTCGGCAAAGCGCAGGGCAAAGAGCAGACGATTCATGAAGGTCATGCTGATGCCGGTGCCGGCGTCAAAGCGGGTGGTGACGTTGCCGTCGCCGTCCGGATAGTCGAACTCCGGTTCCTGCGTGTCGCCGATGACGTAGTTATCTGTCCGTTCACCGAAGTAGATCTGCGGTCGGGTCACTTCGATCACGCCCTGGGTCGGCAGATCTTTGAGCAGGAAGTCGGGAAGACCGTCGCTGGTCACCTGGGCGACGGGCGAGGCGGCAACGCCATAGCCATGGGTATAGACAAGTCGCCGATTGACCCAGGTCTGAGCCGTCTCGCTGAGCCGATCGGGCACCAGCTCGCGGCGGACAGCATCACCTGGCGGCGTTCGCCGTCGATGGTGTAGCGATCGATGTCGATATCGTTGAACTCATAATATTGGCGCAATGCCTGGATCTGATTGTAGGTCTGAAGCAGCGGACGGTAGTCCCAGCAAGCGCGTGTTGGCGATGGTCGGCGCCTCGGATAGCACACCTTCAGCCGTCAGCGTCTGCGATGCATCATAGTCACGAACGTCGATCTCGTCCAGTCCAAAGGCAATCCGCGTAGTATTCGATATTGTTCTCGATGTAGGGTCGTTCGAGATTGAGCTCGTTGGGGCTGACTTGGAAACGCTGCACCAATCGATGGGTAGATGTTGCCTGCCACAATCGCCACGACCAGCCAGACTGCCAGGACCACCACGATGGCTCGCCATGCCCCGCGCATGAAGGCCGTAACCACCAGCAGTACAGCCGCGATCAGTGTGATGACGATGAGAATGTTGTAGGCAGGCAGTTGGGCGTGAACATCGGTGTAGCCTGCGCCGAAGACCGCGCCACGGGCGCTATAGACCAACTGAAATGCATCCAGTCGGTACTGCCATGCAAAGAGCACCAGAATCAGCGCACTAAGAATGGACAGATGGACCAGTACCGCTTTGCGGATATTCCATCCACGCCAACCGATCCCGCTCACCACCACCGTGCCAATCAGGGTCAGAATGACGGTCGACATCATCCAGCCACGAAGCATCTGCCAGACCGGCAGCGTGAACAGAAAGAAGCTGACATCACGCCCGAACAGCGGATCGGTCAATCCGAAGTTGGACTGGTTGATGAAGAGCAAAAGCTCTTCCCATGAAGCGGCCGCCGTCAATCCCATGAAGACGGCCAGAATCGCCCCGATCGACAGCATCACCGGCATGATTCGCACGCCAAAGACCGATGAGACCTGATCCATCGGCGTATCGTCCAAGCCATCGGGCTCAATGCGTCGCATGATCCAGAGGTTGATGGCGAAGAAGAGCCAGAAGATCAACGCCCCGGCCACGAAGAGCAGAAACGACGCCCAGATCGCGTGTGGTGAACACATTGGAAAAACCGAGGCTGTCATACCAGATAAAGTCGGTATAGAAGCCGAGGATGCGATTGAAGAACATGAAGAGGAGAATGGGAATCAAGACCCAAAGCCAGCGGCGGGGGTTGCCCTGAGGGCGTTGATAGCCGCCGCCGGGATCACCGGAATCCGGGCGGCTCCTGCCCGGAGCGTTTCAGGTCCTCTTCCAGTGAGCGAATTAAATCCGAAAACGGATCAGAGTTTTTCATGGGTCCTCGCTTGACATTGATGGTTCTCACAGTCTGATCTCTATTGTACCACTCTCCGACGCTTTTGCCGTGTCATGAGCCGTCCCCATTCCCAAGGCGAGTGTCAACAGATCTGCATGCTGTCCCGCATCCACGACTCAATCCGGCTATGCTATAATTGCGCCCATGTCTACACCGAAGCATGGCCGCGTCTGGCCTGATCCGCTGACCGCTCCCGATCCCGACGATGTCGACGAATGGCTGGCGACATTCTGGCATCGGCTGCGTCGCCTGACCGAGATCCTCGGCCAAGACAGGTCGCGTCATGCAGAAGCGGCAGACTTGCCGTCTGGCGACGAGAACCTGTTGGCCATCGAATGTCTGGCCGATCTGCGCGCCATGGTCATCGACATGATGCTGGCGCTCAACGGCATCGCGCGCCCGGCGCAGACCGTCCATCTGAATCCTATCTGAGCGCCAACCAACGGTCGGCGCTGGAACGAACATTGCTTGCGCCGGAGATCGGCGCCGAAACCTGGATCGGACAGGCCGTGTCGCTGGTGGTCATCTACCGCTGGTATGCGCCGCAGTTGGTCGAGCGCTACGGCCTGCCTACCCGTCCGATCTTGAGGCGGAGGTCTGGGCGACGCTGCGTCGACGCATCTACGATTGGCCGGCCGATATTTCTACGGATTCGGTTCGATGAACATCGTCTATGTTGCGCCGTTCGGGCTCGGCCAGAAGACGACCGTCTGGGCGCGTACGCTGCCGATGGCCAAAGAGGTAGTCAAGGCGGTCATCACGCCGCCATCGTCGTGCCGCCGTGGGATACGCCGGATGACAGCGGGGCCCGATCTGAACAGGATGGTGTTCGGATCATCCAGGTCGAGACGAGCGGCGGTCTGCCTCTGATCTGGCGGCGGCTGCTGAGTGAAATCGACCGCATTCAGCCCGACATCATCCACATTGTCAAGCCGCGTGCCTATGCCGGATTGGTCCAGTGGTGGCGCTGGCAACGTCGTAAAACGGCAAGCGGTCCAACACCGGCCATCCTGCTCGACATCGACGACTGGGAACAGGCGTGGGGATCGATCAACGGTTATTCGGCGCTGACAGCGCGTTTCTCGACTGGCAAGAGGAGTGGGGCATCCGTCACGCAGACGGCATCACCGCGGCCAGCCGCTGGCTGGTTGAGCGAGCCAAGGCGTACGCACCGGAGACGCCCATTCTCTATCTGCCCAATGGTGTGACGCTGCCGGCAGAACCGACCAGACGAATGCCCGACAGCCGATGAGTCGATCGAAGATGGCTGCGGACATCAAGTTCTCTTCTTCACGCGCTTCGTGGAAATTTCACCTGAGTGGCTGGCCCGATTCTGGCGCTCGCTGCTGATCAACTTGCCCGACTGCCGGCTGGCCATCGCAGGCAACGCCCTGCAGTCGGGTCGGGAGTCAGCCTTCCAACGGGCCGTGGCAGCATTCGGCACAGAGGCCGACAGTCGTGTGTGCCTGGCTTGGCCACGTCGATCGGTCGACGATTGATCGGCTCTATCGAGAGAGCGATTGCGCCATCTTTCCGGCCGAGGAAGAGCCGCTGCAACAGGCCAAATGTAGCGTGCGCCTGGCCACCACGCTGCTCAACGGCGTTCCTGTCGTTGCCAGCGCAGTCGGCGAACAAGCCGCCTACGGCGCGAACGGTGCAGCCGATCTGATTGACCCTGAGGCCACGCCTGAGGAGTTTGCGGATGCGGTCTATGCCCTGCTCTGCGACCGGCATCGACAGGAAGTGATGGTCCGATCGGCGCGCCAACATCTGACCAAAGTACGACTGGTCCGACTGGGACAACATTTGGTGGATTTCTATGGACAGTTCGCAAACGAATGTGCTTGACACTGTGCCGACCGCCGCGCCGGACGTGAATCGACCGCTGGGCCGCCATCGCTCGGCGGCGTTTGCTGGCCTTGATCATCAACTGGGCGCCGGCGGTGGCCATCATGTCCGTGATCTTCTTCCTCAGCAGCAAGCCGGACTTTGGCGGACCGGCCTGGGTCTCGGCATTGATCCGCGATCTGTTGGGTGAAGGGCCCCTGCTGGATCGGATCGAGTGGCTCCTGCCCTATGCCGATGAGTACGTCTCCTGGGTCGCACACTTCGTCGAGTACGGCGTGTTGGGCGTGGCATTTTATTGGGGCATCCGACGCCAATGGCCGTCGTTTCGGCGTGCGGCGCTGGCGGCATGGGGCGCTGGTGATTGTCTACGCGCTCAGCGACGAATTGCATCAGGCCTTTGTGCCGGGCAGACATCCGGACTTCCGTGACATCTTGACCGACGCGGCCGGCGCTGCGCTTGCGTTGTTCCTGGTCGTTTTGCTGGAGCGAATAGTGCGTCGGATGTGGGAAGGACGCAAGGTTTCCGCCGGGGACTGACGGGGCTATGGCAACGGCATAGGCGGATACTTGCGGCCGGTCACCTTGTTCTCTTCGGCCTGGGTTCGCTCTCGTTCGGCAATCTCGGCCTGCGCCCTGAGCCGTGCCCGGTATCGACGTCGTTCTTTGGCCTGCCAACGGTCGGCGTCAATTTCCCCCGCAATCGAGCGTGCAAAGACAAGATAGCCGGTGTGAGCCACCATTTCATCCTCGGGACGTAGACGCTCCGGCACCGGTTTGTAGCGACGCAACAACAATTCCTCGACGTCGATATCGACGAAGGCGTTCTCCTCCAACGCGACAAGCAACTGCGAGACCTGATTGGTCGTCGGCACCAGGCTGGCAAAGAAGCCGCCGGTGTGCAGCGCCGCCTGCACCTGGGGCAGGAATTCCCAAGGATCGCGAACATCCAGGAAGAGGGCATCGGCATTGGTCTCGACAAAACCGTCATCGATGGACCGTTGGTGCATGGTCACGTGTGACAGCAGATCGACACGTTCCAGGTTGTTGCGGGCCTGCTGGTAATTGTCCTCGCGCGCTTCGTAGGTGTAGACCCGGCCGGTGGGCGCCACGGCCCAGGCAAGCGCGATGGTCAGGCCGCCGCTGCCTGTTCCCGCTTCGATAACGCGGCTGCCGGCGCGCAGATTCATGCGGTGGACCAGGTAGGCGGCATCCTTGGGATAGATAATCTGGGTGGCCCGTCTGATATGTTTGATCAGATCGCCCAACGAAGGCTCCATGATCAACGACTCCTGGCCCTGGTGGCTCTTGACGACGCTGCCCATGGGCAGGTCAATCAGATCGGCATGCCGATAGATGCCCTGATGCGTGTGCAGGCTGTTGCCGGGCGAGAGCGTGATCAGGTAGCGCTTCTGATCCGAGGAAAGGAGCAACAAGCGGTCGCCATAGTCCGTTCTGTCCCGTCCGCCTTCGAACCAGCGCGAACTACGATCATCTGTCATGCCATCACCCAAACTTTCATCCGCAATCATTCGTCATCGTTTCTATCGAAGAACCTTGAGATTATACAGTAGGAGCGGACGCAGCTAAGAAATCGGCGACAACCGGATCGGATCGGGTTGTCGGGTTCGGAATGGATTCGCGGGAGTTTCACGGGGCGGCGGGTCGAATTTTCCGCTAGACAGCATCTCCACTCGAAGGTATAATGAGGCAAGAATTCCCTATCAGACATTCTCATCACGTTCTCGACAAACCCTATTAACGATTCAGGAGGAAAGTACATGCGCAATACTCGATTTCCCTTGTTGTTGACGTTGCTCCTCGTTCTATCGCTGGCATTGCTCTCAGGCTGTGCCCCGCGATCAGGTGCCGGCGAGATTCTCGATCAGGCAGGTGAATCGGAAGTGGTTGTTGACCTGCCGGCGATTGTCATCGACTACGACGCCGCCGGCGAACCCTCCATCGGAGGCATACCGCTGAGCAGTTTCAGCGCGATCATTCCGCCCGAGACAGCCAGCCAACTGGTCTTGGGTGCGGACCTGGTTAGCCAGCTTCAATCCATGAATATCCAGAACGTACAGGTCAACAACCGATCTGACGGCCTTGACATTCTGGTCAACGGCCTTGAAGTCCCGTCACTTTCCTGGGATGCAGAGAGCCTATCCTCACTGGTTGGGCTCGCTGGCCGTAGCCGGGCAGGAAGTGCCGGCGCTGGACCAACTGCTGCCACTGCTGACCAACATGGGTCTCGCCGCCGTCGTACGCTTCCCAGCGGCTGAGGGCGCCGAAGTTGCGCCTCTCTATGCCGAGACCACGGCAGCCGCGGATACCCAGGCAGCCCAGGATGAGTTCCTCAGTGCCGTGGAACAGCCGCCGCTGATCAACATTCCGATCGTCTATGCAGCCGACGGCACCTGGAGTCTGGCCGGCATGAGCGAAGAGGAATTGCAGGCGCTGACGGGACAGCCAATGGACGCGCTGGAACTGCCTGCCGAACTGATCGACGGGCTATCGGCTGCGGGTATCACAGAGGCGACCATCGCCACCAACCCGGACGGCATCCAGATCATGGTTGGCGACAGCGCACTGCCCATGCTCAGTTGGAGCGACGGCAAGATCAACAATCTGCTTGAAATTCTGGTCCAGTCCGGCAGTCTCGGCGACGGCGACACGGAAGCGATCATGGGCCTCGTCAATCAATTGCTGCCCATTATCCAGACGACCGACCTGAACATTCATGCGTTCTTTCCCCAGTAGATAATCTGATTTGGTGCAAAAAAGGGGTATGGACCGCGGTCCATACCCCTCGTTTTTGCACTGAGTACTCATTTTGGACACACCCATTTCAGTCGATGGTTGCTGCCCGACCAAGGCTTCGAACCAGGGCAACAAGAACCGGCGTCTGCGCCGGATCAAAGCGGGCGGTGCTGAGAGTCACGGTGATGTGGGGCTGCGATTCTGCGCGGACGACGATGCGCGCAAGAATGGGCCGAAGCGGTTCTGCAGTTCGCCAAACGCATGCTGGACGCCATTGGTGGTATCGCCCCGGGTCGCATACTCAGCATCGACGATGATCAAGGCGATGAAGGGTCCACAGTTCGCGGCTCGGGATGCAGGCCCAAGCGCTGTGGGCGGCGCCTGTCCACGATCCCAGACAAGCTCGGAGCCGGGCGGCGTCGGCAACATGGCCCGGATCTCAGATGCTCCGGCGCCGGTGCGATCAGTTGCAGCAACCAGACCAATGGATTGAATGCAGCACGGGTTCGATAGCGAACGGAGCAGTAGTCAAATGGCTCGGGCGCCGGGAGCAGTGTCGTAACGAATCCGCCTGCCGATACGGCGTGTCAAGTCGTTGCTGGGCCACTGTGCTGTCGTCGAGTTGAGACCAGAAACGTAGTCCTCGCTTCTGCATCTGCCGCCTGCCCGCAACCCAACTAGCCGCCAGGACGATACAGACGCCGATAAGCGAGCGACCAGCGGCCGAGATTTGCTATAATCAGGTCTAGCCACTGCGTCAGACCCATGGGAAGTCACTCACATGTCAACCAAGATAACGCATTTAAGAACAACGTGACACGGCTGCTGGACAGCAAACGCGTGCCCTACACTGTCCACACCTATGACTACGACGCCGGCGTTCACTCGGCCGTCGAGGTGGCGCAGGCCATCGGACTGCCGCCGGAGCAGGTCTTCAAGACGCTGGTTGCGCTGTGGTCGACCAGCCGCGAAGCAAGCCCCTGCTGGTGATCGTGCCCGGGACCGGCAACGCTTAAGCTGAAGGAGTCTTGCCAAGGCCGTCGGTGTCAAAAAGATCAAGATGGCCGAACACAAACAGGCCGAACAACTGACAAAGTTGCAGACCGGCGGCATCAGCCCGCTGGCGCTGATCAACAAAGGCTTTGAGATCTACATCGACGAACGTGCCCGAGCCTACGAAGACCATCGCCGTCAGCGCCGGCGAACGGGGCGCAAACATAGAACTGCCGGTCGCCGATCTGGTGAAACTGACCCGCGCTCGCTGGGTTGAGTTGGCGTGACGCCCTCAAAAATTATCCACGAAGGGCACAAATGTCCACGAAGAAAACTAACCCCTTCTTGGCGTCTGTGTCTTTGTGAACATTCGTGCCCTTCGTGGATCAAACCGAAACTATCGCGTCTCCGTCACTTTGCGCAGACCACGAGGATGATCCGGATCGTAGTCGCGGGCGTTGGCCAGGTGCATGGCCAACAACTGGCCGGGCACGATCGATGTCAGCGGCGAGAGCCACTCGGGCGTCGATGCCGCCAGAGGCAGCGGAATCCGTGCCATCGCCAGTGTCTCCGCATCGTCGCTGATGATGATCGGTTCGGCCTCGCGCTGCCGCAGCACTTCGATGAAAGCCTGCATCTCCGGCAACATGACGCCGCTCGGCGCAACCACAATGGCCGGAAAGCCATTTTCGATCAGCGCCAGCGGTCCATGCAGAAAATCGGCCGAGCTGTACGGCTCGGCAATCGTGTAGGTGAGTTCCTTGAGTTTGAGCGCCAGTTCAAAGGCTGTGGCATAGTTGTAGCCCCGTCCGATCACCACGCAGTCTCGCATGTAGCGATAGCGCTCTGCCACACGCGCCACATCATCGTTGATGGAAAGAATCTGCTCACCTTCTCTGGGATCTGCTCAATCTCAGCCAACATTTCGGCATCGTCGGCCAGCAACGAACTCAACAGCGAAATCGCCATCAGTGAACTGGTGTAGGTCTTGGTGGCGGCCACCGAACGTTCGTTTCCGGCATGCAGACGAATGACATGGTCGGCCTGTTGCGCCAGATCGGAGTCGGCCTCGTTGGTGATGGCCGCCGTCAATGCGCCCTGGCGGCGGGCCTCGGCAACAACGCCGACGATGTCCGGACTCTTGCCGCTCTGGCTGATGCCCAGCACCAGAGCATTGCGAAAGCGAGGAACCTGGTTGTAGATGGTGAAGAGGCTGGGCGTCGCCAGCGCAACCGGCAGGCCGTTGACGGCGCCGAGCAGGTACTGGGCATAGCGTCCGGCATTGTCGCTTGTCCCGCGGGCGGCAATCACGACATAGTCGATCTGGCGCTCTTGAATCTCGGCGACCAGCGCGGAAACGGCGTTCTTTTTCTTCAGCCAGCATGGTCGCCAAGACCTGAGGTTGTTCATGGATCTCTGTGAACAAAAACGATGATTCGAGCATGGTATCTTTCACTTTCCTGATGGTTTACATTGGCCAGTCAACATGTCGACAACAGTGCCAGAATAGTGCATCGCTTCAATATGGTCAAACCAGCGGTCTAGATCGGGTCAATCCGCTTGTCAGCAACGTCGTAAAATCCGTGCAACCGAAAATCCTAGACGGATAGAAAGCATGGTGAATGATATGGACGACAGTATGGGGGGCATCAACTTCGAACTGAACCAGGATCAGCAGATGTTGCAGAATCTGGCGCGTGATTTTGCCGCCCAGAGAGATCCTGCCCAAAGCTGAACACTACGATCAGAGCGGTGAGTGGCCGTGGGATATTTTCGACAAGGCTGCTGAGATCGGCCTGGTCAATCTCAACATTCCCGAAGAGTATGGCGGGATGGGGGCATCCGTGCTTCGAAGAGTGTATCGTCGGCGAAGAACTGGCCTACGCCTGTTCGGGCATCCAGACCGCGCTCATGCTCAATCAGTTGGCCGTGTTGCCCATCCTGCTCGCCGGCAACGACGACCAGAAGGAGCGCTACTTCCCGCGCCTGACCGAAGACGGCAAGATCATGGCCTACTGCATGACGGAGCCGGACGCCGGTTCGGATGTCTCCGCCATCAAGACGACGGCCATCAAGCAAGGGCGACAGCTACATCCTCAACGGCGCGAAGACCTGGATCACCGATGGCCCGGTGGCCGACTACTTCACGGTCTTTGCCAAGACCGATCCCGATGCCGGCCACAAGGGCATGAGTTGCTTCATCGTCGAGCGCGCCTTTGGCGGCGTCACCACCAGCAAGCCGCTGGAGAAGATGGGACAACACGCAGCCCAGACCTCCATGGTCTTCTTCGAGGATGTCGAAGTGCCGGCGGAGAACCTGCTGGGGCGCGAAGGGCGAGGGCTTCATGATCGGCATGGGCGTCTTTGACAAGAGCCGACCGCCGGTCGCGGCCGCGGCCACCGGCGTGGCCCGGCGTGCGCTTGGACGAGGCCGTCAAGTATGCCGGCGAGCGGATGGCCTTCGGCCAGCCCATCGCCCAGCTTCCAGGGCGTCGGCTTCATCCTGGCCGATATGAAGATCCGCGTCGATGCCGCCCAGCAATTGGCGTGGCGGTCGGCCTGGCTGGTCGACAACGGCAAGCGCAACACGACCGAAGCCGCGGTGGCCAAGGCCTTCTGCGCCGACGCGGCCATGCAGAACGCCACCGACGCCGTGCAGGTCTTCGGCGGCAACGGCTACAGTCGGGAGTATCCGGTTGAGAAGCTGATGCGCGATGCCAAGATCTACCAGATCTACGAAGGCACGACCCAGATCCAGAAGATGATCATTCTGCGCGAGTTGTATAGAGACGCTCGGTAAGTGAGCGTCCAGAAATAAGTTCGTAGTGACGGCTTCAGCCGTCCAGACCGCTAAAGCGGTTACTACGAACGAAAGCGGGAATTTGTTTTTGGACGCTCATAAGGCCGACGAATTGCCAAATTGATCCACGAAGAGCGCCAATAAAAATCACGAAGAATCTCGCTTTTCACCAAATCGTGAACTACTGAATCTTCGTGTTTATTGGTGCTCTTCGTGGATTTTTACTCTCTTGGAATCGCTCTACTCCGGAGGCTCAGGTTTGACAGCCCTGAGATAGACCAGGCGCTGGTCAAAGATCAGTTCGTCGCCATGGCGCCGGGCGTTGATACCGGCGGCGTCGGTTTCCGAGACTGGCCTCGACCATCTCACGCACCACCGCGCCGTTGGCCGGTTTGGCGCCGAGTTCAGCCAGCCATTCGTCCAGCTTGCGGCTAAAGATAGCGATCTCCTCGGATTTCGGGACAAATCCCGCCTGAGTGATCATCTCGCGATACTGAGCGACCGAATAGGCCGCCACATGCGACGGATTTCTCCGCTCCTCGATCGCGTTCTGGGTCGCACGGCGGACCGGATCTTCGGTGCTCAACAGATCAGCAATGATCAGGATGCCGCCGGGTCTCAGCACTCGCCAAAGCTCGCGCAGGATCCGTTCCGGCTTTCGATTGAGATGCAGTACCATCCGACAGATGACGACGTCGAAACGCCCTTTGGCGAAAGGCAAGGCCTGAGCCGTGGCCAGTCGAAAATTGACCCGACGAGCGATCTCATGCGGGCTGTTGAGACGAAAAAACTCAGCTCGTTCCAGCATGGCCGGGCTGATATCGGTGCCGACAACCGTCACATCACAGGATTCGGCCAGCGCCATGGACAACAGTCCCGTACCGGTTCCGACATCCAGCACTCTTGCGCCCGCCTGAATGTCGGCGAACGAGATTAGATTGGCGAAGCGATTGAGCCGACTCGAATCATTCTGATCGACCGAAGCAGCGACGTCCTGGTTGTAGATCTGGGGTAGCAGCGAAAGATCTTCCGGGAGGTCAGGCGTTTTTTCCTCCGCCAGCACCGGAACAATATCATCGGGAATCGGTTGAGGCAGATGCTCACGGCGGTTTATATAGGCGATATACCACTCTCCGTCTCGACACTGAAGCTCGGAGACACTGGTATGGAGCAACCGCAGATGGATATCCTCGACGCCCAGCAGACAGGCCAGCGTCAGTTCAATGGCGTGGCGGCTCATGAACATCGCAACAGCCTGCTGAGTGTACTTCTCAATCAGAGGCTCCAGCACGTTCTGCAAATCCAAACAGGGCGAATCCGACGCCACATCGATGGCCGCTTCGGCGAGCTCAAGTTCGATGATTGGATCTGACGGCTGAAACAGTTCCTCGTAGATGGTGACAGGAAGACCGAGGCTCTGACCGACCCGTTGGGCCGTCAGCCGGTTGCGCAATTCCGGGCCGCTGAACAGCGCATGGAGCCGATAGTGGCTGCGTAGCCAATTGGCCAAAACGTCGGTCTGCTGCCAACCGACAGCGGTCAGGCCGCTATCGGAGCTAGCCAAATTGGCGTAGCGATTTTGCATCTCTTCGGCATGGCAGATCAACAGTAGACGAAAATCGACGTCGTCGCTGCCAACCTGTTTTGGCTCTGGGCGGGGTGACTGATTGTCGCTCACATTCAAGTGTCCACGTCCATTCTAAGATGGCGATTATCCCTAGGCATTCGGCCTCGAACTGTCCGTCCCCGTACTATCCGTCTCCGTACTATCCGGCTCTGTATCAACTGCATCCTGCACTGCGAGCCGCACAGCCTGCTGCGCCAGACGCCGTTGGTCATCAAGATCTTTCTCGACCTGCTTGATAGTGTGAACCTGCGCGGGATATCGTTGGGTTTGCTTATTATTGCCCGGTGGAAGTTGGAGGCGAAGGCGGTCGACAGGGAGATTGAGGCATAGATGTTGTTCAAAGATCTCATCAACATCATCCGGTTGGACATTGCCATACCAGACAGCCTCAGGATAGACAACAATGACAGGGCCATGGCCGCAATGGTTCAGACAGCCGGAGCGGTTGATGCGGATCGTATCGCGCAGACCTGCATCGGCTACACGCCGCTTCAAACGGCGAAACAGGGAATCCGTGTCGCCGTCAAACCAGCAGTAGGGTCCATAGGTGCAGATGAAGACATGTTTCTCGTATTGTGACATGTGCGCATCATACCAAAGGTGCCCATGGCGTGACAAACAGAACGAGTTGAGTTAGGATATAGAAAATTGTCCAAACTCAAAATCGTCCACTTTAGCCACTTTCACGGTAGGCATTGAAATTATCGTAACTATCACTCTGTATTAGGGGGAAGCATGGCAAAATTCGGTACTGATCAGATCCACAATGTGGCTGTATTGGGCCACGGCGGCTCAGGCAAGACGACCATTGCGGAGGCGTTGATCTTTCGCACCGGCGCCACCAACCGCATGGGGCGTGTCGAGGACGGCTCAACGATCTCTGACTGGGATGCGGAAGAGCAGCGCCGTGGCATTTCCATCAACCTTTCTGTGGTCCCATTCGAGACGGCGACGGCACGGATCAACCTGATCGACACACCGGGATACGTAGATTTCGTCGGCGAAGTCAACGCAGCGCTGCATGTCGCCGAAGCCGGCCTTGTGCTGGTCGATGCGGTGGCCGGCGTCGAGGTGGGCACAGAACTGGCCTGGGATCGGCTTCGTGATCTGGAGAAGCCGACGCATCTTTTTCGTCAACCGCATGGGGCGAGAGAATGCAGACTTCGACAAGGCCGTAGAGAGTCTGACCGAGACCTTCCCGGACGGCAACATCGTGCCGTTTCAGATGCCGATTGGCCAGGGAGACGATTTCCAGGGTGTCATCAGCCTGGTAAGCATGAAGGCGTTTCTCGGACCGGAAGGCAAAGAAGGCGCCATTCCCGCCGGAATTGGCCGAAGAGGCGGAAGCGGCCGCTTGGCGTCTGATCGAGGCCGCGGCCGAAGCCGACGACGAACTGATTATGAAGTATTTCGAGGGTGAAGAATTGACCCCGGAAGAGGTGCGTCGTGGCCTGCACAAAGGCGTGCGCAGCCGTGCGATTATTCCTGTCTACTGCGGCACGTGCGCTGGGTGATATCGGCCTTGACCGTCCTGCAGAAGGCCATTGAACGCTACGTGCCGCGCCGTCTGAGCGAACGCTCAGCGCCACCCAGAATGGCGAGCGGGTCGAACTGACTTGCGATCCCGATGGCCCGGTGGCGGCAGTCGTCTTCAAGACCATCATCGACCGCTTTGTGGGCCGCATGAACTACGTCCGCGTCTTCTCCGGCACGATCAAGCGAGATGCGCAACTGCTCAACGCGCGCACGGGTGAGAGCTATCGTATCGCCAACCTCTTTCACGTACGCGGCAAGGAACTGGACGCCGTCGATGAACTGGTCGCCGGTGACATCGGCGTGGTTACCAAGCTGGACGACGTGCAAGACCGGCGACACCTTGACCAGCGCCGGCAGCGGCATCGTGCTGGATCCGCCGATCTTCCCACGCCCGCTCTTTTCCGTGGCCGTTTCGCCGGCAACCAAGGCCGATAGCGCCAAGATGGGCCAGGCGCTGCAGTCGTTGACCGAAGAAGATCCGACCATCCAGGTCCAGACCATCTCAGCGACCAAGCAGACGCTGGTCCAGGGCATGGGCGACGTCCATGTGGATGTCAACATCCGCCGCCTGGAGAGCAAATTTGGCGTCAAGGTTGACACATCCATGCCCAAGGTGCCCTATCAGGAGACGATTTCCCGCGAGGGCAGGCCCAGTATCGCCACAAGAAACAGACCGGCGGCGCCGGCCAGTTTGCCGAAGTGCATATGCGTGTCGAGCCCACCGATCGCGGCGACGGCTTCGAATATGCCAGCGAAATCTTCGGCGGCTCCATCAGCCAGCGTCTTCCTGCCCTCCATCGAGAAGGGCATTCGCCAGGTGTCTGGAAACAGGCGTCATCGCCGGCTATCCGGTGGTCGATGTCAAGGCCGTCGTCTTCGACGGCAAGGAACATCCGGTCGATTCCAAGGACATCGCCTTCCAGACCGCGGGCCGTGAAGTCGTTCAAGGCGGCGATGCAGAGGCGCGGGACCGGTCCTGCTGGAACCGATCTACAACATCGACGTGATCATTCCCGACGAATACATGGGCGACATCATGGGCGACTTCAACACCCGCCGGGGCCGTGTACTCGGCATGGAACAGCGAAACAATCGCACGGTCATCAGGGCCATGGTGCCG
Source organism: uncultured Gammaproteobacteria bacterium (assembly GCA_963704875.1). Taxonomy (GTDB): domain Bacteria; phylum Pseudomonadota; class Gammaproteobacteria; order Steroidobacterales; family XN24; genus CAMYOC01. Next base: position 1,898,907 of record CAVPIA010000008.1, on the reverse strand, counting down.
CTGGCCGAGATCCTGCGCTACGGCACGGACCTGCGTTCGATGACCCAGGGCCGCGGCATCTACACCATCGAGTTCGACCACTACGATCCGCTGCCGTCCCATCTGGCGGACGATGTCATTGCCCAGAGCAAGGCGAAGACGAAGACGAATAGATTGGTGATCGGGGATCGGTGATTGGAGATTGGTGATCGTGGGCAGCGTGCGGCTCGATCTCCTTTCGCCGATACTACTCCCCGATCACCAATCACTAATGCCTGATCCCTGGTGTCGTCAGTCTTCCTGAATAGGACTGGCTGACGGTCCTTTCGTCAGCCTTTTTTGTTGAGCGAACAGTCTACATGCACACATATCGTTGCGGTCTTTCTGCAGTTTATCTATGCCATCGGCGTGCTTGGCCTGGCCATCTACGGCGTTCACGCCCTTTGGTTGACCGTACGCGTACGGCGCATGCTCAAGAGCGCAGCCGACAGGAAACGCCGAATCCGGCCGCTGTTCGGCGACGACAGCGACCTTGCCCGGCGTCACCATCCAACTGCCGATCTACAACGAACAGCACGTCATCGAACGGCTGATCGACGCCTGCGTCAATCAGGACTACCCGCGCAACCGACTCCAGATCCAGGTGCTCGACGATTCGACCGACCAGACGCTGGCGCATTGTTCAACAGACGAGTGGATCATTGGCAGAAGCCTGGGCGTTGACATCCAGGCGATTCATCGCGACGACCGGACCGGCTACAAAGCCGGCGCGCTGGCCCATGCCATGCGCGCAGGTCAAGCACCCCTTCGTGGCCATCTTCGACGCTGATTTCCTGCCGCCGCCCGACATTCCTGCAAGGAGCCGTCCCCTATTTTCCGGGCGAAGGAATCAACGAGTCGGCTTCGTCCAAGGCCGCTGGGATCACCTCAACCGCGACTACTCACCGCTGACCGCCAGCCAGGCGCTGGCCCTGGACGGCCATTTCGCCATCGAACAGGAAGGACGCCAGGCAGCGGGCTTCTTCTTCGGCTTCAACGGCTCGGGCGGCGTCTGGCGCACGCGACTGCATCGACGATCCGGCGGTGGGCGGCTGGCAGACGGACACGCTCTGCGAGGACCTGGACCTGAGCTATCGGGCGCAGATGGCCGGCTGGCGTCCGCTCTACGTCAACGAGCATCACGGCCCCGGCCGAAATTCCGCCCCAGCTTTCGGCCTTCAAACGACAGCAGTTTCGCTGGGCCAAGGGCAGCATTCAGACGTTGCGCAAGCTGGGCGGACGCGTCTGGCGCAGCGATCGTCCGTTGCTGACCCGCTGCTTCGGCCTCTTTCACCTGGGCAGCTACCTGCTGCACCCGCTGCTGCTCTGTGCTGCTGCTCATCGCCGGGCCGCTCATGCTGCTCGGCGTCGATCCGGCGGCCCCGCTGACGGCGCTGAGCCTGGCCGACGGTCGGGCCGCCGGTGCTCTTACGCCGACGCGCAATTGCGTCTGCACCGCGATCGATGGTGGCGGAATCTCCTCTACCTGCCCATCCTCACGCTGCTGGGCACCGGCGTCTGCCTCAACAACACGCGCGCCGTCTGGCAAGGACTGCGCACCGACGGCGGCGAGTTTCTGCGCACGCCCAAGTTTCGATGTCCAGGAGACGGCGACCGTTGGCAGTTCAGCCGCTACCGGCTGCCGCTGGAATCGCTGCTGCTCGGTGAAATCGCGTTGATGGTCTATGCACTGGCGCTGGCCGGCTACGCCGTGAGCATCGACAAATGGTGGTCGGTGCCCTTCATGTTGCTCTATGCCAGCGGCTTCGCGTTGGTGATCGGTGTCGAACTGTGGCAGAGCCGTGCGGCCAGAGTGAGACGCCGCCGTACCCGGCGACCGAATACAGCGACCGGCATGGCATGGAATACAACAAAGACGGCGTTCGCGCTGCGTAACAAATTGGCGGCTCTTTGGGATCTCAGGGTAGGGCAGGTTTGCTTACCTGCCCGGCTGCTCTTCATCGTCGCCCTCTTCCTCAACCACTGCATCCTCGGCGAATCCGCCAGGTCGCCGCAATCGGAAGCGGCGACGCCGCTGGGCGCCACAGGCTGAATCGAGCATTCCGGGATTAGGCCACGAATTTTCAGGTTTACCCAAGTTGTTCTGGCCTAATCCCGGAATGCTTCAACTAACTTTGAACATGCGCAATGAAAAAGCGGGGCTATGCCCCGGCTCTTTTTCATTGCGCATGTTGGTGTCGTCCTCAGCTAGCTGTTGTTCGCCACCAGCGAAACCGTCATCTGCATCTCGTCGCTGATGAGATCATCGCCGAGATTGTCGAAGAACGAGCCGGAGCCATACTGGACGTCGTAGATCGAGCGGTCGACCACGATGTCGGCGGTGGCCGCAAGCGTGCCGTCACCGACCACGACATCCGTGACGAACTGGATCTCGTCGGTCGTCTCTTTGATGGTCAGATCGGCGGTCACGGTGTACTGATTCTCGACGTCGGTCGGCTCGGCGGACTTGATGACCAGCGTTGCCGTCGGGATAGGTCTCGACGCCGAAGAAATCGTCCGACTTGAGATGGCCGGTGAGCATGCCCAACATCTCGCCGGTCTTGCTGGTCGGTTCAATGGTCGTCATGTCGATGACCATTGAACCGTCGACCAACTCGCTGTCAACAAAGTTCAACTGGCCCTCGGCAATCTGGACGACGCCGCTCTCGGATCCGCCGGCCGGTCGTTCACCGTACCACTCAAGGGTGCTGGCCTCGGTATCGACGGTGTAGGTGGCGGCTTCGCCACCTTCGGATGCGGCTTCCTCAGCAGGTTCCTCGGTTCGGCTTCCTCAGCCGGCTCCTCGGTCGGAGCGGCTTCTTCAGCCGGCGCTTCGGTGGGGGCGGCTTCGCTTCGCCTCCGGTGCAGCTTGCGGCGCAGCGGCGGTGCAGGCAGCGAAGATCAAGAGGGTGAAGAGGGTGAGAACGATCAGGATTGATTTGCGGTACATGGTTTCTCCTTGTTTGGATCTGAATTGATGGATCGATGTTGAACTGTGTAATTTGCTTGCATCGGTGAGTTGCACAGCTACCCGAAGGTTCCGCCATTTCGGCTCGACTGAGACGATTTATCGCAATGCGACCGCCAGCAGAATCTCATTGCTCGAAGGATCTCGCAGCGATAGGCCGTCGGGCTGCTCAGAGTGGAATTTCGAATCCAGTCCAAGTGATCGCGCAGCGCTCGCAGCGCCGGTTCGTCCGGCAACAGAATCGTGAAATGGCGCAGGCCCACGGCATCCGGCGGCGGTGGCGGCACACCGACACCGGCCCACGTGTTCATGCCAATGTGATGATGATAGCCGCCGGCAGACACGAATGATGCGCTCGGCCCGTAGCGCGAAACCAGGTCGAAACCCAGCACATTGCGATAGAATGCCTCAGCCTGCTCGAGATCGGCGACATGCAAGTGGACATGGCCGATACAGGTCCCGGCGGCAGTCCTGTCCACGGATTGTCGTGATCGTCCAACTCGCTCAGCAGATCATTGACATTCAGCGGCACCGTGGCCAGTTCCAATTGGCCGTTGCGGGTACGCCAACTCTGTCGCGGCCGGTCGGCATAGATCTCAATGCCGTTGCCGTCCGGATCGGAGAGATAGAGCGCCTCGCTGACCAGATGGTCCGACATGCCCTGCAGGGGGTATCCTTCGTCGATCAGATGCTGCAAGCGAACGCGCCAGATCCCGGCGGTTGGGCAACAAAATGGCAAAGTGGTAGAGACCGGTGGTGCGTGGCGGTTTTGGCTGAGCACTGCGCATTTTCAACCAGCACGAGCAGGGACAATCCATCAGTCGTCCCAAGCGACACGCGCTGATCGGATCGCGCCAGCACTTGCAGGCCGACGACATCTTGATAGAAGCCAATCGACCTTGGCAGATCGGCGACGGTCAGGTGAACAGGCCCCAGACTGGTGTCGGGGTGGATTGAAAACGAAGTCATATAGTTTCCTGGCTGAAACGAGAAACAAACTCAACGTAAACAGATTGTGGCGGCGGGCCGTCCCTCGCTGCGTCCCACCATCGACGACCGTAGCGTCCCACATTCGGCGCCACCCGTCCTCAATTGCGGTCAACTCTACTTGAATCAGGCAGAGGCCGCGCCTATAATGATCCCATGTCCACAACACAACTCCTTTTGCTGGGGCCGGTGCACTTCAGCCGCGGCGGCCAACCCATCGAACTGACTATCGGCAAAGGTCAGGCCCTGCTTGCCTATCTGGCCATTTCAGACGCGCCGCAGACCCGCGAGCATCTGATCGACCTGCTTTGGCCGGAGAGCCACCCGGATGCGGCGCGCAAGAATCTGCGCAACAGCTCTGTGGCGGCTGCGCCAGGCACTCGGCGACGAGGTGGTGATGTCCGACGACGAGTTGGTTCTGCTGTCCAGCGACGTCTGGACAGACACGTCGGCCTTCGAATCCGGCATGAAGGCAGAGTTGGCGACCGAACACGAGGCCGGCGAGTCGATGGAATCGATTCTGGCGCTCTGGCGTGGACCGCTGCTGGACGGTCTGCGGATGACCGACGCACCCGACTTTGATCTATGGTTGGCCGGTCAACGCGATCGGCTGGGGCAGATCTACCTGGCCGGGCTCAATCATCTGCTGACCCGGCATCGTGGGGCAGCCCAATGGCGGGAGTCCATCACCGTTGCCCAGCAAGCCCTCGCCTATGACAGCACCCAGGAATCCATACACGTCGCGCTTGATGGAGGCCTACGCCTATCTGGGACAACGAACCGACGCGCTGCGCCAATATGACACGCTGCGCACAGTCCTGGAGCAGGAGTTGAATGTCGCACCGCTGCCCGACACCCAGGCCCTGCGAGCGAAAATCCTGGGTGGTGAACTGACGGCTCCGGTCGCCTCGGTTGCTCCAGCCATTGATCGCCCAAGGGAAGCCATGCCGTCGCGAGCAGAACGTCGACGGCCCAATCGACCCTTTGTCGGTCGGCGCCACGAACGCGAAGCGCTGGATGATGCGCTGCAACGGGCGACCGGCGGCCAGTTGCAGATTGTCCAGATTTTCGGCGAGTTGGGGATCGGCAAATCGACGCTGTGGCAGCAGTGGTCCGCGGGTCTGCCCCCCGAAATCACCGTGCTGGAAGCGCGATGTCTCGACTCGACCCAGTCGCTGCCCTTTGCACCCATCGCCGGCCTGTTCGGCACGCAGATCTGCATGGAGCGTTTCGCCGGGCAGCAGTCGCCCGTCTCTCCGGTCTGGCTGACCGAACTCACGCGCCTGCTGCCTCACATCCGCGATTTCCGCCCCGAACTGCCCACGCCGGTCTCGGTGCCGCCGGAGGAAGAACGTCGTCGCCTCTTCGAGGCGCTGGCTCAGTCATTGCATGCCCTGGCCGCGACCCCGCTGATCCTCTTCATCGATGACCTGCATTGGGCCGACCAGGCCACCCTCGATTGGCTGACCTATCTGGCCGATCGGATGCATGACGCGCCGTTGCTTCTGGTCTGCGCCTATCGCGCCAGCGAAGCATCGCCCAGGCTGGCCAATCAGTTCGCCGCATGGAGCCGAACGAATGTGGTGAATCGGCTTTCGCTGGCGCCGCTCTCGGTGAACGAGGCCGCCGAGTTGATCGCAGCGCTGGACGGCAACGTCGGCATGGTCGACTACCTGCACAGCCAGAGTGGCGGCAACCCCTACTATTTGACTGAACTCAGCCGCGTCTATCCGGACGGCGCGCCCGCTGCACTGGTCGACTTGCTCGGCGCTCGCCTGCGCGGCCTGCCGGGCGAGGCTCTGCGACTGCTGCAAACAGCCGCCATCCTGGAACCGGCCATCAGCTTTGAGATGCTGCAGCGGATCAGCGGACAGGACGAAGAAGAAACACTGAACGCGCTGGACGTCCTGCTCGGCATGGCCATATTGGTCGAACGGGGCGACGACTACGAGTTCGCCCATCCGCTCCTGGCCGGCATCGTGCGCGACGGACTCAGCACGCCCAGACGCAGACGGCTCCACCAGCAGGTGGCGGAGCAGTCTGCTGGCAATCCATGAGGATGAACTCGATTCCATCGTCGGTCGGTTGACCCGTCACTTTGCCGAAGCCGGGGATGCTGTGGAAGCGGCCCGCTATGCCGAGATGGCGGCGGCGCAAGCGGCTCAACTGGGGGCCATGACCGAGGCCGTGAACTTCTACCGGCGGGCCTATGCGCTGGAACCGACGCCCGGTCGACAGTTGGCGCTGGGGTATACGCTGATGCATGCGCCCGGCGGCATCGTTGAAGCACGCGAAGCCATGCAGCAGGCGCTGGACGCCTTTGAATCCCTGCGCGACCAAGGGGGCATTGTGCAGGCCGCTTTGCGTCTGGCGGTCAGCTATCTCTCAACGGAACAGGGCGAGCAAGTGCTTCACTGGGCCGAGCGCATTCTGGTCGCCTCGGCCGAAAGCGATGACATCGAGTTGCAGGCGACCGCCGAGTATCTGATGGCGGCGGGCAAACTCTATAGCCGGCACGCCATGGCTGAGGCCGATGCCCACTACAGAGAAGCCACGCGCCTGGCCTCGGAGCACAATCTGGATTCGGACATCGCCATTCAGAGCTGGTTTGGATGGGGCAATCTGTCGGTGCAGTGCGGCGAGTATGCCCTTGCCCGATCCAAGTTCGAGCGGACGTTGGCCCTGACTCGGACGACCGGCAACATCTACTTTGAGTCCCTCTGCTACAACAACCTGGCCTACGCAACGCTCCTGGACGGTGACGTGGCCGGCGCGCACGCCACCGTCGACAGCGGTCTCGATTTCATCGAGGCGAACCAACTGTTGCGGCCGCGCCAATACCTCTACAGCACGCGAGGCGAGGTTGCGCTGGCTGAGCAGGATCTGGACGCGGCGGAATCGTGGTTTGTCCGTGCGCTTGAGGAAGCCCGCATCTACGACAACGAGACCCACGCCATCAACATCCGCGCCCATCTGGGGCGTGTTGCGCTGGCCCGCGGCGACAGCGATCGGGCCGAGCAACTGCTGACCGGCGCGCTCGGCGCCATCCCCGCCGGCGGTGCGATCTATCTGCGCACCCAGATAGCGTTGTGGCTGGCGGATCTCTTCCTCGGGCGCAACGAGAATGCCACAGCGGAACAATATCTGAACGAAGCGCAAGAAAAACTGGCCGGAAGTGGTCGCATGGCCCAACAGAGAGCCGCCGATCAGATTTCAGAGCGGCTTCGTAACCGTCCGCAAATAACCTCCGGAGATGGTCATGAAGCTTCGGTCATTCGAGATGGACTGATCACCTCCCGAGGTTCAAACCACCAAGAGTCTGTGGCCATTTTTCCCGACGCCGACAAACTGCGTGCAGCCATCGAGGAACAGAGCGCCATGATCACCTTGCGAGCCATGACCGTGGACGAATTCTCCGGCTACCGCGACTATTTCGTTGTGGACTATGCCGATGAAATCGCCGCCAATTATGGGTATACGCTGGAGAAGAGTCGGTCCATCGCGTCGCAATCGCTGGCGGATGACTTGCCTTTGGGCGCCGAGACCCCGGACAATGTTCTGCTCTGCATTGAAGAATACGCAGGCATAGGCAGCACGGAGACGGTTGGCTACCTCTGGTACAAGTTGCTTGATGACGGCGAGACGGTCTTCATCCTCGACTTCTATCTGTTCGAGGCGGTTCGCGGACAAGGACATGGCAAGGCGGCGCTGGCTGCGCTTGAGCAACACCTTCTGGATTCCGGTGTCGAGCAGATCAAGCTGCGGGTGGCGGCCGACAACAAACGGGCGCTGGGACTCTATGAACGCGTTGGATTCAGTGTCACCGGATACAACATGGTCAAAATTCTCGAATGATGGCTTGGCTGGAAGGATAGAAAGGGATTACCATGCCCAATAAAATCAGACCTTTTCTCATGTTCATAGGCACGGCCGACGAGGCCATGCATTTCTATGTCTCGCTCTTTCCGGGCTCCGAAATTCTCGAATCCGAGCAGTACGGACCAGGGGAGTCGGGCGCGGAAGGCACGATCAAGCTGGCAACATTTGCGCTTGGCGGGCAGGAGTTCATCTGCATCGACAGCCCGGCGGTCCATGACTTCACCTTCACGCCGTCAATCTCAATCTTCGTCGACTGTGAGAGCGAGGCCGAGCTGCGCCACGTCTATGGCACGGCTTGTCGACGGCGGAGAAGCCTTGATGCCCCTGGGAGACTACGGATTTAGTTCGCTTTTCGGGTGGGTCAACGACCGCTTCGGCGTCTCATGGCAGCTCAATCTGCCATGAGCATCGTCATTCACGAATACAATCCGACCTGGCCCGATGAATTTGAGACGATCCGGGCTTCTCTGCTGGAGACCCTGGGATCCACGGCGCTGCGCATCGACCACATCGGATCCACATCGGTGCCTGGTCTGGGCGCAAAAGATGTCATCGACATTCAGATCACCGTCAACGAGCTGACGCCGGAGATCACACAGAAGCTTGTCGACGCCGGCTATCGCTATTGGCAGGCCGCCGCCAACGATCATGTGCCGCTTGGCGAGGATGGTACGCCCGAGTTATGGGCCAAGCTCTTCTTCTATCAGCCGGAGGAGGTGCGGCGTGCGAATGTGCATGTGCGAGTGGTCGGCAGCTACAACCAGCGCTACGCCCTGCTCTTTCGCGACTATCTGCGTGCTCACCCCAACTCGGTCCGCACGGTCGAGCTGATCAAACGCCAGCTTGTCCGCTATCACGCCGACGACGAAGACGCCTACTACGACATCAAAGACCCGGTCTACGATCTGATCTGGGACGCCGCACAGGAGTGGGCGAAACAGACCGGTTGGGCGCCGGGCTGAACGCCAAGTGCGACAATACCATTGGAGAAGAGTGCATGAGTAAGCCGCAACCCAATCTCGTATTCGTTTTTGCAGACGAGCTACGCCAGCAAGCCATCGGCATCATGGGACAGGATCCGGTAGTCACGCCAAACATTGATGCCTTTGGCGCGCAGAGCCTGGTTCTCACGCAGGCGGTCAGCAATTGCCCGATTTGCAGCCCCTATCGAGGCATGCTCTTCACGGGCAAATATCCGGTGTCCAACGGCGTGATCACCAATTGTTACTCCGGTACCATCCCCTACGGCATCGAACTGAGCGACGATCAACGCTGTTTGACCGATGTGCTGCACGACGCCGGCTACCATCAGGGGTACCTGGGCAAGCTTCATCTGCACCTGCCCAAAGAAGAGCACACGCCCTACACCGAAGGCTGGCGCGGCGAACCGGGCATAGGCACCTTCTGGGACGCCTATACCCCGCCCGGTCCCGGACGTCACGGAATCGATTTCTGGTATTCATACGGCTGCTGTGATCAACACTTGACGCCCCACTACTGGACCGGCGACGCAGCCGTGGACGAGCGGATCGATGTCGATGAATGGTCGGTAAAACATGAGACGGACGTGGCCATCGACTACATCCGCAACGCGGGCGACGCCCTTCGGGATCCCGAAAAGCCATTTGCGCTCTTCGTCTCCCACAACCCGCCCCATATGCCTTTTGACCAGGTGCCGCCCGAGTATCTCGCTGCCTATGCAGACAAGACGCCCGCTGATCTGCTCACAAGACCCAACGTGGTCGATGAACAGACGGATCCTCGTGCCTATCGAGCAGTGAAGAACTATTTTGCCGCCATCACCGGCATCGACCAGCAGTTCGCCCGCATTCTCGCCGCACTGGAGGAAGAGGGCCTTGAAGAAGAGACCATCGTGGTCTTCGCCTCAGACCACGGTGAGATGATGGGCAGCCACGGGTTGATGTACAAGGACGTCTGGTATGATGAATCGTTGTTGGTCCCATTCATCATTCGCTGGCCGAACCGCATCACACCTGGGACCGAGGATCTCCTGTTCAGCGCGCCGGACATCATGCCCACGCTGCTGGGCTTGATGGGCGTTGACGACGGCGTTCCCGCCGACGTGGAAGGCACGGACTACTCCGCGGTCTTTCTCGGCCAACCGTGCGAGCGGCCAACGTCTGCCTTCTACTTCTACGCTGCGCCCCAGTTCCCCGATCACCCGGACCGGCGAGGTCTTCGAACCGACCGCTATACCTTTGTCGTCATTCGACACGAGCAGGGCGATGAGTTTATCCTGCACGACAATGTCGAGGATCCATATCAGCTCAAAAACGTCGCCGGGCAAGCGCCGGATGTCATTCAGGCGCTGACCGCAGAACTGAACGGCTGGCTGAGCAGAACAAACGACCCTTGGCAGCCTATTGGACAGAACGGAACCTGATGGATACCCACAGAATTCTGACTGAGGCCGGATACAGCGAACGCGATGACTACGGTCAGATCGCCCGCGAGGCCGCGATGCTGGCCAAACAGAAACGGATGTCGAAAAAGGCGTTGTTGGCTGAAATCCAGCGACGGTTCGGCGATCCTCCAAAGAAATTGGAGCCTTTAGCGAACCCGCAACCCTTTACCATGTTCGGCCTGCCTGGCGTTGACTTTGACTATGAAGCCATCGAACAGATGAAGCGCGTGCTGCGTCTGCCGGTCAGCATCAATGGGGCCATGATGCCGGACGCCCACGTCGGCTACGGAATGCCCATCGGCGGCGTGGCGGCGCTGGACCACGCGGTCAGCCCCGGTTTTGTCGGCTACGATATCGCCTGCCGCATGACCATGACCGTGCTCGATATTTCGCCTCATGAGTTCATGACCCAACGGAGACGCCTGGCCGATGACATGCGGGCCGTCAGCAGCTTCGGCAAAGGGTCGGGCTTTCAGGGCAAAGAGCGGCGCACCCATCCGGTCATGGACGATCCGCTGTGGCAGGAACTGCCCCCTGCAAGACAACTGAAGTCGCTGGCGTGGCAACAGTTGGGATCCAGCGGCGGCGGCAATCACTTCTTCGACGCGGTCATCGGCGAGGTGACGGCGCAAGCGGACTGGTTGCCGCTGGCCGTCGGCGATCCCTTTGTGGCGATCATCACCCATTCAGGCAGTCGCGGCGTCGGACACAAATTGGCGACACACTACGTCAAACTGGCTCAAAATGAGACGCGTCGAATCGCAAAAGGGATTCCATCCGGCTACGAGTGGCTGTCCACCACGTCTGACCCTGGGCGCGAATATTTGATGGTGATGGAACTCATGGGGCGATACGCACAGGCCAACCACCATCTCATTCATCAGCGTTTTCTGGCTCGCAGCGGATTGACAGGCGTTGTTCAGTACGAGAACCACCACAACTACGCCTGGGTTCAACCTGACGGACGTGTGATCCACCGCAAGGGCGCGACACCGGCCGGGCAAGGCGTCGCCGGCATCATTCCGGGGACCAGCGGCACTGCGTCCTATCTTGTGGAAGGGCTGGGGAACGTGGAAAGCCTCGAGTCGTCAAGCCATGGCGCTGGACGACCGTTTAGCCGCACGGAAGCCAAGCTCCGCCACAATGAGCAGCAGGTAGAGGCATGGATGGTTCAGAACGACATTCTGAGCTTTGGCCTTTCGCCGGATGAGACGTTCATGGCCTACAAGGATATCGACCACGTGATGTCCCTCCAGTCGGATCTGGTGCGACCGGTCGCGCGGATGTGGCCCAAGGTCGTCATCATGGGCGGCAAGGCCGACGACGGCGATTGACGAACAGACTCGATGGATTGAGAAAGAGTGATGAATTGAACCATGTCTACGCCAATCCTAGCCACAAAGCTCTACATCCCTCCGCCCCGGCCTGACCGTGTCCGCCGTCAGCGCCTGATCGAACGGCTGAACGAGGGTCTGTCTGGCAAGCTGACCCTCGTCTCCGCCCCGGCCGGCTTCGGCAAGACCACGCTGATCTGCGAATGGGTCGCCGGTCTTGATCGACCCGATCGCCTGGCTGTCGCTGGACGAACAGGATAGCGACCTCACACGCTTTCTGACTTACATCGTCGCGGCGCTGCAAACGCTCGCCCTGAGCGACGCCGAAGAGGATGCATCGACACTCGGCCAAGAGGTGTTGGCCATGCTCCAATCCCCTCAGCCACCGCCGATCGAAACGACGCTGACGGTTCTGCTCAATGAACTGACCTCCATCCCCGACGATTTCGTCCTCGTCCTCGACGACTACCACGACGTCGACGCCGTACCGGTTGACCAGGCCCTCACTTTTCTGCTGGAGCACCTGCCGCCGCAGATGCATCTGGTCATCACCACCCGCGAAGATCCGCAGCTTCCATTGGCCCGCTTGCGCGTCCAGCGTCAGTTGACTGAATTGCGCGCCACCGACTTGCGCTTCACGCCCCACGAAGCCGCCGATTTTCTCAATCAGGTGATGGATCTGTCCCTTGCCGCCGACGAGATCGCTGCGCTGGAAACACGAACCGAAGGCTGGATTGCGGGGATCCAACTGGCCGCACTCTCCATGCAAGGACGAGCGGACATTCCCGAATTTATTCGCGCTTTCGCCGGAGATCACCGCTATGTCGTCGACTATCTGGTCGAAGAGGTGCTGCAACGGCAGTCCGAACGTGTGCGCACTTTTCTACTGCGGACTTCCATCCTCGACCGCTTGAACGGCCCGCTGTGCGACGCCGTCACCGGCGAGGAAGGAAAGCAGTCTGCTTTTGGAGGAGCTGGAGCGAGGCAACCTGTTTGTCATCTCGCTGGATGACAAACGCCATTGGTTTCGCTATCATCGCCTTTTTGCGGATGTTCTGCGTGCGCATTTGAGGGACGAGGAGCCGGATCGAGAAGCGGACCTGCACCGACGAGCGAGCGATTGGTGTGCGCAGAACGGTCTGCGCACCGACGCTACCTGCCATGCCTTTGCCGCCCAGGATTACGAGCGCGCTGCGGGTCTGATCGAGTTGGCGTGGCCGGAAATGGACAGAAATTTCCAGACTGCCGCTTGGCTGGGCTGGGTGAAGGCGCTGCCGGACGAGTTGATAGGCGCCAGGCCGGTGCTTTGCGCTGCGATTGGCTGGGCCTATCTGGAACGCGGCGAACTGGAGGCTGCCGAGGCCCGACTGCTGGATGCCGAACGATGGCTGGTGACCGAGACCGGCACGAGCGCACAGGCTGAATGCTCTGCAGCCGATATGGTGGTCGTGGACGAAGAACAATTTCGGTCGTTGCCGGCGACCATCGCCATGGCCCGTACCTATCTTGCCCAGGCCCATGGCGATGTGCCCGGTACCGTGGCCTACGGTCAGCGGGCGCTTGAACTTCTGCCTGAGGACGATCATCTCCAGCGCGGCATCACGGCTGCTATCTTGGCGGTTGGCATACTGGGAACGCGGCGATCTGGAGGCCGCGCGTCGTACATTGGCCGACGGCATGGAGAACATGCGCATTGGCGGCAACATCCTTTTCGCTATCCGCGGCGCCTATGTCCTGGCTGACATACTGCTGGCGCAGGGTCGTCTGCGCGAGGCAATCCGTACCTATGAACGCTCGTTGTCGCTTGCAGCGGAGCAGGGCAAGCGAGTCCTGCGCGGGACTGCGGATCTGCACTTGCGACTGAGCGAATTGTACCGTGAGCAGAACAATCTCAACGCGGCCCAAGAGCACCTGCTGAAAAGCGAAGAACTGGGCGAACAGGCTGCGTCACCCCATTGGGCCTATCGCCTGTGCCGTGCACAGGCGCGTGTCATGACCGTCCCAGGGAAAATTGGACGACGCGCTCGAACTGCTGGATCAGGCCGAACGCCTCTACGTCAGAACCCCCGTCCCCGACGTGCGACCGGTCGCAGCGTTGAAGGCGCGGCTATGGATCGCCCAGGGCAGGTTGGCCGCAGCCCTGGGTTGGGCGAATGAGCGGAGCCTGTCCGTGGATGACGACCTCAGCTATCTGCGCGAGTTCGAGCACGTGACCTTGGCCAGACTGCTGATCGCCCGTTTCAAGAACGGCGGGAGACGAAGGTCTGATTGGCGACGCGTTGACACTGCTGGACCGCCTCCTGAGTGCGGCAGAAGCGGGCGGAAGGATGGGAAGCGCGCTCGAGATCCTGGTGCTGCAGGCGTTGGCTCACGAAGCGCAGGACGATATCCCTTCGGCGCTCGCGCCGCTGGAGCGCGCCCTCACCCTGGCCGAACCCGAGGGCTACGTCCGGCTCTTTGTCGACGAAGGTCCGCCCATGGCGCGCCTGTTGGCCGAAGCCGTCGCCCGCGGGATGATGCCGGACTACGCCGGATCACTATTGGCGCTATGCAAAGCTGAGCAGCAGAAGAGTAAACAGAGATCAACGCCGCCTCAAGTTGCGCTGACCGCTGCCCACGTCTGATCAACCCCTCATCGAACCATTGAGCCAACGCGAGCTAGAAGTGCTCCATCTGCTTGGCCAAGGACTCTCGAACCGTGAGATCAGCGAGCGGCTCTTTCTCGCCTTGAGCACGGTCAAAGGGCACAATCGCAATATCTACGCCAAACTTCAGGTCCAGCGACGCACCCAAGCCGTCGCGCGTGCTCGTGAGTTGGGGCTGTTGTAGCCGCGCTGTGCCCATTGCCGAGTCAAAGACAGCGTATTCTTGACAAGGTGACAGGGTGACAAGGTGAGCGTTGCTTCAGCACCTTGTCACCCTGTCACCTTGTCCCCTTTTCTGTCGCGATCCATGGGCAGACAGCACTCCGAAACCCCACAGCAATACCCCGCCAATACCTCAAAACAATACCCCTAAACAGTACTTTCGTACCTACCCGCCAATACCGGTTTGCCGATATGCTATATGCACATTGAACGAGTGGCATAGGCTGGCACAACCGGCCACAGCGGGTACAGGAGTATGTCCGGACAAACGCGACCAGAAAACAGATCCGAATGACGCAATGGTCTACCAGATCAGGATCCAGGGTCATCTGGGTTCCCAATGGGCGGACTGGTTTGACGGCATGACCATCACGCTGGAAGAGAACGGCGATACGCTCTTGACCGGCCCGGTCGTCGATCAGGCGGCGTTGTTCGGACTGCTCAGAACGGTGCGCGATTTGGGCATGCCGTTGCGCTCGGTCGTTTGTCTTGAACCCGGCCAACAAGGCGGGTCGGCCGGCAAACAGTGATCAGAATCAAGGCCACCGAATCGATGTACAGCGACAAATTTATCGTTCGAGGAAAGAGGAAGGAGAAAGATGAACGCAAACAGCAAGACCGCAAGAATCGCCGGAGTGCTCTACCTGACCATCATCCTGTCGGGCATCTTCGCTCAATTTTTCGTTCGCGACAGCCTGATCGAGCCAGGCGATGCCACAGCAACCGCCACCAACATCGTGGCCTCTGAGTCGCTATTCCGCGTCGGCATTGCCGCCGACCTGATCATGATTCTGTGTGATGTCGCATTGGCCGCCATCTTCTATGTGCTGCTCAAACCGGTGGACAATGGACTGGCCCTGCTTGCCGCGTTTTTCAGGCTCGTGCAGGCCGCCATTTTGGGCATGAATTTGCTCAACCTGTTCCTGGCATTGCAACTTGTGGACGTCGCTGAACACTTGAGCCGTATTTGGCGCGGATCAGTTGTATGCGCAGGCAATGCTCTACCTCGATGCCCACAGCACCGGCTATTCGCTTGCCCTGGTCTTCTTTGGCATTCAGTGTCTCGTGCTTGGCTATCTCATCTGCCATCTCGGGCTACATCCCAAGAATTCTGGGCGGCCTGTTGATCTTTGCCGGGCTGGGCTATCTGATCGACAGCTTTGCCAGTTTTCTGTTGCCCAGCTACGGCGACTACGCAGAGATATTCGCCCTGGTCGTCTTCGTGCCTGCGCTGATCGGTGAATTGGCGCTCGCCCTGTGGCTCCTGTGGAAAGGCGTCAACGTGGAAGAAAGGGACAAACGCATCGCTGTGCAAACAACGCAGGCCGAGGGAATGGCAACGTAGAAAATTGTCAGCGATTGGCGGGACGAGTTGACCACCCTGTAGCACGACATTTATGTCGTAGCAGTTTGCCTTATCTGATACTGAGGGCTACGACATAAATGTCGTGCTACAAAACCGCCCATCCGCTACGCATCAGATCGGAACTTGACGATGATGCAGGTTTGGCAAGAAAGGAGACGAATATGAAAGCAATGGTCTATCACAACTATGGTTCGCCCGATGTTCTGAAACTTGAAGAAGTCCGCAAGCCCACGCCGGCCGACGATGAAGTCCTGATCAAAGTGCATGCGGCGTCGGCCAATGCAGGTGACTGGCATCTGCTGCGCGGCGAGCCGTTTTTGGTCCGCCTGATGGCAGGGCTTCGCAAGCCGAAAGACACAATCCTCGGGGCCGACGTTGCGGGGCGAGTTGAGGCCGTTGGCGAAAGCGTGACACGGTTTCGGCCCGGCGATGCGGTCTTCGGCGATCTGTCCGAATCTGGTTTCGGCGCTTTTGCCGAGTACGTATCCGCTCCTGAAAATGCGCTCGTCCCGAAACCGGCCAAGCTGTCGTTCGAGGAGGCGGCAGCCGTGCCTTCGGCGGCGACCACGGCCCTGCAGGCGCTGCGCGACAAAGGGCGGATTCAGCCGGGGCAGCGCGTGTTGGTCAATGGCGCATCCGGCGGCGTGGGATCGTTTGCGGTGCAGATCGCCAAATCGTTCGGCGCGGACGTGACCGGCGTTTGCAGCACCCGCAATCTGGAGATGGTGCGCTCGCTCGGTGCAGACCATGTGATCGACTACACCCAGGAAGATTACACCCAGAATGGCCGGCGCTATGACCTGATCGTTGACGCCGCCGCATACCGCCCATTTTCAGATAGCCAACGTGCATTGAATCCCAACGGCATCTATGTGTTGATCGGCGGTTCCGGGGCGCAGTTTCTCCAGGCCACGTTGCTGGGGCCATGGGCATCCATGACCGGCGACAAGAAAGTGGCTACGTTGCTCAAGAAGCCAAACAGCGAGGACTTGGCCTTTCTGGCAGATCTGCTGGAAACCGGCGACGTTGCACCCGTGATCGATCGAGCGTACGCGTTTCGTGAGATACCGGAGGCGCTCCGCTATCTTGAAAACGGACACGCCAAAGGAAAAGTGGTCATCAATCGTTACGACAAGGAGGAAACAAATGGTCACCAATTGTAATCGACAGCAGCCCAAGGTGAGGTCAACGACATTCTCTTTGAGCCGTCTATTCATGGGGTTGCTCTTTGCGGCGCTGCTCATCAGCGCCTGCCAGCCGCTTCAGTTGTCCACACCGGCCCAGGCCTCGTCGGCAGAGGCGCAAGGTCTGCGTCCCGATGCGCCGCCCTACGCCGTGCGTGGCCCCTTTGGCGTCGGCTATATGCCGCTGGTCATCGACGCCGGCAGCGACTCTCCCATCGATGCCGGCCTCTGGTATCCGGCGCTCAACCCGACCGACGCCGCCGAGGCCGTCACGTATGAACTTACGCCCAAAACCCCCGAACTGAGCGTCGAAACGCCGGCTGTGGTCTACGGAAAGGCGCTGCTGGAGGCGCCGATCGATGAATCGGGCGCACCGTACCCGCTGGTCATCTTCTCACATGGATTCGGCCTCAACGCGGCCTGGTACCATACCCTGCTCGAACACTATGCCTCGCACGGCTTCATCGTTCTGGCGCCTGAACATGTGGAGGGTGATTGGTTCGGCAGCATGACAGCAGCCATCGACCGGCCCCATGACATCAAACGGACGCTGGACTATGCCGAACAGATCACAGCACCGGACGGCGACCTGGCGGGCCAGATCGACATGCAACACGTGGCCGTGGTGGGCCATTCCTACGGCGGCTACACGGCCCTGGCCATGGCCGGCGCACAGTTCGACTTCGACGCCTTGACCGCTCGCTGTGCAACGCTTGCGCCTGAGGATCCCAAGACCTTTCTGTGTATGCCGCTGATTGGCAACGAAGCAGAGATGGCGGCGCTGGCCGGGTTGGACGGCGTGCCGGAGGGACTGTGGCCGTCGCTCGGCGATCCGCGGGTGAGCGCGATCATCCCGATGGCCGGCGACGCCTACCTGTTCGACGCTGCGGGCTTGTCCAGCGTGACAGTTCCCATGATGGCCATCGGCGGCACCGCGGACACCGGCACGCCCTACGACTGGGGCAGCAAACCGTCCTACGACTTTGCGTCCAGCGCGCGTAAAGCGCTGGTGGGTCTGGAAGGGGCCGAGCACATGGTGGCGGGCAGCCCGTGTGAGCGGATGCCCTGGGCCGCCCAGATTCCCTTCTACGAGTTCATGTGCCTTGATCCGGTCTGGGACAAAGCGCGTGCCCTCGATCTGATCCACCACTTCTCGACCGCGTTTCTGCTCGACACACTTAAGAACGATGAGCAGGCGCACACGGCGCTGCTGCCCGATATTGTCCAGTTCCCCGGCATTGACTACGCCACGACGCTGAAGTGATGGGGCGGACGGACTCAAGCGTGCCTCGAATTCGATACCATTTGCCGCACCAAAGATTTTGAACTATGTGACCGTCCCTGGCTCTCCAGGTATTCAGGGGATATTGATGGCTTTCCTGGAAGGTCGTCACCCCTTGAATACCTGGAGAGCCGTATTTTTTACCATCATGGTGTAAAATATACTTGACATTATGTAATTTTTGATATACTATAAGTGCATTATAAATTACAATTAGTAAAGATTTTCAGACAAAACGAGCAGAATATGTCCTTTCAAGAAAAAAACGTCACCGTTTCCTTAGTGAACTTCTCATTGATACTGAGCTTCTTTTTGATCAAACTGTATCAGATGAGCCAAAATGGAACCCCAACGTCGACAGATGTTTTTCGCCTGTGGGGCACCGTCATTGTCCTCACCGTCATCGTGACGATTCTGGCGACGATTCTGACCCACATCGTCTCGGCGATCATCGAGGCAATCAAAACCGGAGACGAAGATGCCCAGATTGAAGACTTTGCCGACGAACGCGACAAGTTCATCGATCTGAGAGGAACGAAGATCACCTATACCGTCTCCTCGCTCGGGGCCTTTGTCGCAATGCTGACATTCGCTTTTGGTCAACCCCCGCTGCTGATGTTCACCTTGCTCGTGGGCTTCAGTCTTGTGGCGCAGGTCGTTGGCGACAGTTTCCGGCTCTATCTCTATCGGCGGGGGTTCTGAGATGAGCAAACGCCAGATCAACAATAACCTGCGGACGTTGCGCTTTTTCCGGAATGAGATGACCCAGAAGCAGTTGGCTGAAGAAGCCGGGGTGACCCGGCAGACAATCATCGCCATCGAAAAGGGCAACTATTCTCCTTCCCTGGAACTGGCCTTTCGTATTGCCCTCGTCTTCGAGGTTCCGTTGGAGCAAGTCTTCTCTTATGACCTCATCGATGAGACCAGAGGAGTGAAAAATTGAAAGCCATCATCTACACACAATACGGTGCACCGAATGTTCTCAAAGTTGCTGATGTTGAAAAACCGACGCCCAAGGACAATGAAGTGCTGGTCAAAGTGCATGTGGCAACGGTCACGGCCGGGGACACGCGAATGCGAAGCTTCACAGTGCCCGCTTCGTATTGGCTCCCGGCGCGCCTCGTGCTCGGTGTCAGAGGACCCAAGCGACCCATATTGGGGATGGAATGCGCCGGGGAAATTGAAGCCGTCGGCAAAGAGGTAACCCGCTTCAAGCAAGGCGATCCGGTTTTTGCATCGACGCTCGAACACATGGGCGGCGGTTATGCCGAGTACATCTGTCTGCCTGAAGATGGAATGCTGGCCAAAAAGTCGGCCGACGTGAGCTATGAGGAAGCTGTGACCATTCCTGTTGGCGGGCGCACGGCCCTATACTTTCTGCGCGAAGCCAATATCCAGCCTGGACAAAAGGTATTGATCTACGGCGCATCGGGGAGCGTAGGCACCTTTGCCGTGCAACTTGCCAAGTATTACGGAGCCGAAGTAACCGGCGTATGCAGCGCCGCCAATCTGGATCTGGTGAAGTCTCTGGGTGCGGACATCGTCATCGATTACACCCAAGAGGATTTTGCCGCAAACGGCGAGATCTATGACGTCATCTTTGACACCGTCGGCAAGACTTCCTATTCGGACTGTATTGGATCGCTGACAGCAAGATGGCGCCTATCTGCATGCGGTCTCTGCGCCGGGTGTCAGCATGCGCATGAAATGGACCTCAATGACAAGCAGCAAGCGCCCGGTCGGTGGGGGACCGCCGCCAGAACCGGAGGATATGCTCTTTCTCCAAGACCTGATTGCGAAGGGGAAGATCAAACCGGTGATTGACAAACGCTACGAAATCGATAACATTGCTGAGGCCCATCGGTATGTCGATACTGGACGCAAGAAGGGCAATGTCATTATCCAGGTGTCACAAATTGCAGTAAATCTTAACCCAACCTAAACCGAGGAACCCATGGCCAAACGACCCAACATTCTGTTCTGTATCGCGGACGACGCCGGCATGCACATCGGTGCCTATGGCTGCACGTGGGTCAATACGCCGGCCTTCGATCGAGTCGCTCGTGAGGGGCTGCTTTTCACACGAGCCTACACCCCCAATGCCAAATGTGCGCCTTCCCGTGCCTGCATCCTGACCGGGCGCAATTCGTGGCAACTGAAAGAAGCCTGCAATCACATTCCCTATTTCCCACCGGAATTCAAGAGTTACCCTGAAGCGCTGGCGGAGCACGGCTACTTCGTTGGAATGACCGCCAAGGGCTGGGCACCTGGAATCGCCCAGGATGAGGCCGGCAGGCCGCGACAACTGGCCGGACTGCCGCTGAACAAACGTCAGGCCAAACCGCCCGCCAGTGGCATCGCCAACAACGACTACGCCGGCAACTTTGCCGATTTCCTGCAGGCGGTTCCCCAGGACACTCCATGGTGTTTCTGGTACGGCGGATTCGAGCCGCATCGAGGCTACGAATACGGATCGGGTGTGGCCAAAGGCCACAAGACGCTCGAGCAGATCGACCAGGTCCCAGCTTTCTGGCCCGATAACGAAGTGATCCGCACCGACATGCTCGACTACGCCTTCGAACTCGAACACTTCGACCAGCATCTCCATCGCATGCTGGACTTACTGGAAGAACGCCAGCAACTCGACAACACGCTCGTGATCGTCACGGCAGACAACGGCATGCCGTTCCCACGAGTCAAGGGGCAGGAATACTGAAATGTCCAACCATCTGCCGCTGGCCATCATGTGGGCCGGCGGGCATCAAGCACTCCGGGCCGCCGGATCGATGACTACGTCAGCTTCATCGACTTCGCGCCCACCTTTGTCGAACTGGCCGGCTTGGACTGGCAAGAGACCGGTATGCAACCGATCGCCGGCCGAAGCCTGACCGATATCTTCTGGGCTCGGATAAGTCCGGCCAAGTGAATCCGGCTCGCGATCACGTACTCATTGGAAAAGAACGTCACGACATCGGGCGACCACACGATGGGGGCTACCCGATACGCGGGATCGTCAAGAACGGCATGCTCTATCTGCACAACTACGAAACCTCACGCTGGCCGGCGGGAAACCCCGAGACCGGTTATCTGAACTGCGATGGCAGTCCCACCAAGACGCAGATCCTCAAGCGCCGCCACGACCCAGTCGAAGGCAACTATTGGCAATGGGCCTTCGGCAAGCGACCGGCCGAGGAGTTGTACAACGTGGCGACCGACCCCGACTGCCTGGTCAACCTGGCCGCCGACCCGGAACACGCGTCTCGTCCGCCAGTCCATGGCGGTCCAACTGTGGGCCGAACTTCGCGAGCAAGGCGATCCGCGTATCACCGGCCAGGGATCGCCGTTGGACGAGAATCCCACCAACGAGGTGAGCAAGCGCAACTACCACGAACGCTTCTTGAGCGGGGAACTCGGTGTGGCCGGGTGGATCAATGCCTCGGATGTGCAAGATCGCTAGACAATCAGTGGAGACGTGCACCATGTCCTTGAACGACGTGAAGAACGTCAAAGTCCTTGCATTCGATGTCTTTGGGACGGTTGTGGACTGGCACGGCTCGGTCGCAGAGAAGTGGACCAACTTGAACTGGGCGTCAGCGGAGACGAGTTTGCATTGGCCTGGCGGGCGGGGTATCAGCCGGCAATGCAACGGGTCGCATCGGGCGAACTTGGCTGGACGATTCTGGACGATCTGCATCGCCTCATTCTTGAAGACATTCTCGCGCAATTTGGCATAACCTCGCTCAGCGAAGCGCAGAAACGTCACCTCAACAGCATATGGCATCGGCTGGACGCCTGGCCTGATTCTGTCGAGGGACTGACGAGGCTGAAGTCTCGCTTCTTGATCTGCTCGCTATCGAACGCCAATATTGGCATGCTTGCCAAGATGGCCAAGAACGCGGGCCTGCCGTGGGATTGCATCCTGTCGGCAGAAGTGTTCAAGCGCTACAAGCCGGACCCACAGGTCTATCTCGGCACGGCAACGATCTTTGACTGTGCGCCCGAAGAAGTGATGTTGGTGGCTGCGCATCAAGGCGACCTGGCCGCGGCACGCTGCCTGTGGACTGGCGACGGCCTATATCGAAAGACCGATGGAGTACGGCGATCCGGCGCTGAAAGACCTGTCGCCCAATCCGGATAACACGTTGCATGCAAAGAGTATTGCCCATCTCGCCACGCTGCTCAATTGTTGAACCGAAGACAAAACGAAATTCAGTAGTTCACGATTTGTCATTCTGAGTGTTCCTCGCCGGCTTCCCGGCGCTCTAACTGGAATGAACGTGCTACTGTCATTCCGAGCGGGCCAGCGAGATCAGATCGCACTTGGCAATACTCCAGCGAGGAATCTCGGCTTGCGATGTCGAGACCCTTCGCTGGTGTCAAAGAACGGCGACGTTTTATGGTAAGCCCGCTCAGGGTGACAACGTATCTCTCGCCGCGAAAACAAGCTTGTTCATTAGAAGCGGGTATTTCCGAGCACTTCACTCTGGCAAGTGACCAGCGAAGAATCTCGCTTTTCACCAAATCGTGAACTACTGAAATTATGGAATTCGCCCATCTCAGCGTTCAGTTCGCACGCCCACGTGCGAACGGGTCTGCACCGGCAGTTTGGCGTTCATTGGCCTATTTCTCGATGAGCGGAAGCCACAATTGATAGTCGCCGGCCCCATCCTGCCCTCGGGGATAGAGAAATCCGCCTGAAACCTTGAAGCTGGCGCTGTCCGCCATGCCGGTGGCGGGTTGGCCGATCACGGACGTGACCGAATAACCGGCGGAATCGGCCGAGCCGCCGCCAATCGTCACAGAGCGCGCAAACCAAAGTTCGTCGATGATTGTGCCGACGCCATCCCAACAGGCGTCAGCAGCAGTACAAGAACCAGAAGCAGCAGTCTGCGCTGCGCAATCGCCTGCACCATTGTCTACCTCCTACTCCATGATGGAGTAAATATCACGGCGAAAATCAGTCCCGCTCAGCGCAGCGAATGCCTGCTCTGAGCCTGTCGCAGCGAGGAATCTCAGCACGACCAGCACGAGATTTCTCGCTGCGCTCGAAATGACAAAATTCACCTTCACGGAGCACTAGTCGATGTCGATGAAGAGCGGGATCGTGTTGGTGTTCGGGTCGATGGGACCGGCAACCTTGCCGACGACGATGCTATCGACGACATCACTGGTCGGTCTCGCCGCTTGAGCGCGCCATTTCCCCGTCGGCCGAAATCACGATCTTGCTGCCGATCTTCCAGGTGGCGCTGAGCGTCGTCATGTCGGCGCTGCTCAGCGTGCCGCTGCCCAACCCGGCCAGATTGACTGCCGGCGCCAATCCGTCGGTGATGATGACGAGATAGCTGTTGGGAGCAATCGCACCGGCAGCCGGCGCAAAGTCGATGTACTCGCTGCCATCTTCCAAGGTGACGATCGTCATCGGAAACGGCCTCCTTGGCAACGCCGATGACGGCGTTGCGGTTGCTGGCATTGACCTTGGCGACGGCCAGCATCGGCTGACCATTTTCCGGCGATGGGGTGACGCCAACCATCGCCACCAGATCGCCCGGCTCGATGGTCGTGTCACCAGAGTTGACGACCAGAGATTGGCTGCTGGCCGCACGATCGACATAGGACTGTGCCTGATCCCGCCTGAACCGCCAAAGTAGGCGTCGAACCTAGCCGCTGCCTTGCACATACATGCCGCGATAGTTGCTGCTGAAGATGCGCGCGCCGTAGCCCTGTTCGCTCGCCGAATCGGTTCCGCGTGCATAGAGCCCCTTGCCGCCTTCAAAGTAGCCGCCCTCATTGTAGAAGCTGTAGCTGTTGGAGGTGTCGCCACGTCCGTAGACGCCCACGCCCTGATTGCTCTGGCCATAGACGCCCGGGGCAAGGATATTGGGATGGGTGCGATTCCCGCCGCTGTAGCCGTAGACGCCGATGCCGTTGGTGCTGTAGAAGTAGCCGGCATAGCCGCGATTGGCGTTGCTGCCGCCATCAAAGCCGTAGACGGCATAGCCGTCTTCGTTTGCCCGTAGATGGCGCGGCCGTTGTCGGCCAGACCGTAGATGGCATTGCCCGTTGTCGATTGCCCCGAGATCGCGCCCCGGTTGAAGGCAAAGGCATCGTTGTTCATCTGCACATCGAGCAGGTAGTTGTTGGGGATCGCATTGGCTGTGCCCTTGACGATGGCGCCGGGGCGCAGCGTGTGCGCCATCGGCGCCGGCAAAATCTCCTGGCGCGGCGTCAGCAATTCGCCGTTGATCGTCTGCGCCACCCACAGCTCCTCGCCGTTGAAGATGTCGGTTGTGATGCCGAGCCGCGCTTCAAATAGACCATCCTTCACCGACGATCTGGCTGTTGCCACTGTCCCAGAGCAGAGCGCCGCCCGACTGGGGCGTTGTAAATCTCGAAGCGCATGGTGAATGTGCCGGTGAGCGGCACGTCATTCGTCGTCGGTGAGGTAGCCCTGATAGGTGATGGCGTCGCCGATCGTTGCCAGTGGCGCCAGTGCGGACTGGGCCGGCGCATGCGCCCACCCAAGTGGGCCAATACGCGCCCAATCCGACCGAGCAGCAGCAGCGCAACGGCAGCCGATCAAGACGTGCAGAAAACGACTCTGAGCTTTCATTGTCTCTCCTTTGAGGTCATCGAAAGCTATCACGAAGGAACAGTAGTTTCCAAGGTCAGAGCGACCTTCGTTAGGCTGCCTCCGTGGACCATCGTTTACCTGAAGGCCTGAACAATTACAGACGCTATTGCTGTCAATTGTAACTGCAATGTCAAGCTCGGCGCGTAGGCGGGATCGAGCGTCAAGCTCTGCTGCAGCGCCTGGCGGCCGCATCGAGTTGGCCTTGCTGGAAAGTGGACGGTGGCAAGACCCAGGTGAAAAGTCGGCCGAATCGGGCTGCCACTTCACCGCCTGCTCAAATGCGCCCTGCGCCGCCGCCAGGTTGCCGTTCTGCAACTGTGCCCAGCCCAGAATGCCAAACGCAATCCCATCCGTCGCATCGAGATCGACCGCCCGTTGCGCCTGCACTGACCGCCAGCGCGCCGATCGCCCGACCGCAGGGCAAGATCGGCGTACTGCCGATAGGTCAGGCAATCGTCGGGGCCAGGGCGATCGCCTGTTCGTAGGCGCCATAGGCCATCTCGAGCTTTCTCCGGCGCGTCGTTCGCCTCGCCGGCGTAGATGGCGGCAAGCTGCGTGTACAACACGGGATCGGTCGGGCGCAGCGCAATTGCCTCACGCATTGCGCTCCTCAGCCTGTGCGAAGTCGCCCAGTTGCGCGGCGGTCAAGGCGGCGGCGACATGATAGGCGGCGCGGTGCGGCTGGTCGCTGCGCCGCCGTCGAATATTCCGCCAACGCAGCCGCGTGATTCCCCTGGCTCAACGCCTGCGTGCCGCGCCAACTGTGCGACATCAGCCAGCAGTGGGCGCACGTTGCTCTGCCAGACAGCCCAGCCCACGATCAGAACGCCGCACCGCCAGCAAGAACGCCGCCGTGCCCAGCGGCGGCATGGCGGCTGGCAGCGACTCTGGTTCAGGCCCGGCTGTTGCCGCCGTCACGATGCCCAACAGCAGCCAGAAGACGACGGCCGTTGCCGCGACCTCAAACAGAAAGAGATTGCCCACAAGCTGGGCGCAGACAGCGGCCATGCAGGCCGCCAGCCAGCGACGTTCAAGGCGGTGATCACGCGGAAGCCGATGCGCCGGGAGTCGTTGAGATCCGTCAACTGCTGCCAGCCCTGCCGCAAGATGAGCCAGACGAGGCCGATCAAAAGGAGCGTCGCCACAACGCCATAGTTGAGCGACCAATCGAGCAGCCAGTTGTGGGCGCGGTCGACGACGACGCCGCGCCCCTGATAGTAGACAAGCTGCGGCGGATAGACGGACGGGAAGTGCAGTTCCAGCGTATCCGCGCCATAGCCGAGCCACAGAGCGCGGCCACAGCAGACGCAGCGACGCCTGCCAGATCGTCCAGCGGGCGGCAATGGAGCCGCCGCTGGCGATGCCGCGCTGCAAAATCAGCAGCAATGCCGCGCCCAAGCGCCACAGCCCCGCCCAGCGCGCTCAGCCAACGGACGCGGGGCGACCAGCGGGGCGCGGCTCGCAACCACAGAAGCACGCTGATGCCGACGACGGCGGCGATCCAGGCCGCCCGCGCCTGGGTCAAGCGCGATGACGACGAGCTTCCAGCGCGACCAGTGCCCCATAGCCGATGCGCGGCCATCGTCCGGTCGCCGACCGGGCAGCGGTCAGCGTGAGCGGCAGCAGCAGGGCCAGGTAGGCGCCGGTGAAGTTGGCGCGGCCAAGCGTCGTCGTCATGGGGCTGCGGGCATCGGTGAAGACGGGCAGCGGCTGCCAGCCGGCCGCCTGGGCAAGACCCAGCAGGCAGATGGGCACGGCGGTCAGGATGATGACATGCAGCAATTGCCGGCTGCGCTCGGGCGTCGATCTGCGTGGCGACGCAGACAAAGAGCAGCAAATAGCTCAACTGCGTCAGAACGCCGTTGGCGCGGTCAAGTGTGCCAAAGATGGCGATAGTAGCGATTGGTGCTGAGCAAGTGTCGAGAGGACCAGAACGAGGACGAGCGCGATGACGAGATTGCGAATGGGCGAGGGGAGCGGTTTGGCGCGCAGACCACGCAGCCAGCCGCCCAGCCACAACACAGCCAACACCCAGACCAACGTCCGCAGCAGCCAGACCTTGGACGCCTCGAACTGCTGCTCAACCCAGAAATTCACGAACAACGGCGTCAACAGCGCGATCAGCAGCCAGATCGCCTCTTGCCATCGTTGCAGTGGATGAACTGGCGTTTCGCTCGGCTGCATGTTTGCTCTCTACACGATACAGGCTATCCCGCTGGTTGGCTGTTGTTCGTCCGGCCGTTGGTGCGTCGCAGAGAGATTGAACTATCGAAACACCACGATGTCAAGGACCAAAAGACCGGCATCGACCGGTGCGGCGACGAATATGACAGCAGCGGCGATGAGATCGCAAACCGCTTTGCCCCCGCCATCCCTCTCAGATACAATAGAGGCAGTTCGGGCGCCTTGACATCTGCGCACCAACTCACGAATCCGAGGTGAATCCCGTTGAACTACGAAACCATCATTTTGGAAGAGCCGTCGGAACCGTTCGAAACCTTCCTAAAACAGAAGATCAGGGAATTCAACAACGAACATTCGCTCCATCATCTCGAAGCCCGCAAGCCTGGCGCGATCAAGGCGCTCAACATCATTGTGAAGAACGAGTCAGGAGAGACCGTGGGCGGGCTGGCAGCCAGCACCTACTGGGATTGGCTGGATATTGACAACTTCTATCTCCCGGAAGATCTGCGGGGAGACGGACTCGGCACGGCACTGCTCCAGCAGGCCGAAGCGATTGCCGCCGGCCGCGGCTGCACCCGTTGCTTCCTGACCACGTTCGAGTTCCAAGCCCGCAAATTCTACGAAGGCCAGGGATACTACGTGACGGGCAAGCTGGAAGACTATCCGCCCGGTTCGACCTACTACTGGATGCGCAAGGAACTGGTATGGACATCAAGATAGACGATCTGCGCGGCCCTGAAATTGCAAACCTGTTGCAGGAACATCTGCGCAACATGGCGCTGCACTCGCCGCCCGAAAGCGTACATGCACTGGATCTGGATGGACTGCGTAAGCCTGAGATCACATTCTGGACCGTCTGGGAAAACGGCGAATTCGGCCGCCTGTGGCGCGCTCAAGGAATTGGACGCCGACCATGGCGAGATCAAGTCGATGCGAACCGCCTCCGCCCACCTGAGGAAAGGCTATGCGGCAAGCCTCCTGCGCCATATCCTGGACGAAGCAAAACGACGATCCTATCGGCGGGTGAGTCTTGAGACGGGTTCGATGCAGGCGTTTGAAGCGGCGCGTGCGCTATACGCCCGCTTTGGATTTCAACCGTGCGGGCCATTCGCAGACTACATCGAAGATCCGCACAGCGTCTTCATGACCATCGAGTTGATGGACGCAGATGGTAACGATTCAGACTCGCAAAGAATTCACCGCGGATTAAACGGATAGAGCGGATCACCGCGGATCCTTTTCAGGAAAATCAGCGGCAATCCGGTAAATCCCGGCATATCCGCGGTGAATTTGAGCGCAACATCACACCCAGCAGGAGACAGCCATGAAGATCACAGACGTCAAAATCCATCACATCGAATGGGAACGCGGACCCTATCACTGGCGCGACGAGATCATGCCCGTCCGGCGCCACTGGCCAGGACGGCGCTGATGCGCATCCTCACCGACGAGGGCATCGAGGGTATTTCCACCTACAGCGCCGGAGCCAACGTCGACGAGATCAAGTACCAACTCATCGGCGAAGACCCGCTGGACCGGGAGCGCATCTGGCAGAAGTTCTGGCGTAATCTGCGCACGTCCAACCTGGGCCTGGCCATCGGCCCGGTGGACTGCGCGCTGTGGGATCTCTTCGGCAAAGTCAGCAACGCGCCGGTCTACAAACTGCTGGGCGGCATGCGCGACAAAATCCCGGCCTATGCCAGCACCGTCACCCTCGATTCCCTCGAACGAGTATCATGGCCCTGGCCGACGTCTGCCTGGACAAGGGCTACAAGGCCATCAAGCTGCACGCCTGGGGACGGCTGCAGGAGGATGCCCAGCTCTGCCGCGCCCTGCGCCAGAACGTGGGTGACGACATCGTGCTGATGTACGATGCCTCGAGTATGTTCAACCTCTACGAGGATGCCGTCTGGTTTGGGCGGCAACTGGAAGAAGCCAGACTACTACTGGTACGAAGAGCCGATGGACCACTTCAACATGACAGTGCTGGCGCGGCTGGCTGCCGAACTCGACATTCCGCTGGCCGTGGCCGAGGCGACCCACGGCGGGCCATGGGATGCCCTGGCGCAGATCCAGGCCGGCGCGGCGGACATCATCCTAACCGGCCCACTGGATCGCCTACAAAGGCGGGCTGACCGGCGTGATGAAGACCGCCCACATCTGCGAGGGCTTCGGCATCATGTGCGCCATCCACGGCGGCGCCATTTCGCACCTGCACGCGGCGTGTGCCATCTACAACTCCAAGTACTTCGAGCGCCTGGTTCCGGAGACCTACTACAGCCCGCCGGGCATCCGCGACGCCTCCACCGAAATCGACAGCGACGGATATGCCCATCCCTGGGATCAGCCCCGGGCTCGGATTCGAAGTAGACTGGGATTGGGTGAAGTCAGCATTCGGTCGGCGTGGAATAGAGATTCCCGAGTAAAGATGCGAGATTTTTCGTCTCTACTACGCATACCAATGGTTCTTGCAGTGAACTCACCAATTGATCCAAGAAACGAAAGTGAATATGGAAAAGATCCTCAAGACAGCGCTCATCGGTACGGGCACGCTCTCGACAAACCGCATCTACCCCTATTTGAGCCTCGCCGGGATGAAAACAGCGGGCGTAGCCGCCCGACATCTCGACCATGCCGAGGAAAAATGTGCGCTCTACGGCGGTTCGCCCTACACTGACCGGCGCGAGATGATCGAGCGTGAAGAACCGGACGCAGTCATTGCCTGTGTGGGACCGGAACTGCATTATGAAGCGGCCAAATTCTGCATCGAGCGCAACATCCCGATCTACACAGAGAAACCACCGTCATCCAACGCTGCCCAACTCGAAGAGTTGATTCGGCTTGCAGTGGCCAATCAGTCATTCTGCATGACCGGCTTCAAGAAGCGCTATGCCGCCTGCTACAAGCGGGCCAAGCAATGGCTCGCCGAGTTTCCGGTCCTCGGATCGGGCATGCTTCAGTGTGGATCGTATGTGGGCAAGTTCGACCTGGAGACCAAATCCCAAGGAGACGGTGCTGCTCGATTTCGGCATTCACGCCATCGATCTGGTCACCTGGCTGTTCGGACCGGCGGAAAAAGTCGCAGCCTTCTCCAAGGGCTGGGATAGCTTCGCCATCACGTTGAAAATGGCCAACGGCGTCGTGGGGACACTCACATTCAGCGATCATCGCTCGTTCGCGTTCCCGGCCGAGGAGACGGAGATCACGGTAGCCGGCGGGCACTCAATCTCTATCCACAACAGCACCACCTGGCGCATACAGCAAGCGGGCCAGCCGTCGGAATGGTTCGAGTCCTCCACATGCCTGGCCAGCGGCGATTCCGGCTACAACACCGGCATGTTGGAAGAGTTGAAGGTCTTCGCAGACACCGTGCGGCAAGGAGAGGCGCCATTGGAGAATCTGGAGACATCGCTCCAAACCATGGTGCTCTATGATGCCATCAAACGATCTGTGCAAAACGGCGGTGACCTGCTCGCCCTATGAACGTCGGGAACCGTCAACAACCCACACTGTGACACGTAAACCGCGAGACGCCGCATGAACATACAGCTAGTCGGGGTGGACGAAGCGGAGAAGTCGGTTCTGCGCAGGCTTCTGCGAGTTGTACATCTATGACTTCAGTGAATACGATCAGGCCGATGTCAATCAACACGGTCTCTACGGATACACCTATCTTGACCTCTACTGGACGGAAGATGCCCGATATCCTTTCTTTATCAAAGTCGATGACAATCTTGCCGGCTTCGTGCTGGTCAGCGACTACTGCCGCGTGCTGGACAGCCGCAAGCGCCCGATCGATCTCGGAATTTTTCGTCATGCGCAAGTATCGAAGAAAAGGCATCGGCAAGCTTGTTGCCTGGCAGGTTTTTGACCTATTTCCCGGCCAATGGGAAGTAGGCCAATACGACAAGAATGATCCCGCCAAGATTTTCTGGCAAGAGGTCATCGGCGCGTACACGAACGGCAACTACCGAAAGGAACAGGTCGTCACCGACGGCTGGGCGGGGCAGGTGTTGGTCTTCGAGATACGCGATAGGTCGATGATCGAGATTCAGACTTCTACGCGATCATGCATTTCTGAGATTGAGCGGTTTTGGCCTTCTCGGCCAGAGATTGAGAGATTGCAGGCAGGCTTGCAATCTCTCAATCTCAGTACTTCACGATTTGTCATTCTGAGTGTTCCTCGGCGGATACCCGGCGCTCTAACTGGAATGAACGTGCTACTGTCATTCCGAGCGTGTTTGCGGCAGCACTTCCGCAGCGCCTACACGCCAGCGAGGAATCTCGGCTTACGATATCGAGACCCTTCGCTGGTGACTCAGGATCGCGGCGTTTTAGGGTACGCCCGCTCAGGGTGACAGAGTATCTATCGCCGTGAAAAGGGGCTTGCTCATTAGAAGCGGGCATTTCCGAACACGTCACTCTGGCAAGCGACCAGCGAAGAATCTCGCTTTTCACCAAATCGTGAACTGCTGAATCTCCCACTCTCTCAATCTCAGGCAGAAGGCCAAGACCCGACTGATCTCGTAGCGATGTCAACCCAAAACAAGGAATCAACCATTCATCATATTTGGCTCCACCAAACAAGGACACTCCAATGAGCGAACTACGACATTGAAACCTGGACCATGCCCGGCGGCCGATCTCGGACCGCAGAACCCGCTTCCGCCCCTGCGACCGGCACGCGACGTCCACGGCATCACCGAAGCGCCCGGCGTGCCTGACGACATGGTCGCCAACATGGCCTACGGCCGCGTCGACACGCCGCTGCCCTACACCATGCAAGATCGCTACGACCGGGAGCGCAGATCCGCGCGACTTCCGCGTGGCCGTGCTGGAGAACGAGACGCTGCGCGCCACCTTTCTGCTCGAAATGGGCGGCCGGCTCTGGTCGCTCTATCACAAGCCCAGCGAGCGGGAACTGCTCAGCGTCAACCCGGTCTTCCAGCCCGCCAACCTGGCCATCCGCAACGCCTGGTTCAGCGGCGGCGTGGAGTGGAACATCGGCACCATCGGCCACTGCCCCTTCACCTGCTCGCCGCTCTTCGCCGCCCGCGCCGAACGCGACCGACGGCACGCCGGTGCTGCGACTGTACGAATGGGAGCGCATTCGCCGCACCCCCTTCCAGATCGACGCCTATCTGCCCGACGGCTCGCCCGTGCTCTTTGTGCGTGTGCGCATCTCAAACCCGCATGATCGAAGAGACGCCCATGTACTGGTGGTCCAACATGGCCGCGCCCGAATCGCCGGAGACGCGCGTCATTGCGCCGGCCACCTCGGCCTACAGCTTCGGCTATCAGGCCGGCAGCCTCTACGTGGCGCCGATTCCCGAAGTCGACGGCACCGATGTCTCCTACACCACCAACGTGACCCGTGCCGCCGACTTCTTCTTCCACATCCCGGACGGCGAACGCCACTGGATCACGGCGCTGGACGGCCAGGGCAAGGGGCTGATCCAGGCGTCGACGCCCCGGCTTCAGGGCCGCAAGCTCTTCCTGTGGGGCATGGGTTCCGGCGGACGCACCTGGCAGACCTTCCTCTCGCAGCCGAGGCGTGACCTATCTGGAGATCCAGGCCGGCCTGGCCCGCACCCAGACCGAGCACCTGCGCATGCCGCCGCAGACAACGTGGACCTGGCTCGAAGCCTACGGTCTGATGGAGGCGGACGCCGATGCCGTCCACGGCGAAGACTGGGCCGCCGCACAGGCCGCCGTCCGAGAGCCGCTGGACGCGCTGATCTCGGAAGCCGAGCTGGAGGCCGAGCACCAGGCCGGCGCTGCCTGGGCCGACAATGCGCCAGTCGAGATCTTCCAGACCGGTTCCGGCTGGGGCGCGCTGGAGCAGATTCGCTCGCCAAGCAAGCGGTCTGCCGGTATCCGCCGCGACGAGCATGCTCTTTTCGGAAGAGGACCTGGACGACGAGCAAGCGCCCTGGCTGGCCCTGCTGCGCGACGGCGCTTTCCCCGAGCTTGACCCCGAGGTCGAGCCTCTGGGCTACATGGTCCAGGACGAGTGGCGTGACCTGCTTGAGCAGTCCATGGCGGACGGGCGCAGCCAAAACTGGGCGGCCTGGTATCATCTGGGCGTGATGCGCTACGCCATCGATGACGTCGAGGGCGCTCGCATCGCCTGGGATACAGTCGATCGAGCTTCAGCCAACGCCCTGGGCCAGACGCAATCTCGCCCTGCTTGACCAACTTCAAGGCGATCTTGATGCCGCCGCCGACGGCTACGTCGCCGCCTGTCGCCAACGGCCATCGCTTCTGCCGTTGGCCGCCGAGTGTGGCGCCGCGCTGATCCAGGCCGGACGATCCGAAGACATGGCTGTCGCTGCTGGCCGACCTGCCCGAACCGGTGCGCAACGCCGGGCGCATCCGCCTGCTCGAAGCCCAGGCTGCGCTGGCCGTCGGCGACTTCGGCCGCGTCGAGACAATCTTCGCCGATCCGCCCATCGTCGCCGACCTGCGCGAGGGCGAGCGCTCGCTGTCGCAGCTCTGGTTCGAGTTCCACGAGCAGCGGCTGAGCGCCGAGGAAGGCCGGCCGGTCGATGACACGCTGCGGGCACGTGTGCGCCGTGAGTTCCCGGTACCGCAGGCAATCGACTTCCGCATGTCCGTGGAAGAACCAGGAAGCCAACGAGTAGGCCAAAAGGTCAATCGGTTGACAGTTCAGCCCAGATGACGTACAATTTTACAAAAATTGCACGTGCAAACTTCAGGAATACTCGAACAGACTACAATGGAAGGCAGCTATGCACACAAAATTGACCCTTCGATTGGACAAGCAACTGATTCAGAACGCAAAGGAATACGCGCGTGCACAATGAGACCTCATTGTCGAAAATGGTGTCAGAATATTTCGGTTATCTCTTGGCGGAGAAAAAGAGCAGCTGACATGAACGTCGAGTCTCTGCCGCCGATCACGAGATCCCTGGTTGGCAGGTTCAAGGATGCAGATATTGACGAAGACGATTACTACCGACATTTAGAGGAGAAGTATCTGTGAAAGTGCTTCTTGATACCAATGTCGTACTCGATGTTCTTCTCGCCCGCGAACCATTTGTTGGCGATGGCGCCGAGTTGATCGAGTTGATCGAGCGGAAGGATATCCAAGGCTACTTGTGTGCGACCACAGTGACAACCATTTCCTATCTTTTGGAAAAGGCAAGAGATGCGCGCAGCGCTCTTGATGCCATTCGTGATCTGTTGAAGATATGTGAAATCGCTGAAGTCAATCGCGCCGTCCTCACCTCAGCACTGGATTCCTCGCTCGATGACTATGAAGATGCCGTACTTCATGAGGCAGCCGTGCTGGCAGACATTGACGCCATCATCACTCGCAATATTCGAGATTTTGCTTCATCTCAATTGCCGGTACGCCTTCCACACGAGTTCCTTGCTGCATACCATTCTGGCGGAACAAACGGATAGGCATGTTCATGTACTGTGCATAACGCCCCACGCCATCCTCAACGCCGTTTTCTTGTCAAATGATTGGGCGGACTGTAGAATACCCCATGCAATTTAAGTAGAAAGGGATCGGATAAGCCGGGCGTTTTTCAGGGTCGCGGGCAATTGATCTTTTTCAATGGCGTTTTGGGGAACCTACAACCGGCACACCTGAGGCATCGAGCTTCCATTTCGTCTGCCGGATACGATGTCCCAACCAACCAAGGAACGCACGATGGCAAAGCAACAGTACAACGGCAACACCTGGCAGGAAAACCCCGACGATGTGATCCTGCTTGTCAATCACTCAAGCAACAACTACATCCTCGAAATGCCCAGCGGTCGTTGTCGTCTGGACGCGGGCAGGACACTGCGCACGCTGCGTTCCGTGGTCAAAATTCCCCAGGTGCGCGAACTCGTTGAACAAGGCGATGCTGACCATCGAGTAGGCTAAAACAAGCATTTGCCACAGATGGACACAGATAAGCGCAGATGAGTCACAGATAGAGCAAGAAGAGCTGGGTTCTTCACTAGAGAATCCTGCTCCAATCCTGATCTATCTGTGATCTCATCTGTGCATATCTGTGTCTATCTGTGGCAAAATACCCTGTTCCTGCAACTGTTCTCTTCCTGATCGGACAACCATGTCAACACTACTACTGATCGACGGCCACTCGCAGGCCTATCGGGCCTATTTTGGCATGAAGACGCCGCTCTCGACCCGCGAGGGCGAGCTGACCAGCGGCGGTCTTCGGCTTTCACGCGCAAGCTCTTCAGCGTGCTCAAGGAGTACCAGCCCGAATACGTGGCCGTGGCCTTCGACCTGGGCGACACCTGGCGACACGCCGAGTTCGAGGAGTACAAGGCGACGCGCGAACACATGCCCGACGACATGCGCAGCCAGATCGAGCGCATCCAGGAAGTGCTGACCGCGCTCAACATTCCCATCATCACCTATCCCGACTACGAGGCCGATGATGTGCTGGGCACGCTGGCCAAACGCGCCGCCGAGCAGGATGTCGATGTGCTGATCCTGACCGGCGACCGCGACATGTTCCAGTTGGTCGACGACCGCGTCAAGATCCTCTACACCTCCGGCGGGCCAAGTCCCAAGACATCGGTCTACGGGCTGGCCGAGATCCAGCAACGCTATGAGATGACGCCCGACCAGTTCCTGCAACTCAAGGCGCTGACCGGCGACTCGTCGGACAACATTCCGGGCGTGCCCGGCGTGGGCGACAAGACGGCCATCAAGTTTCTGAAGCAGTACGGCACCTCGACAATCTCTACGCCCATGTCGATGAGATCAGCGGGCCGAAGACGCAGCAGAACCTGATCGAAGCCGAGCCGGATGTGCGGCGCAACGAACGGCTGATGACCATCGTCACCGACCTCGATCTGGCCTTCGATGCCGACGCCTGCCGCGTGCGCGACTACGACAGCGAGAAGGTCGCTGGCCATCTTCAACGAGCTGGAATTTCACAGCCTGCTCAAGGAACTGCCCGACGCCGCCGGCGAGGCGATCCAGGATGCCAGCGGGCCAGATGTCGCTCTTCGGCGGCGATGCAGACGTGCCGCAGACGAGCCGACGCCGCCGCCCAACGACTACTCTGATGGTCCAGGACGAGGACACGCTGGCCCAGGTTGTCGATGCCCTGCAATCGGCCGAGCGGCTCAGCTTTGACGTCGAGACCGACAGCACCGATGCCATGCAGGCCACGTTGGTCGGGCTGGGCGTTGCCTGGGCGCACGGTCAAGGCCGCCTACATCCCGGTCGCCCATGAAGAGGGCGAGCAGTTGCCCTGGGAGACGTGCCCGAGCCGCGCTCCAGCCCTTCTTTGCCGACGCCGATCTGCCCAAGCTGGCCCACAACGCCAAGTACGATCTGACCGTCTGCCTGCGCCACGGTCTGGATGTGGCCGGCGACATCGACGACACCATGACCATGGCCTGGCTGCTCGATCCGTCCAGCCGCTCGCTGGGCCTGAAGGCGCAGGCATTGGCCGAACTGGGCGTGCAGATGACCGAGTTGACCGAACTGATCGGCAGCGGGCGCAAACAGATCACCATGGACAAGGTCGACATCGAACGGGCCGGGGCCTACTGCGGCGCCGACGTCGACTACACCTTGCAGATCTACGACAAGCTGATGCCGCGGCTGCAAGAGTCGGGCATGTGGCCGCTCTACGACGAGGTCGAGCGGCCGCTGGTGCCGGTGTTGACCGACATGGAGATGGCCGGCATCTCGCTCG
The DNA here is from genome assembly GCA_963704875.1 of uncultured Gammaproteobacteria bacterium. GTDB lineage: Bacteria > Pseudomonadota > Gammaproteobacteria > Steroidobacterales > XN24 > CAMYOC01. The sequence continues at coordinate 1,862,081 of CAVPIA010000008.1, read as the reverse complement.
ATGTCGACTTCCTGGCCGAGATGTCGAACGCCTGGGCAGTCGCCTGGTCGAGCTGACCGACAGCTCTCTTCGAGATCGTCGGCCATGAGTTCAACCTGCGCAGCACCCAGCAGTTGAGCCAGGTGCTCTTTGAGGAGATGGCGTTTCCCGACCAAGGGCCTCAAGAAGACCGTCGTCGGGCAACTACAGCACCGCGGTCGGCGTGCTGGAGAAGCTGGCCGCCAAGTCCGACGAATTGAGCGACGATCAGCAGAAGGTGCTGACGATCATCTTTGAGCAGCGCCAGCTGGAGAAGCTGCGCGGCACCTATGTCGATGCGCTGCCCGCGCTGGTCAACCCGGAGACCGGGCGCGTGCACACCAGCTTCAACCAGACCGGCGCGGTCACCGGACGCATGAGCAGCAGCAACCCGAACCTGCAGAACATCCCCATCCGCACCGACCTGGGCCGCGAGATCCGCAAGGCCTTTGTGCCCGCCGAGGGCTGGCTGCTGATCGCCGCCGACTACAGCCAGGTCGAGCTGCGCGTGCTGGCCCATGTGGCCCAGGAAGCCAGCGCTGATCGAGGCCTTCCGCGCCGACCAGGACATCCATGTGGCCACCGCCTCGCGGCTCTTTGACGTGCCCATCGAGGAGGTGGACCGCGAGTCAGCGCGGCGTGGCCAAGACGATCAACTTCGCCACGGTCTACGGCTCCAGCGCCTTTGGCATCAGCAGCCGCACCGAGATGGGACCCAAGGAAGCGCAGCACTTCCTGGATCAATATTTCGCCATGTATCCGCGCATCCGCGGCTACATCGACGAGACCATCGACATGGCCAACGAACAGGGCTACGTGGAGACACTGCTGGGGCGCAAACGTTTCTTCCCGGAGCTGAGCAACGCGCGGCTGCCCTACAACCAGCGCCAGGCCATCGAGCGCGCGGCCATCAACGCACCCATCCAGGGCACGGCCGCCGACATCATGAAGATCGCCATGGACCGACTCCACGCTCGCTTGCGTACGCGAGGGCTATCAGGCCCGCATGCTGCTGCAGGTGCACGATGAAGTGGTGCTGGAAGCGCCGCCTGCCGAATGCGACGCGGTGGTAGCCCTGGTCAGAGAGACCATGGAATCGGCCTATCAGTTGGACGTCCCGCTGAAGGTCGATGTAGAGATCGGGCCGAACTGGTACGATCTAGAACCGGCGTAGAAAACGATAGGACGCGGATGTCACGGATCGAGCGGATTGACGCGGAAATTATGTTTCAAAAGGAAGATCCGCTGGAATATCCGACCGCTAGATCCGTTAAATCCGCGTTCTATCGTTTTTCAATACGAAAGCAAGGATGGCATAGAGAGATATGCTTAAAGATAGAATCAAGTCAGTGATCGAGGCGGCCATTGCGGCGGCCCAGGAAGATGGCAGTCTGCCGGCGTTTGAGATGCCGGCGGTTGAGATGTTGCGGCCCAAGCAGGCCGACCATGGCGACTACAGCAACAACGTCGCCATGGTGGCTGCGGCGGCCATCCGCAAGGCGACCGGCGAGAAGGTCAACCCGCGCCAGATCGCCCAGGCCATCGTCGACCACATCGAGATCGCCGATCCGCTGGCCAAGGTGGAGATCGCCGGTCCCGGCTTCATCAACATCTACCTGGCCGACGGCTGGCTCCAGTCACAGGTCGGCGTGATCGTGGACGAGGGCGAGACCTTCGGCAATATCGACCAGGGCAGCGGCCAACGCTGGCAGGTCGAGTATGTGAGCGCCAACCCCACCGGGCCCGTTCACTACGGCGGCGCGCGCAACGCCGTGCTCGGCGATGTGCTGGCCAACGTGCTGGAGGCGGCCGGCTACGATGTGCAGCGCGAGTACTATGTCAACGACGGCGGCAACCAGTTCCGACTCTTTGCCGAGACGCTCTACGCCCGCTACGCACAGTTGCTCGGCCAGGATGTGCCCATCCCCGAGGATGGCTATCAGGGCGAATACATGATCGACTACGCCCAGCAGATCGCTGGACGCTGAAGGCGACCGCTTCCTGGCGATGGACAGGCGAGGCCGCCGTGGAAGAGATCCAGGCACTGGGCCGAGGCATCGTGGTCGATGCGCTCCAGACCGAGCTGGGCAAGATGAACGTCACCTTCGACAACTGGTTCAGCGAGCAGAGCCTCCACGACGAAGGGCTGGTCGAGCAGGCGCTCAGCTATCTGGATGACCGGGGCGAGATCGACCGGCACGACGGCGCCGTCTGGTTCCTGGCCAGCAACTATCCCAAGAACGACAAGGACGAGGTCGTCATCAAATCGGACGGCAACCCGACCTACTTTGCCGGCGACATCGCCTATCACTACGACAAGTTTCTGCGGCGCAACTTCGACCACGTCATCGACGTCTGGGGCGTCGACCATCAGGGCCACGTGGCGCGCATGGCGGCCATGATGGAGGCGTTCGGCCTCGACCCGGATCGGCTGACCATCGTCATGCACGATTTTGTCAAGCTGGTGCGCGACGGCCAAGAGGTCAAGCTGAGCAAGCGGGCCGGCAACCTGGTCACCATCAACGACGTGGTCGACGAGGTCGGCCCGGATGCGCTGCGCTTCAACCTGCTGCTGCGCAGCCCGGAGAGCACCATCGACTTCGACCTGGATCTGGCCGTGGCCGAGACCAGCGACAACCCGGTCTTCTATGTCCAGTACAGCTATGCCCGCATCTGCTCCATCCTGGCCAAGGCCAAGAGCGAGGGCTTTGATGTCGATGAACTGAACGCCGACAATGTCGATCTCTCGCTGCTGACCGATCCGGCCGAGCTGGCGCTGATCCGCAAGATGCTGGAGCTGGAAGAGCAGATCGAGCTGGCCATCGAAAAGCTGTCGCCGCACAACCTGACCCACTACGCCATCGATCTGGCCAAGACCTTCAGGCCTTCTACCGGGACTGCCATCGTCATCAACGCCGGAGAACCCGGCAACTGACCAAGGCCACGGCTCTACCTCTGCCTGGCGGCGCAGATCGTGCTGGCCAAGGTGCTCGGGCTGCTCGGCATCAGCGCGCCGGAGACGATGTAGAGTATGTCGACGAAGTATGATAGCGAATTCGCAGGTCGCGCGGATGAGGCGAAATCGATCACGGATTAGTTTCGGATTTATCCGCAGGAATCCGCCGAATCTGCTCAGATCCGCGGTCTATCGATTTGGTGCAGTCCGTTAACCATGTTAGGAATTTTGGGACAATCCACTATGAACTATCGAGTACTGGTCAGCGACTCGCTGGCCGAATCCGGGCTTGCAGCCGCTGATGGAAGCGGACGACCTTGATGTCGATATCCGCACCGATCTGACGCCGGAGCAACTGGTCGAGGTCATCGGCGACTACGACGCCCTGCTCGTGCGCAGCGCCACCAAGGTGACCGCCGAGGTGATCCGGGCGGGCAAAAAGCTGCGCGTCATCGGGCGCGCCGGCGTCGGCGTCGACAACATCGACATTGAAGCCGCCACCCAGTCGGGCGTCATCGTGGTCAACGCGCCGACCGGCAATGTGGTCGCGGCGGCCGAGCACACCATCGCCATGCTGATGGCGCTGGCGCGCAACATTCCGCAGGCCAACGCCCATGTGCGCGCCGGCCAGTGGAAACGCAGCCAGTTTATGGGCGTCGAAGTGCGCAACAAGGTGCTGGGCTCCGTCGGCCTCGGGCGCATTGCCCAGGAAGTCGCCCAGCGCGCCATCGCCCTCGGCATGCAGGTCATCGCCTACGATCCCTACGTGACCGCCGAATATGCCCATCAACGCGGCGTCGAACTGGTCGATCTGCCCGATCTGCTTGGCGACAGGCCGACTTCATCACCTGCCACGTGCCGCTGACCGAACAGACACGCAACCTGATCGACGCCGACAGCCTGCAGACGACCAAGCCGGGCGTGCGCATTCTCAACGTCTCGCGCGGCGGCGTGGTCAACGAAGCCGATCTGGCCGCGGCCCTGCAATCGGGCCATGTGGCCGGCGCCGCGCTCGATGTCTTCGTCGACGAGCCGCTGCCCGCCGACAATCCGCTGCGCGAGTGCGAGAACGTCATCTTCACGCCCCATCTGGGCGGCAGCACGGTCGAGGCCCAGGAGAAGGTGGCCGTCGATGTGGCCCTGCAGGTGGTCGACGTGCTCAACGACCGGCCGGCGCGCTATGCGGTCAACGCGCCGCATGATTCCGCCCAGCGATCTGGAATTCCTCATCCCCTACATCGACCTGGCCGAACGGCTGGGTCGCTTTCTGCGCCAACTGGGCGCGCAGGGCATGGGTGATCTGGAGGTCACGGCCCACGGGCGGCTGGCCGACTTCGACCTGACCTACATCAACGCCGCCGTGATCAAGGGGCTGCTGGCCGATGTGGTCGACACGCGCGTCAACCTGGTCAACGCGCTGCTGCTGGCCGAACGCCGCGGCCTCAACTCTGATCGAGCGCAAGAAGCATCAGCACGAGGACATACGCCTACGAGATCATGCTGACCGCTGCGCGCCACCTCGGACCAGCGGCGCTGGACCGTGCGCGGGGCCATGCTGCAGCGGCGAGCCGCACATCGTCGGCATCAACGAGCAGTGGGTCGACTTTCCGGCCACCGGCACCATTGTGCTCACCTCCCATGTGGATCAGCCCGGCATCATCGGCCGCGTGGGCACCATGCTGGGCGAGGCCGATGTCAACATCAGCTTCATGCACGTGGGCCGTCGTGCCCCGCGCACAGAGGCCATCATGGCGCTGGGAACGGATGAGGTGCCGGCGGCGTCCATATTGCAGAAGTTGGACGATCTTGACGAGATTCTCTGGATGTACTCGGTGACGCTATAGTGAAATCGACGGAGATTGACGAAAATTGACAGCGAAATTCGACGAGAAGATTAACGGACGGGGTCAAGCGAAATCAGAAACAAACTCGTGGCGGGATAGGTGGCAGATACGCGTGCTCTTCGCCGTTTCGCTGCTCTGGCTGCTGCCGGCGCTGGCCTGCGGCAGCTTTGCGCCGCGGCCGACGCCCACGCCGACTGTCCAAGCCGGTAGTTCCGGGGCGGCAGGCCGGGGCGGTCGTTCAAGCCGAAGGCCAGGCCCCGGTGGCGGCAGCCACGCCGATTCCGGCTCTGCCCACCAGCCGCCCGAGAGCGAGCCGACGCCGACGTTCACGCCCACCGTGGTGGCAGGCACCGCATTGGCCGTCGGCCAGCCGGCACGGGTTGCCGCGCCCGGCGGCCTCAACATGCGCCAGACGCCCTCGGCCAGCGGTGAACTTGTGCTCCGGCTGGGCGCCAACCAGATCGTCAACGTCATCGAAGGCCCGACCACGGCCGACGGCTTCACCTGGTGGCAGTTGGACGACGGCCAGGGCAATGTCGGCTGGGCCGCGGCCGGCGACAGCGAGACCGAGTGGCTGAGTCCCAATGTCGGCGTCGCGCAGCCGGTCAATCGCCCGCCCAATGTCGGCGACCGTGTTGTGCTGTCGATTCCGCTCTCGGTGCGGGCGCAGCCGGGCACGGGGGCGATACTGTTGACCGAAGCGAGCCAAGGATCTCAGTTCACGGTGCTGGCCGGTCCGCAGGCCGCCAACGGCTACAACTGGTACCAGATCCGCAGCGACGACGGCTCCATCGAGGGATGGGCGGCCGACGGCGACGGCACGGATCGGTGGATGAGCCCGCTGGAGTAAGATCTGACGAGGTGACAAGGTGAGTAACGGTTAATGGTGAATTGTGAACGCTTAATTGTTAACGGGTCAGTCGTTAACATTTAGCCGTTAATCATTCATCCTAACGGTTTTTGCCCTCTCGCTTCGCCGCCGCCTTTTTCTCCGAAAGTGCTACCATATTGCACTGGTCTACAAGTTTTAAGTTAGTTCAGTCCATGAAAAGTTTAAGTTAGTTCAGTCCATGAAGCTTGTCCGACTACAAGTCGAACCTATAGAAAACATGATCTCGCAACAACTTCAGTCTAGCTGACGCTTTGCATCCTTGGCGATCTCGTATAGCTTCTCCAGTTGCGGGTCGTCTGAAAAGCCGAATTTCAGTGCATCCTTGATGCCCTCTTGCAAGAGGTTGCGGGCGATGTCCACATCTTCACCCAGTTGCGCATAGACGATACCTCTCCCCAGCAGCACGTGGGGCGTGCGCCAATCGATATTGAACAGCTCATCATAGTCAGCCTTGGCTTGCTCCAGATCATCGGTCATCAAGTGGACGAAGCCACTTGTCTCCCCTGACACGTATGATCCGCCGCCGACGACGTGGGTTGTGATATACAGGTCACTCAGCGCGCGTTTGTAATTCCCTTGAATGGCTTGAATCTTTGCGCGCATCGTATACAGTCTTGAATCTTCAGGTTCAAGTGCGATCGCTTCGTCAATAGCGGACTTCGCCTCTGAGTATTGCCCTTGGCGGTAGTGCAGATCCGCCTTGTTGTAGTGGAACATCCAATTGTCCGGCTCCAGCGATATCGCATGATCCAAATCTGCAAACAAGCTCTCGGTGTCATTAAGTGCAAAGTGGGCATTGGCACGCAGGGCGAATGCCAGACCCAATTTTGGATCCATTTCGATAGCCGTGGACAATGCGGTGAGAGCAGCAGGGAAATTCCGTCCGCTCAAATAGCGCATGCCCTCATCCAAAAAATAAATCGGATCATCTTCCTTGACTACATCATTCCATGAACGAAAAGTGGCAAACGACTCCGCCGATAGCGTTTTCAGCCATTGATGCTGTGTACCTGGACCATAGTAGGTTGCGGCGTAGGCAACATCATTCACTTCATCGATATAGACAAAGCCTGTCACGATCACCATGCCGTAATCAGCAGAAAACGTGTAGGTCTCAACCTCTAACCCCTGCATGGTGAGAATTCGCTCCCGGTTGACCAATTCGAATTCGGATGTACTGGATTCAATATAGTCAAGCATTTGATCGACGTAGAGACCCAACTCTTTTTCATACGGTTGCAACGATGAAAGATCGTCTTCAGCGACGGTTAGTGATGCGCCAAAACCGTCGGCGCAGAAGTTTACCCCAGGCTCGCATCCCTCGTCGGTCAGCACTTGCCAATCAGCCGGATATCCCATCTGGAAGCCATGATCCTGGCTCTCGTGAAGCGCCATCAGTCCGGCAGACGTAATGATGAGATCCCGCTCCCAGACTATCATGGATGGTTCGGCAGATGGATCCGCCTTAGCCATTGAAAGAATGTAGCCTCCCCGCTCGGCCGGGTCACCGTTGTTCATGACCGCAACTGTTTGAATGCCGCTTGCGGGTGCGCTGTATACAATCTTTCCGTTCTGTCCGAATATGCCACCGCTGTAGACGCCACCCACCAATTCCTCTCGGTCGTTCGCCGAGTAGATAAGCCAGAGAGACAGGTCAAGCCCCAGCGAATCCACCCCTATCTCGACCTTCTCATCGGCGCGCAGATAGACCTCATAGAAATCAGTATCACTCGGCGTGTCTATGGCTGCCGCAATGTTGGATCCCTTCAATATTTTGCCGTCGTCCTGATCGTCGTAGGCGATCAGCGGGTGTGATCCCGTCAGTGTGAACGAATTCTGATTGCCCGAATACTGTCGAACCTGTACATAGTGGGGAATTCCTTCGTACACGGTGAATGTCGCGACCTCTGCTGTCTCGCCTTTGGCGTGCGAGTCAACCACAGACTCGCCGAATTCGTCGACAACGGTGAAATAAGGATATCCGACGCCGTCGACCGCCAGCTCGACCTCTGTACCCCTTGGCAGATCCAGGACAAAAGTTTGTTCATCCCAATCGTTGAGCAGCGTTCCGGCATGGTTGACAGAGCCATCGCTGAAATCGATTTTGCGCATGCCTAAGGTTGCATCCTCGTCCTGCGCTAACAGGGCTTTCAGACGCGGTAGTGCATCTGCAACTGACGTGGCCATGGCAAAACCGTCCCAATCGAAGGACGAGATGCCAATCACATCCCCCTGGGGGGTTACCATCACGCCGCCGCTCTGGCCGCCGGAGGTCGTCGCATCCGCCTGAAAAAGAGAAAGATCGAAGGTATCCCATTGGCGCACGCGCGAAAGGATGCCGCTTGTGATCGATGGCTGTGGCAGCGAATCCACCTCAAGCGGATAGCCGATCAGATAGACGTCGCTGCCGATCTCAATGCCGGAACCGTCAACCAATGGCAAAGGGTCTATGTCCGTTTTGATGGGGCCGATCAGCGCCAGATCGGCCATCAGATCCCAGGCAAAGATCGGCACATCGGAATGCTCTGAACCATCCGAAAAGACAACACGCACCCGATCATGGGGCCATACCACATGCGCATTGGTCAACAAGAAGTCATGCTCAATCAGAACAGCGCTGCCGGTGTGTACAGGCGTCTCCACAAAGGCGATGGCCGGAGAAACATCCGCGAAAATCTCAGAAGCGGTGTGATCTGGGCCATCCGTCCTGGACGAAATCGTGATGGGAAACGATGCTGATTGTAGCGCTGGTTCGCTTTGAGAAAAGGCAGTCCGAGGTGCCGCAAATAATAGGATAGCGACGAGCAAGTACAGAAATCCACATTTCATCTTCACGATAGTCGCTCCTTTGGCGTGGCCGGGGCCCGCGTGGCATCCGAATCTGCTGTCGAACCATTCGGAAGGCTCACTAGTACCGATGGTGGGGCCGCGATACAGCTATCCAGGATCAGCGTGGAGAGGATGGTAAGGGAAACCTGGTGTCCAGTGCGTATCGGGGACCTCGCAGTTGGCTGTAGACGATCTCGCTTGTTCTTTCCACTATCATTGTTTCTGGTGTGGACAGTCGTCTACTCGTGTAGACGTGAGGAGAGTAAGAAAGATACGTGAGAATCTTTGTGAGGTGCGCTGAATACGAGGTAAAGCACCCGGACGCCGGCCACAAGCCGGATCGCTTGACCGGAACTCCAATGGCCGACGCCGGGTAAGAATCGGTTTTCAGTTTGGACTGTCTAGTCAGAAAGCTTGCGTTGTGCGTCCTTGGCCAGATCGTATAGCGCCGCCAGTTGCGGATCATTGGCAAATCCATCGGCGATGGCGATTTCGATTCCCTCGTCCAACATGCTGCACGCTACGTCATTTTCGTCCAGTTCAGCGTAGGCGATTCCCCTGCCCAGCAACACATGAGGTGTGTACGATTCACTATCGTACAGGTAATCGTACTCAAATGCAGCGTTTTCAAAGTCTTCCGTCAATAGATGGGCAAATCCTAGCGTTTGCCATCCCTCCCAGACCATAAATCCTTCACCCAGCATTAGTGCGTCGTTCAGGTCGTTGTATGCCATATCGATCTCGCCTTGCATGGCGGCGATCTTGGCACGAAGAATGTGTAGATCCGCATCAAAGTTGTCAAGCCAAATGGCTTCATCGATGGCATCCATGGCGTCTTCATACTGCTGGGACCGATAGAGCAGTTCTGCCAGGTGAAGATAGAGCAGCGGGTCATCGGGGGCCAGAGAGATAGCATGTTCCATATCGGCGACAAGGCTCTCCGGGTCGTCCAACGCGCCGTATACGTATGCCCGCTGGACGTAGGCCGGAATCAGCTCGGAGTCGAGTTCGATTGCCTTCGTCAGTGCATTACGCGCATCGGTGTAGTTTGAACCCGTCATCAAGCGAATGCCTTGATCCAGGTAATGTATCGGATCCTCAAGTCGATCCCCCAGGCCCCACGAACGGAACGAGGCAAACGATTCTGCAAGCAGCGGCGCCATCCACTCATACTCTTCTTCACTGTCTATCGTGTAGGTCGCTTCAAAGGCAACGCCATTGGCATCATCAACAAAGACGACGCCGCTGGCGATGGCGAGACCAGCATCCGTGAGAAAGGTGAACGTCTCGCCGGTCAGCCCCTGCAATGTCGTGATCGTCTCACGTCCGATCAACTCAAAACCCGGCGCTTCGAATTCATAGTAGGTCAAGAGATAATCGACATATCGATCTAAGTCTGTGATCTCTGGATCGACAAAGGCTAGATCTTGTTCGCTAATCGCCAACTGCACGTCAAAGCCGTTGATACAGAAGGTCGCCGTCTGTGACCAACACTCGCCATCCAGTTCGGCTGTTGAGTCAAACGGAAATAGTATTTCGAGTGCATAGTCATCACTCGCATAGAGCGCCATGGGGCCGGTCGGCAGTTCGACGAGCTGCGTTCTCATTTCAACCACGGTCGGCTCATCGTCTGATTCCGCCGAATCGATTGAAAGGAAGTATCCCCCCGTGGCTGCCGATACTCCGTTGTCCTCAACGATCAGTCGATAGATGCCGTCAGCGGGTGCACGGTAGATGAGCTTGTCATTGTCGCCAAAAACGCCGTCACCGCTGTAGCCGTTGGTCACAATTTCCACGACGTCAGATCCTACGAAATGGAGCGTCAATGCCGAGTCGATCCGCATTGAGTCGACGCTGATTTCGACCAACTCGCCAGCGTCTAAGTAGACTTCATAGTAATCACGATCCAACGACGTATCGAAACCCGCAACCAGACTCTCGCCTCGTTCCAAAACAATTCCATCATCGGGATCATCGTATGCGCTCGTGGGATGAGATCCCGTCAGTGAAAACGGATATTCATCGTCCAGATATTGAGACACTCGTACATAGTACAGAGCGTTGTACGGGACAGTGAACGTCGCGGCGGAGCCTGACTCACCCTTGGCATGAGAATCGACGATGGAATAGCCATATTCGTCGACAACGCTGAAATAGGGAATGCCATCTCCTTCGACATAGAGATCAATCTTCGTCCCAGGAATGCTTTCCAACACAAAGGTCCGTTCGTCCTGATTATTGCGCAGGATGCCTTCATGGGTCGTAGCGCTCTTATCGAAGTCCAAGCCACGCTCTCCCAACGCATTATCCAGACCGAGGATTAGCATGGCTTTAATGCGCGGCAGTGCATCACGTACAGAGGTGGAAATACCAAAGCCATTCCAAATGAATGTCGATATGCCAACAACATCGCCTTGATGGGTCGTCAACACGCCACCGCTCTGTCCTGGGACGAGTGTTGTATCAGACTGAAATAAGGAAAGGTCGAGCGTGTCCCAGTGGCGGACGCGGGAAAGAATGCCCTTTGTAATCGTTGGCTGTGGAAAGGATTCGATTTCCCCCGGATAGCCAATCAGATAGACGTCATGTCCGATTTCGATGTCGGATCCATCGACCAGTGCAAGCGGCTCGATCTGTGTCTCAATCGGACCGACCAGCGCCAGATCGGCCATGAGATCCCACGCAAAGACAGGTGCGTCCAGATGCTCTGAACCGTCGGGAAAGACGACACGAACCTGTTCATAGGGATAGACCACATGCGCATTGGTCAAGAGGTAGCGACCTTCAACCAGAACGCCGCTACCGGATCCCGATGGCGTCTCAATGTAGGCAACAGCCGGAGAAACCTCTGAAAAGACTTCGGAAGCCGTGCGTGGCGGCCCGTCCACCATCGGCTTGATCGATATGGAAACAGGCGCTGTCTGCAAGGTGGGCTTGGCCTGAGCATAAACCGTCTGCCGCAATCCGAGGGTTAGAACAAAAGCGAAAAGGGAGACTAAAGCGAGTTTTTGTTTCACGTTGTTACCTCCGAGGGTCGGGGATAGGCGCCATTTTGCACGCCATTATCACGGCGAACCGTGAAACACGCAAGCAGGTATCCCGTCTCTCTGACCCGCCGGGCGTCCGCAGGGCAAACTTTTGGAAGGCGGCGGGACTGTATTTGTCAAGCGAGAATCGTGGCATCGGGGCATCACGCGCATGTAGCACGACATTTATGTCGTGCTGCAAAGTTCCACCATCGCTGGACGCGAAGGGGGCGCAAGATCCAGCACCCCCCAGTACCAAGACGATCTTGCGCCCCTTCTATATGTTTTCAGGTGATAGCTAGTTCAGTGGGGGATTGGTGATTGGGGATTTGGGATTGGGGATTGGGTCGCCTGTTCCAACCCAATCCCCAATCCCTAATCACCATTCCCCATTCCCCAGTTCTCACGGCATCCGCAACTGCTGCCCCACGTAGAGGAAGTTGGCGTTGGCCAGTCCGTTCATCAGCGCCACAGCCTGCGGGTCCACTCCATACTTGCCGCAGATGCCGTTCAGCGTCTCGCCGGCCGCCACTCGATGCATCATCTCCTGGTCGGCGCTGCATGGCGGGGCCATCATGCCCATGAGCCTTCCTCGGCATTCGTCCCAGCTTTGCATCGGCTCCTGGGCATCGCCCTTGCGGCATCGGCTGTCGCCATGCCCTGCTGCATTTCCGGGCCCATCATGCTCTGCAGCCCATGTAGGGCGTCGGCTTCATCGCCATCTCGCAGCCGGGAATGTCCAGCTTCTGGCCCACGTAGATGATGCTCGGGTTCTCGATGCCATTGGCCTTGGCCAGCGCCGCGATGGTCGTGTTGTACTGCACCGCAATGGCGCTCAGCGAGTCGCCGGGCTTGACCACGTACTCGCACATGGTGGCAATCGGCTGCTCCGGTCGCATCGGCGGCATGGCGCTGCCGGCATCGGCTGCTCCGGCTGCATCTGCCGCCATCTCGCCATCGGCTCGCACGCCCGCAGGCTCAGCTCGTCGAAGTTCAGGTCCATCTCCAGGTCCGTCACGCCCCACTTCATCCAGCCTCGCAGGAACAACACCATGCTCGCTTCCTTGGCCGTGAAGCGCACCTTGTACGTCCCGATGCTCTGCGGCTCCGTTCGCACCTGGATGCCGCCCAGGTCCATCCCCTGCCAGTTACTCACATGCTGCCACTTGGTGTCGCCGCCCCAGTTGATGCCGCCCTGCGCTTCCCAGCGGTTGGGGTCGCTGCCCTCGCCGCCGGTCCCGCGCAACACCCCGCGCACCGTCAATTCATACGTCTTGCCCAGGCTCCAGCTTGCCGATCCGCTGGTAGATGCCCGCATAGCGGTCGTTGTCCGCCGGCACGATGCCCTTGGTGTTGATCTCGATCAACTGGGCGTGCTCGCCGCTCGGCCACCACCGGCGCCCACATGTCGTCATAGAATCCGTAGTTGGCCGCACCGCCATTGGTGAAGCTGCCCCAACCCCGTCCCACATCGCCGATGCTCGCCGGGTTGAACCCCTGCTCGAAGCCGCCGTTGTAGACCAGGTTCGGCCCGCCGCACACCACTTGCTCCTTGGGCATCTCTGCCCATCGCCCATGGCTTCGCCCATGGGTTTCTCCGGCGCCACATCGGCTGTTCAGGCATCATCTCGCCCTGCATCTCGTCCCATGGGCTTCGCCATTCCCTTCTTCGCCATGGCCATCCCATCATCATCCCCACCAGGCTGATCGCATCCAGGTTCACATCCAACTCTTGGTTGGGTACGCCCCACTTCTTCCACACCCGAATGTAGAGCGTCAGCGCCTCTTCCTTGGCCTTGATCTGGCCCATGAATCCGCTGAAATTGCCCGGCTCCGTCCGCGGGAAGTATTCGTCCCAGCCCACGTCCTGCCAGTTCATCACCTGCTGCCAGTCGCCGTGGCCGCCATGCGTGTATCCAACTTCCACCCGGTAGCGCCACGGGTCGCCCTCGAAGTTCGTCGTCCGGATCATGCCCTTCAGGCTCAGCTTGTAGACCTCGCCCGGCTTCACCTTCACCGTCTGGTAGATGCCCGCATAGCGGTCCGCATCCGGCGCCACCAGCCCCTTGGTGTTGATCTCGATCAACTGGCTGTGCTCGCCATCCGCCACCACCGGCGCCCACATGTCATCGTAGAATCCGTACGCCGCTGCCCCGCCATTCGTGAAGCAGGTCCAGCCCGCCCCCACCATGCCGCAGCCCGGCTGGCTCTCAAACCCGCCTTCGAAACTGCCGTTCTTAACTACATTCATCACATTCGATGCGTCTGCGCTCGCGGCGCCGCCCCCGCCATCGCCACGCCGGCGACGATCGACAGCAGGGCCATCACGGCTCAACGCAACTCGCATCCTGGGGTGCTGTAGATAAGTTCGGATATGCTTCGCATTTCAATCCCTCCTCAACTTATCGGTCTTGTACTGTGCGCTACGTTCCGCACTTTGCGCCGCTTGATTCGGTCTGTTCCATACCCCGAACGCTGGGCGGCTACTGCATTCAGACTAGCACGGCGCTAATCGCAAAGCAAGAGTCAAACAATTTTTCATTCCATTTTGAATGATGACTATGCGCAGACTGTTGTTTGAGGATTTTTGAGGATTTTCAGATGCATCGAAGGCAGTCGAGATGATCCCGATTGCCGGTGCGCAACCCCTCTTTCACCAGGCTAAACCAAGGGGCTACCAGAGGAAATCAGGGACAAAGCGAATCGATTACTATCCGAAAAAGGTAAATTGGCAGGGTCTTTGTGAAACCGAAGGAGCGTTACCTGGATGAGGTTTTTGCCAGGGCCAATGAAACGGGGATACAGGAAAACGGGCTGTATAGAGCGAAGGTAACGTAGCTGATGGGCTAGAATCAGCCACCTGCACACAAAATGTTGCAGATTTGGCTTCGACGCCGGTTGACGGTCACCGGCAGAAAGGCTCAGTGTTGACAGGACCACATCGTGCCCGCGACTGTCAACCGCCAAAACCTCACCGGCCGGCCGACGACCAACTGCGCAGCGCCAACTCAAGCACCTGCACCGCCTGCCAATATTCATCCAGATGGATGTGTTCGTTGGGCGTGTGGTCCAGGTTGCTGTCGCCCGGGCCATAGGCCAGGATCGGACATTGCCAGGCGGGGCCGACGACGTTCATGTCGCTGGTGCCGGTCTTGACCACGAAGCCGGGGCGTGTGTCAGGATCCATTTCACGGATGGCCCCCAGGAAGCAATGCTCCGCATGACATCGGCTTCGAGTCCGGGTCGTGGCTGGGGTAAAGGATCGTAAAAGCGTTGCAGTTGATTGCTTGGGTTTCAGTGCTTGCGTCGGTCTGGTGGCCTTAGCGAAGCCGCGATAGTGACGCAGCGAGTAAATCTCGGAACCGGATTTCGACCGGACCGATCCGCAGTAGACGAGCGAGCCAGGTGCCGCGGCTGTCCGCGTCCAGACGCCCGACGCTGCGGTTGCCAACCCTGCAATGGAAGGTCAGGCCCGACGTCCGGGAAACGGTCTGAAGCCGTGCAAACAGGGCCCCTCGCTTTTCCCGACGGGGGACTTCGCGCCGAAGTCGTAACAGCTCAGGCATGCTGTGCACGATCACGGAAATCTCCGAACCGGCCGCAGCAAGCTGCAGTTTGATGCCGTCGGGTGAGCCGAGCTCGAGCCCCCCGACGGCATCGATCCGTAGCTGGGGTTCAGGCCGTGCCAAGATCGCGGGACCGGATCTTCAGCGTGCCGTGAATCCGCCAAGGGGCATGGTTCGCCTGGTCGGTCACGGCGCTCGGGACCAGAACCTCTACGTTGTCGAATTCGTAGGCCAGTTCTGCATTCCGCTGCGTCAGTCTGTCGTAGAGATCGGCGGCCAGCTCCGGCCAGGTATTGGGGGTTTTGTCTGTCATGTCATGTCTCCTTTTGTCTAAGTAATGTCCAATATACAGATAGACACAGATTAGTCAACTTCTTTTGGCAACATTCTCCTGGCCGCAGAAAGCAACCGGGGTCAGAGACGTTTGTCTCTGACCCCGGTTGTTTAGCTTGAGGGTTGCGCGGCTACGGCGCAGCAGGCGGTTCGACGATCACCAGTTCTGCAACGAACTCGCAGCCGGCCGGCGGCGCGTCGACGTCACCGAATGCCTCGATCAGCGAGCCGTCTTCGAGCACGGCGGGGTCGAGCAGATCGAACAGCGTGACCACTGCGTCGTCCGCCAGCACCTGGACGATCGAGGTATCGGCGTTGACGCAGACCGCGACCTCAGGGTCAGTGTCGGTGCTCAGGTTGAGTATCGTGTTCGGCGCGGCGGTGTCAGGATCCACGCTGGTTAACGTGCCTGCAACCGTGTCGCCGCCAAATTCGTTCGCCAGCACCACCAGCGCCGCATTTTGCCCGGCACCCACCGGCAGCGCGTCGACCGAGCCGGTGTCGCCGATGCTGACATCGCTTTGCGCCAGCTCAGTGCCGTCGGCGCGGAACACACGGGTCCCCGGCTGCATGCGCGTGGTGATCAGGGTATCGCTATCCTCGGGATCGAAATCAAAACACTGGTCCGCATCGCAGGCCACCGGATCGCTGGTGACCGCACCCTTCGCGGTGCTCCAGCCGCCGGCGTCATTCGGCTGCCGGTCGCCAATTTCCAGTACCACCGAGTTGAGATCAAGCAGGGTCCCGGCGTTGGCGCTGTCGACCAGGAAGCCCACTGCCGTCAGCAGCTCGCCCTCTGCCAAAGCGGTAGCGTCCACCTCGTCTCCGGTGTCGTCAAACACGCTCGCGCCATCCGCGAAAACACGCACGCAGCCGGACGGATCGCCGGGCGTCGGACCGCCGGTCTGGGAAATAAACTGGAGATCGCACAGCCGGAATGACTGAACCTGCTGGGCCGGTGCGTTGCCCACTTCGATGGAGCCGTCTTCTACCGTGCCGAACACGCGTACCAGCCGGTCGGGCAGCAAAAGATCGCCCTGGAAAACATCGACAAAAACGATAGGCCGCAGCCGCAGCTGCTGGTTGCCGGTCTCGACTACCTGGAATGAACGCCGGGCATCGATGTCCAGCTTGATCACTGTGGTGAAGTCGGGGCTGACATCGAACGGCCCGCGGGGATTCAGATCAACCTTGCCGTTAGCCGGCAGCTTGTCCAGCGTGACGCTTGTGCCGTTGACCATGTCGACCAGTTCGACTTTCGACAGGAAAAGACGGATCTTGTTGTAACGGCCAGCGAGTACCTTGGTGTTGAAAGCCAGATCGGCCCACTCGCTCATCTGCAGCAGGTCGAAGGTCACCTCGGGACCATCGTAGATATCGACCTGGCCGCCGGAACCGATCAACCTGATGCCGGTGACGGACACCAGCATCCGCTGGTACTGGTCGGTCGGACCGTCGGTAAACAGGATGGCCACGTTGCCGGTGGCCGGTGCGCCGCCGCCGGAGCCACCGCCACAGGCGGAAAGCGTGAGACTCATCGCGACAAAAAGCGTCGCGGCCAGAAAGCGTGCCTTCATTGTGTTCTCCATATCGGTAGCGGCAGCAAGGGCTGCCTGCGCGGTTCGCGCCATACATCAAGGATATGCGGAATGGGCCGCGCATTCTGTGACGTACTTATTACTGTGTCCCGCACTCTCGCTGGGCTCCTCTGAGCCGAGGCCCCTCCAAAGACCCGTGATTGTTGGCCCCGCCGGGGCGGATTACGGTCACTGCCCCCGATCTTGCCCTCTCACTGGAGATTAGATGTCTGTTCCAGCACCGCCAGGGTAAGCAAGTTCGACCGTTGTCCTGCGACGTAGGCTCGGGCCCTGTCAGCCCAGGCACCAAATCTGGGGTGCTGATGCAGGCTCGTCAGATAAGGTGAATTGAGAAATCTCTGGATAGACTCGCATTTCGTTGATGCGATCCGAATCCTGATTCATGATTTGCCGATACGCCACTTCGATCTGATCCAGCGCCCTGTCTTCCTCGCCTCGAAAAGCAAAGACCTCTGCTATTTGCAACAATTGTTCCACTGACGCTGATTGGTTGGCCATTGCTTGCAATGCTTTCAGCGCCTGACGTGAGGCTTCGTCTTGCCCGAACGCGTATTGGATCAGAGCTATCGCTTGTTGCCTGTCCGCACCGGCCGGGATTTGACTCAGTTTTTGCTCGGCCATCACGAATTCGCCCTGGAGTACCAGTATCTTGACAAGGTTTGCCTTCTGCACGGGCCCCAGGGGATTAATTTTCTCCGCGTCGTAAAACGCGCCGAGAGCCTCGTCGAATTCGCCAGCCTCGTACAGCATGTATGCAAGGTTGTTAAAAGAGCTCACATCGAGAGGCGGATATCTTGTGGCCTCCCGCTGTAATTCTATGGCCCGCTCCAGGTTCCCGCTGGCGCGTTCCTGCCCCGCGATCATCCCCAACACCAGATAGCTTTCCCCGCCGAATTCCAGGGCCTGGCTCATGTAACGGATTGCGCCCGCCAGGTCTCCTGAGGAAGCATGCAGGCCCGCCATGCGGGCATTGGCCTCCGGATGCGACGGATCCAGGGACAGGGCCTGGTGCAAGGCCTTGTATTGCCGCGGCAGCGTTTGTTCATACCTGTCCGGGTCTTGAAGGTTCAGAATCCGGAGAGCCGAGGCCAGCCCGATCCACGCATCGACATTGTCAGGATCTTTCGCGACAGCTGTTTCGAATTCTGTCACCGCGTGTTCCAGATCACCCGGGCCGCGACGATGCAGCAACTGTTGCCCCAGCAAAAACTCCGGCGATGTTCGCGAATCGGTGCCGGCGCCGGGTATCTCGTTAGTCGGAAGTAGCCGGATATATCCGACAATTATTAACGCCACTAACACCGAGAGGGCAGCGGCAGGAATGGCCCGCCGACGCCAGGGTCCGCTCGCCCAGGCGCGAACAGCGGCTTTCGCCCGTGGTTCACGCAGAGAAATTTTGACCCGGTAGTGTCCTCTGGGGATGCGAAAACGAACCGGATCGTCGCGGCCCTGATTCTTATAGTAATCAGCCAGAAACACTCTGAGGCGCCGCGCCGATACGCGGACGATCGTATCGGACTGGGGGTCAAAATTCCCGCCGCGACCAAACACCTCTACCGCGATCGAGACTTCCAGCAGATTGCGAACATTCCCGCTGGCGGAATTCTCCACCAGGTAGCTCAGCAGCTGACACAAGCGGGGGGCCTTGGCGAACCTCGGGCTGGCCTGGATCCGTGCCAACTGCGCGGAAACCGCCGCCATCGTTACGCCCTTGCCAAGTCCTGCCGGTTGTTGAGGAGTCAAATCCTTAAACCCCGATCAAGCGATCACTGTCTTTGTCCCGATCCCGTTACACCCCGTTTTGCGTGCCATGTCATGGTAAGTCAGAAAGATTTGGCGGGCCACCAGGGCCGGGAAAGCTCTCCGCGTCACGTGATGTCACGTGACGTCACGCGGTGTTTTGGCGCTCTTCGGGGCAGGCTGATAGGCCCTTGCGAGCTTGTCGGGGGGGTCAACCAGAATACTTACTGGAGGGGGGAGTCATGAAGTTCATCACAAGAGTTTTACTGGCGCTGGCGTTGAGCGCAGCCGGGGGCGCGACCTTTGCCGACGGGACCGGGCATCCCAACGACGATCGCGGCGATCTGGCGGGACAGGTTTTCCTTGTCGAAGTGACAATCCTGTCGTCACCGTTTTTCCCCGAATACGAGGGAGCCGCTTTTCCCAGTTGCTTTACGTTCGAAGAGGACGGCACCTGGATAGATCTGGAGTGGCCGGGTGAGGGAGCCGAACCGATTCCGGGCGTGTGGGTTCAGCACACGGGTTTCCCGCATGTGACGTTTACCGCCACCAGCAAAGAACCGTCGCTGGGGTGGACGCTGATCGAGTACGGGATCGCCGGCCCGTCCAGAGGGCCGGGAATGATGAAAATGAAGAACTATGCAATGGTATTTACCGCGGATAACGAATTGGTCTTTTACATTGAGGGCACGGGCCATGCCGTAGACGCCTGTCCGCTCTGACACAGCGCTCGCGGCCCGCTGAATCGTCGCGGTTCAGCGGGCCGCACCCTCTTCGGGCGCTTCGCTGAGGCTGCATAGCTGTGAGGCAAACGGGGTCAGAGACAACCGTTCTCTGACCCCAAACATCACCGGGCCCCAACGCATCAGCAAGTAATGGAGTCCATGCTCGCGAAGCTGGGTCCGTCGGTGGCGCGGGTCAACGGCAAGCGGCGCGGCGTTATCGAGATCCCGCGGAGCTGCGGCTGATCAACGGCCCGCAACCGCCCTGCGCGTGACGTGTCTGATCGAGAGCCCCTGAACCAGGATCGAGAAAATGACGACGCAATAGGTCAGCGCGACGACGGTGTCTCGTTCGGCTCCAATCGGCAGCGTCATGGCAAGCGCAACCGAAATGCCGCCACGCAGGCCGCCCCATGTCAGCACCTTCCAGGATCCTCGCGGCAGCTTGAAGGCGCCCCCGAGAAACTTCACTGGTAATCCGACCGTCAGCAGGCGAGCCAGCAGGGTCACCATGATCGCCAGACCGGCGGCTACCAGCTCGCTGACCGAGAACACAACAAGCAGCACCTCCATGCCGATTAACACGAACAGCACTGCATTGAGTATCTCGTCCAGCAACTCCCAGAACATATCCAGATAGCGACGGGTCGTCTCTGACATGGCCAGCGCGCGGCCATGGTTGCCGATCATCAGGCCGGCAACCACCATGGCCAGCGGGCCAGACACGTGCAGCTTGCTCGCCAGGGCGTACCCGCCAATAACTGCCGCAAGGGTCAACAGGACCTCGACCTTATAGTTGTCCACACTCCTGAGCAGGCGAAACGTCACGTAGCCGAGCGCGAAACCCAATACCAGGCCACCGCCCGCTTCCTGCAGCAGCAATTCAAGACCCTGGCCGAGCGTCGGGGCCACGCCGCTTGTCAGCATCCCCAGCAGCAGCGAGAAGATCACCACCGCCACGCCGTCGTTAAACAGCGACTCGCCCGCGATCACCACCTCCAGCTCTTTCGGTGCGCCGGCAGACTTCAGGATGCCCATTACCGCGATCGGGTCAGTCGGCGAAATCAGCGCGCCGAATAACAGGCAGTAGATCAGCGGAATCTGAATGCCCAGCCATGGCAGCGCGAGCCACATTCCGTATCCCACGACCAGTGTCGACAGCAGCGTTCCCAGCACCGCCAGCGAGATCACCGGCCAGCGATACTGCTTCAGCTCACTCAGGTCGACATGCAGCGCGCCCGCAAACAACAGTAATGAAAGCATGCCTTGCATCAGAAGCTCAGAAAAGTCGATTGAACGCAGCAGGGATTGCTCGTATCGCAGCACGCCTCCTGCCAAGCCCAGAGCGTTCAGTCCAACCAGCAACAAGGAAAGCGCCAGCGCACCGGTCATTACGCCGATGGTCGTCGGCATCCCGACGAATCGGTGGTTCATGTAAGCAAGCAGCGCGGTGATGACCAGGAACAGGGCGGCGATATCGAGCATGCGCTTTCCCGGCGTTTAGAGTGAGGCTTCGGCGATTCTAAGCGAATCCATGCAGCGTAGAGAAGGGCAAACGGGGTCAGAGCCGTTTGTCTCTGATCCCAATTGCACGTTGACCGTCAGGCCGCCGAGTATCGCCAACGGATAATCAGTGCCGCGATGATCGCGCCGAACATGTTGAACACGAGGTCCAGGCTGTTGTTGACGTAGCCGCCCACGTTGGTGTTTTGCACGAGTACGGTGAGAGTAAACTCGATCACCTCGTTCAGGGCGCCGAAACCCATTGATGCCGCAACACAGAGCGTCAGTTTGCCCAGAGTCGGTGCCGGCGCCGCACCGCCCTTTGCCAGCATGGCCTTCAGGATCTCCCAGCATAACCAGGCGGTGATCCCGAAACCCCATGCATGCACGAATTGGTCGAACTTGAGCACATCCCCGATCAGCCAGAGGTTGTAGAGCGCGTTGGTGCCGCCCGTGGTGGGCCATCCCTCAGGCACGATGACCAGACCGCCCGCCATGTGCATCAGTCCCCAGGCGCTCATGCACCAGAGCAGCGAGGGCGGCAGCGGATGCCACCGGTGAATCACAAACAGGACAGAGGCCACCAGCAGCACAACGACGATGTACACGAGAAACTCATAGTTGCCGTGGCCCAGCGCCCAGGCCAGCGCGGCCAACAAATAGAGGGCGTTGCAGACGATGATCGTGAGGATGTGTCTATCCATACCTGGATTCTGTCACGAAGTGACCCCGGGGCCGCAGAAATCGGTGTCAGGTCTATTTTCCTGATGCGTGTTGGACTTATCTGGACTTCGTATGTGCACAATAAATAGACCTGACACCATTTATGCTTCGCCGGCCGCACGTGTCATGGCGAGCGGCGCGCCTTATCGAATTGCCAGCGCTCAGGGTCCGCCCGGGCCCATCTCTCTGAGAACCCTGTCAGCCGATTGACTGATCTGGGTATGCCAGAATTGAAAATTCGTATGGTATTCAATCAGACGCTGGATTGAATCGCGAAAGGCCTCGTCTTCGGTCATTTCCTCAAAATCAAACCCGGTGATTTCAGGATGCAGGAAAATGACACCGGTCGGCATCACATCATATTCCTGCTCAATGACCGGGCCGCGCTCGAGATGTCGATTGAATACGGTTTCATGTTTTCTCTGACTGGATTGAAAACCAGAAAGTAGCGGGCCTGCTTTCAATACAAGATCGTCATAGTTGCGCAGCGCAGTTCTGATTTTCTGACTGCGCAGCAGTCGAAGCTGTCCGGCTGAAAGTATTTCTATGTAGGTGCCAGATCTGCCTGGACCCAGATCGTAGTCCATCGCCCGGCTCAATCCGGTACGAAACGTGTCTTCGTCTTCTGGCGCCAGATAGCCTTTTCTCAAAGACTGATTGACGAGTTCAAGCGCCACGATAATTTCCTGATGGTTACGGATTGCAGTCCTGGCAACGTCCGATATATCTCCAAACTCGGACCTGAGCCGGTCGAGGATCGATTCTTCAAGCGCAATTTCCTGGCGACCTTCGTACCACTGCGATACCTGGAGTCCAAGGAAGATACCCAGGATCACGATCCCGAGATCAAGCCAGACCGCGGTCCAGTTCTGTGACTTCAGGTTCTCGGATACGCGTCGCAAGAGCATTTGCTGTGACCCATTCCGCCAGCAAGTTTTCGGATTATATCGCCGGGCCGGCGATCAGATCATCGTGGAGTGGAAAGGGGCTCTGGCAGTTGACCAGCTTCGCTTGGGCAACAGGTTGATAAACAGGTGCCTGCACCGAATCCCTGAACTGATCTTCGAGGATTCCGGCGAACTGGCCGAATTCCCGATTGACGCGAATACGGCCAGGCATGCAGCCTGGCTGTGACAGCGCTCGCTGATTGTTTGTGATGCGCGCGATTCGCGTTACATTGCGCGGCAATGAATTTCTCCTGGAAAGAACTACGGCGGCGCAAGGTCGTGCGCGTGGCGCTGGCTTACGCCGTCGGCGCCTGGGTGCTGATGCAGGTCGGCGACACGCTGTTCGGTCTGCTGGAGCTGCCCGGCTGGGCTGGCAGGGCGCTGGTGATCGCACTGGCCCTCGGCTTCCCGCTGGTGCTGGTGCTTTCGTGGGTGTTCGACATCACCCCCGAAGGTCTGGAGAAGACCGACGCCGCCGATGAAACGGCGCCCGGCGTGTTCCGCTACACCGACCCCGAAGCTATCGATGTCGGCGAGCTCGATTTGCTGCGCCCGCAGGCCACACCGCTGATCGGCCGTGAGCAGGAGATGGCCGTGCTGGACTCGCGTCTGCAGGAAGCGGCCGCTGGCCGCGGCGGGATGGTGTTGATCGGCGGCGAGCCCGGCGCCGGCAAGACGCGGCTGGGCGAAGAGGCGCTGGCGCTGGGGCACGCGCGCGGCATGCTGCCGCTGGCCGGCCACGCCTACGAGGAGCACGGCGCACCATTCGTCACCAGCACCGAGATTCTCGAGCAGCTGGTGCGCGCCGTCCCGGCGGACAACCTGCGCAACGTGCTGGGCCCGACCGCAGGGGAGATCACCTTGTTGCTGCCGGAGCTGCGGCGCCGATTGCCGGATATTCCGCCGCCTGAGGAGGTGCCGCCCGAGCAGCAGCAGCGCTACCTGTTCAATGCGATGCTGGAACTGACCGAACGACTGGGCAGCGCCGTGCCGCTGGTGGTGCTGCTCGACGACATGCAGTGGGCCGACGAATCCACCATGTTGCTGCTGGAGCATCTCGCCCCGCATCTGCCACGGATGCCGGTGATTTACGTCGTCACCTATCGTGACGTGGCAGCAGACATGGGCGAGCCTTTCCAGCGGGCGCTGGTCCGGCTGTCGCGGCTGGACAGCATCAGCCGTATCGCGCTGCGCGACCTGGGACAAGACGAGGTGGCGGCGCTGTTGGCCAGCCTCGGCCGACCCGATCCGCCGGCGTCGATCGTGGAAGTCATCCACCGCGAAACCGAGGGCAATCCGTTCTTCGTGCAATCGGTCTATCGCCACCTCGCGGAGGAAGGCCGGTTGTTCGACGACGACGGTCGCTGGCGCACCGATCTCGACGCCGAGTCACTGGATGTCCCCGAGGGTGTCCGCCTGGTCATCGGCCAGCGTCTGAAGCGGCTGGGTGATGAGACACAAACGGTGCTTAAGACAGGCCGCAGTGATGGGTCTGCGCTTCGAGCTCGGCCTGGTCGAACGGGCCTGCGGCCAGGACGGTGAGGCCGTGCTGACGGCGATCGAATCCGCCGAAACCGCAGGACTGGTGTTCCCCGCTTCCGGCCCCCGCTCCGACCGATATGAGTTCTCGCACGCGCTGGTGCGCCAGACGCTGCTGGAGGCGCTATCCGCCCCACGCCGGCAGCGGCTGCACCTGGCGCTGGCCGACGCCATCGAGGCCGCGCGCGCCGACGAGATGCGTTACACCGCGGACATCGCGCGGCATCTGTTTGATGCCGGCCCGCTGGCTGAGCCCGGCCGCACCCGCCGCTTCCTGTTCGAGGCGGGGCGCGCGGCCTTCGCCGCGGCCGCCGCCGACGAGGCGCTGGAGGCTTACGACAAGGCCCTGCAGCTGGAGGACTCGCTCGAAGACGAGGAGCGCGCCCGCATCCTATATCACCGCGGCGTGGCCTGGCGGGGACTCAGCCGCTGGGATGACGCGGCCCGTGACTGGCTGGAGGCACTGCCGGTGTTCGAGCGCCTCGGCGAAGCAGAGACCGTGACCCGGATCTGCTGGGACCTGGTTAGCTGGCACGCCTGGGCTAACCGCATGGCGGAGGCCGAGGCGCTCTGCAACCGCGGGCTCGCGGCGGTTGGCGAACAGCCCAGCGTGGCCCGCTGCCAGCTGCTGGCGGCCTTCGCGATGTGCGCCGGAGAACGGGCCGTGTACGCAACCTGGGAGACCCACATCGAGCAGGCGATCGCGATGGCCGAGCAACTGGGCGAGGAGCGTCTGCTGGGCGGCTACGTCCTGACCGGCAAACAGTACCTGGGTGAGCATTGGTTAAAAGGCACCCTGCACGCGGAAACCGCCGACCGGGCGATCGCACTGATGCGGCGCCTGGGCTCGCCGTTCGAACTATCCACCACGCTGGGCGCCTCGTTTCTGGGATATATGTGCAACGGGCGCTTTGACGACGTGGAGAAGAATGCTCCTGAAGCCCACGCACTCGGCCGTGAGCATGGCGACTTCGGTGCCGAGATGCACGCGCAGATCGCCTGGGGCACCGTGCAGTGCTACCGCGGCGATCTGGAAGCGGGCCGCGCGCGCATCACCCATGTGGCTGACTGGACGCGCGAGGTCGACTTTGCCTGGAAGGGGCCTGTGCTGACTATGGAAACCATGGCCTGTTTCTGGGCCGGCGACTGGGAACGCGCCCAGGAGATCTGCGACGAGATGAACGCCCGGCCGATCGAGGGCACGATGGCCGGTATGGAGCCTGCGGTGCGCCTGCTGCTGCTGGCGCAGCTCGGCGACCCGCGGGCCGGCTCGCTGATCGACGAACTGCAGCCGCGGGTTTGCATCGCCGGACAGGAGAACCAGGTCGGCGCCTGGTATGTGGGCATGGCGACGCTGGAAGCGGCCGCGCTGCTGGGTATGCGCGAACGCTGCGCCGCGCTTTATGACTGCGCCGTGCAGTTGGTCGAGGCAGGCACGCACATCGTGTGGAACCTCGGCATGACCGGGAAGCATGCGGCGATCGCGGCCGCGTCTGGCGGACAATGGGATCTGGCCGAAGAACATTTTGACGCGGCTACCGCGCGCGCCGAGGCGATCGGCGACCGCCTGGACGGGGCCGAGCTGCTGCGATGGCGGGCACAGGCACGGCTGTGGCGTGACGCGCCGGGCGATCGATCGGAAGCCGCGGCTCTGGCGCAGGCTGCGCGCGATGCCTATGAAGCGATCGGAATGACGCGGCACATCGGGATCGCGGAGGCGTTGCGGCAAGCGAGCGCCGTCAGGGGACAGTGACCCTATTTCCGCGGGGAGCGCTCGCCGCCTATACGCTACGTCATTCGTAAAAAAGGTGTCAGGTTTATTTTCTTGATGACAAATAAACCTGACACCTTTTTTTCGCGGTCTGCACGGCGGTGATGCGTGATGCCTTGGTGTTCTGACGGATCTGAATTGACAGATATCCGAGGGTGACGATGACTCCGGCGGCGCCGCGATTTCGCCGATCGCGGAAACAGCTTCCCAGTTCACTTTTGGCTCCGTATGCTCCGTACGGTGACAGCGAGTTCCGGGGACAGTTTACCTATTTCCCTATTCTGAAGATCACCTCTTCCACGATGGCCGCGGCAAAAGCCGCGAGCACGGCCAGGAGCTTCAGGCTGTCAGCCTTGAACATGTACGTCCGCACAGTCGATATGCTTGCGGCGCTGCGTGTGTACAAGACCACCGTGACCGCAGCCAGCAGCCACGCCCAAACCCCGCCCTGCTGGCCGGCGGCAAAGCCGAGATACGGTGCTGCACGCCAGGGTGCGGGGAAAAAAATGAGGAACAGGATCACCAGCTGGGTGGCCAGTATTCCCAGAATGATGTTCCTTGTTTTACGAAGCGATTCATCAAGCGCCATCAGAGCCACTCTGTTCTCGGGAGGCCTACCTGACAGAGATTTATCGTAGCAGGAAGAAAGCGCCCAAAGGGCTGGCGATCGGAATTACTGGGACAGTTAACCTATTCCCCCAATGTTCCAGGTACCCGGACAGCGAGAGAGAAATAGGTTAACTGTCCCCGTAATTCTATAGTTCCCCTGTCGCTCTAGGCCAGATCGAAGCGATCCGCGTTCATGACCTTGGTCCACGCGGCAACAAAGTCCTCCACGAACTTCTCTTTGTTGTCATCCTGCGCATAGACTTCCGCGTAGGAACGAAGGATCGAATTCGACCCGAACACGAGATCCAGCCGGGTCGCCGTCCACTTGACCTTGTCCGTCTTGCGGTCCCGGATTTCGTACACGCTATCGCTTTTCGGTTTCCACGTGTTGCCCATGTCGGTGAGGTTGACGAAGAAGTCGTTCGTCAGTGCACCCGCACGATCGGTGAACACACCGTGTGCAGTGCCACCGTGGTTGGTACCGAGCATGCGCATGCCACCGACGAGCACGACCATCTCAGGCGCGGTCAGTCCCATAAGCTGCGTGCGATCGAGCATGAGTTCTTCCGGCTTGACGGCATAGTCTTCTTTTAGCCAATTGCGATAACCGTCATGAATCGGTTCTAAAGGTTCAAACGACTCCACATCCGTCATTTCCTGCGTCGCATCGCCACGACCCGGCGCAAAAGGCACCTTGACGTCAAAGCCTGCCGCCGTGGCCGCCTGCTCAACGCCGACGTTGCCGGCGAGGACAATGACGTCCGCTACGCTTGCACCCGAATCAGCTGCGATGCCCTCGAGCACTTCGAGGACTTTGGCCAAACGCTCCGGCTCGTTGCCGTCCCAGTCCTTTTGTGGAACGAGGCGGATATGCGCCCCGTTTGCGCCGCCGCGCATGTCCGAGCCGCGGAACGTTCTGGCACTGTCCCAGGCAGTAGCGACCATTTCGCCGACAGTCAGACCGCTGGCTGCGACCTTCGCCTTGACGGCTTCCACGTCATAGTCCGTGTTGCCTGCCGGTACCGGGTCCTGCCAGATCAGGTCCTCTGCGGGAACGTCGGGACCGATGTAACGCTCCTTGGGCCCCATATCGCGGTGCGTCAGCTTGAACCATGCACGCGCGAAAGTCTCCGAGAGGTACTCGGGATCCTTGTAAAAACGCTCGGATATCTTGCGGTACGCCGGATCCATTTTCATTGCCATATCGGCATCGGTCATGATCGGGTTGTGACGGACCGACGGATCCTCGGCGTCGACCGGCTTGTCCTCTTCCTTGATATCCACCGGCTCCCACTGCCAGGCGCCGGCGGGACTCTTCCGCGATTCCCATTCGTGGTTGAGAAGCATATCGAAATAGCCGTTGTCCCACTGCGTCGGAGAGGTCGTCCAGGCACCCTCGAGACCGCTGGTGACCGAATCTTGGCCGACACCCCGGCGGGTCTTGTTTAACCAGCCAAAGCCCTGATCCTCCACCTCGCCACCCTCGGGTTCAGGGCCCAGCAGAGCGGCATCGCCGTTGCCGTGACATTTGCCCACGGTATGGCCGCCGGCGGTCAGTGCGACCGTTTCTTCGTCGTTCATGGCCATGCGGGCGAAGGTCTCACGCACATCCCTGGCCGTTTTGAGCGGATCCGGCTGGCCGTCCACGCCTTCCGGGTTTACATAGATCAGGCCCATCATGACCGCAGCGAGCGGATTTGCGAGATCCCGTTCGCCCGAGTAGCGACTGTCAGGGTTATCGGATGGCGCCAGCCACTCCTTTTCCGAGCCCCAGTAGGTGTCCTTTGGAGGATGCCAAATGTCCTCACGGCCGAAACCGAAGCCGAAGGTCTTCAGCCCCATCGACTCGTAGGCGATATTGCCCGCCAGGATGATCAGATCGGCCCAGCTGAGCTTGTTGCCGTACTTCTGCTTGATCGGCCAAAGCAGGCGGCGAGCCTTGTCGAGGTTCGTGTTGTCAGGCCAGGAGTTGATCGGTGCAAATCGTTGATCGCCGGTGCCGCCGCCACCCCGGCCATCGGCAATTCGGTAGGTCCCTGCGGCGTGCCATGCCATGCGGATCATCAAACCGCCGTAGTGGCCCCAGTCCGCAGGCCACCAGTCCTGACTTTCGGTCATCAGAGCATGCAGGTCTTGCTTGAGTGCGCCTACGTCGAGTTTCTTGAGTTCTTCGCGATAGTCGAAGTCAGCGCCCATCGGATTGGTCTTGGCATCGTGCTGATGCAGGATGTCGAGATTTAACGTTTCAGGCCACCAATCAGTTGTCGATTGGCCGCCGGACGTAAGCCCGCCGTGCATTACGGGACATTTCACTTGTGTATCCATATCGCTCTCCGTTTATCGGGCCATCGACCGAGGTTCTGGACAACTGTTGCGCCTGATCTCGGCAAAGACTGAAGCCGCATTACAATTGCCTGACCGGGCCGGCAGGTGCGTCTGACACCACTGTCCGAAACATTAGATTGGCCCTGGTAATCAAATCCAGCACTGACTACGTCTTTCCATGGATGCTGTCAGGTTGGGCGGATAAATCTAATGAAGAGGATACCGCAAGTACTCGGGCCAAAGAGAATTCGACTCGAACCCGGGCCTAAAGAGAAACGGGCGGATGACATGCCACCGAAGAGGGGGCCTTTCCAGCGAGAAGAACGAGAACGACTACTTCGAGTGGCTCGGCACGTCGCATGAATACGAAGAAAGCGCACCAGAAGCGCGTACGGAAGGGCAAGCTGCTGACGTAACGTACCGGGCTGCCACCCAGAGCGAAACGCCAGCCAAATAGGGCAAACTGAATCTTCTGCGAATCAAACTGCTCTCCTCGCGCGGCGGGTAACAGCTTGTATCAGTCCGGGCTCCGAGCAGCGCCCTCGCCAATCCGACCCGTATACTGGTACGCCGTGCAACAGATAGCGACGTACAATAGTGGGCGGCTCGAAGCCCAGCGGACTCGGAGACACCCTCATGCACAGCAGACAGATCGTGCTGTCGCTCATCTGTTCAATACTGATTGCCAATACGGCCACTGCCCAGGCACCGGTCGAAGTAACGGCGGTCACGACACGCGATATCGTGAATCGTCTCGACGTCACCGGCACGGTAACCTCTCCACGTTCGGCGGTACTGTCCACCGCCGTCTCAGGGTTGGTAGCCGAACTGTTTGTCGATGAAGGCCAGCGTGTCGATGCGGGCGACGTCCTGCTTAGTCTCGATGCCGAACTCGCCGAGCTTGCGCTGCAGCGGTCAAACGCCGAGGTCCGGCAGCGCGAAGCCGAGGTGACCGATACACGACGTCGTCTTGACGAAGCGGAACGGGTAGGTCCGGAGCGCGGAATACCGCGCACGCAGATTGAATCGCTTCGCTCCGAAGTCACCATCGACGAGGCAGCGCTCGCCGCGGCGCGCGCGGCGGCACGCGAGCAGGCAGCCCTGGTCGAGCGACATCGTCTCAAAGCACCGTTTACAGGCGTCATCAGCCAACGCTTCTCCGAGCTCGGCGAGTGGGTAAATCCGGGCGACGGGCTGCTCGAACTGGTGGCGACAGACAACCTTCGTTTCGACTTCCGCGTATCGCAGGACTATTTCGGCGAACTCAGCACGGATACGCCGGTCCGGATCACGCTGGACTCCGGCCCCGGCCTGGTGCTGTCCGGACGTGTCGAGGCTATCGTGCCGATCAAGAATCCTGGCGCCAGGACTTTCCTGCTCCGGGTCGTCGCGAACGATGACGCGCTCGCAAGCTCTCTCGCGATCACACCGGGTATGTCCGCCAGCGCATCCCTGGGCCTGGCGACCGGCCGGATCGGAACCGTTGTTCCCCGCGATTCAATCCTGCGCTTCCCGGATGGTCGCATAAGCGCGTGGCTTATCGATGACAGTGACGGCGTAACAATCGTGCGTGAACGCACAGTAAGAATCGGGCTGGAATTCGATGGCGTGATCGAAGTGACACACGGCCTCGCCGAAGGCGACCTCGTCGTCACTCGCGGCAACGAATCCCTGCAGGAAAACCAGGCGGTCAACGTTATTCGCGGGGGCGGCTAGCTATGTTTGAGGCCATCGTCCGCAACGGCATCCTGACGACTGTTGCCGCACTTATTATCTGTGTCATCGGCGTCGTGGCGGCACTGCGCGTCCCCGTTCAGATGATCCCCGACCTCGAGGTTCGGACCATCTCCATCGTAACCTCATGGCCAGGCGCCACGCC
This sequence comes from uncultured Gammaproteobacteria bacterium, assembly GCA_963704875.1. GTDB lineage: Bacteria > Pseudomonadota > Gammaproteobacteria > Steroidobacterales > XN24 > CAMYOC01. The sequence goes on along the minus strand of CAVPIA010000008.1, from coordinate 1,831,261 downwards.
GCAGGATGTCGAGAAGGAAATCCTGATCGAGCAGGAGGAGTATCTGCGCACGCTGCCGTATATGCAGCGCCTCGAGTCCTCCGCGTCGTCGGGCAGGGCCGTGATCGAGCTGGATTTCCCGTTCGGTGTCGACATGACGCAGACGCTGATCGAGGTCAGCAACGCGCTGAACCAGGTGCCGTCCTATCCGGAGAACGTTGACGAGCCACGCGTCTACGCCAGTTCATTTTCATCGAACTCCTTCATGTACTTCGCAATCTCGCCGCTTCCGGGAAATCCGCGCAATCTCGATATGGATATGATGCGCGACTTCATCGTCGATAACGTGCGTACGCGGCTTTCGGGTGTGCCCGGCGTATCACAGGTCAACGTGGGCGGCGGCGCTGACCGCCAGATCAAGATTCTTGTCGATCCCGCGAAGCTCGCCGACCGGCAACTGACTATCAGCGACGTGCGCAATGCGATTCGCTCGCGTAACCGCGATGTCTCCGGCGGCGAGATCGACAGCGGCAAGCGCCGCTACCTGCTGCGGACGGTCGGACGCTTCGACTCGGTCGGCACGCTTGAAGACCTCATCATCGACAGGCGTGGCGACTCGCTCATTCGCCTGTCCGACGTCGCCGTCGTCGAACTCGACCACTTCGAGGTGCAGGGGCTCGCGTATTTCAACGCGGACCCGGTTCTATCCATGTCGGTCAATCGCGAGGCGGGCTCGAACGTCATCGACATCAAGTATGCGATGCTCGATGCCGTCGAGCGGGTCAAGCGCGACGTACTCGAGCCGAACGGCATGACCATGTCGCTGATCGCAGAGGATGCCGGCTATGTGGAGGCATCGATTCGCAACGTGTGGATCAACCTTGGTATCGGTGCGCTGTTTGCTACGCTCGTCATGTACCTGTTCTTCAGGTCGGCACGTGCGACGGCCGTCGGGGCGCTGGGCATACCGATTTGTACGATTGCGGCATTCATTGGCCTGCTGGTCGCAGGCCGGACCATCAACGTGATATCACTCGCGGGCGTCGCATTCGCCATCGGCATGACGCTCGACAATAGCATCGTCGTCATCGAGAGTATCGAGCAAAAGCGCCGCGAGGGGCTGGATCGCTTCCGTGCAGCCGTTGAGGGTGTGCAGAGTGTCTGGACCGCCGTTCTGGCTTCGACGCTGACGACCATCCTGGTGTTCCTGCCGGTGCTGTTCATCGTCGAGGAAGCCGGGCAACTGTACTCCGACGTCGCCGTCGCCATCGCTGCCTCGATCCTCGCGTCAATGCTGGTGGCGGTGACCCTGATACCCACGGCGAGCGCGCGCCTGTCGTTCGGCACCGAGGGACAGGGCACCAGGGACCACGCATTGCGCGACCGGTTGCTCGCATCGATCGATGCGCTGATCGCGACGCCCAAACGCCGGGCAACCACGATAGTTGCAACGGTTGCCGCCAGCGCGATCATCATTCTTTTTCTCACCCCGGCGGCCGAATACCTGCCGGAGGGCGAGGAACCCAAGACCTTCGCTTCGATGAGCGCGCCGCCGGGATACAACCTCGAGACCATGGCCGTTATCGGCCAGGAAGTGCGGGATTATTTTTTGCCGTTCGTGGGCGATGATCCGGAACGCTTTGATCGCGGTGAAGTCGAGGTCCCCGCAATCCGCTATCTGAACACGCGAATCGACGCCGGCGGCATGCGCATTATCTCCGAGCCTGTGCGCCGCTCGGATATCGATGAGCTCATGGACGCGATCACGGCGCGCTACCGGCAGTATCCCGGCATGCGTGCGTTCGCGGCCCGCGGCTCCATCATTTCCAGCAACGACGGTGGCACGAGAAGTATCAACCTCGACATCTCCGGGCCTGAACTCGGCGTCGTCTACAATGCGGCACTGGCGGCGTATCGGCGCGCCGAAGAAGTTCTCGGCAATCCCCGCATTCAGTCGAGCCCTTCATCACTGTCTCTTTCACAACCCTTAATCGAGGTGCGCCCCGACTGGACCCGGGCGGCCGAACTCGGCATGACGGCCGATGACGTCGGCTACACTGTCGCCGCGCTGACGGACGGCGCATTCGTCGACGAGTTTTTCGAGTCCGACAACAAAGTGGACATCTACCTGTTCGGCACGACGGGAGGGCAGTTCAGCCTCGAAAATCTGGCCGGGCTGCCGATCTACACGCCGCAGGGAAGCGTGTTGCCCCTGGAGGCGCTTGCAACGATCAGCGAGACGGTCGATACAAACTCGATTCGCCGCATCAACGGGCAGCGCACGGTCACGCTAAACGTCATTCCGCCGGCCGACATTGCGCTGGAGGACGGCGTCGAAATTGTCAGATTCGATGTGATCGACTATCTGCGTGGTACGGGTGCACTGCCAGCCAGTGTCAATGTCGATATCTCGGGCGCCAGCGACCAGCTCGAAGCCACCAAGGCGGCCCTGGTAGCCAACTATCCCGTAGCACTGATCATCGTGTTCCTGTTGATGGTCGCTATCTTCCGTCACTGGGGCTATCCGCTGTTGATCATGACGACGATACCGCTTGGCATCGCAGCCGGCATCGTCGGGCTGGCCCTGCTGAACGGATTCGGCGCCCTGCTCGGCGCGATAGGGCTCGGCGGCTTTCACCAGTCCTTCGACATGATCTCGATGCTCGGCTTCCTGATACTGATGGGCACGGTGGTCAACAACCCGATCCTGATCGTCGACCGCGCCACGCGGAGCATACGAGAAGGCGGCATGTCTGCAGTCGACGCGGTACGTGACGCTGTGTCATCACGAATACGCCCGATCGCGATGTCAACACTGACGACCATCTGCGGCCTGGCCCCGCTGGTCTTCATCCCGGGAGCCGGAACCGAGCTGTATCGAGGCGTCGGTGCTATCGTCATGTTCGGCATCCTGGGCGCAGCGATCGTCTCGCTGACGATGCTGCCGGCTCTTACGGTCGCGGTCCTGCAGTGGTCGGAGCAACGGGCGACAGCCCGGGAGCTGGCGCCGGGTACCTGATGCGCGGCAGAGCGGCGCATATAGGTGGATTGCGTCGCGATACGCCAAGAAAGAGCAAGCTGCTGAGACAGCACTCGGGCCTGCCGCCGCGTTCCAGGTACCCGGACAGCGAGAGAGAAATAGGTAAACTGTCCCCGTAATTCCTCTCATGACACAGTTGCGGGGACTGCGACTCAGGCACCAGTTGCCAGCCACCAGCCGCCTCGGACGGGTCATCTGAATTCCGTATACTCTCGGCTGGCGATGAGTGTTCGAGCAATGGCAAATAATCCCTGCGTGGTGTTGGCCACAAGCCAATCAGCACGCGAACGTATCCGCAACTGGCTGGCGCAGCTCGGTCACGAGTGCAGCTTTGTAAGCACCCCTGCCGATCTGTTGACGTATCCGCAGCTGGATCTCTGTTCTCTGCTTGTGACGCATGTGAGCCAGCACGCGAGTCTGCACGTAGGTCAAACAGAAATGCTGGAGGCCTGCAGGCAACTGCGCCGTCGGCCGGAAACTGCACTATTGCCTCAGGCAGCGCTGGTGGACAGGGATATCTGGCAGCAGTCTGCCTATGAAGCAGGGGTCGATGCCGTCTTCGTACCTACGACCCGCGATGCGGAGATTCTGGCGCGCCTGCAGACCCTGTTGAAGCAGCGGAGATCCCTCAATCGATTGACCTCGCAACGTGCGCTGGCGGCAGAACATGATCATGAGAGATTGCGCAGCGTGTTCCGGCGCTATGTCTCCGGCCGCCTGGTCGACGAGATCATGGCCCGGATGGAGGGCGACATGGCCGCGCTGACGATCGGCTCACGCGCGCATGCTGCGGTCATGTTTGCCGACATGCGCGGGTTCACCGGCATTGCCGAGAAGCTGGCGCCGGCGCAGGTGTTCGAGCTGCTGAACGAATTTTTTGCGGTCTTGACGGCGGCGGCTTTCCGTTACGATGGCACCGTGTTCAACATGGCAGGCGACTCATTGATGGTGGGCTTTGGCGTGCCTATCGCCCAGGAAGATGGCGGGGTGCGTGCGCTGCGTGCCGCACGTGAGATGTTGTCGGGTTTTGGCGAACTGGCTGAGCGCTGGCGGGAAAGATACGACATCGATACCGGCTTGGGCATCGGCATCAATCAAGGCGAGGTCGTTGCCGGCAACCTGGGATCAGAGCAGTACATGAACTACACCCTGATCGGCGACACGGTGAACATCGCCGCGCGCCTGAGTCAACGGGCGCGCGCCGGCGAAGTGCTGTTCTCGAATGCGCTGAAGCTTACGCTGGATGGCAAGGTCGACTCGTCTATGAACTTGCTGGCGCTGCCCCCGCTGACGCTGCGGGGGCGCAGCAACCCGGTCGATATTTTTTGCGTGCCCATCGATAAGCGCATCGATCTGCGCCACTAAAGAGCGATCTCTCAATGGATTGCTGCGCTAGGCGCGCGAGCCAGTTGGCACAGCGAATAGTGTTGTGGGGACAGTGACCCTGACCCCATGGCGATAACAAGGTTGTAGCTGACTTTCTACGACCCGACGCCATTCGAGTGTCGTGGCCCGTTGGCCCCGCTAAAGCGAATCATGGACATTGTCGCTGGCCGTCCCTGACCATCCCTGACCAGTCAGCAGTAATCCTGTCACACTGGTGTGCTATCGTCAGCCGTTCGAATTTCGGAGAAAAGACCAACTGCCAGGTTTGTCGGTTCGTGGCCACATTGTGGAGAGTTTTATGAAGAAGATCCTGAGAGTATCGCTTGCACTGGTGCAGTCTTGCCTGCTTGTCGTGCCCGGCCTGGCCGCCGCGCAGTCGACCACCCCGATCCCCGCTGAAATCACCACACCCGACCGGGTCGAGAGTCGTATTGGCACCCTCGAATACAAGGACGGCGTGCCGACTGTGGAGACCGCTGAGCGGGTCCGCGACACGCTGGATTTCACCCGTGCGTTGAACGCCTACAACAACAGTTTCCGCGGCGCATCGGCCTACGCGATGGGCAAGGGTTTCCAGAGCGTTGGCGCCGAGGACAACACGTTCCTTGTTTTCTCCGAGTTGCTGAGCAGCGAGGCACTGTTCCTCACCGGTAACACGGATACGGTCTATGTGCTGGGAATCATCAACCTGTCGAAAGGCCCGATGGTACTGGAACAGCCGCCCAATGGGCTTGGCACGCTCAATGACATGTGGTTTTCCTGGATCATCGACATCGGCCGACCCGGTCCTGACCGTGGCGAGGGCGGCAAGTACCTGCTGGTGCCGCCGGGTTACGATGGACCGCTGCCGGAAGGCGGCTACTTTATCGCCCACTCGAAAACCAACCGGGTGCTGTATGCGTCCCGTGCATTTCTGGTAAACGAGGATCCCAAGCCTGCGGTTGAGAACATCAAGAAGAACACCAAACTCTATCCGTACACGCCCGGCGGCATAGGCACCAGCATCGCTACGGCGCTTGATGGCACGGTACGCCTGGCCGAGAACCCGCCAATACCGCCTATGAAGTTCGTTGAAGGCAGCGGCAAGTCATTCAACACGATCCCGCCGAGTGATTTCGGCTTCTTCGAAATGATCAACGAAAACGTGCAGCAGGAACCGGCCACCAGTTATGACGTGGAACTCGCCGGACAACTGGCTGCCATTGGCATCCAGCACGGCAAGCCGTTCAAGCCCGATGCGCGGATGAAGAAGATCCTCACCGATGCCGCCGCAGTCGGCAGCGCTTCGGGCCGCATGCTGAACTGGCGCTATACCGTGAAGCATCCGGAATGGTCTTACTATCCGGGTTCGATGTGGAGCAACATGCTGTGGGAAGGCGGCGCGTTTTTTGAGACCCCGCCGCCGGCGTTCAAAGACGGCATGTTCAAGCCGTATCCGCCTACCGGAGCACGCACGCTGGATTCGCGCATTGCCTTCTATTATGGCTACACGCTCGATTCGCCCGGCATGATCATGAACATTCCTGGCGTCGGGTCGCAGTATCTCATCGGTTTTCTGGACTCCGAAGGCAATCCGTATGATGGCAGCAAGACCTACAAGGTCACGCTTCCCAAGGGTATCCCTGCTCGTGCGTTCTGGTCGCTGATTTTGTATGACAACCAGTCCCGCTCGATGCTGCAGACACCGCAGCGGTTCCCGCGGGCAGGCAGCCAGAGCTACCCGTCGCCGGCAGCCGAAGTCGCCTCTGATGGATCGACCACGGTATTCATCGGCCCGAAGCAGCCTGAAGGCGTGAAACGTGGCAACTGGATCCAGACGGACCCGGCAAAGGGCTGGTTCGTCATTCTGCGGTTATACAGTCCGCTCGAGTCGTTCTTCACCAAAGAGTGGCGGCCAAGCGAGATCGAACTGGTTCGCTGAACCAGGTCAGCCAGAAGAGGACCGGTGCCGGTCATAAAAAGGCCGGCGCCGGTGTCCTGGGGATGGTGTATTGGGGACAGTGACCCTGACCCCATGGCTATCGCTCTCTTTCTGCGACCCGACGCCATTCGAGTGCCCGTCGCCCGTTGGCCCCGCTGCAGCGAGTTATAGTCACTGTCACCGTCACTGATCATGGAATCAGAGCCAGAGGAATCGACATGCCATTGAGCCCACTGGGTATCTTCCACACGATTGTCGGCACTGGCGCCGTGCTAATCGTCTTTTACCTGCTCTGGAAAGACAAACAGATCAGGATCGAGCGTGGCCTGGCGAAGATCTACCTGGCGGCGACAATGCTTACCGCGATTAGCGCGCTCGGCATATTCAGGCATGGCGGGCCCAATGCAGCGCATGGACTCGCGGTGCTGACTATCCTCGCGGTGGTGGTGGGAATAGCCGCGACCAAAGTCAGCTTCCTCGGCGCCTTCCAGAAGTACTTCGTAGCGCTGTGTTTCTCTTCTACCGTGCTGTTTCATCTGATACCCACGGCAACAGAGATCATGACGCGCTTTCCGGTCGGGGCGCCCCTGGTCAGTTCCCTGGAAGACCCTCTGCTGCTCAAAACTTTCGCTGTCATCCTGGCGGTGTTTGTTGTCTTCCTGGGGCTGCAGATGAACTGGCTGCGCAAACAGCCTTGATTGTTGGTGAGGCATATCGGCTGCTGAGGAATTTTTGGATCAGTCGTTCGAGTGACCGCTCGCTTGTCAGGCGACGTTTGCCGAGCGAGCCTGCGCTCCGGCCAATTCTGTGGCCAATACGCCGGCCGATGTTCCAGCCGATACCGCAACTGATCTTGTAATACGGCGCTATAAAGCGACGACCGGCACCAGAATCGCAACAGAGTCAGATGCGTAGCAAAGGCAAAATTGCATCCTGGAATGACGAGAGGGGCTACGGCTTCATCGCCCCGTTCGACGACGGTCCTCAGGTCTTTATCCACATCAAAGCTCTGGCCAATCGTAATCGACGCCCGCAGGTCAATGACGTTGTCAGCTACGCGATTGCACGCGATAAACAAGGACGGGTTCGCGCGGCGGATGCCACCCTTGCGGGAGATAAGCTACCCGAGAGGAAAAAACGAAGAAGAGGCCCGCCCTCTATCGTGGTCGCGTTAGTTTTTCTCGCCGCGGTTTGCTTTTCCGTTTTCGCGACCGGCCTGCCTTTGCTGATCGCCATCGTATATCTGGTCGCCAGCGTCGCGACCTTTGTAGCCTACGTCGCTGATAAATCTGCCGCGCAGAAAGGGGGTCAGAGAATAAGCGAGGACAAGCTGCATTTATTGGCGCTTTCAGGCGGATGGCCCGGCGCGCTGATCGCACAGCAAACCGAAAGACACAAGACACAAAAGACGTCCTTCCGCGTCATTTTCTGGCTAACCGTGCTATTGAACTGTGCTGCTCTTGTGTGGCTTCACACTCAGGCCGGGCGAACCTGGCTGGAGCAGCTGCTCGCCGGCTAATTCACACAAGCCGACCCCAGGCACCGGGATTCCGTACGCCCGGATAGCCTACCAAGCTATGAAGCTATTACCGGCGCCCTCAAATCACGTCAGGTCTGCTCCGCGGCCGACACCTCGTACACGGCATAATCCGTATATCCATCGGCGCCCGGCGTATACCACAGCGACATATCCTCAGCGGGTGTCAGTGGCCAGTCATTCTGGAAGCGTTCCGGCAGGTCCGGGTTGGTGATATAGGGCCGCCCGAATGCGATCAGGTCGGCATCGCCGGCCGCGATTCGTTCTTCGGCGGCGTCCTTTGTATAACCGCAGTTGCCCATAATCGTGCCTTTGTAGACCGGCCGGAATTCGGCCAGCGTCATCGGCTCGCCCTGCTCGTGGAAGCCGAAAGCAAGGCCATCCATGATGTGCAGATAGCCCAGCCCGAACTTGTTGATCTCTCCGGCTGCGTAGAGAAAGGTCTCGCGAAAATCCGGACTGCCCATGTCGTTGAACACGCCGTTGGGTGAGATCCGCGTCCCGACCCGCTCGGCTGGCCAGATCTCCAGAACGGCTTCGAGTACTTCTTTAAAGAAGCGGAAGCGGTTCTCGAGACTGCCGCCGTACTGGTCTGTGCGCTGGTTGGTTTTCGAATCGAGGAACTGGTTGATCAGATAGCCGTTGGCACCGTGTACTTCCACGCCCGAGAAGCCGGCTTCCTTCGCGTAGATCGCCGCCTGCCGGTAGTCATTCACGGTTGCCTTGATTTCATCCACAGACAGCGCCCGCGGGGTCTCGTATTCCTTCTTGCCCTTCGGCGTATGGATTTGGTCGCCATTGAGCTTCACCGCCGAGGCGGACACGGGGAGTTCGCCGTCGTGGAAATCGCTGTGCGAGGCCCGGCCGCAGTGCCAAAGCTGCAGGAATATCGGCGTGCCGGTCGGCTCGAGCTTGCGTGTGACCTTCTTCCAGCCCTCGACCTGGGCCGGGTTGTAGATACCCGGCGAGTCGATCCAGCCGTTGCCCTGAGCAGACACGACCGTGGCTTCGGTGATCAGCAAGCCAGCCGAAGCACGCTGATGATAGTACTCGGCCATGATGTCGTTCGGCACCCGTTCGGCGCCAGCTCGCCCGCGCGTCATCGGTGCGAGCACGATCCTGTTCCTTAGCTTGAGATCGCCCAGGGCATAGGATTCGAACAGGTGGCTGGAATTCATTGTGGCTCCTTCGGAGTTATTGATTGCTGGCTGATTAGCTCAGGGTGCTGATTGTAGCTTTGCAGATGGACCGCCGCGATCGGCAAAGGTTCGAAGGATTCGAATTGACACCCGCCTTGCTGTCGCGATCCAGGAGGCTGGTGCCGGCAGTGCCCAGCAATATGGGGTCTATTACCCATGCCGGGCAGTTGGCTCATGACCTATTTAATAAGTATCGGGTCGGTGCGCGCGCGACCCGTGGGTTGCGGCGGCAGCAGTGATGGTGGCTCGCAAACCTGTCGACACGATCAAACGTCGAGCGAGAAAAATGAACAACATCTTCCGATCGCGTATTTCTGCAAGTCTCCTCTCATGTGTCCTGGTGTTATCCGTCGCGGGCTGCGGCGGCGATTCTGATGGCGATTCCGGCGTCAATGAGGACACCACGCCCAATACCCTGTACGTGACGCATTTTTCGCTGCCGGATGAAGAGTCGGTCCTGTATGAGTATCACAGTTTCGACTATGTCATCGGTGTTGCGGGAACAGATGGCCTGGAACCGGGCACCAAGGTCATCGCAAACCTATTCCTGGTCGACAGCGAAGCCAATACGGAAGTCGATTCGGGCGATGACACACCGAGCTGTCTCGTTGGCTCCGCCGAGATTCAGCTTGTCGCGCCGGGTGAGGACGTCTTTATCGCCACCGAGGGCCGCCCCGGTCAGGGCTGCTATGACCCGGAGACCCCGCAACGGTTGTTTTCGTTCGCGGTCTTGCTGGAATCCAACGACACCTTGCTCAGCAACGAGACGCTAAACGATGACAACTACGTGGTCCTGACCGAGCCGATGCGGACGACGGATGTGAACCAGCTTTGTATCGGGGAAGACGGCGAGCCAGGATGCGTGATCGGCTTGACGGTCGCACCCAGCCCAGGCCTCGACGTCGGGCTGGCCGGTTTGACGCTGGAGTCAAACATCGTGCTGAACTATTCGCGGGACCTGAACGACGCCAACACGCATGACGAGATGCATACGGCGAACACCGAGGTCACGCTGGAGGCATGGCTCGACGGAGCGCCTCCGGACCAACAGAACGCCTTGCAAGCGATCGGTGCAATCCAGATCAATTATGCGATCAAACCGATCGGTCTCGGACAGGGCTGGCTACCGCTGACCGTGCAAGAGATCGGCAACATGGGCCCGGCAGGTCACTCGCTCAGCGAGCCGATCGATGAATTATCTGCCAGCACCGAAAATCACTTTGTCGACTCCCTGTTTATCGAGGGCGAGACCTATGACGCCGTCGGGCCCGGTGGGGCCTGGGACGGCGAGAATCATTTCGAGATGCGCGCCTGTCTGGCCCCGGCCTTTGCCGAGGCGGATCTCCCGACTGACGATGAGGCGAGCAATAATTGCGTCTATGCGGATTTCTTCCTGTCGGAGCGTCTGCCCTACAACCCCGACGCCTATGACGATAATGACGAATCTGTCGCGCCCATGCTCGCCAAGGTGCAAAGGCTTACCGACGATCAATCTGTCACTGCAGACAAGGGACTGTTCAAGAAGCTGGAGGTGGGTCTCGGCGACGCCGACTCGATGGAGATCGGCATGTCCTTCCTCAACCAGGCGCGTTTCGGCGTGGTCAGCACCCCCGACCTGGCCACCGGCCTGCCAACGCCTGGCAGCGGAATACCGTTTGCCACACTGGGCTCTACCCTGGAGGCGCACCTGGATGGCTTTATCGACGCGGAACTGGTGCGCATCGACTTTACTCACACCTTCGCCCACAAGGAGGCTACCGACGGCCCCGACTGGGAGTATCTGCGCAGCTACCAGCCGAGTGTCATGCTCCATCTGTTTGGCATTCACTATGTAGATATCCTGGGCTCTATACCGGTCGAGGGGCAGATCGATATCGACAACGATGATCTGGAGAAGATCAGCCAGCGTTTTGTCCAGGATGACGACGGACAAGCGCCGGACGATAACAAGATCTCATTCGCCCAGGACCTGTGCGAGAAGACCTTCCTGAGTGCGCTGGTAATGGAGGTCAATGTGCATTCATGTATCACCAGTAAATCTGGTGTGGATTATGGCCTGACGCTTCTCGCCACGGGCGCGGATCCGGACAGTCCCTTCGACGAACCGTTCGCCGACGCCGAATCTCTGATGAGCGCGACGGTGTGGATCGATCCCTATGCAGAGCTGGACTGGAAAGGCGGGATCACCGTCGATCTGGGTCTGCTGAAGGGCGATCTGGACATCACGCTCGGGCTGCTGAAACTCCATCTGCAGCACATGGACGACTTCGGTGAATTTCAGAACGGAGGCTCATTCGAGCTTGCCACCGGCGCCATCAGTGAATTCGAGATACTCGGCAGCATCGGCACGCAGGCCTATCTGGACGAGGAGATTCTCAACGGCGAGATCACCTTCGAAGGCGAGCGGGTCAATGGGGTAACGATAAAATGTTGCTTCTATCCGAAGGCGATCTGGAAATCCGTATCCAAGAGCCTGTATTCCTGGGATGGCATCTCCATCGGCCGACAGAAGCTCTGGAACCTCCAGCGGTCTGATTCGGTCCTGGCTGAAGGCTTATAGGCCAAGCCAGATTGTGGACTGATCGCAATCTGCTGGTACTGGCCGCCCTGCTCGCGGTGGGCGCGCTGTGGTGGTTCACCGAAGCGAATCGCAATGCGCCGACCGCGATTGAGTGCGCAGTCTGGACCACCGGGGCGCCGGTCTATCGGGCGACGGTGTCCACAGAGTATGCAACGAACGATACCGTGCTGCTCGGGCCCTTCGCGCCTGCCGCACAGTCAACAGGATCAGCCAAACGCAGACGCATTTCGGGCGAGTTCTATCTGCAGTTTCAGCCAGGCGTCCGGCAGGAATCTGGCGCTCAACTGACCGTGCATATTCAGGATGCGGACCTGCAGCCTGGCACCGCGATCAGCGGGTCCTGGCGTGATTCGACGAGCGACTCGATGCATATCGGGCCGGGTCTGTCCGCCGATGTGCGGATGGACCGCAGCTGCGCGATTGCTGTGCTTGGCGTGGATGCGGATGACGGTGGGGATGACGATGGGCATATGGGCCCGGCGAGTTCTTTTGCCGAAGGCCTGCTGTTACTACTCGATTTTCACCTGCCTTCGTCGCCCCTATCCGACTGGACCAGCGAACAACAGGACAGGACCGGTATCTATCTTGCCGACTATCAGCTCATGACGGTCGAATCCGGGGACATCCACATCTACCGCCAGCGGCAACGCTACCGGCAATTGGGCGAGGACCTGGAGCGCAAGGGGTATCGGGCCCATATCGTGGAATCGAATGCCTTCGCATCTCTGGATCCTGGCGCATTCTGGTTCTCGACGATCAGCGGCGTCGAGGACCTGAGCCTCCTCAAGGACGGCGTGGCGGTGGTTCAGACTCGGGTCGAGTTTGATCTGCAACGCATGCCGGACGGCTTCTCTCCTCCGCCGCCCGCGCTGCACAGCGTTGCCAGCGAGGACCCGCCATTGACAGACACCGACCCATCCACAGCGCCTGATGCAGAGCTTGCCGCCGAGCTTGAGGTCGAGGCCGGACCAACGAGACCGCCGGAACAAGTGCTGGAGAGTTTCCGGTCGCTGCTGGACGAGGGTCAGATGTCGGAAGCGGTCGGCGTTCTGGTCACGGGACTTCAACAGGATTCGACACTGGCTGATCGGGTCTATAGCTGGTTGCTGGACGGATCGATCCGCTCAAGGAATATTGCGCTGGTTTTTCTGGCCTTGAGCAAGGCCGGTACGGATCAGGCCGTTGCTGTGCTTGAGACGGTCTTTGCGGACCCGGCGGCTTCAGATCAAAGACGTTCCCAGGCGGCTTTTGCGCTGGCGTCGGTCACGCCACCGTCGATCGAGATCGCAACGGCGCTCGCGCTCCAGCTTGATCGGGCCGGCACAGATCAGAGTTTCTCAAGCCGGAGCGCACTGATGGCCCTGGGCCATATGGCCAGCCTGATAGATGACCCGGACGATGCCACCAAGGCATACATAAACAACACCATCGAGGATCAGTTACAACTTGCCACCAGGGATCAGGCGCTTGCCGCGGCCCTGTCTGCGGCCCATAACTCGGGCGACGCTCGCCTTTATCCCAGCGTCCGCCTGCAGCTCTCGAGTCCATCGCCCCGAATCCGTGGTCTCGCCATGGAGGCGATCGCGGCGATTGATGCTCCGGCAAGCCGATCGGACCTCTACGGCCACCTTGCCGAGGAGCCTGACGCTGCCACCGAAGCGATAGCGATTGATTCACTCGCCCGGGTAATCAAAGACAGCGGGACAAAGGCGAGGCCCGAAGAGATTGCGCTGGTGGCAGGAATCATGAAAAGCACGCCGAATTCCAGACTCAAAAGGTCCGCGGTCGAGTTTCTCAGCGCCGAGACCCACTCGGATGACGCCAGACAAGCGCTTCTGGACCAGGTCACCGTAGAGACGGATCCGGATGTCCTGAGGGCTTTGGGTCAGGCCCTTTCAGCTGAAGAACTACGATCCGTGTCTCGTCGCAACAGGGGCGCAGGCGATTAGCCCAGAGCAAGCAGGGACGGTTCGGCAAGCGGGATGGATTCGGCTGACGGGACCGGTCCACGGTCTGTTGGGGCCGGACCGTTCCGGAGGCGTTCTTCTCTGCTGCGGTCGGCCAAAAGCAACAACGCGATGACCGGCACCAGGATTCGCTGACCCGTCTACGACGACTTACGGCTGCCTGCCTATTCTCAGGTGCCCCATTCTCAGGATCGCCACTCGCCGAGTCCTCTCTCTAGGGAGACCTGTGTCGAAAGCGTCGCACCAACAGCAACACGGTCGCCGCGAGGATAAGCAGCAGACCATAGAGTATCGGACGCTTGGCGCTGTCGATGGACAGACCCGACTGGATAAAGTCCGGGTAACCCGCCTCCCATAGGCCCCATTGGTAGGCAATCCGCGAGCCCAGGTAAGCAGGGCCGGTAGACAGGGCAACAATGGCGTTGCCGGTGTCGGGATTCACCCTGACGCTGGCGTTAATCGAGGGGTCATTGGCGCCGTCATGGCCGAACACGTAGTCGCCCTGCCCGTTCGAGTGGTACAGCATCACTCCCGGCCCCCAAATCGGCAGCGACATTTTCCTTCCCAGGGGCTCACGCATGGCAGTGATCGAATCGCTCGATAGCGGTCCGGCGTCGTTGATCTGAGCCAGAGCGAACAGAGTCAGATCATGTGCCGAGGCCGAAAGCCCGGTCGCACCCTTTGCCGCGTACTGGTACACCGGCGCTGGTTCACCACTGCGTTCAAGGGAACCCGCCGTATTTTCCAGATCACCCAGGTACTGATAGGTCGAGCGGTTCATACCCAGCGGCGTGAACACTTCCTGCTGCATGAATTCCTGAAAAGTCAGGCCACTCACTTCTTCAACCAGCAACTCCAGCACCAGGTAGCCGCCGCCGGAGTAGTCCCACTCCGAACCGGGCTCTCGACCCACCACGATCTGCGTTTCCCCGTCTGAAGCCCGCGGCCGCTGGAGCGACTCCTCCAGGCTCGGTAGTTCTTCATCGGCTGTGTAGTCTCCGAACCCAAGTCCATCGACCAGGCCTGCGGTGTGCGACAACAACATGCGCACAGTCACTGCCTCGTTATCGAACTCGCTGGCGGGCAATTGCCAGCGACTCAGGTAGCGCGTCACCGGCGCATCGAGATCGATTTTGCCCTGCTCAGCCAGCAGCATCACGGCGTAAGCGGTTGGCCATTTGCTCAGTGAGCCGGTAGCGAAGAGCGTGTCGCCCGCGATGGGCGCGTCTGCCGCACGGTAGTACTCGTCGTATACAGCGCCGTCTTCAATCAGCACCAGCGCGACATTTCCCGGGCTGGACTCGTCAATCATGTTGACGGCTGCATCCATAAACTGGCGTGTGTCACCCGGCGTCGCTATAGGACTCAGCCACCAGCCGTTCAGACCGCCGTAGAGTGCCAGGCCGGCCCACAGCAGGCTCAGCAACACACTGCTCAGAACAATTTTTACGTAGCCCAAGGCCTGCTCTCCAGAATCAGGAATCAGCGTTCATCATGACAGCATTCCGAAAACAACATCCGAAAACAATACTGGTGCCGTTAATCCGCGCCGGTTGATTCACGGTAGTATGCTGAGCCTATGGAAACCTGGATCGCCCTGCTTCGCGGAATAAACGTTGGTGGGCGCAACCGCCTGCCGATGAAGGATTTGTCGCGGATATTTGAGGCCGCAGGCTGCGCACCGGTAAAGACCTATATTCAGAGCGGAAACGTCGTGTTCAAGGCCGGCCTCAGATCTGGCGGGACGTTTGCAGACGCTATCGGCACAGCAATCGAGAAACAGCACGGCTTTCGTCCGGCAATCCAGCTGCGGACCGCCACCGCACTGAAAACCGCCATCGCTTCCAATCCGTATCCGCAGGCCGCTTCCGAGCCGAAGTCTCTGCATCTTTTCTTTCTCGAAGATTCGCCCCAAAAGAAGCTGGTCAGCGACGCCAGACGCCTCTTGTCGGCGTCAGAGTCGATTACCGTCATCGACCGTTGTCTTTATCTGCACGCGCCTGACGGGCTTGCCCAATCAAAGTTCGCCAAAGGCGTCGACAAAGCCCTGGGGATGAATACGACGGCGCGCAACTGGCGGACGGTGAGCAAACTGGAAGACCTGGCATCGACCATCGAATGAGCGCCATGTGTCAGGCATAGCGCCGGTGTTCCGCTATTTCCCTGGCGTGCTCTTTCTGGCGGATCTGATCATCGCCTGATCGACAAACTACAGCAGCGCACAGCAGTCCCGCCAGGCGCCACGTTGCCTTCCCATATGATCTCTTGCAATCGGTTTGGCGGCCAGCAATGATCCGGCAGGCAAACCTCACCAGAGCAGAATCAATGAACCCACGCTATGCACGCCTCGCTATTTCGCTGGTTTTCGCGTCCATGCTGTCCATGTCTATATTGGCCGCCTCCATCCATGCCAGTCCCGTTCACGCTGCCACCGAGCCGGAAAAGGCCGTACTGGTAACAGGTGCAAGTACGGGTCTCGGCCGTGCTATCACCGAAGACCTGGCGTCGCGCGGATATTATGTTTTCGCCGGTGCCCGCAAGGACAGCGATATCGACGCGTTAAACGCGATCGAGAATGTGCAGGCGATTCGGCTGGACGTGAACGACCAGGCGCAAATAGATGCTGCGGTCGCTACCGTCGCCAAGGCTGGCAAGGGCCTGTATGGACTGGTCAACAACGCCGGTGTTCTGGTGTTTGGGCCGCTGATCGAAATCGACGAGTCCGAGCTCGAGTTTCAGATGAACGTGAATGTTTTTGGCGTCTATCGCGTGACCAAGGCGTTCGCTCCGATGATCATCGAATCCAGGGGCCGTATCACGAATATAGGCTCGATATCCGGAACGCTGTCCAGTGCGATCTGGGGACCTTACTCGATGACCAAGCACGCCATCGAAGCCTATACCGACGCGCTCGCCGACGAATTGCGACGCTTCGGCGTACAGGTCAGCGTGGTCGAGCCGGGCACTTACACCTCGAAGATTTCGCAGAGTGCGTTCAGCCGTATGCAAGCGGATGCCGATGATCCGGACGCGTCTCTGTTTGGGCCGGAACTCGAGGATGAGATCAAATGGGCCGAGGAGAACCTGCAGGCGTCGGGGGACCCATCGGAGGTTGCGGAGGCCGTCTATCTTTCACTCTTTGAGCAGAATCCAAAGCCGCGCTATCTGGTTGTGCCCGATCAGGCGCAGGCGGAAATCACCATTGGTCGGATGATCGAACGCACGGTCGAGATGAATGCAGATCATCGCTATAGCTACAGTCGGGACGAACTCGTTGCAATGCTCGACGCCGCTCTGGCCAACGAACAGCCAGCGTCCGAAGAACAGCAAGGGCCCGACGAATAGAAAGGTCCGGTGAATAGTCGGCGTAAGACCACAGACCTCAAATACTCAGGCCAGCGAAATACAGGTATGGCGAAACCTACCACTTACAACAGACGGATCTTTATCAAGTCTGTCATCGGCACCATGATCGTCGGGCCAGCAGTTCTGGTATCCGCTTGCGAAGACAGCAATGGGGTGGACCGCAAGCTGCAGTTTGGTTCGCTAAGCGCAGCATTGCTTGAAGCCGAGCGCCTGGTGCGGGTGGCGTCCGCAGAAACCGGATCAACATGGACCCTGGCGCAGACGCTGACCCATTGCGCACAGAGCATCGAGTATTCGATGTCAGGATTCCCGCAAATGAAGTCGGCGCTTTTTCAAAACACGGCCGGCGCGGCGGCGTTCAGCCTGTTCGCCTGGCGGGGCCGGATGTCACACGACCTGGCTGAACCGATCCCTGGCGCTCCTTCATTGCAGGACAAGACCGATCCGGGTGTCGCGCTGGCAAGGCTGCGCAGGTCCATCGATGACTTTGCGTCGGCACCGGAACCGCTGCAGCCGCATTTCGCCTTCGGACAGCTGAGCAAGACTGATTATGAACGCGCGCATGCGATGCATCTCGCGAACCACTTCTCGGTGATTGATGCGTAGCGCTATATCTCGCAGGAAGCAGACCAGGTCGAGCCGGGTTCCTGCTGCGGGTGACACGGGCGGATCCCCGAGCCGGTTCACTTTATGGACGCCTGACCATGGTCAGGCCCACGCAGGCAACATGCTATAACGCCATGACTGGCACCAATGTCCCGCCCTACTCAGGCGGCCACACTTCGAACTGGACCTCGGCCAATTGTGCCGGCGTCTTGCCGATGCGCTCAAGTAAGGCGAGCCAGCGCGGATCGTCCCGAATGTTCCCGAACAGCGGCTCATTGACGATCTCCGCCAGACCCGGGTCGTTGTAGACCACTGCCTTGTCCAGCCATTCGAAGGCGCGATCGTTCTCGCCGCGGAACGCGATCACATAGGCGATGTTGTAGGCGGCATCCTGTTCGTAGCGCTGGATCAGTTCGGCGAGTGCAGCATCGGATTCGGCCTGCTGGTCAAGCGCGTGGTGAGCCATCGCCAGACCGATCAGACGCCAGGCTTTGAACGGCTCCTGCTGCATGGCTTCCAGCGCCGCGTGCGGCTCGCCCTTGAGCAACAGCGCGACGCCGATCCGATAGTGCGCGCCGATATAGCCCGGGCTCAGCCGCAAAGCGGTGCGGAAGGCAGCGATGGCCTGGTCGAAGCGCCCGGCTGAGAGATAGGAATCGCCCTGATTGTTGTGCGCGACCGGATCGAGCGGGTCACGGACCACCGCGTACTCCTCCAGCGCAATGGCCTGTTCCAGCCGGCCCAGCGATTCCGCCAGACTGGCAGCGCTGAACATGACGCCGGTGTCGGTGGGGTCGAGCTCCACAGCCCGCTGGTAATGCCGGGCCGCAGATACCAGATCGCCCTGGTTATGCATCGTGATCCAGCCCAGCCGGGAATGGGCTGGCGCATAGTCCGGGTTGATCTCCAGTGCCCGGGTGGCTGCCTGGTAGGACAACGCGTAGCCCTCCTCTACCGGCCTCAGGCTGTTGTCCGCCTGGCGCCCGTAGACATTCGCCAGCCCCACCCAGGCAGCAGCGTATTCGGGGTCGATGGCCAGCGCCTGTTCGAACATCGTGATGGCCTGCTCCCAGTTCTCGGGGGTGCCCTGTCGGCTCAGGAAACGCCCCTGCAGATACAGTGCAAAGGCGTGCGGATCCGTCTCGTCAACGCTCGGCGCCACCCCGAGCAAGGTCACCTTGAGTTTGTCCACCACGGTCGCCGCAATTTCATCCTGGATCATAAAGATGTCATCCAGGGTTCGATCGTAGGTCTCCGACCACAGATGGGTGTCGGTTTGTGTCTCGATCAGTTGGGCGGTGATGCGGATCTGGTCCCCGGTCTTGCGGATCGAGCCCTCGAGGATGTGGGCGACATTCAGTTCCCGGGCCACATCGGTGAGCTTGACATCCTTGCCTTTGAACGAGAACGCCGACGTGCGCGAGATCACCCGCAGCTCCGGGATACTGGCCAGCAGACTGAGCAATTCCTCAGAGATACCGTCAGAGAAAAACTCCTGGTCGGGGTCGGGGCTCATGTTGGCAAACGCCAGCACCGCAATCGAATTCGGTGGCGGCCGGAATGCATTGCCCGGGCCCAGCCACCACTTGTCATAGGCGAACACGATGACCGCGGCGGCCAGCACCGCGATGACGATAAAGTCCATACGCCGGCCGGTGGCATCCGTAATCGAGGCTGAGCGATCGACGTCCTTTTCGAGCTTGACCCCTTCCGGCGTGATCTCGTAGATCCATGCGAAGACCAGCGCGATAGGGAAACCGACGGCAAGAACGCCGAGCACAGCCTGCCCCGACCATGCCGGGAGGTTGGCGAGCCCGATCACCACATCCGCCACCTGCATGATCAGCCAGGCGGCCACGCCATAGAGTAAAGCCATGCGGAGCACGTTGCGGCGTTTGATCTCGGAAAGAAGGCCCATGGCTTAGTTATAGGACAGTGGCGGCGGGGCAACCTGAATCACCGCGGCCAGCCAGCGTACCGTTTGTGAAATAATCGGCTGGAATTGAACGAATTTGAAAGCGGGGAAGCAACGCATGGACTATCGCCAGCTTGGGGACAGCGATCTGAGAGTCTCGGAGATCGCACTCGGATCGTGGCTGACCTACAGCATGGGCGTCGAACGTGATGCGGCGGCTGACTGTATCAACCATGCGTTCGAACTCGGCATCAACTTTATAGATACAGCTAATGTCTATAATCGCGGCGGCGCCGAATCCCTGCTGGGGGAGGTTCTTGATGGCAGGCCCCGGGACAGCTATGTGCTGGCCACCAAACTGTTCTTCCCGATGTCGGCGACAGACCAGGGTTTGTCCCGCAAGCAGATTGAAAAGCAGCTCGATGACTCGCTGCGACGCTTGCGCACAGACTACGTCGACCTGTACCAGTGCCACCGCTACGATCCCGATACGCCCCTGGAAGAAACCATGGACGGGCTCACCCGGGCGGTGGAATCCGGCAAGGTGCGCTATGTCGGCTTCAGTGAATGGACGCCGGAGCAGATCCAGGCCGCCATCGATATACCGGGCGTTGTCCGCTTTGTGTCGAGCCAGCCCCAGTACTCGATGCTATGGCGTGTGATCGAGCAAGCCGTGATCCCGCTGTGCGAGGCAAACGGGATCGGGCAGATCGTCTGGTCGCCGTTGAGCCAGGGTGTCCTCACCGGGAAGTACAAGCCGGGCGCGGCGTTGCCGGCCAACTCCCGGGCCAGCAGCGACGTGATGAGCGGTTTTATGGACAGAGTCCTCGAACAGCCGGTGCTCGAAGCCGTGTCACGACTGCAGACGGTGGCCGCGGATGCCGGTCTGTCGATGGCGCAACTGGCACTGGCCTGGGTCCTGCGACAGAAAAACGTCGCCTGCGCGATCGTCGGCGCAAGCCGGCCCGAGCAACTCGACGACAATGTCGGCGCGTCGGGTATCCGTTTGAGCGACGACACGCTCCGTGCCATTGAGGTCGCCCTGGCAGATGTGGTGGTCCGCTAGCGGCCGGGACAAATGATCACGAACAGGAACGGTATCAGCGGCATCCTGCTGTTGATAGTTGCGGCGATGGTCCGGGAACCGGCGACGTCAGCCAGAACACCGATAGCGACAAAGGTGTGCCTCAATCGGCTGTAGTGACGCCCTGGCTGGGCGGTTTGCTCGTCTTTACGGGACGGTCACTACGATCGATGACGAGCTTGAATGTGCCGGCAGCTGACGCCCATCTGCCGTCATAGTCATACATGCCGACGATCGACCCCGGTCTGACCCACAGCGACAAAGACAGATTGTGGTCGTTCACGGTCGCCGTCCAGCGGTCAGCCCCGGTTTTGCTTACCGGCCCCTCGAGGGTGACCCGGTAGGTCAGGCTACGCGGAACAAAAAACAGTGGCTTGATGCGGGGGAACGGCTGTCGGTAGGTGAAGGACAGCTCATCGTCATCTGTCCGCTCCAGCTTGAGCGGATAGATACCCTCGTCCGGATAGGGTTTTCCCTCGGCGTTGAACACGGAACTTCCGGTGACCTTGAACCACATCTCGTACTCGCCTTCTCCGACGGGTTTCAGAGAGGCTTCAAGTCGACCGCGTTCGCTTGACTCGGTGCTGTTCCATCTGCCCACCAGATGCTCGTTGACCGGCAAGTACAGGTCGGCAGCGGCAATGTCGGCCGGGAACAGGCCAGCACTGGCGACGATTGCCAGCCCGCACAGCATGCCTTTGCTTATCCTGATCATTCGCCTACCGGAATATCAGAAGCCCACCCGCTCGGGCAAGCGCGGACTGGGGTGTGATAGCCGCGCCGCGTGATGGCCCAGCGTCGGCCCACCGACGCCCACCGACAGCAGAGTGACCGCCGGGCACCCGTCCGGTATGGATCGACAGCAGGTCGCAAGCCTCCAGAGCAGAGATGTTCATCTCGCACAGTGTACTTGTCTGCCCTGGAATACGAGACAGGGCGGGTGCATCGTCCCCGGATCAGGACATACCGATCCAAAGCCGGGTTTTCACGGCGCTTGCCAGCGTACATGCCCGAATACATGCACCCGTTTGTGCTCCTGTGGATATAAGAGGCGTCAGGTTTGATCTGATGCTCTCTCTCGGGCTCCCGGGGCATGAACTATGGTCCCGGTACCTGCCCGGAGTATATGGGCGGATGGGGGCAGAAACGTTTGTCTCTGCCCCCGCTGTATACTCCGCCTCCATGCTGAGGCTATTCAGACACATCAGGCAAGGCGCGTTGAACGACCACCGGCTTTTCAAGTACTCCCAGTACGCGCTTGGCGAGATCCTGCTGGTGGTGATCGGAATCCTGATCGCGCTACAGATCAACAACTGGAATGAGGCGCAGAACGAACAGCAGCAGATTCGTGAATACCTGCTCAAACTCTCTGCTGATCTGCAGAGCGACCTGAGAATGATCGAGCCTGTAGATGAACAGATTCGATGGACCATGCTTCAGGCCGATTATCTGGCCGACTATGTCCGTGAGCGACCTGTCGCGGCGCTCGAGAATGCAGAGCTGTACTTCGCAATCAGAGGTCTAGGCTACCGATCCTATGCCTGGAACCGTGCGGCCATGGAGCAACTGAAGAGTTCGGGTGCGATGCGCCAGATCTCCAACGGCAAGCTAACCGACAAGATATCTGCCTATGACGCGCTGACGCATCATCTTGACCAGGATTTCGCGAGCGACCAGAGCAATATCTACCAGGTGCGTTTGATCGCGGACCGCATCATCAACCAAAACTATCCGGAAAATGATGAGATCAATACCTGGATGGACCAGATCGGCGATAGGGATATCAAAAATCGAACCCTTGCGTTCCGCGATACCGATCTGTTTGCCAGGATGAAGGCGCAGGACCTGCCGTTGCTGACTGATGACATCAATGAGGTTCGCCGGATGGTCAACCTGGCGTTGACCGCAAGAAGCGATCTGGATGCCAGGGTAGATCTGGAACTGCCGCGTCTGCGCAATTGGGCGGGCGAGATTATCGCGACGATCGAGGCCGAGTATCAATAGGCGATGAAATCGGGGTCAGAGACGTTTGTCTCTGACCCCGGATTCCTGCAACCGGATGTCAGGGCTTGCGGAACAGCATCGTGAAGCGATCCGTGTTGCCGCTGACCGAGCGCCGGCCGACTTCATACTCGAGCTCGTCGTCGGCTCGATAATGCAGATCCGAGAACTCGACCAGTTCGAAACCGATGTCCTGCATTTCCTGGATCACCAGTACCGGGTCGATGCGGCGCCGGTTCTCGACGTTCTCCGGCTCCATATGACGTTTGGTGTGGTCGACGACACCGTACAGCCCGCCGCTCTTTAACGCCTTGAACACCTGGCGGTTCATCCGGGCGCGCGATTCGGCATCAAAATTGTGCAGATTGCGGAATGTCAGAACCATGTCGAGGTCCGAAACGCCGAAGTCGAAATCATCCATCGCATAGTAGCGAGCGCCGTCCGGCCGGCGAAGGTTGGCATTATTCTCCAGCACCACGACTTCTTCGAAACCGGGTTCGGTCAGCACGGTCGTCTTGACCCGGTTGGTGCCGAGCGACACGTAGAGCGTGCCGTTTTCGGCCAGTACCGGTGCCAGCACCCGCGTGTACCAGCCACCCCCGGGCAGCAATTCGAGCACACGCATGTTGTCCTGCAAGCCAAAGAAGGTCAGCGTCTCCAGCGGCAGGCGGTTCCGGTCGCGCTCGCGATCGGCGTCGGGTCTCGATTCGGCAGCCAGCGCCGATTCGACTTTGCTGTCGATTTCGTTGGCGGCCAGGACCTGGCCGGCGAAGAGAACGACGGCTAATGCAAGTAATGCTTTCAAGGATCTGCTCCTGAGACTGAATGTTGGTTGATTGGTGGCCGATCGTTGGCCGATCTTTTGCTGCGCGGATCATAACATCCTGGATTTCGGTCAGATGCTGGCAGCCTTCGACGACGCATATTGCGACGTATCTGGCGTTGCAAATGGCGACGTCAGACAGGTAGACATGCCAGCGCACAAACAGTTCGCTGTCGCCGGTGAGATTCGGACCATTTGGCCCACCTGCCTGACCCCGGGGTGTAGAATCGCCTTTCTGTTTGCAACCACCTGCTGCCCACCCGATGTCTACTCCAACGATCCAGCGCAGGCTTGCCGCGATACTCAGCGCGGACGCTGTCGGCTATACCAAGCTGATGGCTGCCGACGAGCTGGCGACAATGGAGACCCTGAACAGCTATCGCTCGTTGATGTCCGGGCTGGTGCGGCAGCACGGTGGCCGGGTCGTAGACATGGTCGGCGACAATCTGCTGGCCGAATTCCCCAGCGCGGTGGACGCGGTGCAGTGCGCGATGGAAATACAGCGGCAGCTGGCCGTGCAGAACGAGTTGCTGCCAGTCGAACGCCAGATGCGTTTCCGGATCGGGATCAATGTCGGTGATCTGATTATCGACGGCGACCGGATCGTCGGCGACGGAGTCAACGTCGCGGCGCGGATCGAGGCGACCGCGCTGCCGGGCGGGATCGCGATCGCGCAGACCGTGCTGGATCAGGTCGAGGGCAAGCTGCCGATCCAGGTCACGGATACCGGCGATCACGAATTAAAGAACGTGTCTCGGCGGATACGTATCTTCCGCCTGGTCGATGGCGACGCCGGAGACGCACCGGCCAACGATGGGCGGGCAGACGTTTCGCCCCCGATGGACGAGCATGTGCCGGGTTTTGCCGGCCACCACGCGATTGCGGTGCTGCCGTTCCGCAATCTGAGTCAGGACGTCGAGCAGGAGTACTTCGCCGACGGGCTGGCCGAGGATCTGGTGGCTTCGCTGGGCGCGCTGCGTACCTATCCGATCATCTCGCGCAATTCGAGTTTCAGCTACAAGGGAAAAAACGTCGATGTGCGCAAGGTCGGCAAGGAACTGGGCGCGCACTATATCGTCACCGGCAGCGTGCGCCGCTCGGGTGAGCGCCTCAGGGTGAATGCCGAACTGGTCGATGCAGAGGGCGGGCACCAGATCTGGTCAGCGCGCTACGACCGGCAACTGGAAGACATCTTCGAGATCCAGGACCAGATCACCGCAGAGATCGCGGGCTCGGTAGGCCCGGCGCTTTCACAAAGCGAAATGCGTCATGCCAGACGGCGCTCGCCGAAGAGTGTCGACGCCTGGAGCAGTATCCATCGCGGCATGTGGCATCTGTTCCACCGCAGCAGAGATGGGATGGACAAGGCCCGGGCCTGGGCACAGACAGCCATTGATCTGCAGCCCGACGCATCAATCGCCTACAGTCTGATCTGCTTCTCGCATATGTACGACGTCATCTATCAGTGGACCAGTACACCTGAGAAGTCGCTGGAGATGGCGCGCGAGGCGGCGGAGAAAGCCGTGGCGCTGGACAAGGAAGACGCGATGGCGCTGACCGCGATGGGATTTGCGGCGTCGTTTTTGAAACAGCATGACCGGGCAATCAGTGTGCTCGAGCGGGCGATTGAACTGAATCCCAGCTCGGCGATTGCATACTGGGCGCTGGGTGCTGCGCTGGCGCCGGGCGGCCGGCCGGACGAAGCGATCCCGATGGTGGAGAAAGCGATCAGGCTGTCACCCCAGGATCCGTTGATGCACGAGTTCCTGTTTGCGCTGGCCTCAGCGCATTTTGCCGCGGGCCGCTACCAGGAAGCCATGCGCTTCGCGCAGCGCAGCCTCGACATCGAGGCCGAACAGCCGGGTGCCTACAGGGTGCTTGCCGCGGCGAACGGGTTTCTGGGCAGGATTGTAGATGCGCAGGCGGCTCTGGATCAGATGCTTATGCTGGCACCGGATCTGAGCGCTGAACATCTGCGCAGCTTTTTGCCCGACCACGCGGTCGACAAATACGTTGATGGTCTGCGCAAGGCGGGCTGGAAAGGCTGAATTGTTTGCCTGCCTGGCCGGATACCCGCTGCGGTCCGTGGGACCAGCCGATATCATTCCATGCAATCGATCGCCCGAAGGAAGCACGAGATGCGTGACTTGTTGCCTGCCATTTTTTTGATCCTGTTGTGGGCACCCGTCGCCGCCAGTTCGGACAGCAGCGACAGTACCGATGACATCAGCGATAACATCAGCGATGAACAGACGCTGCGACACATCAAGACCGTCCTGTGGTCACAGGCTTACCGCACCCAGGACGTCGCGTTACTCGACAGCCTGCTACACGACAGTTTCGAGATGATAGATGCGGACGGCAACCGCTCGACCAAGGCGCAGGAACTGGCCTTCGTCGCAAACAACCGGTGGGACCCGGGCACGTTTGAGTACCGCATCGAGAGGTTGCAGATCTACCAGGATGCGTTTGCCGTGGTCGACGGGACCGGCATTGCCGAGGGCTACAGCTACAAATCGAGCAACTTTCTGATCAAGGAAGACGGGGAATGGCGCGCAATCGCGTCCCATGTTTCAGGTGTAAAACGCAACGACGTCAGCGACTAGACAAGGCCTTGCACGGGATCGCTGACCCGCCTGCCTCAACGTGGATGTTTTCGTATTTCGTAGATGACGCTGCGTTTGTCACCGGACTCAATTCGGCAATGTGAGCCGTCCCGGAGCACACCACCGATCTTCTCCACCGCCCGCCGGGAGCGGAAATTGGTCTCGCCCACCCAGAATACGACCGTGTCGACAAATGAGAACGCGTGCTCGAGCATCAATTGTTTGATCTCCGCGTTGTAGCTGCCACCCCAATAGTCGCGCGACAGGAACGTCCAGCCTATTTCCACTTCACGGCGTTCCGGATCATGACCGTGATAACGGCTTGAACCGAAGATGTTGCCACCCTGTAGATCGACAAACGCGAATGCGGACCCGCTGGCGATGGCGTCAGCGAAGAACTCCCGAAATACGGCTTCCTGATACCTGTCGCTGGCCGGATGCTGCTCCCAGATTTGCGGGTCCGCCGCCGCGGCAAACATCTGATCCCAGTCGGATGGGACGATGGGTCGCACAATGACCCGGGTGCCTGCGAGCGTTGGCTGGAAATCGAAATCGTGCATCATGGAGCGCGGCCAAAGCGGATGAAGACCTCTGCAACGATGCCGGGTGACCCGGATGTTTTCAACAGATTTCCCCGCCAGACGGCACTTTCGTTCAGCGCATGATGTGAGAATTTATTATTTAATAACATATGCTTACACAATGACCCGCGCATACTTCCAACTGCATAATAGTCCGAGTTAGTAGTTCTTTTATTGCTAATTTAGTTTTTTCTTATATATACTCTCCGCATCGAACTGTGGAGGGCAATCCCCATGACTGGACAACTGGACTGGCTGCGCGGCGGGATCGCGCTGGCGAGCGCTTTCCTGCTCGCCGTGTGGATCGTCAAACCGATCGGCGTCTCGACCCAATTCGTCATCGCGGACGGCATCGCCTGGCACCTGGTCAAACCGGACCTGGTGGTCGAGGATGCGAGCGCAAAAGCCGGCTTCACCAGCGAGAACGCATATCTCGCGAAAAGCGGCGGCAAGTACGCGAAGAACGTGGCCCGGCCGCTCAATTACTCGTTCATCTTTGTGGCCGCGATGATCTTTGGCGTCTGGCTGTCACGCAAAACTGGCGGGCCGCAACCCGAGTCCGCCGACAGGGTCGCGCCGCGGGTCTGGCGTGAGCGCTTCGGATCCGCTCCCCTGCCTCGATACGCCGCTGCGTTTGCCGGCGGATTTCTGGTTTTGTATGGCGCCCGACTGGCCGGCGGTTGCACCAGTGGACACATGATGAGCGGCATGATGCAGACCTCGGTCTCGGGATATCTGTTCGCCGTCGCCACCTTTGCCACCGCGATACCGGTCGCCCTGCTGCTCTATCGCCGCAGCCAAGTTTAGGAAGGAGACGAGCATGGAAATCGCACTAGCAATCTTCCTCGGCACATTCTTTGGTTTTGTGCTGCACCGGGTAGGCGCCGCCAACCCCGAAAACATCATCAATATGCTCAGACTCACCGACCTGCATCTGATGAAGACAATATTATTCGCCATCGGTCTGAGCTCCAGCGTGCTGTTTCTTGGCATGGCCGCTGGATGGATCGACCCGGGCCATCTGTCGGTAAAGGCCAGCTTCAATGGTGTGATGCTCGGCGGCGCATTACTCGGGCTCGGCTTCGGCTCGGTGGGCTATTGCCCAGGAACCGGCGTGGCCGCAATGGGTGACGGTCGCAAGGACGCCGTCGCCTTCGTTATCGGCGGTCTGGCCGGGGCGCTCGCCTATATGCTCAGCTACCCCGCGGTGAAAGCCAGCGGACTGCTCGACGAGATCGCCGGGGGCAAAAGCACGCTGGCAGTCACCGGGAATGACGCCTTTGTTGCGTTGTTCCCCGGCGTGCCGGGATGGCTGGTCGCGCTGGGTATCGGCATCCTGTTGATGGGGCTCGCCTGGATCCTGCCCGCACGCCCGGACAACGGCTCGAGTTCGGTGCCTGAGGGACTGCCGGTCAACTGAGCTCACTGTCGGCCGACACGGATCTGGAGGCCTGAATCTGGAGGCCTGAATCCGGAGGCCTGAATCTGGG
This sequence comes from uncultured Gammaproteobacteria bacterium, assembly GCA_963704875.1. Taxonomy (GTDB): domain Bacteria; phylum Pseudomonadota; class Gammaproteobacteria; order Steroidobacterales; family XN24; genus CAMYOC01. The sequence continues at coordinate 1,803,179 of CAVPIA010000008.1, read as the reverse complement.
GGCCTGAATCTGACGACACCGGCACCGCAACAACTAGCGAACTCGGTGCCGGGCCAGCGTAAAGACGCGCCCTGGCCTGAGGCTCCAGCCCGACCGTCCGGTGAGCTAGAATCGGCGCATGTTGCAAGTCCATCCGGTCGGCATCCTGGCCATGCTCGCGGTCACCATGTGCTGGGCGTTCGCGGTGGTCCTGTACCGGGTCGGGACTGCCGGTAGCGTCGCGCGCAAGCTCGCGCTGTTGATGTTTGTCGAAGGCATCACGCTGATCTCGACCGGCTTTATCGATCTGTTTCTGGGTCCGGCAATTCGCGCACACCCTGGATATCCTGCCTGGCTTGAAGCAGAGGTCATCGTCCACACACTCGGCGACTGCGCGATGCTCGCGCTTTATCCACCCTTTCTCGCCGCGGCACTGCAAACCAGACTGACTCGCCCGTTCGCCCGCAAGCGAGTGCGCGTGGTTATCTCGCTGGCCTCTGTTCTGTTGTTCTTCGCGGTCATACTTGGCCCGCTTGAGGTCGGCGCCGCACTGCTCTATCTGATGCTGTCTGTGCTGTTTGGCTTTGCGCTGGTCGCCTCGATCCATGCGTGGCGGACGGCGGACGGTGCGGCGCGCACCCGCGCCCGTTCTTTCGCACTGGCGTTCGGAATTCGGGACGTGTGTTGGGGATTCGTCTATGCGGCCGCGATCTGGCTGATCTATACCGGTCAATATTCGGTCGTCGAGTCAGACCCGAGCAGCCCGATCTACATCATCTATGCCCTTGGCACACTGTTGGCGGTGCCGCTGATTGCCTACGGCATTCTGCGCACACAACTGTTCGATATCGATCTGCGTATCCGCTGGACGATCAAGCAATCCACGCTGGCCGCTGCGTTTGTGGCGATCGTCTATGTGATCTCGGAAGGCGCAGACCGGTTTTTGGCCTCCGAACTCGGCGACTATGTCGGCCTGTTTGCCTCGGCGCTGGTGGTGTTCTTCCTCGCGCCGCTGCAACGTTTCGCAGATCGGGTCGCCGGCGCGGCAATGCCGAACACCAAAAACACGCCCGAGTACGTTGCTTTCCGCAAGTTGCAGGTATACGAGGCGGCGCTCGCCGAGGCGCTGGAAGGCGACGGGATCTCGAAGAAGGAGCGGGCTCTGCTCATCCGATTGCGCGATACGCTGGGTATCTCAGCCGCCGACGCGCAGACTCTGGAAGACGAATTGAAGAATGGGGGCCAGGTTATTTCTTCATGAAGCCTCCCACGGGCCTATCTTCGGTCTGCTGATCGATCTGGCGGCAGTGCCCCTGATGTGATTGCACTCAAGTAAGGATGGCGCCGAAACCAGCTGCCACGCCCGCCCGCTGGCCACGGTTTTGTGAACCAGGTCGCAACTGACCGATTGCCGCAAGCCTATGCTTGGCAGTCCATGGAATTTACTGTCTCGCAGACGCATACCGGATTCGCCATCGTCGCGTTGGGTGTCGCCGGCGCCTATCTGTCTTCGGTCTGGCTGCTGATGTCGATCGGCAGACTGGTCATGCGCTTGCGCAAGCCTGCTTCAGTCAGCTGTCGTCCCGGTGAAATGCTGCATCAGGCGCTGAGAGTGTCTGGCCGTCTGTGGGATCACTACCGGACCGCGGCGCTATTGTTTGGCGTGTCGTTTCTGCTGCTTGTCAATTTTGGCCGGGACTTCGGCTTTGGCCTGCAGCCGGCATGGCTCAATATCTCCGTCCTCTGCGGCGTACTCGTGGTGCTTGGATTCAGCATCCTGAAGATGGTGCAGCTGATGCGCTACCGCGCGCGGCTGCAAGCGTCGCTGGAGCTGCATCAACAGGTGGCCCGGCGACTGGTCGAGGTTCAGCTGCGCGGCAACCGGGTATTCCCCTCGGTGGGATCCGGCGATGACGCGATCGACTATGTCATCGTGAGTCACAACGGTGTTTATGCGCTGCATCTGGCCTCATTGCCGAAAGACGTTGAATCAGTGCAGTTAGAGCGCGGCGGTCTGATCTGTCAGCCCGATGGTACACGCGTTGAACTACAGCAATTCAATAATGCAGTACTCCGGCTCGGAAAAAGCTTGAGCGCTCAGACCGGATCGCCGGTCAGCATGTTGCCAGTGGTGATCGTTGCCGGCGGCCGGATCATGTCGGAGAAAGAGCCGGCTGTAGAACCCGGTCAAAACAACGACGCGATGCTGGTCAGCCTGCAGGCCTGCGCTTCGTTTATCGGCTGGCAGAAGGAAGAGTTCTTCCTCCACGACGACGACATCGCGCGACTCAACGGCTGGCTGGGCGAACAGATGCTGAAACAACCGCCCCGCACTCTGGCGACCGCGGTCAGCTCGCTCGAGCGGCAGATCACATGGCCTGCGCTGTTCGGACGCCAGAGTTGAGCCGCTTTCGTGAAAGCCTATGCCGGTCTACCGGCATTCCTGGAGTTGAATCCATCCCGGTAACCGCGGCTCAGCGGAATCTCCTGACCACCGGTTAACAAGATTCTGGACTTGCCGTCCACCGAGCGTATCTCCGCGATCTTGTCGACGTTGACGATAAAGCTCCGGTGACTGCGCGCGAACGGATCACCAGGAAGCTGCCGGATGATTTCCATGAGTTCGTGCGCGCGCCCGGTCTGAACGGCCACTTTCTGATCAATGACCCGCTGTTATGGGAGACCACGATGGATGGGTTTCTGGATCAGTTGTAGGCCAGTGATCAGCCGCTCAGATTGCGGGGCTGCCCGGACTTTCAGTGGACCGAAGGGACGAGCCAGTGAGACACGACCGGGCGCGTAATCGGTCTGTATGAGGCCTGTATACTGACCCGCGATTTGCCCCGCCCCGGCAAGCGGCTGACGGATCCGATGGCTCTGAGTGAAAACATCTACGAAGCGCTGACCGACGATCAGGACGGTCGCTTGTGCGACGAGATCAGCGAAGCGGCCTGTCGTGAGACACCGCGCAGCTTTGTGCTGATCTTGCTGAGTTACTTCCTGACCAAGCTCGGTGACGCCATTGCCAATCCGAAAACCACCCTCGCCTGGCTGACCACCGCGGTCGGCGCGCCGGCATTCGTGCTGGGCTTTCTGGTCCCGATCCGCGAATCCGGATCCATGATCCCGCAGCTGTTTATCGGCAGCGTGGTCAGAAGATTGCCGGTCCGGAAATGGATCTGGGTCCTCGGCAGTGTCGGGCAATGTCTGAGTATTGCCGGCATCGGCCTGACCGCACTGTTTCTGAGCGGAACCCGGGCCGGCTGGGCGATGCTGATCCTGATCGCGATATTCAGCCTTGCGCGCGGTCTGAGCTCGGTGGCGGCCAAGGATGTGCTGGGAAAGACCGTCGCGAAGAAGAAGCGTGGCCAGCTGAACGGATGGTCGGCCAGCGCGGCCGGTCTGCTGACCGTCGGTATCGGTATCGTGCTGATGCTACCTTCGGCCGCCGGTCTGGATGCCTCCGCGCTCGGGATGCTGCTGGTCGCGGCCGGCTTGTTGTGGCTGGCCGCTGCACTAATTTATGCGCAGGTGCCTGAGTTTGCCGGCGAGACAAGTGGCGGTCGCAATGCGCTGGAGTCGATCAAGCGGCTCAATCTTCTGCTGACGGACAAGCCATTCCGCAGGTTCGTCATCACCCGGGCGTTGCTGATGTGCTCGGCGCTCAGCGCACCGTTCTATATCGCGCTGGCGCAGCAGAACTACGGGTCGCCAGCGTATCTGCTCGGCGGTTTTGTCGCAGCGGCCGGACTGGCCAGCCTGGTCAGCGCGCCGATCTGGGGTCGCTATGCAGATGTCTCCAGCAAGCGAGTGATGATTGTCGCGGCGCTGATCACATCCAGCGCCGGCATCGTGGTATTCCTGGTCAACCGACTGATCCCCGATCTGAGCGCGACCGTCTGGTTCTTGCCGCTGGCCTACTTCGTGCTCTCCGTCGCCCACAGCGGCGTGCGGGTCGGCCGCAAGACCTACGTGGTCAATCTGGCCACCGGTAACCAGCGCACCGACTATGTCGCCATCAGCAACACCACCATCGGCGTGCTGTTGCTGCTTGTCGGGTCAGTGGGCGCACTGTCGCCGGTCCTCGGCACCGCCGGCGTCATCGGTCTGCTCGCGCTGATGGGGCTGGCGGGCGCGATACTCGGCAGTTCGCTTCCGGACGCCTAGAGCGGGTGACTGAAAAGGCGCCTGGAAGGGGATGTGAGGTCTGTTATTCGGCGGATCTGCTGACGTCTGCTCTGTCGATTGGGGTCGAATGCCAGACGCGATCCAAATATTTGGCTGACACCTCTGTTGCTATAGGCTAGCCTGCGTTTCCTCAAACCAGGGCAACAAAAAGAAAGGATCCTTGCCATGACTGCAGACTTCCGCAATACCTATCTTAGCTACGACGAGATCACGTCGACGCTCAAGCAATGGACACAGACGTATCCGGACCATGTCCGCCTGCAGTCCCTGGGCCAGACGGACGAGGGACGAGAGCTTTGGTTATTGACCATCGGGCCGCGCCCGGATGAAATCCGGCCCGCGGTATGGATCGACGGCAACATGCATGCGGCGGAATTGTGCGGCTCGAACGTGGCGATGGCGATCGCCGAGGACATGCTGAAATTTTTCGCCGAGGACGAAATCCCGCAAGCGCTGTCACCGGGCGTGTGCGCGGTGTTGAAGGACGTGTTGTTTTATGTGATGCCGCGTATCTCTCCGGACGGCGCTGAGCAGATGCTGACACAGAGCCGCTATGTGCGCTCGAACATGCGCGACGAGCGGCCGGATGAAGGGCGTTCGTACTGGCGGCCACAGGACATCGATGGCGACGGTCTGGCGCTTGCGATGCGGGTCGAGGACCCGACCGGCGAGTTTGCCGCTGCACCCGAAGTCCCCAATCTGTTGCTGCCGCGCACGCTCGATGACGAAGGCCCTTTTTACAAGCTGTATCCGGAAGGCATGATCGAGAACTACGATGGCAAGACAATCCCTTCGCCGTCGTTCCTGTCTGACAGCCCGACCGATCTGAACCGGAATTTTCCCTGGTCCTGGGAGCCGGACCATGCGCAGATCGGCGCCGGTGCGTTTCCCGGCAGCGAGCCCGAGTCCCGCGCGGTGATCGAGTTCACTTCCAGCCACCCGAATATCTTTGCCTGGTTGAATCTCCACACCTTTGGCGGCGTCGGCATCCGGCCCCTGGGCGACCAGCCGGATACCAAGATGGACCAGATGGATCTCGCCATCTTCAGGCAAGTGGCTGCATGGCTTGAGGAATCGTCGGGTTATCCGACCGTCAGCGGCTTTGAAGAATTTACCTATGAGCCCGAGAAACCGATACGCGGGGACCTGATTGAATACGCCTACCACCAGCGCGGCTGTATCGGCTATGTGATCGAATTGTGGGACCTGTTCGCCAAAGTCGGGCTGGAACGCAAGAAGCCGTTCGTCAAAAGCTATACCGACCTGAGTCGTGAAGACATGGTGGCGATCGCGAAGTGGGACCGCGACCACAATGCCGGACGTGTGTTGCTCGAATGGCGCGCGTTCGAGCATCCTCAACTGGGACCGGTGGAACTGGGCGGCGTCGACCCGCGGGTCGGCATGTTCAATCCGCCGTACGAATTGCTTGCAGAGACCTGCGCCCAGCAATCCGCCGCCTTCCTGCGGGTAGCGGCGATGGCGCCGATGATCCGCTTTGGCGACATCAGGCAAACAGACCTCGGCGGCGGCCTGACCCGTCTCGATATCAGCGTTGAGAACCACGGCTATCTGCCGAGCTATGTGCTCAACTCGGCGAAAAAACTGAGCTGGAACGAAGCGCTGTATCTAAAGCTCGACTGCGATGGCTGCGCGCTGGCCGAAGGTCATGCGCAGCGCACCCTCGGTCATCTCGACGGCTGGGGCCGCGGTCTCGGCGACGGCACCGGCGCGCTCTACTATCCGTACGGTCTGGGCAGCACCGGCACCGCGCGACAATCGATCGTGGTCAAGGGCAAGGGGACGGTCACTGCCACGATCAATTCCTGCCGCGTCGGGGCGATCCGGCAGACGATCCCGGTGGGCTAGCATTGCACAGCAACAGGTCTGTTTGACGGAGACCCGCATGATCACTATTCGACACGCCGAGGAACGCGGTAAGGCTGATTTCGGCTGGCTCAACAGCCGCCATACGTTTTCTTTCGGTCATTACCACGACGCCCGGTTTATGGGTTTCGGCCCGTTGCGTGTGATCAACGAAGACCGGGTGCAGCCCGGCCCAGGGCTTTGGAACGCACGGTCACCGTGACATGGAGATCATCTCCTATGTGCTCGACGGTGCGCTCGAGCACAAGGACAGCATGGGCAACGGCTCGATCATCCGCCCGGGAGACGTGCAACGCATGTCCGCGGGCACCGGTGTACAGCACAGCGAGTTCAACGCGTCGGATACGGAATCGGTGCACTTTCTGCAGATCTGGATTTTGCCGGAAAAGAACGGCGCCGCTCCGGGTTACGAACAAAAGGCGTTTTCCGGGACAGACAAGCGCGGCCAGCTGCGGCTGGTCGGCTCGCAAGACGGTCGTGACGGTTCAGTCACCATCCACCAGGACGTGAATCTTTACGCCAGTGTGCTTGCCGAGGGCGACACCGTGAGCCATGAGCTGGCGGACGGCCGCAAGGGCTGGATCCAGGTGGCCCGGGGCAGCGTTGCGCTCAATGACCAGACGCTCTACCCCGGCGACGGCGGCGCCATTGAGGGTCCGATGACGATCGCACTAAGCGATGCCTCGGACGCCGAGGTCCTGTTGTTCGACATGGGCTGATCTGCCGGACAGACTCCCGGCCGGATCAACTCACTGCTGGCCGACCGGCACATCCAGATAGTGGAAGATAAATGCGTACTGGTCCGTTTGCAGGTCAATAACTTCGTCCAGCGGCGTGCCGCCACCATGGCCGGTGTCTCCACTGGTCCGCAGCAACACGGTCCCCTCTCCCTCCTGCGCGGCCTGCAAACGCGCGGTGAACTTGCGGCTGTGGGACGGGTTAACCCGCGGATCGTTGGCGCCGGTAGGCAACAGAATCGGCGGGTATTGCACGCCATCGACGATGTTGTGATACGGCGAATAGGCGTAAAGGGCGGCAAATTGTTCCGGATTTTTTACCGTGCCGAATTCCGGAATGTTGAATTGCCCGTTCGGGTCATTCTCCACGCGCAACATGTCGTACACACCCACATGCGAGACCACCGCCGCGGCGAGGTCGGGGTTCTGCGCCATGGTGGCGCCCATCAGCAGTCCACCGTTACTGCCGCCCAGGATAGCGACCCGATCCGGTGAGGCGTAGCCTTCGTCAACCAGATAGCGAATGACCGCGGCGAAGTCATCGAACACGTTCTGCTTGTTGGTCAGATTGCCTTGTCTGTGCCAGGTCTCGCCATACTCGCCACCGCCTCTGATGTTGGCCTGAGCGAAGACCATCCCGTTCTCGAACAGGATGTGCCGCGACATCGACAAGGACGGTGTCCGGCTCAAACCGTAGCCGCCGTATCCTGTGACCAGGATCGCCGCGCTGCCGTCCTTTTTGAACCCCTTCGGTAGCAGGATATTGACCGGGACCCGGGTGCCGTCTTTTGAGGTCGCAAACTCGCGCACCACTTCGACATCCGAGTAATCCACCGGCGATTCAGCGGATATCGCAAGCTTGGTTGTGACGCCGTCGTCACCGTCAAACCGATACCAGTCGCCCATGGCGACGTAGGATCCGTTGCCGAAATACACATCTGATCCGCCAGCCGGGCTCAGCCCGTAGATTGTCGACACGTCGAGCTGGTCGGGACTGTCGACCGGGGCGCCGTCCAGTGTGAACACCCGCAATTCGTTGGGGCCGCCGACCTGGAACACGAGATAGATGCGATCGCCGGCGACGACCAGCGTGGGTGAATGCCGGTAGTAAAAACTGTGAGACATCGCTGCCTCGCCCTCGGGCACGATCTCTGCTGCCGTCGCCAGATCAGGATCGGAGGCATCGAGCCGCAGCAGCTTGCCGCGCGGTGCACCGTCAAGAGACATCACATAGAGCGCGTTGTCCGGCCCGAATTCAGCCTGTATCGCGCCGTCGCCGAATTCGCTGAACTGATCCCATTCGCCATCTGCCTGGCGCAGATACATTGCGAAGCGGCCGGAATCGCCGTTTTGCACCCAGACCAGCAAACGGCCGCTGAGCGGATCAACGATCAGGCGGATTGCGGCGATCCGCGGGAAGTCCGCGCCGAGCACCTGCTTGTCTGCATCGGCCGACATTCCGAGCGTGTGCTGCCAAACCTGCTGATAGAACTGCAGATCAGTATCAGGACGCTCGCCCGGTCGCGGATAACGGGTGTAGTAAAACCCGGAGTCGTCCGGCAACCACGCCAGGTCGCCCCCGGCCGTGCCCTGGTTGACCCGGTCGATCACGATGTCGGTCGGCTCGCCAGACGGGACTTTGTAGACATGCACGTTACCGGTCTCGGAACCGCCTGAGGACATCGATACTGCGACCATGGAACCGTCATGCGAAGGCTGGTACCAGTCGATCGACGTGCCGCGGCTCGGATCAAGCTCATTCGGATCGAGAAACACACGTTCGCTGGCAGAATCCCCATCCGGGTCGAGCATCACCAGGATCGACTGCTGCTTTTCCGGATCTCGCTTGATCGCGAACAGCGTGTCCTTCCCTGCCAGCCGCAAACTGGAATAAGTCACGCCCTGTGCCGAGGTCAGAATCTCGCTGATCCGGGTCTGCACCGCCGGCCGTTCCGGCAGTGCGGCCAGCGCGGCTCGGGCGTAGGCATTCTGACCCTCGGACCAGCTCCTGACCTCGGGGTCATCCCAATCCTCCAGCCAGCGATACGGATCGACGACCGTCTGTCCGTGATAAACATCTTCCACCGCTTCGATCCGGGTCACCGGTGCGGTCATCATCGCCTCACCCGGGACAGTGGCGGACACCTCATCGGTCACGATGACCACGGTTTCTTCGGGCGACTTGCCGCATGCGGCGATCAGCACACCGGCCAGGATCAGCGCGCAACGAGGGATCAGGGTGTGTTTCAACATGGCAAGCTCCAGAAATCCGGGTGATTCACAAGTCCGATCGGCGGACCCGCATCGCGTAACAATGTCACGCCGGGCAGAACGAATCGGCATCTTCCTCCATTACACAGCCGCATGCACATCTCTGGCCCAGCTCTAGCCGACAGCCTGCATGCGCTCGGCCATCGCACGGATGCGTCGGCAGGCAACACGGCACACAGCCAGGTACGGCGCGGCAAGCATCGGCACCTCGAAACTCAAGCGGCAGCGATGTCGGCCGAGCGACTCAACGCGGTGTCCGGTGGCGGGAACACCGGCCACGCGCCAGGACCAGTAGCGGCCGTCTTCAAAACGATCGATTTCGAACGATAGCCAGATGCCTGGCGTTGTCTGCAGCCGGCCGGTGGTCGTTGCGTCGATAAAGCGCCCGGCGCCCGTGACCCGTCTGAGCGAGGGCCCCCATACCGGCCAGAGGTGGGTATCGATCAGGATCGACCACACTCGCGCGGCAGGCGCGGCGATTTCAGTTGTCGTCGAAAACGGCATCTTGTTTGGCGCGACCGGTCACCCTGCGATGACCTGTTTTATTACTTCAATCGCATAACTTAGCGTAGCTCAGGACAGTCGGCAAAAAGCCATCAGGGAGCGTCCCGTGATACCCGAAAACCTGCCTGACGCCAATCTGGTAATAAACACGCTGCTGCGGCGGTCTGTGTAAGGGAGCATAGGCGGGTCTCCGATCCGTGTTTTTCACTGTGAGCGTCACGGAGCATGTTGATGAAGAGCTTATTAGTAAAGAGATTGTCGGTCCTGCTTTTCTCGACCCTGCTTTTCTCCATCCTGATTGGCGCCACCTCCGCGTTTTCGACGGCTGACGATTCGATACCGGGCCCGGCCGTCGGCGCGGAATTCCCCCATTCCCTGAATGCCCCGGATCAAACAGGCGAGGCCCAATCCATCGACACGCTGATGGGCGACAAGGGACTGGTGATCGTATTCCTCAGATCAGCCGACTGGTGTCGATTTTGCAAAGCTCAGCTGGTGGATCTGAACGAACGACTGGCCGAGTTCCAGGCGCTGGGTCTGAACATTGTGTCGATCAGCGTTGACGGCGTTGACGAGATCGCCACCTTCTCGGAAAAACGAAAGATCGGGTTTAGCATGCTGGCCGACCCCGATGGCGACATCAATCGAGAACTGGGGATCCGGGATTCGAAGATGGGCAGCAGCGTTCCAAGGCCCATCCTGTATGTGGTCGATCAATCCGGGACGATCCAGGCGCGTTACATGGACCCCACCTACCGCACGCGTCCGGACCTGGACATGGTTTTGAGTGATGTTGCCGCGCTGGACTCCCCGCTGAACCCCTAGCCTCGCGCCCGGCCTGCGGCCAGGTCCTTTCCCTCGCCAGCGCAACATCATCGCCCGATACCGGTCTGTAGCCAGCAGCCCAGTTTCTGTGTCTTTGGAAAATAGAGAGTATTCATGCGCCGCAGGGCGTATGGTGCTGCTTCGCCGCGGGTATTCCATCCGTGGCGCTCAGATCATCCGAATCTGAAAAACACTTGGGGGAGTATTTCAATGAGTTCACTAATAATGAAGAAGACGGGGCGTGGCTTGATGGCAACCCTGGCCATCGCGGCTCTGGGCTCGATGTTGCTGCCGGGCGTGACGCTGGCCGGCACCGCGGAAGAGATCACGTCGGAGATTCTCGCCGGCAATGCCTATACCAGAGAGAACCTTAAAGACATGGATGGCGGCATTTCCAGCAAGGGATCGCTGCAATTCTGGTCCAGCGGCGGCCTGATCCAGCGCGTCACGGGAGACGATGCAGGCGGTACCTATGTGAGCTTCGCACTGACACCCAAGCACATCGAAGTGGCTGTCCTTGAAGAAGGCAAATCCGCAGTGGCGATGTATTACTCCGAGGGATCGTTTCATGAGAACGGCAGTGAGCCTGTCGCGCATTACATGACCCGGATCACCGAGGTCTATGTCAAAGAAGGCGGCAAATGGGTGGTAAGAGCCGCGCATTACTCGCCGATTGCTGCAGGCAGCGGTACCCGGCAGAGCTCCATCGACTGACACTTACGGCGGAGCGAGATTCTGCTTTAGGCGGAGTCGATGTTGAAACAAGCGGCCGCGCGTGTAGTCACGCCGGCCGCTTTTTTTGTCGACTGCGGTGTTGTCTCGATTGCCGGGCCGAAGCCTGTGATGCTGAACCGGACCGGACCGAACCGGCCCGCGGCGAGATCCATATCGTGTTCGTCGGTCTGAACAGAATGGACCTGGCGTTACAGCACCCGCCTGGCTACCCGAGCGCCGGCGACGGACTCGCTATCCATGCGTTGAACGACTTGCGGTGCAGGCCCAGAAGGCTGGTAAGCTTCTTAAATGGGTTCCCAACTTGCGACGCGACGCAACGCCCCCTGCCCCTGCGGCAGCGGCCGGCGGTTCAAACACTGCTGCGGCAAGACCCCGGCCGGGATTGAGCGTTTCCCGGTCGAGCCGCTGACGATGATGATGACGCCGGCGGTCGCCACGGCGCTTTACTCACAATGCAACGGCGAGAAGCGGGTAGACCACCAAGGCGTTCTCTCGATCGAAGGTTTCCTTTCCGAGTCCGAGTGCGAACGCCTGGTCGCGTTGTCCGCAGATCAGCCCAGCGAGCAGGCGCGGGTCAGGATGGCCGATGAAACCGCCGCTGGCGGCATCGTCTCCAGAGACTCAGCCGTGCGCATCACCTCGACCATCAAGACCTTTGGCATCGCCGAGCAGATCGTGCCCCTGGTCGGTCGCGCGTTCTTCGACTGTGTCCAGCCGCACTTTGACACCCGGATACAGTGGTTCGAATTCCCGGATATTCTCAAGTATGTTCCGGGCGGGCATTACGGCATGCACAACGATTCGGAAGTGTGGGATGAGCAGGCAGACGGCTGGAGGCTGGTCGAAGATCGCCAATACAGTTTGCTGATCTATCTGAACTCCGAATTTACCGGTGGCGCGCTGCGTTTCGATGATCTTGAGCTGACCATCCAGCCGAAAGCAGGGATGCTGGTGGCGTTCCCGTCTGACCATCGCTATGCGCACACGGCCTTACCGGTCGAATCCGGCACTCGCTATGCGATTGTCAGCTGGGGCGCGGCCGTGGGTGCACCGCGGGTCCATCAGGGCGCCACCCTGGGCGTGGTCTACACCGCGCCGGAATTTGTCCCGCCGAGGCTACGGGGCCTGCGATCGCAGGATAGCTAGCGGAATCTTCGGACGACTAATGGAATGGCACGTGGGGCGCTGACGATGCTCGCCCGAGCGCCAGCGCGCCTGCAATGTGGCACTGGATCGGGCGCTCACGTTTCATTGCGGGACTGGCCTCAGATGCATGGGCGACAAACTGCCCTCGCGTTCCGATGTACTACACTCCAACACTTGAACCCGCGTGCGAAAGAGGAAGCAGCACCTTGACCGATGGGAATCCCGAAGACACGGTGCCGGAGCAGACGCTGAATGCAGCCGAAATCGGCGCGATCGCTCACCTGTATCGGGCAGAAGTCAGCCGCAGCACAATGTGGCGGACCCGGCTGGATACGACCACCAACTGGGCCGTGGTGACCACCGGGATCGCGCTTTCGCTGAGCTTTGCAAATGCCGATGCGTCGCCGCTGCCGCTGGTCCTGGTGCTGATCATCGTTGCGGTGTTCCTCGGACTCGAGGCTCGGCGTTATCGATATTTCAACGTGTGGCGGGCGCGCTGCCGGCTTATGGAGACAGATTTCTACGCCCCTTTGTTGGCCGGGGGTGGGGTCAGCCGGGACGGTCAATGGAACACGCTGCTGTCGAATGATCTGCGCACGCCCAGGTTCCATGTCAGCTACATCATTTCCATCGGCCGGCGTCTGCGGCGCAATTACGCCTATATCTTCGGCGTCAATGCGTTCGCCTATGTTGGCAAGCTCGCCATCGACCCGACACCGCTGAGCGGGCTGGCGGAGTTCTTTCAGCGCGCGGCGATCGGGCCCGTGCCGGGGACCGTGGTGATCACCCTGGGTCTGTTGTTTCACGGGACCTGGCTGGCCATCGCGATATTTACCTTGAGACACGAATTGCGTAACCGGCGCAAGACCGCGTTGATTGCGATCGGCTAATGTAACCGGGTTGAAGGATTGCTCCGCGTTCAACGCGCCCTGTCGCAGTCATACACTGGCGACCCAGGACCCGAGCCCAGGGTCCAGGCTCAGTTCTGCTCAAGTCATTAGTCAGACGATTAGTCAGGCCCCACGGCGGCGATGATCGTTTCCAGCACCGGGTCCCGGTTGGCCCGGTAGTCAGCAAAGCTCAGGGATACCGGCAAGTCGGGCTCGAGTGTGCCAACACCGACGTCGGTCAGCATCGTCGGCCAAAAGCACAGCCACCAGTCATCACAGCCGTTTTCCCAATCCTCCTTTGCTACCCAGATGTTCAACGGGATACGCGAGTTGGGCAGCACGAATGCTTCGCCAGCGTTGGCCCAGAACACCAGGCGATCGCCAACCGGCTCGCCAACAACGATTGCCCGTTCGCCACCGAAGTACTTGAAATAGGCAGCCTCGCTAATACCCCCGGAGAAGGTCTCTGGCGAGGTGACGATAAACAGTTGAGCACTCTCCGGAAGACGTTCGGCCAATGACTTTGAGAACCAGCGGTCGACCGTACCGCCACCGTTGTGCCGCAGATCAACGACCACAAACCGCGGCGATCGCCGATCCATTTCTGCCAGCACCTGCTTCTGAAAATCGACCAGCACAAAGCCGTCCACATCCATGGTCATGTCCAGTTTCAGATACAGACCATCGGCGTCGAGCCAGGTCATTTCGAACGGCTTGTCGGGGCTGCTCAGATACAGCGGGGGCTTCTCTCCGGCCATCAAATGAACCCAGTTCGTCGCTTCCGGCGCGAGTTCATATTCCTTGAGCGCGCCGCCCCAGCGCCGCAGCGACCGCTCGGTCTGAGGCGGCAGCGCCCGCAACCGGCGGCTGATGGTTTGCCCATCGATCGCCGTCGCTGTGACCAGGACCGATTCCGAATCCGGCGCCACACCGGCCGCGTGCAGCAATGCCGGAGATTCCATGTTGAGCACGCTCATATAGCGGGAGCGGCCTGACTCACCACCAAAATAGGGCATGAATACGGCGGCCAGCTGCTCGGGCGTCTGGGCTTCGATTTGTTTGATCCGGGCACCCAGAAGATCCTGTTGATCGCGGGTCGCCTGCACCACGTAAAGCCCGTCGCTGAACCATGCCAGGCGCAACGGCAAGACGTTGACCCGTCCGCGGCGGCCGATCGGAGACACGTTGGTGTGACCATTGTCAGCCAGGGCCACCGCGTGGGCCACGGCAAGTTCGAATTCAGCGTCGCTCAGCTCGCCTGCCCGCGCCGCAATGACATCGATCTCGGCCATCATGGCTGCGCGCTGCGCTTCGGTGAACGTCCAATCGTAGTCGGGGAATAACTTCAGGTATTCAAGATCCTGCAAGCGTGCCTCAGCCAGGCTGGCTGGCGTCGGGAAATCCGGGTCCGGCGGAAACGGGACGTAACGGATCACAAACGCAAGCACCAGCAACAGGACCGGAGCCAATATCATCGCCGCCACGATCAGCGTGCGCTTGATCATCTGCTTCATCAGGTTCTCTCCGATTGTTGGCGGATCATTGCCTGGAATGATCACCTGCGAAAGGCGAACTGTTTCGTTGTATGACGATGCCAGTGCCGCCGGGGTTTAAGCAAACCCGCGCGCGTCTCTGCTGTGGGAACAGGCAACATAGAGTGACTGGCGGTCCGCAGCGGGTAAACTGCGCTCGGGTTTGCCAAAATCAGGAGTCGACCGATGGGCGACAAACGGCTAGTGATCCCGGTGTTGGTGGCCGCCTGCGCGGCGCTGTTTGCGCCATACAGCGCAGCACTGGCCGAGCGACCGGAGTCGTTTCACGACGACCTCCAAGCGCTTATCCTGCATCAGGACCCGGTGATCCTGCTGGACAATGTCCGCCTCGTAGACGGTACCGGCCAACCGGCGATCGAGAACGCGGCGGTCCTGATCCAGAACGGTCGGATCGCAGTGATCGGACGCGCCGGCGATGTCATTGCCGACAACGCCGTTATCGTGGACGGCAACGGCAAGACCCTGCTCCCGGGCTTCGTGATGATGCATGAGCATCTGATGTACCTGAACCCGACCGGCGCCCTGCCCGCCTACACCAGCGAACACCTGCCGATGCCGCCCCTGTACCTGGCAGCGGGCACCACGACGATGCGCACTACCGGGACGATGAATGCCAGCGACGATCTGCAGGTCAAGATGCTGATCGAGCAAGGCCGTATCGCGGGCCCCAGGCTGTTTGTGACCGCGCCGTTTATCGAGGGCCCGGGCAGCTTTGCCTATCAGCTCAATCCGACGGTGACGCCGGAAGACGCACGCCTGTTCGTGCGCTACTGGGTCAACGAGGGCGCGACCTCCTTCAAGGCCTATATGAACGTGTCATCCGCGGTACTCGCAGCCGCGATTCATGAGGCTCACCAGCTCGGCGCCACTGTGACCGGTCATCTTTGCTCGGTGACCTTTGACGAGGCCAGCGCGATGGGCATCGACAATCTGGAACATGGCTTGTATGTGGCCTCTGATCTGGCCGTGGATAAGCAGCCGGATATCTGCCCCCGCCTGTCCCGTGCACAACGTGCGCAGCTGATGGACGTCGGCAACCCGGAGGTCCAGGCCCTGATCGGACTTCTCGTTGACAGGGATGTGGCGATCACGTCGACGCTACCGGTATTTGCTGCCGGCCTGCATCCAGCCATCCCGACTCAGGAAGCCCTGGCGATGCTGAGTCCGCGATCACGGCAGATGGCCGAAGCTCGGTGGATCAGCTTGCTTCAGTCCGCGGACGCAGAACGGACAAAAGAAATGCGACTGCTGCTGGAACAGGAGATGGCATTCGAAAAAGCGTTTGTCGACGCTGGCGGCACACTTCTGGTCGGCACCGATCCGACTGGATGGGGCGGCACGGTGCCGCCAAACTCAACGCATGCGGCGCTGATCCTGCTGGTGGACGCGGGATTCACACCGCTTGAAGCATTGTCGATGGCGACGCAGACCGGTGCGCGTTTTCTCGGTATCGAAAATTCTGTCGGCACCATCGCTGTCGGTAAACGAGCCGACCTGGTGTTGATCGAGGGCAATCCCGACCAGGACATCACCGAGGTACAGAATGTGTCGATCGTGTTTCGTGACGGCGTAGCCTACGACCCGGATGCGCTGATCGACAGCGTCCGCGGCACGGTGGGCAGATAACAACTCGGTTGCGGTTGCCGTTGCGGGCCGGATGATCCGGTTTCCTTGCCGTTCTGTTGCGTTGATTCAGTTGGGCCCGTTTCTTTGTGACCGATCTCTATGACCGATCATTGTGATCGATTCCTGGTGCTCATCCTCGACCGCCGATAGCGGCGCCCGCAGCGGGCGTGCGATGGGCTAAAGTTCCCCGCGAAACATATGGAGATACGCGATGAGGATGATGCTGGCACTACTCGTGTTGGGCACCGCCAGTTGCCCGGCGATTGCAGAGTCTGCGCTGAATCCGGTGTCAGGCCCGGTGATCCCTGACTATGGCCCGGTTTATTACGTTCCTGAGGAACCGCTGGAGCTGCCTGCGGACCTGCAGCTAAAGGCCGTTTTTGACATTGCGGCAGCGCCCGACGACCCACGTGAGCTCAACTACCGGCTGGAAACCGTCGCCCGGTATCTCAACATGCATGCCCGAGCCGGGGTAGCGCCAGAACAACTGACAACTGCGGTCGTGCTACACGGCCGTGCGACGCGGGCGGCGCTGGGCAACGACGGGTTTGAGAAGCGCTTCAAAATATCCAACCCGGATGCACGGCTGATCCTGCTGCTGGCCGATGCTGGCGTGCAGTTTTTTGTCTGCGGACAAAGCGTCGCCGCTTCCGGTTTCCGCGCGGAGGAGCTCGCCGCGGATATCCAGCTGTCACTTTCCGCGCTGACCGCGCTGGTCATGCTGCAAACAGACGGTTTCGCGCTCATTCCATGGGGAACCGATTGAACCGATTGAACGGCCTGTCGCCGGCCGGGGCGTCGGAATCGCGGCTCAATATGTAATGTCTTCGCCGCCGCCGGCGGCCTTGTGTCGTTGAGCGCCGGAGCCAATGGCTGGTCTGGTGCCGCCAAATCACCGCGCCCGATTTGCGCCGACTGCGCGTCTATCGCTATTCCCGTCAATACACCGCCAGGACGTGGCCGTTGCATGGCCATGTCATGTGTTTAATCTTGGCAGGATGGCAATCGCTCGCCCAGGTGGGCCGTCTAAGTCGAACTGACCGTACACCTGGTGGTGTGCGGATCTTCCGGCGAGATACCACAGACGTTGGTCTGGCCAGTCGCCTCAGGGTCTCGAGCGAATGCCACCCGATAGGCGATGGAGGCCAGCGGCAGATAGGCCAGACTGGTGATGCCCGAGCGGGGGCGTCGGGCGCTGGTGTTGCGGGCCTTGGCGAACATGATCGGTCTCCGAAAAAAAGGCCGGCGGAGAACCGCCGGCCAAAGGGTCGGTTTCATTAGATGAAACCTGGGGCTTGAGGAGCAAGCAATAAGGTGTGTCTAAGGTCAGGTGAGTGAATCCGGAATCAGTGATTAGCTGGCCGGGGGCAGGATGACTTCGTCAATGATGTGGATCACGCCGTTGCTCGCCTCAACGTCGGCGACGGTGACGGTCGCCTGGTTGATGCGTACGCCGCCATCGACCACGGAGATGCTGATGGCCTCGCCGTTCACGGTACCGGCGCTGGTCAGTTCAACCACTTCGGCCGAGGTCACTTTGCCGGCCACGACATGGTAGGTCAGGATCGCGATCAGCTGGTCTTTGTTCTCCGGCTTCAGCAGGGTCTCCACTGTGCCAGCAGGTAACTTTGCAAATGCCGCATCAGTGGGCGCAAAGACAGTGAAGGGGCCGTCGCCCTGCAAGGTTTCGACCAGACCAGCTGCCTGTAGCGCGGCCGCAAGCGTGTTGAAGTCCCCGGCGGCGACAGCAACCTCGACGATGTCGGCCTGCTGGGCCGCCTTCTGGGCTTTCTTTTCTCCGTACTGACCTGCGCTGACTGGCGAAGCAAGGAATACGGCTATCAAGGCCGCCTGGGCGACCGCGAATATGGCGATCGGTTGTTTGCGAAAAGTGGTCATCTGAGTCTCCATTGATATCGGGTGAGTTGTTGCTCGAGGAGTGCAGATTGTCACGTTGTTTATCTCTTGTCAATCTTTTATATGTATTTTACTTAGACATTTATTAATTCGATTCGAACACTCGCCCGGCCCTTGTTCTGTCTGGCAGCTCGTTGCCGACCCGCCTGGATCAGGATATAGCCAGGATATTCAATAGCTTGGATAACTATCCAGGGCGAGGGCCGGCCGCCCCAGACCCAAGAGGCGCTATTCGGCGACTCAAACCATTGCCGGAAACGACCGGCATAGGGACGCGACACAGAATCTCACCGTCACGATCATCGGCCAAAGGCCACTGAAAGCCGCTACCGGCAAGTTACCCCGGCCGTGTCAACGCACCCCATCCCCAGACTCCCAGCTCCTTCGGGGCTGCATCAGGTTTCCTAAGAAAAGCCTCTGAAAAACATCCGGAACCCATCAGGACCGGAACGGCACCACACGCGTAGAACGGTAGTCAATCCTCCTCCCGGTGAGGGAATGACTGATGATCTCTTTATCCGCAGGTACGCGAACCGCTTTCCTTCTGTCGGGCCTGGCATGGCTGGCGGGTTGCTCGCTAAATACTGTCGCGCTGGAGCGTCCGCCGGAACTGAAGCCTGGTGCCGGCTGCCACGAACTTGCGGGCAGCTATGCCAACAAGCCGGAGACTTTGACGGGCGCTCTGCTGTCCCAGTTTCTTTTCGATCTGGAACCGGCCCAGCATCTGGCGATCAGCGAAGTCCAGCTGATCGAACCGGAGGGCGCGCGATCGATGATCGCCACCGTCCAGCCCGCCGGCCAGCCAGTCAATGCCACAGAGATCAGACTCCGCTGCAAGGACGGGCGCTGGTCCTTTACAGGTCAGGCGTACTGGCAGTCAGAAGGGCTCGGGCTGGTCGCTGCGATCAAACACGGACAACGAGTCTGGCTCGCTCGCGATGGCACCGGTGGCCTGATAGTTGAGGCGCGCAAGAGCCATACCGGGCTGCTGCTGGGTTCGATCGCGATAGCGACCCGATTCACCGAGCCTGTAGTGCGCTATGCATCGACCGCGGCGTCCACCGCCGAACACCGGGGTGCGTCAACGGAGCCCGACTCCAGCGCCGGGATCTGCGCGGGCGAGAGCCCGACCTTCTGTGCAATCGGTCTGTCCGCAGACGACCTGGGTGGTTTCTCCAGCGTGAATCTTTGGACGCTGCTAAGCGATACCCCGCCGCCGGAAGGACTGGATCGCGTCGTGTTCGAGGCTGCGGACGGCGGAGCAATATGGCTCTCTGGTCTGGCGGGCCATGACCCAGCGGGCCGTGCATCCCTTGCGCATCTGGGACTTCGCTGCATCGTCGGTGAGCTGAGTCGGGCGGCGGATTCAGAGATGGTCGCAGCGAGCGACGTTGGCATGATCGGCGTCGGCCGGCGGCATGTGCAGTTCGGCCGCGCCGGGGACGGCGCGCTGATGGTGCGTGACGAGATCAGCTATGCCGGCATGGTCATGTTGCTGATGCCGATCTATTTCGATTGGAAGGATTGGTACCGGTTCGAGCTTGCGCCAACGGAACTGTCCTCCAGTCATTGCCCGCACCCCACGCCTGTTACCGGCCGAGACGACAGCGCGGCACCCGCCCCGATAGCGCACGACAACGCAAGCCACTCGACGGGCCTATTGAAATGAACTTCCCGGATGGTTTTTGCAGTCAGGCGATCGTGCCCGTGTACCTCGAATGGACTCGGACCCGAACCTCTTTCTGCGTATTGCCAGGACCAGTCGACATGAACTGGCGACCTGGCGTTTTTCCTGCCCGGATTCCGGGCGTCACACGACTTGAGGAACAGCTATGAACGATATCCTTACCTTTGCACGGCAAACGCTTCGCAGCCTTTTTGCGATCGCTTTTCTGTTCGCGTCATCAGGCGGCATAGCCCTGGCGAAGTCAGCCGACTTCGAACGTGTCGTCGCTTTCGGCGACAGCCTGATGGATTCAGGGAATGCCTTCATCCTGACTGGCAATAGTGCGACTGCGCCATTTGCGCCAGTGCCCAGCGCACCATACGCGATCGGCGGTCATCACTTCAGCAACGGCCGCACCTGGGTCGAGGAGCTTGGCAAGAATCTGCACGTCCAACGCTCGACCGGGCCTTCTGCGCGCAACCCGTCAGTGTTCTCGAACTATGCGATCGGCGGCTCCCGGGCCCGCGATGGCGCGGCCGGTCCGTCCGCGAGTCAGCAGGTGATGCAGTACTTTGCATACACAGGTGGCTCCGCATCCGCCGACGCGCTTTATGCATTCGGCTTTGGCGGCAACGATGTCCGTGATGCGCTGGAGGGCGATCCGGCGCTGGCAGGTCAGGTGATCTTCGCCGCCGCCACGGCGATCAACGACAACCTGCTGGCGCTGTGCCAGTCCGGTGCTCGTCACATCATGCTGTCTAACGTGGCCAACGTCGGCATCACGCCCGCGCTGCAGGCCGTTGGCGAACCGGCCGTTTCGTATGCGGCCTATTTCTCGGATTTGCTCAACGACATCGTCGAACAGGGCATCGCAGGTGTCGTGCAGCCATCCTGTCCGGACACCCGGTTCTACGTGCTCGATCTGTTTGGCCTGTCCACGGCGATCTTCGCTTATCCCGCCGGTTTCGGTTTTGTCGACGCTCAGCCGTGTCTGGCGTTTGGCACCACCAGCAATGCCATCTGTAGTAACCCGAACAGCAAGTTCTTCTGGGATGCCATCCATCCGACCCGGGCCGGCCACGCACTGGTCGCAGCGGAAGCCGAAAAGCTGCTTGATAACCCATAGCTTTCCGGCAACGTCCCGGAACCCGCAACGCCGGTGTGGCGTTGCGGGTTTTTTCTGAGCGCCATCGACGCCGTTCGATGTGTGTTAACAGACGCTAGTCGGTGAGAAAGGGCAACACATCGGCAGCTGGCATCGTCAGGTAGCTGGCAAGTTCGGAGGCACCTGCGACCACGTTGATGTAGACAAACAAAATAGCGAGGGATTTGCCCCAGGTGATCCACCAATTTGCACGATAGACGCGGCGGACGGACGCCGCGAGATAAATCAGGAGATAAGCCGTCATTGCCAGTTGCAGGACCAGTGCCCACCACCACTGATTCGCCGCATCTTCCATCGGCAGCATGACGGCCAGGATGACAAATGCAGCGCTGTGAATGTGCAGCGAATGGATCAGGTGGTCGAAATATTGCCGCCGCCAGAATGCAGCCTTTAGCAGCAGCGCAAAGACGGGCAGCAGAAGAAACATCAGTCGAGGCAGTTCGTCGGACACAAAGCTCGCTTGTCCCGGAGCATCCGCCGCCAGCGTCTGGCCTTCGCTCAGCATCATGCCGTGGCTGACGGCCCAGGCCGCCACCAGAAAGAACAGCAGGCTGAAGGCCAGATACAGCCGGAATGGCGGCGTGAAACTCTGGCGACGGCCGGCGAGGAACTCTGCGGTCAGAAATCCGGGTCTGCGAAACAATGCCTTCAGGGTACTGATCAAACGCCCGTCGGCATCAAGCGTCTCTTGCGCCACCTCAGCCAGCAAGTCCGGCAACGGCCGATCAAGATCGACATCCCGCTGCCCGCATTGCAGGCAGAATGGACCCTCCAGTCGCGTCTCGCAGTTTTTGCATAGTTTCATGTGCGGGCTGTTTTTCATCTGATGCGTGATGTCCGTTCGACACTCAGGCAAGCCATCTGAAGTCGGACCGTTTGACCGAAAGAGCATGAAATTCAGGTCAATACCCTAGCACCGATCTGTTTTTCGATGATCTGCGGTGAAAACGAAACAGGTGTCGATACCACGCTGCCTGACATGGGCCTTGATCGACGACAGGCCCTTGCTGATCGCAGCAGATGCCGCGTCTTCCGGGGATAGCATTTGCCGGCTTCCGGCGTTACGTTGGGTATGCTGCCCGGGTACGTTCAAGCAAGAAATCCCAACAGAGGCTGGCGCCATTGGCCAATCCGAAGTCAAAATTTGCTCGCTTTTTTGAAGAACTGAAGCGGCGCAAGGTACTGCAGGCCGCGACTGGTTATGCGGTGGTGGGGTGGGTGTTTTTGCAGGTCGGCGAAGTGACCTTCGAGCCACTTGGCGTCCCCGGCTGGGGCATGACCTTGCTTATCGTGTTGGTCGCGGCAGGCTTTCCTGTTGCCCTGATCGTGTCCTGGTTTTTTGACCTGACCCGTAGCGGCTTCCTGAAAGACTCGAATGCGGGCTTGAACGGCCGGCCCGCCGAAGCACCGGACGATAGCGTCATCGCGGGTGAGGCTGCCGCGCCCTCCATCGCGGTACTTTCCTTCGCGGATATGAGTCCTGAACAGGATCAGGCTTATCTTTGCGATGGCTTCGCGGAGGAAATCCTGAATCGCCTGGCCCGAATCAGCAATCTCCGGGTCGCCTCACGCACCTCATCGTTTCGCTTCAAGGGTTTGCCGGCTGACGCCAGCAGCATCGGCCGTGAATTAAGGGTCGCCACGGTACTGGAGGGCAGCGTGCGCAAGGTCGGCAATAAGCTGCGCATCACCACACAGCTCATCGATACCGACAATGGCTACCATCTCTGGTCGAACAGTTATGACCGGGAGCTGGAAGATATTTTTGAGATCCAGGCCGAGATCGCTGCAAACGTTGCCAACGCGCTGGAGGTCACGCTTGGCACCCGGCCGAGCCAGGAGTGCTGCTCCAGCCAGAACGTCCAGGCCTATGAGTACTATCTGAAAGGCCAGCACTATTTCCGTCGCTGGGGAACAAGAAACGTAGCATTCGCGGTAGAAATGCTGAAGAAATCGGTGGAAATCGATCCGGAATATGCCCGCGCATGGGCGGTGCTGGCGAATTGCTACGCGATGATCTGCATGTACTGGAGCGCGACTGAAGAGAACCTTGCGGCGGCAGAGCAAGCGAGCTGCAAGGCTCTTGAACTGCTGCCCGGGCTGGCTGAGTCCCACGTGTCCCGTGGTTTAAGTCATTTTGTCCATCGTCGGCATGCGGCCGCCATCGCGGAATTCGAGACCGCTTTGCGCCTCGATCCGAACGTGTTTGAAGCGTACTACTTCTATGCGCGGGTCTGCTTCCAGCGCGGCGAACTGGAACGCGCAGAAGAATTGTTCCGGCAGGCAGAACGCATAAACCCCGATGATTTTCAGGCGCCTACGCTGCTGCGGCAGGTCTATCAAAGCCTGGGGCGGGAGAAGGAAGCGCTTGCTGCAGCGCGACGTAGCGTCGAGCGTGCCCTGCGGCATCTGGAACTCAATCCAGACGATACGCGGGCGCTTAATCTCGGCCTCGGTGGTCTGGCCTCACTCGGCCGGAAAGACGAAGCCATGCAGTTCGCCAAACGCTCGCTGGAAATCGACGGCGACAATCCGGACACCCTGTACAACGTGGCCTGCGGTTACGCGCTCGTCGGCGAGCCCGAACTGGCGCTGGACTGTCTCGAGCACGCCAGCCTGCGCGGCATGACGATTGCCGAGTGGGCGGAGAACGATTCGGATCTCGAGTCTGTGCACGAGCTGCCGCGATTCCGTGAATTGATGGACAGACTCAAACGGGCGGCGCCAGTCTGAACGCACCACTGGCCGGCAGATAGCGAACCTCTGCCTGTTGAAGCAGCCGGGCTCGGCGCTGCGTCCGCTCCGGACTCTGGCTAGGCGCTGCCGGCTTCGTCGCGCTTGACCGCGCGATCTACGGTGCGGCGGACTTCGTTAACCAGGTCTTCCCTGCGGAAGCCACCTTTTTGCATCACCTGGTGGACCTTACCGTGCAGGCGCTCGCGGTCTTCCGCGGTCAGCTCCTTGGCGGTGACAACGACTACAGGGAGGTCTGCGGTGTCCGGGTTCTGACGCAGACGCAACACGAATTCGAAACCGTCCATCACCGGCATCATCAGATCGAGAATGATCAGACCGGGCCGCTTGCGCGCTACTTCCTCCAGCGCTTCCTGACCGTTGCCTGCTTCACGCACGCCAAGACCTTCCGCCTCCAGCGTACGCCGGGTCAGTTCCCGCACATCCGGCTCATCGTCCACCACCAGCACATCACCGTCCACTGAGGTCTGCAGCCGGCTCATTGCCTCGCGCAAGCGTTTTCGATCCACCGGTTTGCTCAGGTATTCGGCGGCTCCGAGGGTATAGCCCAGACTCTTGTCATCGACGATTGTGATCATGATCACGGGAATTGCCGCGGTGGCCTCATCCGCTTTCAAAGCGCGCAATACAGACCAGCCATCCATGCCGGGCATCATGACGTCCAGCGTAATGGCCGCGGGATGTTCGCTGCGCGCCAGCTCCAGGCCCTGAGCGCCATTCTCCGCCAGCAGCACCTCATAACCGTCGCGAGTCAGATCGCGAGCGAGCAATTCGCGCACCGTGGCATCGTCATCGATGACCAGGACCTTCCCGCGTGCCACCCCGCTGAGCTTTGGTGTCCCGACAGCCGTTGTCGCCGTTGTCGCCGTTGTCGCCGAGATAGCGGGCTGACTTTCACTCCGGGCTGCATCCGCCGCAGCCTCTTCTTCCTGTCTGGGATCGACGGTCTCCGCTGGCAAACGCATGGTGAACGTCGTGCCTTCGCCAGGCTTGCTGGTGCAGCCAATGGTCCCGCCCAGCATGGTGCAGAACCGCCGCGTGATAGCCAGGCCAAGACCCGTGCCGCCATACTCTCGCGTTGTAGAAGCATCGGCCTGGGTGAATTCTTTAAACAGATCCTCGATCTTGTCTTCCGCGATGCCGATACCGGTGTCGGCTACCGCGAACTCCAGCCAGTCGCCAGTCTCGGTGTCCGTCCCGCGCTCCACCGACAGGGTTATGGTGCCGTTTTCCGTGAACTTCGCGGCGTTCGAGATCAGATTGAACAGCGTCTGCCGGACTTTAGTCAGATCGCTGCGCATCGAGCCTGCGTCCTCCGCACCGACAACTTCGAGCTGGTTGTGCTTCTTGGCAACCAGGGTCTGAACTGTCGACGCAATATCCGCCAGCATTTTGTCCACCGGGAAATTCTCGAGGTAGAGCTCCATTTTGCCGGCTTCGATTTTCGATAGATCGAGGATGTCGTTGATCAGTGACAAAAGATGGCCACCAGCGCCGTGGATCTTCTTCAGGTCGGCGATAAATGCTTCCATCTCGAGGTCTTCGGCTTCTTCGATCAACATCTCGCTGTAGCCGATGATGGCGTTCATCGGGGTGCGCAATTCGTGACTCATGTTGGCCAGGAAGCCGCTCTTGGCCCGGTTTGCCGCCTGGGCGGCATCACGCGCCTGCAACAACTCGATCTCTGCGATCTTGCGTTCGGTGATATCCCGGAACACGATCACCGCGCCGACCAGCTTGCCGTCCTTGCGTAACGGCGTACTTGAGTACTCGACATCGAAGTAGCTGCCGTCCTTGCGCCACAAGACTTCGTCATCGACCTTTGAGTTGACGCCGTCGGCGAAGGCCGCGTGCATCGGACACTCTTCGACCGGATACGGCGTGCCATCGATCCGGCTGTGGTGGATGATGTCGTGGATACCTTTGCCGAGCAGTTCATCCTTGGAAAAACCAAGCAACTGCGCCGCGGCGCGATTGATAAACATCACCTTGCCGGCCGCGTCGACGCCAAAGATCCCCTCACCGGTGGACTCGAGTACCAGCCGGTGCCGCTCCTCGGCCTCGGCCAGTTTCTCCGCGGCCAGATGCCTTTCAGTGATGTCTCGCGACACGCCTAGCACGCCACCCAGCTGACCGGTGCAGTCCTTGAACGGCACCTTGGTGGTCTCGAGCAATCGCTCGGAGCCGTCGGGATAGGTGACCCTCTCCTCATTGGTAACGCGCTTGCCGGCATCGACGACCTGTTGGTCGCGCAGCCTGAATTCCTGCGCAATCTCCGCCCCGAGAAGATCTTCGTCGGTGGCGCCGATGATGTCCGCGGGATCACGCCCCATGAAGCGGGCGCAGGCAGGATTGCACTGGAGATAACGGCCGTCACTGTCCTTGACGAAGATAATGTCCGGGATCGCCTCAATCGTCGACGCCAGCAGGATGCGCTGCTGCGCTAACTCGTCCTCGGCCTTGCGTCGCTCGGTGATGTCGCGGATTACGCTGGATACCAGCATGCCTTCGGCGGTCTCCAGTGGGCTCAATCCCACCTCGATCGGAAACAGTCTGCCGTCGGCGTGAGCCGCCATCAGGCTGTTGCCGCCGAGCATTTCGCGGCGCACCGGATTGGCGAAGAAACTGTCGACAAGACCGGGATGATGTCCCCGGACGGCCGGGGGCACGAGCATGTCCACAGATTTGCCGGTCATCGCCGCAGCCGGATAGCCAAAGGTCTTTTCGGCCTGATCGTTGACCATCACGATGGTGCCGGTCTTGTCGACGATCACCATCGCGTCCGGCGCCGACTCGATCAATGCCCGGGTGCGCGCCTCTCCTGCCCGGGCTTCGGCCTGGGTGCGCAGCACCAGACCGGCGACGCGCCACAAGGCCAGCGCGATCAGCGCCAGGGCCAGCAACATCGCGGCCGCCATCCACCGGGCCGCATGCCGGGCATCTGCCAGGGCCTGCTTTTCGGGCAGATAGACGGCAAAACTCCAGCCAGCCGAGGGCAGCGGCGCAAAGAAAGCCAGCTGTCGTTCCCCCGCGGTGTGGAGCTCGCCCATGCCGGACTCGCCGGCGACCATGCGGCGCGCAATCCCGAGCACGTCGGCTCGATCGGCTGCATGATCGAAGATCGTCGGGTTGCCCTCGAGGACGCCCCCGGCGCGGTGGATAAAGCGTCCTTCGCCGGTGATCACCAGGGTGTCCAGATCAGTGCCGAGAAACGCCTCCAGCGGCTCGAGCGGGATATCGATGGTCGTCACGCCACGTAAACGGCCGTCGTCGTAGAACGGGACGCTATAGGTGGCCATCATGATGTTGCCGGCGCCCTCGTCGAAATAGGGCTCGCTCCAGACCGGACGGCCGGCGTTCACCGGATCATGCCACCAACCGATATCCGGATCGTTGAAATAATCATAGGCATCGGCAATGTCGAGCTGCGCCAGATCCGATCCGGTGAGGCTGGTGCGATAGACATACGGACAGAACGCGTCGCGCTGATCAAAGCCGCCCGGAACAAACGCCATCCCGGCGCCAAAGATCAGCGGGTCCTCCAGAATGCCCTCGCCCAGCGCGCTGTAGATCTCCGGCTCAGTGAGATCGCTCCTGGTAGCGATCCTGCTGGCGGTGAGGTCGGCGACCTGCGCCGCCCGGCGCAGCTCTCCATCGAAGCGCTCGGCCAGGATCAGCACCCTCTCGGTCATCTCACGCTCGGCGATCGACAGCGCCCGTTTCTTGCCGGTCACAAGACTGACAGCCAGGATCGCAGACAGAATCAACGCAATCGGAATCAGCGTGATGGCCATCAGCCGGCTGCGGGTCATCGCCTTGCTCCTGCGAGCCGCGACACTGGTAGCGACGGGGTTTGTCACGTTACAAAAATCACAGTTGCAGGCCGGAAATGCCAGGTGAGATGCCGTTACCGGTCAGATTCATGGTCCCCGATTTAAGGTGCCAAGCCGCTGAACAGGAAGCACTTTCGAGGTGCCGTGGACGATATCGTGTCGCGCCTGACGGCGCAAGCAAGACGGCCGGGCAAAGCATGACCATCAACGCGGACCGGTCGAAACCGAAATTGGATCAGACCGGCCAGACGCCAATGGTCTTCAGAGATACAGGGACACCGATTCCCTTTGCACTCCGACGGAACGCCAGAACGCCAATCAACGATTGCCTGCGTGCATGGGTTTCCCCGTGGACGGAATGCTGGCGTATGATCGTTAACGAAGCCGATTGGGAGAGCAGCGATCATGGATTCTGACGCCTGGGCATTCGCCACCTCATTCAAACAGGCGCTCCTGAAGGCAGTCCAAAGCGTCGCCGACAACATGCCGTCGCTGATTGCTGCGCTGTTGATCATCCTCGCCGGCTGGCTGCTGGGCCGGCTTGCGCGGCGCGTAGCCCAACACCTGGCATCGGGGGCAAATCGCTTTCTCGACCGCACGTTGCGACACGGTTCGGCAGCCAGTGTTCGGCTGTCTCCCGCTTCCATCTCCGTCGCCGGCGAGCTGGCGTTCTGGCTGGTGCTGACGCTCGCTCTGCTTCTGGCTGCAGGCGTGGCCGGTCTCGGTTCGATCGGTCAGTGGGTCAATCAGATCGTGCTGCATCTCCCCAATCTGATTGTCGGTGGAGCAATCGTCGTCGTGGGCTACTTTCTCAGTGTCTATCTGCGTGAAATGGTGACTTCCGCAGCGCGGCGAGATCGCTTCGGTGGGTTCCCGGGGCTCGGACAGCTGGTGCAGTGGTCCACACTGGCCATCGCGCTGATCGTAGGGCTCGATCAGGCCGGCATCGATGCGGCGATGCTGATGATCGCGTTCGCGATCGTTACCGGAGGCCTGGTCATCGGGATGGTGGTTCCGTTTGCGGTGGGTGCGCGCGACCACGTCAGCAATCTGATCGGCGCTCGCAATGCACGACACTATCTGCATCCGGGCGCGCGCTTGCGCATCGGTGACCTGGAAGGCGAATTGCTGGAAATCACACCGACGCATATCGCACTGGATACAGCGGAAGGCAGAACTCTGCTGCCGGCCAAGCTGCTCGAAACCCAAAATGTATTGATCGTCACACCGGGGACGGAGAGACAGACAGACGATGGCTAGGTCCGGATCCCTGACTCTGGCGTTTATCGACAAGCGACCCGCTGCGGCCGCCCGCGTACTGACAAGCATTGACGCGGATGACGCTGCGGCTCTGCTGGACAGTATCCCGACCCGCTATGCAGCCATCGCGCTCGCTCATATGAGCGCCTGGGCAGCTTCTTGCGTCGTGTCCCAGATGAGCGTGGAAAACGTAGCTGCAACGCTGAAAAGCCTGCACTACCAGAATGCGGCCGCGATATTGCGTCTGCTTGACCACGAAGTGCTGGCGCAGATTCTCGAGGCGATGCCCACCGCGATCCAGCGCGACTTCCGCACGACACTGGCCTTCCCGGCAGATACCGTGGGCGCGCACATGACAACGTCGATACTGGCCCTGCGTGAAGATCACAACGTGAAAGATGCCCGGAACCAGATCCGGCGCGCCAGGGAGGTCGATGCAAACTGTGTGATCGTTGTCGACGAGGCGCACCGACTGCTGGGCCTGACTGATCCCGCTGCGTTGCTGCGCTCTTCAGGGAGCACGCAGCTGACCCGGATTATGGATGTCGAAACAGGCCCGCTATCGGCCCGTGCCCGTCTCGCGGCCGTTGCAGATCTCCAAGCATGGGACCGCTATTCCAGCCTGCCGGTGATCAGCCGCCAAAGGGTCGTCATCGGCGCGCTCAACAGGACGGCTTTGCGATCGTTGCTGCAGTCTGATGAACCCTCCGATAGCGTCATTGAACGAGGGCTGGGCAGTTCCCTTGCAGAAGCGCTGGCAGCGTGTATTGGCGGTCTCGCGCGCCTGCTGAATCCGGATGATGTCCAGCAGCAAAACAGGAGTAACGGGCTGTGAACGCCGACCCGATCCGTGCAGCGAAAATCCTGACGCGACGGTTCCTCACCGACTACCCGCTAGAGGCTGCGCGCAAGATGGAGGAACTGGAAACACGGGAGATCGTGGATGGAATCGCGCATCAGACCGCGCCCGTTCTCGCCCCGGTCTGGACTTTCCTGCTGCCTGACATCGCCGCCCGCCTGTTGCTTGCCTTGCCCGATGCTCTGGCCGACCGGTTGATCGAGGAGCTCCAGCCGGGCACGGCGACGCGCATTCTCGCGTGCTTGCCCGAGGATCAACGTGAACAGCTTATCCAGCGGGTCGATGCGGAGATCGGCGAGGAACTTGTAGCGCTCGCCGCCTATCCGCCGAACAGCGCAGGCAATCTGATGAAGCCGGGCGTGTCGGCATATCGGCGAGACCAGACGGTGGGGCAGTTGCTAAAGCGTCTTGGCAAGACAGGCATGTTGACCGCGCGCTCCCTGTTTCTGGTCGATGACGCAAACAAATTGACCGGCAAGGCGCCGCTGCAGGATGTCGCGCTTGCCGCAAAGGACACGGTGCTCGCTGAACTCGAGCTGCCGATCAGCGTCTGCGTGCAGCCAGACGTTCCGCTTCAGGAAGTCACCCAGGCCTTCCAGGTCCACCGCATTCTGGATTTGCCGGTGATCGACGAAGATGGTGTGTTTCTGGGTGCGGTCACCCACGATGATATCGCGCGCACGGTGCGTGAAGATGCGACCGCCGGCTTGCAGACGATGGTCGGCGCCGGCAAAGAGGAAAAGGCCCTGTCGAGCCCGATGTTTACCGTGCGACGGCGGATGCCGTGGCTGCAGATCAACTTGTTGACCGCGTTTCTGGCTGCTTCTGTCGTCGGGCTGTTCGAGGCGACGATTGCACAGGTCACAGCCCTGGCCGTATTGCTACCGGTTGTCGCCGGCCAGTCCGGTAATGCTGGCGCCCAGGCCCTGGCCGTGACCATGCGCGGCCTGGCACTGCGCGAGATTACTGCCCGCCAGTGGTTTCGGGTCACGCGTAAGGAAGTGATCGCCGGATTCATGAACGGCATCGCCATCGCCATTACCTGCGGCATCGGTGTTTTCATCTGGAGCGGGTCTGCGGGTCTGGTCGTCGTCATCTGTGTGTCGATGATCATGGCGATGGTCGCGGCCGGTTTTGCCGGCGCTCTGATCCCGATCGCGCTGACCCGGCTCGGTCAGGACCCTGCGACTTCCTCTTCGATCATCCTGACGACCATTACCGATGTTGCCGGTTTCTTTTCTTTCCTCGGGATCGCGACGCTTTTGATGCGGTATCTGTGAGCGGAAACGCCAAAGCAACAACATGGGCAACAGCAAGAGCAGGAGCAGGAGCAGACTATGGACATCCAACGTTTTGTCGCGGATTGTGTGACTGCTCACCGGGAGGCGGATTCCCAGGCGGCGGTGAAAGAGGTTTTGGCCCAGGCAATGTCAGATCCGGGCGCCATGCTGTCCGCGATTGGAAAACCCGAGCGCGCCGGTATCAATACGCTGCATCGCTCCGACACGCTGACCATATTCAGCGCGACGTGGACGCCGCAGATGAATCTGATGCCGCATAACCATCTGATGTGGGCGCTGATCGGCATCTACACCGGACGCGAGGACAATATCTTCTGGCGCCGGACAGCAGACGGCATCGATGCGGTCGGGGTCAACGCGCTGTTCGAAGGCGACGTGGCAGCACTGCCGGTAGACGCGATCCATTCAGTCACCAATCCATTGTTGCGTTTTACCGGCGGCCTGCACATCTACGGTGGCGATTTTTTTGATACCTCGCGCAGCCAGTGGAACCCGGAGACGCTGGAGGAGGAAGCCTCCGACGGAGAGGTCATCAAGGCGATTTTCGAGCGCGAGAACGAACGCATGCAGCAAGGCCAATCACGCTTGTGAAATCGACAAACTGCGGCGCTTGCGACATCGAACTCGATCTTCCTTGCAGCAGGTTGGTTTTAGAGGCACTCCGGCCGGATGCGGACTTGCTGCCTTGTTTCCCGTTATCTGATTGATTTCCCATGTTGCAGCGCAAGTTTGCGGCTGCACCCGCGGCAACTAATATGAAATCTCCAGACCGTTCAGCGCAGGTTCAACCGCGTGCAATCATGCTGGGTAAGGACAGGCTGGGTAAGGAAAGGAAGTAGCGATCCGTTCATAACACAAGGGGGAGCTGAATATGCACGCACTCGCGATCGCCGGAAGACAGGTTTCGCCTGCGTCCGCCGCATGCATGGCTGTCTTTCTGGCCCTCTCTTTCCCGAAGAAAGCGCATCAGGTCAAAGCCGCGTAAGGACTGACTGGCTGATCCTGCGCTTGTCACTCTGTGTGGAGGATGCCGGAGCGCAATAGGCACTATGGACACGACCAGGGATTATCGCGGCCAGGCACGCTTTCTGGTTTCCGCCCTCATCGCACTGGCGATATGGGCCGCGGTCTCGCTCGGCTGGCTACGCAACACAATCGTGCCCGTCTTTGACCAGCAATTCCGCGACTTCTACCTCTCACTCACCGTTGACGCCAGGCCAGACGAGGCGCCAGGCCTTGTGCATCTGATATTCGACAACGAGGCGCTGGATGCGCTGGACCTGCCGACACGCGTGCCGATCCCCGTCATTCGGGATATGTTGGAAGTCGCCCGCCACAGCGTTCAGGCCGTGGTGCTGGATATCGACCTCGCCACCCGCCCGGACATCGAAGCAGTCGATGAACTCGCACAATATCTCAATGACTGGAGCGGCGATCCGCAGGCCGCATTGCTGACGCTCGCCTATCCGATGTACGAGGTGCCATATCGGGATCAGACTGCGTTTATCCGCATCGACGAGGTGGTCCGGTCAAGCCCCAACATCCGCTGGGCAGGCGTCGGCACTTTCGCCGACAGCGACGGTGTAATTCGCAATTATGAGTACTGGACCTGCGTCGGTGAACAGCAAGCCGAGGGCGTCATGCTGCTGCCATCGGTGGCGGTGTATATCTGGGCTCGCAACACCAGCGAGTCCGCGGCCGGGACATCAGCGGCCGTGGCCGCTGGCTTCGGCGCGTCCGCTGCAGTTTGCGACGGAAAGAACCTGCCCGAGCTCGCATTATTGTCCGATATCGCCAGGGTGCCGCAAAGCGGCATCATCGAATACCAGACCAGCGTCGACGCGCTGAGCGCAGATGCAGGGCAGAGCGGTCAGTTTGCGGCCGACGGGTTTCCCCGCCTGATGACAATCGGCTACTGCAGAATCAACCCGGCCGCCTGTGGCGAACAGGCCAGCCCGGCTGACCTGGCCGGGCTGGTGCGGGATCGCATCGTGCTGGTATCGGCTGCTAATGACTTTTCGCGTGATGAACATGCCACCCCCGTCGGGTTTATGGCTGGTTCAGTGATTCTCGGCAACGCCGGACGCGCCCTGATCAACTCCGGCCCGCCGATCCCCGCGCCCAGGCTGATTCAGGTTTTGATCCTGCTTGCCGCAGCGTTTGTGATCTGGCTTGCGTGGCTGCTCGCGACCAGGTTTCGACACTGGATCCGCTCTCATGACGATCGTCCATGGCTGTTCAAGCCGCTGAACGGGATATTCAACCCCGCGGTAGTGCAGTGGCTGGCCTTTGCGGCAGCCGATGTGCTGATCCTCGTCTATTACTACTTCTCCTTCGGCACCAGCGCCTGGAACGGACTGATCGCGGCGAGTCTGGGCGCCACCACCGTGGCCGCGATCATCGCATTCAATGAGTGGATCACCACACCCTGGGAACAGGAGCGACTGGAGGACGACGCATGAGATCTGAAAAATTCTCATTGAGCCTGATCGGGTCTGCAGTGTTGGTCATGACGGGATCGCAACTGGCCATGTCGGCAGAGCAGGCCGCAGCCATGGTGACCCGGATCGACCCTGCAAAGGGCGGCAGCGCCAGGGTAGTGGGCAACGGCCGTGACGAGGAAGTCGCCTTCATGATGCCCCTGTATGAAGGCGATGAACTCACAGTGGCGTCGCCCAATATGACGGTCCAGGTGAAGCTATTTGGCGGCGATGACGTCATGGTGAATAAGACCAGGTCGTTGAGAATCGAAGCGCCACCCGAGGAGCGCGGTCTGTTCAGCAGCATGATGCAGGCCGTCTCCGACAAGGTCTTTCGTAATAACCAGTTGTCCCGGCGCAATCTAGTCACCCGCGGTGAGGGCGATGACGCGCCCCTGGTGTTGTTCGGTTTCGGTCCCGGGCAGCCAACCCAACTGCTGGTCGCCGGCAAGCGCTCATTGATTGCGCGCTGGAGTCTGGATCTGGACGGGATGTCGTACCAGATAGAGCGAGTGCCGGATGGCGCCGTGGTAGCGACCGGCGGGACCGACGGCGATTTTGCGTTCATCGACGACGTTGATTTTCAGGCTGGCCGCGAATACCGGCTGATCGTACGCAGCGCTGATGGGCGTACATCCGAGGGGATCATTAACGCGGTCGATGTCGCCCCGCCGGTGAATACGGTGGATCCGGAGTCGGGCACGATTGGCCAGGCAATCCAGTTGCTGGAACTGGCCGCTCAGGACGACGGTCGCTGGAAATTCGAGGCGATCCAGGGCGTGGTCGAGCTGTCTCCTGATGACATCGATCGCGCGACCTTGATCGAAGAGATTTCGGCCTTATGAGAATCACGCTTGTGTTGTGCGCTGTGGTCTGTCTGGCCGCCGCCACCCCTGCGTCGTCGGCCCCGCTGCGTGAGGATGTGAATGCCGACATCAACGTGGTCAGGGGTTTGCGTGCACTGTCGCAGGTGCAGGTGACCAGCGCCTACCCGATCAACCAGGCGCTGGCCTATGATTTTTTTGTTCCCTGTCTGGATTATGCGGATCTGGCCACCGGCAACGCCGCCCAGCAGGTCATCAGGCGCGACGTCGAGCGCGATACCCGAAATGCGGTGATCGATGTTTTCGGAAAACTCGACTATCACGCAGCTTACAAGGGCCGGGACAAGCTGCGTAGCCGAAGCCTGAGCGAAACCCTGGAGTTGCTGTCCACCCAGATCAACGATCAGTCTGACGGCAAGAATCTCGGTTACCTCTGCGCCGCGGCGACGCGTTTCGAACGGGTCGAGGTCGATTTCGATGCCGCGGCCCGGACCTTCCAGGCGGAGTACGATCGCTACGCCGGGCCAGACGCGATCTTTGACCTGCCGCTGATGCGGGCAATGAGCAGCGGGCAATTCTGGCCGGCCGCGGACGCACGCCGGCGGATATCGGCCATGGGTGAACGACGCGCCGCCTCGGTTGCGTCCAGCGACCGTCTACGCGCTGCTTTCCTCTACGCCTACGCTGCCCTCGCCGCTGCCGAGCAGGACCCTCGCGAATTCATCCGCCTGGGCGATCTGGCCCTGGCTTCTTCAGGGACAGACCGCATGGCGATAGAGGTGTTGCTGTTCTCCCGCATGCGCACACTTATTGATGCAGACGCCGCGATTCAACTGGAATTGTTGCGGCAGATCTTCTCACGCCCATTGCCCGGCCGTCGTGCCGCGGAGATGCTGCCCGTGGATCACGTGGACCGGATCACGCACTGGGCGACTGAAACCTATATCAATCTGGTTCCAGAGCACTTCACCGCGCAGGAATACGATGCGGCGGTACGCACCATGGAGGCGGCGGAACTGATCCACAGCGAAGTGAGAGACCTGGAAGCTCAACTGGCATACGATCCGCAAGCGAATACTTACACCAAGCGTTTTCTGTTCCTGAATTACCAGACCCAGGATTACCGCAAAATCGTCGGCCGGCATCGCATCGATCTTCTG
This sequence comes from uncultured Gammaproteobacteria bacterium, assembly GCA_963704875.1. Lineage (GTDB taxonomy): Bacteria > Pseudomonadota > Gammaproteobacteria > Steroidobacterales > XN24 > CAMYOC01. The sequence continues at coordinate 1,767,622 of CAVPIA010000008.1, read as the reverse complement.
CGACAGATGAAAGTGGCTGAGGATGTGCCTCTGGACATCCAACCGATGATCACCGAGACGATACTGGCTGCTGCGGATGGCATGGCGTCCATGCTGCTGCGCGCCTACAACCCCGGATACCGCGACCTGTGGAAATACGCCAAGACCGAGGACATTGCCATCGCGCTGGTGCTGTATCAACGCACCGGCGACCCGGTATTTTTCGATCTGGCCATGTTCGCTGTGCAGGCGACATTTCTGAGTCTCACCGATCTCTCCCTGCGCTGGCAGAAGATCCGCGCGGCAGCCAACAGCCGCCGCACACAACAACTGGCAGCGGAAGCACAGCGCCTGTTGTTCGGTTTCGAGGCTGAGATGATGCAGCTGCTGGACTACATCCGCAGCGTCCAGGTAGATGACAAACCGCTGAGCAGAGCCCAGGTCGATCAGATCCACGTGCGTTATCGGGATGCTGCGCGAGCGTTCAACAATCGCCACCAGGTGCTCGAGGAGTTGTTTGACAGGATGCCCGCCGCGCGGCAGATCCTGGCCGGGCAGCCTCCCAGGCTTGCCGATATACGCGGCGTATTGCGTCCTCATGAGGCCGTGATCTACATAGCCAGGGTTGACGATGATTATCTGAGTTTCCTGGTCACTGGAAACAGAACCCGCTTTGTGCACACGAGGGACTCAGAAGCGAGAGTGCGTGATCTCGTCAACCGCATGATCGAGAGCCTGACCCCGCAGCCGGGTGGCGGTTACGGGATCTTCGACGCAGAGGCATCGCATGAACTCTATAAGCTGACAATCGCACCGCTGGAACCGGATCTTGAAGCCATCGACAAGATCGTCTGGATAGGACCGGACGCGCTGGCCGGCTTGTCTCCCGAGGTGTATACCGACGACAGCGGGACTTTGCTGTTCGAACGTTTCACGGTGACGCTCAATGCCAGCCTGACCGACATGGTCGAGTCACACCAGATTCCGGCGTCAAGGCGAGATGAGGTTTTGTCCGTGCTGGCCATCGGCGCCCCGCAGTCGTCACTGGACGAGGTGAGCTGCCTCTCCCGGGGCGAGTGCCCGCCCAGGGATTCCGGGAGGAAGTTCCGTAGTGCCGGCAATGACAATCGCGGCGCTCTGATCCTGGCACCGCTACCGGAGACGGTCGCAGAATTGACTGCGTTGCGCGACGCGCTGCACCCGGTGAATGCCACGATGCTGTTTGGTCCCGACGCCCGGGTGGCGACCGTAGCCCAGCATGCGGGCAAGCCCTGGGATGTGGTCGCATTTGCGACGCACGGGGTGCCCGGGGAGAGGTTGGAAACCGTGGGACTGTTGGAGCCGGCGTTATTGCTGGGACCGCCGGACCAGGGACGCAGCGCATTCCTGAGTACGTCGGATATTTCCGCCATGGGTCTGGGTGGGCGACCGATCGTGGTCCTGTCTGCCTGCGATACGGCGCGGGCAGGCAATGGCTCGATCTACTTCGATTCATTGTCCGGTTTTTATCAGGCCTTCCGCCTGGCCGGCGCCAAGGGCGTTGTTGCGACACAATGGGAAGTCGCCAGCGATGCGGCGCAGCGAATGATCCCGGATTTCGTCAGCCGGCTGCGCAGCGGTGCATCGTTTAACCAGGCGTTACGCGACGCCAAGATCAAATTACGGGACGACGCGCCGCCGACGCTGCGACACCCGGGATACTGGCTGCCGTTTGTCTTTCTTGGGGACGGTGGCGCGACGCTGTGATTGAACCAAAACACCGTTCGCCGCGTCGAAAACCTGGCGTAGAGCAGAAACCTGCGCGTAGCATTGCAACGAGAACGCTATTGGTCGCGACCGGAGGCAGGCATCATGAACCACAAGAGGCGGCGCCCTGCCAATCGTCGTTCCGGGTGCAAATTGTGTAAGCCATGGAAAACGAATGGTTTTCGCACCAGCCGTGAGGGTGGCGAGCGCTTTTCCGATCATCGGCGTCGGCATTCTGCAGAGGATGAGATTCGGCTTCAATGACGAAGGCTCACGGCGCAAACATGCACAGACTGTGCAATTGCGTGAACCAGATTTCGCTTGCCAGGGCAGTGACCTGTCGCGCCACCCATTGCCACTTTGCTTGTGCTTGCCGACCCGTCATCTGGCCCGGGAGCGTCCTGCAATTTATACTCCGCGGATGATCACAAACCCGATTCTTGCCCCACGCATTGGCCCGATGTTGTTCTCTGCTCTGGTTGCCGTCCTGGTCGCTGCAATGTTGGCTTTCTCCGTTGCCGCAGAGGCTCAGCCGTCACCAGGCGCTGAACCCGCGGCAGAGACCGGGGGCGCTGAACAGGATCAGCCAAGAGCGCGACCCCTGGCGCTGCAGGGTCCGTTCAGAGTCGACATGGATCGGGTAATCGATGGCTGGCGCTACAACCTGCGCTGGCGCGAAGGACCGGGCGCACAAAGCAACGGCAGGTTCGCACTGTCGAACGTCACCACCCCCTCGGCCACGCCGACTGACCAGGCATGTGAGCGGGAGATCGGCATTGCGGTCAGGGACTTTGTCCGCAAATTTGTCCGCGGCAAGCAGTTGAAGACCCGTGAGGTGCGTGAGGGTCGCGAGATCAAGGCCTGGGTTGGACTGCTGCAGGCCGGCCGCGTAGATATGAGCACCTTGTTACTCGAGATGGGCGTGGCGATCCCCTATGACGACAACCAGTGGAATCCGGAATTGCGACACTGGGATTGTGCTTTGAATGACGCCGCGTGGCAGGGCCTGCGTGAAGCCGGGTTCGAGGTGCCGGAGACTGCGGGCCAATAGTCGCCACAAAGTCACCACTGAGCCTGTGGCAAATCCTCCCGTAGCTTATCTTCCCGTAGCGAATCCATCGGCGACGACAGGGGATGGAGAGAAACCCGGCGCAGACGCCCGGCCGCGGCTTGCTCAGCTGGCCGCGGCCATCGCAAGTTGCCGATTCTCCTGCAATTTCCGCGCCTCTACCGCGTCGGGATCCAGACCGACCAGCATGGCCATCGCGATCAGGGGCAGCGACCCGGCGACCAGGTAGAAATCAGCCATAGTCAGAGTGAGGCCCGCCGCCTCCAGCCAGGTGTTGAGCTTCGCGCCAAACGCGTAGCCGACATTCCCCATGGCCATATACAGCGTGAACTGCGTCGCCGCCGCACGGGTCCATGACACCTTCATAAACAAAGAGAACAGGCTGACCGTGGTAAAGGCCATCGTGCCCTTGAACGCCGGCAGCAGCAGGATATGCATATAGTCGGGAGTGTGCCAGGACTGCGCAGTCAGGCCGAAGGAAAGCAGCACGAGCATCACTATCGCCAGACCAAGGGCCGCGATCCGTCTACGCCCGAAACGGTCGCCCAGGTACCCGCCCAATATCGCCCCACACAATTCGGCAAGAACGCCCCATGTGCCCTGCGCCCTGGCGAAACGATCGGCGGTCCAGCCGAGCTCCTGGACAAAAAATTCCACGGTAAGTGGGTCATAGAGACCCTCGGCGATAGCGTAGGTGGCGGCGACAAGCGCCAATGTCGCCGTGGTCCGATTCGACATCGCCCGCACCAGCTCGCGTGCGGTGATCATCACACCAAAATCGCTGGCCGCAGCGACGCCCTGGGCGCTGCCCGCGGACCACGGAAACCGCCGTTCTCCGGCGCGCTCGCGCCAGACGATCACCAGCCCCAGTACTGCCAGCGTTATCCCAGCCTGGATCAACACCGCGGTCTTCAGATCAGTGTGCGCGATGACCGTGGCCATGCCGGCGCCGCCGAACGCAATCCCGAGGAGCTTCGATCCCCACATGAAGCCGTTGACCCGGCCTCGCTCATTGTCGTCCAGCAAATCAACCGCCAGCGAATCGGTGGCAACATCCTGCAGCGCGGCGAAGCAATTGTGGACGAAGAACACCCAGGCCAGATAGGTCACCGTGGCGTTGCTATCCATGGCCCCGGAGGTGGCCGCCGACAGCAGCGTCAGCGCCATGAAAAACTGCGCGATCGCGATCCACGGCCGGCGCACGCCAAGCGAAGGCATGCGCACCGAGTCGATCAGCGGACCGAATACGAACTTGAAGGTCCACGGCAGAATTGCCAGCGCGACCACAGTAGCCGTCTCAGCCTTACCGTGGCCGGCCTGGCTCAGCGTGGCCAGCAAGGCGATAGTGGCAAATCCCCAGGGGAAGCCCTGGCAGAAATACAGCAGACACAGCAGGGTGGTTCGCCGCCCACGACTGTCGGCCAGACACACCTGTCGCGCTTCGCCCATCAAACTCTCTCCAATTACGCTTTCATATTCCGCATTTCGCCACCATGACAGCGGGCGGACACGGCGACCTTGCGCAAGCGGGGAACCGAAGTCAAATACCCTTGCGGGCCTTGTGTGGGTCGGAACGTGACCCGGACCGGGCCGGGTAAGCACACGACGGTCGTGTCATTTGTCCCCTTTTCCCGATGAGCTGAGTAAACTGCAGACAACGACCCGGCATACGGGTCTTCCCTGAGTTCTGCACAGGAGAGCGCACCATGGCGTGGTGGGGATGGTTGATTATCGGGATATTCCTGATGGGCGCAGAACTGCTCGGTGTCGACGCAGCGTTCTATCTTATTTTTGTCGGCTCGGCCGCGATTGCGGTGGGGTTGTTGGGCATGTTCGGCCTCACCCTGCCGGTATGGGGCCAATGGCTTTTATTCTCGGTACTCGCACTGGCCTCGATGGTGTTGTTCCGGGAGAAGGTCTATAAGCGGATCCGCGGCGGCGCGCCCGGGTACGGCAACACGCTGATCGGTGAGATCGTGACAGTCAGCGGTGATCTGCAGCCAGGAGCCGAGATTCGGGTCAGCCTGCGCGGTTCGATGTGGACTGCAATCAATACCGGTGACCAGTCCATCCCTGCCGGCGCGAAAGCGAAAGTCGCTGCTGCCGAAGGGATGACGCTGATGATTCAATTGCTGCCGGGATCGTCCGCGCAGCCGAACGCATAAAAGAGGGAAGACACAGATGGCAGAAGTAGATATGGGCTTCCTGGTGACAGGAATGCTCGCGCTGGTGGTGGTCTTTGTGATCTTCAAGACCGCTGTCGTAGTCCCGCAGCAAAACGCTTATGTCGTGGAAAGTCTGGGCAAGTACTCGCGCACGCTGACGCCGGGCTTCAACATCCTGATCCCGTTTATCGAACGGGTCGCGTACCGCCATGGCCTGAAAGAAAACGCGCTGGATATTCAGGAACAGATCTGCATCACCCGGGATAATGTCCAGGTGGGCGTCGACGGCGTTTTGTATCTGCAGGTAATGGATGCCGAGCGCGCGTCCTACGGTATCGGTGATTACGTGTTTGCGATATCGCAACTGGCGCAAACGACCCTGCGTAGCGAAATCGGCAAGATCGAACTGGACAAGACCTTTGAAGAACGCAGCGCGATCAACCTGAGCGTCGTCGATGAGCTGGACAAGGCGTCCAACCCCTGGGGCGTGAAAGTACTGCGCTATGAGATCAAGAACATCAATCCGCCGCATGATGTGCTCTCCGCGATGGAAAAACAGATGCGCGCCGAGCGGGAGAAACGCGCGGTTATCCTCCAGTCCGAGGGCGAGCGCGATGCCAAGATCAATCAGGCCGAGGGCGAGAAGAAGCGCGTGATCCTCGAATCCGAGGCCGCCCTGCTGCAGCAGGTCAATGAGGCGAAAGGCGAAGCTGCCGCGATCCGCGAGGTGGCAGAGGCCACGGCCATGGGTCTCAGGACAGTGGCTGCGGCGCTGGAGGAAAAGGGCGGCGACAAGGCCATGCAGTTACGCATCGCCGAGGACTACCTGGAACGTTTCGGCCAGCTTGCCAAGGCCGGCAATACGCTGATCGTCCCGGCCAATCTCAGCGACATAGCCAGCATGATCGGCTCGGCCACGACGATCTTTAAACAGACCGGCGGACCTGAGACGAATCGGCAATAGGACAGCGCCAACATGACCGTGGCGCTAACGGCGATCGCGATGTTGGCCTTTGCAGCCAACTCGCTGCTTTGCCGACTGGCGCTGGGTCAGGACCTGATCGATGCCGCCAGCTTCACCACGATCCGGGTGGCGTCCGGCGCCATCATCCTGAGCCTGGTTATGTTGCCGCGCTGGCGCACGCATGGCCGGACGTCCGGCGGACTGGCGTTCGGCGATCATGCTTTTCACCTACATGATCTTCTTTTCCTTCGCTTACCTGTCTCTCAGCGCAGGCACCGGCGCGCTGGTGCTTTTTGGCGCGGTCCAGTTGACCATGTTTACTTCCGCGCTGCGCGCCGGGGAGCACTTCCCTGCTCTGTCCTGGGCTGGATTGGCCATGGCCATCTTTGGCCTGATCTACCTGGTCTCCCCGGGTCTGAGCGCGCCGCATCCGCTCGGTGCGGGACTGATGGCTGTCGCTGGTATTGCCTGGGGAATCTATTCTCTGCGTGGCCGGAACGCCGCTGCTCCGCTGGAGGCTACGGCCAACAATTTTGTTCTTTGCGTGCCACTGGTAGTGATCGCCAGCCTGGTCACCCTGCTGTTGCCTGTGCAGTCTCACGCCACCTGGCGCGGAGTAATGTGGGCCGTAGCCTCGGGAGCGATCGCTTCAGGGCTGGGTTACGCGATCTGGTATGCAGCGCTGAAAGGGCTGACGTCCACCCGCGCTGCAACGGTCCAGTTGTCGGTACCGGTGATTGCCGCATTCGGCGGCGTGGCCCTGCTTTCCGAACAAATTACAACCCGCTTGCTGATTGCGTCTGCAGCAACGCTGGGCGGCGTGGCCATGGTTCTCGCTCAGAGGGCAGCGAAACCGTTGCCAACAGAGAGTGACTCAGATCGCTGACCAGGAATGCGTGCTGATGAGCGCCGGCACTGAGCACCTCGCGATCCTTGACACGCTGCTGGCACTGGGCTCGAAGCAACCGGCCGCTGATCAAGCGCCCGGACTTGAGCTATTGGCGGACACTGGCTGCGACAGATGAGCGGACTATCCTTTCAAATAACGTCTTTTTCTGTCAGTGGGGGCAAGAAGACCATGAGCGAATATGAAATGCTCAGTCTGTTCAATGATCTGCTGAACACCGCCTTCGCGCGGCTCAACGATTTCCTGGTGGGTTTGTTTGCGCTGCTGGTCACCGGCTATATGGCTGCGCGCGACCTGACACAACGCATGGTCACCCTGGTGCTGATCCTTTATACGATGTTTTCGATCATCACGATCGTACCCGCCCTGGCGACCTTTAACCGTTTTGCCCTCGCCGGAGCGCTCCTCGAAGAGGCGGCTTCCCGGTCCGGCTCGGTGTTGCCCGCGCTGTTCCCGTTCTTCCCTTCTCAGAAGCTCATCATGCCGATGATGGGCCTGCTGCTGCTCGGCGCCTTCGTTGGCGGGTTTTTGTTTTTCTTCGAGGCCAGACGTCGAGACGACTGAGATCGGGTGAACTATCGGGGCGATCAGGTACCGTCGGGAACGGCCTTCAGTCCGGCTGCTGGCGACGCTGCCGCCGTTTGCCTGAGCGTATTTTCGCTGCTCACGGTCAGTCAGCGGCGCCGGGAGCGATCGCCAGGTTTTCGCTACCGCGCATTCCTATACCGCCCGGCTCGCGGCTCCTAACTCCGAATATAGGTTTCGAGAAGCTCGATCGTCTCTTTCTGCTCGGAGATGATGGCCTTGACCAGATCGCCGATCGATATGACGCCGACCAGCTGGTCCTTATCCTGCACCGGCAGATGACGGATACGACGGGTGGTCATCAGCTTCATGCACGCCTCGACGGTGTCATCCGGATGCGTAAACGCCACATCAGTGGTCATGATGTCGCGCACCGGGGTATCGCGTGAGGAACGACCCTTGAGCAACACTTTGCGCGCGTAGTCACGCTCCGAAATGATGCCGCAGGTCTTGCCTTCACTGATTACCAGCAGCGCGCCGATCTCTTTTTCAGCCATCAGCTTCAGCGCATCAAAAACGAATTGCTCAGGCGCAATCGACCAGATTTCGTCCGGTTTGGCTGCCAACAAGTCATTGATTTTTTTCATGGCCTGGGTCCTGCAAGCGTTAGTCCGTGACAGAGCTTAAGCCCTAGCCTACCGCAATTCATAGTGGGCAAAGGTCTGGGTTTTGCCCTTAACCGGCGTTCCGGTCCCATCGCACGAGAGCCTCCGGGCGGGAAATTTCGGAGAAATCGACATTCCGTGCATCCAAATCCCGCGTTGCGGGCATCTGCCCGGGTAAGACAAGAAACTCTGACCAGAAAATATGTGGAGATAATGCAATGGACAATGCCGCGATGGAAGAAGTGTGGGTGCCGATCATCATGTTTCTGACGATGGGCGCGATTTTTATTCTGTTTTTCTACTTTCGCTTCCGCACCCGTCGCGAATTCCAGCAGACACTGCGGATCGCGCTGGACAAGGGCGCAGAGCTGACACCTGATGTGCTCGATCGACTGGGTGAGCCGGCGCGCCCAAAGACGGCGGACCTGAGGCGGGGTCTGTTTGGCCTGTTCATCGGCATCGCCTTCGCTGTCTTTGGCCTTGTTCTGGGTGAAGAAGACGCGATCCGTCCGCTGCTTGCGGTCGGCGCGTTTCCTTTTCTGGTCGGCATTGCATACTTGGGGCTGTGGAAGTTTCGTGAGTAGGGGATATTCGCCAGCAAGTATCAGCAAGGCCTTCCGCGGAGGTCTCCGACCAGTCACTGGTGGCGCGGGCCAGAGGGCTGCGGGACCGGGCAAGCTTTGCCGTACTGGTGACCCGCTACCAGTCAAGAGTCCGAGGATATCTGCGACAGCTGACCCGGGATCCGGCGCTGGCCGACGATCTGGCTCAGGAAACATTTATCCGTGCCTGGGAAAAGCTGAGTTCGTTCTCGGGCAAAGGCCAGTGGGTGTCCTGGCTATTGGCCATCGCCCATCGCCAGTTTCTGCAATCTCTGCGCAAGCGCGAACGTAGCGAGCGATTGCAGACGGCGCTGGAAGCTCAGTCTTCGACTGACGATGGACGTGGCGCCAGCCCATCACCGCAACCGGACAGTGATCTGGCTGACTTGCCAAGGTTGTTGTCGGTCTTGTCTGAAGACGAACGCATCGCGCTGGTTCTGGCCTATGGTCACGGTATGTCACACGCCGAGATCAGCGAGGTCACCGGAATGGCCCTGGGCACGGTGAAGTCCCATATCCATCGGGGCAAGGCGAGGATCCAGCAGCGATTTGATCTGGAGAAGTTCGACCATGCATAACGAACTGATTGATTCTCAGGACCAGCGGCTCAGGCAACTGTTCGCTCAGGGTCTGGAGGCCCCCACCGACGACGGATTTACCGATCGGGTGATGGGCCGGATCAAGCGACGGGTACTGGTCCGAAAGAGCGTGCTGACGACAGCCACACTGATCGGCGGGCTGGTTGCGCTCGGCCCCGCCTACGAGCTTTCGCTGGCGATCAGCAGCATTGTCAGTCAGGCAACCAGTGGATGGTCGGGAGCCGACTGGCTGCCGCAGACCCGGATCCTGGCCATGGGCGCGCTGACCGCTATCCTGGCGCCACTGGTGACCGCAATCCTTGACGAATAAGCTCCGCTTCGGCGCCCGCGCTGAATCCCGGGTCTAGTCCCCGGCCCCGTCCATTTCGCTGCCAGATCTGCTGCCAGGTCCGCTGCCTTCCGGGCGAGTCACAATAAACGCGGTCACCGACGCCAGGACGATGAACTGGATGGCCAGTACCCAACCGGCCAGACCATGCAGATGGCTGATCGCAAACGAGACCGCCAGGGTGATCGCTATAGCCACGACCGCGGCGCGCTTGGCGCGGCGGTCAATCCTTCCGTAACGATGCCAGTCATCCAGAGTCGGTCCGAACCGGGGATGCGTCGTCAGCCAGGTATGCAGCCGCTCGGATGAGCGCGCGAACGCGAATACCGCCACCAGCAAAAACGGAACCGTAGGCAGCAACGGCAGCACAGCGCCCACCATGCCAAGCGCCAGGGCGGACAAACCGATCATCAGCCAGAGGGTGCGCGCCATTCGCCAGGGCTCCACAATCACACGGCAGCACAGTATACGAACTGGCGGTGCGGATTGATCCCATCCGCAAACTCCCTGCCCTATCCCTGCCCTATCCGTGCTCAACATCCCTCCTCGAAAGGGGCGGCTCAAGGATGGCCGCCAGATCAGCGGCAGCGGCGCTGGAGGACTAGCAGCGCCGGCGATATTCACGGTGTCTCTGTGGTCGTATCCGGGTTCGAGGCGCCGGGCGGCTCCCTCGGTAAGTTCCGATCGCGCAGGCCGTACATCACGTCCGGTTCGAGTTCCCAACCCCAGGGCAAGCCGGAGTTTTTCCAGCCGTTGACCACCCGGGCACCGGCATTGGGCCCGCTTTTTGCCTTGTCGCCTTCGAATCCCTCGAGCATGTTGTAGCTGTTGCGATAACCCAGATCGTGGGCAATATCGACCGCTGCAGCGGCCCGGCCACCCGAGCGACACATAAAGATCAGTGTGGTGTCCCGGTCCGCCCCCAAAGCCTTGAGACGCTTTTCCATATCCTTGGCGAAGTGGGGGTTACTGGTGCTGCCATATGACTGATCCTCTTCGTCCCAGCGAGCGAAGTCGATCATCTTTAACGGCACGTTGATGTCTACCATTTTGGTGTAGCCGGTGACCGCAATCTCGACCGGATCGCGCACATCGATCAACACCACTTCGCGGGGGGCTGAAGTAGACATCATCAGATACGCTTCCTGCGGCGTCAGATACAGGCCGGCCTTGGTCTGCAGATGCGCTTTATCCGGTGTATCCGCGCCGATAGCCGTTCCGGCTATCGCCAGGGCAAAAAAGCCTGACAACAAAGCGACTGAATTACTGGTCATGATTGGCTCCCACTATGTCTGGTCCGGCTGAAATCCGGGCGGCAACACCTCGCCGTTGTATGCGACCGCATCGCTAAAGGATCAGGCCTGGGCAAAATATTAGGCGTTTCTTATATATATAGCCAGTCATTGCTCGATCTGCCGGTCTGTCCGGTTGCCGCGTTCCGCCAGGGCGCATGGCGCGTCAGGGTCTGGTTTGCTCGATCAGCTCAACCGCGTGTTCGAGCGCTTGCGCCCGGGTGGCGAAGCGCTCTGTCTCCCGCACCTTGTCGAGGACGCCGAGCCGCCCGAGCAAACGAGCTACGCGCAGGTTCAGGCCGATAAGCATCACCGGATGGCCGGCATCCGCGGCCCGGACCATGGTCTCCTCGAGCGCGAGCGCGGCGCTGCCATCGACCCGGGGGACTTCGAGCAGATCGATCAGCAATACATCGTAGCTGCCAACGGTGGCGAAGCGCCGGGTCATCTCGTTGGCGGCAGCAAAGCTGATCAAACCTGACAAATGCAGCATCAACGCACGTCCCTGGCAACGGCGGAACAAGGCCGTCTCCTCCGCGGTGAAGAACCGGGCGTGGTCAGGATCGGAAATGGTCTGGATCGACTCCATCTGCGTTTCCGCCGCTTCCTTGACGAAAACCAGGCTGGCCATCACCACGCCCGCGGCAACCGCGGTGACCACATCCACGAACACGGTCAGCAACAGCACCACGATCATCAGCACCAGATCCACACGCGGTGCCCGGAACATGCGCTTGAGATAGCGCCAGTCGATGACGTCGATACCAACCTTTATCAGGATGCCCGCCAGCGCGGCATGCGGCACAAACGCAACCAGGGGTCCCAGACCGAGCACCAGCGCGAGCAGGACCAGCGCATGAATGATCCCTGACAAGGGAGTCCGCCCACCAGCCTTGACGTTGGTCAGCGTACGGATAGTCGCGCCGGCACCGGGTATGCCCCCGGCGATTCCGGCAACGAAGTTGCCGATGCCCTGCCCCACCAGTTCCTTATCGGAATCATGAAAGCTGCGGGTAACGTTGTCTGCCACCAGCGATGTCAGCAGGCTGTCTATGGAACCCAGTGCCGCAAGCACCGCAGCAGAGACCAGCATGTGGTTCAGCTGCGCCAGATCGAACTGCGGCAGGCGCCAATCAGGCAGCCCGGACGGGATCGCACCGATGATTGCGACCTGATCCAGAAACAGAGCCAGCAACGCTGCCGCGACCAGCGCCAGCAACGGCGGCGGAACCATCCGGCCAATACGCTGCGGGGTAGCGGAACAAAGCGCGAACGCGACCAGACCCACGACTACCGCCTGCCAGTTTGGTCGCGACAAATCCTCCGGCAGCACCGTCAGCGCGTTGCTGACACTGGTCGGGCTCGCATAGCCGAGCAGCGGCTCGATCTGCATGATGATCAGGATGCAGCCGATCCCGGTCATGAAACCCGAGATCACCGGGTACGGCATCAGATTGATAAAGCGTCCGATACGGAGTATGCCGAACAACACCTGAAAGGCGCCGGCCATCATCACCACGGTAAACGCGATGGCCGGCTCCCCGGCGTACATGGTGAACACTGAGGCGGCGACAATCGTCATCGGACCGGTAGGTCCGGAAATCTGAGCCGGGGTCCCGCCGAAAAGCGAGGCGAACAAGCCAACGCAGATCGCGCCATACAGGCCGGCAACGGGCCCTGCGCCCGAGGCGACGCCAAATGCGATGGCCAATGGCAGCGCAACAACAGCCGCCGTCAATCCGCCGAACAGATCACCGCGGAAGTTGGCAAAGCCGGGTCGATTGGGTTGGAGCCGATGCATGAGGCGGTCGTCAGACTGGATCGCGGCTGATTCTGGATCAGGCCGGGGAAGCGGCGCAACACCCAGCGGGGACGCAGCGTCCCCGCGCTGGCGATTCGGTCACCGGCCGGGAGTCCGTCGACGAGCGCTCGGCCATATATCTCATCGCAGACGGGCGCCATGCCGAGCGCTGGCCTGAACGGTTTAGTCGTGCAGGTCCTGGAGCTCTGATACGTGCTTTCGATCCACATTCTTCAACAAGGGATGGGATACCTTGCGCGCCACCTGGTTGACCAGACCCAGCGCCGAATCGAAAGGATGCGCCGCCAGTTCGCTTATCAGCTCCGGCGTGATAGCCACAGTCTGGGCGACTGAACGGATGAGCATCAGCAGTTCGTCCACTACATCCGTCGGATTCTGCTCCGGGATCGGAAATTCGGCGGTCAATACACCATGGTCGGTGATGACCTGACTTTCGACGATATAGTCATTGAGCAGGCCGAGCACCTGACGGTTATCCGCAAGCACCTGTGCACGGATACGGCGCACGCCCCTTTCAGAGGCTGCGGCGACGATACGTTCCAGCAATAGCCGACCGATACCGCGGTGCTGCCAGGCGTCCGCGACCACGATGCCCAGTTCGGCCGTGTGCGGATCGTCATCGGTTCGTACGATGCGCGCCACCCCGATACCCTCGGGCTCAGCACCGGGGCGTTCATGCCCGGCTACGATCGCCAGGTGCGTGTCGCCATCGACCTCGGTCAGAAAAGCCAGTTCTGACTCGGTGAACTCGGTCTTTGGCGCCATGAAGCGCTGGTACCGGGTACGATCCGACAGGCGGGCCAGACCGTCCCTGAAGGCGGCCTTGTCTGAGGGTCGCACCATGCGCAGCAGCAGCCGGGATCCGTCATCCAGCACTGTCCGTTCCTGGTAGGTATTTGTGTAACGCATGGTCAAAGCCTAGCAATGATTGCTGCATTGCAACAGGGGTGATTTGGCAGATTCGGTCGGATTTCCCAACGAAACTTAATAAGCGCAGATAGCTCTATATTTATCAGTAAGTTAGAGAGCTCGTCAGCGGACACCAAAAAACGGCGCTGTGCACCCTCCGCTGACTGAACCGGGCCTGCCCGACGGCCCGCGCGTATTTCAGCGGGTCTCGGCGGCCGTCGGCGTCATGCCCGAAACGTTAGAATATCCGGCTGTGTGACAAGGAGCGCGCGTCTCGATGGATGGCAAGTTAATGATATCCAAAACAAATTTGTTGGCTGGGCTGATATTTGCCGGGCTGGTGTCGGCAGCGACCCTGGGCCTGTCTGGATGCGCGCCGGACCCGGAGCCGGTGGAGTCAGCTCAACCCGCGCCCACGGCACCACAGGAGAACGTGCTGCTGGCCCAATGGACCGGACCTTACGGCGGCGTGCCGGCGTTTGATCGCATGGACCTGGACCAGCTCGAGCCAGCCCTTGATGCGGCGATGGCAATGAAACTGGCCGACATCGATGCCATCACCAGCAACCCCGAGCCGTCGGATTTCGCCAACACTATCGTCGCTCTGGAGCGTGCCGGGCGAGATCTGGACCGGGTCGAGGTTTATCAGAGTATCTGGAACTCAAACGAGTCCTCGCCCAAATCCAGAGCTATCCGGGCTGAGGTCGCCCCGAGGGTCGCTGCGTTTGAAGCCTCCGTGTATCAGAACCAGGCGTTATTCAAACGTATCAAGGCCGTTTACGAGAGCGAGGAGATGCTCACGCTGCGCCCGGAGGACCGGCGCCTGGTCGAACTGACCTATCAGAAATATGTGCGCAATGGCGCCACGCTAAGCGATGCGGCACGTGAGCGATATGCTGAAATCGATGCCAGGCTGGCTGAATTGCAAACCCGCTTTGCCGCAAACCTGCTGGCGGATGAAGAGAACTACGTGGTCTTTATCAGCGCTGAGCAGCTGGGTGGCCTGCCGGCATCCTTTGTCGACGTGGCCGCCGCCGCAGCGCGCAAGCGTGGCCGCCCGGGGGACTACGCGATCACCAACACGCGCTCGTCGATGGATCCGTTTCTGACGTTCTCTACCGAGCGGGCTTTGCGCGAGCAGGTCTGGCGCAACTATTACAGCCGTGGCGATAACGGCGACCAGTATGACAACAACGCGCTGATCGCTGAGATCCTTCGCTTGCGCGATGAACGCTCGGAACTGCTCGGCTACAACAGCTACGCCAGCTGGCGGCTGCAAGACCGGATGGCCGGCACCCCGGAAGCAGCGCTCTCGCTGTTGATGGAAGTGTGGCCGGCAGCGCTGGCCCGGGCAGAGGAAGAGATCGCCGATATGCAGGCACTGGCGGATGCCGAGGGTGCAGAGATCACTATTGAGCCCTGGGATTATCGCTACTACGCGGAGCAGGTGAGACGGGCACGCTTTGATCTTGACTCGAATGAGGTCAAGCAATATCTGCAGCTGGACAAGCTGCGCGAAGCCATGTTCTTTGTCGCAGGCGAGTTGTTCGACTTCGACTTCATCCCGGTCCCCGAAGGCTCGGTACCGGTGTTTGACGATCATATGCGGGTCTGGGAGGTACGCAAGAATCCGACCGGCGCCCTGGTCGGTCTGTGGTATCTGGATCCTTTTGCGCGCCAGGGAAAGCGCTCAGGCGCCTGGGCGACTTCCTACCGCGGCCACGACACCGTCGATGGCAAACAGGTGGTGCTGGTCGCGAATAACTCGAACTTCGTCGCCGGCGCACCGGGCGAGCCGGTGCTGATCTCGCTGGACGATGCCGAGACCCTGTTTCATGAGTTCGGCCATGCGCTGCACGCGCTGACGTCGAAGGTGGACTACCCCTCACTCAACACCGGGGTACGCGATTACACGGAGTTCCAGTCGCAATTGCTTGAACGCTGGCTATTGACCGATCCGGTGATGGATAACTATCTGGTGAACGTGGAAACCGGCGAGCCTATTCCGCCTGAACTGGTAGCGAAGATACGCAACGCCGCCACCTTCAATCAGGGGTTCAGGACGGTTGAATATCTGGGCTCAGCGATTGTTGATTTGCGCTTTCATACCGCCGACCCGGCGGACATCGACGCCGACACATTTGAACGCGAGGTGCTGGCCGAACTGGGGATGCCGGACGCGATCGTGATGCGCCACCGCAGCCCGCAGTTCCACCACGTCTTCTCCAGCGAAGGCTATTCTGCCGGGTACTACGGGTACATGTGGGCCGATGTGTTAACCGCGGACGCGGCGGAGGCATTCATCGCGTCGCCGGATGGCTTCTACAATGAGGCCATGGTGGACGCGATGGTGGATACGCTGTTCGCGCCACGCAATTCCATCGACCCGGCCGAGGCCTATCGCTTGTTCCGTGGTCGTGACGCAGACGTCTCTGCGCTGCTACGCGATCGCGGCCTGCAATAGGCGAACCTTCCTGCTGTCACGCGCCAGGGGGGTGCGCCAGGATACGGGTGACAAAGTCCCGCCAGGCCGGGACATCATTGGGCTGCCACAGGCCGGAGACGAAACCTCCCGCCTGCGCCGCGCTCCAGCGTCCGCTGCGTTGCGCATAGAGTGCGTAGAACACGCTGACGCGATAGTTGGCCGCACAATGGATATGCAGCTTTTTCCCCTCAAGGCGTTCGACGGCAGCGACGAATTCTTCATAGTCGGGCTGAACGGGGCAGCTGAAATCCACCGGGATGTAGATGTAATCGAGGCCCTGGGCTTTGATAATCTCAGCCTCGTCCGGCACCGCGTATTCGCTGGCATCGGGCAACAGATTGATCACCGCGTGGTAGCCCTCCGCCGATAATCCGCGGAATCGCTCGACGCCGACAATGCCGGAGGTCGTGAGCATCGCGCTCACGCGTCGGAAATTGTAGCTGCGTTCAACTGACATGCTCGCCTGCCCTGAACTGGAGCTCCGATCAGCCTTGCCGGCTGCCGGACACCCGTTTTTTGTCCTGCTCATCCGCCACTTCATCCGCCACTAATCAGTCTCCTGTGCAGTTTCGTCCCCACCCGCACGATAATCTCCGGCAAGGCGTCGATATCCTGGCGGCTGGTGCGAAAGTTGACGATGCAGGCGCGCAGCAGATAGTTGCCTTCGACGACTGCGTTGGACAGGAACACCTCACCCCCGACCTGAAGCTCTGTCAGAAGACGCCGGTTGAGATCGTTCAGATACTCGGCCGCATCTGGCGCAGCAGGATCCATGGCCTCGGGCACGAACCGGAAGGTGGCGATGCTCAGACCGTGAGTGACGGCCTCGAGCCGGGGATGCGCATCGACGGCCTGATACAGCTGTCGCGCCAGCGCGATGTCATCGCGGATCATCTGCTGGTAGGCAGTGCGACCTGTTTGACGCAGTGCCATCCATACCTTGAGCGCACGAAAGCCGCGGGAGTTCTGGATCCCGTACTCGTAGTAATTGATGCCTTCCCGATCACCGCGATCGAAATGGTAGTACACCGGCTGGAAACTGAAGGCGTCGACCAAACGCTGGCGATCACGAACCAGCGTGCAAGCCGCCTCCAACGGACTGTACAACCATTTGTGCGGATCCATCGCAATCGAATCGGCCTTGCTCAGGCCGGCAAACTCGGTCGCAAGTTCCGGCAGAGCGGCCGCCGGCGCGCCGTACGCACCGTCGACATGGAACCATAGCTTGTGTTCCCGGCACAGATCGCCGATCGCCGTCATGTCGTCGATCGCGCCGGTGCTCACGGTACCGGCCGTCGCCACCGCCATAAACGGTTTCAGACCTGCATCGCGATCCTGATCCAGCTGTCGAGCCAGTGCCGCAACATCCACCCGTGAATCCGGCAACGTATCGACCCAACGAATGGCACCGGTGCCGAGACCAGACAAATCGGCCGCTTTTTGCAGCCAGGTGTGCGTCTCTCTTGATGCATAAACACAAGCGCCCGCACCATCGGCGACACCATCCTCGCGAATTGCGGCACCGAGCATGGCGCGGCGAGCAGCAAAGAACCCGACCATGTTGGCGACGTTGCCACCGCTGACCATAAGCCCGCCGCAATCCGGGTTGTAACCCAGCAATTCGGCGATCCAGCTCACACACTGGCCCTCTATCTCAGCCGCCACCGGTGAAAGCTGCCAGCCGCCGACGTTCGGATTGACCGCAGCCGCCAGCAAGTCTGCAAGCATGCCCAATGGGGCTGCAGACGAGGTGATGTAACCCATGAACCGGGGGTGGCCGTTGTGCAGGGAATGCTCGAACAACAGCTCAGCAGTCTGATCCAGCAGCTCGCCGGCCGGCATGCCGTCTTCCGGCAGCGAACCGGCACCCAGCAGGGCCCGGATCTGTTGCACGGTTTCCCCGCGGGTGACAGGTCGCTCAGGCATTGAATCCAGAAACTCCGCCACCTGGTCTACCAGCCGATGTCCCAGTTGGCGGAACGTCTCGCCATCCATGTCCAGCGGCGCCACACGTCTATCCTGACTCATGTCGTCCCCTCTTTAGTAATCTCGCGACAGCACCTGCGCAGCGGTGATCCGCCGGCTCCGGCGGGCAATGTTCGCGAGCTGCCCGGTTGTCATGTAATCCACGGCAAGGCGAGACTGGCCAGGCTCAAAACGAGAAAGAACCCGCACATATCGGTGACCGTGGTCAGCACCGGACCAGATGCAACGGCCGGATCAACGCCCATACCCTTGAGGACCAGGGGCACGGTTCCGCCGATAGATACCGCAATCATCGTATTCAATGCCAGGGCGGCGCCCACCACCAGACCCAATACGGGGATACCCTTCCACGCCCATGCCGCCAGCGCCAGCAGGCACCCGAGCACCAGGCCATTGATCAGACCCACCGACACTTCCTTGCGCCAGACCCGCATCCAGTCCCGCGGCAACACCGCACCCAGAGTCAGCTCGCGCATGCTCACGGCCACCGCCTGGTTGCCGGAACAGCCGCTCATATCAGAGACGATGGGCAAGAACACCGCCAGCGCGATCACCGCGGCGAGTGTGCTCTCATACATCGCGATCACGCTAGCTGCGACAATGTTCAAACCGATGTTCACAGTGAGCCAGGCCAGGCGCCGTCGCGAACGCAGCAAGGTAGGCATGCTGCGCAATTCCTCACCGCCGACGATACCGGCAGACTTCAGACTGTCAGCCTCGGATTTCTCCGTCAGTGCTTCCAGTACCGACCTTCGTCGCACAATGCCGAGCAGCATGCCGCGTTCATTCGTGACCGGCACCGCGGCGATATCGTGTTCATCGAAGAATCTGCCCAGGGCGGAGAGGCTGGTGTCAGGCGCAACGGTTTCGGCAGCTTGGGCGATCGAGCCTATGGTCGCGTCCGGGTCTGAGAACACCATGTCACGCAAGCGCAGCACCCCCTTTAGTTTGCGCTTTTTGACCACGACGTAGATGTAATGGACGGTGACATAACTGTAATCGCCCTCACGTCCGGTGATGTTCTCGACCACCTCGCGCACCGTGGTCGACATCGGATATGCCGCGAACTCGGTCATCATCAGACCGCCCGCAACGTCCGCCGGATAGCTGATCAGCTGGCGGACTTCATCGGCATCTTCCTCATCGAGATGCTCGATGATTGCCTCGGCATCAACTTCATCCAGCTCCGCCAGCAGATCGACGCGTTCGTCGCTGGCCATCTCTTCGACGATGGCGGCAGCCTCGTGCGACGCCATGTCGTCGAACAGGTCAGCGACCAGATTGTCGGGCAGATACTCGATCAGCTCCGCCGCACGGTGCGGTGCGATAGATTCCAACAGCCGTCGCTGCTGATCTTCCTTTAGCCGGAACACCGCGCGCACGAGTTCTTCGGGGTCCAGCACATCCAGCACCGCCTCGACGGCGTCGCCCGGCGCGCGCCGGTCCAGCAGCGCGCGGAGTTCTTCCTGAGGCTCGATCGTCTCGTCCATCGTCAACGTCTCCCTGAATAGCACCGCCCGGCCCGGCATGCCGTGCCAGCATGCCGCCGGTGGTGATTACTCTACGACAATTGCCGCTATCAGGGAGGACAGCGTCGGGGATGTTGCTGCGCGACCTGAAGCAGGCCGTTCAGTCGATCTGTTCGCGGGTCAGGAACATCGCCTTGTCCAGCGCGATAAAGAAGTCCTGATAGGTTAGCGGATCCGTGACCGTGTCCTCGCCGATGCGGGCATTGGCGCGCACCAGTATCCGCTGTGCGTCTTTTTCACGCACGGTGACGGTCATACGCATGGTGTATTTGTCTTCCCGGGTGGCGGTGACCGTGCCGAGACCCAGGTCAGCAGTATCAATGACAAAGCCCAGGTCCTGCAGCGTCGAAATCACCGAGCGCAGAGTCATGCTCCGGTCCAGCGTGTCGTACTCCCGGGTCTGGATCTGCCGGGTCTGCAATTGGCTGCCGCTGCCGGTCACGTCTGGCGGAGCGCTGGCGCAGGCGGCGACCAGACCCAGCAGGATCAGGACCGGGATCGTCCTTGTGTTGCGATTCATTCGGTGCCTCCAAGGAACAGGGATTGCGACAACTTGGTGAAGATCTCCTGATAGACCGCCGCGTCTTCGATGGTCGAACGTTTTTTCACCCGGTTCATCTTGTCGAACTCCACATATTGAATCGTGACCCGGGCGACGAAATCCCCGGGTCGCGCCAGACTGGGCGTGACCACCAGCGTCAGAGAGACGATCTGCTTATCGGACGCAGTGGAGTAATTGTCACAGTTGGAAAATGAAAAGGCGCAGAGCACATCCAGCGTGATCAGGCTGATTTTTTCCGAAGTGGAATCCGCGTCCACGTCCTTCGATGCAGTCAGCACACCCAGGGGTTTCTCGATCAGTTCGAGATTGAATTCCATATCCTGCAACAGGCCCACCGAGGCAGCGAGGATAGCCTCCTCGGATTCCGCCTCGAATATCCGGCTCTGTTTCGAGCGCAGCTCCAGCGATGATTCATGCAGGCGCAGCGCATCGGCCGGTATCCGGTTGCCGGCACAGGCGCCGAGCAGCAGGACCGCGGTCAGCAGCGCCAGGCCACGTGGCAACACCGGCCAGGCTTGACTGTTCACCATGCCTCCTTTGACGCCGCTCAGAAACTGGAGGTGTGATATGAGAAGTCGCGAACCATGCCGTTGTCGTCAAACTTGATCACCACGGTCAGCGTCCTCTGCGAGCTGGAGCTGGCCCCGGAAGCCGCGCTACCGCCACCCAGTCCCCCGCCAGAGCTGCTGAAGATCAGACCGACGATGCCGACGCTGCTGCGCGAATAGGCGACTTCGCTGGAAATCTTGTCGTAGATCCAGGTCTCCCGGCGCTCCTCATCAGTAGTGACGATATTCGGCGAACCCAGGATCTGGGCCACTTCAGCGCCCGACATGCCGATGCGGATCTCACGCTGTACGGTGCCGACAGTGAGCTTGTCCGTATCGTCTGCGCGTACATCCTTCAGGTGCTGGCTGGCGCATCCGCTGGCAAGCAGTGCTCCGGCGGCAATCAGTCCGGCAAAAATGATCGTTCTCATGCTTGTTCTCCTGCCCGCAAGGTCCAGCGGACTCAGGCGATGGGTGAGCCATCAGGTTTGAGTATATGAGCCCGAGCTCAAATACCAAACGATTTATGCAACCGCGGCCATATCATGCGTCCCCTGCGTCCGCGAGTCCTGATGAATTGCTTGAAAATCCTTATGAAAGCTGAGGAACAGGGGCCTGTCACGGCGAATCTCCGGACTCGCGGTCTTTGTCGGCTGACCGGCTGCGGTTTCGTCGGCGGCAGCACGAGATCGTTTTCCCGAGATTTGTTCGCAGCTTTGTGGTAAGACTGGCTTTCTGCGGGAGCAGCCCGCCGGTTAATCAAGTATCTAGTGAGTGAGGTAAGCATGTCAGGCGCAGCAGTATCCGGAACCGTCAAGTGGTTCAACGACCAGAAAGGATTTGGTTTTATCGAGCAGGAAGACGGCCCCGACGTCTTCGTCCACCATTCCGCGATTAACTCTGAAGGTCGGCGCACGCTGGTCGACGGACAGAAAGTCACCATGGAGGTAAAGCAGGGTCCCAAGGGGCTCCAGGCCGAGAATGTCACGCCGGCCTGAGTCAGGCCTGAGTTGGTGATACATCCAGTCAGAATTCTGACCCTGCTGCTGGTCATGTTTGCCGCCGCCTGCACCGGCGGCGGCAACATGACACGCTGCCCTGATGACAGCATGGTCCAGGGCAGCACTTGTCATCTGGCCCCCGACGGTACCTATTTTGGCTCCGGCGCGGAGATCCCGCAGGATGTGGCGGATGATGTTGCCGACGAGATCGACGAGGACGCGAACGAAGAATTCGGCGAGGAAGAAGTCGTAGTCACCGAGATCGTGATCGGCGACGACTGAAACACCTCGCGTGGCGGTGAACGAACCCGCTGCGCACGGACGCCCGCCCTGACTCATCGGCTCCCGACTGTTCAGACCGGCCTGGCGATTGGGCCGGGAGCCCTGTCAGTGCCAGGCTCCGGTCGTTGCCGGGGCATTGCTGGACCAATGCCGGACAATACGGGCCTGCAGGCGCAGTTTGCCGGTGTCGCACGGCAGCGGGCCGGGCCAATCTGGTCAGCCAGGCTGCGGTAACAGCATCGCTTCTATCCAGTCTGTCTTCTATTCAGGCCCGTCATAGCTGATCCCTCTGAGCATCCATGGTCACCATCACCCCAGCGGAAACCGAGCTTGAGGCCACCTTGCGCCGGGTGTTTGGCCTGCATGAATTTCGCCCGCTGCAAAAGGACATCGTCGACACCGTTGTCGCGGGCGGTGACGCTTTCGTGCTGATGCCCACAGGCGGTGGCAAGTCTCTGTGCTATCAGCTCCCCGCCCTGCATCGACCCGGCGTCGCGCTGGTTGTTTCACCGCTGATTTCGCTGATGAAGGATCAGGTGGACGCGCTGAACGCCAATGGTGTGGCCGCCGCCTTCTACAATTCTTCATTGGCCGGGGACAAAGCAAGACAAGTACTGGCCAGCTTGCACGCGGGCGAGCTCGATCTGTTGTATGTGGCACCCGAACGGCTGATGGCGCCGGATTTTCTTGAACGTCTGGATAGTATCCAGGTAGCGCTTATTGCGGTGGACGAAGCGCACTGTGTCTCGCAGTGGGGCCATGATTTCCGACCCGAATATGCTGCGTTGGGCGGGCTGCGTGGACGCTTTCCCGGCGTGCCGCTGGTGGCGCTCACAGCGACCGCGGACCCGCACACCCGGGAAGACGTCGTCCGTTGTCTGAGTCTGCAATCGGCGCGCCGCTTTATCAGCAGCTTTGACCGTCCGAATATCCGCTACACGGTACTGGAAAAACACCGGCCGATGGAGCAGCTGACTCGTTTCCTGGCCTCCCGCAAGCAGGAATCCGGGATCGTCTATGCCTTGTCGCGCAAGCGTACCGAGGAGGTCGCGACCCATCTGGAACTGGCCGGATATCAGGCCGCGGCGTATCACGCCGGTCTGTCTTCCGAACGCCGGCAGGACGTTCAGGAACGGTTTCTGCGTGACGATCTGAATATCGTCGTCGCCACGGTCGCCTTCGGAATGGGGATCGACAAACCCAATGTTCGCTTTGTGGTGCATTACGACATGCCCCGGCACATAGAGGGCTTCTACCAGGAGACCGGCCGCGCCGGCCGCGACGGACTGCCGTCGGATGCCTTGTTACTTTACGGGGCTCAGGACGTCGTCACCGCCCGCCGGCAGCTGGAGTCCAACGCCAATCCGGAGCAACGACGTATCGAAGCACACAAGCTGCAGGCGATGGTCGGGCTGGCCGAGAGCCTGAGCTGTCGGCGGCGCGTGTTGCTGGGCTACTTTGGCGAGACGTTTGAGCGCGACTGCGGCAACTGCGATATCTGTCTCAGTCCGCCGGAGACCTTTGACGCCACCGTGACAGCACAAAAGGCCTTGTCTTGTGTATATCGCGTCGGCGAGCGCTTTGGCATCAAGCACGTGGTGGATGTGTTGCGCGGCGCGGACACCGAGCGGATTCGCAAACTGCATCATGACCAGTTATCCACCTATGGCATCGGTGAGGAAATGAGCGATGCCGAGTGGAGTTCAGTGTTGCGGCAGCTGATCCATCTCGGTTTGCTCAGCCAGGATATTGCGAACTATTCGGTGCTCAAACTGACCGACATGTCACGCCCGGTGCTGCGGGGTGAGAGATCACTGCAGCTGGCGCGGCCACGGATAAAACAAAAGCGCAGCAAACGCTCACGCTCTGCCGCCGGCCTCGCACCGGCGGATGAAGCCTTGTTCGAAGTATTGCGCGCGCTGCGCAAACAGCTTGCCGAGGATCAGGGCGTGCCGCCCTATGTGGTATTTGGCGACGCCACGCTGGTCGAGATGAGTCAGCAAAAACCCACCACCGAAGCGGAATTGCTGGAGATCACCGGGGTCGGGCAGGTCAAGCTTGAACGCTATGGCGCAGAGTTCCTTGACGCGATTGCGCTGGGCTAGGCCCGAATTCCGACAACGCCGCCAGATCGACCCCAGATCGCGGCCCAGATCGCGGCCCAGGATCGCGGCCCAGGATCGGAAATTCGTGCTCGCTGCCCCAGCCGGTCAGCAAAGACCCTGGCACCGCTGTGGCAAGCGGGCGGGGCAAGCACGTGCGCCGAATTATCCCTGGTCTGGATCCACGGCGGGCGGCATCTCGGGCAGCTGGCGCAGGAATGCGTCGATAATCTCCGCGACCCGACGATTACCCAGCGCCGAAAAATGGATAGACACCGGATAGTAGAGCAGCTGCGATGAGCGCTGCGGCCCCTGTGCGGCGATGGTGTCCTGCAGCGGGCCGGTCAGGTCGAGAAAATGGAACCCAAGCCGCTCTGCGGAGGCCTGAAAATAGTCCCTCAGCTGAGCGCTCATCGCAGCCAGCAGCGGCGCCACGGAAGGATCTTCGAATCGCACGTGGCCCGCATAAGCATTATGTGCCGACGGCGTATAGGTCACCACGGGGACGAACTCATGTTCGACCGCCAGGCCGACAAAGCTCTGCAGCGCTGCGTCAAACATTGTCGGCGACAATTCGCCCCGCGCCAGCGCCGTGGCCAGCGCGATCTCGTCGCGGTCAGCATTGCGCAGATTGAACGGAACGTCGCGGTCGTCGAATTCCAGCGTGTAATAGAACCTGAGGTCCCTGGTATCGATCGCCTCAAAGGCGGCGTCCGGCGGCGGGTCTCGCCGTGCAAGACGCGGCTGCAGGTATTCGATGTTGCCCGCCGCCAGTAGATTGTAGACATAGCTTCGGGATCCCAGGCTGCGGCAAAAAAATCCGTCACAGGCGCGCTCTTCGGCGGGCTCGCCGCGGCCATTGCGGTAAGCCCAGTAGCGCATCGCATCGCGCAGGTCATTGCCCTCGTACATGTTCATCACGACCACCCGGGGCTGTTTGCTCAGACCGAAACGGCGCAGGATCACCAGATACTCGTACAGCCCGATGCTCGGGATGCCCAGGTTGTAAACGCTGTCTCCGGATAGACGGGATAGCACCGCCGGCCATGAGTCGGCCGGGGGTACCGTGTGACACCAGGTAAAGGAATCACCGATAGCGATGATGTCGATCTGCGGCCGCTGATAGCTGTTCTCCGGCGGATTGCAGAACCCCAGCTCATCGGTAACGATCGACTGCACCGCGCCGTCATCCCTGAATTCCCAGGCCCAGGTCACTTCGGTCAGCGGTCGATAGCGGCGCAGCAGGGGACCGCCGTCGTCCCTGTCCATCGCGATGGCATCGTTTTGGGTAGGGAGATCGCGGGCCTCTGCAATCCCGGCACGTAACGCGGGCTGGAAATGCTGAAGCAGGGTCAGCGGGATCACCTGAGGCAGAAGGCGCAATGACAACTCGACACCGGCGACAAGGATCGCCAGTGGGATCAGCAAGGTAGCCAGTGTCTTTATCAATCGCATCGCGAGTTTATTGCCGACTCGTGGGCGGACCCATGGTCAGACTCATGGAAACAGACCGCGTCGGCGGTGGCTAATTATAGCCAATCATCCGGTAGATGGTGTGATCGGCCCTGGTCTTCGGCGAACAGCCGACGAGGCTCCAGACGCAAATCCTCCAGACCAGCGTAGATCAGCCAGAACTTGCCGTTAAGCGGTGGAACGCGATCCGGCCAGATCTCACTCGTCAACCGGCACCCCGCGGCTCGGCGTCCACGGCACACCCGCCGCATCCAGCTTGCGCTTGAACGCGACAAAGCGGACGTCGATCAACTGCCGTACCTGCGGCCCGATCTGCTGATATTCCTTGCTGGCAATCTCCAGACTGCTCAGCTGGGTTGCGGTCGGACCATAGACCGTTGTGGTCTTACCCCAGGCGGCGACCGAGACACGCTTCTCGATGGATAAGGGGCCCGGGAAACGCAGCTTGTCCTGCTCGTCGCTGTGCTTGAGCCGATCACGCAACCGCAGGGCCTGCTGCTCGATATCCACTGACTCTGCGTACAACGCGGGATCTCCTCCTGAGCGGTCCAGCGTCTGTTGGACCGCATCCAGATCGAGGACCATCTCATCGATTGCCGACACGGTTCCCAGGACCACCCGACGAAGTTCGGCCGCCTGACTGGCAAACGCGAGTCGCTGTTCCTGGTCAGGACCGGCCAGTACGGGATCGCGGATCGACTTCACCGCAAAACTCTGCGGCGAACCTGTCGTCTGCATTTGTCCGTTGATACGCTGCGACAGTGTCACCGTATAGCTGCCGGGCACCGCCATCACGCCTGCAGGCGGCGTGTACGGCTCGTCTTCGTCTGGCGGGGCCCAGGGCGTCATCTCGGTATAGCGCAAATCCCAGGCCACCCGATGGAAGCCCGCGGTGGCCGACCCAGGCACATTGCGCACGATCCGGCCTGCGGCGTCACGCACCGTCAGGACCATCATCGGTGCATCCTCTATTGCTTCCCCGGTCACGGCCTCCCAGCCCGGGAACGTAGTGTCTTTGCCTGCGGCCTCCAGCGGTTCTTCGCGCGCGCGACGCTGCTCCTTCTGGCTGAGCACCGCTTGCGGCAGATAATAGGTAAAGACCGCGCCAAACGGCGGGTTCGGGGCGACATAGAAGGCATCACCCTGGCTCGCGAGACAATCCGGCGTCGAGCAACCGAGCGGCCGCCTGGGCACATACCAGCGGGCGTCGCGCACCGGGAACAGCGCCGCTTCGCTGCGCAGCATGTCGGCGTCAATCTGGCGCAAGGCGCTGTAATCATCGAGCACATAGAAGCCACGACCAAAGGTCGCGCCGACCAGGTCATTCTCCCGGGTCTGGATGACCAGATCGCGGAAGGGGATGGGCGGGGCGCCGCCGAGCTTCACCCATTTGCTGCCGCCATCGATAGTGAAATACACGCCAAACTCAGTGCCCGCGAATAACAGCCGGGGTTTGACGTGATCCTGTACCACGCGCCAGACGATATGCCGATCGGGCAGGTTTCCGGCAATGCTCCGCCAGGAGCGACCGCGATCCGTGCTCTTCAGGATATACGGCGCAAAGTCTCCTGATTTGTGGTCATCGACCACCACGTACACGGTATCCGCATCATGCAGATCCGCCTTGATGTCATTGACAAAGAAATTGGCCGGCACGCCCGGCAACTTATCCAGCTTGCGCCAGCTCTCACCGCCGTTCTCGCTGACCTGGATCAGGCCGTCGTCGGTGCCGGCATAGATCAGCCCTGCGACCAGCGGTGATTCGGAGATCGAGGTGACGTTGCCGAACACCGACATCGCGTACAGATCCCAAAGCGAATCAAAACTCCAGACCCGCTCCATGATCGGCAGCGTCATGCGGTCCTGCCCACGTGACAGATCACCGCTGATCGGTACCCACGAATCACCACGGTCATCGCTGCGCCAGATGCGCTGACTGGCGAAGAACAGGACCGCCGGGTCATGCGGACTGATCAGGATCGGCGAATCCCAATTGAAGCGCTCGCTGTCCTCACCCGGCCCTGGCTGCGGCTGGACGAATACCGCCTCGCCCGTGCGCCGGTCGTATCGATGCAGATAGCCCTGCTGGGACTGGGCATAGACAATATCGGCATTGCTATAGTCTGCCGCCGGCTGATGCCCGTCACCGCCAAGGGTCACAAACCAGTCGGCGTTGGTGATGCCGGTGATGCTTTGGGTGCGCGATGGCCCGCCCTGAGTGTTGTTGTCCTGGGTCCCGCCATAGATGTTGTAAAACGGCTCGTCATAATCGACCGCAACCTTGTAAAACTGTGTTACCGGCAGATTGGCGGCAAATTTCCAGGTCGCGCCCAGATCGAAACTTTCGTAGATGCCACCGTCGGTTCCAGCCAGCAAATATTGTGGGTCATCCGGCAGGAAAGCCAGCGCGTGATGGTCTGAATGCTTGGCCCCGCGTGGGGTTTTGGTAA
This sequence comes from uncultured Gammaproteobacteria bacterium, assembly GCA_963704875.1. Taxonomy (GTDB): domain Bacteria; phylum Pseudomonadota; class Gammaproteobacteria; order Steroidobacterales; family XN24; genus CAMYOC01. Next base: position 1,739,632 of record CAVPIA010000008.1, on the reverse strand, counting down.
AGGTCTTGCCGCCGTCTTCGGTGACGTGCAAAAAGACGTCCATCTGGTAGACGCGGTCAAAAGCATGCGGACTGGCAAATAACTCCTGATAGTAATGTGGCCCGGTGCCGCTGGAGAGATAGTCATTGCGCTTCTCCCAGGTCTCGCCGCCGTCCGCGGACCGCCAGAAACCGCCGCTACGACGTGCCAGCTCGATCGTGGCATAGACAACGTCGGGATCCTGTGGCGAGATCGCGATGCCGATCTTTCCCTTGTCCTCCTCGGGCAGGCCCTCGGTCAATTCCCGCCAGCTGGCACCGCCGTCGGTGGACTTGAAAATCCCTGATTCCGGACCGCCGTTTATCAGCACGGCAACGTTGCGCATGCGTTGATGCAGCACCGCATACACGATATCGGGATTCACCGGATCGAGATGTACTTCATTGGCGCCGGTGTACTTGCCCGCCGACAGGATGCGCTCCCAGTTCTCGCCACCATCCACGGTTTTGTAAACGCCGCGATCGCCACCGGCTGACCACAGCGGACCCTGCGCGGCGACGTACATCACCTTCGAGTCACGCGGATCGATACGGATCATGCCGATATGTTCAGAGGCTTGCAGACCCATGTTGGTCCAGGTCTTGCCGCCGTCCCGACTCCGGTACAGACCATCACCAAACCCGACATGGCGACCGCTGACATTCTCGCCGGTACCGACCCAGAGGGTGTCAGGATCGTTCGGGTCCAGCGCCAGCGCACCAACCGAATAGGACACCTGATCATCAAAGATCGATTCCCAGGTCGTGCCGCGGTTGACCGTCTTCCAGACGCCTCCGCTGCCTACCGCCACATACCAGAGGTTGTTGTTTTCAGGATGGATCACCAGATCAGCGATCCGCCCGGACATAAACGCCGGACCGATGTTTCTGAGTTCCAGACCGGCAAACGTCTCGTCGTTGAGTCCGGGCAGCGGTGTGTCCTCCGCGGCCGACGCCGGCACCCACAGGGTCGCAGTTAACAGCCCGACCACTAGCCCCTGAAACATCCTGTAGCTGATCATCCCTGCACTCCTCGTCGCATCGTCTCACTCAGCCCCGGCTCAAGGCTGATTGCATTAGAGGAGACAAAGTCTGCCATATCATTGATTGGCGTGGGGCAGTGCAGGCCTGGGCTCACTGCTGGCGAGAAAGGGCCGGGCCGAATCCAGCGGATTCCCGGCCCGGCCCACGACAAGAGGTACCGAGGTGATCAATAGGCAGGGGCATCCTCCAGCACCAGGCCTTTCTCCCCCGCCTGTTCGCGAACTGTGGTGAAAATCTTGTGATCCAGCGACGCTTCTGCGCCACCGGTCGCCTCGACTTTCTGCCGCAGATAGTCCGCGCGCTTGCCGGCCAGACCCGTGATCTGCGCCTTCAGGTCCGAGCGCCTGGCCGCGGTTTCCTCAACAAACTCGCGCTGGTCTTCGGGGGCCATCGCCTGCATGGCTGCCGGCAGATGTTCTGGCTCGATGGCGTCGAGTTCGGCCCGCCCGCTGTCCAGTGCATCAAGCAAATCAAGCTCACCCAGGGCATTGCGTGTGCCCGCCGCAGAAGCATTGTAGGTGGCCCGACGCGCGCGCGTAGCGGTCGATGCAAACGCGTGCAGTTTGGCCGTGGCCTTCTCCTTCTCCGCCATCTTCGCCTTGTCATTCTTGTCGCCGTAATACAGACGCGTATCGTCCAGTGCTGCCGACAAGCGGGCAATCTCCTCGTCATAGGGCGTGGTCAGCGCCAGTGCGCTGCCGGCCTGCTCGACCTCGAAGTATCGGCCACCGCCCAGTCTGGCGATCTGCTGCCAGGGTTGAGCAGTCGCGGCCAGGTCGCCGCACTGGATCGTGTTGACAACGATCCCGCGCCGGGCGGCCTCGTTCAGCGTCAGCGGGAATTTGACCTCATCCTGATAGTCCATATGCGGTGGCGCGTCGCCGACCAGGAAAACCACTTTGTATGCGCTGGAGTCCTGGCTCCACGACATCTTGTGGACTGCGTCGTACAGCGCCTGATTCACGCTCTCGGGTCCGTCGCCGCCGCCACCTGCCGCGAAGTCCATCAGCATTGCGTAGACAGAATCCAGATCTTCGGACAAGTCCACTACCCGGGTGACATAGTCGTCACCGCGATCGCGATAGGCAACCAGACCAAGGCGCAGCTCGGGCGCAGGCTGGGCCTGACTCATGGTCGTGGCGATGGACCAGATCTTTTCCTTGGCCGCTGCGATCAGCCCGTCCATGGACCCGGTCGTGTCGAGCACAAATACCGCGTCGACCCTTGGTGAGGGCTGATTAGTGACCGCTGGTATCAACGGGTTCGGGACGGCGCCGGCAATCGGTGACGGCGCGGGGGCGGCGCCAGGATGGAATGCCACTGCCGCGGAGGTCGCGACCAGCAGAATCACTGCGAAAAGTGTCGTCTTCATGTTCAAGTCTCCTTACAAGAGTTGGAAATCAGCTGCGCGCCGACAAGCGGCGTAATGCGTTCTCGGCACTGCGGTGAGCGCGCTCAAAGCCTGCAGCGGTGGTTCCGCACGCACTTGTGTTTCGGGTGGAGCCGGTCGCCGCTGCTATTGTTGCGGCCTGGCTTCCGGATACGGCCCCGGGTAGCGCGACAAACAGGGCCTGCACCAGGAAGAAGCTCCACAGCGCGAGAAACACGCTGCCGCTGCTGCTCACGGCCCACACCGCGCCGGCCAGGGCCAGACCGCTCAGGCCAAGATCGGCCAACGCAGCCAGCACGCCATCGTGGAAGAACAGCGAGCGGATCAGCCAGATCATCAGTGTGTGCAGGATCATCAATTCAGGCACGCCGGGCGCGATCCACAAGGCCAGCGCGGACGCCGTAAGGTAGACGGCCAGCGCAGCAATCCGCCCGGTATGACTGTTGCTGACCCGAAGCAGATAGACCGCATAAGCCAGGGCCAGGGCCGAGACGACGAATCGAAGCGCGCCGGCGACAGGCATCAGACTCGTGAGGCTGGCGAATACCGCCGCGCCGGCAAACGCCAGAACAAGCGCCAGCGCTACCCCGTGCAGAAAGCCTGGTCCGCGTTTCATGATCCGGCCCTCCGCCGCTTTTCGGCGAGAAAGGCGATCTCCACCTCGTCGTCGGAGACCTCGGTCCCGCCAGCGGCGCGAGAATCAGACGCGACCTGAAGTCCCGGGGCCGGGTGATCGCTGTCGTCGACGAACAGCTCGGCCTTCTGGCGCATGCTCTCCAGCTTCGAACGCTGGTCCTGCTGCATGGCCAGACTCTGGGCCAGGCCTTTATCCAAAGCCTGTTGTCGTTGATCCAGCTGATCGACCAGGCGATTCAGTTCCAGACGGCGGCGGATCAGACCGCGCGCCAGGTCCGTTTCGCCGACATCAAAACAGACATCAAGCTGCTCGCCGATCCCGGCACCGGCTTTTTCGCACTGCTGCCTGCGAGATGCGAGTTGCTCCAGTTCCAGGGCCAGCGCATCGATGCGCCGCTCGCTCTGGTCAAGCTCCAGCTCCATTTCCCGGATGCTCTGTCTGAGCAGCAAATCCGGCTCCTCGATGCGATCCAGGACCGCGTGGATATCCGCGGTAAACAGACGTGTAACGCGATTGATAATCGCCATGTGAGCCTCCTGCGCCTTGCGCGCCGTCGTCGTTTCAGAACACGGTGATCATGCTAGGCGCGCAGCATGCAAGGCTGAAGACAGGCTTTGGTAAAACCAGCGAGCCGGGTTTTACCGGATTTTTACAATCACCCGGGCATGCATGCTGCTAGGCTTTAGATCACTCCCGGATTGGGAAGGAGTCATCATCAGAACCGTGAAATCCAAATTACGCATCCTGATCGTGGAGGACGAGGAAGCGATCCGCAGTGGACTCGAGGATCTGCTGGTATTTCACGGTTACGAAGTCGAGAGCTGTGCTGACGGCCAGGATGGCCTGAGCAAGGCGCTGACCGGGACGTTTGATCTGCTGCTGCTGGACATCATGCTGCCGCGAGTCGACGGCTACACGATCTGTGAGCGAATCCGGGCCAACGACCGCGAGCAGGCTATCCTGATGCTTACTGCAAAAAGTGATGACGAGGACATCATTCATGGGCTGAGTCTCGGAGCTGACGACTACGTGTCGAAGCCGTTCTCGGTGGCTGAGCTGATACTGCGCGTCGAAGCGGTGCTACGTCGCTCGCGGGCCGGCGTCGAGATCGCCAGCCACATCCGGCTCGGCACTAACGTCGAAATAGATTTGCGTAATCTCAGCGGCCAGCGCGGGCATGAGAGACTCGAATTCACCCGACGAGAAATGGATCTGCTGCAATACCTTGATCGACATCGTGACCGCGCGGTCCCGCGAGAGGAGCTACTCAACAAAGTCTGGGGCTATCCGCGTACCGCCGATATCGAAACCCGCACGGTAGATATCCATGTCGCCAAACTGCGGCGCAAGATAGAAGCGGATCCGAAGCATCCGATCCATCTGGTGACGGTACGCGGCGCGGGCTACCGGCTGAGCAGCGGCGACTGACATGAAGCGAACCGGGTTCTTCCGGCACCTTGACCTGCCGCGCCTGCGGCTGTTGCTGAGCGCGTCCTTCCTCGCGCTTGCGATACCCGCCGCCATCCTCAGCTACCAGTCCTACCAGCAGATACAGTGGGAAGCATTTCATCTACAACGCCAGCTCGCCGAAGCGCTGGCCGGTCAAATCGCGCGTGGCGCGGGTGAGATGCTGGCCCGCGAGGAGAGCCGACCTGCGGCCGAATACCGATTCCTGGTGGTCGCAGGTGATCCGAGCGCGAACTTCCTGCAACGCTCACCCTTGTCCGAGTTCCCGGATGGCGCCCGGCTGCCAGGTTTGATCGGCTATTTCGAGGTAGACGAATCCGGCAGCCTGAACACCCCGCTACTGCCGTCGAGCGATGTTGATCCAGCCAGATACGGCATCTCCATGGCCGAACTGCAACGGCGACTTGGCATGCAGGCCGAACTGCATCAGGTGCTGAGCGACAATCACCTGGTGCAGCGGCGCCAGCCAGAACCCGTCGCTGGCCCGGCCCTCAATGTGACTGACGAGTCCACCGGAGCTGCACAGCTGGAGCGCCTCGGCGAATATCCAGGCAGCAAAGTATCGGGTTTCAGAGATCGCCAGGACGATCGAACGTCGGCGGCGTCACTGGCCATCGACGCGGATAGTCTGGTCAAGAAGACTGAGTCAGGCTTGGCCGCATCGCAAACCGCTTTCGATTCGCTCAACGATGCGCGCAGGGACTCGCCGATCGATATTGGTGAAGATGCGGGACCCGGCCTGGACCCCGGGCCGATCGCGGATCTGAAACTTGACCAGCGCCTCGAGCAAAAGAGTCGGTTGCAGGAAGCCGCTAAACGGACCGCAAGCGATCGAATACAAGAGCAAGTTGCCGCGGATACCTCAGTGCGCGTGCGACGCAAGGAGCAGACCGTTGTTGCGGTGCCCACGCAGCCGGCTGCAGACATGGCGCCTGAGGCGCGCGAAGAGGTCACCGAAAAAGAATCGCGCGCCCCATCGATCATCGCACCGGCGCCAATCACCGCATTCGAAAGCGAGATCGATCCGCTCGAGTTCAGCCTGCTGGACAGCGGTCATCTGGTGCTGTTCCGGCAGGTATTGCAGGACGGTCAACGCCTGATACAGGGCATGCTGCTCGACCAGGAAGGGTTTCTGGATGGCCTGATTTTGCCTTCTTTCAAAGGTGCTACGCTGGCGCGATCCAGCAACCTGACAGTGGCCTACGAAGGCGAACTGTTGTCAGTATTCCACGGCGACCAAACAGCAGGCTATACCAGCCGGTCTCCCGGCATGACCGGGACGCTACTATATCGGGCGCGCCTGTCAGCACCTCTGGACCGGCTGGAGATGGTCTTCAGTCTGAACACTCTGCCGGCCGGGCCCGGCGCACGATTGATCACATGGATAAGCGTGATTCTGGCCCTGCTGCTGATCGGCGTCTTCTTCCTGCTGTATCGTCTTGGCGCCGCGCAGATTGCGCTGGCAGCGCAGCAGCAGGATTTCGTCGCCGCAGTCAGTCATGAATTGAAAACCCCGCTGACCTCGATCCGCATGTACGGAGAGATGCTGCGTTCCGGCTGGGGGGACGAATCTCAGCAACAGAAGTACCACGCGCATATCCAGCAGGAGAGCGAGCGCCTGTCTCGCCTGATCGAGAATGTGTTGCAGATGGCGCGAATGACACGCAACGACCCGAACTTCGTTCTTGTTCCGGCCCCGGTGGGAGACCTGTTGGCCAGCGCACGCACGCTGGTCGAGGCCCAGCTCGAGCGGGCAGGTTTTTCTCTACAGATCGACATCGAGCCGGGTTTGAATGATCACGCGGTAATCGTTGACCGTGATTGCTTCGCGCAGGTCGTCATCAACCTGGTCGACAACGCGATCAAATTTGCCGCCGCCGCCGAGCTTCGTACCATCGTCATCGGTGCGCTGCGACAACCGGCTGGTGGCGTGCAGTTCCGGGTGCGTGATTTCGGTCCCGGTATTCCCAGAGAACAGCGGCGCAAGATCTTCCGTCTGTTCTATCGCTCGGGCCATGAACTCACCCGTGAAACCACCGGCACCGGGATCGGCCTCGCGCTGGTACAACAATTGCTGCTTGCAATGGGTGGCAAGATCGATGTCGTCAATAGCGACCCGGGCGCCGAGTTCCGCTTTTCGCTTGTCGACGCATAGCGTCGCGAGGCACGGAGACGCCGTGACGGCCAACAGTTGTGCAAGCGACTGCGTGCCCTGCTATGGTTGGCCGGCCAAAAAATCTCGATATCATTTCAGGAGAGAGAAAATACTATGCTTATGAAGACAACTGTCGCGACACTGGCCATCCTTTTCGCTTCCGCGGCGAGCGCCGATCTCACGCCGTGGGAGGACTATGAAGTCAGCGAAGCTGTCTGGTCGGTATCCACGATCAAGGTCGATCCGAACATGGACGATGCCTATTTGGAGGGACTAAAGAAGACCTGGGTCGCCAGCAACGAAGTGGCCAAGAAGCTCGGTCAGATCGAGGACTATTCAATCTATCGCAGCGACCTGCCGCAGAGCGGAGATTTCAACCTGCTGCTGATCGTCAAGTTTGCCAATACAGCAGACCTGGCCCCGAGCAAGGCGCGTTACGACGCGTTTATGAAAGAGTGGGGCGCGATGGCCGAGGAAACCTCGGAATACGCTCAGAAAAACTATCCGGGAATGCGTGAGATCACCGGTCAGTACAATCTGCGCAAGATCGAGATCAAGTAGGCTGGCCTGGATGGCGTGAACTTCGGGTTCGCGCCACACAGCACGGCACAAAAAAAGGCCGGGTCGTCGCGCTGCGCAAGCGGCAGGCGACCCGGCTTTTTCTTTTCCGTACCGTCGAATATTGCAGTCGAAGATGGCTTCACGTTCACAGGCAGACGCTATGCCCTGGTCATGTCAAATCGAAGAATTGCACGAAGGTCGCGTTCAGCGTTATCGGATCCAGCAAGGATGCCAGACGATGCGCTGGTTGGAGGTGCTCCCGGCCTGGCAGCATCAACCCGGCTTCCGCGCATACTTTGCTGCTCTCCTTGCACAAGCGCCGTGGCCCGCGTTCTATTGGGAGACGCCGGCGGTCAGCACAGCGCGGATCGCAGGCGAGTTCGAGCTCGTGCTGGTGGAAAGCCGGAGCCTGGCAAACGTGAAAGCGGAGCCCGAAGCGTTCCGCGAGCACTTTCCGGGGTCACAGACATCCGAGCCACGGGATATCGTCGACTGTATTGCAGTTTTTCCGAACCTCGGCGGGGATGCTGTCCTTGTGGCGCCCTGCCCGATGGGTCCGATTGCAGGCTACGCGCATCTGGCTGCTTTCTGCCGGCAGGCGCCAGCCACCCAGCAGCACGCCTTGTGGGAACGTGTGGCCGTGACAATGCAGCAACGTTTGCGCCGGCCGGAACCGGTCTGGCTGAGCACCGCCGGCCAGGGCGTATCCTGGCTGCATGTCAGACTCGACGATCGACCCAAGTACTATAATTACCCACCCTATCGACAAGCCCCGGCAGCCTGAAATCGCCGTCCCGGGGACTCGTCTGCGCCACCTGGCCGGGGCGCGGCGCGTATACTGTGTGTTGCGACTATCGAATCCGGGTCAGTTCGGGCACAACGCTTATGCCAACACGTTCCAAGCCGCGGCGTTTCAAGCTGGACCCACAGCTGGTCAAGGACTGTCACCTGCTCGGCGAGCTTGGATTTTGCCACCTGCTACTGCACCGGAACGCGGTGCTGCCCTGGTTTATCCTGGTGCCGGAGACCCATCTCAAGGATCTCCTGGACCTGCCCGCGGCGCTACGCAGCAAGGCCCTGGACGATGCGACCCAGGTGTCGCGTTTTATCAAGAAACAGCTTGGCTATCCCAAGGTCAACTTCGCCGCTATCGGCAATATTGTGCCGCAGCTGCATCTCCACGTGATCGGCAGGCGCGAGGGAGACCCCTGCTGGCCGGCTCCCGTATGGGGACACCTGCAGCAGACATCCAGCTACTCTCCGCAACAGATCGAGGAGATCCAGCAGGGGATCAAGGCCTTGAATTGAGACTTTCCCGGCGTGCGCCGGCTTGGGCCCGGCTCGGGTTCAGGAGACTATTTCTGCCCCCCGGACTCGCTGCTGCCCAGGTTGATATGCATACCTACCAGCCGTGCCACCAGCACGGTCAGGTACAGAGGTCCTATCACCGCTTCCAGCGTAGCAAGACCTCGAGCCATCGGCGCCAGCGGCGCGACATCCCCATAGCCCAGCGTGGTCAGCGTCACCAGACTGAAATAGAAGAAATCCGGATCGTCAAAACCCGCGCGATCGACAAACGTAAAAGAACCGGGTGAAAACATTTCTACAAGGTTGAACAGGTAGGCGAATACAATTGCCAGCAGCAGATATACCACGATCGAACCGGCAATCAATTCACCGGTTATATTGCTCCTTGCCGACAGTATATTTTGCAGCAGGACGAGCGCTGCGATGGCAAACAAGACCGCGCCAGCGGCCCTATGGACGATCAGCCAGTCGAGCTCACCGAGATGGCCATGGACAAAGTGACTGCCGACATATATCACCGCCAGGATCCCGAGAAAGACCTGTTTTGGCAGGGAATTTCCGGCCGCGTAGATCGCGAATCCGGAAGTGAGTATCACCAGGACGCCGATCACCAGCGTTTCCCATTGGTCACCAGAGAACAGTGGGCCGATAAACATGAGTGCGAACACAGCGGTCAGCAGTCCGCTGTAACCGAAGCGTTTGGCCAGGGGATGGCTCGAAAGCATGCCTCTATCCAGTTCCTTTTATCGAATACCCAGCTAGGCTAACAGGCGGCCGCTGTTCTTTCACTACACGGCCAGAACAGAGCCACCGCGTGCCCCATCTGTTGCCGCGCATTATTCCCCTCGACCATCCTGTTATTGGCCATCCTGTAGTTGACGATGCTCACGTCGATGCAGCGAAAGGTCGAGGCCGATCTTCAGCAACACAAAAATCGCCAGACCTGCCAGCGGTTGCCCGGTCATCTCGAGCAGAAATCCGCCGCCAAGCAATGAAAGATGCAGCAGTATGATTCGCGGATAAGGCATGCTCATTGCCTTGCGCGGCGCCATCCGCCGGAATTCACCAGCAAGCAGGTAGTTCACGACAAACGAGTAGAGGTGAGAGGCAAACAACGCGACCAGCGCAATCGCGACGCCGGTCTGCGCAATCAACGCGAGCCAGAATTCTGGCTGGAACATCTGATCCATGTCGTATGGACCTGTCCCGAACAGCTCAAGCAACAAATAGCCGTGCCCGAGCGTGAAGCCGCCATAGTGGAGGGTGAAGAAAAGTGCCAGGAACAGGCGACCGCCGATACTGGTCTTCTGACCAGCCGTGGCTATCCGCAGCAACGCGAAGACACCGATCACCACGTTCTCGAACCAGAACTGCAGCATCAGCGCAAACACGTCCCAGCCGAAGAACAGAACACCACACAACGGAATGCAGTTGGCCAGGATCAGGACCAGGCCGGAAGATCCGATGCGCTGCAGCCACGGAGATGCAAACATACTCTGCACGACCCGCGCGCTGGCACCGCGATGTATGCAGTACGCCGGGTTCCTGAATTGATCAGGGGCTGATCTTAGTCCATGCAGCTCAGGGATTTACAGCCGGTACCAAAAAAGGGGGCTCGTCCGGCGACGAGCCCCCGATCGCGGTGACGCTGACTATTTGCAGGTCTGGGTCGAAAAATAGGCCGCCACATCGGCCATATCCTGCTCCGTCAGTGCAGCCATCATGGCCGCCATTGTGGGTTCAGTGCGCGTCCCGCTCTTGAACGCCTGCATCTGTTTCACCAGGTATTGTTCATGCTGGCCCGCGAGATTGGGCCATAAGGGATTCACGCTGACACCCGTCATGCCGTGGCAGCCAGCACATGCCGCCGCCTTGGCCTTGCCCGCGGCCGCATCACCAGCAACAGCGCTGGCCGAGGCCAGGCATCCCATCAATATCGCCGCCGATACACTGAGTCCGATTTTCATTCTGATCTCCATTGCGCTTGTGGGCGCCGGCCCGGTTATCGTCACCGGACCGGCTCCGTGATCAGGCCGTGGCCAGAGCTTCTCTTTCCTCAACAACAGGATCGAGTGCCTTTCGGGTCTCGCCGCTGCCGATGGTCGCAAGATCCCACACCAGCAACACGACGCCGACCGCGGTGACCCAACCGAATACCATCCGCCATTCCATACTCTGGATAAACCACGGCGCGGTCTGAGCGGCGAAATATCCGCCCCAGGTCGAGCCTTCCAGCGCCCTTTCGACAAAGGATTGTTCGTAGCCGGCGATCAGCAGGGCCACCGTCATGCCGATGACACCCACGTTGAGCAATCCGAACGACCACTTCCATTTCCAGCCATTACCCGGCATATCGCCCGACATCCAGACCCCACCCCGCCAACGCTGTACCGCGATATACATCACCGCGATGATGATCGTGGCATAGGCACCAAAGAAGGCCAGATGTCCGTGAGATGCGGTCCACTGGGTGCCATGCGTGTACAGGTTGATCTGCGGCAGCGTGTGCATAAAGCCCCACACGCCGGCGCCGAAGAAGTTGCCAAATGCATGCGCAATCAGCCAGGCCAGGGCCGGGTGGTTGCCGTTGCGGAAGCGGTGCACGCCGGAGTCGTACACGGCATGGACCACCATCGCTACCAGGGGTATCGGCTCAAGCGCGGAGAAGAAACCGCCGATGCTGAACCAGTACTCCGGGGTGCCGATCCAGAAGTAGTGATGACCCAGACCGAGGATACCGGAGCCGAACATCAGCGCGACTTCGATATACAGCCAGGTGGTAACGATCTTGCGCCGTGCACCCAGCGTCTTCATCAATCCCCAGGCCATGATGCAGCCCACCAGCACTTCCCAGGTCGCCTCAACCCAGAGATGAATCACCCACCACCACCAGTACTGATCCATGGAGATGTTCGGCGTAAAGAACATGCCAACAAGATAGAGACCGGCCAGCGCGACAAGGTCGAATACCAGCACGCCGGAGATCCCGCTCCATTTGCCTTTCATGAATGTAGCGGCAACGTTGTAGAAGAAGATCAGCATGCAGACCGTGATGCCTATGTCAGCCCAGCGCGGGGCTTCGATATATTCACGGCCTTCGTTGATCAACCAGATCGAGCGGTGGGTACCGGGACCGACCTGCACAAACAGATAGACCACCACCACCACCGCGACCGCAAGGGTAAAGATCCAGAAGTTCAGGTTGGCCAGTTTCGCCCCGACCAGAGGAACCCCGGCCTCATCCTCTACCAGCCAGTAGACCGAACCGATAAAGCCGAACAACATCCACACGATCATGGCGTTGATGTGCACCATGCGATTGACGTTGAAATCGAGCACGTTGTAGAGGAAGTCCGGCGAGACAAATTGTATTCCGGCCAGCAAACCGAACACGATCTGCGCCACGAACAGGACGAGAGCTACGGTGAAGTACTTGACCGCAATTTTCTGGCCCACATTGAGATTGGAGGTATCGAAAGTGCCGATGCTCATTTCATCGCCTCCTGCTGAATTGGCTTGAAGCCCTTGGGGAAGCCATTGGTGTCGATAGACGACATCCATTTCAGGAAGGCCACTACGCCGCGCGCTTCCGGTTCGGTGATGCCGAGCTGCGGCATCCGGCGTCCCGTGCCATAAGTACGCGCGTTGGCCATGGGGTCCATCAGGAAGGTAACCATCAGTTGTTCCCGCACCGACTCGGCGCCCCAGCCCTGGTCCAGCCAGGCCTTGGTCAGATCAGGCGCGTAGTAGGCGCCGTTGCCCAGCAGGGTATGGCAATTCATGCAGTTCTTGGCCTGCACGGTCAGCTTGCCGAGCGTGACCAGAGCTTCCGCGTCTTCTGCGCTTAACATCTCGCCGAACAACGGCGCATCGTCGCCGATCACCGGCTCCTGCATGTTCCGTTCCGCGTTGAAGGTGTAGTAGATGCGCTTGTTGATCACGTCGTAGCCGGGCACTCGGTCCGATCCGGCTGTGATCTTGGCGACGCTGTCAAAGGTCAGGAAGATCAGGATTACGGCCATGATGGCGGTAATCCAGATCGCCCATTTGCGCCAGAGATCTTCACTGGCCCACCAGGGTGTAGCACTCATTGCAGGGTTCCTCCCGTTACAGAGTGGGGTTTGAATCAGGTGTCGCGGGCGGGACTTTGTCAGCCGCGGCATGGGGCGGGTGGGTCCCCACGCATAAATTCCATATCAGCCGCGGGGCCACCAGGTAGCCGACCAGCATCACGGCGGTCACGCTCTGCCAGAGTCCCTCCAGGTTCAGGGTTCGGGCGAGCACCAGCACACAAAACGCCAGCAGCCCATAGGCAAGGTAGGCGACGATCATCAGGTGGCCCTGGCCGCGCAGACGGGAAACCGCGAACAGCAGTGCGTAGGCGGCACCGAAAAGAATGATCAGGGCCCCGGCGATTGCCGCTGCCATGATGTCGTTGACGGCGACAGGTTCAATCATGATGTTGTCTCCGCTGATCCCGATCGGCCAGCTTGTTTGATGGCCAGCTTGTTTGATGGATTGATGCGCCCGTTGCCGGGTAGCGGACTGGGGGATCCGCGGTGCCGTCTGAAAGCATTTCCAGACCTGGCCACCGGCAACGGGGCTGCCCACTGGCCATGGATCCATGGCCAGTGGGCAGACTGTATCCGTCTGCTGTGAGGGCTTGGTGCTTGTCGGATCGGGCGCATCATGAAATCGATGTTCTAATTGATGCATAGAACATACACCATTAAAGATGCATAAACAATGTATATTTGATCGGTCGGGCGAGACAACGGGGCCGGGCAGACCCCGAAGGCCTGCACAGGGAATCAGAAAGGGAGTCGGATGCCGGTCAGGCGAGTGTCAGGCGGGAATGCGCAGTCGCTTTGCGAGACGCGACCTGGGGGCCATCAGATCAGCCAGGGTGTAGCTGTCAAGCACGTCGAGGAAAGCAGTCTGGGCTTCGCCGAAAACGTCCTTCAGCGCGCACTCCGGCGTAATAATGCACTGATTGTCGGCACGGAAACACTCGACCAGCGCGATTTCGTCCTCGGTCTTTCGGACCACTTCTCCGATCGTGATCTCCTCGGGTGCCCGTGCCAGCCTGAGGCCTCCGTTCACACCACGTGAGGCGTCGACCAGCTCCGCACGGGTGAGTTTGTTGACCACCTTCATCAGGTGGTTTCTGGAGATACCGTAGCCCTCGGCGACATCGCGGATGGTGACCCTCTGCTCGGGATTGACCGCGAGATACATCAGTACCCGTAGCGCATAGTCGGTGAACACAGTGAGGCGCATGATGGGTCCCTTGCAAAAGATGCATTAATAATACAGAATTTAAGATGTATCATCAATGCATCTTTAGAAAACACCCCGCAGACACGCGCAATGACACTCAAGGCAATACCCAGGACGGTCTGGCCCGGACCAGAAGTCTTGCGTGTATTGGCCACCGCGGCGCGGGCTGTGCCGGTGTCCCTGTTGTTGCTGTGGACCTGGATGCTGGTGCCGGCTGGCGCAGCCGCTGAAGAGCCCCTGGGTTCATCTCAGGATTCGTCTCAGGATTCACCCCAGGACTCGGAGACGGTGATCCTCGACCCGCTGGTGACCATCGCTACCCGTCAGACACAGGCCCTGAAAGATGTCGCGGGAAACGTCACGGTGATTACACGCTCGGCACTGGATCGCGAGTTGAGCACGACTCTTGCCGACGCGTTTCGCTATACCCCTGGTATCGATACCACGGGCGCAGGCACCCGCTTTGGTAGCGACGGCCTGGTGATCCGCGGCGTCGCAGGCAATCGCGTGGCCATGCTTATCGATGGCATGCCGGTCTCCGATCAGTTCGCGGTCGGCAATTTCTCGAATGCACCGCGCGACCTGCTGGACATGCAATTGACCGAGCGTATCGAGGTGCTGCATGGCCCGTCTTCATCGCTGTATGGCAGCTCAGCCCTTGGCGGCGTGGCCAACTTCCTGACCCCGGACCCGACGGACCTTCAGACAGCTCAGGCCAATACGGGAATGCGGCTGGCCCAGGGATACGCAGGCAACGACGGCAGCCGAATCAGCACGGCGGGCGCGGCCGCCAGCGGCGAATATCTCAGCATTCTGGGCATGGCCAGCGTGAGACGCAGCCACGAGTACGATGCGGCCGCGAGTCACAACCCCGACGAACAGGATATCGAGCGTGAGTCGGGGCTGGCCAAACTGATCTATCAGGATGATGCCGGTAATGAGTTGCGCGGCACGTATTACGGCTATCGCGACGATGTTGATACCGACATCGATTCCCTGCCGGGTAGCGGTCGCTTCATCAACACCACCCGCCTGCATGGCGACGATCATGTTGACTTCGATCTGTACGCAGCCCAGTACAGAATGAACAGCAATCGCTGGGTCGACAGCGCCATCGTCCGCGCCTATTACGGCTCGACCAACGTAAGACAGAACACGATTGACGAACGCGGGCTTTCGGATCCAGCCGTGCGGCTCGACCGTCAGTTCAATTTCAGCCAGGACACAAGCGGGCTGGGGATAGACCTGCTGCGGTCTTTCCACACCGGTACGGTCGAGCATCGGGTCGGCGTCGGCGGCGAGTGGCAAGAACAGGATCTGGAGGAATCACGCTACGCGACCGCACTCGACCTGGATAGCGGCCAGATCAGCAACACGGTCCTGGGCGAGACGTTTCCGGTGCGTGATTTTCCGCGCAGCAAAACGCGTGACATCGGCGCCTATGTCCACGACGAAATGCGACTTCGGTCCGGTCACGGCCATCGCGGCACTGCGTTACGACCATTACCGGCTAGACCCGCGCCCGGACGCGATCTACCAGGAAGACAACCCGGACTCTGAGCCGGTTGATATCAGGGCTGACGAGTTCTCGCCCAAGCTCGGACTGGTGGCGCCACTGGCCCACTCCGGGACCGGTTCGCTGGACGGGTGGGTTCAATACGCCCACGGCTTCCGCGCGCCATCTTTCGAAGATGCGAACATCGGTCTGGATATCCCCTTGTTCAATATCCGCGCGATCCCCAATCCGGATCTGCAGCCGGAAACCTCAGACGGCATTGAAGCCGGCCTGCGCTGGCGCGGACCCCGGTCCGGCATCAATCTGACCGGGTTCTACACGCGGTACGACGATTTTATCGAAAGCAAGGTCCGGCTCGGACCGGACCCTGAGAGTGGCCGCATTCTGTTCCAGTCACAGAATATCGATAAGGCCTGGATCTACGGCGCGGAACTCGGCGGCGAGTTCTCCTTGCGACGCTGGCTACCGGGGATCGAGCTGCGCACCGCCGCCTACTGGGCCCGTGGGGACAACCGGGAAGACGACCAGCCTCTAAATTCCGTAGGTCCGGCGCAGGCAGTTATCGCTGTTGGCTGGAGTAGTCAGGACATGCGTAACACGCTGACCTTCGCCGGCACCTTTACCCAGCGCTACTCGCGGCTGGATGAAAGCCGCGGCGAGCTGTTCGAGGCGCCAGGTTATGCCTGCTTCGACCTGTTCTTCGACCGCCGTTTGGGCCGGCGCTTGCGGCTGCGTGCGGGCATAGAAAACCTGTTCGACAAGACCTACTGGCGCTGGGCAAATGTGCGCGGCCTGGGTCCGGACGATCCGCTGATACCGCTGCTCAGCGAGCCGGGTCGCAGCATCGCTCTGAACGCAGCAATGAATTTTTGATCGATCGGCAAAGCCGGGCATTCCCGGAGGCTGGTCCAAGGGAGGTAAGCATCATGCGAAAAATCAATCTCAACGCCACTCTGGCGAGTATCGCCATGGTCGGCGGTGTCTGGCTGGGGCTTCAGGCGCCAACCACCGCACTGGCGGCGGACGCGGAGGTCCACCAGGCCGAAGCCTCTGTCGGTGCCAAAGCCGAACAGATCGCACGCGGCGAGGCTCTGTATGTGCCTAACTGCGGAGGCTGTCATCAGGCGAACGGACAGGGTTTGCCCGGTGCGTTTCCGCCGTTGGCGAAATCCGATTTCCTGCTGGCAGACCGGCAGCGCGCGGTTGCCATCACCTTGCAGGGCAAGACAGGTCCAATCACCGTGAACGGGCAACAGTACAACGCGGTGATGCCCAATATGGCGCATCTGACAGACGCCAATCTGGCGGACATCCTGACTTACGTGCTCAATTCCTGGAGCAATGATGGTGGCGCGGTGACCGCAGCCGAGGTGGCAGACGTTCGCGCCGGCACCCCGTTGACCGACCGTGCCCAGGGAGAGCGCCACACCGGCACACCGGAAGGCGAGATGCGGTATCAGGGCGCACCATCAGCTATCGATCCCGAGTCCACTCGCAGCGTCATCACCGCTGGTGGGCCGCAATTGAGCGATGAGGAGACTGCGCTGGCGACCCAGCTGTACTTCGAGCGCTGCGCGGGCTGCCATGGCGTGCTGCGTAAAGGCGCCACCGGCAAACCACTAACTCCGGACGTAACCCGCGAAAAGGGCCAGCAGTATCTTGAAGCGCTGATCACCTACGGGTCGCCGGCAGGCATGCCGAACTGGGGCACCTCGGGAGAACTCAGCGAGAGCGATATCTCGATCCTCGCCAGCTTCCTGCAGGAAGAACCGCCTGCGCCTCCGGAGTTTGGCATGCCCGAGATCATGAAGACCTGGAAAGTGCTGGTGCCACCGGAACAGCGCCCGAACAAGCCGATGCACAAGCTCAATACGGACAACTTCTTTGCCGTAACATTGCGCGATGCGGGCCAGGTGGCACTGATAGACGGTGACTCCAAAGAGATAGCGGCGGTTCTGGATACCGGCTACGCAGTACATATCTCCCGGCCCTCCGCTTCCGGTCGCTATGTCTACACCATCGGCCGCGACGCGAAAGTGGACATGATCGATATGTGGATGAACCCGCCGCAGATCGTGGCGGAGATCCGGGTGGGTCTGGAAGCACGTTCGGTGGAGACGTCAAAGTACCCCGGTTATGAGGACAAACTGGCGATTGCCGGCGCCTACTGGCCGCCACAGTACGTGATCATGGACGGTGACACTCTGGAACCGCTGAAAGTTGTCTCGACCCGCGGCATGACGGTAGATACGCAGGAATATCATCCTGAGCCACGCGTTGCCGCGATCGTCGCATCGCACAAGCACCCGGACTTTATCGTCAATGTGAAAGAGACGGGACATATCCTGCTGGTGGATTACTCGGATGTGGAAAACCTGACCGTGACCGACATCGGTGCGGCACCCTTCCTGCATGACGGCGGTTGGGACCGGACCAAGCGCTATTTCCTGACGGCCGCCAACAAATCGGACAAGATCGCTGTGGTCGACTCCGAGGACCGGTCGCTGGTAGCGCTGGTTGATGTGGAGAAAATCCCCCACCCCGGCCGTGGCGCCAATTTACTCGACCCGGTCTATGGACCCGTGTGGGTCACCAGCGCATTGGGCAACGCCAACGTGACCTTCCTCGGGACCGATCCGCAAGGCCACCCCGAGAACGCGTGGAAAGTCGTTCGGGTACTGCAGGGCATGGGTGGCGGCTCCCTGTTTGTAAAGTCGCATCCTGAAAGCAACAACCTGTGGGTCGACGCGCCGCTGAATCCGGATGTGGCCATTAGTCAAAGCGTGGCGGTGTTCGACATCGGCAATCTCGACGCCGGTTTCACGATGCTGCCGATTGGCGAATGGGCCGATCTGGGCGAGGGCCCGAAACGGATCGTGCAGCCGGAGTACAACAAAGCCGGCGACGAGGTCTGGTTCTCGGTCTGGAGCGGCAAGGATCAGGAGTCTGCCATCGTCGTGGTGGATGACAAGACCCGGACACTCAAGACACGTGATCAAGGGCCCGCGGATCGTGACCCCGACCGGCAAGTTCAATATCCACAACACTGTGCATGACGTGTATTGAACGACTGGACGAGTCGCTGCCGTTAACCCACCGGGCGCCATCAGGCGCCCGGTTTCTTTTGTGATCCCGGGTGGCGGGCTTCCGCCGGAGCCGTCGGCTGTGAATACGCAGTTGTGTTGATCTGCCGTTAGAAGTCGACTGATCGGCCCGGCCAGAGCCGTCGATGTGTCTGAGAACATTGAAACCGTGGACCTGCCCTTGCGGCGGTCTGCAACAGCTGGAGTCATCAGGTCTGTCTACAGATCGTTTCAGATCAAACCGCATACAAGCGAACGGCGCGCGGATGGACCTGCTGACGCTCAGGCCGGTCTTGGAATCGGCCCGGAACGGGTGTCCGACAGCTGCTGCACCGACCCGCTTCATCAAGACGCCATTCGCCGATTTGATAGCCGGCACGCTCGATCAGTCGCTGCCCGCAGACGTGACACCAGGTGCTCGATCCTTCCGGGTCATAGACATTGCCGGTGTAGGCATAGCGCACCCCGTTTTCCATCGCGATGGCCCGTGCCCGCACCAGCGTCGCCCGCGGCGTTGCCGGAATATCCGTCATCTTCCAGTCCGGATGAAAGGCGGTGAAGTGCATCGGTACATCGGGCCCCAGATGGGCGACAACCCAGCGAGTCATCGCATCGACTTCACTGGCCGAGTCGTTCTGGCCCGGGATCAATAGCGTGGTCAGCTCCAGCCAGGTGCTGGTTTCCGCCTTGATGTACTCCAGCGTTTCCAGCACCGGCGCCAGATGGGCGCCGCAAAGCTTGTGATAGAAGCGATCGGTGAAGCCTTTCAGATCCACGTTGGCCGCGTCCATGGCGGCGAAGAACTCCTTGCGAGGCTCCGGATCGATATAGCCTGCGGTCACCGCAACCGTATGGATGCCGCGCCGCCGGCACGCGGCGCCCACATCGATCGCATATTCATGGAATATCACCGGGTCGTTGTAGGTAAACGCGATGCTGCGGCAGCCGGACTTCAGCGCCATGTCCGCAAGCTGTTCCGGGCTGGCCCTGTCGGCCAGCACATCCATCTCGCGCGACTTGCTCATGTCCCAGTTCTGACAGAACTTGCAGGCCAGATTACAGCCGGCGGTGCCGAACGAGAGCACGCCGCTGCCAGGGTAGAAGTGGTTCAGGGGCTTCTTCTCGATCGGATCCACACAAAACCCGGAAGAACGGCCATAGCTGACCAGTTTGACCTGGCCCTGCAAACGCTGGCGGACGTAACACAGCCCGCGCTGTCCCTCGCGCAAGCGGCAGTGCCGCGGACACAGATCGCACTGGATTCGGCCATCATCCAGAGCGTGCCAGTAGCGGGTTGCAACAACAGTGCTGTCCATGGGTCCAGCCAATCTCTTGCCAAAAATGACGCCAGGACCTTGTTTGATGAGGTCAGCGCCTCTATACCTCAAGTATAGGACCGGTTGAGACGGAAGCCGGCTCCGGAGGTCAGCTCATGTCCGTACGCCAGGCTGCCGTGGCGGGAACGTTTTATCCGGCCGACCCGTCACCCCTGCGCCGGGAGGTGGCGGAGCTGCTGGCCAGCAATGGCCCGGACACGCAGGGGCCAGCGCCCAAGGCGCTGATCGTGCCGCATGCCGGTTACATGTACTCCGGCGAAGTGGCTGCGCGGGCCTATCGTCTGCTGGAGCCGATCAGGGATCAGATCCAACGGGTCGTTCTGCTCGGCCCCGCTCACCGGGTCTGGATCGAGGGCATGGCCGTGCCGTCGACTTCGGCGTTCTACACACCATTGGGCAGAGTAGCTCTGGATCGGGACGCCATCGATCGCATCGCCGGGATGGATGCGGTCCTGATCTCCGACGCGGCACATGCGAAAGAGCACAGCCTCGAAGTCCAGTTGCCGTTCCTGCAGATGGTCCTTGACGACTTCCTGTTGGTGCCGATCGCGGTGGGTCATTGTCAGGCCGCCCCCATCGCAGCGGTGATCGATACGTTGTGGGGCGGCTCCGAGACACTCATCGTGATCAGCTCGGACCTTTCGCATTTCCTCGACTACCAGCACGCGATCGAGGTCGACAGCAGCACCCGGGACAAGATCCTCGCGCGCTGTTCAACACTGACCGACCAGGAGGCCTGCGGCGCCCGCGCGATAAACGGCCTGATGCGCGCGGCTTCCGCGCGCGACCTGGCGATCGAGCTTGTGGACTTGCGAAACTCCGGCGACACAGCCGGCGATCAACGGCAGGTAGTGGGTTATGGCAGTTTTGTCCTTCGCAGATCTCGGTCAGCGCGAACGTAAGCAGCTGCTGCGTATCGCCAGAGAGTCCATCGCCCACGGCCTTCGCGATGCAGGACCGCGGACGATAGCGCCGGATGAGTTTGCCGGCGCCCTGGCCAGAGCCGGAGCCAGTTTCGTCACCCTGCGCCTGGACGCTGCGCTACGGGGCTGTGTCGGCTCGATCGAAGCCCGGCGACCCCTGGCGATCGATGTGACGCAAGCCGCGTTCAATGCGGCATTCCGTGACGCCCGTTTTCCACCGCTGACAATGACCGAGTTTCCGGATGTGGAGATAGAAATCTCGGTACTCTCCGGGATGATCCGTATCAACGCCCGCGACCAGGACGAGCTGCTGCAGACGCTGCGCCCGCGGATCGATGGGCTGCTGCTGGAAGATGCCCGACGGCGCGCTACGTTCCTGCCCAAGGTCTGGGAGCAGCTGAGCGATCCGCGCGAGTTCCTTGCCGCGCTGATGCTCAAGGCCGGGCTTGGCGAGGGCTACTGGTCACCGACGCTGAGAGTGTTCCGTTATCAGACGCTCTGCTTTGACGAGCACACTGTGCAGGAGGAGACGCGGCACGCTTGAGACAGCTCCCGCGCCGACCGCCAGCGCCCCGCCGGCGTTCCAGGTCCGGGCAAACGCCTGCCCCTCACGACGCCGGGCATGACTGCCCAGGTCAGGAATCCACGAATATGGGGAGCAACGGGTCGGCTCCCTCGTCCAGCTGCGGCGACTTACCCCTTACGCGATACTTTGCGGGCGCGCCCGGATACTTTTTGCTGACAAAACGCCGGAATGCAACTGGCAGCGGGCACAGGATCGTGCAATCATACGCGGGCGTCAGCCTGGGCGCCCCCTGAGGCACCCCGGACACGGGTCTGAACAACGGCTGAAGAATTTCTTGGAAGGGGGTTCATGCGTCATGAGGAACGGGATTCGCGCACTTGGTCTGATCACCCTGGTCGGGCTGCTGGCGATAACAGCGACAGCCAATGCGGACGACTATCCGCACGGCTGCGTGGACTGCCACACGCTGAGACAGACCGGTGGGAGCCTGGAAAGATCAGGCGATTTTCGTCTCAATACGCTGCTGCAGCAGGTCGGGCACCGCAAATTGAACAAGGTCAAGACGGTACCCAATGATTGCGCGCGTTGTCATGGCGATGAGGATGAGTTGCCGTTGAGCACCATGGTCCATCTGATTCACTACGAACTGCCGGCGGCCAATGTCTTCACTACACAGTTCGGCGGGGACTGCACCAACTGCCACGCTATGGATGCGGCGGAAGGCGAGGCCATCGTCAAGAGCGGAGAGAAGAACTGGTAGCACGCGAGCGTGACCGGGACGAAACGTCCTGTCTGGCCGTGCGGCGAACGCCTTCCAAAACGCTCACCCTTTCTGAAGCAGGGATTCGATCATGAACAGAGTTGTACGAGTATTGGGACTGGTCTTGCTTGGGCTGGCGGGCGCCACGGCGATGGCTGATGACTACCCCGACGGCTGCGTCAGCTGCCATACCAATACCGATGAGCAGGACATGCGGCTGAATGTAATGCTGCAGCTACTGGGACACAGCATGGCTGGGCAGCGCACGGCGGTGATTCCCACTGGCTGCAACCGTTGTCATGCGGATGCCGATAGCCTCGGCGGCGCCCTGTCCACTCTGGTTCACAAGACTCACTATTCGGATCCGGTGCACGAGGACTTCAAGGACCAGTTCAAAGGTGATTGCCGATCCTGTCACAAGATGGACGACAGCACCGGGAAGGTCGCCATCAAGAGCGGTGACCGCAACTGGAAACTCAGACTGGGTCCGCAGGACTAGGCTTGGCACCCCGCCGGAAATCCATCCAGTCGCTGCCCTGATTGCTGTGTTTTCAGGGCGGTGTGTCCTGGAGACCATGCCGGATCGCGCCGCGCGTTCAATAGATAACAACAACTTCCCCGGCGAGCATCGAATGTCATGCTGAAGGAACTGCGCGAGCGCCTGCGCTATTTGATTGACCGGGCCTTCGCCCGCGAATTTCTCGGACAGTTTCTGCTGTTCGCAGTACTGGTCGTGATCGTCACCGTGATCGGCATGTCGGCAGTGGCCTTTGGCCTGTTTGAAGCTGAAAACGCAAAGGTGCCTGGCATCCCGCGCGATCTCGATCGCGGCTTCCTCGACTCGCTGTGGTGGTCACTCAACCAGGTCCTCAGCCTGCGCGGTTTCCAGCGCATGTATGGCGCCTCCGTGCCGATCCTTGTCTATGCGTTGATCCTCTCAGTATGCGGACTGGCTGTATTCGGGTTGCTGGTGTCGATCATCAACAACGCGATGCGGCGTCGTATCGAGATGCTGCGTACCGGATCAACGCCGGTCAAAGAGCGCGGCCACACGATGATCCTGGGTTGGAACACCAAGATCTTCACTGTATTGCGTCAGCTTGCGCATCTTGAGCCCAATCTGCGCGTCGTGATCCTGGCGCCGAAGGAAATCGGCAAGATGGAGAACGCATTGCGCGTCGCCGGCATCGCGCAATTGCCGGTGACCACGATCCTGCGCAGCGGCATGCCGAGCAATCTGCGCGAGCTGGAGCGGGTCGCGGTCGATCGCGCCGGCAGCGTAGTGATCCTGTCCACCGATGACGATGATCGCGATTCCATCAAGACGCTGGTCCTGCTGGCCGGTAAAAAGGACTGGCACGCCACCCCGCCTTCGATGACCTCGGAGATCGTGCTCGACGAGAATTATGAATTGGCGGCTATCGCTGCTCGCGACCGGGTGCACGTGATCTCCTCGAGCAAGGTGATCAGCAAAGTCATCGTACAGACCATCCGCAACCCGGGGCTGGCATCGGTTTACAGCGAACTCCTGGCGGTTGGTGGCAACGGACTCTATGTCGGCAAAGTGCCGGAGGCGACAGACAGGTGCCTGGGCGAGACCGCCTACGGCTTTTTGGACGCCATCCCGATCGGGGTCACCTGGCAGACCCCGACTGCCAACGGCGTCCGCCATGCCGCTGGCCTCAACCCGGGTCCGGACTATGAAATCGACAAAGAGGAACAGCTGGTGCTGTTGTCCACCGGGCGCACCCTGCATTACCGCGGCGCCGGTCACTACACGTCTGCGATCCGCCAGTCCGGCGGTCGGCAGCCCGTAGTCCCGCG
Source organism: uncultured Gammaproteobacteria bacterium (assembly GCA_963704875.1). Classification (GTDB taxonomy): domain Bacteria; phylum Pseudomonadota; class Gammaproteobacteria; order Steroidobacterales; family XN24; genus CAMYOC01. The sequence continues at coordinate 1,715,804 of CAVPIA010000008.1, read as the reverse complement.
CAGCGTGCTGCTGATCGGCTGGAACGATCTGGTGATCGATGTGTTGCGGGAACTCGATGCTCACGCCGTCAGCGGCACCGAGATCGTAATTCTTTCCCTGCTCAAGGCGGAGCAAATCAACGAACGACTTCAGCGTAAATTGGGCAAGGGTTTAACCAAACTGGAGGTCCGACCGATCGAGGCCGACGCCGCGGAAGCCGCAACTTACGCGGAACTGGATTTGCAGTCGTTCGAGAGCATGGTAGTACTGGCCGACGACCTGGACGGCAAAGCGGACGCGGATACGCGCAGCCTGCGTGTGTTGTTGCGCCTGGCCAGCGTGCGCGAGAATCATGCACGACGCGCACATACCACCGTCGAATTGCTCGACAACGCCAACCGCGACTTGCTCGCGGGGCTGCACGTTGATGATGTGGTGGTCAGCCCGGAGATCGTCAGCGCGCAGCTCGCGCAGGTGTCCCGACAGCCAATCCTCGGCCCGATCTATCGCGAATTGCTCAGCGCTGGCGGCGTGGAGATAAGCCTGCGCCCGGCCGCGGACTATGTCGAACTCGGAGCCGATTGCCGATTCGACGACCTTACCGATGCGGCCCAACAGAAACTCGAGATTGCGCTGGGATTGCGTCTGGCGGCCGACGGGGATCTGTTGCTCAATCCGCCGCGCGACCGGATCTGGCAATTGCAGGAAGCCGACCGGATCGTGGTGCTGGCGCAGCAGGTTTATCGCTGAGAACTGCCTGGGCCAGAATCTGCCTGGCGGCGATTGACGCAGCCTGCTAGCGGTAGGGAAACACCACCGGCGAGTCTCGCAGGTCCTCCGGCAGAACCAGCAGGCGAAATCCGGTTTGCCACTGCATCACATAGGTCTTCTTGGCCAGCTGCCGGCCGGCCTCATCGACACGGTAGGGTCCGAGTATCGAGCGGAAGGTCATCGTTCGCAGCTGTTCGCGGACCGCATCGTGATCCAGCGACCCGGCCAGCCGGACCGCAGCCTCCAGCACCTGACCACCGGCATAGCCATAGGCCGCCGGGGCAGCGGCATTGCTGCCGTACTTCGCCTTGTAGCGATATGAAAAGTCATACGCCATGGGCAGGAAGCCGCTACGCATCCAGGCCACGACGCCCATCACGTTCTCCGCGTTTGCACCCAGCGCGTCGCCGAAAGCCTTCTGCGCCGGGCCCACGGTCATTGCTATCAGCGACGGGGTAATCCCGAGCCGATCCAGCGACTGCATCAAGCTGATGGAATCGTCCAGGTAGGTGCCACCGATCAGTACCTGGGCGTTGGCCCCGGCCAGGCTGCCCGCAAGCTGATCGAAGTCCAGCTGGCCTTCCGGATACTCGGCGTCGAAAACAATCTCCATCCCGTATTCGCGTGCTTTCGCCCGGGCGCCCTCCGCCACCTCCTGCGGGAATTCTTCATCAGAGTAGACCAGCGCGACCCGGGTCAGCCCCTTCTCATGCGCAAATTCGAGCGGCAGGTCCATGTAGCGGCTGGCCGGCGCATCGATCTGGAATACGTTGTTGAATCCACGCGACCAGATTTTGCTGGCAGCGGCGCCAGTGGCCACCAGCGGGAAGTTGTGGCGTTCGGCCACCGCGCTGGCGGTATAGGTGAGATCTGATCCATAGGGCCCCAGCAACAGATCCACGCCATCTTCGCTGATCAGTTTCTCGTACAGCAGCGCGCTCTGCTCGGGGTCCGATGCGTCATCGTAAAACACGATCTCGACCTTGCGGCCGAGCAAGGCGCCGCGCCGATTCACATCATCGGCCCACATCTGCATGCCCTCCAGCTCCCCACGACCCAGCAAGGCAAGGTCGCCGCTCAGGGAAACCGTTGCGCCTACGCGGATAGGCGGCGCCGGATCGGCGGCAAATACCTGCGCCGCGGGCAAAGCGATCAGACTGGCGATGACAAGGACGATGGAAAAAATTCTGGCCATGTCTATCTCTCGATATCCAGTCTGCGCTTGGTGGTATAGAGCATGCGCACCATGCGGTATTCGAACGGCGTGCCGGTCTCGTAATAGCGGAAACCGAGATTGGCTCTGAGATTCAGCACATACACGCCGGTCCAGGTCCACTCCTGCCAGGGTTCCAGAGCGAAGATCTCCTCGCGCAAGCGCCCGTTGACATAGAAGTCCACACCAACACCTACGCCATCACGCAAGGACGAGGGCCCGAGCAAGGGCAGCACGAGATACGGGCCTGGGCCGACACCCCACCTGCCCAGCGTCTGACCGAAGTCTTCCAGCTCCTGCGGGATGCCCATCTTGCTTGCCGGATCGAACAAACCGCCGATGCCCAGCGTCGTGTTCACTACCAGACGACCTGCCGTTGCGGCAGTCTTCTTCGGGCTCAGCTGCAGCACGCTGTTAAGCAATGTATTCAGATTGAGGAAATTGTCGAAGAAATTGGTAATGCTCCGCCGGACCGGGGCAGGCGTCACGGCCTTGTATCCGTTGCTCAGCGGTAACAGGAAGTTCTTGTCCACTACGGCGTTGAAGTAATAAACGCGGCGGTTGAATCCCTGCCAGGGATCGTACACGTCAGCGGAATACGTTACCCCGGGCTGCAGAATCCGATCAGCCGCGAACACCGTCGGCTCTTCCTGCTCGCCCTTGACTACCGGCGCCGTGCTGCATCCGGCGGACAAAGCGCCCGCGGCGATCAATGCCCAGGCCAGGAGATGTCGATTCTGTTGCGCCACCATGTCAGGGCACCGGCGCGTTCATGATGTTCAGCACGGTGTTGATGTAGTCGTAGGACTCCATGTTCCCCATATGGCCACCGCGCGGGAAAATCGTGGCCCGCTCGCCGAAGATCTCTTTGAGGATCTCTATCTCACCGGCTTCCAGGATCAGATCATCGCCATTGTGGATCACGAACACATTGTCCGCTTTGCTGAGGTAATCCGAAATCGCGATCAGGCTCATGCGTTCGATCAGCGCGGTGCGTGTCAGACCGGGCTCCAGACTCTGCTGATAGGGATAAAAGAACGCGTGGAAATAATCGGTGAAGCCGATACGCATGGCGACTTCGGCATAGCTGCCCACATCGGTAAAGCGATCCACCTGCACATTGCTCGGCTTGATAAAGCCGAAGTCGGTGACCACGTCGGCGGTGAACACCATATTGGCGGACGACACACGGAACACGACGCCGATCAGGGCTGCCAGCAACTCATCTGTCGGCCGCAGTGTCTCGAAGGCCTTGAACAACAGCTCTTCGTCGAACCGGACTGTTTCGGCGCGCTTGTACGCAGCGCCTACCGCAGTGACCAGCTGTTCGTAAAAACGATCGAAGTTGTCTGCACCGCCGGGTATGTTGTCCAGCATCCGATCCAGCAGCGATATCGAACTGTAAAGCCTGACCGGTGGGTTCATCATCAGCACCTTGCTGAAGTTGAACACCTTCTGCTGTGAATCGAGACGACTGACATAGGCGGCGTTGAAAGCGCCCAGACTGTATCCGGCCAGCGAGTAATCCGTGACTTCCAGTTTGCCCGCCAGTTTGTCGCGGATCTTCTGCATAACCAGATACAGATCGGCCGCGTCACCGCTCGCGTCTCCGGGGACCCCGCTGGCCGACGCCGCGACGATAAAATTGGACGTGACTGGCGAACTCAGCAGGACCACATGATAGCCGCGGGAATAATACGCCCTCGCCGCCAGCAGGTTCTTGCTGCCGTTATGGGCCGCGCCGGTCCCGGCAATGAGAAAAATCAGCGGCGCCGGGCCCTTTTGCGCGGCGTAGGAATAACGCAGGTCCTGGTCATACCAGAATATGTCTGGCGCCTTGCGTTCCAGAACCCGTACGCTGCCAAGCTTGAACGGCACGTCCTCGGGCAGCGGCGCTTTCAGCGGCTCAGGCGTACCCACCACGGTCGCTAAAAACGGGTCTGCGATCGGATAATCGTAGGCGGCGACCGGAGCCACCCACAGCAGCGCCAGCGTCGCCAGGATCGCCAGAGTCGCCGTCGATACTCTGTTCAAATGCCGTCGCACCATCGTCGCCTGCCCCGTGCGGCTCTTGCCCGCTCATTTTGGTTGGCGATTCTAGCTGCAACTCTGCTCGATGGCGAGCAAAACAAGAATACCGGGCTACTGGTGAACTGTCGCTACCGCTGCAGCGGGCCAGACCTCGGTATTTACGATGAGACAGGAAAAGACCCTCACGCTAAGATGTTTGGCCGTCATCTTTGAGGCCGCACCTTTCGTGAGCTACTGCCTGAATCCTGAACAACCGATCGCCAAAGAGGTGATCCGGATCGCCCGGGACCAAATAGAACTTGCCCTCAGGGATATAGGCGAATCCGACCGCGACATCCACGAGGCCGTGCATGAGGTGCGCCGGCACTGCAAATTGATCCGTGGCCTGATCCGGCTGGTGCGCCCCGCATTCCCGGAGTTTCGCAGTGAAAACATGTGGTTCCGTGACCTTTCGCGAACCCTGAGCCAGACCCGGGATGCGACCGCCAGCATCGAGTGTCTCGATGCGTTGACCAAACGTTTCAAGGACCTGATCCAGCCTGGCGTGTTTCAGCCGGTCAGGCACAGCCTGGAACAACGTCGGCGCGAGATCGTCGGTTCCCTGCGTCTGGAGGAGCGTCTGAAAGAGGCTCGCCACTCGCTATATGCCGCTCACTGGCGGGCCGGTGACTGGAGCCTCGATGCCGACGGCTATGCTGCCATCGGCGGCGGTCTGGGCAAAACCTACAATCGGGCGCGCAACCGGATGCAGGAAGCGAGGATCAGCAGCACGCCGGAATTGCTCCACGAATGGCGCAAGCGGTGCAAATATCATCGCTACCACATGAAGCTTCTGGCGCCGACCTGGCAAACGATGATCGGCCCAAGAGAGAAGGAGTGTCACAGGCTGACCGATTATCTGGGCGACGATCATGATCTGGTCGTACTCGAGGGTATCCTGCTGAGCGAACCTGAGCGCTTCGGCGACCCGCAGCTGTACCGCTCATTGTCCGGACTGATCCGCTGGCGCCGCGCTGAATTGCAGGCAGCCGCGCTGCCGCTGGGGTTGCGCCTGTTTGCCGAGACCCGCAAGGCGCACGTAGAGCGATTTAAGGGGATCTGGGAGGCCAGTACCTCGGAGACCGCGGAGGCGCGAGGATCCACCGCCAGGACCCGGACCTCGAAACAACCGGTACTCAGACACCTGAGCGCAATCTGAAGCCCTGGCCTGGCCGGACTCGCCGGACACGGCCAGCGACTCCGCGGACCGGGGCAACACCTCTCAGCCGGCTCACCTCACGCTGCCAATAGCGCCTTACGGACCGGCAGGGGAACTGACGCGCCGCCAGACAAGCAGGCGATTGTTGGCCGGCATCGCATGATCCGCAATGATCTCCAGGCCGGCCTTATCCGCATGCAGGACCAGCGCCTCGATATCCCGGATACCGCTCTCGGGGTCACGTGTCCGCAACATCCGATCGAACTGTGCGTTGCTTTCGCTGGTGTGCCTGCCGTCGTAGTTAAAAGGTCCATACAACATGAACAGGCCGTCGGCATGCAGTACGCGGCCGACACCGTCGACAAGCGCCTTGACCAGCGGCCAGCTCATGATGTGGGCGGTGTTAGCCGAGAACACAACATCGGTTTCCAGCACCGGCCAGGGCCATACCGCCACATCAAGTTCCAGCGGCGGGGGCAGGTTCGGCAAGCCCGCCTGCGCCTGCCAGGCCGTAATACCCGGCAGCATGTGGCATCGATCGGATGTCTGCCAGCGGAGCTGCGGCAAGCGCTCGGCGAAAAAGACCGCATGCTGGCCGGTGCCACTGCCGATTTCCAGAACGCTGGCGGCCTCCGTCAGATACTGCTTCAGCACAGCCAGAATAGGCGCCTTGTTGTTTTCACAGGCCTGGGAAAACGGCAGATTCACCTTCGACTCACCCGGCCGGACTGCCGCTGAAGCCATTGAAACCCCCGGGGCGGGAGCATGGGTGACGAACGGACAAACCAGGCATAAGCGTATTGTCCGGGATCATCCAGGTGGCAACAACAGTCCATTGCATGGCAAACCGGGCAGATAGGGCCGGGCGAATGGGGCGGCAGTCTCCGGGTCCTGTGCGCAGCTGATTCGTTCTGCCCGTGCCTGACCCGTGTTTGACGCCAGGCTGGCGGCGATTGAAGACTCGCGTTTGTGGGTGACAGGTGATGGCTTATCGGTTCCGGATCAGGGGTTGTGCGCTGGCAACGACGACGCCTGAGCCCGGCTTTTTGTTCTTGCGCTTGTCGCCCCTGGGTTTCCGGTCCTTGCGCTGTTTTTCTTTGCGCGCCTTGCCGGAAGCCGCGGACTGTGCAGCCACACCAGAAGAATAGGGCGTGCCTTTATGGGTCACAGTGAGCATGTACCAGAACACTGTTTCGGCCTTTGTGTTCTGAGCATTGTCGGTGATCTCTACGGAGCGTTTTCTGACTATCGGGTTGACGAACATGCTGCCGCCACCGTCGATCGCCAGATAACGAAACTTGAAATTCGCGGGTGACATCGGGTCCTTCTTCCACACGATTCGCCGCCGTTTGCGCTTGCTGACCACATAGTCAGGCTGGCTGACGGTCACGGGCGGATCAGCGTCAGGATCCAGAGAAACGAGGATAGGCTTGGGCATTGACCGGTTCCGCTTGACCGTGACAGAAAGGGCTTGCAGGGCCATAGAGTATACCGGGGCCGCGCTCCCCTATGCCTCCGCAAAACCCGCAAGCGCGCGTCCTGCCGCCTACGCCGGACGCACCTGGCCACTGCCGCGTACGCGGTAGTTGTAGCTGGTCAATTGTTCGACACCGACCGGGCCGCGCGCGTGAATCCGCCCGGTCGAGATGCCGATCTCAGCGCCCATCCCGAACTCACCGCCATCGGCGAACTGGGTGGATGCGTTGTGCAACACGATGGCCGAATCCACCCCTTGCAGGAAACAATCCGCGATACCCGGATCGTCACAGACAATCGCATCCGTGTGTCCCGAACCATAGGCGGCGATATGCTCCAGTGCGCCGGCCACGCCATCGACCGTGCGCACCGACATGACTGCATCGAGATATTCGCGGTACCAGTCATCTTCGGTAGCCGGCAGAACCCTCGGATCTGCTGCCTGTGCCTGTGCATCGCCGCGCAATTCGCAACCCGCATCCAGCAATGATCTGACCAGCAGCGGCAGATGGGTGTCGCTGGCAGCGCGATCTACCAGCAGGGTCTCGGCGGCGCCGCAGATCCCGGTACGGCGCATCTTTGCATTGAGCACGATCTCCCGCGCCATGGATTGATCCGCACTGGCATCGACATACACGTGACACAGGCCTTCCAGGTGACCGATCACCGGCACTCGCGCATCGCGCTGTACCCTTGCGATCAGACTCTTGCCACCACGCGGAACCACGACATCGACATAGGCACTCATCGCGCTGAGCAGATAACCCACCGCCGCGCGATCCGTGGTCGGGATCATTTGTATCGCGGTCGCGGGCAATCCGCTGTGTTCCAGCGCGGCAGCAAGAACCGCATGGATGGCAGTGCTTGAATGGTGACTCTCGCTGCCGCCGCGCAGGATCACCGCGTTACCTGATTTCAGACACAGGGCGCCGGCGTCAGCGGTCACATTGGGCCTGCTCTCATAGATAATCCCGATCACCCCCAGGGGAACCGCAACCCGCTGAATATGCAGACCGTTGGGCCGGGACCATTCCTGCAGCACCCGGCCCACCGGATCGGGTAAGGCCATGATCGCCTCCAGCGCCCCGGCCATCGACTCTACCCGGTCTGCATCCAGGCGCAGACGGTCCAGCAATGCCGCACCGACCTTGCGCTTGACGGCGGCATCCATGTCTCGCGCGTTGGCAGCCAGTATCGAATCAAGGTTGAGGCGCAAGCCCGCAGCCATAGCGGCCAGCGCTGCGTTCTTGTCCCCGGCACTGACATGCGCCAGGATCCTGGCAGCCTGTTTTGCCGCCACCCCTATCGCGTCCATCATCGCCCCGACATCGGCGCCCGGGGCAGCCTGTGGCCTGTTGCTCATCGAACCCTCCGGGTCATCGCGAGATCATTACGGTGCACCAGCTCGTCCGCCCCGTGATAGCCGAGCACTGCGACGATGTCGGCACTGCGTCGACCGATAATGCGGGCGGCTTCAGTCGAGCCATAGCCACACAGACCGTGAGCCAGCTCCATATCGTCCGGCCCGTAAATCACCACCGCGTCGCCGCGTTCGAACCTGCCCTCAATTCTGGTCACGCCGGCTGGGAGCAGGCTCTTGCCCGCGGCAAGCGCGGCGGCGGCGCCCGCATCGACATGAACCGCACCGCGCGGGCTCAGGCTACCGGCTATCCACTGCTTGCGTACACCGTGCGGCGAGTCGTCGGCCACAAACCAGGTGCACGGCACACCGTCTTCGATCGCCTGAAGTGGCCGTGCCCGCCGGCCACTCGCAATCACCATATGGCAACCCGCACCCAGAGCAATTCGCGCCGCCGCCAGCTTGGTAATCATGCCCCCGGACCCGGTCTCGGTCGCCGATTCGCCAGCCATCGCCTCGATCCGCGGACTCAGCTCTCGCACCTCGGCAATCAGCCGGGCGTTTTGATCACGCACCGGATCCGTATCGTACAAGCCGTCCACATCTGACAGCAGGACCAGGCAATCCGCGCTGATCATCTGCGCCACTCTGGCGGCCAGCCGATCGTTGTCGCCGTAGCGGATCTCCTCCGTGGCCACGGTGTCGTTCTCATTGATCACCGGCACCGCCCCCAGATTGAGCAGTTTCTGCAGCGTACCCCTGGCGTTGAGATAACGTTTGCGCTGCTCGGTATCGGACAGTGTCAGCAACACCTGGGCGACCGGGATCTCGTGCTCGCCAAGCGCTTCCTGCCAGGCATGGGCAAGGCGGATCTGTCCTGCGGCGGCCGCGGCCTGACTTTCATCAAGCCGCAACGGCCCCGCGTCGAGTCCCAGATAGCGGCGGCCAAGCGCGATGGCGCCGGAACACACCAGCAGGACCTCCTGGCCGCGATCACGCAAGGCGGCGATATCCTCGACCAGCGCACGAAACCAGCGCGCGTCGACTCTGCCGCTGTCCCGGTCAACCAGAAGTGCAGAGCCGATCTTGACCACGACCCGGCGAGCTGTCACCAGGCGCTGGGTGTTGCCGGCATTGGGCTTGTTGCTGGACGTCTCCATAGCTGCGCTTCGAGCATGGATTCTTTGCCGGCGCTTGTACAGGCCCGGCAGTATCCGGCTGTGAGGGCGCACCGGGATCACCCAACCCGGAGGTACGGGATTTGCCCTGCATCTGCAGCGCCTGCAGGGATATCATGGAGGAAGACGGGGGTGGACGAACCCTGGGGCATGAGAAAAGCACCCGCACGTTCAGACCGTGAACTACTGAAAGGAGACCCGGATCAGCATGAATCTAATCCATCGCCTGCCCCATCGCCTGCGCGGCTGCCTGCATACAATCCTGCTTTGCTCTCTGGCCGCCAGCGCTAACGCTGTCGCCGACACGTCTTCAGCGTTGACGCGTATTTCAGGTGCCGATGCGATTGCTTCCCGGACCCTGGCCAACGGACTACAGATTATTGTCTGGCCGGATGAGGATATCCCCAACGTTGCGTGGTACCACTGGGTCAAAGTCGGCAGCCGCAATGAACGACCCGGCATCACCGGCATTTCGCACTTTTTTGAGCATATGATGTTTCAGGGCACTTCCGAACGTGCGTCTGGCGAATTCGATCGCGTCATGGAAGCCGGCGGCGGGGTCAACAATGCCTACACCAGCAATGACGTCACCGTGTACACCGACTGGTTCCCCCGCTCAGCGCTTGAGCTGATTTTTGAGATTGAAAGCGACCGTTTCGCCAACCTGTCGTTTGATCCGGAGACGGTCGAGAGCGAACGCGGGGTCATCCTCTCCGAGCGGCGCTCCACCGTGGATGACCGTAATATGTGGTATCTGGCCGAGCAGATGCAGGCCGTGGCGTTTGTCGCGCATCCCTACCAGATCCCGATCATCGGCTGGCCCTCGGATATCGCGGCCTGGACACTGGAGGATCTGCAGACGCACTTCCGGGTCAACTATGCGCCCAACAACACGGTGCTGGTGGTCGTCGGCGCGGTGACCCCGGATGAAGTGTTTGAGAAGGCGGAACAGTACTTCGGCAAGATCCCGGCCCAGCCGGCGCCGGCAGAAGTCCGTACGGTCGAACCCGAGCAGCAGGGACAGCGACGGATCGAGTTACGCCGACCGGGACAGACGGCCTTTGTGCAGGCAGTGTTCCACATCCCCCCAGCGGACGACCCTGCCATGCCGGCCCTGAAGTTGCTGGTCGACATCCTCGCGACGGGCTCCTCATCACGACTCTACCAACGGCTGATCGAGCAGGAGCAGAGCGCGATCGAAGTCGACGCCTATGTGGAGGAAAACCTCGACCCCGGCCTGTTGTGGTTCATGACCGTGCTCCCGGGAGACGGTGATCCGGCTAGCGTCGAAGCGGCACTGTTTGCCGAACTGGAACGGATCACCGATCAGGGAGTCACGGCGGCGGAGCTGGACAAGGCACGGAACATCCAGCTGGCCGCATTCTGGCGACAGCTGGCCACCATCGATGGCAAGGCTGACTTGCTGGGCACGTATGAGGTATTCCACGGAGACTACCGGAAGCTGTTTGCGGCCCCGTCCGCGTATCAGGCGGTCACGACCGAGGACATCAAGGCCCTGGCCGCACGGATCCTGAAGGTCAGCAACAGCACCGTGGGAACACTCGTCCCGGCCCGCGCAGATCAGGAGGCAGGATCATGAACCCCCCATTGAGCATTGTTGTCGCATTGCTGTGCATCCTGATCACTTCGGCGGCCGATGCGGATCCGGCGATTCCTGGCGTTAGCCTGCCCGAATATCAGGAGATCAAGCTGGAGAATGGGGCGCGGCTTGTGTTGATGGAGCGCCGTGAGGTGCCACTGGTTGCGTTCCGCGCGGTGCTTCGCGGAGGGGCCATCGCAGAACCTGGTGAACTTGGCGGCATCGCCCGATTGACCGCGGGCATGCTTGAACAAGGTGCCGGCACGCGCGACGCGCAGGCATTCGCCGAAACCGTAGCCGCGGTCGGGGGCGAGATCGAGGTCGAAGGGGGACTGGAAAGTATCTCGGTGAGCGGTGAATTTCTGGCCCGGGATACCGATTTGTGGATCGGTCTGCTCGCCGACATGCTGCGGCGACCCCGCTTTTCAGAGACGGAATTCGAGAAATTGAAGCGTCGCTATATTGATGCCATCGCCGCAGCGAAAGATGACGATCTGCGCGCATTCTCCTCAGTTTATGGCGCCGCCTATCTCGATCGCGGGCATCCCTACGGGCGTCCTGTCAGCGGCAGCGAGGAGAGCCTGGCCCGGGTCGCTTATCAGGACATGCTGGATTTCTACCGCACACAAATCGGCAGCGACCGCCTGCTGATCGTGGTGGTCGGCGATTTCGACAGCGCCAGCCTGAGCAAAAAAATCGCTACCGGGCTCGGCGACTGGCGCAAAGCCGAGGGCGCGCTGCCTGAGATCACGGCACCGGTGCAGGCGAGTGGTCGTCAAATCCTGCTGGTAGACAAACCCGGAGCCAGCCAGAGTTACTTCTGGATCGGCAATCGCGGGGTCAGTCAGACAGATCCCGCCGAAGCAGCGGTCAATCTGGTCAATACGATCTTCGGGGATCGCTTCACGTCCTGGCTAAACACCGCGTTGAGAGTCGAATCGGGCCTGACCTACGGTGCCAGATCGGTGCTGCGCAAACATACTCTGGGTGGCTCACTGGCGATGACGTCGTTTACCCCGACAGAGACGACGTTCGAAGCCATCGATCTGGCGCTGCTTCAGCTCCAGCGCCTGCATCAGCAGGGCTTTGACGCGGCCAGTCTCGATTCCGGGAAGAACTACGTCAGGGGGACCTTCCCGCTGGATCTGGAGACCGGCCCGCAATTAGCCAGAGCGCTGGCCGGGCTGAAGTTCTTTGACCAGCCGGACGCCGCGATCAACGATTATGCGGAAGCGATCAGTCACGTATCGGCAGCCAACGCGGCGGCGGTGATAGAGCGCGTCTATCCAGACCTAGACAACCTGGTGTTTGTGGTTATTGGTGATGGCGCTGCCATACGCGAACAACTGAATACCTATGGTGAACTCGACGAGGTGTCGATCTCATCGCCACGCTTCCTGCCCTCCGCCGCACAGCCGGCGGAATCTGGTGCAAACGGGGGCTAAAGATTCCGGACGGCTCGGCCGATACAGGGGCTGAAGGATCACCCCCGGCTACTCAGGAAGAGACATGAGCGAAGCACCCTTGGAACTGGCCCTGGAAGAAGATGTCCGCCACCCGGCCGAGAAGGATAAACAAAAGGCTGCGGAAACCTCGGCACAGGCTTTCCATTTCGTTGAGCAGCTGGCTGCGGAATTATCCGGCGACGCGATCGAACTGCCTTACCTGCCTGACATCGCCGTGCGCATGCGCAAGCTGATGAACGACCCGGATTGCAGCCTGCAACAACTGGGCAAGACGCTGAGCGCCGAACCCGGACTTGCGGCACGTTTGTTGCGGATCGCAAATTCCGCCCAATACAACCGTAGCGGCAAGATGTTGACCGAAGTCACGCCGGCGGTGAACCGACTTGGCTTCGAGCTGGTGCGTAACACTTGCTGGACCTATGCGCTTGCGCAGATGCAGCGTCAGCAGGATCTCCAGCCGGTCGCAGACCAGCTGGTTGAGCAGTGGCAGATCAGCACTGACGTCGCCTCGCTGGCCTTCGTGGTGGCGCGGGAGACCAACGTTGGACAGCCTGATGAAGCGCTTATGGCAGGCATGATCCACAACGTGGGCACAGTGTATATCCTGAGCCGTCAGGCCGGCCTGGCAGAAGGCAGTCTGGGTCGTGAGGCACTCAGCTCGGTGATCGAGGACTGGAACTGTTCGATCGGTCGCGCCATCGCGGAGAACTGGGAGCTGGCCGAAGAAACCGTTGAAGCGGTGGCCAATTACCGCCAGCTCGATCGCATCGGTCTGGGGCATGCCGATCTGTGCGATGTACTCACCGTTGCCGTGTGTTTGCACGAAGGCAAGCTTGTGGAGGTTCCGGAACTGGCCGCAGCGCAACGCATGAAACTCAAACTGGAGATCATCACGCGCCTGATGGATGAGGTGGATGAGGAACGCGCAGCGCTGCAGAACATGCTGGCTCTGTAAGGCGCGCCAGGGTCCGACCTCACTCGAGATCGCCCAGCGCGGCGCGATCCTCCGGATCAAGTTCGCTGCGGATACCCAGGCGCATCAGATCGCGAAAATTGGACACAGCGATAAAGAACTCACGCATCATCAGCACCCAGTAGTACATGCCGCGACGGGTCAGCTGCCATTCATCGCCAGTGTCGCGGATCCCGCGGACCAGCTTGAATGCCGCGAAATCCCGCCACAGGGTGCGTTCGAATTCCCCGTCCCAGCGCGCTTCGGCCTCTGCTTTGGACAGCTTAAGGCCGAACAGGCGCATCAGAAAGTAATACCTCATCTGGTCCACACGATTGAACGCGACCCGGCGTGTGATACCCGAGTGGCCGCTTTCGACCAGGCTCATGTAGCGGTTGATCGAGAACGAGGAGGCATATAGCGTGCCGTCCAGATAACTCATCGCGCCACTGCCCAGACCGATGTAGTTTTCCTGATCGATAATGTATTCATCGATTGCGGGCGCGTGACTGGAGGAGAAACACCAGGCAGAGCTCGGTCGGTAGTTGGCCGGCATGTGATCAAGCAAGGACATATAGAGTTCTCGCTCACGACCGTAATTCACCTGCCCCATGTCTTTCTTCATCGCCTTTTGTGTTGATCTCAATCCCATCAGCGGATAACAGGAAATCTGATCGACGCCGATGTCGCGGGTCAGGATCTCCAGGTCCCGGAGCATTGACTCTTTCGACTGATGGGGGATGTTGAAGATCAGGTCGACGTTGAGCGTGTCGAACAGGCCCTGAGTGCTGGCCAGGCGTTCACGGATCATCTGACTGTCGCCGTATTTCTCCCGGCGTTGCATTTCGTCCAGCAACTTGTCCTCAAGACTCTGCACGCCTACCGACAGACGGTTAACACCGGCCCGCTGTAAGCGCTCGAGGTGCTTCGGCACCAGGTCATCCGGGTTGGTTTCCATCGAGATCTGGCGCACGTCGTTTAGCTCACGCACCAGATCCAGGGTACGCGCCATCTCATCGACATCTACGGTGGGGGTGCCGCCGCCAACATAAACTTCGCGGAAACGGTATCCCGCTTCGTGCGCCATCCGGATTTCCTGACGCAGCGCCTTGAAATAGCGTTGCGCCTTGGTCTCGCGATATTGAACCCGATGGAAAGAGCAGAACGGGCACAGCACGACACAAAACGGGACATGCAGATAGAGCATGAACTCCCGCGCCGGATCGGCTTCAGGAATATGAATCATGTGACCGAGATTCTCGAAGCGCGTGTATTTCTTCCCCATCCGCCGGAGGACAGAGGTCATCGCCTGTTCAATGATCACAGCTTTTGCAGCACTCCAGATTCAAGCGGCGGCGGCCGTGGTGGGCCACGCAATTCTCGTTCGACCGGGCGCCTATGCTACCAGCCGCCACCCCCTCCGCCACCGCCGCCACCGCCGGACGAGCCGCCACCACCGGCCCCGGATGAGGATCCAGGCGGTGTGGCCGCAGACGATATGGCTGAACTCAGCGAACTGCCGACGCCGGAGGTAAATTTGTCCAGGCGGCCGGCATCAAAGCGGCCCCCGTACCAGGCTGGGCGATAGGCCGTCGCAGTCCCGGGCTCGATGCCAGCGAACACGTCCGCAAACTGCAGGGCCCATGCCTGTTCTACGCCAAGCGCCAGCGCAAACGGCAGATAGCGCTCAAATAATGCCGGGGTTTTCTCCGGCGGATTGCGCAACTCGAGGTCGTCTTTTTCCGCAACTTCGAGATACATGCGGAAACCATCAAGGCGGTCCATCAATCGCCTGCCTGCGGGCGTCGGCGCCCGCAGCAGGAAATAGAACATCACATGCATTGCCACCGCGATCAGCATCACCACCAATGCCAGCGGCGTCATCTTTGCGCTGACCAGCAAACCGAGGGCGAGCGCCGCCAGCCCGATCCCGGACGGGAGCAGCAGCGGCGTGTTGGTGACAAAGTACAGCTTCTGATAGTCCCTGCGCAGCGCGCGCTCGTGCGCCTTCCGTGCTTTGCTGATCGCCTTGTGGTTGTCGTTCTTTAGTTCGAGCGTAAGCCCGTTGCTGAACAGCTGATCCAGCAACGCTTGTTCTCCGGCAGCCAGCGGCTGCTCGCTGCGTGCGTGAGTCAGCACATACACATCATCCTGTTCCGCGATGCGCAGTCGCCCCTTGACCGCGAGATTTATGACTGCGGCGGTAAATGCCCTGTAATCGTAGGTCATGCGATTGATGAATCGTGCAGAGGCAGGCGAGATGTTCTGCGGCGGCTCGTATTGAGGAAAGACGACACCGGGCCTTGGGTCACGGCCGTAGCGGTTCCAAACCAGGATCAGATAGCACAGCGACGCGATCAGGCCGAACAGCGCCAGCAGCAAGCCGAGATTGTCGGTCAGGAGAAATCTCAGACGGTCCCCCCGGCTGGGCTCGGTCACGAATCCCTTTGGCCAGCTGACAACCACGGTCAGCCCCTCGGCAGGAGCCAGGCTGGAGGTCGTTTCAATCCAGGCAGCTCCATCGCTGACCCCGGCAACTGCATTTCTTACCGTGCTACCCAGATTGCCGGTGTAGCCCACGATCTCGACCTCGCCCATCGGCACTCCGGCGGGCAACACCACTCGCGCGCTGGCCTGTGCAATCGGAAACGCCCACCCGTTTCCGGTGACATTCCAGTAGAGCTCGTCATGGTCGTCGAAAAAACCGAGCTGACGAGACGTCCGGTAGCGAATCTGGTAGCTGTGATTGCCCGGATCAAGATTCCGCGCCTTGTCGCCAATATAGACTCTGACGCCATTGGCGCGCCGCTCGGACCGCCACGGCTCCGGGTTGCCGCCGCGGCTCACATCCTGCACCTGAAAATCCACCTTGTAGCTGTTGCCAAAGCGGTCTTTGTAATCGGTGGGGAAGTCCCTGAATATCCCGCGCCGGATCTGTTCGCCCTGCGAGCGCACGTCGATTGTCTCCGTCACCGTCATGCTGCCGTCTTCGCTAATGACGATGTCGCTGTGATAAGCAAGAATTTCCTCTGCCGCCTGCGACCTGAGTCCGCCGCCGGACAACAGGACGAGCAGTACGAAGCAAAGAAGCGACTTCTTCATGCGAGCGGACGTCATCAGTGCCGGTCACCCAGGTCGACCTGTGGCAGCGCGCGGATTTCGTCGGCGTCCACGGCGAAGAATTCTCGTGGCTGGAATCCGAATGCCCGCGCCACGATCATGTCAGGAAAGGACTCCAGCCGGGTGTTGTAGATCCGTACCGACCCATTGTAGAAGCGCCGAGAATATTGCAGGTGGTCCTCGATGGCCGACAATTCCTGCTGTAGCTCGAGAAAATTCTGGTCTGCCTTCAGGTCCGGATAGGCCTCCGCAAGAGCAACCAGCCGGTTGATGCCTGCCACCATTTCGTCTTCAAATCTGGCCCGGTCGCCCAGATGCCGGGCCGCCTCGCTACGTGCGCGCAGCTCGGTCACCGCGGTCAGGGTTGCCTGCTCGTAGCCGGCATAGGCCTTGACCGCCTTGACCAGCGACGGCACCAGATCATGACGCCGGGTCAGTTGCACATCGATATCACTCCAGGCTGCCAGGGCCTGATTCCGGTCGTTGACCAGGCGATTGAAGATGACGATCGCGACTGTGGCCAGTATGGCGAAGACAAGAAAGGTAGTGGTCATCATGGATCAGTGTCCCGTGGCTGGGATTGGACCGCAGTATACCGGCCCATCGGCTGCGCCCACGCTTCCTGGCACGGCCGCGGCACATGTGATCTCCGTCACACTTTTGCTCGGATTTTCATGATCTCGCTCACGCCGGGCGGTCACGCGCAGGAAAATCACCATCCGCGGCCTTCATCAATTCACTCCAGGTGCCGATATTACTTCAGGAAGCCATCAACCAAGATGCATTGGCAAGATGCATTGGCAAGATGCGTTGGTGGTTGGCCGCAATGCAAGTCCAGGGAAAGGCACTGCAATGACGAGAACACGGAACCGACCTTCGGCGCTCGTCGTCGAAGACAATGAGCATGTGGTCTATCTGCTTGAGTTCATGCTCGAGCGGGAAGGCTTCACGGTGTCAGCCTGCACCGATGGCCGCGAAGCGACTGACTACATCGCCGGTTCCGCCCCGGTGGATGTTGTGCTGCTGGATCTGGTGCTGCCGTATCGCGACGGATTCGAGATCCTCAGTCAGATCCGCGCGGATCAGGACTGGCAGGGTGTGCCAGTCATCATCCTGTCCGCCCGCACCATGGAGCGTGATGTCGTGCGCGGGCTGGAAGCCGGCGCCAACGATTATGTCGGCAAGCCCTATAATCCGAGAGAACTGCTGGCTCGCGTCAAGCGTCATCTTCGCGCTGCCAACGGCGCGGGAGCCTGAACATGCTGACGATGCACCCTCAGTGTATGGCCGAAAGCCGCCCGGATACCCGACGCAATGCTGCGGCGGCCAGACGGCTGTTTTCTCTGATTCCTCTGGCGCTGGTCCTGTTGTCGTTCCAATCGCCGGCCGCTGAAGATGTCCTGCAAAAAGCCCGCTCGGCGATTGATGAGGACGACTATGGTCGCGCTATTTCCATGCTCGAGGAACAGCTGGAAATACAGCCGGGCGACGAACAGGCGCGCTATCTTCTGGCGCGCGCTCTGGCATGGTCAAAGAACTGGGACGCGGCGCTCAGTGAATACGACCGCTTGCTTGGTCTGAGCCCGGACAACACCGACTATCTGCTCGGCAAGGCACAGGTGCTGGTCTGGTCGGAGCATCCGGCTGAAGCCCTCCCGACACTGGAGCGGGCGCGCAGTATTGCTCCGCAATACGAAGCCGTCTGGCGACTCGAGTCCCAGGCGCTGCTCGCATCTGGTAGCGCGGAAGATCTGCGTCGTTTTGAGCAACTGTCCGCCATGGCGCGGCAACGATTCCCGGACAGCACCTGGCCGCTGTGGCAGACCGGAAACCCTCAGGTCAGCGCTTTTGTTCCGATCTCTGAATACGAGATCGGCGGGTCCTATGACTCGCTGGACAACGGCTATGACAACTGGAACAGCGTTTACCTGGAAGGCAGCCGCAGCGTGTCGCCGGACAAGACCTACTACGCAGCCGTCGAATCCACAGAGCGCTTCTCGGAGCGGGAGACCGAGGTTCTGGCCGGCGCCTATCTGCCGTTGAATACGGATTGGTCGCTGATGCTCGAGGCCAGCGTCGCTCCAGGCGCAGATGTGCTACCGCAATGGACGGCCATGCTCGGACTGCACCGCGCGATGGACGATGGCTGGGGCCTCAGAGGCGGTTTCCGGCATGCAGAATATGCCGACAGCCGCTATGAGCTGCTTAACCTCGGCGTGGAGCGCTATTGGGGTAACTGGCTGGCCGGCTACACCCTCTATGTGGGCTGGCCCGAGGGCGCGGATACCTCGGTGAGTCACCTGCTCCGCATCGACCGCTACTACGGCAGATCGAATCGCATCGGCATCCTGGCCGGCGCAGGCAAGGAAAGCGAAAGCGTGGGCCAGGACCGCTTGTTGACCAGCAATACCAGGACACTCGGCGTGCTTGGCCGTCACTGGCTCAACCGTGACTGGGCGCTGAGCTGGAGCGCTTCCTGGCAGCGCCAGGGCGACGTTTACAACCGCGGAGGCGTCCGTGTGGGACTTCGCCGAAAATTCTGACCGGGCGATCGTCTTCGCCGTCTACGCCAGCGCGATAGCCGCCGCGGTGACGGTGCTGCTGTTTTTGTGGGTGGTCGCCCTGCGCTGGCGGTTATTGCTGCGCAGGCGTCAGCATGCCGCGTTTATCAAACTGTGGCGGCCGCTGCTGACCGAGGTCGCGCTGGCAGACGATGACGCATCCGCGATGGCGCTCGCCGACGATCGGCCTGAGATCCAGGCGAATCAATTGATGTACTTCCTGAATGAATGGAACGTGCTGCACGACATACTGAGAGGCAGCGCGGGCCTGCGCCTGAACGTACTCGCACGTCGGTTGGGCGTCGATAAGGCCGCATGGAAAATGCTCAACCACGGCCATTTGAGCGACCAGCTCATCGCCATCGCGACCCTGGGTCATATCGGTGACGCGAGCGCCTGGGACAAGATCCGCGAGTTGCTGGATTCCGAGCATACGCTGATATCGCTGATGGCGGCCAGGGCATTGATCAACATCGACGCAGATCGCGCAGTGCCAGCGGTATTGCCGTTGGTCACCCAGCGCGAAGACTGGGCAGCCGCCAGAGTGTCCGGCCTGCTGCAAGAGGCCGGCCCGGCGGCCGTGTCGCGGCCTTTGCAACAGGCAATTCTTGACGGCACGCCGGAGGAGGCTGCGAAGCTGATTGGCTTCCTGCCAACCGTGCATCGATCCATTGCCGCGACCGTGGTGCACGAGATGCTGCGCCGGTCCGTGGACGATCGGGTCACTTCGGTCTGCCTGCGGGTCGCCGACAGTCCGCTGGAACTCCCCCAGGTCCGGCATCTTGTGAACCACCCACGCTGGCATATCCGCATGCGCGCTGCCACGGTGCTGGGCCGAATCGGCTACCGGCAAGACAAGAAGCTGCTGGAGCGCTTGCTTACAGATCCTGAGTGGTGGGTGCGCTATCGCGCCGCCCAGTCGCTCATCGGACTGCCTTTTATCACTGGCGAAGAACTGCAGCGCATCCGGGCACGGGTAGATGACGACTTCGGCCGTGACATGATGGATCAGGTCCTGGCGGAGCGAGCGGCATGAGCACCCAGGACCTGGTGCTCGCCGCACAATGGGTGTTTCTGGGCTACTTCCTGTTGCTCAACGCGGGCTATATCTGCCTCAACCTGATTTCGCTGTTCGGCATGCGTGAATACTTCCAGGGCCGGCGCGTGGAGAGCCTGCCCAAGGTCTATTCGGAGCATGAGATGCCGATCAGCATTCTTGTGCCTGCCTTCAACGAATCCGAAACCATCGTTACGTCGGTGCGCGCGCTGCTGCAATTGCGTTATCCGGAATACGAAATCGTGGTGATCAACGATGGTTCGAAAGACGCCACCTTGAGAAAATTGATAGCCGAATTCGCGCTAGTGCCCTTCCCCGAGGCTTACCGACAGCGGATCCCGACGGCGTCGGTGAAGACCATTTACCGATCGACGATCCATCCCAACATCCGGGTGCTGGACAAGGACAACGGTGGCAAGGCGGATTCGCTGAACGCGGGTATCAATGCTGCGCGGTATCCCCTGTTCTGTGGGGTGGACGCCGATTCGGTATTGCAGCCTGACAGTCTGTACCGGGTACTTCAGCCGTTTTTGGATGATCCCGATACGGTCGCCTGTGGCGGCACCATCCGCATCGCCAATGGGTGCCGGGTGCGCGACGGCTTTATCGAGAAAATCGGCCTGCCGGATTCGACGCTGGCGTTGATGCAGATCGTCGAGTATCTGCGTGCTTTCCTGTTCGGCCGTCTGGGCTGGTCGCCATTAAACGCACTGATGATCATCAGCGGCGCTTTCGGTCTGTTCCGTAAGGAAGTGGTGGTGGCCTGCGGCGGCTACCGCACTGACACGCTTGGCGAAGACATGGAACTGGTAGTGCGGCTGCACCGCATGCTGCGGCAACAGAGGCGTCGCTACCGTATCACCTTCGTGCCCGACCCGATCTGCTGGACCGAAGCGCCGGAAGATCTGCGAACTCTGGGCCGCCAGCGCATCCGCTGGCAGCGCGGTCTGGCGGAAAGCCTGACGCTAAACCAGAGCCTGATGTTCAATCCGCGTGGAGGTGCTGTGGGCTGGCTGGCCTTCCCGTTTATCTTTCTGTTCGAATTTCTCGGGCCGCTGCTGGAAGTCGGTGGCTTTTTCTTTGTCGGCATCGCGTTCTGGAATTCGTGGATTTCGTATGAGGCGTTCGTCGCCTTCCTGTTGTGCGCGATCTGTCTGGGTATGCTGCTGTCGACCAGTGCGTTGATGCTCGAAGAGATCTCTTTCCATGTCTACCCCGGCTTCCGCAACACACTGTTGTTGTTTGGTGCCGCGATCCTGGAGAACTTCGGCTACCGCCAGCTCAACGCATTGTGGCGTCTGATCGGCTTGTTGAAGTGGCTTACGGGGAGCAAGACGGGCTGGGGTGAAATGAACCGTGGCGCCGGATGGTCGACAAAGGACGTGGATGATCAGGGCGGAAACGCAGCCACAAGCACAAGCCGAGGCACCAGCAATAACCGGCCTGGCGAAACCACGCCAGCCGCCGCTGGTCGGGCGGGATTGTAGCCCTGCAGTGTGCCACCCGGCCGAAAAAACCAGATCGACAAATCGGGATGAGATCTTCGCCGCTCTTCTCGACTATTGGCGACTGTTGGCGACAGCCGGCGACGCTGGGCGACGTATCCGGTGAAAACAGAGGCTGAACATTGAAAGGGCTCTCACTGGGTTTGTTGGTCGCGTGGCTGTTGCCGGGACAAGCCTGCGCTGCGTGGCTGGCCCTGTGCACAGACGACGCGGTGCCGCCGGAAGCACGAGTCATGGCGATCTATCCGGACGAAGATGGGGCGATGCGCCAGCTGCTGGCGACGGACAAGGAGCCGCAGCGCTGTGCCAGTGCCATGCTGGACGCGGACGTCGCGCAGATGCGCTGGGCGAGTCTGATCAATCGAGCCGATCTGCCGCGTATCAGCGCCGGTTTGAGCCTGCTGGGGCGCGAGACCGGAGATGCTCTGGCAATCAGTGAGATCATTCCGGCTCAGGCCCGGCCGGCGCCCGCGCAGGGTCTGCGATCGGTTGCTCTGGGGCAGGATCTGATCGAGCTGTATCAGACGCGTGCTTTTGGCATTGAGGAACGAGCCGCACTGATTCGGGATAAGGGCTCTCTGCGTCTCGAGTGTTCCGCCGGAGACGCGCCCGCTGGCCTGTTGTTACTCGGCACCGGCGACCAGTTGGCAAGAGATGTGCGCCTGGAACTAAAGCTCAGGACGACCGCAAGCGGTGCTTTTCGGGTTGGATTTTCTGACGCCGACCGCATGCTTGAGGAGACGCCGATGATAATCGGGGCGGTCGCCGCCAATCCCCGGCCCTCCAGTTCGCTAATGGAGATGCCTGCGGCCGTTACCTCGGGTGAGCACGCATTCAGCATCCTGTGTCCGGCCGATGCCGCGAGTCTGGATCTGCTCGGGATGCAGCTGATCCCTGCACCTGGCCTGGAATTACCGGGTCGCGCAACCTGGGTCTGGCAAGCGACGCTCTGGATCGACACACCTGAAAGCTTGCTTGAGCAGTTGATCGAATTTGGTGCCGACACGGCCTTTATCAGTGTGCCGCTGGATGGCGGGTCACTTGCGGTGACTGTAGCGGACCGGTTGACGCAGTTCATTGTCAGCGCCGGCGAGCGCGGCATCGCGGTGTGGGCAGTAGAAGGAGATCCGCACGCAGTCTTGCCGCACGGGCTCGCCAGCATGCGGTTGCGCGCGAAAGCGTTGCGAAATTTCAACGCCGAGCGCCCGCCGGGCCAGCGCCTGGCGGGCGTGCAGTACGACATAGAGCCGTACCTGCTGGCCAGCTTTGAGCTTGACCCGTCTGCCTGGCTGCGGCGATATCTCGAGACCATCGCAGTGTTGCGCGCCACTGTCGACATGCCTTTGGAGGTCGCTGTTCCCTTCTGGTGGTCATCTCTGGCAGTCGATGGCAGCCCGATGCTGGAGCACATGACCCCGCTGGTCGACGGGATAACGGTCATGAACTATCGCACCGAACCAGGAGAAATTCGCGACGCCGCGATGCAATTCCTGTTCTGGGGCGCCGATCAACGGCGCCATGTTCGCATTGCCCTGGAAGCTGGCCCGCTACCCGATCAGACTCGCTGGCACTACAGGCCCTTCCCTCTGGGCCGCCTGTGGCAGATAGACATCGGTGACAACAGCGCACTGGTTCTGCTCGACAAGCCGCAGCCGAACGATGCGGGCGCCGCATACGCGCTGTCCTATGCTGTCGAGGTGCCGGCGGACCGCACGACTTTCCGCGGCCGGCGACCGGCGCTGCAGCCGTTGATTGCGGAACTGGAAAACCTGTGGGCGGCGTGGCCTTCGTTCGCTGGTATTGCCGTTCATGAGTATCTGCAGCCGACGACGGTGGACTGACGAGACGCGTTGACGGCGGTCGCCGCACTATGGCCACACACCGACCGCTTGCAGCCAGGCCGATTGTCCCCGGCCGAACCTGACGAAGGTCTGGAGAAATCCTTAAGTGGATGATCAGTCGATCGCGGCGACGCTCACTGCATAGGCGTCGAGGTCCCGCTCACGTTGACGCTTGCGCCGGTTCAGACGCTCAATCTCCGTGACAACTGCGGACCGCTGTGACTGATCCAGCGCGTCGGACTGCAAACGATCCTGGTACCAGGCCAGCTGTCGGTCAATCTGGGCGATGACTCTGCGTAGCGAGTGGATCCGGGCTCCCGCACGAAATGCGTCGAGGAAAGACGGCTCCAGCGCCTGCGGACACGAGCCCATATATTGCCTTCCCTGAGCGCCTGCTTCATAGCCGACGCTCGGCTGACAATAGTTCTCGAGCCCACGTAAGCGGCCTGCCAGATAGCGGTCCCGGTCGAATGCCTCTCCGCGGGTCGAGCAGTCACTCTGGTAGCGGCCAATCCGGTGCATTGGCTGACCCTGATTGCCGTCGCGGTAACCTTCGCGCTCCCAGTCAAGGTCCGCACAACTGGCTGCCTGGGCGCCAACTGCCGCCAGAGACAAACAGATGAGCACCCACTGGGTCGCCAGGATTGTCCGATTTCTGCGCAACGCATGTCTCCGCGACAGCGGCAGGCACCCACATGGTGCCCGGCCCGATATACAGACATGAGTGTAAGAGACACGCGCGTGTGACCGGCGTGAGGCGGGTCACGTATTAGACTCCGGGATCTGAGACAGACGTCACGGCCCGAGCCTGGAACAGGGGGCCGAAAGCGGAGAAGACCTAGCTCTTCTTCCTCTTCGGGCTGGGCGTCAGATGCACCCGACCGGCCTTGCCCATGCGTCGCTCATTCAGACGTTCGATGACCTCTTCCACCGCTTTGGTGACGTTCTTCAATGTCCCCTGGCGGCGGCCGTTAATGGTGTTGCTGCCCTGCCGGATCACGTAGTGATACCAGCTGGATGTCTCCACCCCGGCCGGCGGCTGGGTCTTGGTAATGGAAGCAATCTCGAACGGATCGTTGCTTGCAGATGCAGATTTTGCTGCGGGTTTCGTTGCTTGTGGCATCTGGCCATCGTACCACAAATGGCTCACAAAGACCCCCGGACGCCCCCGACAGGCCCTCCCCGCAGAGGCCGAAAACCTTTCAAACAAAGGACTTAGGCCTGACGACTGACGCGAGTGCGGCGCCAGGCCTCGGGCAGTCCACCACGCAGATCCGGCGTCCATTGCGGAAGCAGCCAAAGCATCGCCAGCTGCTCCGCCACGGCGAGGATACTCACCGCGACGGTAACGAAAAACAGCCAGGGCTGGAAACCGAACACAAACATCACGGTCACGAACAGGGCGAACACCGCGACCCCGAACCGAGTCAGCGCAGTATGAAAACTGGAAGGCCTTCCGTAACGCAAAAACGCCAGCGCGTGCTCAGAAAGCCAAAGCCCCACGACCAGGGCAACCAGCCAGCCGTACTCGGTAAAAACCACCGGATGGAAAGCCCAGGTGCCATAGCCAATCACGCCCATCAGCGTGGCATCGGCAATCGAATCCAGCATTGAACCGAGTCTTGAGATGCAGTCGAAACGACGTGCCACCCAACCATCAACGCCGTCGCTGAACAGTGCCGCCAAAGTGAGCCAGACAAACGGTTGCTCGGCCCGCGACCAGGCCAGCCAGGCCAGAACGGGAACGCAACACAGGCGCGCGAGTGAGATCGCGTTCGGCACGTGCTTGATCGCTGCGATTGCCATCGAATCTGGTCGCTCAGCAAACTATCCAGTCTTCAGGATGGGCGGCGTCCGTGCCCGCGTCAACAACAAATCCCGGCGGTTAGATTCCGGCCAGAGTCCTCAAATGCAATGCGACGCATCGCTCCAGCGCCCCCGCTGCGTAGCCGCCTTCGAGACAGGAGATCAGCCGCTTACCCGCGTGACGGGCGGCCAGATCCATGATCTGCAGGGTCAGCCACTCGAAATCCCGGTCGTTTAGCAGCAGGTCGGTCGCGCTGTCTTCTGCATGGCCGTCAAAACCGGCAGACACCATGATCAGCTGCGGCCGGAAGCGATCCAGCTCAGGCAGCCAGTGTTGAGAGATGGCGGCCCGATAGTCCTGGCCACGGGTACCGGCCGCGAGCGGCACGTTGATGATGTGCCCCGAGACCGTCGGCGCCCCCGAGAAAGGATACAGCGGATGCTGATAGGTCGAGCACACCAGCACGCGGGGCTCGTCAGCGAAAATGTCCTCGATGCCATTGCCATGGTGCGCATCGAAATCCAGTATCGCGACCCGGGACAAACCGTGTTCCGCTATCGCGTGGGCCGCACCCACCGAAACGTTGTTCAGGAAACAGAAGCCCATAGCGGCCGCTGACTCCGCATGGTGACCCGGTGGGCGCACACAACAAAACGCATTCTCTACTTCGCCGGACATCACCAGATCCACGGCCTGGACCACGGCGCCAGCGGCATGCAATGCCGCGTGCAAGGTGTTTGGGCACATTGCTGTATCCGGATCTACCTGCACCAGACCTTCGCTTGGAGAGGCCGCAGCCAGGGCATCCAGATAGGCTGGTTGATGGACCCGCTCCAGCTGCGCGCGGCTGGCCATCGGTGCCTGATAATGGCGCAGGAAATCAGCGATCCCCTCTGCCTGCAGCTGGTCTTCTATCAGGCTCAGTCGCCGCGGGCACTCCGGGTGGCCGTCTTGCATGACATGCTGACGGAAAATCGGATGAGTGATAAATGCGGTGCTCACGAACCCGGCCCAAGTCAATATCCAGCCAAGAGTCTACTGGCATACTTGGAGCCTGTCCCATGTGGCGCTGTTGTTCCAGTGCCGTCGAATCAGGAAACCCGATGAAGCGTCCTCCCAAGCAGCGGTTCGGCCTCGATATCGCCAATATATTCCAGCCTCGGTCCGTGGCTCTGATCGGCGCCAGCGAACGCGAGGGCTCGATCGGCTCGGTGGTCCTGGCCAACCTGCTCAAAGCGCGCTTCAAGGGCCGGGTGTTCCCGGTCAACCCCGAATACCAGAAGGTTCAGAACCGGCGCTGCTACCCCGATGTGGGCGCCCTGCCCCAGGTGCCGGATCTGGCGGTAATCGCGACGCCGGCCAAGGTGGTTCCAGCGGTGTTGGCTCAATGCGGAGAGAAGGGCATCCGCTTTGCGGTCATCCTGTCGGCCGGATTCCGCGAGACCGGCCGTGCCGGGGAGGTGCTTGAAAAGGCGGTGCTCAAGAAAGCCAAGCGTTATGGGATCCGGTTCCTGGGTCCCAATTGTCTGGGCATCATCCGTCCCTCGCTGCGGCTCAATGCGAGCTTCAGCCAAAGTACGCCACGTCGCGGACGGCTGGCGCTGGTCTCACAATCCGGCGCTGTGTGTACCGCGCTGCTCGATTGGGCCGGACCCAGGGGTATCGGTTTCTCCAATGTGATCTCTACCGGCATATCGGCGGACGTCGATTTTGGCGAAATCCTCGATTTTCTGGTGATGGACTCGGATACGGACGCCATCATGATGTACATCGAAGGCATCCATGAAAGCCGTCAATTCATGAGCGCTTTGCGCGCCGCGTCGCGGGCTAAACCTGTCGTAGTGATGAAAGCCGGGCGCCATGCCGAGGGCATGCAGGCAGCAGTTTCTCATACTGGTGCGCTGGTTGGCGCCGACGATGTGTTTGATGCGGCCCTGAACCGCGCAGGCGTGGTGCGGGTCAGGGAATACGCCAGCCTGTTTGCGGTGGCAGCGACGCTGCATGCGGGGGTGCGTACTGAGGGTCCGCGTCTGGCTATCGTGACCAACGGTGGCGGGCCCGGCGTCATCGCGGCGGACCAGGTCGCCGACAGGCGGCTGCAGCTGGCAAAATTAAGCGAAGAAACCCGCAGCCAGCTGAAAAAGTTTCTGCCGGCGGCCGCGGCCTCGGGAAACCCGGTTGATGTCCTTGGAGATGCCGATGCGGATCGTTACTCGGCGACCGTCGCCGCCTGCCTGGCGGATCCCGGCGTCGACGCGGTACTGGCGATCCTGCTGCCACAAGCCATCACCCGGCCTCTGCCGGTGGCGGAAGCGGTGGCCGAGCTGGCCGGCAAATCTCGCAAACCGGTGCTGACATGCTGGATGGGAGACCAGTCCATGCGCAGCAGCCGCAAGCTGCTGGTCGATCATGGCATACCTACCTACACCACCCCGGAGGGCGCGGTAGAAGCCTTTGCCGCGGCCGCCACATACAACGCGAATCAGCAACTGTTGCTGCAGGTCCCCGAACCAGTCAGTCAGGAGAGTGCGCCGGACGCCACCGGAGCCAGACTGATCATCGAGGAGGTCCTGGCCAGCGGCCGCAGCGTGCTCGACCTGGCCGAATCGAAGGCCCTGCTGGCATCGTTCGGGATCCCGATCCTGAAGAGCATGCCCGCACACAAAGCGACTGAAGCGCTCGCTATCGCTGAGGAGATCGGCTATCCGGTGGCGATGAAGATCCACTCATCGGATATCACCCACAAATCGGACTCGGGCGGCGTGCGCCTGGGCCTGAATAATGGCAGCGAGGTCCGTCAGGCCTACAAGGAAATGGTCGCCAAGGTCAGCGCACTACAGCCGGAAGCCGACATCGATGGTGTGCTGATCGAACCCATGTGGCATCCGGCCGACGGGCGCGAACTGATGCTGGGTGTGATGACCGATCCGGTGTTCGGCCCGGTGATCAGCTTTGGTCTGGGTGGCACCATGGTGGAGGTCATTCGGGACCGTGCAATCGCGCTGCCGCCTCTCAACCGTTACCTGGCCCGTCGCATGATAGAGCAGAGTCGGGCTGCTCGTTACCTGGCAGAGTTTCGCGGCAAGCCGGCCGCCAATCTGCAGGCCCTGGAGGATGTGATCCTGCGGATGTCGGAACTGGTTTGCGAACTGCCCGAAGTCGAACAACTCGACATCAATCCGCTGATCGTCGATCCGCAGGGAGCGTTAGCTGTGGATGCCCGCGTGGTGGTGCGCAAGACCAGCGCAAGTGCCCGTCCCTACGCGCATATGGCGATCCACCCCTACCCGTCAAACCTGATCACCGAATCCTATCTGAAGGACGGCAGCAAACTCACGATCAGGCCCATCCGACCAGAAGACGCGACGCTGGAAAGGGATTTCGTCAATGGCCTTTCGGAGCGATCCCGTTTCCTGCGGTTTATGTATGCCTTATCCGAAATCACGCCCGAGATGCTGTCACGATTTACCCAGATCGACTATGACCGCGAGATGGCACTGATCGCGCTGGTTGGAGAGGCTGACAGCCTGCGTCAGATCGGCGTAGCCCGGTATGTCACTTACCCCGACGGCCGTGGCTGTGAGTTTGCGGTCGTGGTCTCGGATGATTTCCAGCGCATGGGTATTGCCCGCCAATTGTTGAGTGATGTTATCGACGTCGCCAGAGATCGGCGCCTGGAATACATGGACGGCATCGTCCTGCGTCAGAATGAAAACATGATCCGGCTGGCGGAAAGCCTGGGTTTCGATGTTGAACGCTCCGCCGACGATCCGGAGCTGGTGTCGCTGCAACTCAAGTTGTAGACAGCCAATGCCGTAGACCGGCCGGTGCAGAGCCAGACCCGGCGCCGGTCACCACCCTGATATGGCATCCTGTTAAAGTCATTGGTGTAGGACGATTGTCATGAACCAGATCTCTTCAGCAGCTGCCTTGTCGGTGATGATCGTCTGCATGTGCCAGGCAAGTTGCACCAGCCACGGCCCGGGCGAAGGCGCGGCGAATGAGGTCGCCAATGAGAAAGCCCACAGCAAAGTCGACACAGTCAGCCGCATGAAGAGCACTGCCGCACCCTCGCTGGATGAACTGCGCGCGGCCAGCTATCGCGGTGTCTACGACACGGCGGTCACCCTGAATAACGGCGAGTACCTGGGTAAACCCTATGTTGAAGGGGGTGCCGCGCGTCCGCGTCTGAGCCTGGTCGAGGGCTTCTACCTGATCGGCGAACTTACACAAGCCGACGATACCCGCGCCGGAGGCGGGACCGCTGGCGACCCCGGCGCAAACGAAAGTGCTGCAGTGTTGCTTGCTGAGCAGGCCGCTGGATCCGGGACTCGCATTTACCTTGCGATAGTTGGCCGCGATGCGACATCACTGCCGATCAATCTGGGAACCGCCTTGCTCGGTGACCGGGTGCAGATCATTAACGGCCGAATCAGTGACAGAGGCGTAGATCTGCGTCTGGTCCGGGCCGGACCCGGTGACCCCGCCTGTTGCCCGGGTGAAGTTGTCGATACCCGCTGGCAGCTTGTGGACGGTTCGCTGGTGCGGCAGCGGGACGAAATCACTGGCCGCCTGAGTGTGGATGAATGGTCTGGACAGATCTGGCGCCTGCAGCGCCTGGACGGCGAGCGAAGCATGATCGGCGATGCCCGGATTACTTTGCGCCTGGACGATCGGCGCCTCGCGGGTCACAGCGGTTGTAATAACTATTTTGCTGGCATCGAAGCGGGCGCTGGTCCGGGCGAGGTCAGCGTGGGCATGCTGGCGGGAACGCGCATGGCCTGCGAGCCGCCAATCATGGAGCTCGAAACCGCCTACCTGCAGACGCTGCAATCCGCGACCCGCTTCAGCTTCCTGGCCGGGCAACTTGCCTTAAGTTCGGTCGGCACCGACGGCACTGTAAGGACACTGTTATTTACGCGGACGTCGGAATAAGCGACCGCCAGACCTGGCTTCCCGGTACCCATCTGATCCCCTCTGCCTGCATCCGGGCCTGCCATCTTTGACAGGACTTTCATGACGGCGCCGCTTGCCCTACTCTAGTAGTCTCCCGATGTTTGGCTTTCCGCAGACGTGCTCACCCGGGCCCGCGCCGCAGACACAGGACGACTTAGCTGATGATCGATGGCAATGACATGCTGCTGCTGGCGCGTATCCAGTTCGCGTTCACCGTCGCCTGGCACATCATATTCCCTGCGTTCACGATCGGGCTGGCCAGCTATCTGGCCATGCTGGAGGGGCTGTACCTGAAGACCGGCCGCGATGTTTATATCAAGCTGTATCGCTTCTGGGTCAAGATCTTCGCGGTGTCTTTTGGCATGGGCGTGGTTTCCGGTCTGGTGATGAGCTACCAGTTCGGCACCAACTGGAGTTTATTCTCGGAACTGACTGGCAACGTCCTTGGCCCGTTGCTCGGTTATGAAGTGTTGACCGCGTTTTTCCTCGAAGCATCGTTTCTCGGGATCATGCTTTTCGGTTATAGCCGGGTCGGACCCAAACTGCATTTCGCCGCCACCTGTATCGTCGCGTTTGGCACCCTGGTATCGGCGTTCTGGATTCTCGCCGCCAATAGCTGGATGCAGACCCCGGCCGGCTACGAGATCAGGGACGGGGTGTTTTTCGCTACGGACTGGATCGAGGTAATTTTCAATCCGTCCTTTCCCTATCGCTATGTGCACATGGTGTTGGCGGCCTATTGCACCACGGCGACGGTAGTGGCGGCAGTCGGAGCCTGGCATTTACTGGGAGACCCCCGACGCGAGGGGGCCCGGGTCATGACCAAGATGGCGTTGGGATTTCTCGTCCTCGTGGTGCCGGCACAGATCATTGCCGGGCATGAACATGGTCTCAACGTCTACGAATATCAACCGACCAAGCTCGCCGCAATCGAGGCCCACTGGGAAAGCTATCAACGTGATGCGCCGCTGATCCTGATGGCGATGCCCAACGAAGAGACAGAGAGCAACGACTATGCTGTCTCGATCCCGAAAATCGGCAGCCTGATTGCTGCCGGCGGCTTCGACAAACCGATCCGTGGCTTGAAGGAATGGCCGCCGGAAGAACGGCCACCGGTGGCGCTGGTGTTCTGGAGCTTCCGTGTCATGGTCGGCATGGGCATGATCATGTTGTTCCTCGGCTTCGTCGGCAGTTTTCTGATGCTGCGTAGCAAGCTCGAGAACCAACGCTGGTTTCTGCGCCTGTGCGTGCTCGCGCTGCCTGCCGGTTTCGTCGCCGTGATCACCGGCTGGATTACTGCGGAGGTCGGACGCCAGCCCTACACCGTATACGGCCTGCTGACTACAGCTGATTCCGTGTCACCAGTGACAGCATCCGCGGTGGGCACATCGCTGATTGTGTTTATCTTCGTCTATGCCATCGTGTTCGCGGCAGGCGCCTGGTACATGTTCAAGCTGGCGCGGCTGGGTGCTGAAGGCCCGGCCGGGCCGCCGAGCGGCAAACCTGACGAACCGACCCGTGGCTCCGCATTGCCGCTGATGGGCGAGCGGCAAGCGTAGCCAGTGGACGAGATGCCGACGCAACAAGCATAGGGAGCGTTGCAATGGATGGGATCGATCTGCCGCTGATCTGGGCCGCACTCCTGGGCGTCGCGGTTTTCATGTACGTATTTCTGGACGGTGCTGATCTCGGCGTCGGCATCCTGTTCCCGTTTGCCAGTCATGACGAAGATCGCGATGTGATGATGAATTCGATCGCGCCGGTCTGGGACGGTAACGAGACCTGGCTGATCCTGGGCGGCGGCGGTATGTTCGCTGCCTTTCCGAAGGCCTATGCAGCCCTGATGCCGGCGGTTTATATGCCGATCGGCTTCATGTTGATTGCGTTGATCTTCCGCGGGGTGGCCTTCGAGTTCCGGTTCAAGGCTTCGGAGAGCGGCCGACGCATCTGGGACCAGGCTTTTCACTGGGGCTCGGTCATCGCTACTTTCGCCCAGGGCCTGATTCTCGGCGCTGTCGTCCAGGGTATCGACCTGGAGAACGGCCGTTTTGTCGGTGGCATGTTCGACTGGCTGACGCCGTTCAGCTTTGTCGTGGGTTGCTCGCTGGTCTGGGGCTATGTATTGCTGGGCGCGACCTGGCTGAACATCAAGACCGAAGGTCCATTGCTGAAATGGGTGCGCGAAGTTGCGTTGACCGCAGCGGTCGTGGTGCTGTTGATGATGCTCATCGTCAGCTTGTGGGTGCCGGCCCTTGACGCGGCCGCGGCGGACCGCTGGGGTTTGCGATATCCGGACGTAGACTGGTCTCGCCTGTTGCCGTTAAGCCCGATCCCGATCCTGGTGCTGGTCTGTTTCTGGCAGCTATTTCGCTCGGTCAGGCGCGGCGATACCTATCGCCCGCATTTCCTGGCAGGAGGCTTGTTCTTGCTCGGCTTCATCGGCCTGCTGATCGGCATCTATCCCTATATGGTGCCGTACACCCTCAGCTACCAGGATGCAGCTGCAGCACCGAACTCACAAAGCCTGCTGCTGGTCGGCGCCGTCATCATGCTGCCCATCATCCTGGCCTATACCGGGTATGTGTATTGGGTATTCCGGGGCAAGGTGGCGGCCGATGCCGGATACCATCACTGATGCCAGGGCTGGCGCGAAGCTCAGCGCTACCGCTGATGCCAATCGCGTGGCTGCCCCGAAGAGCCGATCTGTGTGGCAGCGTCTCGGCTGGTTCGCGCTGTTGTGGTGCGCCAGCCTCGGCGTCTGGCTGTTGATTGCGTATGGCTTGCGCGGTCTGCTGGCCCTGGACTAGCGAAAACGCTGCAGACAACTGTATTCGAAGCACCTGTTCAGGCCTCCGCGCGCGCTTCACGCTCGCGCTGATGTTGATCGGCGCGCTCGCTGCCTGCGGGCAACAAGCGCCCAGCGAAAATTCCTCGCTGGGTCACAAGCCCGAGGAGACCGCCGCGCTGCAGTCGCCGGTCGAGACCATGCCGCTGATGCAGGCATGGACCGGCGATCTCGACGGCATGCGGCAACGTCGGCTGATCCGCGTCGCGGTCCCGAACAGCGGCTTTTTTTATTACATCGACAATGGGCGGCAACGCGGCACTGTGGCCGAGTCCATCCGCTTGCTGGAGAAATTCGTCAACACCAGGTTCGGGCTGAAAGGATCGAGCCGAATCAAGGTCATCGCGGTACCGCTGACCCGCGATCGTCTGCTGCCAGCGCTGGTTTCCGGTGAGGCGGACATCGCCTCTGGCGGTCTTACCGTGACCCGGAGTCGCAGCGAAGAGATCGCATTCTCTAAACCGATCCTGACCGATATCCGCGAAGTCGTGGTGACCGGCCCGCTGGCGCTGCCGGTTTCTTCGCTCGACGACCTGTCGGCCAGAGAAGTCGTCGTGCGCGCGTCCAGCTCCTATTTCGAGAGTCTGCAAAGACTCAGCCAGCGACTGGTTGCGGCTGGCATGGATCCCGTCGTCGTCATCCCGGCACACGAGGTTTTTGAAGCCGATGATCTGCTGGAGATGACCGCCGCCGGGATGATCGGCATCACCGTCTGCGATGACTATGTCGCCGAATTCTGGCGGCAGGTCTATTCGGACCTGACCGTGCATCGGAACCTGGCGGTACGCGAGGGGGCTTCGATTGCGTGGGCCTTCAGACGTGACAGCCCGCAACTGAAAGCACTGGTCGACGAGTTTATCAGCAAGAACGGAGTGGGCACCGAGACCGGCAATGTGATCCGCAACCGCTATCTTGGCAATCCGAAACGAGTCTCGAACGCCCTGGCCAGCGACCGTATCCGCGAGCTGACATCGAACGCCGACGTGTTCAGGAAATATGCCGATGAGTATGGTTTCGACTGGCTGCAACTGGCGGCGCAGGCGTACCAGGAGTCGAGACTGAACAATGACACCGTCAGCTCCGCCGGCGCGGTGGGAATCATGCAGGTCTTGCCGGCCACGGCTGCTGCCGTCGGTGTAAAAAACTTTAAAACGCTGGACGGAAGTGTGCGCGCGGGTGCCCGCTACATGCGCAAGCTCGCCGACGAATTCGACGACGGCAGGATTGACAGCATGGACCAGTGGTTACTGGCTTTGGCCAGCTACAACGCCGGGGAGACCCGGATTCGCAAGTTACGCCGGCGCGCGCAGGCAAATGGCCTCGATCCCGACAAGTGGTTCGACAATGTAGAGGTCGAAGTCCGCAAGAGCGTTGGCAGCGAAACCGTAAACTACGTACGCCGGGTGATGCAGTATTACCTGGCCTACAAGCTCACGCTTGATCGCGAGCAGCTCAGACAAGAGGTCCTGCAGCGGGTGCATGAGGAGCGCGGCTAGGCTGGAGCGGCGCTGGGCTCAGGAGGGAGTGGACGCGTCCGGATCCAGACCCAGTTCATGGCAAACCGCAGTCACGACCTGACGGTCATCATCAAGTCCTATCAGCGATATCGTATCGCCCTCAACATCATCCGCAAGCGCGAAATAAAGCGCAGCCGCCTGCACCACGCGACGATGATCCTCTGCCACCGGCGGCGCGATCGTATCAATCAGACGATGGCACAGGTGCGCAATATGGCCGGCCATGGGCGCGTCGATGAAGTCGTCTTCGCGCGCTGCTGACTCCAGCCGTACCAGATGCTGCGCGACCAGTCGGCGCAGCTCTTCACGCGAGCGACGCGGCTCGCGGAGCATGCGTCGGAACACCAGCTCGACCGGTTGAGAAAGATCATCGACGATCCGGGATATGGATATTTCCTCGCTCATGCCTCGCGCCGTCTGATCGCTCCGCCCCCAGGCAATGCCGACCGTCTCATATGCCGCCGGGGCGCCACTGCCGGACATATTCGACTTGCTGATCGGTCTCGGGAATCCTCGGCTCCCATGCGCTGCACTCCATGTCGCTGTACAAGATCATCAGCTTGCGCAGCGCGCGTTCGCCATCGAGTCCGCATTCGACCAGATAGCAGCCTGCAGCGAGGCCAGTCCGGCCGACGCCTCGTGCCGCATGGACATAGGTGATTTTCCGCTCCGCCATCACATCGCTGATTTCGCGGATGACCGCGGTCATCTGGACCGGGCTGCGCGGGATGCCTTTGTCACGAATCGGGTGGTGACTGTAAATCACTGTTTCGTCGAACAACTCCGCTTCCTGCTGCAAAATCGACTCGTAAGCCGGACGCTCTCCCTTGTCAGAGAGATCGATAAACTGGGTCACACCGGCAAACAGAAAGCGCCGCAGACGGCGCCGGGTTTCGTCCTCGTTATCGCTGCCAGGATGTTCGCCAGCCATCAGCACATCCGGCAAGACCCAGAAGGAATTGTCGATGGGTTTCGTCATCTTGCGTCAGTCAGAAAGTTCCCGCCTCCGCCTCAATTGTCTTGCCTGCCAGGTGCCTGGGTTTGTGAAACAACCTGCACCACCAATAAAAGCGGCATGAACCATGCCGCGCGACACTGCAAACTGTTCATATCACCGGCCGGCTGCGCAAACAATATCAACAGCGCGGCAATCCTGTCTGCACCGATACTACCAATAAGCGCCTGCCGCTCAATCGCTCCGCTGCCCGACGCCGGTACGATCGCTGCCAGACCCTGCCCGGGTCCTCAGTGTACTTAACAGGGATGTCGCGTAAAGCCTCTGGCTAATGCGGTTCTTCACCGACAGCTGCTCGATCAGGTGATCCTGGCCGGGCAGCCCCGCTTCACAAGGCGTCAGCCTCAGATCAGTTGTTGCTAATACGCGTTTTTTGTCGCGGTGCAGTACCATAATCTGCCTGATTTCCGGAAAGATCAGCCGCCGTGCATCACGCAAACTTGCGGGGCTTGCTTTCTGTGAACCGGTTCGCAGCGCCGCTCGCCGATGTGGATCTATGCTTGATCGCAGGGTTCAGCCCTCCGCACCGCGGATGTCTGGCTCTGTCATCTCTCCAATCGGTTTGCAGGG
The DNA here is from genome assembly GCA_963704875.1 of uncultured Gammaproteobacteria bacterium. Lineage (GTDB taxonomy): Bacteria > Pseudomonadota > Gammaproteobacteria > Steroidobacterales > XN24 > CAMYOC01. The sequence continues at coordinate 1,679,785 of CAVPIA010000008.1, read as the reverse complement.
CGCCCCAGGGCGCCCTCTTTTTTTGCTTTCCCGGTGAAACGCTGTCTGCGAGCATCGTTCCGGTCTTCCATTCGCGTAGTACAGCGGGCCCAGCAGACGGAGAAAATCGCGGCTTGAGTCGGGGCCGCGGGCATCTATACTGGGCGCTGGGCCGATGCAGCTGGGCCGATGCAGCTGACGCCGGCGTCACACTGGACAGGCGCTTATGCCAGCCCCGCACGAGCCGCTATCAGCGCGGCACGACACGCCGGAGCAACCCGGCGGTGCCGTCGTCCGGATCCCCAGCATGTTCGACGCGCTGCTGCCGCTGGCTTGCCTGATCGGCTTGCTGACCCTGTCGGTATATCTGTTCGGTTCAGATTCCTCCTACGGCCCTAATCAGGTGGCGCTGATCGTGTCCACGGTCGTGGCAAGTCTGGTGGCGCTGAAGAACGGCCACCGCTGGCAGAACATCAATAATGCAATAAGTAACGGCATTACGGTCGCCATCGGCGCCATGTTGATTCTGCTTTCGGTCGGCGCATTGATCGGCACCTGGATGCTGGCGGGAACCGTGCCGACATTGATCCATTACGGACTGCAGATACTCAACCCGTCACTGTTCTACGCCGCCACCTGCCTGATCTGTGCGGTGGTCGCGACCGCGATCGGCAGCTCCTGGACGACCGCCGGCACCATTGGTGTGGCCCTGATGGGCGTCGCCCTTGCTTTGGGCCTGAGTCCTGAGATCGCCGCCGGCGCGATCATTTCCGGTTCCTATTTCGGCGACAAGATGTCACCACTCTCGGACACCACCAATCTGGCCGCAGCCGTGGTGGGGACGGAATTGTTCACCCATATCCGCCATATGGCATGGACCACCGGGCCCTCCTTTCTCATTGCGCTGGTTTTGTTTGCGGCGATCGGCATATTTGCCGAGCCCGGCGTCGATGGTCCGAGCCTGACCGAGACCTCGGCCACGCTTGCCGCCAGCTTTGACCTGAGCCCGCTGACGCTAATGCCGGTGGCGTTATTGATCTGGCTTGCTTTGCGCCGCGTGCCCGCCCTGCCAACCATCCTCGCCGGAGCCGCGTTGGGAGGGGTGCTGGCGGTGCTGATGCAACCCGATCGGGTCGTGGAACTGGCCGCTGACCCGGAACTGCCCCGTGCACTGGCGTTGGTGAAAGGCGTATGGACCGCGTTGTTTGCGGGCTATAGCTCAGCGACCGGCGACGCAACCGTCGATGCGCTGCTCAGCCGCGGTGGAATGCTGGCCTTCCTCAACACCATCTTCCTGATTCTCACTGCCTTGTCTTTTGGCGCGGTGATGGATCACACCGGTCTGCTTGAGCGGTTGATAACGGCGGTACTGCGTGCGGTGCGCGGGACCGGCTCGCTGATCGCTTCTGTGGTCGGTACGACGATTCTGTCCAACATCGTTACCGCTGATCAATACATGTCCATCGTGATTCCCGGGCGGATGTTCCGAGAGGAGTTTCGCCGCCGTCGGCTGAAGGCGCGCAACCTCTCACGCACGGTTGAGGACGCGGGCACACTGACCTCCTCACTGGTACCGTGGAACAGCGGCGGTGCCTATATGGCGGCGACGCTGGATGTCGCGACGCTGGCCTACCTGCCGTTTTGCTTCCTCAATCTGATCAACCCCGTGATCGCGATCATCTACGGGATTCGCGGCATCAAGATCGATCGATACGACGATGGGGAAACAATCCCCGCGATCGATGAGGATCGGCGCACGGACAGGAATCGCGATAACACCCGGGATACCGTCTGATGAAGCGCTGGCCCTGGCGCAGGCGCAGGCGTGCCGCGATGGCCGCAGACTGCAGTTGACGCAAGCGCCTGATCCGGGTCATCAGGCAACGGGCGCCATGTCACTCCGGCGAAGGACGCTGGACCAGACGAAAATCACTGAAGAACAATCGGAATCGTTCGTCCGCACCGGCGGAGTAGACACCGATATGCCGGATCTTGCGCATCCGCATCGGCCGATCCTCCGGTGCCGACCGAATCTCGTCAAACGGAATCTCGAAATCGTTCAGTCCCTGCTGCACCGTAAGCTGACGCCGGTAGCGCTGTCCGGGTCCGGCGAATCGCTTTTGATCGTCTATCTCCAGCAGTAATGATCGCGGTGTCGGCTCTTCCGAGTAGACCTGAAACCGGATCCGGTTGAAGCCGTCCCAGTCCGGATACACTTCGCTGACGGTGACCCCTGCTCCGGCAACCGGATCAAAGCTGATCATGGCGGTCAGTTTTTCACGCCTGGATTCCCAGGCCCACGGCGCCGGTCCAATAAACAACATCGCATCGCGTGAGCTCACAAAGGCTTTCTGCCAGGATTCAGTGAATTCGATAACGACCGGGAAACTGCCACTACGTCCCGCATAAGCGAGACCCACCGGCGCCAGCGGATGAAGGATAAGCAACAAGATGAGCGCAGCTGTGCCGGCCAGCAACTTGCGCGCGCGCCCACGTAGTCGATCATGCTCGCGCCGCAAAGGCCGGTCGAAGGCAGCGCTCATCAGCAGGAACGCAAGGCCGCCGCTGAAATTCCGCAACAGCCGGTCTATATCCCAGGGCAAATGGGAGAACTCGATGCGTATCGCCGCCAGCAACACGATCATCCCGGCAGCGGCGTAGTACAGGGATCGCTTGCGGATCCATCGGCGACCCAGCAGCGCGGTCAATTCCAGGAACATCAGGCCACCGAAGCCAAGCAGGAGTACGTGCCGGAACGCGTAGAGCTCGCCGAGGTAGCGATTGTGCTCAGGCCGGCGATCGAAGGTCACAAATGCCGCAAGCAACAGTATTGCCGCAAGATAGAGCACAATCAGGCGTGCGCTCGGGCCCTTGCGGCGCATGGTCCCGGCCTTGAGTACCGGTATGTCTTTGACCAGTCTGTTGTTGTCCATCGCCCTGTCCCGGCGGCCCTGAATCAGCAATTCTGCGCGCCGCAAGGTATTCCTGGCAGCCGCTGCACCGGCATACGCTAGCCGCTGATGCCGGTGCCCGCAAACCGGAGCATCATGGCTTCACCGCAGGACAGCCGCTAGACTTTCCTTTCTTTGACTGCCGTTCAAGGCCAATCAGGAAACAGACATGATCAAGGCACCCGTAAGAATTCCCCTCTACATCGCGCTCAGCGCGATGCTTTGCATGGTTTCTGCCTGTGATCGTGGCACCCCGCCCGCTGCCAATGGCGAGCCCTCCGTCGAGGCCACTGCAACCGGGATGCCGCAGGCCGGCGATGAAGTCGAGATGCACAAGATCGCCTGGGATACCGGCAATGTGGACGCGGCCTTCGCGCGCGCCGCGGCCGAAGACAAACCGCTGTTCCTTTACTGGGGTGCGGAATGGTGTCCGCCCTGCAACCAGATCAAGGCCACCATATTCAACCAGCCTGAATTCATCGAAAAATCGCGATTGTTTGTCCCGGTCTATCTGGACGGCGACACCGGGCGCGCGCAACAGATTGGCGAGCGCTTCGGCGTCATGGGCTATCCCACGATGATCGTCTTCAACAGCAGCGGTGAGGAGCTTACCCGCATCCCCGGCGGCCTGGATATCGGCCTGTATGCCGATGTACTCGATCTGACTCTGCAGAACGTGCGGCCGGTCAGCGACGTGGTCGACGCGCTGATGGCAGATCAGCCTTTGAGCGACGACGACTTCCGTCTGTTGGCCTATTACTCCTGGGGCCAGGACAACGAGCGCGTGTTGGCTGGTCGCGATGAAGTCGCCGTTTACAAACGCATGGCCGACAGCTGCCCGCCGCAGCTCGGGGCGGAGGCAGCGCGTCTGTATGCGGCCTATCTGAGCGCCGCCATTATCGAAGCCAATGAAAACGAGACCTCACTTGGCAAGCAACAGCAGGCGATTGCGATAGAACGCGCAGCCACGATCCTGGCGGATCCGGAGTTGTCGCGCGCCAATGTCTATATGGTCCTGTATGACGCGGCCGACATTGTCTCGGCGACCACCGCCCCAGGCTCGCTGGAGCGCAAGGGTTTGCTGCGCAGGTGGAACGAGCGCCTGGATGCCATCAGCAAGGACCCGGGTTACTCGACCGCGCATCGTCTGGCGACCACCATGACCCGGATCAGCTTCGCGCGAATGGACGATCCGGAAGCGCCGATCCCGCCGGCGCTGCAGGAGCAGGCGATACAACGGGTCGCCTGGGCCGACGAACAGGCGGTGACGCCGTATCAGCGCCAGGCAGTGATCAATACGGCCTGGTATGTGTTGTGGCGGGCCGAGCTCAACGAGGAGGCGAGGATTCTGCTCACCGCTGAACTCGAGAAGTCGCGTCAGCCGTACTATTTTATGAGCGACCTGGCGCAGCTGGAAAAAGAGGCTGGCAATACCGAACAGGCCCTGGACTGGCTCAAGCGTGCCTATCAGTCGTCGAGCGGCCCGGCCACGCGGTTCCAGTGGGGTTATGACTATATCAACGGTCTGATCGAAATGACGCCAGAAGACGCCGACACCATCGCTGCGGAAACCAACCAGGTGTTGTCAGAACTGGATGGGCAGACCGATGCGATTCATGGGCGTACCGGTCGTATCCTGAAACGACTCGGTGAAAAGCTGGCGGACTGGAACGAGGACGGACGCTACGATCAGCAGATTGCGGCGATCCAGAACCAGGTCGCCGGCCTGTGTGCCGGCGTACCCGGTGACGACACTTCCGTCGTCACCTGCAGGGCCTTTCTCGAGGAATCCTGATTCGGCGCTGGCCAGGGCGATGAAATCCGGCATTCGGGTGCTGGGTGGTATTCGCATCGGGGCTGAGCAGAACCACGGTCGACTTTCGTCCGGGCGCCGGCGAGCGCAGCCGGCAGCGGTTCGCTATTCCAGCCATATGTCGCTGAAATAGAGCGTAAACGGCTCCTCAGGCCGGCGGCTGAACAGGATCATCTGGGTGATCTCCTGCAGGTTCAGCTCACGTCCCGACGGCGCATTCCTTATGTCGCTAAGCGCTACCGAGATCTGGGTCAGGCCGGGTTGCACGGTAAACGTGCGATTGAAGCGATCTCGATACTGGTTGTTATGCTGGATGTCATCAATACGCAGGATCAGATCCACCGCCTCGGGCAGCTCCGAGTAAACGTCGAATCGCAGGGTCTTGAATCCTGACCAGTCCGGATAAGGCTCATGCATGCTTACGCCAGGCCAGGGCGCAGCCATGAATTTTATCGCCACAATTCTCTGGTTCTTGCGCTGAGTCCAGCCGGCAGGAGCCTGCATCCGGTCAAGCCCTGCGCGTGGTGAGCTCAGGAAAGGTCGTTGCCAGCGGCTGTCGAAATCGACCAATACCGGAAACGCAGCGGAGCGCATGCCGTAGTGCCAGCCGAGGTTGGCCAACGGCCAGAAAGACACCAGCAAGGTCAGTGCCGCCGCGACCGCCACCCAACGCCGCAGCCTGGATTTGTCCGGCGACCATAAAGCCGTGTCAAGACACGCCCGCAAGGCAAGAAAGCAGGACCCGCCGATGATGTTATGCAGCGCATCCTGCACCTCTGCCTGACGGCCCGGCATATCAAGCTGCAGCAATTCAGTCGCGACGCTGACCACTGCGGTGGCGCCCAACGCGATGGCATAGTGAGCCAGCGGCCAGTCGAAAGACCGACCGACACCGGCGCGGGAAATCTCCAGCGCCAACACGGCAAACAAACCAAACAACGGGATGTGACCGAGATTGTAAATCTCGTGCCACAGCATCGTCGGACGCGGCGGTCGACCGGTGAGCAGCACCCACAACAGGACCATGATTCCGATCGCTGCGTACAGAATCTGTCGGCGGCGACTTGAAATCAGAGCGCTCACCGCCGGGACCGTCCCGGGCGCGTCGCATGTGCCCACGCCGACCCGCCTGAGCGGGCTTCAACCGGATCGACTGATGACGTGTTTGATGTGGCGCGAGACAGCCAGCGGATATCGCAGCGGGCGCCTTCGTTGCCCAATCTCCGGACCAACTCGGTCCAGGTCGCGCTTAGAATTCGATCCAGTTGCCATGGCGGCCTGATGATCACCAGTCCGCTGCCGTTGAGCCTGGCGCGGCTGTCGTCCGGCCGGATCGTCAGCTCCGCCAATAACACCGATCCGAAACCGCCATCCCTGAGTTGACGATAAAACGCGCGCAATTCACGACGGTGCTTTATCGGGTACCAGGCCATGAATATCCCGGTCGGCCACTTGCGCACCGCGGATTCCAGGGCCGGAACCAGGCGCTGGAACTCATTCCCCTGTTCATAGGGCGGGTCAATCAGCACCACACCGCGACGCGGCATTGGCGGTAGCAATGCATCCAGCGCCTGATATCCATCTCGATGATGTACGGCAAAACGACGGTCGCCGTCGATATTCTGCCGCAGCATGCGCAACTCGTCGGGCTGCAGCTCACATAGCTGTGCCCTGTCACTCTCTCGCAACAGGCGCCGCGCGATCAGCGGCGAACCCGGGTAGACGGATATTGTGCCGGCCGCGGGCTGAAAACTGCGGACCAGATCCAGATATCGTGCGATCACACCGCTGGCGTCAGCGCTGGCTGCAAGCCGCTGGATGCCCTGCTCTGCCTCACCCGATCGCTGCGCTTCGGTGCCGTCGATGTTGTAGCGACCGCGCCCGGCATGCGTTTCGATGTAGGAGAACGGCTTGGCCTTGGCCGCGAGCTTCTCCAGCACACAAATGAGGCCAATGTGTTTGACGACATCGGCAAAATTGCCGGCGTGGAAAGCGTGACGATAGTTCATCAATATTGGTCGTATTTCGCTGCGCTGCCGCGTACCTGATCTGCCGGATACTTGCGTCGATTGTGGTCCATCTTGCGGGTCACAGCCGTCAGGCAGATCGACCTCCAGACGATCCGCCAGCCTCAGCAGATAGATCAGGATATCAGCCAGCTCGGCCTCGATACGCTCCAGCCGCTCCGCTTCGACGTGTTCGCTTTGTTCCGGTGTCAGCCACTGGAATTGTTCCACCAGTTCAGCGGCTTCGACAACAAGCGCCATGGCCAGGTTCTTCGGCGTATGGAATTGCTCCCAGTCGCGCTCGCGGGCGAATTCCCTGAGTTCCGTCGCCAGCCTGTCCAGTGAAAACTCTTTCATGCACTGCTCCCAGAGCAGAAAGGGCGCCAGCAGGCGCCCTGTTAGCCGATACCTAATGGCCGAGCCCGATTATGCCATCCGCCCAGCCGGTCCCGGGCATCTATTTGTGCGCTCCCGGCGATGTGACCATCAGGGCGCCGGGCACGCAACGATGGAATTATGTCAAATGGATATCCGCTGCGACTCTGCGTCGATTATTGCGTTTTGAGGCTGCGGATCTTCAGCTCCATGGGCGCATCGTAAATGGAGGATCCGTCCGGCGTCAGCGCCCTTTCCCAGCTCCCGTAAATCGGATTCGGCAGCATGAACCACTGTCGACCCCATTTCTCGTGGTGGCTCTGGGCCATGTGCAATCTCGTCTCGGCGTCTGTCCCGGGTGGCAAGGAAAGGAAATCAGAGAGTTCGTCGCCCAGAAGCTGCAGCACCTCAAAGCGGCTCGCAAGCCACTGACGCCGTGAAGCCTTGTCACGGGTCCAGCCCGGCTGCTCCAGCCGGGTCAGTATCATGTCAGTGTCCGGATTCAGCGGAAAACCAAGCTGCTCCAGGTTACGCCGGGTCGCGTCCTCTTTTTCGGCGCTGCGGTTGGTCACATAGAAAACAGCCACACCTTGCGCCGCTACATACTGCAGATACTCCAGCGCGCCCGGGACCGCCGGTGCCGAAGCCTCATTGACCCACTCGGTCCAGTCGGCAGACCGGAATCCACTGCCGGCGATGATCGAGCGGGCCGTCTGCCCTGAGTTGTCGAGTATCGTCTGGTCTACATCCACGATTATCGCAAGCGGGCGAACCCGGTTCGTGGCGGCCAGGTCCTGGTCTATCTCATCCTTTGCCATTTTGAAAACCTGGCGCGTGATCACCGCGTATTCCGCGCTGGCCTGCACCCACAAAGTACTGTGCAGACGCTCGTCGGGCCGGGTTGCCGTGCAAGCCGCTGTGGCCACTGTGGCAATAGCAACAAAAAATACCGCCAGCCCCCGCAGCGACGGCCGGAGCGGTGCGCCGGGATTCTCGTCTTGTCGGCATTGATGTTTACGCATGGCGGTCTAATCGGACGCCTCTCAGGCAATCTGCAATAACGGAGGCTGGATTATAGGGTCGGGGGCTCTGGTTTCGAACCCGCACCCGGCAATGACCGAACACCAGACGCGGTCATTTGCCATTGTCGCCCACCAGTGTGGCCCACCAGTGTGGCCCACCAGGATCAGCTACCAGCGTGGCCCAGTTGGTATCGGCTACCGCTCTGCGCTATGTTTGCGTCCCTTGGAATGGATGGCACCCTGGTCCAGCGGTACGCCCGCGGACCCGTGGCATGGACCAGATCTGCCGCACGAGCAGAGCAACCGTGCCGTGCCAGCCATTCGGACACGACGCGAACATGACCGAGAGGTCACGCACCCAAAAGAAGGTAAGACCAGATGAGCATGACCAAATCGATGCTGCTGTCACTGGCCCTGGCTATTGCGGCCGGCTGCAGCCCGAACGAACCACCGACGACGCCCGTTGATCCCTCTGGCGAGTCCGGTACCGTCAGCGAGACCGATGCCGAGCTGCAAAGCGCCACCGCCAGCGAGTACGCGGCCGCCTGCGAGACGGGCATCGATGACGTCCGCAAACAGTTCGTGACGCTGCAGGATTTCCAGGGCGAAGCCACCGTCGATAGTGTGCTGGTGCCCTACAACACGATGCAGCGTGATCTGATCAATGTTGCTTATCCAGCTCAGCTTTATTTCCTGAACCATCCTGATGCCGGCGTGCGCGCTGCCGCTGCGACCTGCGAACAACGGGTGGATGACCTGAACACCGAGATCGGCCTGTCGCGCCCGCTATACGACGCAATCGTGGCCGTGGATGTAAGCGGCGAGGACGAAACCACGCGCCATTTTGTCAGCACTACGCTGAGAGATTTTCGCATCAATGGCGTTGACAAGGATGAAGCAACACGGACCAGGATTCGCAGCCTGAACGAAGAAATCACCAAGCTGGGTCAGGAATTCGACAGCAACGTGCCAAGCGATGTACGCAGCATCAGCGTAGACAGCGCTGCGGAGCTGGCCGGGATGCCACAGGACTGGATCGACGCACATCCGCCCGGAGCCGACGGCAAGATCACGATCACCACCGACTACCCGGATTACATTCCGTTTATGCGCTATGCGGACAACGATGCATTGCGCAAGAAGCTTTATCTCGAGTACCAGAATCGTGCTTACCCGCAAAATGAGGAAGTGCTCAGTGCGCTTATCGCAAAGCGCTACGAACTGGCACGACTCACCGGCTTCGATAACTGGGCAGACCGTGCCACCGCCGACAAGATGACGGGAAGCGCCGCCGAAGCCTGGGACTTTATCCGGGGCGGACTGGAGGCGTCACAGCCGCGCGCCGAGGCCGATTATCAGATGTATCTGGCGCGTCTGCGTCAGGTCGACCCTGAAGCCGAGGCAGTCTACCCGTGGCAGAGCAGCTGGATCGGCAACAAGATCCGCCAGGAAAAATATCAGGTTGATTCGGCCGCGCTGCGTGCGTATTTCGAGTACAGCAAGGTCCGTGACGGCATCTTCAATCTGACCAGGAATCTGTTTGGTCTAGAGATCCGGAACTGGTCCGGCGCCGAGACCTGGGATCCGTCAGTGGAGACCTACGAGCTGTTTGATGACGGCGAACTCGTGGGCCGCTTCTATCTGGACATGCATCCGCGGCCAGACAAATTCAAACACGCGGCGATGTTCCAGGTGGAAACCGGCTATCCCGGCGGACCGGTGCCGCGCGCTGCCCTGATCACCAATTTCCCGGGTGGTGAGGAGAAAGGCTATCTGGAGCAAACTCAGGTCGAGACGTTTTTGCACGAGTTTGGTCATCTGATCCATTTCCTGGTCAGCAACCGGCAGCGCTGGACGCCGTTGACCACGCCAGAATGGGATTTCATTGAAGCGCCGTCGATGATGCTGCAGGAGTGGATCTATGACACCGCGACATTGCAGAGCTTCGCCATCAACGAGGCGGGCGAGACGATCCCCGGAGAACTGGTGGAGAAATTGCGAGCAGCGCAGAATTTTGGTCAGGGCCTGTTTATTAACGGCCAGATGTTTTACGCCGCGGTGTCGCTGAATTATTACAACCGCGATCCGGCGAGTTTCGACTTGCTGCAACTATACAAGGACCTCTCTGACAAATACTCGGTGATACCGTATGTCGACGGGGCGCATCAATACGCCAGCTTTGGCCATCTGAACGGTTACTCGGCTTACTATTACACCTATATGTGGTCCCAGGTGATCGCCTACGACATGTTCAGCCGGTTTGAAGACGAAGGCCTGCTCGACCCGACCGCCGCACAGGAGTATCTGGAATTCGTGCTGGTCCCGGGCGGGGCCCGACCGGCTGCGGATTCGGTCGCCGAGTTCCTCGGCCGGCCGTACAACTTCGATGCCTTCCAGCGACGCCTGGATGAAGGTAGCTGATCAGGCCAGCCGGCGAATCAGCGTTGCGCAATAATCCTGGCCCAAGTCTGGCGTCCGGTGGCTGGCCTGGTGCCTGGCCACAGGCGCCAGGCGTCTTCAGGAAGGTAACAGGCTATGAATGCCAGCGTTGAGAACAAGGATTCCGGGGTCAAAGGCGTGGTCAGCAACGCGGAGTGGCAAACGCGTGTGGAACTGGCTGCCGCCTACCGTCTGGTCGCGATGTTTGGCTGGGATGATCTGATCTTCACCCACATCTCGGCGCGGGTACCTGATGCCGGGCACCATTTCCTGGTCAACCCGTATGGCTTGTTGTTCGAAGAGATCAACGCTTCGAACCTGGTCAAGGTCGATCTGGACGGGAACAAAGTGCTGGACTCCCCGCACCCGGTGAATCCAGCGGGTTTTGTCATCCACAGTGCGGTTCATGCGGCCCGCGACGATGCGCAGTGCGTGATACATCTGCACACCAACGAAGGTATCGCGGTGTCAATCCAGCCAGATGGCCTGCGGCCACTGTCACAGACTTCGCTGTTTGCCGTCGCCGATATCGCTTATCACGACTATGAAGGCGTGGCGCTGAACGATGAAGAGAAACCGCGGCTGGTCGCGGATCTGGGCCAGCACAGCTACCTGATCCTGCGCAACCATGGCACGCTCACCACTGGCCGATCGGTGGGTGAAGCATTCCTGGCGATGTACATCCTGCAGCGTGCCTGCGAAATACAAATGCTCGCCAGCGCCGGTGGCGCCGACCTGATCCCGGTACCCGAGGCGATCAGCGACGGAATCAAGGCTCAGGCGAGCCAGGTGACTCTGGGTCAGGGCGCGGGGCTGGCCTGGCCGGCGCTGCTGCGGCGGCTCGACCGGAAGGATCCTTCCTATCGGGAATGAGCGCTTTATTCACTGCTGCAGACCCCGACCGGCCGTTGCTGGTCATCGGCAACCGCAATTACTCCTCGTGGTCATTGCGTGCCTGGTTATTCCTTGCTTCCTGCGGGATCCCGTTTGACACGCTGCGCCTGTCTCTGGACACCGATGAGTTCCGCCGACGCATCGGCGACTACACCCCTGCGGGGCGGGTGCCGGTTCTGATCCATGGATCGCTGCGGATCTGGGATTCCCTCGCCATCTGCGAATACATCGCAGAAACCTTCGACCCGCCACAGGCCTGGCCGGCGTCAGTGGTAGCGCGGGCAACGGCGCGCGCCATCGTGTGCGAAATGCATGCGGGCTTTCCCGATCTGAGACGTGAATTGCCGATGAACTGTCGTGCCCGGGATCGTCGCGTCGACATTTCTGCGAACGCGCGCCGGGATATCGACCGGATTATCGAGATATGGGACGAATGCCTGCTCGCTTCGGATGGCCCCTGGCTGTTTGGCGCCTTCGGCATCGCCGACGCCATGTATGCACCGGTGGCGCTGCGTTTCCTGAGCTACGCTGTTGACCTGCCGCCAGCCAGCACTAGCTGGGTCGAGACGATGATCAGCATGCCCCCGATGCTCGACTGGTTGCGTCTGGCAGACATGGAAGTCGAGGTCCTGGAGCACGATGAAGCCGGTGCGCCAGGCCCGAAATCTGGCCCCGGATCAGGCCGCTAGAACGAAGGGCGAATCAATTGTGGTCCTGATCATCGGTGGGAACAGGCCGGGGCTTTTTGCCCGCTTTGTTCTTGCCCGCCTTGTTCTTGTCGCCGTCCTGATCAGGATCGAGCGAATCATCCTGGTCCTTGTCATCATCGGATCCGGCGTTGTCACTACCGCTGTTCCGCTCACCCTTAGCTGATGTGTGCCACGGCTTTTTGCCTTTGTGCTTTTCGCCGCTATCCTTGTACTCCTGCTTGATAGCCTTGCTTTGGTCACGCCGCTGCAGCATGTCACGACTGGTCGCATTGCCATGATCATCAGCGTCCGCAGCTCCCGGATCCGTGCTGTCAGGTCTGGCGTCCCGGGAGTCCGGATCAGGCGTTGGCTGCGGCCATTCGGGGGGCGCTGCTTCGCCAATGACTTTCCGCGACTGCTGTTGTGCCTTTCTCAGCCCGGCTTCGCGCGCCTCGTCCGCTTCGGCCTGGGCCTGGTTGGCGCCGGGCTTCGCAGCGTCGCTGTTCCACTGGGCCATCACGCTGCCACTGGCTAGAATCAAATTGACTAGAATCAAACTGGCTAGAATCAGTATGGCACTGAACAACTTGATCGGCTTCATCACAACCCCCCGGCATCAGAATCCAGCGCCCGAAATGGCGGCTCTCAATATAACCGAATCTGAACGCCGGAATGTGGCCGGGACGTGCCTGGGTAGATAACCAGGCAGATGAGGGAATAATGCGAATAAAGCGACGACACTCTGCGCGCTGCCGCCTTCCTGGCCTGACACGCTGTCTGCTGGCGATTTTCGGATTGACCGCACTCAGCGCTGCTGCGGACGCCGAGACGCTCGCATTCGTCGGCGCCAATGTCGTGCCGATGGATCAGGAAGTGGTGCTGTCCGGGCAAACGGTGCTGGTCAGGAACGGCGTCATCAGCCGGATCGGCCCGGATTCAACGGTCGAGGTGCCGGCCGGGGCTAAACGCATAGATGCAAGGGACAAGTATCTGCTGCCTGGCCTGGCCGAGATGCATGCCCATATCCCGGGCCGCCGGCAGCGTGCGGGTTGGCTCCAGGACGTGCTGTTGTTGTTCGTGGCCAACGGCGTCACCACGGCCCGCGGCATGCTTGGCGCCCCCTGTCATCTTCAGCTCCAGCAACAGATCGCCAGCGGCGAGGTCCTGGGGCCGCGGATTTTCACTTCGGGCCCATCGCTAAACGGAAACACCGTTGATGGTACAGAGCAAGCCCGCAGCATGGTCGAAGAGCAGGCGGGCAAGGGATACGATTTTTTGAAGTTGCACCCGGGGTTGAGCGTCGAGGAATATCAGGTCATCGCCGATACCTCGCGGCGGCTGGGTATGCCGTTTACCGGTCATGTCCCGGAACAGGTCGGACTGCCGATGGCACTGGCGTCGGGACAGGCGACGATCGAACATCTTGACGGCTATATGCAGGCGATGGTGCCGGCCGGAGTGGCGACCCCGGCGGAGCCGGGCTTGTTCGGTATCGGTCTGACCGACGCGGTAGACGTCAACCGCATCCCGGAACTCGCGCGCGAGACGGAAATGGCCGGTGTATGGAACGTGCCGACACTTTCGCTGATCGAAAATTTTGTCGCACCCGAAGACCCGCTGATCACCGCGCAGGGACCCGGAATGGCTTTCGTTCCCAGAGATATGCTCGCGGGCTGGATCACCAGCAAACAGAGCATCCTGGATAACCCGGGCTATCAGCCGGAGACGGCAGAGCGTTTTATGGAGATCCGGGCCAAACTGACCAGGACACTACAGCAGCAGGGCGCGGGCCTGCTGCTCGGCTCCGATGCGCCGGAGGTGTTCAATGTCCCCGGATTCTCAATTCACCATGAGCTGGACGACCTGGTCGATGCCGGACTGACGCCTTATCAGGCGTTACGCACCGGGACCGCTCTCCCGGCTGAGTTTTTTGGCGCCAGCGGCCAGTTCGGCACGCTGGTTGAGGGCAGCGAGGCCGACATGATACTGGTGCCCTCCAACCCACTGCAGGACGTGTCAACACTCCGGCAGCCGCTGGGAGTCATGGTGCGCGGACAATGGCTGGACCGCGAGGAGATAGACAAACGACTGGCGCAGGTTGCAGAAAGATATAGCGGTGGTGATTATCCGGCCGCTGCATCGGCGGACTCTCCGGCCGCCATCCATCAGCACGGACCCGGGACCTGCGAGTGAGCACAGCGCCTGCTACCAGTGCGCAGGCAACCATGCGACAGGTCATGCTCAGGCGTCACGGTACTGCCGATGTCCTGCGCCTGGAAGAAGCGCCAATACCGACGCCTGGCCCTGGCCAGTTGCGTATCAAGGTGATCTCGGCCGGAATCAATTTTGCGGATATCCTGATCCGGCAGGGCGTCTATCCGGGCGCTCCTCCGCTGCCTTGCGTTCTGGGTCATGAGCTGGCGGGTACTGTCGATGGCGTTGGCCAGGATGTCGATCCGATCTGGGTCGGACGACCGGTTCTCGCACTGACCGACTATGGCGGCTACGCCGATTATCACGTGATTGACGCGGACCGAGTCCTGATCAAGCCCGACGGTCTGGATTTCGTCAGCGCCGCCGCATTGCCGCTGAACTACATCACCGCCTGGGTGCTGCTGATCGTGATGGGCTCCCTGCGCGCTGACCAGACTGTGCTGATACAGAACGCTGGCGGCGGTGTCGGTCTGGCCGCACTCGATATCGCCCGTCATGTCGGCGCAACCACGATAGGCACATCCAGTCCCGGTAAACATGATTTCCTGCGAGGCCGTGGACTGGACCATGCGATCGACTATCGGCAGCCGGACTGGCATCAGCAGATCAGTTCGATTACGCACAGCCAGGGCGTTGATCTGATCATAGATCCAATGGGACCGCGCAGCTGGAAACAGAGCCTGTCAATGCTCGGGCCGTGCGGACGTCTGGGCATGTTCGGCATCTCGGAAGCCGCCCGTCCCGGTCTGGCCGGAAAACTACGGTTGATCCGCGGCATGATCAGCGCGCCGATGTTCCATCCGGCCAGACTGATACGCGGAAATCAGGGTGCATTTGGCTGCAATATTCACCAGATGTACCAAGCGCGCGGCAAACTCAACAACTGGCTGGGACGGATCCTCAAAGGCGTCGCGGAGGGCTGGGTTCGACCCCACGTCGATCGTTGTTTCCCGCTACAACAGGCAGCAGAGGCTCATCAGTGGATAGAGGAACGTAACAATGTGGGCAAGGTCATCCTCAGCACTGAGTCCTGAATAACTGCCTCTTGGACGGCGGCCTCTTGGACGGCTAATACAGCGGCCAGGTCAGGGCTCACCGCTGGCAACCGGTCTCGCCGGATCGCGGATCCACTCGCTCCAGGAACCGGCGTACAGGGCCGCGCCAGGCAGTCCCGCGACGTCCATCGCGAGCAGATTCAGACAGGCGGTCACTCCGGAGCCACACATACAGGCCACCCTGGACGGCGGCGTATCCCCGAGCGCCTGGCGCCAGAGACGCTGCAGATCTGCGCGACTGCGAAATTTTCCGGACTGCGCCAGATTGTCGGTGTAGGGAAAATTTACCGCGCCGGGTATCCGTCCAGCGCGGGCGTCTATTGGCTCAGCCTGACCAAGATATCGGGGTGACTCGCGTGCATCTATAATCAGCGCCGGCGGCTGGCCGCGGCGGCCCAGCATCTGTTCGATCGACACCGCGCTCGTTCTCGAGGTGCCGGGTATGAAGTGGGCCGGTGGTGCCTGTTCAGCGCCGCCCCGCAACTCGTAGCCGGCATCTGTCCAGGCGGCAAGTCCCCCATTAAGCAGCGCGACTCGTTTGTGTCCTATCCAGCGCAGCAGCCACCACAAACGCGCAGCGATTGCACCCGCTGCATCGTCATAGACAACCACACGATCGTCGTTGCCGATCCCCGCCTGACCGAGTCGTGCGGCGAGAATCGCCGGGTCGGGCAAGGGGTGACGCCCGCTGTGTTGGTTAACCGGACCCGATAGATCCCGCTCCAGATGCAAATAGATCGCGCCCGGGATGTGTGCTTCCCGATAGGCCCGTTCGCCGGCGCCGGGATCTGCCAGACGAAAACGCGCGTCCACCACGAGCAGGTCTCCCGCGGTCAGATCTGCCGCGACATCAGCGGCTTCCGTTAGTGCAGTGAACAGACCCAATTGACGATATCTCCGTCGGCTTCGGCTCTTGAAGCATAGCCACTCAAGGCGGCGGATACTTGATGTGCATTTAATCTGCCCCAAATCTCAGAGTCCGACCCGGCTCACGATCACCAAAGCGTGAACCACCCGCGATGCGGGTGGTCACAACGAATAATGCCCAGGAAAAAGTGGGTCGGAGAGTCTGACTCCGAGGACAGTTCATCTGGCCGGGGGATATGAGCGCCAAGCTGCACTTCACGACGGAGAGGATGAACGAATCCTTCCGCGAGCTGAGACGCAAGCGTCTGTACAAGATTGCTGCGGCTTATGGTGTGGTCGCCTGGGTGGCGGTACAGGTCACCGATATCCTGCAGCCGGCCTTGTTTCTTCCCGAATGGGGCGTACGTCTGGTGCTGGCACTGGCGATCGCCGGATTCCCGCTGGCGCTGATCACCGGCTGGGCCCTGGAACCCAACGGCGGCAACGCGGGCAGCAACAAATCAGCATCAGCCAGAGCTCATTCCCTGCTCCACGGCCAGCGCCTCGATTTCCTGATCATCGGCATCCTGATCACCCTTATCGTTGGCCTGTTGATCAACGCCCCGACGACCAACAGCTCACACCGGGCAAACATTGGCTCGGTCGCGGTACTGCCATTTGTGGAATTGGGCGAGAACGGCACCACCGGCTATCTTGGCGATGGGCTGGCCGGGGAACTGCTAAATTCCCTGGCCGGGGTCGATGACCTGCGGGTTGCGGCACGCACCTCCTCGTTTGCGTTCCGCGACGGACGCGAGGATGTCCGCGCCATCGGTCAACAGCTCAGCGTTGACGCGGTGGTTGCCGGCACCCTGCGTCGCGATGGCGAGCAGGTCAGAATCACGATCCAGCTGATTGATACGGATGACGGTTTTAACCTTTGGTCACGCACCTACAGCCGCAAGATGGACGACATCCTGGATCTGCAGGAGGAGATTGCCCGCTCGGTGGCCTCGGCATTGAGAGACGAGGTACTGGGCCCGACTGACACAGCCTTCAGCCAGCCCGGAACCACCAGCGCGGCCGCTTACCAGCGCTATCTTGAAGGACGCGTGGCGTTTCATCGCCGCACGCCGGAATCCCTGCTCGATGCCATCCGGCTGTTTGAGGAAGCGGTTTCCCTGGATCCGGACTACGCACTGGCCTACAGCGGCATCGCTGATGCCCAGATGTTGCGCGTAGGCTACGCGAATGTTCCTCTGAATCAGGCGAAAGAAGTCGCCGAGCGGGCGATAGCCCGGGCGCTTACCATCGATGATCGTCTTGCGGAGGCCTACGCTTCGCTTGGGCTGCTCAAGGCACATGACGGCCAGCCGGGCGCTGCGGAACAAGCTTACCGAAAAGCGATCGAGCTCGATCCGGGATATGCCATGGCGCAGATGTGGCTGGGCGGACTGCTGCTGGATCAGGGGCGGCTCAGGGCTGCCAATATGGCGTTCTCCAAGGCCCGAAACCTGGATCCACTGCACCCGGTTATCAATGGCAATCTGGCCTCAAGCCTGATGGCCATGGGAATGTACGACGCTGGCATGATGATCTTTCAGCGGGTGCTTGAATACGCGCCGAGATCGGCGCCAGTATTGCGACAGATGTCTGGCTGGTCCGCTGACTACGGCCATCTTGATCGCTCGCTGGCTTTGGCAAGGACCGCGCTGGAACTGGACGAGACGGAACCGCAGAGCCTGATCGCAATGGCCAGAAGCTATCTTTGGCTGGATGACAAGACCGCTGCCGAATACTGGCTGCAGCGGGCGCAGGCATTCGCAGCTGATAATCCGATGTTGTTCAAATACCGTGCGGCCTACTATTTTGAGGCAGGTCAGCCCTCCGCGCTGGACGCCTACGCATCAGCTCAGGCTGCCGGTCTCGAGCTGAGGACACCGGGCAGCATGGACTACCAGAGCCGCGCGGTACTGGCCTGGGCCGGTGCCGGACGGGTTCTGATGCACGATTACGACAGCGGCATCACGCTGCTGGAGCGTGCGCTGGACACCGACGAAGGCCGACGCCAGGTAAACGATGTCGAGACTCTGACCGTGCTGGCAATCGCCTATCGCCGTTCGGCAAAGGAAAATGCCGCCAGGAGAGTGATCGCCGAATGCAATGATCTGCTCGACCAGGGGCTTCGCCAGGGCGCCGGTGGTCCGCGCACCGCAGTGATGGCCGCTGCAGTCGCGGCGCTGGATGGCCGTCACGACCAGGCCCTGGCACATCTCCAGCAAGCATTTGAGCTGGGATGGAGGCGCCATGGCATGATCGAGAACCATCTGGCATTTGATTCGATCCGCAGTGACGACCGGTACCTGGATCTCATCCGGCAAATGCGTAATGCAACGGCCGCCATGCGGGAGCAGGTGCGCGTTGCCGACGATGACGATTCGACCCGGACCGCGACCCTCAATTGAGGGTCGGGCCGGCCGTCGCAAGCCGTCGCTCCCTGCCGGTCGTTCAGTTCCTGATTTACTCACGCTGCAATCGGCAACGGCATGCGCCGATGACCGGGGATGATTATGTGACGCTGCGGCAGCACCGACCGACGCAAAAACACCAACAGACTCAGGTACTATCCGGATGGCGAGATGTCCCGTTTTGAGACATCGTCAGGCCAGGGCCACCCTTCCGATGAGGTATCCACCATGAAAACTGCATTCAACAAGCTGGCGCAATGGGTGTTCGTTGTTGTCGTGTTTGCGGGCGTATCCGCCTGTTCAACTTCCTCCAGCTCCGCACCCGCAGCCGGCGGCGCGCAAGCGGCCAGCAGCAACACGCCTGTGTCCGCGACTCCATCCGGCACGATTTCCATCGACGAAACTCAGATCATGTGGATGGTAGGTGGCGATATTGGCGGCGGGACGCTGTACTACCAGGGCCAGACCTATGGATTCAAGATGGATGGCCTGAAGCTCGGTGGTTTTGGCATGCACCAGGTCGATCTGGACGGTGACGTCTGGGACATGAATGCGCTGGACGATTTCGCCGGGGTATATGTCGAGGCTGAAGCAGGCTATACCGTGGTCGACTCGGGCAAGGATGATGTCTGGCTGAAGAACAAGAAAGGTGTGAAATTGCGCCTTAAGTCGCCCAAGTCGAAGGGCCTTGCATTGAATCTCGGCGTCGACGGGATCGATATTCGTCTGAAGTAGAACCACCGCATCGCGTTCGTTACGCCCTGGCCGCCCGGGACCTGTATCCGGGCGGCCAGGGTGGCGACCCGGGCTGGTGATAGCGTCCAGGCCGGGCGAACTTTGCTCGTCTCCTCGGGTCTTAATCTCATGAACTGGGTCGTTTGTCCCAGCCGTTTGTCAGCAGAGTCGTCAGACGATGATACCTGTCAGTCCAAACTGGATCGCGGCCGGACTTGTGGTCGCCACCTCCGCGACGGTGATGCTCGCCATCCAGTATGGCGAGCCGGCCAGCGGACTGCCGGACCCGCTCGCGCCCGCCTATTCGGCCGGGTCTGCCGCCGGACGGGATATTCCTCAAGACCGTGTTTCGGCGGACCGTGTACCGCTCTCTGCAGTTGCTGAACTGCTGGATCGCGAGGTGGAAGAACGGCTACGGCTTGAGGACGAAGTAGCCGCGCTTCAGGAACGCATGGCGCGCCTGGAAAGCGCGCTTAATGCCGCTCCATCCGCGACTCCCTCCACCGCGGCCGCTAACGCAGGAACCATCGGCGGCGGCGGCCGGGGAGAGGTCAATGAAGAGGCATTTGTCGCTGCAGGGTTTACCCCGGAGGAGGCTGCCTTTTATCGCCGGCGCCACGACGAGATTTCCATGGCGCAGCTGTATCTGCGCGATCAGGCAACGCGTGAAGACTGGGTGAGAAGCCGTCGCTTTGTCGACGAACAACGGGCGTTGCGTCAGCAACTCAACGATCTTGAGCAAGGCATGGATGAGGACACCTATGCGCGTTATTTATTCGCGCTGGGACGCCCGAACCAGGTTCAGGTGCGTCGGGTGCTGGCCAGCTCCGCCGCCGATAGCGCCGGCCTGATGGATGGCGACGTCCTGCTCCGCTACGACGGTCAGCGCATCTACCAGGCCGGCGATCTGCGCCGCGAGAGCCGGGATGGCGATCCGGGAGAAATGGTGGCCGTCGACATCCTGCGTGACGGCCAGCGTATTCAGACCTATGTTCCGCGCGGACCTCTGGGGATCAACATGAGCTCAGAGCGGGTCCTTCCCGGCGGTTAACTGCGCGGGGATAAACTCTTCGCGTACCGCCTTGGCCAGCAAGGGCGGCGGCAACAAGCCCTGAGAAAGCACAAAATCGTGATAGGCGCGTCGATCAAAGCGATCGCCAAGCGCCAGTTCCGTAGCACCCTTCAGCTCCATCAGCTTGCGGTACCCATAGAAGTAGGCGGTGGCCTGACCCGGAATCTGGAAGGTATAGCGCTCCAGCTCCGCAGTGGCAGTGGCGGGCTCCATCACCACGTCTTCCTCGAGGATGGTGCGTGCCTTCGCAACCGAAATCTGTCCGGTATTAAGCATCGGATCGAGGAACATCCGCGCCGCGCGCCACAGCCGTGCCTGCAGACCGATCATTTGCCCTTCCAATGGCAGATACGGCTTGACCTCAGCCTCTGCATACAGCGCCCAACCTTCCACATTGACGCTGTTGAAGGCGAACAGCGCGCGCGCGTCCGACACCCCGGCCTCGAGCATTGCCGAAAACTGAAGTTCGTGACCGGGCCGGGCCTCGTGGGCGGACAAGGTCCAGGCCATGGCCTGGTAGGTAGTGTCGTTGACCGGAGCCGTCTCTCCCTCGGCCAACTCGGGCAATGCCGGGATCAGAAACTCGATCAACTCGCCGGTGTTCCCGACCAGTCTCGGGGGCCGCAGATGCGGTTGCGGCGTCGCCGCGGTTTCTGCCTCGCTGGCCAACCGGATCGACAAGGGCCGTGCAGGGATGCTGACAATATTATGTTCGCGGATGATCTGCTCCAGTGCCGAATTGGCCGCCTGATAACGTGGCAGGATCTGGTCGGCCGCAAACTGCTCCTTCTTCAGCTCGCGGATCATGTCGCGGTAATCCGTCAGCTCCCAGCCTTTTTCCTCTGCCAGCAGCGGCGCCAGGGCTTCCATTTCGTTCCTGATCTCCACAAAACCTGCCAGCGCGTCACTGATCAGTCTTTCCGGCGTGTCCGCGACACCCCATTGTTCCAGCGCCAGAGTGTAAAGCGCCTGCGGCTGACGAAAATCATCCCGGGCAATGGGCTCGATCTCGCTGCGCAGCCAGTCGTCATAGGCCTGGACCTGTTCGGTCAGCACCGCGAGCGGCGCCTGATAGTCTTCGATTTCCAGCGCTGCAAACAGCTGCGCGATGCCGGCCATGTACTGCCCGCTGGTCCTGAGATCCCGTTCCAGCTGGCCACGGAAAGGCGTCAGCAAAGACTTGTCAGCAAGGCGTGCGTCGAGCCGCGCCTGTGCCTGATCGGTTAGCGGCGTGTAGCCCTCCTCCCCTCCGGTGTAGCGCACCAGTCGTACCAGCGCTGCTTGCTGGCGCTCCCTCGGCAACTGAGGATCGAGCAGGCCGCTCAGACTGAAGTAGAAGAACTGCGGCAGGTTGAAATACGGCAATTTCAGCGCTTCATCCAGTTGATTCTGGCGCAATTGACGGTCCTGGCTGTCAATCAGAATCTCGATATCCTGACGCACCCGCGGATCCGTCGTTGCGCTCAGCCTGCGGTCAAGCTCGGCCTTGGTCTGCGCCAGCATTTCGTTGGTCCGCGAGACCAGATCGGGACCCAGATCGATAATCCGGTCGTCGACGCCCTCAAGGCCGTTGCGCGAAGCAAACTCCGGATTGAAGCGCGCGGTCTGCTCCAGCACATAACGGGTGTTCAGATTGCTTTCGAGCACCCACTCGGCGGTGTCCTGCGCCGACACCGGACCGGTGGCGAGGCCGAGGGCGGAAAACAACGCAGATATCAACAGGCGACGTGGATGAAAATGACGCATAAGAACGGCTCCGGGGCTACGATTCTGGGTCTCTGTGCAGCCAGGTGACGGCGATATTCTTGCGAATTCCTTGTCATCGACCTGACCACGGCTATTAGATATATGGATGTCCAGGAACAGAATATAGTTGCAGCGATCTTCGGTAAAAAGCCCTGGCCGCTGCGCCCTCGACAAGTCCCTGGTCCGCAGCTAACCTCCTTGGCGCACTAATCGAACCGCCGTTAACGAGAGCAGAACGATGGAGATTGTCGCCCGTCCGCTATTCCCGACGCTGGTCTGGACCACCGTGTTCGACGACCAGCAGCCGTTTAACGAGGAGATGCTGCGGCAGGCTTATGCACTGCGCCAGCAGGATCCGGTCGGGGTCAGGAAGACCAATGAAATTGGCTGGCAGAGCAAGAACAACATCCAGGATCTGCCGCAATTCAAGCCGATCTGCGAGCGCATTCTTGCGGTGGCGCGGACCATCGCTGGATCGCAGAAATATCATCCGGATCTGGGCTATGAATTGGAAGCATGGGTCAATATCAGCGATCCGGGCGCCTCGAACGCGGTGCATATCCACCCGAACTGTCACCTGAGCGGGGTGTACTACATTCAGATTCCGGCTAACTGCGGCAGCATTTATTTCCGGGATCCGCGCCTGATGAGCCTGATGACCCGACCAGCGATCACCGAGGAGACGGTGTTCACCGCCAACGAGGCCAGGATGCTACCGGAGGAAGGCCGGATGTATGTGTTCCCGTCGTGGCTGGAGCATGGGGTCGAAATCAACCAGAGCGATCAGGACCGGATCAGCATCAGTTTCAACGTGCATATCGCCCCACCGGCAAAGGACTGACGTTTTCGCCGGGCTTCGCGGCTGCTGGGAGATCCTTGAGCATGTCCGGCGACACCAGGACGATACCGCGACGAGTCACGAAATAGTGCTTGCGGTCTTCGTCGTGGTTCTCGCCAATAACGGTGCCGTCGGGGATATTGCAGTTCTCATCGATGACCACCCGCCGCAAACGGCAGTTCGCCCCGATCTGCGCGTCGCACAGGACCACTGCACCCTCCAGCGTAGAAGCCTGGCCCACGCGCACATTTGAAAAAAGCACCGAGTTGCGCACCGTGGCGCCGTGGATGATGCAGCCACCGGATACCATCGAAGCGATCGCCATACCGCGGCGACTCTCATCGTCAGGGACAAACTTGGCTGGCGGGCATTGTTCCTGATAAGTCCAGATCGGCCAGCTGGTGTCGTACAAATCCAGCTCCGGTTCGGACCGGTTCAGTTCCATATTTGCCTCGTAGTAAGCATCGACATTACCGACGTCCCGCCAGTAATTCTGAACGTGGGTTTCATCGTCCTGAAACACGTAACCCATCACCCGGTGGCGGTTGATCGAATCGGGGATGATATTTTTGCCGAAATCGTGGACGGACTCGGGATCTTGCGCATCAGCTTCCAGCGCCTGCTGCAAAAACTCAAAGCTGAATACGTAAATGCCCATGGAAGCGAGCACCGCATTGTCGCGCCCCGGCATGGTTTCGGGATTTTCTGGCTTCTCCTGAAAGCGAACGATGTTGTGATTTTCATCGACGGATAAAACGCCGAATTCCCGCGCCCGGTCAATCGGCACCTCAACCGTACCTACAGTGATATCCGCTCCGGTTTCGGCATGCTGGGCGATCATCAGACCGTAGTCCATCTTGTAGACATGGTCACCGGCAAGAACAAGCACGTGTTCGGGTTGGTGGCGGCGCATATACTCCAGATTCTGGAACACCGCATCGGCAGTGCCCTTGTACCAGGACGCGTCGATCTGTTGCTGGGCGGGCAAGATCTCAACATGCTCGCCGAACTCACCACGGAAGTGGCCCCATCCGCGCTGCAAATGCAGGATCAGATCGTGAGCCTTGTACTGGGTCATTACGCCGATCCGGCGGATACCCGAATTGACACAGTTGGACAGCGGAAAGTCGATGATCCGGTACTTACCGCCAAACGGTGTCGCCGGCTTGGCCCGATTCAGGGTCAGTTGTTTCAATCGCTCGCCACGGCCGCCTGCAAGGATCACCGCGATGGTCTCCCGGGTCAGGCTACTGACATATCGACCTGGCTTTTTGATCCTCATCTCGAGCTCTCTCGCCGCTGCGTTTGCGATCCGAATCCGGCACATAACCGCTGTCCCTATAAAGACTATAGGACAGCTTTGATGACAGCTTACCTCACAATAAGCGGCGACTTCCTGTGCTAGAGTTTTGATCGCGTCCCGGGCCCCGGCGGCGGTGCCTGTTGCAACAAAGCGGAGTCATGCGATGCCCGTCAATCTGAAAGTCCTGCAGGCTTCAGCGGAGGTCCATCCGCTGATCAAGGCCGGCGGTCTCGCGGACGTCGCCCGCGCGCTGACAGAGGCCCAGCGGGAGATCGGGCTGGATGCGCGGCTGTTGATGCCAGCCTATCGGGGGATCGCACAAAAGGTCAGGGCCAAACCGGTCAGCCGCTGGTTCCAGCCGTTGCTGGCCGCCGATCGGGTGCGACTTCTCAAAGGCTATATGCCCGAGAGCAAGGTCCCGATTTATCTGATCGACTGTCCGCCGCTGTATGACCGCCCCGGCAATCCCTACAGCGACCACTATGGACGAGATTTCTGGGATAACTGCATCCGGTTTGGCGTGTTTTCCAGGGTGGCGGCCCTGTTCGGTGGCCCGCAAAGCCCGGACAACTGGCGCGCCGATGTCGTGCATTGTCACGACTGGCACGGCGGGCTGGCAGCTGCCTATCTGAAGTTCGACCCTGAGGCCACCGCCGCAGCGGTATTCACCGTCCACAATCTTGTGTTTCAGGGCAATTTCAATCGCAAGGTACGCAAGGGCCTGGGTATCGACTCGCTCGCGTTTCATATGGACGGACTCGAATTCTTTGGACACCTGAGTTTTATGAAGGCGGGTCTGTTTTACGCGGACCAGCTGACGACGGTCAGCCCGCGCTATGCGCATGAAATCCAGACCCCTGAGTACGGTTGTGCCATGGAGGGCCTGCTGCGGATGAGGGCCGATCAGCTGAGCGGCATCATCAATGGCATCGACACAAATGAATGGAATCCGGCGACCGATCCCCTGCTGGTCGCTCAATTTGACGCCGACTCACTTGCTCAGCGAACGGAAAATACGCGGATCCTCAACGAACGCTTTGGTCTTGACCAGAATACAGGCGGGCCTCTGCTTGGCATGCTCGGCCGGATGACCCCGCAAAAGGGCTGGCGCGCCTTGCGTGATGCCGCGCCTGCAATCATTGATGAGGGTGCTTGCATCATTGCCGTGGGCAGCGGAAATGCGGAGTACGAAATACAGCTGAAGGAACTCGAACGCCGGTTCCCGGGCCGACTGGCCTACCATCGCGGTTTCAGCGAGGAGATCGCGCATCAGTTGATGGCCGGCGTCGACGCGCTGCTGGTGCCTTCGACCTTCGAGCCCTGCGGGCTGGTGCAGATGTATGCACAACGCTATGGGGCCCTGCCAATCGCCCATTGCACGGGCGGTCTTGCAGACACCATCGTGGATGCTGACAGCGCCAGCGGAACGGCCTCCAGCGGCTTCCTGTATCAGCAGCCGGGCCCGGCGGGTTTGCGTGCCGGCGTGCGCAGAGCGGTGGCGATATATCGCGATGACCCGGAACGCTGGCGACGCCTTCAAACCGGCGCTATGGGCCGCGATTTTGGCTGGCGTCGTTCTGCCTCGCGATACCTGGAAATCTACCAGAACGCGATAGATCTCCGCCGGCTGGATAAAAGAATCGGTTAAGTGCCCGGAAATTGACTTATCGGCTTGACTAACGCGTTTGCCGGGACCAAGTTTAGGGTACCGGGAGACAATCATGGTTGAGTTCAGAACTGCGCAGGAAGCTGCGGCGCATCCCGTCGTTTCGCTCCTGAGAGAACTTACGCATACCTACCACGCATTCAGTTTGTGCGAGTCGACGCATCTGCGTCATACCGGGCTCACCCAATCTCAGGCCGAAGTGATTTTTGCGCTCGGCCAGGCTGGCGCCCAGAGTTGCAAGGACCTGGGCGGCCGCGCACTCATTACCAAGGGAACATTGACCGGCATACTCGACCGCCTCGAGCGCAGGGGCTGGATTACCCGGCGCCCGTCGCGCAGCGATCGCAGGGTGATGATTGTCTCGCTTTCGCCCGAGGGACAGACCCTGTTTGAAACGACGTACCCGGGGTATGTCGCGGAGCTGGCAGAACGCGCGGAGGGGTGTACCGCGCCTGAGGATCTGCAAATCCGGCAAGCGCTGCAGAAGCTGAGGACCCTGTTCGACGACTGAACCGGGGCACGGTCATCTGGCGGCCCCTGTTGCCGGCCACTGTTACCGGCCGTTGTTACCCACCCGGGGCACAAACCACTGTCGCGATTGAACATAAGAAGGTGGCGGACCGGTCGCCGCGTTCCGGGAACACGGAGATAAGACAGCCTTCGCCGCCCCGTTGCCGGGGCTGGGCGCTCACCTCGCAAGAACCCCTTCTTGACCCGGGGTTGCGGGTGACCGGTCCGCCATTGATTGTGGAGCGGGTCCGGCGGTCAGAGCGAACTGTGCCGGCGCCGCCCGCTCTCGATGCGGCCTCAAAGCATAGCCCGTTTCTTTGAAAAATGCCTATAAGGGTCTGCCGCGAATTAGAGTCTTTCTTTTTTTTCAATAACTTGGGGCCGCAAGATTGCTGCACGGATGCCTCAGCAGCTCACTCAAACCGGCATTTTGCAGTGCAAAATCCGATCTCCAGACTGCCTCGATTCATCAACACGGCGCCAAAACCCGGCGGCCAGAGGCGGCTATTTTGGCCGCGCTGCGGACCAGAGTAGGATAAACAGCCGGACCCCGATTCCAGCGGTCTGTTTATGACTCACCCGGCATTGAGGTCACCTGCCCGTATGGTTCACATTCCCCGCGCACGCAACATTTTTCTGATCTGGCTGCTGCTTGGCTGCAGTTGTCTGAGCGCACAGGCATGGGCCGCCGGTTTGCCCGATTTGCCGGAATCTGAACTGACCATCGAGGCGGCCGACGGTCAACGTTATGACTTCGTTGTCCTGCTCGCATCGACGCCAGCACAAACGGCCCGCGGTCTGATGTTCGTCACCGAAATGGACGAAAACCAGGGGATGTTGTTCGATTTTGGTGAAACCCGGCCGGTCAGCATGTGGATGCGTAACACGGCTCTGCCTCTGGATATGTTGTTTATCCGCGAGGATGGCACGATCAGCAATATCGCCGAACAGACCGTGCCGTATACACGCACACCCATCGTTTCGGCAGGTCCGGTACGTTTTGTGCTGGAACTTCTCGGCGGCAGCTGTCAGCGACTGGGCATCCGCGCCGGCGATCTCGTGCACCATGCCTCGGTCAATAATCGAGAGACCGGGGTCGAAAGTCCTCGCTAACAGGATTAACGATGCGGCTGGTAACGCCTGGCCAGCGCCTGGCCAGCACAATACGGATCAGACGTCCGGCACCCACGGTGTATGCAATCGGGCGGTGGCAACGATCCACAGGAATACCGCCACCGCGGCGATAAAGGCCAAAACGCGCACCTGCATGGTGCGCCCGCGCTTCAGCGCTATCGTCCCCAGTGCGATATAGACCACCAGCCCGATGACCTTGGCGGTCAGCCAGTCCTGATAGAACGGCCATTGCCGGATCACAAACATCAGCGCGATCGCGCTCGCCAGCAAGACCGTGTCGATAACATGCGGCAGGACCCGCACCCAGCGCCGTTGCAGACGGGCCGGAAAACGGACCATCCACCAGCCGCGCAACAGGAACAAACCCAGGCTGAGCGCCGCACAGGTGACATGCAGATGTTTTAGCGCCGGATACATTCGCGCTCAGGCTCGCCGTGGCGAGTCAAATGACCTTCGAAAAACGGCCGGGACTGGCGCTGTCCTGCAGATAAGCGTCAAAACACATCGCCACCGGCCGCAGCAGAAAACGCCCTTTTGGCGTTACCCGGATATAGCGCTCGTCCAGCGACACCAGACCATCGCCTTCCATTGGCTTGAGCATATCCAGCGCCGCGGCGAAGTAGTCACGAAAATCAATGTCGAACCTGCCGGAAAACGCCTCCATATCGACCACGTCCTGACACATCGTGCTCTGGATCACTGAACGACGCAGCACATCGTCCTGATTGAGCTCCACACCGCGGTAGATCGGCAATTTTCCGGCGTCGATGGCCTCATAGTAGTCCTTGCGTTGTTTCAGATTCTGGCTATAGCAAGTATCCAGCTTGCCGATCGAACTCACCCCAAGCGCAACCAGATCGCAATCCGAATGCGTGGAATAGCCCTGGAAATTCCGGTGCAGCGTGCCGGCGTCGCGCGCCTTGACCAGTTCGTCCTCCGGCAGCGCAAAGTGGTCCATGCCGATGTACTCGTATCCACTGCAGGTCAGGAAATCTACGGTTCCGGTCAGCAGTTCGAGTTTCTCCTCCGGGGTCGGCAGATCGTCCTCCCGGATCAGTCGCTGCGCTTTGACCATGCGCGGCAGGTGCGCGTAGTTATAGGTGGCAATGCGATCCGGCCTCGCTCCCACGACCATCTCCAGGGTCTGCTGGAAACGCTTCATGTTCTGGAATGGCAAACCATAGATCAGGTCGACTGAGACCGACAGAAAGCCCTCATCCCTGGCCTGTCGCAGCAAACCAAGGGTGTGATCCGGCGCCTGCACCCGATTTACCGCCTGCTGGACTCTCGGATCAAAGTCCTGAATACCCATACTCAGCCGATTGAAACCCAGCCTGGCGAGCACCGGTATGGTCTCCGGCCCGGTCGTACGCGGATCGATTTCGATCGAATACTCGCGATCACCTTCGGTCAGCAGGGAAAAGTGCTCCCCAAGACCCGTCATAAGCCGCTGCAGCTGCTCGTCGGTCAGATAGGTGGGCGTGCCGCCGCCGAGATGCAGCTGACGGACCGGCCGGGACGCATCGTAGAGCTCGGCGTGCATCGCGGCTTCACGGAACAGATAACCCAGATATTGATCCGCAACACCCGGTGTCCGGGTGACGATCTTGTGGCAGGCACAGTAGTAGCAGAGCGAATGACAAAACGGTATGTGGGCGTATAGCGACAGCGGTTTGACCGTGTCGCCTTCGTTGCTCAGCCGCGCCAGCCGGGCATAATCGTCAGCGCCGAATCCCTCGTGGAACTGTACTGCGGTCGGGTATGAGGTATACCGGGGCCCCGGGCCGTCATAACGCTGAACCAGGTCACTGTCGAACTCGAATCGCTGCATCGATCTGCTACTCACTGACGGCTGTTGTCCACTTGCGAACACCACACCCCGTGCTGCCATCGCCCCGGGTCGGGTATAAGGTAAGAAACGAAAATAGCGGTTTTCGGCGCGCACGTCATTGATTTACATCAGCGAGACCCGCGGTCCGACGGAGGATACCAATAATGCGCCCTGCGATACTCCTGCTGATCCTGATGGCCCCGCCGTTGCTGCACGCCACTGAGCCGCTGCCAGCCGGCAACTGGACTCTGAAGCAGGCCAATGCGGTGCTGGACAAGACCCGGCATGTCCATCTGGACCCGGATCTCGGTGCGCTCAGCAACGGAGAACAGGCGGCAGCGGCGAAATTGATCGCGGTCGGGAGACTGTTTCAGGAGATGTACCTGGATTCGATCCATCCGCAGGCGCTGGATGCGCTGGCGACGCTGGAATCCATGGATCCTGGCAGACCGCAGGTCGCGGCGCTCAGCCAGCTGTATTACATGTTCCGCGGACCCATCGCGACGACACTGGACAACCGCAGAGTGCCATTCCTGCCGGTTGCGTCCCCGGAACCAGGCCGCAATGTCTATCCATGGGGCCTGCAACGGGAGCCGCTGGCAGCGTTGCTTGCGAGCCGTCCGCAGCTGGAGCCGGGCCTGATGGGGCTGCGCACCGTTGTGCGCGAAACCAACCGCCCGAACCTCGACAATGACCTTGCGCGACTGGATCAATACCCAACCATCGACCGCCTGCACCCGGGTTTGCGCGAGCGCTTGCTCAGCCTGCGCGAGGGCAGCGATGATGCCGGATTTTACGCTCTGCCCTACTCCCTGCGCTGGGCGCCCAGGATGATGCAGGTCTATGAACTGCTCAACCAGGCAGCGACGGACGTCAGCGAAATTGACCCCGATCTGTCTGCATATCTGATTTTGCGCGCCAGGGACCTGCTCAGCGACAACTATGAGGCCGGTGATGCGGCCTGGGTCAGCGGGGATTTTCGCCGGCTCAATGCTCAGATCGGCAGCTACGAGAGTTACGACGACGCCTTGTTCGGCGTACGCACATTTTTTTCACTCAGTCTGCTGGTGCGCGATCTGGACAAGACCGCGGAACTGCAACAGGCGATAGGCAGTATTCAGGAACTGCAGGACATGCTGCCGCAAAGGGCCGAGAGACAGGTGCGTAACCGCATCCCGGTGGGCGCTTACGAGGTGATCGCGGACTTTGGCCAGGCCCGCGGCACCAATACCGCCACTATCCTGCCAAACGAACCCAGCCATGCGCGAAAGTATGGGCGGACCATATTGCTGCGCGGCAATATCCTCACCAACCCGGAGCTGTTTGCGGACAGCCTGGCAGTGTATACGGCGGCCGTTGGCAACGCGCTGGCCGCAGATCTGCAGCCGGAGGGCGCCTACTACCGGACGCTTTGGCACGAAATCGGTCACTATCTTGGCGTCGCCAATACCCATGACGGTCGGGATCTCGGTCCCGCGCTCAGCCCCTGGGGAGACCTCTACGAGGAGTTGAAATCAGACCTGGTGGCGCTGTTTGTCGCCCGTCAGTTGCGCGCACAGGAGTTGATTGACGAGCGCACCCTGAAAGCCATGTATGCGGCCGGCATCCGCCGGGTGTTGCAGCGGGTTGAGCCGCGTCGCGAGCAGTCTTATCAGACCATGCAATTGATGCAGATGAACTTCTTCCTCGAAAGCGGTCTGCTGCGCTTCGACGGCCGGCGGCTGGATCTGGATTACGCGCTGTATCACGACACCGTTGCATCGATGCTGGCGGAAGTTTTGCGGATCCAGGAAGACGGCGATGCAGCGCAGGCGACCCGCTTTATTGACCAATATGCGGTATGGGACCCCGATCTGCATGGCCGCCTCGCCGACCGGCTGCGCTCCGCAAGTCCTTATCTCTACTACATGGTCCACTATCAGGCGCTCGACTAGCATAGACCAGCATCACCACGGTCTGACCGCTACCGGTCACCTATACTGATTCAAAAGCAGCGACGATGGTGGGCAAACGCCTGATCGGGCCCGCCATGCAGTAAGTCCACCCATGACATCAAAGGGGGATGAAGCAATGAAACGCGCTTTCCTGGTTTTCTCATTGTTGGTCGCAAGTCTGTTGCTTGCGGCTTGCGAGCGCGAATCTGCCCGTGAAGCTCAGGTGCCGCCCGATGCGGTAGTGACCCAGTGCGAGTTGACCATGGGCTGGGACCCCTGGGAGCCATATCACTACATGGATCCCAGGGGAAATATGCAGGGCATGGATATTGACCTGATACGGGCGATGGCCGCCGGTGCCGGTTGCTCTGTGTCATTCGAACGCGACCACTGGTCCAGCCTGCTGGGCAGAGTCCGCCGCGGCGAAATCGACCTGATAAGCGGGGCCACGCTGACGCCGGAGCGCGAAGTGTTCGCGCGGTTCTCTGATCCTTATCGCGACGAGACTTTCGGTTTGTTCCTGCGCCGCGGCGAGGCAGCGGATTATCCCTCTGACTCGCTCGCCGCGATGCTGCAGGCGGGCATGAAGATAGGTTTTACCGACGACTATATTTACGGACCCGAAGTGCAGGCATTGCAAGCCGATCCAGCGTATTCGGAACAATTTGTCGGCGCCGAACTGGGGGAGATTCACACTACCCGTCTGCTCGACGGCGTGATCGATGCCTATCTGGAAGATGTGGTGGTTGGCACCGCCATCATCCGTCGCCGCGGCCTGGAACAGCAGATAGCACTGCACCCGCTGGACCTGTCCAGCGGCGGAGAGGTTCGCCTGATGTTCAGCCGGGAGTCAGTCCCGGAAGATGTCGTCGCGCGTTTTGATGCGGCGCTTGCAGGATTGCGCGAAAGCGGCCAATACGACGAGATCACGGGCCTGTATCTACAGTAGCCAGGGTCGGCAGGCGTTGTCGGCAGGTCGGTAAATTAGTTAGCCCTGGCTATCAGTCAGCAATCTGCATACCGGTGCCTATCTGGACGTCGGCGACTCTGAGGCCTCAGGCGCCGGCTGATCGGTACAACGCACCAGGTAGCGCAGATTCATGTCATGGAAGTTTGGTTCACCCGGCGCAATAGCTTGCCGGGAGACGATTTCATGACCGGCCGGACATAGCTTGCGCTGGGTCAGCCAGGCGTCGAGCCATTGCATGCGCGTGGCTTCGGCGCTCTTGCTATCTGCTGGCATCGCTGCACCCGCCTTGGCTTCGAACACCAGCACGTCCGGATTGGTATAAGAGTCGCGCAGGATGCTCTGGTTATGCCGCTCGAAATCGGCGCGGGATTGCTCTTCAAGCGCGCAGCCAGCGAGCGTCACTACCAACATCGCCAACAGCATCGGCGCGAGCTGCGCTGAAAGACCTGACGTTCTATCCATCATTAACTGAATCTCCGCTTGTTTGCGCTGAGCACCGGGTCGAATATGTCTGCATGACGCAGTCACCGCGCGCATCATAACGCAGTCCGGGGCTGGTCTGACGGCGCCCGCTCGCCTACGCTAGTGTCCATGTTCCATGGTTCGCGCGGCTAGACAGCCGGCGATTCCGCATTCCGGAGACATCGATGGCGAAAATCATCATGCGTTGCGTGCTTCTCTCAGTGCTGCTGCTGGCGGCGCAGTTCAGTCATGCAGCGACACAAGACTGGCGCTGGGAAGATGTCGAGCGGGTGGTAGCCGTCGGCGATGTGCACGGTGCCTATGATCAATTGACCGGCATCCTGAAGCAGGCCGGAATCATCGACGATCAATTGCGCTGGACCGGAGGCAAGACTCACCTGGTCAGCGTTGGCGACCTGGTGGACCGCGGCGCGCGTTCGCGGGAGGTCATCGAGCTGTTCATGGCATTGCAGCCGCAAGCCGCCGCGGCGGGCGGGCAGATCCATGTGCTGCTGGGGAATCATGATGCAATGCAGGTTTCGGGAGAGCTGGAATATGTCTCTGTCGAGGAGTTTGCCAGTTATATTGACGTCGAGGATCCGGCGCGCCGGCAAGCCGCCTACCAACGCTTCCTCGCGTATGAAAACCTCGTCGATGGTGACGTGGCCCGGGCCGCTTTCGAGCAGAAATTTCCGCCGGGATATTTCGGTCATCAGGCTTTTTTCGCCGCGGACGGCCGCTACGGCGCCTGGACCCTTGATCGACCCGTCGCGATTGTTGTCAACGGCATGTTGTTCGTCCACGGCGGTGTATCCGATGACCTCGCCGGCGGCGACCTGGCGACGATCAACCGCCAGCTGAGTGCTGATCTGGCACGTTATGCCTCTGCCTGGACGACGCTCAGGGATGCGGGGGTGTTGAATGAGACGACGCCGTTTTCCGCAAGGCCCGCACTGGCCGCCGAGACCACCGATCCGGATCTGCTCGCGGCCGCCAGCGAACTTGGCAGCGCCAGCGAATCTCCGGTATTCACCGCCGACGGACCACTGTGGTTTCGCGGCACCGCCTGGTGCAATGAAAATTTCGAGGTATTTCGGGTCAATCGTGTGCTCGAGGCACAGGATGCGCAGCGGGCAGTTCTGGGCCACACCCCGACACCGGACTCACGCGTGGTCAGCAGGATGAATGATGCGGTCCTGCTGATCGATACCGGAATGCTGGTTCCCGTCTACCATGGCCGCGCCGCCGCCCTGCTGGAACAGGAACACGCCCTCACCGTGCTGTATCCCGAGCAGGAGAGCCCGCAGGCTATCCATCCCGAGCCGCGACGCGTCGGGGATCGACCTGACAGGCTCACCGATCAGCAGCTGGAAGACATCCTCAGCAATGGCGAGATCGTCTCAATTGAGGAGGTCGGAGAGGGAGTAACCAAGCCCCGGAAAGTTCGTCTTCGCAGCGGTGGCATCGAGATCGATGCGGTGTTCAAGACTGAATCGACCAATATCGTCGCCAGCCGGCGCTCGCAACAGGCCAAACTGATCAATCTGTCGGACCGCTGGCAACACGAGGTCGCGGCCTACCGCCTGGATCGATTGATCGATCTGCAGATGGTGCCGGTGACGGTGGAGCGGGAGATCAACGGCACGCCCGGCTCGCTGCAATACTGGGTCCCGGACATGATCAATGAGCTCAAACGGGAGCAAGAATCCCTCGCTGCCACTGGCTGGTGCCCGCTCGGAGAGCAATGGCCGCTGATGTTTATTTTTGACGCGCTGATCTATAACGAAGATCGAACCAAGCAGAACATTACCTACGCCAGCGATGACTGGATGCTGTATCTGATCGATCATTCAAGGGCATTCCGCACCCTGAAAGGACGACCGCAGGATCTGCGCAAGGTGGATCTGAAGGTGTCGGGTCTGCTGGCGGAGCGTCTGGCCAATCTCGACTATGCGCAGCTTAGCGGCACGCTCGGCAGTCTGCTGGAAAAGGCCCAGATTCAGGCCGTGCTCAAGCGCCGCGATCAGATTCTGCAGCAATCGGTCGGGCGCCCGTGAGCCACCCGCGCCAGGCCAACGACATTGCTTCAAATCGTTCTACTGGCGCCGGGTTTACTGTACTATCCTAGGAATGCGCGCAGCTTGATTACGGTGCCGCCTAGTCCCGATTCCCGGCCCGAGAATATGAAACAGCAAACTTGCCGGGGACCGAATCGTCAGGGGAGAAGACTAATGAAAGTATATGCGTCCGCGTTAGCGGTCACGGCGATGTTCATGATCAGCACCGTCCAGGCAGCCGAAGCACCCGGACAGTGGTATGTCGCGCCGATGGCTTCGGCCATCTGGCCAGACGACGCCCGTATCGCAGACGACGATTTTGGTGCGCAGATCTCGCTGGGCAAAGCGTACGAAAATTACAACTTCGAATTTTCTGCGTGGGGCTATCAGCTCAGCGGGTTCAACGATGATGACATGTGGGGCGCCGACATCGGCGCCTACCGGGTCTGGTACCGAAATCGCCGGATTACCCCGTTCTTTGGTCTGGCGCTGGGCTACATGAAGAACAACAACACGCGTATCGAAGACAGTCAGGGCGCACAGTCTTCCTTCGCCTTCGGTCTGTTGACCGATCTCACCAGCAGCCAGACCATCGCGCTGCGTACCGAGATTCGGTGGCGTCTGGATTATTCCGCTGACAGTACCGAGCATGACCTGATCGCCAATGTGGGTCTGCAGATTCCGTTCGGTGGCCAACCTGAACCGATGGCTGTGGTGGATCCGGACCGCGACGGCGACGGGGTCCCCGACAGCCAGGATCGCTGCCCTGGCACACCCGCCGGTGTGTATGTCGATAACTTCGGCTGCCCGCTGGATGCTGATGGTGACGGCGTCCCGGACTATCTGGATAAGTGCCCTGGCACCCCTCCGGGCACCAAGGTAGATGCCAGCGGTTGTCCGTTGGACTCGGACGGCGATGGCGTGCTGGATGGTGACGATGCCTGCCCGGGAACGCCGGCCGGCGCCCGCGTAGACACGCGCGGCTGCGAAATCAAGACGGTAATCCGTTTGCCCGAGGTAGAGTTCCAGTACAACTCGGCGACCCTGACCCCGGCCTCGCAGGCGACATTGAACGATGCGGCAGCAACCCTGGTGAAGAATCCGGGGCTCAAGGTCGAAGTGGCCGGCTATACCGACAGTGCCGGTGCTGATGCCTACAATCTGGATCTGTCAGATCGTCGCGCTAACTCGGTTCGCGACTACCTGATCAGCAGCGGCGCAAACCCCGCTGATCTGACCGCCAAAGGCTATGGCGAGCTGGACCCGATCGCAAACAACAATACCGCTGAAGGTCGGGCCAAGAACCGGCGGGTGGAATTGCGCGTTTTGAACTGATCCTCGCCGCAGCGATCGTATGATCCCGGCCCGGCAGCTTCGCTGTCGGGCCTTTTTTGTGCCCGCGTCGACCCGGGCCGGCAATCACGTGTCGGCCAGCGCCTTCACCATCGGTTCCAGCCATTGTCGATAGCGGCGATGGCGGCCCACCGAGGTCCGGTACAGCGGCTGGCGCACCTGGTCGAAACTGGCGGTCCTGACTTCCCGGCGGTGCTGATGGAAATTCAGACAGGCCGGGTCCCACGGCAGGCCTGCAAATTCAAGCAGACCGCGAATCGTGCGTTCCGGATCGGTCACCAGCGATTCATAGTCCAGATCAAACATCGGTAACGACAACACCTCCCGCCAATGCGCCATGATCCGCCGGTATTGACCGATGTACGCACCGATGTGTTCCAGATCGTAGGAGAAGGCAACACCGCTGCCAAAGAAATGATGGAAGAAACAGGACAATCCGCAGTCCAGGGGTTCGCGTACGCAATGCACGACCCGGGCGCCCGGAAGCATCAGCTCGGCCAGCCCCAGAAACTCAAAGTTCTGCCACATCTTGTCCGTGAACCGTAGCAACTCCCGCCGCGCCGGACCCATGCCCTCTAGATAACGCTGACCCATCTGCGCCAGCCGGTCTCGATCCAGCGTGGCAACTGATTCGGGATATTCGACACCGGCGCCCGCCGTTGCCAGTGCCAGCAGTCCGAGCTCGGCTCGTTCGCCGCCTGCGACTACGCCTGGATGGCTGGCCAGTATCTGTTCGGTCAAGGAGCTGCCTGACCGGGGCATGCCGACGATCAGCAGCGGACGCTGATCTTCCAGACCCGAGCGGGGCAGCCGGGCCATCTGGTCCGCGCTGAAGCTGGCCAGTAAACGATCGACCAGATCACGATAGTGCCGTGGATCGAACCGGGCCTGTTTCAGCCGGTTGGCTTCCAGCGCGCACGCCATCGCCCGCTCGGCCTCACCGGCTGCGTCGAGCAGTTGTGCGAGTTCGAACAATATCGGCATCTGCTGTGCCTGCGCGACGCGCGGCGCGGAGATGGATTCGGACCCGGAAGATTCGGCCCCGGGCGAGTCGGGCCTGGGTGAATTGGCCCCAGGGAAATCGACGATGGAGGAATCGGCCATGGGGGAATCGGCCCTAGGGAAATCGGCCCCAGGGAAATCGGCTAGTTGCTGCTGCAACAGCCCGATCGCTTCATCGCGACGCCCGCTCTGGCCCAGCAGGCGCGCATAAACCGCAAGCATCTCGGGTGTTGCCCGTTGATCACCCACCACTGGCGCCATCCGGGTCAGCGCCGGGCCGGGATCCCCGGCCAGCTCCGCCAGGCGGGCCAGCCCCCGCAATGCAAGGTCGTGGTCCGGCCTGATGTTCAGCACTTCCAGATAGCGCAATCTGGCGGCATCGGACTGTCCGGCACTTTGCAGGGCCAGCCCGAGATCGGCGCAGATATCCAGCCATCGTTCCATTTCGCCGGACGCGAGATTTGCCGCCTGCCGCAGACAGTCGATGGCGCCGTCCAGCAGACCCTGGTCCAGATACATACCGCCAAGCAAGTGCGGTCCACGTGCATCGTCCGGATGAAGCCGGCAGCCTTGTTCAACAAGCTGGAGGGCTTCCTGATTACGGCCAAGACTCAGCAGCAATCGAACCAGCCCGAACACCGGATCGGCGCCGGCCGGATCCAGCGCCAGCGCACGGCGGAATGCGGTCTCGGCTTCAGTGGCGCGACCAAGGCCGGCGAACACAAGTGCCGCCGCATAATGGCTTGCCGGCTGTTCTGGGGCCAGGGCGAGCGCCTCACTGACTGCGCTCAGAGCTTCCTGGTCGCGTCCGGCGATCGCACACTCGCGGGCCCGGCTCAACAGACGCTGTGCGGATTCGCTCATGATCGACTCGGACCTGCTGTGGCGTGGCAATACCGCGGGACCGGCATTGGCAATGCCGGGACGGCTCTATATTATCCCGGCTCCCAATTGCCGGGTTGCCGGGTTGCCCTATGACTGATCGCCGCGCCGAACAAGAACGCTGGAACCGCTATTGGGAGCATGGCTTCGTCACGTCCTGTAGCGGCGCGTTCACGGGCAATTATGAAGGCACCTTGAGGACCGCCTGGGAAGACTTCTTCGGCGAGCTGCCGGCGGGCGCAAGGGTGCTGGACATCTGCACCGGTAACGGCGCCATCGCGATGATCGCAAACCAGGTTTCCCGCGCCGGGGCCCTGAATTTCGAGATCGACGCCATCGATAGCGCGATCATCCGGCCAATGGAGACCGTGAAAGAAAGACGTGATCTGCTCGACGGGATCAGGTTTCACTCGCAGACCGCGGCCGAGTCGACGCCGTTTCCGGATCGCGTATTCGACGCCATCTCCGGCCAGTACGCATTCGAATACACAGACGAAACCGGCTGTATCAACGAGATGGCACGCATCGCGGCACGCGGTTGCCGGGTCCAACTGATCATCCACCATGAACGGTCCGTGGTGATCGAGACCTCCACAGAGGAGTTGCGTAACGGCGACCTGATTTTCTCCGAGACCCGGGTTTTCGATGCCGCGGAGGCCATGATCCAGCTGGTCGGAAATGCGCGCAGCGCGGCGGAAAAACAGGCGCTGGCGCGGAATCCGGAAGCCGAAGTCATACGCAACAGGCTCAATCAGGCCGCGGCGAGCCTGGGTCAGGCAGCACAGTCTTCTGCCCACCCCGAGCTGTTGCAGATGGCCCTGGACCGCATTGCCGGCGCCTATCGGGCCGTCGGTGAGAACCTCGAAACAGCCCTGGCCCGGCTGGAAACCGGTCGCCAGGAAATTCAGGCTAATCTGGCCAGACTGCAGGACCTGATGGCGGCGAGCCGCAGCCCGGAGGACATCCGGCGGATCACTCAGGCACTGGCCCACGCCGGCTTCGAAAGCCCTGATGCCGAGGAATTCCGGCATAACGGTGGCCCACTTATGGGCTGGAAAGTGCAGACGCAGCTTCTCTAAGCCCTGAATCCGGCTCGCGGATGGCGCCCATCAACCCGAAATAATTGTAGTGTTTTTACAACACAGACCTGTTGCTAAATCACAACACCCGCAGCCGCTCTGATCCAGACTTGCCCTCGCCAGCCCGATCCGGAGCTTGATAATGAGTCTAAGTTTCATAGCCCAAGGCCATGATTGACCGGTGAATCGGCCGCTCGCCCGGATGCAACGGCGGTGCCGGTCGAGCGTTCGCAATATCGTGCGCCGCGGGCAACACACTGTTGTTATGTTTTCGCAACATGGGGCTTCCCATCCGGCACATCTGTTGCTAGTATCCCGTCAACTTCGCGTTCCGGCCTGGGGGGATTTCAGGTCCGGCGCGGGTTTTCACTGGCCACCCGTGGATGGGTGTCCGGTTTCCAAAACGCCAACCTCTCAAAATAACGAGGAGTAACTACATGACAGAGCGAAACCCAGTCCGGGACGCTGTCCGTTACGCACTTACGGCTGGTGTTGCGGCTTCCTTTGTGGGCGCGCCAGCTTCAGCGCTTGCACAGGATGACGTAGCAGTTCAGGACAAGGTCACGGTGACCGGCTCGCGCATTAAGCGTGTCGACATCGAAGGCCCCTCCGCCGTTACGGTAATCAACCGGGATGACATCGATGCTTCCGGTGATATCTCCGTTGCTGAAGTGCTGCGTGGCACGTCTTACAACACGTTCGGTTCCTTCCGCGCCAGCTCCGGTAGCTCGGCCCAGTCCCAGGGGACCGTCAGCCTGCGTGGCCTCGGTGCCCAGCGTACCCTGGTGCTGCTGGATGGCCGTCGCATCACCGGCTCGCCGTCCTTCGGCGCCGGCTCGGCTGCTAACCTGAACACGATCCCGCTGGCCGCGGTCGAGCGGATCGAAATCCTGCGCGACGGCGCATCAGCTATCTACGGTTCTGACGCGATCGGTGGTGTGATCAACATCATCATGCGTAAGGACTACGAAGGCATGCAGCTGACCTATCAGATCGGCCGCCCGACCCAGACCGGCGGTGATGACGATATGTACAGCATCGTCGGCGGCGTCAGCGGCGCCAAGGGCAACGTGACCTTCGGCATGGAATACGAAGAGAAGGACATCATCTTCCAGGGTGATCGCAGCTTCTCCGCTACCGGCCTGTCGTCCTTCGGCTTCCCGGGCAGCTACTTCGCGTTCCTGACCACCAACGACCCGCGCAACCCGGCACAGGCGTTCCAGGACGATAATGACGGCGACGGCACGGCTGACAGCAATCTGCAGTCGACCTATCTGTCCGTCGGCACGTTCCCGGATCCGCGTTGCCCGGCCAACCTGGGCACCGACCCGGACTTCCCGGCTTCTGTCGGTGTGGGCACCCGCTGCCGCTATAACTACGCCGGTGTGGCCGCCAACGAGGCCGCCAACAGAACGTATAACTTCTTCATCAATGCCAACTACGACATTAATGAGACCACCACGTTCTTCACCCGCGGCGTGTTCAGCAGCAACGAATCGTTCGGCCGTTATGCGCCGGCACCGTTCACCTCGCCTTTGCCCTCGATGTCTGCGGACAATGCCAACAACCCGACAAATGGGGCCCTCAACCCGACCAATACGCTCGGCCAGCCCTTCCCGGGTCAGTCGGTCGAGGCCGACACCGACGGTGATGGCGTCGCTGACACCACGGTCAACGGTCCGTTTGACCTGACGCTGTTCTATCGCAACGTGCCGGGCGGTTTCCGTGACGGAAACGTGCAGGACACGCTGGTTGATTACTCCGCTGGCGTCCAGGGCACGGTTGACTGGCTCGGCGGCATGGATTGGGAACTCGCTGGGCAGTACAGCAAGCAGTGGTCCAATAACATCGGCACCGGCAACGGTATCGGTCCTGCGCTGCAGTCCGACATCAACGACGGTAACCTGGATGTATTCGGAGCCAACACGACGTTCGGCCCCGGTCAGGCAGCGGTCGCGCAGTCATCGGCGCTGAACACCACCCAGGAAAACGAAACCCGTATCGCAGTGGTCGACGGTCAGGTCAACTTCGACGCCTACCAGATGAAGAACGGCGCCATTCCTGTGGTGCTCGGTTTCGAATATCGGGATGACAAATACGTTCAGGACTACGATCCGCAGTCCAACGCCGGTAACGTGCAGGGCTCGGCCGGTGGTGAAGACGTCAGCGGCGCCCGTACCGTGAAGTCGCTGTTCGGCGAGACCACGATTCCGATCCTGAGCAACCTCGAGATCGGTTTCGCTATCCGTTATGACGACTACAATGATTTCGGCACGACGATCAACCCGAAAGCCAGCCTGGCTTTCCGCCCGATCGACAGCCTGTTGCTCCGTGCCAGTTACGGCCAGGGCTTCCGGGCGCCGAGCATGACCGAGTTGTACAGCGGTGGCTCGCAGAGCTTCAACGCCGGCATCGACGCCACGCGTTGTGCTGCCAACCCGGCGGGTAACCCCACAACCGGTCGCGCTCAAGGTGATCCGAACGCGCTGCCGCAGGGCAACCCCTGTCGTGTGACCCAGTACCAGAACTTCCAGGGCGGTAACACCAGCCTGACTGCTGAAAAGTCGGATAACTGGTCGGCTGGCGTGGTCTGGAACCCGCTGGACGATCTGTCGCTGGCCCTCGATTACTACAACATCGAGTTGGATGATGAGATCGGCCTGCCCTCCATGCAGCAGTTGCTGGATGAGGAGTTCCGTCTGCGTCAGGCTGGCGCCACCGGAAACACCGTGGGCAAGGTCACGCGTCTGGCGAACGGCAACATCGAGTTCATCGATCGTCTTAACGCCAACGTTGGCGCACGGAAGACCGACGGTTTCGATTTCGAAGGTCAGTACTCCTTCGCGCTCGGCTCAACTGGCGACTACCGTGTCAACGCTCAGTGGACCTACGTTAACGAGTACGAGCGTGACTTCGGCGATGGCCAGGGCTTTACTGATCCGGCAGCGTTCGATCCCAAGTGGAAAGGCAACATCACCGTCAACTGGGCGCTTGGTGACTTCGGTGCCAACGTAACCTATGAGTACCTCGACGGCTCGACCTATGAGTCTCTGGACGCGAGTCTTGACTCATGGAACAGCGTCGACGTTCAGGTTTACTACAACACGCCCTGGAACGGTACGGTTACCGTCGGTGCGAGAAACCTGTTCGACGAGGATCCGCCCACCAGCGCGAACATCGGCAGCCCGTTCTACACGAACTACCTGTACGATGTTTATGGTCGCGTGCCTTACGTCAAGTACCAGCAGGATCTCTGATCCGGCAGTACTGGCAAGGTCAACAGACCAGCGACGGCCCGCTTCGGCGGGCCGTCGTTTTTTTTGCCCGGCATTTTGGATTGATTCGCAGGAAGTCGTGTCTGGTCATCCAGTCCTGGCCCGCGATATCTTGGTAAGATTGCAAGACCACATTGGGCAGACCAACCATCAGTGAACACCACCAGCCAAGCCAAGCCCGGCGGACCCGTCGCCGCAGCCGAGCGGATACTGGCCGAGGCCATCGAGCTGCATCGGGCAGGAAAATTCGTTGAGGCGGAGCGGATCTATCGACGCATCCTGCAACACGAGCCGGCCAATCCGGATGCACTGCATCTGCTTGGCCTGGTGGCCAAACACGCGGGCAAATCGGAGGCCGCGATAAGGCTGTTACGCCAGGCTATCGCCAACAACCCGGAGATGCCAACCTACCGTGCCAATCTGGCGCTGATGTACGAAGACCAGGGGCAGTTTGCGGAGGCGCGGGGCGAAGCG
Source organism: uncultured Gammaproteobacteria bacterium (assembly GCA_963704875.1). Lineage (GTDB taxonomy): Bacteria > Pseudomonadota > Gammaproteobacteria > Steroidobacterales > XN24 > CAMYOC01. The sequence goes on along the minus strand of CAVPIA010000008.1, from coordinate 1,636,711 downwards.
GAGGCCGCACTACGACTCGATCCGGCTAATGGCAGCGCATTGTTTTGCCTGGCTAATGTGCTGCGCGCCCAGGATCACTATGCAGAAGCCGCAGAGCGTTATCGGCAAGCTACCAGACTGATCCCGGACGACCCCGCGCTGTGGTCCAATCTCGGTGCCACTCTGCAAACGCTGGGCCTTGATGATGAGGCAGTCGAGTCGCTCGCAAAAGCCGTGGAGATCAGCCCTGCCGAAGCCGAGCTGCATTCCAATCTCGGCAATGCAATGGTGGCCTGCGGCCGCGTGGAAGACGGCCTGCAGGAGTTTCGTGAGAGTCTGCGTCTGGACCCGGGCTTTGCGCCTGCCCACACCAACCTGGCCAGTGCCTTGATGCAATCGGGCAGGTCCGGGGAAGCAGCCGTGGCGCTGCGCGACTGCCTCGAGATTCACCCCGGCCATCGACAGGCGCTGGCATTTCTCGCCAGTGCCGCTCACGAAGATGGCGACGACGAGACGCGGAATGTTCTGATGGACTACCAGGGTCTGATGGCGGAGCGACAGTGTGCTTGCCCACCAGGCTACGATGACCTCGATGCCTTCAATCGAGCGCTGGTAAAGCAGGTCATCAATCATCCCACGCTTCTTTGGGAGCCAGTTTCCAAGTCCACCCGCAAGGGCAGTCAAACGGGCGAACTGGCCGGTTCGGACGGCCCCCTGGCCGCGCTGGAAGCGATGGTACGCGACGCGATGAGCACGTATCTGGCCTCCATCGAGTCGTGCTCCGAACATCCGTATCTGTCCACCGCACCCGAGCAATGGAAACTGACCATGTGGGCTACGGTACTTGATCAAGGTGGCCATCAGGCTGCCCACGTCCACCCGACCGGATGGCTAAGCGGTGTCTACTATGCCGCGGTGCCCGAAGCTGGGCCGGAATCACCCGCGGACGCCGGCTGGATCGAATTCGGCCAGGCCCCCGATGAGTTTCACCTTCAGCGCCCGGCGAGCGTACGCCGGCTAGAACCTGTCCCGGGATTGATGCTGCTGTTCCCTTCGTATTTCTATCACCGTACCTTGCCCTTCACCGGGGCCGGCAAGCGGGTCAGCATCGCCTTTGATCTGATGCCGGTCCAGGAGAGGAAGGGACGCGAGACCACGGCAGGAGGCCTGGGCCCGACCGAGCTGACTGCCGAGCTTGAGCGAACCGCGCAGATGCTGCGGGAAATGCGCGTCAACGAGGCGGCCAAACTTGCCCGCCGTCTGGTCTCAGCAGCGCCCGAGCACGCTCACGCCGCCTATCTGCTTGGTCTGGCGGTATATCGCCAGGGCAAATCGAAGGAAGCAGCTGACTGGCTGCAAAAAGCGGTGGACCTGGCTCCGGGCACCGCCCGTTATCACATGGATCTTGGCGCCTGTCACAGCCAGCTGGGGGACTTCGAGGCGGCGGTGGATCAGCTGCAGACCGCGATCTCGCTTGACCCGGAGGACCTCGAAGCTTACATGCGCCTGGCAACACTGTTCAGTGATCACGGCGACTTCGAGCAAGCCGCCAACGTCTATGCGCAAGCGTTGGATCAGGATCCAGGCAGCGGCGCGGCGCTGTATGGCCTTGCCAGTATCAGACATCTGGAAGCCGACGACCCGCGTGTCCTGCGTCAGATGGAGATCCTCGAGCACCAGTCGATGCAGCCGCGCAACGAGGCGGTGACCTGCTTCGCAGTGGCCCGGACCCTGGACCAGGCTGGCCAGGTAGATCAGGCCATGCCCTATTACCATCGTGGCAATCGCCGCAAACACGAGCTCGCCGATTTCTCTATCGAAGCCGAACGCGCCAACACCAGGCGCATCATCGACAGCTTCAGTGCGGAGGTGTTCGAACAGTTTGCAAATCTTGGAGACAGCAGCGAACTACCGGTCTTTATCATCGGCATGCCGCGCTCAGGTACCACGCTGGTCGAACAGATCCTGGACTCGCATCCGTCAATACACGGCGGCGGCGAATTGAACGACCTGTGGAGAATCCTCGGCGGCATCGGCCGCTGGCTTCCGGAAGGCCGCAACCTCCCCGAGGCAGTGGCGGATGTCGATCCGGCCGCATGGGCGGAGCTGGGACAGCGTCTGGCCCACCGGCTGCGGCACTATGATGAAGACGCGTTACGCATCACCGACAAATTGCCTTTCAATTACACCCTGACCGGGATCATCCGGCTGATGCTGCCGCGTGCACGCATCATCCACTGTGTTCGCGATCCCCGCGATACGTGTATTTCCTGCTATACGACATCTTTCCAAAGCGATCGCGGCTTTACCTGCGATCTGGCCGAACTGGGGGAAACATACCGGCTGTACTGGCAATTGATGCGGCACTGGCGGAGCGTGCTCCCCGGCGGGCTGTTTGAAATCCGTTACGAAGACCTGGTTCGGGACGTCGAACACGAAGCGCGGCGCATGATCGACTATGTCGGCCTCGAATGGTCGGAGGAATGTCTCAACTTCCATCTGAATCAACGCAAAGTGATCACCGCCAGCATGACCCAGGTGCGCCAGCCCGCCTATCAGAGTTCCGTTGGCCGCTGGCAACGTTATGCAGATCATATCCAGCCACTGTTGCACAGCCTGGGAGATTTACGGGCTTACGATGTCTTGGATGCGGAAGATATGAAGACCGGTGAATGATGAGAAGAAAATGGAACGGCAGGTAGAAATTGATAAACGGGCGACTCGATGATCAACGTGACAGATTTGTTCAGCACCCCGATGGCCGATGCACAGATTGGCGATCACCAGGCGCTATGCGACGAGTTGCGCACCCTGTTTCTGGCCAAGGAGGCCGAGGGCGGTACGGTGCGCAACGAAAAGCAACGCGCAACGCAATTCGGACCACTGTTTGAGAGCCGCTTTGATCTGTTCCGATGGCCGGACCCGCCAGTAAAGAAGGTCGCTCACTTTTGCCATGCGTCGTTGGTGCAATTACTCAGGCAGCTTTCTTCCTTTACCGACGAAGATTTCAGCAAGCTGCGTTTCGATTACCACGCCTGGTTTCACATCACTCGCAACGGCGGCTATCAGGGTCTGCACAATCACCAGAATGCGTCCTGGTCAGGCATCTTTTGCGTCGATCCGGGCGACAGTCCTGCGGAGCGGCCGGACAGCGGCCTGGTGCGTTTCCATGATCCGCGATTTTGCAGCGCCTTTCACGCAGAGGCCGGCAATCTGGGGCTCGACATGCCCTACAACCATGGCGGTTACGACGTGATTCATCGCACCGGAAATCTGGTGATGTTTCCCTCGTTCATGATGCATGAAATATTTCCGTACCAGGGCGAGCGTCCGCGAATCGTCATCGCCTTCAATTGCTCGATCAACTAGGACCTGCCGGCACCTATGACGGCACCTCCGGATCCGCGACAACTGATCCAGGCGCTGGCCGCCGAAGCCGTCACTGATCCGGACGCGGCCATGGGCCGCTGTCAGCAGATTCTGCAGCGTGCGCCTGACAGTCTGCCGGTGCTGTGCATCGCCGCTGGCATCGAGCGCCGTTATGGTCGGTTCGATGCGGCCGCCGAGCTGCTCGGGCGAGCAGCAACAGTGGATGCCGAGGCTGCGCCGGTACTCGCCGAGTGCGCGGCGCTGGCAATTGCACAGCAGGCTTTTGATCTCGCGGCGGATAAGCTGCGCGCATTGCTACGGAAACACCCGGAACAACTCGACTCCTGGTTCAACCTCGGTTTGGCGGAAGAGCAGCGCGGCCGCGATCCGGCTGCGATCGAAGCCTTCGAAACGCTGCTGGAGAAGGCCCCGAACGGGTATCCGGCTGCCAGTGCCAGGCTCGCGTTACTGCTGGCCAGCGCCGGTCGCGATGAAGATGCCCGACAACATATCGATCAGGCGCTGGCAATTGCCCCGGAACACCTCGAAGTGCGTTATGCGCGCGGCATGCTGTTGCTGGCCAGCGGCGACACGGACCAGGCCTTAAGCCATTTCCGGCATTGCGTGAACCGGCAACCGCGGCTGGTCGGTGCCTGGCAGCAATTGCTCGAATGCCGCCGCATTACTGACCCTGACGATCCCGAGCTGAGCAGCGCGCGCAAGCTCTTGCAGGAACCGGACATCGGCGCAATTGAGCGCGAACAACTGGCCCTGGCGATCGGCAAAGCACTCAACGATCTGCAGCAATACGACGCGGCGTTCGACTGCTTCAGTCAGGCCAAGCAGGCCAGGCGCGCGCGCCTGCCCCGTTTCGACCGGGAAGCTTGGCGCAAGGATACCGACGCGCGCATTGCGGCATCGGAGCCGACTTCACCCTTTGTACCGGATGCGGCAGTCAGACCGGTGTTTATCGTCGGCATGCCGCGTTCCGGAACAACGCTGGTGGATCAGATACTCACTGCTCATCGCGAGGCCGGAGGTGTGGGTGAAGTCGCCTTTTTCGACCAGCCGGCGGAACAGTTCTACAGCACGGGTCTGACACCGGATACCGCTGGCGGCCTGCGGGCCGGGTATCTTCGTAAGCTGGCTGGTAATCGCGTGGCAACAGTAAGCAACAAGTATCCGGCGAACTTCCGCCATCTGTCATTGCTTCGCTGGTTGCTGCCGGAAGCGCGCTTTGTGCATGTGCGCCGCAGCGCGCTTGATACCTGTCTGTCTGTCTTTTTTCAGGATTTTCCCTATGGCAACCGGTTCGCCAACGACCTCGAGGATATCGCCGCATATTACCGCGACTACCGCCGATTGATGGCGCACTGGGCGGTGGACAAAGAAGACGTATTCGAGCTGAGTTACGAGGCGCTGCTGGAAGACCAGGCCGGCGTGACCCGGCAGTTGCTCGATTTTTGCGGTCTCGACTGGGATCCGGCGTGTCTGGATTTCACCCGCAATCCACGTGCGGTCGGAACGCTGAGCCGATGGCAGGTCCGGCAGCCAGTCTATGCCTCGTCAGTCGGTCGATGGCGACATTACCAAAGCCGATTGGCGCCGTTGATTGCCGCGCTTGGGCCATGGGCCGATTCAGACTAGACGCTTATTGCCGGCCGGGCCCGGTCTGATCCGGCTCGGACGCAAGCGCCGACAGCGGTCCAAGCCAGTTTTGATAATTGCGCCAGCGGGCGACGGATTGCTTGTGCAATGCCTGCCTCACCTGAGCATGACTTGCTGTTGCGACGACTCGTTGCTGGCTGTCAAAGTCCAGACACGCCGGATCCCAGTCGAGGCCGCAGTATTCCAGCAAGCCACGCAGCACCTGCTCCGGTTGCGTCACCAGCTTCTCATAGTCCAGCTGATAAACCGGCGAGTAGTCTGCGGACCACCTCAGCATCTGCCTGTTGTAGTGCGTCAGATAATGTTGCAGCCAGTCCAGGCGAGTCGCAAATCCCAGCGCCTGATCTGCAAAATCGGTGAAAAAACAGGACAGGCCAATATCCCGCAGGTCGCGGCGACAGTGCACGATCCGTGCCGCGGGGAATACCCTTCGGATCAACGGCAGATACTGAAAATTCAGCGGCATCTTGTCGCTTAGCAGACGGGTACCGGTTTCCGGTGTCGGCAAGCTGCGCCGATAATCTTCAGCCAGCCGTGCAAGCAGCGCAGGTCGCCTGGCATCGCTGGCGCTCATCGCCCCATGCACCAACTCACCGAACGCCGGAAGCTCCCCCGCTGCGCATACGCCCGGATGCGCCGCCAACATCTGCTCCAGCAAACTGGTGCCAGAACGCGGCATGCCGACAATGAACAACAAATCCGTTCCGCCATCACCAGCCGGCGCCTGCGTAGCCATGCGCTCGATCACGCGCGACGCCTCGATCTGTGCATCCGGATGAAAAGTCGCGGGGGTCAACTGATTGCCTTGCTGATACCAGTCCCAGGCCTGCGCATAGTCACCCAGCTCGTCGCACACGTCACCGAGACTGAAGCAAAACGCCCGACGATAGCTGCCGCTGAGCGGGATCGCATCGGCGAGTATCTGTCGCGCCCGCGGGGAATCGCCAAGCCGGCGCCACAATCGGGCGCTCACCAGCGCCGGGCCGGGTTGTTGACGCGATTCCGGATCCAGCGCCCGCAGACTCTCCAGTCCGGCCTGATAGCGACCTTGCCATTCCAGCAATTCCGCTCGCCCCACCAGTGCATCGACACTCCCGGGCGAGAGCGTCAGCGCACGTTCGTAGTTGGCCCCGGCCTCCTGATAGTCACCCATCGCCTGCTGGGTCATCGCCAGACCCGCCCGCCAGTCAGCGTGCCCCGGTGCCACGTCGACGGCGCCGCGCCACGCGGCCAGCGCTTCCGGCAAGCGACCCTGCTGTTTACGCAGCCTGCCCAGCAACGCCAGACCGGGCCCATTGGCCGAATCCTGCGCCAGGACACCGTCGAGCGTCTGTTCCGCCTGCGCCCATTCCCCGCACTCGATGCAGGCGCTGACCAGGTTGGTCATTGTGGCCAGATCGTGCGGGCGGCTGGAAAGGCTGTTCCTGAAACAGATCAGCGCCTGCTCGTGTTCACCGCGCTGCATTCGAAGGATGCCGTATTCGTTCCAGGCCGGTGCATGTCCAGGCGCTATTGCCACCGCGTATGCCAATGCCTGGTCCGCGCTCTCGAATGAACCGGTGCTGCGCTCCAGCTGTCCCTGGCAGAAGGCGGCGTCGGCAGCGACTCGCGAGTCCGACCGCGCCAGCTCAAGCCACTGGAGTGCCTCAGCCGCTTTGCCGGCCTGCATCAGGATGCGGCCCAAAGTCAGCTGGGCCGGCCCATCCGCTCGCTGTTCGAGACTGCGGCGCGCAAGTTCCTCAGCCTGCTGTAGTTGCCCGAGCTGCGCTGCGGCTGTCGCCGCCAGCACCAGTAATTCGGGTTGTTGCGGATCGTCGTCAAGCAGACGCCGATAGATCTTCAGCGCGGCCGCGAACTCGCCCGCGCCATGCCGGCGGCGGGCCAGCACCAGATCCTTTCCCGGTTTAATCCCCATCAACGATCATCTTCCGCCTGTTCCAGCATCCGCAGCAATGGCGCAAGCTGTTCCGCATAGTCCTTGTGGCGACCAACCGAGGACGCGTAGATCGGTTGCTTAACCTGTTGATAACTGGCGGTTGCCATGATGGCTTCGTCGCCCCCGGCCGGACCGGTTGCCACCGGTTGCCCATCTGCAACACAGACCGGATCCCAGTCCAGCCCGACAAAGTCGAGCAACTCCCGGATTACAATCCCGGGTTGATCTACCAGCCGCTCATACTCCAACTGCAGCATTGGCAAATCCAGCGTGGCCTGCCAGTGCAACATTAGTCGGCGATAATCCGAATAGTACGCAGCAATGTCCGGCAATTGCCGACTCCATGCCAGGCCCGGTGCACTGAAGTCCTGACAGAAACAGGACAATGCGACGTCCAGGGGATCACGCTTTACGTGGATCACCCGGGCATGTGGGAACAGCGTCTGAATCAATCCGAGATGGAGAAAATTGGCCGGCATCTTGTCTGTGACATGACGGTGTAGCGATGCCTGCCGGGTAGCGAGATACGACGCTGCCTGTTCATGCCATTGCGCCGGCGTAATCTGGCCGGGATCCGGGACCCATTGCGTACCGCGCAAACGCCGCTCGATATCGCTGATAGCGGTCGATTCTCCGCCCGCATGAACCGCCGGATGGCGCGATAACACCCGTTCCACCAGCGAAGTACCCGAGCGCGGCATGCCGAGGATAAATACCGGCGCGTCGCTGTCCACGCCGACTGACCGCAGGGTTCGCAATCGATCCCGGGTCCAGGTTTCAATTATCGCGGAGACTCTGCGCCGATGCCGCAGGGCGTCGAATCGGCCAGGCGTCGCTGCGTTGGCCTGGCGGTAACACTCGAACGCCTCGGCAAACTCAGCGGCATCATGGAGCAGATCCGCACGGGCGAACAGCAGCCGTGCGTGCTGATGGCCGCTCAACACGCTATCGGCCATGGATCCCAGGACCGCGCGTGCTTCCTCGTGGCGGCCCACCTGACGCAGCAGTCGGGCATAGACCAGCTTCATCTCAGGCGTGCTCGCGCCTGCGATCAAAGGCTGGATCAATGCCAGTCCATGCCGCGGCTGGCCGCGAACTTCGTACTGGGCCGCAAGCGCGGTTAGCGCATCGGGATGCCCTGGCGCGATCGTGAGTACGTCTTCCAGCGCCGCTCGCGCCTGCTCGAAATGCCCGAGGATCTGCCATACCGCGGCGCGCCCGATACGCGGTTCCACCTTGCCAGGAGCCAGGACCGATGCCCGTTCATAGGCATCCAGCGCCCGCCGATAGTCGCCGGCAGCGTGGCAGACAACGCCCAGTCGATACCACAAGCGGGGCTTGCCCGGCGCCTGATCCAGCACCTTCTGCAACAATCGGATCGCCGCCGAAAAATTGCCAACCGTCATCGCCAGTGCTGCAGCGGCGTCGACCACCCGCGGGTCGCCTGGCGCTTTGGCGCGGGCAATATCCAGATCCGCCTTTGCCGCATCCAGTCGACCGGCGCGCAGATGCAATTCTATCCTGGTACCGAGCAGCGACAGCGGCAGCGACCCCGCCGCGATGGGGAGCAGCAGCCGCTCTGCATCGCTCACCCGGCCTGCGCGCAACAGCGCAACTGCCTGCTCCAGCGCGGCGGGATCAGCGCGTTCCATGTTCATAGCCCGCGGCATCCAGCGCCTCCGCGAATGGCTGCAGCCACTGCTGGTAGTGCCGCCAGCCACCGACCTCCCGTGAGAACAGCGGCTGACGGATCGGAGTTTCGGCTGCGCTGGTCGCTATCCCCTGTTCAAAAAACCTGAGACAGCGGGGGTCCCATTCCAGACCGAGAAACTCGACCAGTTGCCGGCTGTGTTGCTCTGGCCTGTCCACCAGTGCTTCGTATCGAATCTCAAAAAGTGCCAGCTTGCTTACCTTCCGCCAGTGCTGCATCAAACGCTGATAGTGCAGAAAGTAAGCCGCCATGGACTCAAGCGCGAAGGTGAAAGCCAGACTGCGGCCAGCAAAGTTCTTCAGCCAGCATCGCAGGATCAGGTCCAGAGGGTGTCGGTGACAATGGATCACATGGGCATCCGGAAACAGTAATTCGATCAAACCCAGGTGCACGAAATTGAACGGCATGGTGTCGGTGACCCGGTCCGCCACAGCGTCGCGCAGCGCGATTCGGGAATCGAGATGCGCCAGATAGCGCTCCGCCTGGCGCTCCAATTGCGCCTGGTCGAGTTGTGTGACGTTGTCAGGCCAGTTGTTCGTCTCGCCGCCCAGCGCAACGCTGATGTCGCCGATCATGGTTAGCTCGCCGGCGCCATGGACCCGGGGATGACTGCAAAGAATCTGTTCCACCAGCGACTTGCCGCTGCGCGGCATGCCGACAACAAACACCGGCCGGGTGCTGCCAGTGCTGGCGCGGGGCAAGGCCGCAAGTGCCGCTGCAGAAAACGCGCGACAGCTGGCATCCACCGCATTACTGAGCGCCTCGATGTCGCGTTCCGGCGCCCCGGCCGGCAACGAGCGCCGACGCAGCTCATTGGCTTCAACCGCAGTGTCCCAGGCCTTTGAGTATTCGCCTTTTTGATCAAGAACCCGGGCCAGGGAAAAGCGCAGCTGCACCTGAGCCTCAGCGCCCAGGTGAGCCGCAGCCAACGCGGACTCGAGCACCGATCTGGCCTCATCCAGGCGCCCCAGCTTGCGCAAGGACCTTGCCTTGATCGGCGCCACAACCGCCGGATCCGCTTCAGGGCCTGTTTCGAGCACGGCCAGGGCTTGCTCGTAGTCGCCGCGATTATCCAGCCACGCCGCCATTCCGGATCTCGCCTGGTCGTGCCCTGAATCAATTTCCAGCGCCCTACGGAAGCATTCACCAGCCTGTTCGGGCCTGCCCTGGGCCTGTTCCAGCTTGCCCAGATTGGCCAGCGCATCCACATTTCGCGAGTCTGCTCTCAGCGCTTTGCGATAGCACTCTTCGGCCTGATCGAAGCGCCCTTGCAGCTGCAGGGCTGCGCCCAGCCAGGTCCATCCCACGGCATGGCCGGCATCCAGCTGCAGCAGCCTCCGCAACGCCCGCTCTGCGTCACTGTATCGACCCAGCGAGTTGAGCACGCCACCGAGCTGCAGCCAGCCGATGGCCAGGTCAGGTCGTTGCCCGACCAGTGTCTGCAGCAAGCTGAGCGCGCGCGCTGCGTCGTCTCTGCCTACAGCGGCCATGGCCAGATTGAATTGGGCCGCAGGCAGCAGTGGATCAAGTTCGTGGGCTCGTCGGAACAGTGCTTCCGCCCGGCCTGTCAAACCCATATTGCCAAGTAGCTCGCCGGCCTGATTCTGAATCTGCGCCACATCCGGTGCCGATGCCAGCGCCGCTTCGACCTGCGCTGCCGCCCCGGCCGTATCACCCAGCGATGCCAGTGCTCGCGCCAGACTCAGACGTACCGGCGCGGAATCCGGGTCCAGTTGAACAGCTCGACTCAATGCGTCCCTGGCGGCGCCGGAGCGCCCAAGCCGGTGATGCAATTCGCCACTCAGCCGTAAGCTACCGACATCATCAGGTTCGATTGAGAGGGCTTCTATGCAGCTATCCAGCGCCTGCTCGATGCGGCCTTGCCTGGCCAGGTCAAGCGCGCGCTGGCGCGCCTGCTCAAGGGTCTGCCTGGGCGTGTCCCGGCTCACGCCGGTTCCGGCATCTCAGGAATTCGTGAATCGACCCGATCGGCGAAACCGCTGCGATGCCATGCATCCCAATCTATGCCTTCGATCAACGGACCGATCCAGTCGCGATAGTGGCGGTAGCGGCCCAACGACGTGTGATACATCGGACGCCGCACCTGGGCATGGCTCGCGGTTGCAACCAGTCGGCCGGATTCATGAAAGCCCAGACAGGCAGGGTCCCACTCGAGCCCGAGAAAATTGACCAGCTGCCGGCTGATGGCTTCCTGCCCGGTCACCAACTCTTCGTATACCACCTCGTGGAACGCCAGACTCGTGTGATTTCGCCAGTGCTCCATGACCTCAAGATAGCGATTGTAATAGGTCACAATATTGTCCAGGCGATAGGAAAACGGAATGCCCTGACCGGCGAAATTCTGAAAATAGCAGGACAGCGCCGTATCCAGCGGATGACGTACACAATGGATCACATGAGCGTTGGGAAACATCTGCTCGACAAAGCCGAGGAAGAGATAGTTCGCTGGCGTCTTGTCGATCACTCGCAGCGCTGTAGTATCCACCGCGGAAAGGCAGTCGCTGTACTCGCTGGCTGCGCTCTCCAGCGCCTCCTGGCTGGCGCTGGCGGCGCTGTCCGGAAAGCGCAATCCCTCGGCCTGGCCGAGGCTGATGGCCAGACGACCCAGGTCCAAAAGCTCGCCGGCGCCGGCAATCTGAGCATGGCAGGCGAGGATCTGCTCAACCAGAGAAGTACCGGAACGTGGCATGCCGAGGACGAATACCGGGCGCTCATCGTCATTCTCGGCGCGTGCCAGCGTCGCTGCATTCTGCGGAGCATATACCCGCAATAATCGCCTCACATCATCATCATATTCGCGGCCGTTGAACCTCACCGGCTTCAATTTGTTTCCGCGACGATAATTGTCGAAAGCCTCTTCATATCGGGACTCGGCGTTTAGCGCATGGCCCAGATTAAAGTGCAAACGCTGGCGTGATGCATCGTTCAGGTCCTGCCTTTCCAGTGCCAGCTGGAGAATCTCGGCCGCGCGCAGATTGTTGCCCAGATGACGTTGCAGCTGCGCCCCGGTGATCACCAGCTCGAGTCCGCTGCGCGCCGGATCGAATCCGTGCTCGATCAGCGCCCAGCCTTCTGCATAGCTGCCGCGACGATCGAGGTTGGTCGCCAGGCCGGCCAGCGCATCCTGATGACCGGGCGCCACGCTGAGCGCCCGACGGAAACAAGCATCTGCCTCTTCGACATCGCGCAGACTCTGATAGACCGTGCCCAGATTACTGTGGGCCTGTGCGTAGTCCGGACTCAGCTCCAGCGCCCGCTGATAGCAATCCCGCGCCGACAACAGATCACCAAGCATGTGCAGAGAGGTGCCGAGACTGGTATGCGCGGCCGGATCATCCGGCCTCAGCTCGACCAGCTTCCGATAGGCTCGCGCAGCCTGCTGATAGCGACCCAGCGAATGCAACTGGTGAGCAAGCGCCTGCAGCGGCTCGACGGCATCGGGCGCAAGCTCGGCGGCACGGGCAAGAACGCCGGCCGCGGATTCCGCCTTGCCCGCCGCGCGCAATGCCAGGCCAAGGTTGTAATGTGCGTGCGCAAAGTCCGGGCGCAGATCGACAGCGCGGGCAAAAGCATTAACCGCCTCGCTGAACCGGCCAATGTTGCCCAGCGCCTCACCCGCGCTGTTCCAGGCCGTCGCGTTACCGGGCTGAAGATCCAGCGCCTGCCTTAGCGCCGGTAGCGCTTCCTGGAAACGGCCCAGCCGGTTCAAAACCGATCCCAGGCGCTCAAACACCTCTGCGTCAGGTTGAGCCTGGATCAGAGAACGCAAGGTATCCGCCGCTGCACCAAGCCGGCCGGCCTCGATTTCTATCTCGGCCAGGCGAGCCAGGAGTTGTGGATCGCCCGGTTGCGCTTCGAGCGCTTGCCGCAGATCCGCTTCGATCTCCGGCATGGAGGCACCGGGTTCAATCACCGCCGGCCGCCTCTTCGATGGCCTCCAGCACCGGCTTCAGCTGCTCTCGATACGCCTCGCCGCGGCCAATCTGGGTGGCGTCCATCGGCCCATGTAGTACCGGAGGCACCGACAGATTGGATTTATCCGGATCGTGGTATGCGGCGCAGCTATCGGTCCATTCGAGTTTCAGAAAGCCCAGCATGCGCCGCAGCTGGGTCTCCGGCTCAGTGACCAGATCCTCGAATTCAACATCGAGTATCTCGATACCCAGCGATCGCCAATGGTCCATCAAGCGTTCGGCGTTGACGAGATAACTGCCGATCCAGGCGGGGTTTGTGCTGAATGCAGTGGTCTGGTCTGCAAACCCCCGCGCGTAGCAGGCGCGCGCCATATCCAGCGGTTGGCGGCGGCAGAAGATCACCTTCAGGCCGGGCGCCAGCAAGGCGGCCAGGCCGACGTTCATGAAATTGGTCGGCTGCGTGTCGCACAGCTTCGATGCTGCGCCTGCGCGTCTCGTCAGCGAGGCCGCATAGCGCTGAGACGCCATCTCCAGCGCTTCCGGTTTTAGCTCTGTCATGCACGCGGGATAAGGCAAACGCGATCCGCTGAGCTCGCGAACCGTGTTGGTCAGCGCGCTGAGTACGCGCAATTCACCCGCACCACGGATATCGGGGTGGCAGGCCAGCATCTGCTCGCAGACGCTTTTGCCTGAACGCGGCAGACCAACCGCCAGGATCGGGTCCGGGCCCGACCAACTTGCCGGTGCCGGGGTGATCCTGGCAAAGCCATCGATCAGCCCGTCCACCACCGCAGCGAACCGGGCCGGATCAAACCGCGCCGGCACCGCCTGATTGGCGCGCGTCCACTCATTCCACGCATCCTCATGGCGACCGAGCGCATCTAGCGCATCTCCGCGAAGGCCACGCAATCCTGCGCCGATCGCGGCACTCACGCGCGGATCGGCAACCCACTGCCCCAGACGCTCCACGGCCTCCTGGTGGGCCCCGGTGCTCAGCCACAGACGCGCCGCTGCGACCATGATCGGCAACGCCGGTAAATCCAGCCCCAGCGTTGGCGCAAGAACCTCCAGCCCGCGCTTTGACTGACCAAGGCGCCAATCCAGTTCGGCAATGCCCGCGAGTGCAAGCGGGTCCCGGGGCTGCGTCTTCAATACCGCAGAGAACGCGTCGCGGGCCTCATCGAGACGACCCACCGACTGCAGCAATCTTCCCAGTGCGGCGCGCCCGGCCACATCTCTCGGCGCAAGCTTGAGCGCCTGCTCGAGACTCGCTTCGGCTTCGTCAATCTGGTCGAGCGCCATCTGTGCACGGGCCAGTGCGACCCAGGCCGGGACCCGACGCTTGTCCTGCGCCAGCACAGCCTGGAAACACGGTATCGCGCGCTCGGGATGCCCCTGCTCGAGACTGATCGCGCCCAGGTTGTAACGCGCCTGGAGATGGCCTGGGTGCTGCTCCAGTACCTGCTCGAGCACTTCGATCGCCTGGTCGGCACGTTGCGCGCGATGCAAGGCCACCGCCAGCTGGTAACGGGCATCCGCAATATCCGGGTCGAGTTCCAGCGCCCGCCTGAATGCTTTAACCGCCGCGTCCGGCTGATCGCTCATCAGCATGCTGGTGCCGAGACCCGCGTGGCCCTGTGCCTGATCCGGGCTGGCGGCGATCGCTTTGCGAAACGCCTGCGCCGCGGCCGCATGATCACCACACTGCCCCTCCAGACTCGCCAGCAGGCACCACGCGCCGGCATCCTGGGGCGATGTTTCGAGATAACGCCGGTACATGGGCCGGGCTGAGGTCATGTCTCCAGCCCGGTGCCGCGCCATCGCCGCGGCCAGCTCGGCCGGCGGTTTGATATTACTCACCCAAAAATCCCTCTGTCCGCAGACCCGCGAGCAGCGGCCCCAGGTGCTTCCGGTAGTGATCGGCGCGGCCGACAGACGAAGTGTAGACAGGTCGCTTGACCTGAGCGTGGCTGGCGGTGCGCACCAGACGCGGATTGTCGTAGAACTTGAGGCAATCCGGGTCCCAGTCCAGATCGAGAAATTTCAGCATCCGCCGGGTCTCGTTTTCGGTGTCGCTGACCAGGTCTTCATAGCGAACATCAAGTATCTGCAGATCGAGATGCTCTTCCCAGTGCTCCATCAACCTCCGGTACTGGCCATAGTAATGGGCGATATCACCGAGGTCGTAACTGAACGGCGGTCCGACGGAACCAAAACTCTGCTGGAAACACGACAGACCGGTATCTACCGGATCACGCTGACAGTGGATCACCCGGGCCTTCGGCAACACCAGCTGGATCAGCCCGAGCTGTTCGAAGTTCTGCCACATCTTGTCGGTTATTCGTTCGACTTTGCCGCGGTTGCGCATCAGCCGCTCGACATAGCGGGATGACGCGTCACCGAGTAGATCGGAATCGAGTATCTCAAGACACTCGGGATAGGGGACGCCGTGCTTGTTTCGACCAAGGCTCATCGCCGCCAGTCCCAGCTCCCGGAGCTCGCCGGCGCCGTATATCTCTTCGTGACTGGCCAGTATCTGCTCGACCAGAGAAGTGCCGGAGCGTGGCATACCGACGATGAAGACCGGAAATTCGTTGTTCCGCTCGCAATGCGGGAGTCGGGACATGTTGTCGCGGTTGAACACATTCATCAGCCGCTCGATTTCACGTTCACGACCGGCTCGGGAATATTTCCCTGCATGAAATTTGTTGGCGCGTCGATAGTGCGCGAAGGCGCGGTCATATTCCTTTAGATCGTCGAGCAAATCACCAAGAGTGAAATGGATGGCAGAGCGCTCGTGATCCGCAAGGCTCTTATCGCTGGCCAGCGGCGCAAGGTGCAACAAGGCTTCCTTGCCGCGCTCAAGTCTGCGCAGCAGACGGGCGTAGGCAACCCGCATGGTCGGGCTGGCTGTCCCCTGTTTCAGGTATGGCAATAACAGGGCGATCCCGCGCTTGAATTCGCCGTTTAGCTCCAGCAGCCCAGCCAGCCCAGCCAGTGACGGTGCGTGGTCCGGATCAATTTCCAGCGCAGTTTCAAATCCTGCTGCAGCGATCGTCAAATCGCCCATCGCCATCAGCACCGAGGAAAGATTGCTGAATACGTCGGGGTCGCGTTCGCCCTCGGCGATCACCTGCCGGTAGTTATGTACCGCTTCATCCAGACGGCCGACCTGATGCTGGGCGATGGCCAGGTTGTAACGGCCCGGCCGGTTGACCATCTCTTCCTTGAGCCCGCGCTCGAGATGCCGGATGGCGAGTTCGATATGCCCTTGCTCATACAGCATCGAGCCCAGATTGAGATTGGCATTGCCATGCTCAGGCTTGTGCGAAAGCGCGCTGCGGAAACACTGCTCTGCGGCTTCCTTATACCCCTTGCGCCGCAGTACATGGCCCAGGTTGCTATGGGCATCGGCGAATTGTGGGTCCAGTTCAAGCGCCTGACGGAAATCTGCCTCCGCCTCATCGAGTTCATTGCGGTTGTTGAGAATTCGTCCGCGAATGTTGAACAACAGCGGGTCGCTGATATCCAGATCCAGCGCCTGATTGATGAATTCCCAAGCCAGATCCGGCCGGCTCTGCTTGAGCCGGACTTCGGCCATCAAGCGCAATGCCCACACATGGTCTGGCCGCTCGGCGAGCACCGACTGGCAGATCGTTTCCGCTTCGCCCACTCTGCGATCATGCAGACCGCGCTCAGCCCGTTGCAGGTCCATCTGGAACACTATTCACCTCCGCCCGGGGATTATCGGTCCCCGGGGGCGTCGCGGCCAGCGCCAATGGCTGCAGGCCGGAATACCTGATGACCCGGCGGCCATGCGCTGGCTGCCTGCTGCTGCTCGCGATACGCCTCCAGCAGCTGTCGAGCCCAACGGCGCTGCTGCTCTTCGCCAGCCGCCGAGGCCTCAACTAAGCGCGTCTGCAGCTGTATCGCCTGTTGCCAACGACCATTGGCCGCCAGGGCCATGGCCAGGGTCTCGGCATGCGCATAGTCGGGTCGGGCCTGGAAAATCGCGTTGGCGTGTTCCAGCGCCAGCCGAAGACGCTCGGCCGAGGCCCCGGGGCAGCCTGCATAACTGCGCGCGAGTGCCTGCATAACCTCGCCGCTGCCAGCTTGTGCCTCGAGCGAGCGCTCGAATTCCGACCAGGCGGTCGCGCAATCGCCCGCGGCCAGTGCAGCAAGCCCCGACCGATAGGCAAAAATCGCGAGCTGTTCCGGCGGTGGCACCGCCGCCGCATAAACCGCCTCGGCCTCCCGGTAGCGACCCGCACGCATCAACGCGTGCCCCAGACGCAGGCTCGCCAGCGAATCACCCGGATCCACGCTCAGCGCAGCCTGATAATCCTCGATCGCACCCGCTTCATCGCCACGTTCTTCACGTATCGCGCCGCGCCTGTAACGCGCCGGACCGAAGCCGGGATCAATCTCAAGCGCTCGCTCGAACTGCGCCAGCGCGGCTCCGCTCTGGCCGATTTGCTGCAATCCCTGTCCAAGGCTGACTCGCGCTGCGGCATCGTCCGGGTTGTATTCCACCGCGCGGCGGAACTCTGTCACCGCGTCTTGTGGCCGGCCGGCCCGGGACGCAGCGTAACCGCGCTCCAGATAGTACTGCGCGCTGCGTGAACGGCCCGCCATATCCGCCAGGATCGGATCCGCAACGGCCGCATCGGTATCGCCCTTCATCGCGAGATTGCGCTGCGCCTGTTCCACCTGGCCTTGCTGCCGATACGCCATGGCCAGCGGATAGCGCAGGCGATCTGCGCCCGGATCGGCCGCCAGCGCCTGCTCAAAAAGAACCACCGCCCGTGGATATTCGCCGCGTTCCAGCGCGACCTGAGCCAGACCCGCGAGCGCTGCCGGTTGACCCGGCCGGGACTCCAGCACGGCCACAAAACCGGCCTCGGCGTCCTCCAGCCTGCGCTGCTTCAGCTGCACCTGGGCACGCCGGAGCAAAGCTGGCAGATAAGCCGGATCCAGCTGCAACGCGATCTCGTAGCTCTCAAGCGCGGCGTCGAACTCGCCCGTTTCCTGGTACAGGTAAGCCAGCAGATAGCGCCACCGAAACACCTGTGGCTGACGCTCAACCGCTTCGACATAGCACTGTCGAGCCAAGGACTGCAGATGGTGGGCCTGGTAGGTCATGCCCAGTTCGCCCCACGCTGCACCGGTGTCCGCCGGGTCTGCTGCGACAGCAGTACGAAACTCCGCCAGCGACTCGGTCAGGGCCTGGCGTACACCGGGTTCGAAGCTCTCCAGCGAGGGGACGGGTGGCGCGGACGGCTCAGCAGCCGCCGCTGTGCCGACGGGCGCCATGCAATGCCAGCCCAGAGCCAGAGCCATCGCCATCGCCATCGCCACGCCGAGCTGACTCCAGTGCAAGCTGGATAGCCGGACCGGACTTGTCATGGCTGAGCGGGGATACTCACGCCCTGGCCCTGACTCAGCATGTGATAACGACCGGTCGCGAGTTGCAGGAATCGCTCCTCGGTGCCATCAGGCCAACGTACGCGAACGTCTCGTTTGCCGCCCGCCGGACCCAGGCCGAAAAGGACGCGTGGGTCATTTGCGGAAGCATAACTGCCGTCCGCACGCACGCGGCTCCAGCGTGGCGGATCTCCGATCAGCTCGACCCGGGCCCCCAGCGCATCACGACCCTTGCCGGCGGTGATTAATCTGAGTCCGAGCCAATCGTTGTCATTGCCAACAAGATTCTGCAGCACCCGAGCCGGGCCCGCGTTGTTGGAAATGATGACGTCGGTATCGCCGTCATTGTCGAGGTCGCCAAACGCAGCACCGCGACTCACCCGCGATGCCTGAAATGCGGGCCCGGCACTAGCGCTGACATCGGCGTAGCGACCATCGCCAAGGTTGTGGAACAGCTGATTGGGCTGACGCAATGGCAGCAGCTCGTCGTTCAGCATCTGCTCCTCGATCGCGGTCACGGCGCCATTCACCACCAACAGATCCAGCCAGCCATCGTTGTCATAGTCGATCCAGCCGGTTCCAAAACCGGTCGAAGCAAAGCTTGGGCCCGCCAGGCCCATGGCCACCGTCCGGTCCTGGAACCAGCCATTGCCATCGTTGACGTAAAGGGTGTTGGTCTCCCGTGCCAGATGAGTCATGAACAGATCTTCGTCGCCGTCGCCATCGAAATCGGCGGCGTCCACACCCATGCTCGCTTCCGGGCTGCCGTCCATATTGACGCTGACACCGGCAAGGACTGCGTCGTTGACGAACCGTCCCTGTTTATCGTTGATCCAGAGCTGGTTCGGCACGCCATCGTTGGCTACATAGATATCCTGCCAGGCGTCACCGTTGAAATCCGCGGCGATAACGCCAAGGGCGCCACCGAAGTCACCGCGGATGCCGGTCTCGACGCTGACATCTTCGAATGTTCCGTCGCCGCGATTGCGGAACAGGCTATCTACCTGGGGTTCGTAGACCAGCGGCGAACAATAGTCTCTGGCGCTGGTGGATGAACGACATGGCTTGGCGTTGATCAGCGAAAAATCCACATAGTTACCGACATACAGATCCAGCCAGCCATCACGGTCATAGTCCAGCCACGCGGCGCTGACGCTCCAGCGCGGGTCATCGACGCCAGCCTCGGCGGTCACGTTCTCAAATCGACCGTCACCCAGATTTCGCCATAGCTGGTTGGCACCGAAATTGGTCACGTAAAGATCCGGACGACCATCGTTGTCATAGTCCGCCACCGTCACGCCCATGCCGTAGCCGGTGGCACTCAGACCAGATTGCGCCGTGACGTCGACAAACTTTAGCCGTCCGCCCGCGCTGTCGTTTCGATAGAGGCGATCCGTGAGCGGCAACGGATGCAGTGGCTTGAACGTTGCTTCGCTCAGCGGCCTGTCACCCAGCATATGACCCTGGACCAGATACACATCCAGATCGCCGTCACCGTCATAGTCGATCAAGCCGGCGCCCGAGCCCATCATTTCGGTGAAGAAGAGTTCGCCACTCATGCCGTTGAAATGCTCAAACTCCAGCCCGGAGGACGCGGTTACGTCGGCAAAAACCTCATCTGCGCTCGCTCTCGCCGCAATCAGCTGCAGTCCGGCAAGCAGCGCTATGGCAAACCCTGCGGCAGCACCGCCGGAGTTCCGAAACAGCTTGTGAAACAAGGATTTTCTCATCGCCAGGAGCGCAATCTTTCGGGCGCGAAAGCATACCACGGCAGGCCTGTCCGGCTGTGCTAATCTGCCCGCTCATGAACGGTTCACGCCCGGATACCACGTCGCCAGGCCCGTCTCCTGGCGACCTCGCCGCCGATCCTGGCTGGTTTCTGCGCGACGTCGATCCGATCCGTAAGCAGGCGGTATTCTCGCCGATGAGCGAGGCCAGTTATCAGGCGTCGATCTTCCTCGACAATCGCATCAAGCGTGCTGGCCCACGCGACATCGTGGTCGATCTGGACACGCTGCTGCGCCTGGTCAGGACACTGGACCTGCCGCGGCGGCCGATCAACTACATTTTTCATGTCGGCCATTGCGGGTCCACCCTTCTGGCCAACGTGCTTGGCAGCCTGGCGTGTTTTTTCGCGCTGCGCGAACCGCCGATGCTGATGGGTCTGTCACGCAGCCGACGTTATCTTGGCCAGCAGGAGTTTCCGATTTCGCAGCAGCGCTGGGATCAGCTGTTTGACCTGGCATTGCGTCTGCTCGGCAGGACCTGGCATGCAGGCCAGACTGCACTGATAAAGCCTACCAGCCACGCCGGCAATCTGATCCCGCAATTGATGGCATTTACCGGCAAGGAACGCGCACTGCTGCTGCATGTGGGTCTTGAGACCTATCTGGCGACGATGCTGCGAACCGAAATCAGGCGGGAGACCATGCTGTTCGCTGAGGATTTCCGGCTGCGCGATTTTGCTGCCCTGATGGCGGATGTGCCGGAGTTACCGAAGTTGCCTGATACGGCATCGGCTTATCGTCCGGGGCAACTGGCGGCGATGAGCTGGCTGCTTCACGCCCACGAGTTTGCTCAAGTGATGGACGCCAGCGTTTTTGAAGGGCGTGTCCTGTCGCTGGATTTCGACCGTTTCCTGGAGCAGCCGGAACGCTCGCTGGCTCAGGTGTGCGATTTTTTCGGACAACGGGTCGCCAGCGAAGCACTCGAATCTCACCTTGCCGCCTACGGCGGGCGCAGTGCCAAGGATCCTGGCCGGCGCTACGACAAGACCCGACGCCAGGCTGAGTTGAGTATGGCCAGACAAGACCATGCGGATGAGATCAGCGCAGGCTTGCGCTGGGCAGAGGAGATGCAGACCCCGGGCGGTCCTTTCGAAGGATTACAGACGCGTCTCGGCTAGCCGAAGCCGGCGCCCCGAAGGATGTTGTCGCGCCTACGCTGACAAGCAGGGTTCATCCGCCCGGATTCTCCGTCCACGGCGCGTTCAGCGCCGCTGCCAATGGTCGCAACCACGGCTCGTAGTTGCGCCAGCGTTCCACGCTGCTGCTGTAAATCGGCTGCCGGACCTGTTCGTAGCTGGCGGTGCGCACCAGCCGGGCGCTGCGGTGGAAGTCCAGGCAGGCTTTATCCCACGGCAAACCGACAAACTGCACCAGCGCCCGAGCCTGGACTTCGGGTTCTTCGATCATGCGTTCGTAGTCCAGAACATGGATCGGCAGCGTCAGGTGTTTTTGCCAGTGCGCCATCAACCGCCAGCAACCCTGCTGCTGCAAACCGATGTGTCCGAGATCACGAGCGAAATCCATGCCCTCGCTGCGAAAATTCTGCTGGAAACAGGACAAGCCGGTGTCCATCGGGTCCCGTCTGCAATAGATCACACGCGCTGCCGGCAGCAAAACCTGGATCAGCCCAAGATTCAGATAGTTGGCGGGCAACTTGTCCGTGATCCGGTCCGGCCCACGATCCCAGCCCGGTGCGGCCTCAAGATATTCATGTGCCAACCGTTCCAACGTCGCCTGATCGATATGCAGCAGACATTCCGGCCAGCGCGTCGTCACCTCGCCCTCACTCAGGGTCCGCGGCAGACGATAAATATCGGTGCGCTCGCCGCCCGACTCGACCTGGGGATGACAACCGAGGATCTGCTCGACCAGCGAGGTGCCGGAACGCGGCATGCCGACGATAAACACCGGCGCGCCTGAGTCGACTCCCGATGACGGCATCTGCGCCAGACGTTCCGCGCCAAAGAACGTGCACAAGCGATCGACCGTCGTCCTGAAGCCATCCGGGTCGAATCGACTGGGAAGGCAGGCGTTGGCCTGCGCAAACTCGGAGAACGCCGCGGCGTAGTCGCCGCTGGCGTCAAGCACTTCACCAAGCGTCGCATGAATTGTCGCGCGATCCTCGGCAGAACAACGGCTGGCGTCAAACTGCCGCAGGACCCTGTTTGCCTCGTCAGGACGATCAAGACGGCGCAGCATGCGTCCAGCCGTGATCACCGCCCATGCAGGCGGGCGCGCTGCCAGGATCGGCTGCAGCAAATTCAGCACCGCCGCGAATTCCTGCTGCAACTCCAGGGTCCAGATCAGACCATCACGCGCCATTTCATGTGTCGGCTCTGACCCAAGGACCTGCCGGAAACAGGCCGCCGCGGCAGCATGATCGTCAAGCCCGTGACAGACAATCCCCAACGCGGCCCGCGCATCATGATCCTCGGGTGCCAGCTCGAGGCAGCGCAGATAGATCTCTCTGGCCTGCTGGAGGCGGCGTTGCCCGCGCAGGGTATCTGCATACTCTCTCAATACCTCCGGATCCCCGGGGTTGGCCTGCACCACCGGCTCTAGCGTCTGCCCGGCCTGCTCGGCTTTGCCTTGCAGCAGATACACCGAAGCCAGCAAACGCCGCCCCCGGCGCTCCTCGGCAGAATCGTGCGCGACCAGAGCCAGCGCGTGCTGACAGGCAAGCCCGGCCTCGGCCAGCTTGCCGAGACCGCGCCGCACATGAGCAAGATTCAGCCAGACTGCGGGTTCACCAGGATCCAGTTCCGCTGCCCTGAGCAGCGCGGTTTCCGCATCGGGCAGGCGACCGAGGTTGTTTAGCGCGCGACCCAGCGCACTCCATGCCGGCCCCATCTCTGGTGCTGCCGATACCAGGCTGTGCAGCATGCGCTCCGCTGCTGCCGGTTTCCGCTGTTGCAACAACGCCTCGGCTTCGCGAAGCAATTGCAGGGCAGCCGGTGCAGACTCTCCGGTTCCAGGTTCGCTCATCGTCTGTGGCCGGCGCGGAAGATCTCCGGGGCCCTGAGTTTCTCAGATCGGATTGTCGACGTCCGGATCACCGGATGGGATAGGAAAAACGGAAATCATCGTCGGGATCCCGCCAGTTCACGTAACTGGTGAGAATATATTTGTCGCCCGAGATCGGCGCTTCGCCAACATGCTCATACATCCAGTAAGGCGGCATGATCACCAGCCGGCCGGCGCGCGGGGCAACGCGTGTGTCCAGCACTGGAAACACGGTGTCGCCGCCCTCGTCGACAGTGTTCAGGTACCAGAGAAATGCCACGGTCCTCATCGCGGACCGGTGATCGAATACATCGACATGCAACGGGAAATGATGCGGTTCGCCGACATCCGCCTGATATTTCTTGACCTTCAGATGCTCAAACGCACGCGCGGACTTGCGCGCCAGCATGCCGGCCGTCGGCAAGGTTGCGTATTCCGCCAGGTGACGCACCATATTCTCAATCAAGGCACGCTCGATCTCCCGCCACTGCGGGTTCGGATTACGGGTAATCAGATATTCGACCCAGGTTCGCTGAGTGGCACGCTGGAATTGTTGCTCAGGGTCTGCTTCCATCAACTCAATAATCCGCGCGCACAGATCCGGGTCCAGAGCCTCATCGTATACCCGAATGAGATCAGTAAGACGTGGGTCAGTCCTGTCGTTCATATCCGAAGTACTCGATGTGAGGGTCCAGGGTCCGCATCGACGGTTCCAGGTAACGCGCATATCCCCGCCACCGGTCCCGGGAGCGCTGATAGAGCGCCTCCGTCACCTGATGATAGCTGTTGGTGTTGATACGGCCACGCTGTCGCGCACGCTCGGCGTATTCCAGCACCTGCGGATTCCATTCCAGACCCAGGAATTCAAGCAATTTCCGGGTTTCCGCCTCCAGGTCGTCGATCAAGGACTCGTAACGCACCACGTGTGCATTCAGCGTTAGCCTCTGTTGATAGAGCTGCCACAGACGCATGGTCTTGTCGTAGATTCGCGCTGAATCTTCGAGTGAATGGAAATTTGCGAACGCGTCGCTAACCGTGTAGTGCTGCATGAAATTGGATAACACGACATCGCAGGGATGACGCTGACAGAAGACGAAACGGGCGTCAGGAAACAGGCGCCACAGCATCCCGATCTGGATCGTGCGGATCGGCATCTTATCGATAACAAGCTTGCCTTCCTGGCCTGTGACAAACGGATCGATGGCGTCGAAGTAAAGCGCCCTTAGCCGGGCAAATGTCTGCTCATCGAGATTCGCCAGCGCGCCGGGATAACCGTCAGGCAGCGCCTCCAACGCCTCCAGCGCCGGGAGGATGGTGACCTGTTCTTCGACCGTGACAATGCCCGGGTGACTGTCGAGAACCACGTCCACCAGTGTCGTACCGGAACGCGGGAAACCGAGCATGAATACCGGCGCCGCGCGCTCGCTTGCCGGTGCCGGCGTCCACGCCTCCAGGCTGGATTCGCTGAAGAAGGTGTGAAGTTCATCGAGCAGGGCAAGAAAGCGCTCGGGTTTTGCTTCCCTGGCCCGCGGCGTCGCCCGTGCCAGCTCATTCGCCGCAGTGAAATGATCGAAAGCTGCATCAACATTGCCGGCCCGATCGTTCAGATATCCAAGCTGATAGTGAAATTGCTCCGCCAGCCGCGGATCCATGTTGGCGACATCAAAGCGGTTCAAACGCTTCAGGCCCTGAGCCAGCTCGCCCCGGCGACGCTCGCCCTTGGCCGCCTCCAGATTCAGACGCGGGTGATCCGGAGCCAGCTGCAAACCCTTTTCCACAATCGCTTCCAGCTCCTCGAGCCGGTTTGCTTCCTCATACAGCGCCGCAAGCTCGGCGTACACGGCGGGCGAATCCGGATCCAGCTCCAAAGACCGCTGGAAACTGGCTTCGGCTTCTTCGCCGCGCCGCTGCTCATTCAACACCAGACCCAGGTTCAGATGCACGACAGCGTTGTCCGGATCCAGTTGCAGTGCCTGGCGGTAACAGACGGCCGATTTCTTGAAGTTGCGCCCGGTGTGATAAGCAATACCCAGGTTGATCAGCGTATCGATGTGGCCCGGACTGAGCTGCAGCGCACTCTCGAATTCTCTGATCCCCTCTTCCACATCACCCTGGCTCATCAGGATCGTGGCCAGATTCCGCCGCGCTGATGCGAATCCCGGGTCGATAGCGACCGCGTGTTCAAACGCATCCCTGGCCTCCTCCATCTCGCCCATCGCGCGCAAGACATGCCCCAGGTGATCATATGCAACCGCAAACTCCGGCCGGATCAAAACCGCGCGGCGAAACGCATCCGCCGCTTCCGCCAGCCGGCCCATGTTGTTGAAGGCCCGGCCCAGATTGTCATAGGCGCCAGCCAGGTTGGGATTGATCTCCAACGCTTTGGCAAACAACGGAATCGCGTCCTCCGGGTTGCCCTGCCGCAACAGCGTTTCACCCAGATTGCTGTGCGCCATGGCGAATTCGGGTTCCAGCTGGATCGTCTGCCGATACATCGCCGCGGCATCATCCAGCCTGCCACGGGCCTTCATCAGATTGCCCAGGCTATTGATAAAAGTAGCTTTTAGCGGATCAAGCTGGATCGCGCGCCGGATCAGGCGCTCGGCGTCCTCAAGCTGTCCCTGACGGGCGTCTATGTTTCCCAGGCAATGTAATGCATCGGCATGTCCGGGCTCTCTTTTCAGAACATCCAGATACTGGGCCTTGGCCGACTCCAGATCGCCTTCGCGTTGAGTCTTTTGAGCCTGATGATAAAGCTCGGCTGTTGATAAGGGCTGGGCAGCCATAAGCACTTGATTCTCCGCCTGTCGCAGGCAAAACGTATAATTATCCGCTTTTGCCAAGCTGGCGCAAGGAATGACCCTTGGTCGCAGCGGTTTCGGCAAATGGGATCTATCTCGGGTATTCAGCAGTCGGCGAGAGAAAGGATCGCGAGCGTTATCGACCCCATGGGCGCGGTGCCGCGATTCTGCTACCGTGTCGCGCACTCGAAGTTCGGGATCACTCGATGAGCAAAAACATAATCGTCGCCTGCCTGGTGGGTCTGCTGGGCGCGGCAACAACTCAGGCAGCCGAGTCGTCGAATTCGGCGGCTTCCGCGTTTATCAAATGCGCCCGTATCGCCAGCGATGGCCAGCGCTTGCTGTGCTATGACCGGCTGGCAACCGAGTTGATCGAGCTCGGACTAACCAGTCGCGGGGGACTCCCGGCTGCGTCGGCGCCGGCAGCCTCGCCAGCGGAAGCCACGGCATCTGCGCCGTCAGCAACGGCGGCAACGCCCGCGGCGCAGGAAGCCGCCCAGGAAGCCGCGCCGCAAACGACCGCCGCCGCTTCATCCGTTGACAAGTTTGGCTCCGAACGGGTCGAAGATGACGCTAACCTGAAGAAGATTCAGAGTCGGTACGTCGGCGAGTTCACCGGATGGGATGGGAAGACCAGATTTGAGCTGGAAAATGGCCAGGTCTGGGAGCAGGCCGAATCCGGGCGCTGGTCTCACCGTGCGATGAATCCGATGATCACGATCAAACGCGGGTTTCTTGGCAGCTATATCCTGACCGTGGAAGATTACAACACGTCAGTTCGGGTCAAACGCCTGAAGTGAGACCAAGGAAGTAAGACTCAGGCGTCTGCCACCAGCGGGCCTTCGGTAAGTTCCCAGATATCGTCCCGCTCGACCAGACCATAGAGTCCCTCGGCCTGACCGCGCAGACCAGCGGCGACTTTCGGCCAGTCGATATCGTCATCGGATGAATCGGCATCAGTGGATCCAAGCTTCTCCAGCCGGGCGCTCTGCAATTGCCACTTCATCACGAAATGGCGCGCTGCTTCCCGCGCACTCTCCGCCACCGCCATATCGATGTGATCGGACGGAATATCTACACCAGAAATCACCCAATAGGCCCGACTCTTGTTCGCCTGGGACCAGGCTTTGCCGATAAACAGCTGATGAGGCAGGGTCCACACTGCATGGCCCACCACTTCATCCTGGATCAGGTCACTATTACGCACGTGCTGCGCCATGTTCTGGAGCTGCTCTTTCGCCCACGCGGCATAAGCCTGCAGTTCCTCTTCGTTCTTGAATGCCATATTGCTGTTCCTCTGCTTGATTACTGCGCAGCCGGGTCTGCCGGCGTGGCCTGGCCCGCTCCGGGCGCTGCGGAACCTGGCGGACCCTGCACTCGCCGCGGCTTGAACACGTCGGCATCGGGACTCCAGGCCTGCTCGGCCGGCTTGCCCGCCTGATACAGCGCCATGTTCGATTTCATCCACTGCATGTCTGCCTCATTGCCGGTCTTGAGTGATTCAAAGATCGCCTGCGCCTGAAAATCCACCGCGGACTTGAACTTGCCGTTGGCCGCTGAGGCCATCGCCAGGGTCTCCGCATTGAGCATGCTCGGCTCCTTCAAATAGAGTCCCGTCGCGGTCTCCAATGCACTGATCTTTTGTTCGTCGCTGATCTCTTCGCAAATCGAAAGCGCCCGGGTCATGGCAACCACCATCTGAACATCGCCCGGGCTCATCTGCATCCCTCTGGCAAAAACCGGGTGTGCCCACTGACAGTCCCCTGATGCCAACCATGCCATCCCAAGCAGATAAGCCACCTCCGCATTCTTCGGCATCTGGTGAGCAATCTGGGCGTAATTCTCTCCCGCCTCCGAGAACGCTTTGCGCCGCATCAGGGTGTTGGCCAACAACAAACGCGGCTCGACCAGCTGTGGCTCATTTTCCAGCGCTTTCCGGTAAGCGGCCTCGGCCTCAGTGTCGTTGCCGGTCTGCTCGAACAGGGTGCCGACAAAATAATTCGCTTTGGCATTGTCCGGCTCAATCGCCAACACGCGCGAGAAAGCGACCATTGCGCCGTCCAATTGGCCAGTTGCTGCGCTCACCTCGCCAAGACTCATCAGCGCGCCCACGTTACCCGGCTGGATCGAGGTGGCCAGCTCGTAGGCTTTTATCGCCGCATCCGGGCTGTTGTACTGCAGAGCCTGGGCCGCGGCCGCCATATAGCGGTCAAAGTCACCGGTATGCGCCTGAACAAACGCCATCAGCGAATCATCTATGCGCGGTTTTCGATCGCCTGCTTTGGCCTCCTCGCTTGCCGCCTTGCTGTTCTCGCCCATAGCCCGGTAGACCGCTGCCAATTGTCCGTGAATCGAATTGGCCTCAGGATCGTTAAGCAGGGCTTTTTGAAACATTTCCTGGGCCTCCGCGTATTTACCCTGGATGAAAAACGCCTGACCCAGACCCGCCTGGGCCGCCGGGTCCTCAGGATTGCGCCGCAAGGCGACGAAAAAACCCGTCTCGGCCAGATCGGCCTGGCCAAGCTCAAGCTGCATCTGGCTGCGATGGATCAGGGCTGGCGTGAAACTGAAGCCGAGATCCAGCGCATGGGCAAAACTTGCCTCAGCAGCTTCCAGATCGCCGGTTTGTTCGTAATGAATACCGAGCAGATACGGCCAGCGTGGGTTGGTGCTGTCCAGCGCCATCGCGTTCTGGAAACAGGCGCCGGCCGCTGCCTGCTGGTCATTGGCCAGATAATTGATGCCCATACGGCCATAAGCCAGTCCGAGCGAAACGCCCTCGAGATTGAGGCGTTGATCGCGAAAAAAATCAACGGCCGGCTGCAAGCGTTTGCGGACCTCCGGGTCCAGTTTCTGCAGATCCGGATGGGGCACCAGCCCGAGATCCGGCATGGCAGCGCCCTGTTGGGCTGTTGCCCGGGACAACGGCACGACGGTAAGCACCAGGCTTGCCGCCAGCGCCAGGCATAGCGGTGTTATCAGGCGTTTGTTCATGAATCTGACATCCTGTCCCCGTTGGCGGGAACCAAGTCTTACATTATCGCGGTTTCGCCCGGCTTGCGCAGAATCTGCTGCCATCCGGCCGGAAAGCGCGGCGGGATCACGATTCTGATATCTGATACCTGACTCCTGATCCCGCGGGGCGCGAGAGAATATCACGTCGCCGGCTGCCCCTCTTGCGCCGCTGTCTGCTCGATCAGCAGTTCCTGGCCCGCCTCGATACCCGTCAGCACCTGTGTGCTGCCGTTCGGCCAGTGGATTTCCAGGCGCAGCTGCGACGGCGCATCGCCAAGCCCGAAGGTCTGCACCAGCTCGGTCTGCGACAGATAACTGCGCGCGCTGCTCACCTGGCGCTCCTGAATCCGGTCGCCGGAATCGAGCAGCAATCGGGCGCCAACCGCGGCCGTGTTTGGCGGTGTGCCGCGCAATCGCACCCGCAACCATCGATGCCCAAGCGACTGCTCATTGCGCAACAACCGCGGCCGCCCCCCGGCCTGGGTCAGGACCACGTCAAGATCGCCGTCACCGTCGATATCAGCATAGCTGGCGCCCCTGCCCACCATCGGGAGCGCCAGATCTCCGGTTTCTGCAGCCGCAAGTGGAATGAACTGGCGCTCGCAACCGAGTCCGCAATTCCAGAATAATTGCGCGGCCTGCGCATGTTGCTGACTGGGCTGAACCCGGTTTATTTCGTCCTCGACATGACCATTGGCCTGCAGCAGATCCAGCCGCCCATCCAGATCGGCGTCGAACAGAAACACGCCGAAACTCAGAACGCTGCGACTGGCCGGGCCGATGCCGGTCACGATTGCCTCATCGTTGAACAGGCCGTTTCGAACAGGATCGACAAAGAAAGACGTCATCTCGTTGGCGAAATTCCCAATCGCCACCGCATACTCGCCCTGGTCCCCGATGCGACCACCGTCGATACCCATTGCGCCAGTGGCGCTACCGGTGTTGTCGAATGCCAGGCCGGCATTCACTCCCTGCTCCTCGAAACGACCGCCGACATTACGGAACAGGAAATTGCGCACGGTGTCGTTAGCGACAACCAGATCGGTCCAGCCATCCAGGTCCAGATCCTCGGCCAACACTGCCAGCCCTTTCCCCACCGGCACACCGGTATCGGCGTTGTGCACCCTGATGCCGGCGATGGCGCCGACCTCGGTGAACCGGCCATCCCCGTCATTGCGGTAGAGGTAATTGTCGGTGCCGGCAAAATTTGTCGGCGGACCATACGCCCGGCCGATGCCTGCGAGGCGATAGTCAACCTCAAAATCAAGCGCCCGCGACCATTGCACGTAGTTCACCACAAACAGGTCGAGATCACCGTCCCGGTCATAGTCGAGAAACGCAGCACTGCTGCTCCAGCTGTCGGCTCCACCCGCCACACCGGCTTCGGCAGTCAGATCCTCGAAACGGCCTGCGCCGATGTTGCGCAACAGACGATTCGGCCCGACCGCGGTGATAAAGACGTCTACGCGTCCGTCACCGTCATAGTCACCGGTCGCAACACCCATGCCGTAGAGGGCTTGATCCATGCCTGAACCGGCGGTCACGTCCTGAAATCGACCATTGCCAAGGTTGCGATACAGTGCGGGCGTTGACGGCTCGGCACTGGCTTCCGTCCACGGCCAGGCATTCGAGTTGACGAACAGCAGATCGGGCAGCCCATCTTCGTCCAGTGAGAAGAACGCGACGCCACCGCCCATGGTCTCGGGCAGCAGGCGCTCGCCGGCAGCGCCGTTGTCATGTTCGAAGCTGATGCCTGCGGCGTCAGTGATATCGACGAATGGGATCCGCGGCGCCTCCGGTGCGACTAAAGCAGTGGTCGGCTTTGCCAGCGCCTGCTCATCCACCGGTGCCTGCACCTCGGGGCGACCTCGCCACCAGAGCACTGCCACCACGACTGCGACGATAATCACAATCCCTACCAGGGAGCGACGCAAAGCGACACCGATCACCGCATCGTCCTGCTCCATTTCCGGATGCAGTCCGTCGCCCTGCGTTGCGGGTTCCCTGGATGCCTGCTGTCCACGCTGCTGATTCAATCTGCTTCAATCCTTGTCATCTGCTCGGGAAGATCGAAAGCGCCTGGGCGCTGCAGATCGTAAATGACCACCGGCTCGGCCGCATGATTGGCAGCGGCATTCCCTCTGCGTGCAAGCGCGATTGCCAGGTCGCTGGCGTTGTCGTCGGTCTTGTAGCGCGCATGCAGCGTCCGCTGTTTCCCAGCCTGCTCATCCTGGCCGCGACGCGCATAGATTTGCGCCAGACCCCAATGCGCCTCCGCGTTCTCGGGGTCCAGCGTCAGCGTCTGTTGGTAGACTGCCACGGCCTCGTCCAGCAAGGCCTGCTGGCGCTCGGCGCTCCCTGCTCCACGCAGGGAGCGCGCATGCTCAAACAATGTTCCGGCAAATTCATTGAGCGCCCGATAATCGCGGCTGAAATCGAGACCGCGTTCCCGCGCATCGACAAAGCGCGTCTCCAGCACGCTGCGCATGCCCTCAATGGCCTGATCCAGATAACCATTCTGACGGTCCAGTTGGGCCGTGAACCAGGCCACCGTCCACGGGTAGGCCGGAGGTTCAAAAGCGATCGCGCGGTCCAGCGCGTCTCGGGCGTCATCCAGCCGGCCCTCACGCAGGTAGACCCGAGCCAGATTCAGTGCGCCGTGAGACTTGCCCATGGCCTCGACCGCGGCAAACGCCTCCTCTGCCTGGCGCAACTCGCCGGTGCCGCGCTTGCGTAACAGGCCGATGCCGTAATCGTTCAGACGCTGCCAGGCCGGAATATCCGGTGCGAGCTGTTCCGGCAACGCTGCACCGCCGAGCACGGGAAAGACAATCTCATCCGCTGCAATCACCACCACCGGGAGATCGTTGCGCACAAAATCCTCGCCCTGAAAATACGCCATGAACGTGGTGTCGAATTTGCGGTATTTCAGCTGCGCCCTGACGACCACGGGCTCGGTTACCCACTCGGGCACGACAAAACGGTAATGCACGACGTCGGCCGCCCCGGGTGGAATCTGATTGTTATATAGCGTTGTAAATATATCCTCAGCATTGCGGCGATCGATGCGATTGCCATCCCGATCGATCACCCACGCATTGACGAAATGTGACCAGGGATCGACTCGGCCCTGTTCCGGTTCCATCGCGCCGCTTCTGCCGATTAGCGTGTCACCGCTATAGATCGTGACATCGACCCAGATCTGGTTTGAGTCCGCGGTGCCCTGGGTGAACAAATGCCCCAGTGTCAGCGTCCGTAACACCGTCTCCAGCAGATAGCTGTCACCCGGAACAAGCTCCGGCACCTGTGGCCGCAAGGGCGCGTGCAAGACGCCATCTACGTCCCCGCCCTGCTTCAGGCCGACTATATCCAGACGCAGGGAGCCTTCGAGAAATTCCCGATGCGCTTCGATGACCGAGTCCGGCATACCCAGCAGCCAGGGTATGGCGGTATTGGCCGACGGGAACTGATGATCGTGGATCTGTAATTCTCCACTGTCATCGATCTGCCGTGCGCCGAAATCGTCTGATACCCGGGCAGGCATGTGGCAGCCGTTGCAGTTCTTTTCGGCCTGTTCGGGATAATAGAAGCTCTGTGTGCTGTGGCCGGACACACCGCTGAGCAGGAAGCTGTCGTAGTGATTCTGCCCGCGCAACCATCGATAGCCATTCAGCGCCTCCGGCAGCGCTACTTTGTGGCAGGTGCCACAAAACTCCGGGGAGCGATGCAGCGGCTTCAAAAATGTCTTGCGATGAAACTCGGGTTTGGCCTTGATCAGGGCCCGGTTTATCCACTGCAACGCGGCGTTCCCGGAATACATGAACGGGTAATGCAGGGGCTCTTCGATCGTGTAGTCGGCATTGCCCCGTGGGCTGTTAACGTGGGTAATCGCGTGACAACCGGAACAGGTAATCCCGGCCTGCGCCGTCGGATGCGCAACGTCGTCAAACTCGGGATCATCGAACGCGCCGGAGAAAAACGGCACCAGGTCGTGACAACCCGCACAAAAGCGCGAGGCCTGAACGTCGCCGTCGCGTTCCAGCATTGCCTGGCGCGTATTCCTTACCGAGAACAGGTAGGCGGGGTTGTTGAACGACGCCATGCGGTGGACGCTGTGGGACCACCCCTGATGGATGTCGCCGTGGCACTCGGCACAGTACTCGTCCTGCATCAGCGCCCGCGCCGGGATGAAATTACCGCTGGCGGTGCGCGCCAGTGAAGGCCGGAAATACTGTTCCCCGCTTGCCGGTCCCGCCTGATCCCAGCGTCTGGGGTCCTGCGCCTGGATCACAATCATCACCACGGATAACAATGCTGCGACGAGCGCAACGGCCGCACCGGCGCGCCAGTTGATCTTGCTCCCGGCCAGCCTGTGCAACACAAACAACCAGATCGCCGCCAGCGGCGTGATGATGTGCAACCAGTAGGCGAGATCACGCGCTACCGGATCCCGCACTTCGATGACCGGGATTCCCCGGGTCAGCACCAGCCCGCTGACGATCAACAACAGGGCGACGCCAAACAGCGCGTAACCCACGGCAACCGCACGTCGATTAGGCCGATGCCTGGCCACCCTTAGATGCAGGACTCCGTAAATTATTACCGGCAGCACCAGAATCAGGCCCAGCACCAGGTGACCAAGAAACATCAGCTGGTAGAAATAGCCCTGGAAGGTCTCCCCGCGCAGCCACTCCAGCAGCGTCACGCCACCCAGATAGGCGGCATTGATCGCAAGCAAAGAGAACAAGCCGAATACCAGGTACAACAGTTTGCGCAGGCGCGGCCCGACGACGGGTATGTAGGCCCGTCGCCGTCGCGGTCTTGTCTGCGCAAGTTCGCTCATCAGCGGGCTGACTGGTAACGATTGTTGTAGCGCTGGTGCAATTCGTCCCGCCTTGCCTCTGCGGCCTCGTCACCTGGTGTGCTGCGCGGCAGCGGGCCAACCTTACCGCCATCACGGGTAAACAGATCCATGTCCTTGGCCCAGCCGCGGGCCTCCAGCACGAATCTGCGCGACCAGTCCTGCGCCACCGCATCCGGCGCCATGAACTCGAGATGAACCTCCTCACCGGAGCCGATGATGGCAACAGCATCGTCAACCGCCTTGATCAGCTCTTCCACCGGGCCTGGCCGGGTATAGAAGCCGTCAAGATAGCGCGCATCCCAAAACGCCTCCCGCGCGTCGTAGTCGTAGTCAGGCAGACGTTGGTCCGCGGTAGTTCGCGCAGCGAAACCCGTGATTGCGAGACGCGCGATTTCCGGGGCCAGCACCTGATGAACAAGCGTCGATGGCGCTTGTTCCTCGTAGACCACCCGAATACGATCCCAATAGACTTCCAGATTGGTAGACAGACGCAGAGCCACGGTGCGAGGCGGCAGCTCATTCAGCGGCAGCGCCATTTCCCGTGGCATCCCCGCAGGATAGCCAAAACCGGTATAAACACGATGCCAGTCACCGTCCGCGGTAAGCGCATCCAGACTGGGGGCTTCGTATTCAGCACCCGCCTGCCATGCGGCAAACACAGTTTGCGAGTACGGGTATTCGACCCAGCCATCAGCAACCAGCACCGGGCGGCTGCCGGCCGGATTGATCTCGTCGCCGAACGCCAGCAGCAATTGATGCTCATCGCGCAGGCGGCCGATAAAACGATGGTCGATTTCGCCTACCGGGGCCGCCACGCGATCCGCAGCCCGGACTGAATCGAGCACGTCCTCGCCGCGATTGTTGCTCGCCGCGACAGGACTGAGGCTTCGCCGGGGACGGAAAAAGATCGGGCGGCCCGTGACGTCCGGCGCGCCGGTCGCCATCCGCTCGTCCACCGCCATATCCCAGCCTGGCGGCAGATCGTACGCGTGCAATTGCACCGCATCCAGGTAGGCATTTTCCTCCATTGGCTCCGCGATCTTCAGTGCGTAACGTCCGTTCCTCGGTGCCAGACTCCCGGCAGGCATCAGGAAATATTCCCAGGGCCGCGGCTCGGCATATTCTCCCGGTGCGATCAGGAAGCCCAGGCCACCAACGCCCAGCACGTCGCTGACAAAGCCATAACGGGTGCCGTTCCAGGCAAAGATCACCGGACAGCTGGACAGCTGTCTCTGGGTCTCGGTGATCCGGTGCAACTCACCCTGGGCCAATGACAGTTCCGTCTGGAATACGCCATCGGACCAGTCGATCGCCACGTAGTCCGCGGCGGGTAAGCCGGCCAGACCCATCAACAGCGGCTGCAGACTCTGACCCGGCGCAGAGTTCCGGTCCAGCGTCGTGGTCATGGTCCAGCGATCGAGCAAGCGCAGCGATACGCGGGTGCCTATGCCGGAACGGTTTGAGCGCATCGAATCCGCCTTGTCTTCCTTGCCGCTGAAACTCAAACCCATAAACGGCAAACGCCCCTCACCCGGAGGCCACCGCTTTAGTCCCCCGGCGACCGGCGCGACAATTTCCGGGCCTGCCTGAATATCCAGATTCAGCACCAGCAACGGCCCGGCAATACCCGCGCTGTCCGGCAACTGAAACATGCCGCCTGCGGGGTGACGGATGGAGATACCCGCGTTGCTCGCGATCACCAGCTTCAAACTGCCGTCGCCATCGAAATCCGACACCGCCAGTTGCGGCACATCGCCGACAACCGTGTCCAGCGTATCGACCGACCACATTCCCGGTCGCCAGCGCCAACGCAACAGACGGCCGTCCTGATCGATGGCGTAGATCTCGGGCCGTCCATCGCTGTCCAGATCCGCGATGGTCGCAGCCTGCAATGATGCCTGGCGGAAACTCTCCATGCCGGCCGCGGCACGGTACTCCCAGAGTCGATCGTTGATCCAGATTTCATTGCCGCCGCCATCGTTTATCACGACCAGATCAAGATCCCGGTCAAGATCCAGATCCGCCGCAAGAAACTGGCGGCCGACGCCGTCACCGGCGATGCCCTGGCTGAGCCCGAGCCGACGGAAGCTCCCGTCACCGTTATTGCTGAACAGCTCATTCGCACCATCCGCATTAACCACGAATATGTCCAGGTCGCCGTCGTGGTCCGCATCGATCATGCCGCCGTCAGCGCAATCACCGGGATCGTCTGTTGCGTTTGCAGCGGCCGTTTGCTGCCATTCTCCCCCGCCACTGGCCAGCCACAGCTGGTTCGGGCCGCGCCGGCACAGATACAGATCGAGATCGCCGTCGTTGTCGATGTCACCCCAAAGCGCGGCGGCAGCGTCCCGGATGCCCGCCAGCGGGTGCCCCGCTCGAACCGCAAACTCCCCGTCCTCCGCGCCGATAAACACGCGCGTGCCATCGCTGGTGGCGGCGTACATGTCGAGCAGGTTGTCCGCATTGATATCGGCGGCGGTCAGCGAGAACACTTCGCCGTCGAGGTTCAGGCCCAATGGTACTGCCGGCGCAAACAGGGGTCCGGGCGGGAGCTTGGCAGCCTGTGCACGTTCGCGGCCGATCGCGAGCGCTTCTGCCTTTGGCCCCAGTTTTGTGTATTTGAACTCGGCCAGCCGGGCGCGCGGATTGTCTGCAAATCGCTCATAGACCATGAGCATGTCCCTGGCATCCTGCGGCTCACCAACCCGGCGCAGCACCAGCGCGGCCCCGTAGTAGGCGCTGCGAAGATACGGATCCCGGTCTATCGCCCGCTGATACCAGTCAAGCGCTCCCTCGACATCACCCTGCTGCAGCAAGGCCTGGCCGGTAAAGTAGGCGGCGTAGGCATCCTCCGGATCGCCCGCGGTCACAACGCTGAAGTGTTCCAGCGCCAGCGCCGTTTCCCCCAGATACAGACGCAGCAAGCCCGCGATGTAGTTGGCGCGGAGATCGCCTGGGTCCTCGGCAAGGACTGTGGCAACGATATCAAGAGCACGCTGTTCATCACCCTCTTGCTGGCGGTTGAGCGTCGCGATGGCGAGGTTGAGGCGCGCATCGCGCCAGCCCGTGTTGCGTTGCGTCAGTTGCTCGAAGGTATCTCGCGCTGCGGCGTAATCGAAACTGCCCATCAGCGCGACACCGCGGTTGTTGTCGGCGACATCAGCCGCGCTGATACCGTCTGCTGCCCGCTCGCAGCCCGAGCCAAGCAGCAGGCCTGGCAACACCAGCAACGCCTGCAACACCAATTGCCACCTAGGCGTCCGCTTCAGGATCGTCATTCTGTTTCTCCGCGCAGCGCTCTCTTCGACTTCTCGATACGCTGCTCGAGCGAAGGGATATCTATTTCACCGGCGCCTGCAGGCGCCAGATATCTAGCCTGCAGATAGGTATACAGCTCAGATCGCATATGCGCCTGCATATCGTGACCCCGTCGCCGCGTACGCTCATGGCGCAGGCGATCCACGTCTATCGGCGCGACCACTACTTTTTCACCCGGCCCGGGCTCAGCCTGCGCCAGAATCCGGCCATCAAAGTCGACCACCATGCTAGCTCCGGGCCAGCTGAACGGAGGATAGTTGCTCATCGCCGCGCCCTGGTTGGCGGCCACGACATAGGCGGTGTTTTCCAGCGCCCGGGTACGATTGATCAGGGTCCACCAGTCCATCGGTTCGCTGGCGCCCCAGGGGTCCATGTAGGCGGAGATTCTCACCAGAATTTCTGCCCCGCGGAAGCTCAGCTCGCGGATAGTCTCTGGAAACAACCAGTCGTAGCAGGTCGCGACTGCGATCTTCCCCAATTCGGTGTCCGCGACCGGAAACGGATCCGGCTGATAGTCCGGAATATCATGAGGGCTGGCATGCACTTCCCAGGGGATCCATGGATTGACCTTGCGATATTTGCTCAATACCCCCTCAGGGCCAATCAGCACCGTGGTGTTGAATACATGCTCGGGATAGTCCGGATCGCTTTCCAGGAACGATCCGGTCTGGATATAGCAACCGAACTGACGCGCCAGCTTTGTATACCGCTCGGTGTATTCATTGGGTACCGGCACCGCCAGCTTGCGGCGCAATTCGGCGACTGAGGGATACACCGGCACCGTATGCGCAAACTCGGGAAATGCAAGCAGTCTGACATCGAAAAACGGCTCATAACCCGCGACCGTCTGCGCCACCATCTCGCACATGCGCTCCACCCGGGACGGGATCTCATCGCGCGTCTGCGCAGATGGGAAATCTGTCTGACAGGCCGCAGCATAAAACAGTTTGCTCATCTATTTTTGGGTCTCTGATTGCGGCTGACGACAGTCAACCTGGCTGTGTGATCGAACACTATTCTAATCGCAGCCTTGCCTGACGCGCAGTGACGTCAGCGCATGGCGGCCCGTCAGTCTTTGTACTATAGTCATGTGCGCGACTTGTCCTTTTGGGCAGGCACTTTTCGTCAGGAACCCCAGGAGACTTCGTCGATGACCAACCACCTCAGCGATCTGGAGAAGGCGTTCAACGACGCCCGCGCCCAGTTTTCCAAATCCGCCACACAGACCTACAAGCGACTGAATCGCGAATTGCAGGCATTGATCAAACGCGGCAACAGATCCGCGGCAAGAGTGAAGTCACTGCGGCAACGCCTGCAGGCTCAGGCCGAACGCGCCGCACGTACCGGCACCAAGGCAGCGCAGCAGCAGATGAAGAAGCTGGAGAAGATGCTTGCTGACGCGCGTGACGAGCTGCGCATCACCGAAGAAGACAAGCGCCGGGTTCGTCAACTGGCCAACGATGCGCGCGCGTATTTTATCAAGGCGACGCATACCGAGAAGGCATTTTCTACTCTGGAGAAAGAGTGGGCAAAAGCCTTTGGCGCCAAGAAGAAGCCGGCACGCAAGAAGAAAGCAGCGAAGAAGAAGGCCGCCAAGAAAAAGGTAGCGAAGAAGAAGAGCACCGCGAAGAAACGCCCGGCGGCGAAGAAGAAAGCGGCAAGCCGTAAGAAGGCTGTCGCCCGGAAGAAGCCAGCGAGCAAAAAGAAAGTGGCGAAGAAGAAGGCCACGAAAAAGAAAGCAAGCGCAAAACGGCGTCCGGCGCGAAAGAAACCTGCGGCGAAAAGAAAGACGGCCAGTCGCAAGAAGGCAAGCAGCAAGAAGCGCGTCTCCAAAAAGCGCAGCGCCTGATCTGCCACTCCGGTAAGGCAAAAGCGCTGCCCATACGGGCGGCGCTTTTTTTATGGCTGCCGGGCAGAGGTGCCCCAAGCCTCAGAACGGTTGGCCCAGGATCAGGTAGGCCGAGGAATGTCCGCCTTCGGCGGCACCTGCGCCCAGATAGAGCGGGCCGATAAACGAGTCCACACCAAGAAAAAGGCTGCCCGCGGCACGCATATTGGTCAGGTCCAGATCGTCTGTCGCATCTCCGTACTCAATCGAGCCGCCAAGATAGACCGGCAGCAGCGCCGAGTCGTTGATCCGCCGATAGTAGATGATCTCCCCAAGCGCAAACGTCTCACCGGACAAGGCGTTGTTCTCGAATCCCGACAGATTGAGGAAGCCGCCACCGCGGTAAAGCGCGTAGATCGGCGGATCCCCTCTGACTGTCTGCTCGAAGCGGGCCCGTGGCAGCAGGGTATTGCGGCCCCAGGTAAAGGCTCGCCGCGCGCTGATGCGCAGCTGATCAAAACCCGAATCGTCTCCCAGCTCTGAACGGTACATCGTGTAACGGGCCACCCCGCTATATCCTCGAGTCGGGAAATTGACGCTGTTGAGGCGATCCACGCTGAGCTGGAGAAACACCGATCCGGAATTAAAATCCTGAGTGGGCAAGGTGGCCGGATCGCCGACTCTGCGGCTGGCGTTTATCCAGCGTCGGGTGTACCCAAGCCGGATTTCGCCATAGGTCGAAATCTCGCGTCCCCCGGCGAGCTCCAGTTGCCAGTTGGTGAGACGATATTCCCCGATCTTGTCGTCGTCGTCGTTGCCATCGAAAATATTGATGCTGCTCTTGCCGAACGCAGCCGACGGGTTGATGAAGTACCGCAGGTCACGGTCCAGCGGCTGATACCACTCGGTCCCCAGACCGGGGTCCTGACCGATCCCGCCGAAACTGCGCCACTCGGCACCCAGTCGATTCAGACCGGTTTTCAGATAGGCAACGCGGAGGTTGTACTGATTGTCTCCGCTAAAGTCGTCTTCAAGCGCTAAACCGAACTGAAGATAGTCCGGACCCCACGGCTTCGCCTGAGCCTGAACCAGCACGCCGCTGCGGCCCGCTTCGTCGACGATTTCGTAAGACACTTTTTCGAAAACGTCCAGACCATAGATCCTGCCCACATCCCGATCCAGTCGGGCGGCATCCAGTGGCTCTCCCACAGGTTGTCGGATCATGCCGGACAGCAGATCAGGATCGAGTCCGGCGTTGTTTTCCACCCGGATGAACTCAATGATGGGCGGTCCGGCGGGACGCCGGGCACGGGCCGCCAGCCACGCCTGATACTCGACCTCGGACACCGACAAGGACTTCAGGCGATCGCGCAACGCTGCGGCCGCGGCGTAGCCGGCGGGCACTGCCTCGATGGTGCGCGCAAAGTCGGTGGTGGTGATATCACCGAGATTCGGCAAGATCTGGATGTCGCCCGGGCCCAGGCTCGCGAGCTGGGCTTCGGTATTGCCGCGGGTCATGATATTTATCAGCTGATCTGTAATGGCGAGCAGCGAATCGACCTCGGCCGCATCACGCATCGGCGTGCTGATATCCACGACGATCAAAACCTCGGCACCCATCCCTCTTGCAACGTTGATCGGCAGATTGTTGGTCACGCCACCGTCCACCAGCAGGCGGCCGTCGAGTTTCAGCGGGGCGATGGCGCCGGGAACCGACATGCTGGCGCGCATCGCGTCCGCCAGGTTGCCGCTGCCGATCACATACGTGGTGCCCGTACCGATGTCGGTGGTGACGGCGCGAAACGGGATCGGTAGTTGATCAAAATCGGAAACGCCAGCGACCGGCAGGGTCCAGTCTCGCAGTAACAACCCGATTTTCTGCCCCTGGATCAGGCCAGCCGGCAATTTCAGTTCGGCATCGAGCAAGTCAACGCCGGGTTTCGCCTTGATCGGCAGCAGCCGATCATCGCCCTTGCGCCGGAAGCTGCGATCCTTGCGCTCCTCGCGATCATCCAGCACAGCCTCCCAGTTGATACCCTCCAGCTCGCCGATAATCTCGTCGGGGCTCATGCCCGACGCATATAGCCCTCCGGCTGTGGCGCCCATACTGGTCCCGGCGACGTAGTCGATCGGCACCCGCATCTCCTCCAGCACTTGCAGTACCCCGATATGCGCGCCGCCGCGAGCACCGCCCCCGCTCAGGACCAGGCCGACCCTGGGTCTGGGCTTGGCTTCACCGTCAGCGGTGACTGCAGCTATAGCGGGCGTGGTCGACAAAAGACAGCACAACAGGCCTGTCTGGATCTGCGTTCGCTGGAACATCATCGTGAACCTCGGAAAGTGGGTCGCTCCGGGGCCGTCAGCGCGCGATCGATGCGGCATCAGCCCCGTGGGCAGTGTATATGAGGATCGGCGAGCCCTGACGGCTGCGCGGCAGCGGGCAAGTCGAATAGATTTTCGCCGTTAGAGGGAGGAAAATAGCGGTTTACCGCAAAGTCAGCACAGGGTCTCGCCATGGAGAACAGCAAACCAACCGTATTCATCCACACCAATCACAAACAGTGGCTGGGCGCGGTCGTGAGTAAATACTCCTTCGAGCGCAATTCGAAACATGCCGACGAGTTCGAGGTGAAGTTTATCCACACCCGGGATTATGCCTTTATGCATCGCCGCGAAGGAGAGCTTTACCTGCGGGATGGCGACAAGCGCGCATGGCTGAACGACGATCTGCAGTCATTTACACCCTTGCGATTTATGCCACCTGAATTGATGGGATATACGGGCCGGGCCGTGGTCGTGGACCCTGATGTATTCGCGGTCGGCGATGTCTGGGATCTGCTCAGCCGGGATATGGGCGGCGCGGCCATCATGTGCCGGCCGAAATCCGGTTCCAAGGGCAAACGCGGCTGCATGGCCAGCAGCGTCATGTTGCTGGATTGCGCCAGACTCACGCACTGGAAAGTCGAAGAACAGTTCAATGCGATGTTCGACTTTACCCGTGACTATATGGACTGGGTCTGCCTGAAGCTGGATGACCCGGACAGCATCGGGTTCTTTGAAGAGTACTGGAACGACTTCGATCATCTGGACCAGAACACCCGCCTGCTGCACAACACCAAGCGCAAGACCCAGCCGTGGAAGACCGGCTTACCGGTAGATTATCGTCAGGCCGATACCTTCAAGCTGTTTCCGCCGCGGCACTGGATACGTCGCGCCAGGCGGGCGCTGTTTGGCGACTATGGCATGGCCGGCCGCTACGCCGCCCACCCGGATCCCAAGCAGGAGCGTTTCTTCTTTGGCCTGGTGCGGGAGTGCCTGGAGAAAGGCATCATCACAGAGGACTTGTTGCGCGAGGAGATGAGCAAGAACCACCTCCGCCACGACGCGCTGGAACTCGTCAAACAGTTACCGCCGCTGGCGGCCTGAGCCTGTTCGCAGGCGCAGAAAACCGGGATTCAGACGACAGTCAGCCGGCGGCCTGGGTAGTCGCCGGCGGCGCATCGTTCAGCGGCTCTACCGTATAGCCGAAGTGCGGAGACAGGTGTTCGGCCATATAGGTATCGATCGCCGCGATTTGCTCATCGGTGTAGTAGTCCCGATAACCGCCGACCTTGGCGCGACGCACCTTGAATGAGTCCGGATTGCTGGCGTCACCGGGCTTCATACGCCCACCAGACAGGCGGAAGGCCCGCTTCTCTTCCAGCTTTTTCATGTTCTCGTAGGCCGCGTAATCAACTGCAGCCTGAATGTTCTCATCGCTGCCGGGTGTGCCGGTGAAATCCAGAATCCTTTTCAGAGTCTCGGCCGGCCGCGTTTTCATGTCTTCGTAGCGCACGATAAGCATATCCGGCAGTTGCTCAATGTCCGCAGCCCAGCCGTTGAAGTACTCGACGATCCGCGGCATGCCCTGTTGCTGGTGCATCATGAAGTCGTACATAGAGATGTCGGAGCCATGCTCCGGATAATCGTTCAGGCGCTTCTTGCGCGGCCGCATCCGGTATTTCCACTGGAAGAATTGCGATACCGTCACATCACGCGGGTCGCGCACCAGCAACACGATCTTCTTGCCGTAAAAATCGCGCTTGTCTTCGGTATGCCCGGTGTAGTCCTTGAGATAATTGCCGTGGGTGAAGAACACCTTTGGCGCGCCGGGATTACGCTTGTGCATGTTGTCGAAGCCGATCAGCATCCCTTCCGGCAGGTCAAAATTGAGCTGATAAAAACGCGACATCATCACGCGCAGCCATGTGCGCCCGCTCTTGCCCCACGACGCCAGAACCCAGTCCGCATCGGCGATCTTGTTGGCTTCCCAGCGCCCGCGCAACCAACGCTCGACCTTGCGCCGCTTTTCGTAGGGGAGGAAAAATACGAGGCTGAGCACCGCATAACGCGAGAACTTCTTCCAGATCGACTGAAACATGGCTATCCTGACCTTTGCTGTCTGACCGGCATGGTTGCCGGATCGCCCGGAATCCTGGGCCTGAGGGGCCCCCGGATCGCCGGGCGGCAGTGTGTAAAACTGCTTTATTGTCCTCCGTTTGGCCCCTTCAGTAAAACTGGCAGGCTCCCTATGAACAGCGCAAGCACATCCGCGGCCCACGCCCCCGTGACGTTGCGGGAAAACCTGTTAAACATCGACAAGCTGGCGGCAGCCGAACTCCAGCCCGATCCCTATGATCACCTGGTGGTGCCCGGTTTCCTCGACCCGGAAGTCGTGGACGCGATCAATCACGATTATCCGCAGATACCCAGCGCCGGGAATAAAGACTACGAGACCTACCCGCACGGGCCGGTCTTCGACGCCTTTATCGAGCAGTTGACCAGCCCACCGATGTACAAGGCGCTGGGTGACAAGTTTGGCGTCGATCTCTCTGAATGCACCACTACGGTCACGGTCAGGACCTTCTCGGAACTGAGCGACGGCAATATCCATACCGACCACTGGAGCAAGATCATCACCGTGCTGGTGTACTTCAACGAGGGCTGGTCGGGCGACGGGGGTCAGCTGCGTATCCTGCGATCCGAGGATGACATCGAGGACTATGCGGCGCAGATCCCGCCGCTGGCAGGCGCGCTCACCGCGTTCCGCCGTTGTGATCATTCCTTCCACGGATATGTGCGCTACGCGGGGCCCAGACGGATGGTACAGATGAGCTGGATCCGGCCGTCGAAAGTGGCCAGCGTGTCACAGCGCCTGAGCCGCTTCGCAACCCGGGCGATGAAGCTGATCACACGGGGCAGCGGCCGCCAGATGTAATTGCTTCAGGCCGCCATCAACAGACGGATACGCTCGACGATATGCTCCACGTCTGCCTGCGGTGAGGCAGTCGGCTTGATAAACGGCTGACCCGCCCACACCGCCTGCCCGACGCGCACCAGATGGCGCTGGAAGGCCGGGAAGTGCCGGCTCTGGTAGACCAGCCGCGCCCGATAAAGCGATCGGGCCAGAC
Source organism: uncultured Gammaproteobacteria bacterium (assembly GCA_963704875.1). GTDB lineage: Bacteria > Pseudomonadota > Gammaproteobacteria > Steroidobacterales > XN24 > CAMYOC01. Next base: position 1,592,623 of record CAVPIA010000008.1, on the reverse strand, counting down.
CCTGACGCCAGCGTCCCGCGCCATCTTCGGGCGTAGCGAACAGCCACGCCAGCGCATCACGTCGAGCCAGGTCCAGTTTTCCTGCGATGCCGACAGGCAGAGGCAGGACGGCCGCCGGCTGTCCCAGTCCGATCGCCTCCACCAGCATCGAAATACTGTCTGCGGTAACCACGAGTCCGTCTGCAAGGCCCAGAATGCCCCGGTATGGGTTGTCAGTGGCGTCGGGTGACCATCTGAACAAACGGGCCCCGGCCGGCAGGTCATTCGCCAGCGCGTCCGCAAACCATGCGGGCGTGCGGCGGCTGGTGCTCAGATATGCGGTGCCGCCCTGCCTGCCGGTCACGTCACCGGCAAGAGCGAGAACACGTTGGAGCACTTTCCGATTGAACACAAAGGGCTTGGTCGGACCACCGAGCAGAAAGCCAACCAGTGGCTTTGGCAAGTCGGCGAATCGCTCGCGCCACTGCGCCAGTTCGTCCTGATCCCTGGACACTCGCATCAGCGGCAATTCGGTGCGGATGACGTTCTTCATCGGCGGCATCAGAATCTCGCGGCTGACCGCGACCAGGTCAAAGCGCTCGATCCTCGTTGACGGCTTGCCGAGATAAACGATCCGGGTATGACCGCCGGACTGCTGCTGAATCCATAATGCCACCGATGACGGTCTGCGGCCGACGGTCAGAACCAGATCCGGCCAGGGCGGCTCGAGCGGATCCGATTTGTCGCGGTCGATATGATCCAGCGAAGGCCGGACCGGTGGCTTTCCGTACACCCATTCGGGGCGCATCTGGACAAATCGTCGCTCCCAGGGCCACGGCAGCCCGGCAGCGACAGCTTCGACCTGACCGTTGTCGCCTTTCTTGTCACCCAGCACCAGCCAGGTTCGCGGCGACTTGGTGGCACGGTCCATGAATTCCCTCTTGCCCAGGCTCTTGTTCAGGCTCTTGTTCAACTTTGGCCGCGGCAATGGCCGCACCCGGCCTCTAGGCCGGCGTGCCCGTCGCCGTGCCCGCTGCCGCCGCCGCAGTGTCAGGCGGGTCGACATATATCGCCGGTGCCACGGGGGTATATCCGAACACCGGTGACAAGCCGTCATTGACCAGTGCTTCCAGCTCGGCGACCTGCTCCGGCGAAAAATAATCGCGATAACCGCCCACCTTGGCGCGCCGGACTTTGAAGCTCTCTTCGTCCTTCTTGTTGCGCAGGGTCATACCTCCCTGGCGGAAGAACCCCTCCACTTCGAGCTTGCGCAGATTCTCAAACGAGCCCCACTGCACCGCGGCCTCGATCTCCTGCTCGCTGAATGCAGCGCCCATCAGCTCCAGCACCCGGGCAAGGGTCTCGGCGGTACGTTGCCGCAGGTCCTCGTAGCGAATGATGCTCCCTCGCGGCAAAGCATCGATATTCCGGGCCCAGGTATTCAGATAGTCGATCAGAAACGGCAGACCGATCTCGCTGTGCCGGACGAATTCCCACATCTCGACGGTGCGCCGATCGATCGGTCGACGCAGGTTGTGGTTGATCAGTTCCTGCTTGCGCGCGGATTGCCGCTTGGTGAACTGCATATACCAGGAAACGGCTATATCCAGCGGGTTTCGTGCCAGCAACATGACCGCCTTGTGCTTGAGCGGATTATCCGCAGCTTCCGGCGCCAGCGCCCTGCCCACCGCCCCCTCGTAGCTGTAGCAGGCATTCGTGGCGGCCATCCGGGGGATCTCCGGATTGCGCCGGGAATACTCATCGGACTTGTTGACCAGACGCTCCGGCATCCCGTAGCGGACCTGATAAAGCCGCGACAACATCGCTTTCAGCCAGGTGTTGCCACTCTTGGGATGCCCGATGATCAGCAGCTCGGATCGATCGGCTATCCCCATCTCCAGATCTGCCAGCAACCGTTCCCGCGAACGAATGCGCAGACTGCGCGGCAGTGGTCCGGTACTGCCGATGATCAGAATTTTTTTGACCGCATCGCTCAGGATCGGCATGCCTGCTCTCCCTCTATTTGTCTGGCGACCCCTGGCTGGGGGTGGCTCGCACATTCGGCCCGGTGGCGGGTCTGTCCTTGGGCCAGCGCCGATTGCCGCAAAACCACTGCCCAGGATCTTCGTGGATCCAGCGTTCGAACATCTGGTTGACCCGAATCATCATCTGTCTGGCTGTCTCGACTTCTCCGCCGGGCTCCGGCTCAACCGTAATCGGTTCGCAGATCGTGGCCCGGAAGGTGGAACCGGCCAGTCGTTGTATGCGGATCGGGACCAGTTCCAGCCCGTGGCGAAGCGCCAGTCTGGCCGGGATCAAAGTCGTCATCTTATCCCTTCCGAAGAACGGCAGGGGATCTCCATTTTCTACCTTCTGATCCACCAACAGACCGATCGAGCGGCCGGCTTTGAGCTCAGTGAGCAGCGGGCGCATGCTGTCCGCCCGGGGTACCAGATGGCAGCCGAGGACCTCCCGATACCGGGCCAGGCGCTGGTCCAGCCCCGGGTTCTGCAGCGGCGAGTAGACCGCGGTCACCGGGATGCGCTGATGCGCGACAGCCAGCGCAGCCAGTTCCCAGTTCCCGTAATGCGCGGTAACAAAGATGGCGGGTCGATCGCGGGCTTCAAGCGCACGGATGCCCGGCGCGACCACATACTCCACGCCTGCGCCTCTGCGGCCCTGGGCGATATGGTCCAGGTGCGCGTATTCGGTCAGACAGGCGCCGAAATTGCTCCACGCCTGGCGCACCAGCCGCTCCACCCCGTTGCTGTCCAGCTCCGGGAACGCGATAGAGAAGTTGCGCCGCAGATGTTTGCTCTTGCCCTGACGGGGACCCACGCCGCGCAACACCCAGGCGCCAAACGCGGCTGACTGCGCCGGTCGCAGCAAGCGCAACATCCAGAACACAAGCCCGAACAGGACGTTCTCCATACCCCACAGCAGGCGCCGCAATACCGGGTAGCGACGCATCAACTGCTTCGCCCGATCTCCAAAAAGTGACTCTGCCAAGGGGATCCCCGTGGGCCCGTTTCAGCCGCCGGTGCAGCGATCTGACAACGATCAGCCTGTGGCTTTAAGCGCTTATTATATCGGCCCCGGCAGACATGTTCGCGCATGCTTTATACCGGGGCAAGGAGGCCCCGTCTGTGACAGCATCCGGATTGCCCGGGTGTCGCCGGTCTCGCGATGCGGCCGGCCTTGCATTCCGGTACGCTGACGAACCCATGTAGCCGCCATGCGCACAGCGGGCGCGGCGTTGCAGGCTGCAAACAAACCCGGGGAGATCGGTGACCGGTCACGCCCGTTTCAACAGACTGTCGATGGTGGACATCGCCGCCCTGACGGACATCGAGGTAAGCAAGCTATGACAGCAACGACATCACTCACCGCGGCATACCTGAATGCACTTGGATGGCTGGCCCTGGCTGTCACGCCAGCATCTCTCATGGCAGCAGAAACCAGGGCGCTGGTTGGTGGCACCCTGATCGACGGTTTTGGCGGACAGCCGATCCATGACAGCGTGATATTGATCGAAGACGAGCGCATCGTCGCGGTCGGTCAAACGGACACCCTGCCGGTGCCAGAGGGTGCCGAGATTATTTCTACCGAAGGCATGAGCGTGCTGCCCGGACTGTGGGACATGCATGTCCACCTGATGATCAACGGTCATACCGACTATGAGCATTGGGACAAGACTTACCTGGACCAGCTGGAGAGCGTGATCATGCCTGCCTCCGCGCACCAGCTGCTGCTGGCTGGCGTAACCAGCGCACGTGATCTGGGCGCGCCGCTGGAAGCCAGCATCGCGGTCCGTGACGCGATCAACGCGGGTGAGATCCCCGGCCCGACCATGTATGTGTCCGGTCCTTTTATCCAGAAGACGCCCTATCCGGGGACCGAGGCTTTTCGGTGGGGTGTCAGCGGCGCGCGGGATGCCCGCGCCAAGGTCAAACGCCTGGCGGATGCGGGCGTGGATGTGATCAAACTGATCGACCAGGACCAGATGAGCATGGAGGAACTCGAGGCCGTCGTCGACGAAGCCCATGATCAGGGCCTGATTGTCGTGGCTCACGCGCATCGCCCTGACGAGATACGCCGGGGCCTGGTCGCCGGCGTGGACAACTTTGAACACACCGGGCTGTCTACCGCGCCGGAGTATCCGCCCGACGTGATGACCATGATCGAGGAGCGCACCGCGCAGATGAATCTGGGGCCGCTGTTCTGGACCCCGACCATCGAGGGTCTCTACAACTACGAATATCTGCGTGACAACCCGGAGGAGCTGGACAACACCTCCTGGCACCTCGACCTGCCACAGCCGATCATCGACGACATCCAGGCTTCATTCGCGCACCCGGACCGCCTGTCCTATTTTCAGATCACACCGGCTCGCAAACCCACCCTGGCGCGCAAATTCCAGCAGCTGAATGACGCAGGCGTGGTGCTGCTGATCGGCACCGACAGCGGCATCCCGATGAAATTCCACAGCCAGTCGACCTGGCATGAGCTGGATGTCTGGGTCAACGAACTGGATTATCCGGCGATGCAGGCGATCAGGGCAGCCAGCTACTGGCCTTCAGTGCTGATGGGCGTGGATGATCAGGTCGGCACCATCAGCGAGGGCAAGTACGCCGACATCATCGCGGTCAAAGGCGATGTTTTGCGTCATATCGCGTTGCTGCAGAATGTGGACATGGTGATCAAGCACGGTAGACGTTACAAGTAGCCTGCCGGTCAGGACCGGGTCGTTTGCGGGTTTGCTCCCGGACTGGTCTCGTGTATCACCGCATGGCACATGCTGCCCGGAGGTATAGAGCTTATCGACGCGCGTACCCTGGGCGCGGGCGTCCGTGCTCGTCCACAACCAGCGAGCGGGTACCGGGCGGCAACACCTGCAGGCTCTTCAGGAACTCGATGACTGCATCGCGCTCAGGCGGCGTTAATTCCTCGAAGGCATCCCGCGACGCGCCAGCCTCACCGGCATGCGCCAACACTGCCTCACGCAAGGTGGTGAATTTGCCGTGGTGGAAATATGGCGGCTCGCTGGCTACACCCCATAATTTACGAGTGAGAAAGCGGCAGTTGCCGGCGAAGAACGCGGCCGTCCCGTCGGCTTGCAGCATATCCAGCGGCTCCTCATTACTGTCATTCGAGTCGGCGTCCTTTGGCCCGTCGCACATGTGATGCAATTTGAGATCCGTGTATGCGGGTACCGTCACCACGCCACGTCGATTCCCGCGCAGGCGTGGCTGGGGTAAATGCCGGCTGGACAGATTCACGACCAGCTCCGGCGCTTCTCCAGGCTGAAGGTTGCCCTGGGGATTGTAGGGGTTCGGTTCCGAGTATTCGTCTCCGTGCGCGCTTAGCCGCAAATTCGGCAGGTGGCAGTCGACGCAACCGATCTCAGAGAATCGCTGCTCTCCCAGTGCGATAGCTGCCTCGATCTCCGGGTCCCGCGGAATAACCCGGCCAGGTACCGGCAGCGTCGCCTGAAAAATCGTGACCGCGGTGATGTCCGCACGGGTCAGCTCGTCGACAAATCCATCGCCGTCCGGGTCCACGCCCTCGCCGAAACGTTCCGCCGACTGCATGCCATGATGGTGGTTGAACGCGTTGTTAGTGAACTGCCTTAGGGAAACCACCGCGCCTGCCTGGTGGAACGGGCGGATGATCAGATCCGGCGGTGATTCAGGACCGCTACTGCGCAGGCTGGGCGCCGGCAGCCCCTCGACCTGACTGGTGTCCCAGTTGCCCGCAGCGTCACGACTCAGACGCCCGAAGTCCACACCCTGAGCCCGCAGCCGCCTGTCGCTGCCAGGCGGCATCGAATCGCGGATGTGCTGCAGCCTCGCTGTCATCTCACGGGCCAGCATCTCGATGTAGCCAGAGCCGAACATGCCCAGCGTTGCGCGCTCGTTGGCAATCGATTGCAGGCTGGTTGCCCGGCCTGCTTCATCCGCAGAGCCACGCGTCGGCGCCGGATCCAGAAAATCGAAACTGGCGAAATCGAAGCGTTGCCCGAGCACGAACACATTGGTCACGATGTCGCCGCCACCACCAATACGTGGTTGCGCATGGCAACCTGCGCAGGCATTCGAATCCGGGCCGGAAACGCGGTTGAAATTGCGCGGAAACACCAACGGTGACGCCGGATCGACCAGATCAGCTCCGGTACCTTTGCTCAGCGGCCGACCGCCGCCATCCTGTATCGTCCACGGCGCCCGGAACAGGGCTTCACCAAAGTCGATCAACTGTTCCAGCGGCATCTCGAACTCGTCGCCGTCCTGCAGGTGCCTGTGCACCGCTCTTTCGCTGCCGATCTCGGCGGCTCTCGCCGCTCCAGTCAGAATCAGTGCCGCAGTAGAGAGAGCGTCAATCGGCTCAGGTCAGGCATGGTCAGTTCCTCCGGTAGTCATCGAATCGTTCTGAGGCAGAGATCGTCGAACATCGGAATGCCGATGCACATGGACGATATCTCGGCTGTTCGCGCGGAAACCGCGCCGAGCTGTAAGAAGCGTCGCGAGACCGGGGCCCTGGCGATCTCAGGCAGGAGAAACGGCCTTGGGAAAAAATGCCCACCGCTGAGATTTGTGAGTCACAGCCCCGGATTCCGGCGGCCGGATCAGCAGTCTCCGCGCAGCGGCAAAAACCGGTGCGCGGGCGGCATGACACTCGCCCACGCACCCAACGCCAATATCGTCAGTCCCGACGTGGTCCATCCCGCCATCGTCAATCCCAACAAGCTCAATCGATATGAAACACCGACACGGCCACCGGATAACCAAGACCACCATCCACAAAGTTGCCCAGGTGCGGTGCGCCTGCATTCGGGTCTTCGGGCGTCAGCAACTGGCGCGCAAGACGGTCCCCATCGCTGTAATCGGCCGGGCCATGGCCAAAAGCCAGCAGCCAGACTTCCGATCCCGCACTGGCCTGCATCCCGGGGACGCCGCCGGAAAAGTGCAACAGTCCTCTGCGGGGAGCGACCCCCGAATCCATCCGCCCGAAAATGACCGGAGGCTTGTCCCCGGCAAAATCCGCGAAACCGCAACGGCCTACGTCAGGAAAACCGCCGGCACAGGTGTTGGGATCATCGATATAGACCCACCAGACTGTGTAGGCATTGCCGGGCGTCAGGCCCGTAACCTTCATGCGCCCTCTGAGCCCGTTTTGGTTTGCACAGAGAGTTGTGTCGCCGCTTGCCCCGGCCTCTACAAACGCCAGCTCAGTGACACCATCACGATCGCAAAACCGGCTGCCGTCTTGATGGTTGTCATTGTCGCCAGACCAGGCGGGCACCATGAATAGTGTTAATGCAGCAAGCAACATCAGGTGAATATGACGAATTGTGAACATGCTCCTTCCCCCGCTCTAAATCGCTATGGCGACAGAAGGATGTCTGTCGCCAGGTACTCGAAGGGAGCCGCGCCACCAGCTTTCAGGTCTCCCCGCTAAAGGCGTTGACCGGTAACTGGTGGCCGGATCCAGCGCTCCAAGCTAGAGGAGTGCGCGCCGCCAGTACCGAAACATGAACGAAAAATCTGCTATAAACGACTGAAGCTTTTTTAAAACAAGGGGTTAGCGCGGAATGACCGGACCGGGTCCCAATCCGGCTAATTTGGCTTCGGCTTACAAATTCGGGGAATTCACCCTGGATACGGAGCGCGGCACCCTGTTGAAAGACGGAGCCGAGATCAAACTACGACCCAAGTCCTACAAGTTGCTGGTCTACCTGCTGCAACGACCAGGCAAACTGGTGTCCAGGGATGAGCTGATGACCGCGATCTGGGGCCAGACTGTAGTCACGGAGGATTCGATCACCCATTGCGTGATCGATATTCGAAAGGCCATAGGTGATGCAGAACAACAGATGATCCGCACGATTCCCAAGCGGGGTTATATCCTGGAGCTGGATGTAACGACCCAAGCCGTGCGGCATGACGGGGCCGGGGAACCAGCCGGCAATCCGGATATCGGAATCTCAGGCCGGGGCATCGCGCTCGCTGCAACGATATTGCTGGCGCTGCTGACCCTCGGCGGCGTCTGGTGGCAGATCGACCGCAGCGGCACCGAGGCAACAGATTCCGGCAACGACGCAAGAGTCGCCCCCGCCAACTCTATTGCCGTGCTGCCCTTCGTCGACCTGAGCGCGAATCAGGACCAACGTTATTTCGCGGAGGGGATCTCGGAGGAAGTGATACACCTGCTGGCCCAGGCGCCGGATCTGCTGGTTATCGCGCGCACCTCGTCTTTTTCTTTCGGCGAGAACACACCGGACATCGCCACCGTGGCAAAGGTTTTGAATGTCGCTCATATTCTTGAGGGTAGCGTGCGCCGCTCGGAGGATCGGTTCCGGGTGACTGCCCAGCTGGTGGATGCCACGACCAGCGCCCATGTTTGGTCACGTGTCTACGAGCGTGACCTGGACGACATCCTCGAGGTACAGAGGGACATCGCCACAGCCGTCGCCGCGCAGCTCAAATCGACACTGACTCGTATCGTTGACGACGATTCTCCGCACAACATCAAAGCCTATGAGCTGTTCCTGCAGGCCAATTTCTTTTTCAACCGCCGCGGCCCGGGCGATGCCGAGCGCGCCCGGGACTACTATCAGGAGGCAACACAGCTGGATCCCGGATTCGCCCGTGCCTGGGCCGGATTGGCGGGCGCATACCAGGTGATGATCGGTGATGGGCTGATCTCGTCTGATGAAGGACTGGCGAAATTGAAGGCGGCCAGCGAACGCGCGCTTGAGCTCGACCCATCGCTCCCGGAAGCGCACATACGAATGGCCAACTATCTCTGGAGGGCCGGCCAGCGCGATGACGCAAGACAACACCAGAAGATTGCGTTCGATCGCGGCCCGACGAATTCGCTGGTACTGGCGGTCCGGGCTGGCTCTGCCGACCAGATTGAAGAAGCCATCGAATTGCAGCAGCGGGCGGTCGCGATTGACCCGCTTTCCGGCACCAATCGTGCCAATCTTGCAAACTACCTCGTCGAGGCGGGCCGGTTCGATGAGGCGCTGCAGACATTCGCGATTGCCCGGGACCTGGCACCAGGCAATGCGGATAAGTTTGCCGCAGATATCACCCGGGTTCTGATCCTGCAGGCGCGTTTTGATGAGGCGCTGGCTTCAACCAGGGCCCGGCCGGACGATGCCGACCGTCAACAGGCGCTGGTTATGATCCATCAGGCATTGGATCAGCCATCGATGGCCGATGCGGAGCTCAAGAAACTGGCCGCAGGCCAGGACGCCGGGACGTTTGTCAGGCTGGCTGAGATACAGGCATTCCAGGGCGACAGCGAACAGGCCTATGCATTGCTGGAACAGGCTCGTGAACAGATACGTGAGATGTCTGCACGGGGAGATTCGGTCTGGGATTCGTTGGTCAGGATCGATGATTCGCGCTTCCTGATCCCTCTCCATGACGACCCGCGATGGCAGCCGCTGATCGACAGTTTGCCCTGGTGAAAAGCCGGTCGCTACGGCGGCCCTCAGCGCCTTGCCATCTCCTTGCCCTCGCCGTGCCATCCGCTGCGCTGCCGGTTCCGGGTCCAGGGAAATGATTTTCAGCCGGGTATCAGGCTCGCCGACAGCGCCATTGCCTGGCAGACACTCAGAATGTCCCGGAAGCCAGCAGGCCTTTCTCCTGTTCGCGCTCGCCGAGCTTCGGACAGTAACAGGAGATGTTCCGCAGCAGCAGCATCAGATACGGCAGATGCAGACCAACGATCAGCTTGCCGGTAGTCAACAGTGCCACCGAAATATCGCGCTCAGGATCTGCCCAGATCAGATTGTTGGTAAACCCCAGATGCCCAAAGGCCTTGTCAGTATCTGGTCCGAACAGGCCGACATTAGCGCTGCCCAGCATCATGCCGGCGGAATAACGCACCGGCACCAATAACGAACGGTCGAATTCTGTCTTGCCAACCTCGGCAACAGCGCGACGCACGGTCAGCGGCTGGAACACACGCACGCCATTCAGCTGGCCGCCGTTTAGCAAGCACTCGAAAAACTTCGAACACTGATCGGCGGTACCCACACCGTTGCCGGCAGGTATCACCGCGGCGTAGAACCGGGGATCATTGGAAATCTCGACAGCGCGTCTGAGGCTGGTGCCTATGGCCCGCCGCAAATAGACATCCCCGGGGGTTTCCAGCCGCAGACCGGTGACATAGTTGGTCGCCAGCTTCGACAATACGGCGCCACGCGCACCGAAATCCAGTCCGCGCAGGCCCAGTGGGGCGGCGATATTCTCACGAAAGAAACGACGGAAGCTGACGCCGGCCACGCGCTCCACCAGATCGGCAATAACGAATCCGGCGGTCAGCGCATGGTAGGCGTGATGATGACCGGGCTTCTCCGGCGCGGCCGCATACAGTCGACGCAGGACTTCGCGTCTGTCCAACAACAACTCTGCCGCATCTTCATTATCATCTGCGCTGACCGTGGGGATGCCGGCCTTGTGACAAAGCAGCTGATAAATACTGATGTCCTGCTTGCCGTTTTGGGCGAATTCCGGGATGTAGTGACTCACCGGGTCGAGCAAGCTGAGTTGTTTGCGCTCGGACAGCAGATGCACCGTCATCGCCGCCATCGCCTTGCTCGCGGAGTAAAGGCACACGGGTGTGTCGGGGCTCATCCGCACTGCTGTTTTTTCTTTGTCTCCGGGACCATTACCACGCGCGTGACCGATCGCACGCTTGATCACGATCTTGCCGTGGCGCCGAAGCACAAAAGAAATACCGGGATGCATGCCGGTCGCATACATGCCTTCGATGCAGGCCCAGATCGCGGCGACACCGCTCCGATCCATGCCGACCGACTCGGGATCCGATTCCAGCTGTGATTTGAACGAAGTGACGCTTTCGATATCACGCGGCACCGGCGCGGCATCGGTGATCAAGCCACGCAGGTATCGGGGGACAAAACGCACCGCGCTGAGCAAATCGCTCTCCACTTCACCAGAAACCAGGCCGGAAGATACCGCAGTTACGCGGATAAACCCCGGACGCAGCGCTCAATTCCTGCAACAGGGGGGATCCGGCCGCAGGCGACGATACGTCGCGGTGACATCGCCATCAAGGCCTGGTGCGAATCGGTTTCCGGCTACCGGGTCGCAGCCTGGTCCCGTTCCGCGCGGCGTGCAATAGCCGCGGTCAGCCCTTTGAACAGAAACCCGTGAGCCGGCAGCAGGGCATACCAGTAGAGCAGACCCGGCGGCCCCGCCGGGTGCCAATAAGCAGTGGCGCTGATGGTGCGGCTCTCGCCCAGGTCGCGGATCACGAATTCCAGCACACCGGCACCCGGTGCCTTCATTTCCATCAGCAGGGTCAGCTTGTGTGCCGGCTCTACCGCGATGGCGCGCCACGAATCAACCACGTCACCCACCCGCAAATCCGTCGGGTGGCGCCGGCGGCGGCGGAAGCTGGGACCGCCTGCCAGCCAGTCCAGCAGACGACGCAGAAACCACAAGCCATCTGCGTAGTAGTACCCCTGCTTGCCGCCGAAGGCGGTCACCTGTCGCCACAATGCGTCCGCCGAGGCCGTGCTGACGGCCTCAGCGCCGGCCTTCTTGGCGTAGAACGCGTATTCCGGATGGAAATCCCGACAGACGATCGAACCCTCCACCCAATGGGCAACCAGCGCATTCTCCTGCTCCGCCTGCATTGCCGCGCGCACGGACTGTTTGAAATCCATCAGCGTCAGCGGGATCAGGCTGCGAATCTCCGCATCATTCGCGATCACGTCATGCTCGAGCCCATCGATCAACGCACGCGCGATATTGGTGGGCACGGCGGTGACGAAGCGAAGCCAGTAGGAGGACAGGCGCGGCGTCAGCACCGGCACGCCAAGCAGACGAAAACGCCTGCCGGCAAGCTCGCCGTATTGGCGCATTAGCTGTTCATAGCTGAGGATTTCGGGCCCACCCACATCGAAGGTCTTCCCGCCGGCTTCTGGCAATGCGGCAACCCCGGACAGGTAATCCAGCAGGTTTTCTAACGCAATAGGTGTAGAACGCGATTGGACCCAGCGCGGAGTGATCATCAGCGGCAGGTGATTGACCAGATCCCGGATGACTTCGTATGCGGCTGAACCGGGCCCGACGATCATCCCTGCGCGGATCTCGGTCACCGGCACCGTCCCCTGACGCAGCACGTCACCGGTCGCCGCCCGCGACGCCAGATGCTGCGATTTTGGCTGATCGGGGATCAACCCGCCCAGATAGACGATGCGGGACACCCCGGCTTTGGCTGCCGCACGGGCGAAATTTTGCGCGGCTTCAATATCGAGGTCGGCAAACCGGCTCCCGGCAGCCATGGAATGCACCAGATAGAAAGCCACATCCACATCTGCCAGCGCGGCGCCGAGACTCTCCGGAAGCAACGCATCTGCCTCGACGATCTCGACATCCTGCCAGCCCCGCGCCTCCAGGACTTCGCGATGCCGGGCCGCAGCCCGCACCCGCCAACCCCCGGCCAACAAGCGTGGCGTGAGATGGGTCCCGATATAGCCGCTGGCCCCGAAGACCAGAGCGCGCCCGGACCGAGCGCCTCCGCCACCGCTGTCGGGATGGGATGCTGCCCGGGTCGCGGCTGCCGGCTGCGTTGTCTCCATGGAAAAATCTCCAGTGTTGTTGGGGATGACCCTGGTGAGGGCCAGAGTCATCTCCAGGGTCGTCGCCCGGGCAGTTGCCTCGATAGTCGCAACCCCGGCCCGGCGGCGCTCGCGGATGGTCTCCGGCAACCTGGGTGTCCCGGCATTCCAGTACAATGGCCGTGCGCAATCCCGCCGCAGAGCATTGCAACGCGGCCAGACCCTCTGACCGGGCAACGGCCCGACAGGCTATTGAAACATCATGCCGGACACGGTGCTAAAGACCAATCCGCTGCGCAGCGAACTCTACGAAGAGCTTCACGCGCGCCCGTTCCCCGAGGTTGTCTCACCTGCCTGCGTGTCGCATATCGCGATTCCGATTGAGACCACAGATGTTAAGTCGCATATAACGCACCTCTCCAATCTGGCCCGTCTTTTTAGCACCAATCCGCCGGCGGCCGACGCCAGATGCTACTACCAGACCTTTCCTGGTTTCGATCTGCGCTGGGAACGCCACACCGAGTTTTGCACCTATTCGTTTATCCGCAACCGCTGCGATGCGGCGCCATTTGCGCGCACCGCGATGGACCTGCTCCCGGCTGAGTGGCGCAAAGCCGGACCGGGTCAAAGTGTCGCCGCTGCGCATCTGGTCATGCTGCCTGGTGAACCGCCGCAGCCACATCTGGAATCGATGCGCGAGACCTTCGAGGGACAGCTGGTCTTCGGCAGCGACATCGTTGACCGGCGCGCCGCGATTTTCACCAGTTTTCGGCTGCACAGCGACGGCTTCGCCCGCTTCCTGGTTTATAACCGAAGCCTGAGCGACTTCCAGGCCGGGCGGACGACCCAGCGCGTTCTCGAAGTGGAAACCTATCGCATCATGGCGTTGCTCGGATTTCCGGTGGCCAAGAAGATCTGGCCCAGGGCACAGGCCATCGACGCTCAGCTGGGAGACATCATCGAAGACAATTCGCGTCTCGATTCTGCTGATGATGAACGGGCCATGCTGCAGCGGATCAGCGGCCTCGCTGACGAAATCGAACATTTCCGCAGCCGGACCAATTACCGGTTCTCGGCGACGCGCGCCTATCACCAGCTGACCATGCAACGACTTGCCGACCTGCGCGAGCAGGCCCTTCCCGGTATGTCCAGTCTGGCCAAGTTTGTTGACCGGCGTTTGACGCCAGCAGTCGATACCTGCAGCGCCCTGGAACTGCATCTCAAGGACATGTCCAAGCGAGTCGCCCGGGCCACCGAGATGTTGCGCACTCGGGTCGAGATGAGTATCGAAACGCAGAATCAGCATCTGCTGGAAAGCCTTAACCGCCGCGGTCAGCAGCAGATAAAACTGCAGGAGATGGTCGAAGGTTTGTCGGTTGCAGCGATCAGTTACTACGTGGTCGGCTTGCTGCGGATGGGCATCGTGGCTGCTGCAGATGCAGGCTGGCCGGTGAACGTCGATATCGCCACCGGGGTCCTGGTGCTGCCGGTGGTCGGTGCGGTCTGGTGGCTGGTTCATCTTCGTCGCCGTCGGATCGAAGGCAAGGTAAAGCGCAACGATCCGGACTAGATTGCCACTCGGGCTCAGCCAATCCCGCCGTCGGATCCGGTCAGGCGATCCGGTCAGGCAATCTGGCGCGCGCTGATCGTCAACCCGGACGGGCCCGGCCCGTCCGGTTAACTCGGGCGAGTATGCGGAAAAAAAGTCCCCGCCCGATGGGCGGGGACAAAGGTAGCGCTCCCGGGGCGGAGCACTAAGGGGCAAAATCGTCCATCAGAATCAGTCCAAGCGGCGCGCCGCCATCCTGGGCGTCGCGTGCGATGGCGGTGTAGATACCACCAGCGTCAACCGAGATCAGCGCGGGCCCGATAGCCGGCGTTTTGGTGCCCGTGGGTACGACGGTGACGTCATAGTCACCGGCTGCCAGGGACAGGAACCCGGTGTTCGCCTTGAACGGAACGTCTGTCAGGCTCGGCAGCGGCGAGACGGTGTTGATGTCTGTTCCAGGCGCGGTGACATAGATGTCTACGTTCTGCGCGGTCGGTGAGGCATGGATAATCCTGACCTTTGCCTCGGTGGCGACTCGACGCGGATCGTCAGCAGCAATCAGCGGCTCCAGATTTGCAAGCTCACCCACCGCCAGGACCGTATATCTGATCGCCGCGTCCACGGCGACATCGACATCGATCGGCACCAGCGTCTGGCTCGCCGCATCCGTCACTTTGACGTTGTAAGTGTCCGGCGGAACGCTGGCATACGGGGTGAAGTTGGGGAACAGCAGGTCGCTCACCAGCGGTGCTGCAAAGCCGTCATTGACGACCACATCAACCGCCGGCGCATCGGCCGACGCATGCACGAAGCGAAGGTCGGCCGGCGTGGCGCTGTCGAAGATCTCGGCTGAACCGGTCCCGTCCTGGAGTACCAGGCTGATGGGCGCCGCGCCTGTGGCTGTGTTCTCCACCGCGCTCAACAGCAGGTTGGCACCGTCAGGCAGCGTGATCGGACCGGAGTCGAACACGACGGCGGTCGCGTCACCAGCGGCAGTGACTCTCGCCTGGTATTCGCCAGCCGGAACCTCAACCGGGCCGAGGTCTTCGCTGAACGCGAAACTACCCACAGGCATCACGGTGCTCAGGTCGACGCCGGGCGCGGTCAGGTATACGTCGACTGCTGGCGCCAAAGGAGCCGCATGGACCACGCGCAGACGCGTCGATCCGGCCGGAACGGCGGTCGACGGCTGCTCGAGAACCAGCGGCTGGATGTTGGCCAGATCGCCGATCGCGATAATGCTGTAAAGCGTGTCCGCCGCGAATGTCAGGTCGACCGGGCCGATCACGGTGGCCGTGCCGCCGGGCACAATGCCATCGACCTGGACGCTGTAGGTGCCGGCGTCGAGTTCGATCACGCCAGTCCCCGATTTGTAGTCCACATTCGGCACAGTGGCGGCGCCGACGATGAGGTTGACGGCGGGTGCGTCAGGGGAAGCGTGCAAGGCCTGTATGGTCGTGGCCTGCGTTTCTTCGTTCACGGCCGGGGCGGGTCCATCGCTGGAGCCGCCGCATCCGGTAAGCAGCAGGAAAGCTGCGGTCAAAGCAATGTACGCGCGAGTGTTCATTTGGGTTTCCTTTTGGGATCCGCTGAGGTTTGTAGAGGTGTAAGTTTCGAGACGGGATGATGCCGGGGTGGCGACTGAAATGGGTTTCAGCCGCGTAACGATTTGTAACGATTCGTAACAGCGTGCCGGGCAGACACTGCGCGGCGCCGGGAACGGGGTAAGATTCAGGAATGACTCGAGTGCTATTGATCGACGACGACGAGCGTCATTCCGAACTGCTGAAGACTTTCCTGCAGCGTTACGGGATCGAACTGGATTGCGCACCCGAGGCGGGGGCAGGTCTGGCAAAACTAACGTCCAATCCGCCAGATCTGTTGCTGCTTGACGTGATGTTGCCAGGCAAGGATGGCTTTGAAATCTGCCGCGAGGTGCGCAAGACCAGCGATATCCCGATCATCATGGTGACGGCGCGTGGGGACGTCATTGACCGCGTCTCCGGTCTGGAACTGGGCGCCGACGATTACATTGGCAAGCCGTTCGAGCCGCGCGAGCTGGTCGCCCGAATCCAGACTATTCTGCGTCGCGTCGGATCAAGCTCGACCCGCGATCCCGACACCCTGAAATTTCAGGGCATCAGCATCGATACCAGCGCGCGTACGGTGGAAGTCGAAGACGAAATCGTTGAACTGACTTCGATGGAGTACGAGCTGTTGTGTCTGCTGGCACGCAATGCCGGCAAGAAGATGTCGCGCGATGAGATATTGTCTGAACTGCGCGGCATCGACGCACAGATCCAGACACGTTCTGTGGACATCATGGTAAGTCGGGTCCGGCAAAAGATCGGGGACAGCGCAAAGCCGCCACGATTTATCCAGACTGTCTGGGGCCGCGGATATGTGTTCGTCGGTCGTCACCGTAGTGATGATTAGACGCCTCTCACGCTCGATGTCGTTCCGGTTGTTGGCGATCTTTCTCGTCATGGGCGCGCTCTTCGCCTACGGCGCGATTCTCGGCATCCGCTGGGTATACGCCACAGATCAACTGCGCGAACTCGTCAGTGGTCACCTTTCCCTGCATATCGGGTACGTAAAGAACGATATCGGTAACCCGCCGCGGATCGACAATGCGCTGGAAATTACCGAAAAGGTACCGGTGGATATCCGCATCTCCGGTCCCGATATGGACTGGGCCTCGGATCCGGCATTCCCAACCCCGGAACAACTGGAATTTGGCAGTACCGGCGTGTTCAGCGAAGGCACCGAGGCCTGGCTGCGCGGCGTGGACGGTGTTCAATTTGCCTCTGATGGGGGACATGGATTCCTGAAGATCGATCAGGGTCCGTACGCGATTATCGTTTCCACACCGAAGATCTCGGATCAGGCTGTAGTTCGTCATCTCACGCCGATCATCATGGGCTTTGGGTTGTTTCTGGTGCTGCTGGCCTACCTGGCCGTGCGCTGGCTGTTCAAACCGATCGGGGCCATCCAGCACGGCGCGGCCGAGATCGGCAGCGGAAACTTTGAATACCGGATTACCGAGGTGCGTCGCGACCAGCTAGGCGACCTTGCGGAAGATATCAATCAGATGGCGGATGACGTCCAGCGCATGCTCGACGCCAAACGTCAGTTGTTGCTTGGAATAAGTCACGAATTACGCTCCCCGCTGTCACGGCTGACGCTGGCGCTGGCGCTGGCCGACGATGCGCCGGGGATCGAGGGACTGAAACAGGACGCCAGCGAGATGGAGCGGATCATCACGACGCTGCTGGAGGCCGAACGTCTCAACAGCCGTCATGCCGGGCTGAGATTGTCACGGATTTCTGCCGCGGAGCTGGCAGGCAGCCTGACCGAAAATTTCTTCAGTCGGGACAAAGAACGAATCAAACTCGATGCACCGGAATCGCTGTGGCTAAACGTCGACGAAGCCCGTGCGACGCTGATGCTCAAGAATCTGCTCAGCAACGCCTTGCGCTACTCAGGTGAAGAAGATGGCCCGGTGACCCTGGAATTCGATACGTCCGATCGGGCGTGGATCATCCGGGTGCGGGATCATGGGCCCGGGATTCCTGAAGCGCAGATTCGAATTCATCGGCGAGCCCTTCCACCGTGGCGACCCGTCGCGGACGCGAAACACCGGCGGCAGCGGTCTGGGTCTGTATCTGGCCAGGCTGGTGGCGGAGGCGCATGGCGGCACGCTGGCGCTGGATCGCTCCTGGACCCGGGGCGCGTGTTTTGTCGTCACGCTGCCATTTGAGCCACGACTGTAGCTTGCGGACACCTCCGCCGCGCAAGAAGGTCTGGGTCTCTAAGCGGCGCGCGGGCGGCGGCTGAGAGAGTGCCTGGCGAGACCCGCCATGCCGGGCGCAGCCTGGCTTGTCAGCGACGCAGACGGGTGCTAGTTTGTACCGAACGGTCTATAGAGGTGTCCTCATGCCTGCTGCCATTATTCCAAAGGACGAAGTGCTGGACCGGCTGGCGCAAGCCTTCCGCGAGAACGGATACGACGGCGCCAGCATCGCCCGATTGTCAGAAGCGACCGGGCTGGGCAAGGCCAGTCTTTATCACTACTTCAAGGGCGGCAAGCAGGAAATGGCGGCGGCTGTGCTGGGCCATGTCGGCGGTCGATTCGGCAAGATGGTGATTGCACCGCTACGGGGCACCGGCCAGCCAGCTCGCCGTCTGCGAGCTATGTCGGACGGGCTCAACGATTTCTATAGTCAGGGTCGCTCCTCCTGCATTCTGGATTTGTTTGGCATCGGTCAGGCGGGTGAACTGTTCCGGCCCCAGCTCAAGGGAGCGATTCATCGATTCAAAAATGCGCTGGGCGACCTGCTGCGGGAGGCGGGTCTGGATCAGACCGACGCCGAGACCAAAGCAGAGGATGCGATTGTGGCCCTCCAGGGCGCACTGGTCGTCAGCCGCGCCACAGGTGACCGCAGTGTGTTCCATCGCGTCTTGGAGGAATTGCCCTCGATCCTGCCCGGCAACGTGAAACCGGACACGGATGCGCCTGCCTCCGTTGGCGCCTAGCGCAAGCCCTCCCAGCTGGATATTGATCAACAGGGAAACTCTTTTTACTCGTAGCCCGAACGAAGTAATACACCCGATCGTTCGGTATATTACTTCGTTCCGCGGAGAGTCCAGAATGAGCGACTGAGCACTCGCAGAGGGCACCCACCCTATCGGGCTCACGGCTTGCCCGATCCGGAATCCGCGCGCGCAGCAGGAAGCTGGCAAAGGTACCTTGCTCGACCTGGCCGTAGCCGACGACGAGGCTCTGGTCTGTTGTGCCTATCCGCACACGGCCGAACACGGCCGAACGCGGCCGGGCGCGGCCGACAGCAGCCGGAAGCGACAAGCCACTGGTGCTGTCCCTCTGAGCCCAAGCCTCCGCGCGCTGTTGGCTTCGCAAACCAAGCGCAGCCAACACATGGTCACCTGCTCAGCTTGTCTTTGACCCGGTATTGGCTGAAGTCGGCAGGACTGCCCTGAGCACGAAGTACCCGGCCGCGCCCGACAGCAGCGAACCGATGATAATACCCAGGCGCTCGTCAAACAGCTGATTTACGCCGGTATTCTCGAACGCCAGCGAGCTGATAAACATGCTCATCGTAAAGCCGACACCACACAGCAGACCCACGCCGTAGATATGCATCCAGGACAGGCCCCTGGGCAGACGCGCGAGACCAAACAACACACCCAGCCAGGCAAACAGCAGGATCCCGATCTGCTTGCCGACGAACAGGCCTGTAAACACACCCAGGGGAACGGGGTGCAGCGCATATTCGAGGGTAACGCCGCCCAACGGGATGCCGGCGTTGGCGAAGGCAAAAAGCGGCAGGATGCCGAATGCTACGGCAGTATGCAGATCGTGCTCCAGATCATGCAGAGGTGAGGTCTCGGTCTCGGGGTCCCGGATGGGAATAAAGAACGCCAGGACGACACCGGTGAGGGTGGCATGAACGCCGGACTTCAACAGCGCGGTCCACATCACGATTCCGATCAGCAGATACGGGGTCAGTTCCATCACCTTGCGCCGGTTGAGGAAAAACAGTATCGGCAGACAGACGGCAGCGATACCCAAGGCAGTCAGGGACAAGTCGCTGGTGTAAAACAATGCAATGATGGCGATCGCACCGACATCATCAAATATCGCGATCGAAACCAGCAACACGCGCAAGGACAGCGGTACCCGGTCACCAAGCAAGGCGAGAATGGCCAGCGCGAATGCGATGTCCGTCGCCGCAGGAATGGCCCAGCCCTGCAGGGCTACCGGATCCCCCAGGTTGATCCAGGCGTAGATCAGCGCCGGAACCAGCATGCCGCCCACCGCGGCGAATGCCGGTAGCGCGAGCTGACTGGGATCGGAGAGCTCTCCTTCCAGAAACTCGCGCTTGAGCTCCAGACCAACCAGCAGGAAAAACACGGCCATCAAGCCGTCGTTGATCCACAGCAGCAGCGGTTTGGCGATTTCCAGGGCGCCAATCCGGATTTCTACAGGGATATTGATCAGCGAGTCGATACAGGCCGCTCAAGGGCGAGTTGGCGATGATCATCGCTAACACCGCAGCACCGACCAGGATGATGCCGCCGGCAGTTTCAAGCTTCAGAAAGTCGCGCAATCCTCTTAGCATTCCAGTCCTACCTTCTGTCCGAGCATCACAGGGCTGTCGCTGAACCAGTCAGCTTCGCGAAAACAACACCGCGCTCCGATCCGTTGGCGGAATCGGACAACGACCACCCTGCCACTGTTGGATTCGCGGCGGCCGGATGCGGTCTGAGAAAGCCAAGGATACCAGCCTGGTTCCGGGGTCACGCTATTTCAAGATGGCCGCGGCATGACGATAGATGGCGGAATGCCACCCCGCACCGTCAGCAGGAACACGTGGGTAAATGCCTTTGCGGGTAAGATGCGGGCGGACCGGGAACAAGCAACATGCCCGCCGGGGTGACTGCGGCTGACAAGCCCACCGGCCCTGCCGCGAGGCGCTTGCCCGGGACCCGAATCAGCTGATCCGCGGTCTGATACGGACCGGTGCTCCCGCCTGGCCACTTGCTTTGCGCGGAGACATCCCTCAGACTGCGCCCGCGATCTACGTTTTGGCCTGCCTTTCAGCTACCCGCCTGGTTCCCGGGCGTTCGTTTCAAGCCACCCACTACGACCAGGTTGTTCGTTACCGCGCCCGATTTGCGCGCGGCTTTTTGATATGGAGGCCAAACATGGCTATTGGAACTGTAAAGTGGTTCGACCCCGCCAAGGGATTCGGATTCATCCAGCCGGAGTCCGGTGATAAAGACGTTTTCGTGCACGTGAGCGCTGTAGAGCGTTCTGGCATGGGCTCGCTGGCCGAAGGCCAGCGCGTCAGCTACGACGTCGTCACCGAGCGTGGCAAACAGGCAGCCGACAACCTGAAAGCTGCCTGATTACGAAATGTCGCGCCTTGACGGCGCACATCGAGTAACAAGAAGGGCGGTCCATCTGGACCGCCTTTTTTTATGCCCGAATGCTGCCGCCGAAACCACGACAAGCGTGGCAATCGAGTTCAGTATTGCGGCGCTGCTGCCTTGCCCGGCACGCGCGCCGGGTCGATCAAATCCAGATTAAACGTGATCCCGACCCGCGGCTGGGTTCCCTGATGCACCGCCACCGAATGCTCCAGATAGGATGGGAACATCACCAGCAATCCCGAGCGCGGCTGGACGGAGAATTCGAGAGCACTGAACGGCGTCTGGGCGGCGAATCCGCCTGGCTCATGCATACGAAATCCAGCCTTGGGATCAAGGAAGGAGATCTTGGAAGAGGCCTTGTCCGCCGATACATAGTAGGTGCCGCTGATCAGGCTGTTTCGGTGCCGGTGCAATTCGTGACTCGAGCCAGTCACATTGATGGTGCCGAACATCAGATTGCAGCTGAGCGGCGGATCATCGATTGCGTAGCCGACGGCACGAGCGAAAGCCCGGCCATGGCGGAGAATATGCGAAGCGATCTCGGCGAACCCGGGTTCCTGGTGGATCTGGTTGCGGCTGAAGAAAGAGGTGTATCCGACCCGATACTCGCGCTTGCAGATCTCCACGCCCTTTTGATCGTCGTCCCTCAGCGCCTCGATCTTGCGCACGAGGTCCAGATTAAATTCCGCATCATCGACCACGGGCCGGATGTACACCGGGACCGGGAACACCGGAAGGACATGTCTCTGTGCTTCGTTTTCAGGAAGTAAACGCGGCATTCTTTTCGGAAACCTCAAGCAATCTTCTGGATATTTGCCGGCATTCGATCCCTGGTCGCAAACGCGTGATCAGCCATGATGGGCGATGATGAGCGATCGGGGCGCATCTCTTCACATCTGGGTACGTCTTGTCTGGGTACGTCTTGTCTGGGTGCGTCTTGTCGTCTCTGGCAAACAGCCTCGCCAACTCGCGATAAACCGGACCTCTAACGCGCCTCGTCCGGCAAACCCTCAGGCATCATGTATGGGGTGGCAACAGGCGCTGCCTGTTGCAGCACTATGCCTCCGCCCGGCCGCCCGATGTCGGCCGCGTTGCAGACAAAGCTGAATACATCTTCTGCGTCAGTCTCTGCCACCAGAATCTCCACCATTCGCACCAATTTTGGCACGGGCAGCTTGCCGCGCCTGGACCTTGCTTCGGCCAGGATCGAGCTGCCGTAGCATGAGAAGCTATTGGCCCGCACAATACCCTTTTCGTCGCGCAAGGCCCGGATCAGCGTGAGGTCGCTGCCGTCATCCGGCACTACAGCGGTAATTAGCTTGCAGGGTTCGCAAGGAACGGACGATGACGCCTCAACCGAGGCTGTCATGATCCGCCACCCCCGCCGCTGCCGCCCCTCAATCGACTGGCGATCGAGTCGGGCACATAGGTTGCGGCCTTCTCTACCGGCGTGATGTACATGAGCCCGGCGCCGGGCTCATCCAGGCCACCCGCATTGAACATGCTCTCGAATACGATCTCGCGCTGCTCGGTGGAAACCAGGATATTGATGACGTCTTTTTCCGCCTCGACCGCAACGGCCAGCGCACCGAGGCGCTCCCGCGCCCCGTAACCGCGGGCGTGATGCCCAACCGCACCCCGGGCGCCTGCATCTCTGGCCGCAAGAAGCATCTTCTCCACTTTCTTACTACCCGCTGACACGATGCAGGTGATCATCCAGACATCTGTCAGATAGACGATATTGCTCATACGATTGCCTGGACCTCGCTTGGTTGTGAAACGGTCGGCTCAGCGGCCGCGGCCTCGACTTCGCGCCGGGCCTGATAGCGTGACCAAAGACCCGTCAGCATCACCGTGATGATCGGGCCGATAGACGCCATGCACAGAATCCCGAACCCTTCGACGGCGTGAGTCGCGTTGCCGAACCCGAGCCCCATGGCCAGAACCAACGGAACGGTGATCGGGCCGGTAGTCACACCCGCGCTATCCCATGCCACGTTGACGAAGGTCTCATCCGACAGGATGGTCAACAGGATCGCGACCAGATAACCCGGCACGATCATCCAGACCAGCGGCAGATCGAAGATCAATTTACACAGGCCGGCCGCAATGCCAAAAGCAACTCCGACGGATACCGCATAGATCAGCGTCTTCTTCTTGAACACACCGTTGGTCAGATCCTCTGCGGTGACCCCCAGCGCGTTGAGCGCGGGCTCGGCGATCGTGGCGCCAAAGCCGAGAACCCAGGCAAAGACAATCGCCACTGTCAGGCCAACCGCATAAACGTAAATCGGCGATCGTGGCGCACCGTCGATTGCCATGAATGCAGAGGGCACCATGCTTCCGGCGTTGGCGCCGAGTTGCGACAAGCCATAAGTGAGACCGATATTGAAGATGCACATGCCGACGATCGTAAGCGCGATGCCGTAGAGGATCTCACCCATGTGCTGCAGGGACTCACGCAGAACCAGCTTGAGCACGATAAACAGAAAGATCACCAGCGGCAGAATCGCCCGAATACCGAGAATGATTTCCAGACCAGGACTGGTTTCATACCAGGTCGGGCTTGCGTCGCCGCCCGCCCCGGCGGCCTGTGCAGCCTGAATGATTTCAGCGGGCGTCACAGTGGTTGATACATACAGTCCCAGCAGAAGCACGCCGATTACCGGAAACAGCGAAGCCAGGGTCACGATGCCAAAACCGGAAAGGCCGGAGTCGCCCCTGCCCGCTGCCGCCGCAATGCCTATACCCAACGACAAAACCAGCGGCACCGTGACCGGACCGGTAGTGACAGCGCCGGCATCCCATGCAAGCCCCAGCATCACGTTCAGGTCGGGGTCGGTCGATGCGTAGATGGTCAGCACAAGCAACGGCGCCAGCGCCAGGTAGATGAGCGGTTTCAGACTCCAGCCATAAAGAAACCTCAGGGTTCCAAGCACGGCGGCCAATCCGACCGATATCCCGACCACCAGGACCAGCGCCCCCGACCAGTCGTTCAATAGCGCATACAGATAGGGCGCCTTCTCGACCGAGACGTTGCCGCCCGCTGCCTGCAGCGCGCCGATGGCCGGCTCGGCAAACGTGACCCCGATCCCCAGCAGCAATGTAATAAACAGCACCACCGGCAAGGCCGACTTCTGGGGCAAACCGTTGCCAATCACCTCGCCGAACGGCATCAGGCCCAGCTTGAGACCTTCCATGAAGAACATCAGGCCGACGATGACCGCGAACAGGCCTCCGGTGATCAGCCACGAATCCTCGACCAATTGATCCAGGATCAATAACTGAAACAGAGCCAGGTACAAGGCCAGCGGCACCACTGCCTTGACCTGCTCCATCAAGCGGACCTGTATGTAAGGCCTGATCAGCCGGACTATTTCTCCGCCGGTCAGCTTGACCGGTGGAGAAACGACAGGAATCAGATTGCCGTCGGCATCGCGCCGCGCAACCTCCACGACGTCATTGAAGCTGATTTCGTTCTTCTCCGCCAAGCCCGCATGCTGAAAATCGGAATAGCGGAAAGTCTCTGGCATCTTGCGTCCCCAATAAGCGCCGATATGCGCCGAAATCCAACAGCCTGGCTGGTACGACCCGTCCTCACACCAACAGCTCGGGCGCGGATGTACCATCGATGCAGCGGATAGTAGCAGCCCGGCAACGGCCCGGCACTACTGCGGCGTCCAGCCAGAGCCAGAACCAGAACCAGACAATCGGACCCGGATCGGTCCGCGATCGGCCTCCTGCGGCGATGATTGGCCGGGCAGCGTGTTCGGCAGTGAAGCCGCCGCAATGCAAATGGCAGCTAGTTGCCGATCTCCTGTATCGCATGCGCGGTGCGATCAAGGACGAAATTCTGAATCTCAGCATGACTCGAACTATACGGAATTTCATCCACCGCCTCGTAGCCAGACGTATGCGGCTGGACCACATTGCGCATCTCATTCAGGCGCTGAGTCAGTGTGTTGATGTCGAGGATTTTCTCAGCCGGATCATACAGCGCCCGGACATAAGCCTTGTACTGCTCGCGGAAATCTGAGTACGACAGCACCCGGTCCATCAATACAGGGTTACCTGACAAACGGCCATCTCCCCAGCGCAGGAACGATGCGGTCGCCAGACCGTCGATGCCGAATATATTGTCGAACAACGTGATGTCGTAGTCGTACGGCACAAAAAACCACTTCTCGCTGATCTCGTCGAAGAACAGATAGTAGTTATTGCCGTTGCGCCAGTAGTCATCCCACATGCCCAGGTACACATTGACCGCCTGCGCTTTGAGCAGCGTGGGTATGTCGATGGCCGCCGCGAGCTGGGCCTGAGTCGGATTACCGTTGAGCAATTCGATCAGATCATTCAGCTTGTCTTCTGCCTCCAGAAACTCATCGTCCTTGGTCTTGAGGTCATACGCAGGACGATATGCGCTCCATGGATCGCCAAAGAACTCCGGGTCGGTAATCTCCTCGCCGATCGAGCCGGTATTCGCGTTGTGGTCGCGATCGCCGTTGCTCAGGTCGGCCGGCCCGTATTGTTGATACAGGCATTTGAACAGATAAGAGTTCTTGTCAAAACGGCGTTTAGCCCACTCCTTGTCCAGATTCTCCCCCATCAGATACACGCCCATATACCGCTCTGGCTCATTGCCTATGCCGATGTAGAGCTTTGCGTAGGCTTGCCGCAGTGTGTGCACACCGACGCGTCGGAACAGGTCATATGACAGGACTTCGCGCATGTAGGTCGGATCGTTGTTGTTGAACTTGAGGTTCAGTCCACGCACACCAGCAAAGGTCCGGCCCTTGTAGAGCGGTTGTTCCGGGATATCTGCCGATGGCGGCCCGTAGGCAGACTCGTCTTCGTCGTATTGTTCGTTGAACTTGATCTTGAAATGCGCCCTGACCAGGCTGGCGGCAGGATTGTGCGGTCCACCCCCGGTTTCCGGTCGCTTGCGTGAGAAGGAATTACCGCGGATGCGGAAACCCACGCCCGGGACATACTGGGCAGTCGCGACGTCATCGCCATAATAGAAATCCGCGCGTCGATAGACTTCGGAACGCGGATTGCGGTCGACGTCGTTTAGCAGTCCGTTCCACTCTTCTTCCGATATCCGGATATGGATCGTTTTCATCGTGTCCAGTGAAAACAGGGCTTCATACTCGCTCTCATAGCTCGGTACCGGCTCGAATACCTTTTGTGTCGGCGGCGCAGGCGCTGGAGCGGGAGCCGGCGCTGGAGCCGGGGCAGGCGTACCGACAGCCGGCGGCGGTGTAGACCCGCCGCCACCGCCACCACAAGCGGCGGCCAGGGCGACCAGCATCGCCAGAATGACGGTAGCGACCGGATTGGACTTGACCAGATTTGACTTTAATAGATCCGCAGCGGATCTGGCTCTTATTGTTGTTTTTGCCATGCGCGGCCTCACGGGTAGTCTCGCAAATAGATTGAGCAATTAACTTCAGGCAATTGGCTTTAGGCAATTAGCTTGGGAAATCGCTTCGTCGACGACCGAACCGGTAATTTTACATTGGAATGCGGTGACGGGAAATTGGCCTCAAGCACCGATCCGGGTCTCTGCGAGGCACCACCGGCTCAATCGCGACTCAGCGATTAAGCAATGCCGCGCTGCCTCAGTCCCGGATCAGCCGCGCCCGAAGGGGGGCTGTTCGCCGGTCGGCGGAAGGCCGGACCCGGATCTTCAGGCGGTCCGCCTGTCATTCCATCACCTGGTCATGGCCTTGCAGGTGGATGACCCGGATCACGCGCCCAGAACAAATACATGCCAGCGAAAGCGCCGGTGTGCTCCTGCTCGAAACTGCCCCAATTTTCCAAACAACGCATGTCGGGATCGTCTGGGAAGCGTTGACGATAATCACGCGCAATAGCAGATGAAGCCAGCTCGAAGCCAAGAAACTCAAGCTGCAGGACATCAAGCCACTGAGCGATTTGAATCGTCTGCAGTCGATGCTCCTGAACGTGGAAAATCATGTCCCGGCAAGTGGACATCGAATAGAAATCCGGCCTGTTTCGCACCTGATGCGCGGGATTATCGGCGGGCAGTTGCGCGATCAATTGTCTGGCCTTCCGGATTCCCTCCGGTGTCGAGGGAAAGCCCTTCGCCGCGATCAGCTCACGGGCAGCAACAATGGATCTTCGCCCGATCTCGCTATAAAGGCCGATCTTCATAAAACCACCAGGTGCGAGCAAGCCGCGCAACACACGCCAGCCTTCCAGTGGTTCGGCCATGTGGTGCAATACGCCGGCGCACTCGATCAGATCAAACGCCTGCGGTGTTCCCCCAAGTTCAAGAATGTCGCCTTGAACATGCTTGATATTGCCGAGCCCGGCTTGTCTGGTCTTGCGTGCCGCGTAGCCCAGGCTGGCGCGACTCAGATCCAGGGCCGTGACCTCGCAACCGCTGTATCGCTGAGCGCTGGCGATCGACTGATGACCGGTACCGCAGCCGGCAATCAGTATCCGGGGGTGACGTGGCCAGGCCGGGCTGTCCTGACCAAGGAACGGAAAGAGACCGGTCAATACGGCCTCGATCGACCGCGTTTCCAGGCGGGAAACATCCCGCCACCGGGGATAGGGATTCTCCTCGTATTGCTCCCGTACCGCCCTGGATACCTCATCGGCTATGCCAGTCAGCGCCGGAACCTCGGCCGCCAGAATCCGTTCTTCGCGCGGCTCCTCGATCTGCTGCCGGAGCAATGCAAGGATTGGCGGTACCTGTCTCAATCCGGACGATTTGACCAATTGCTCGCTGCCGCTTATCCCATGCAGAGGAAAGTAAGCCGCAGCCAGTGCCACAGTCTGAGCCGGCGGTGTTTCCGCCGTTGACAGCGCGTGTTCCAGCCGCGTTCGCAGCCGGCTGGCGGCCTCAGTTTCGTCAGCCGACTCGGCGAATACGAATTCATTGTTAAAGCAGTGCTCAGCCAGGGCACATAAAAAATCCAGCGTGTCAGCGCCCTCAGCATGCTGCCTGTCCGGACCCGTATCTCGCAGCAAGAACGCGCGCCGTATCCGACTTAACATGCGCTCCAGATCCATATCGTCCAGCAGCGCGCGCCGCAAAATGCTGCGCAATACCGGGTTGGCGATCAGGCTCTTCGCCGCTCCGGAATCAAGATCCACTCCTTTCTCGGTGGCAATTGATGCAGGCGCCTGGTCCAGCTGCCGATACTCCGGCAATGCTTTCAGGTGATCGATAGCTGCCCTGATCACGGTTGGCGGAACAGGCCCCTGCAACGACAGCCAGCGAAGCAGGAAGGCCTGATCCATCAGACCGCTCTTGATCAGTGCCTGCCCCAGGTTAAAAAAGGCCCAGGCATGCCCGGGATCAAGTGCCTGCGCCTGACGCAGCGTCGCTACGGCCTCCTCCGCGCGCTGTTGCCTGAGCAAGGCCTCTCCCAGCGTGGCGAGCAACTCGACATCATCAGGATTGCTCGCCAGTGCTTTGCGGCATACGGCTTCCGCCTCCGCCGCCTGATCGAATTTCAATCCGATCTGCGCCAGACCCGCGGCCGCCGAGGCCAAGTGCGGATCGCTGGCAAGCAGCCCCTGATATACGCCCCCCGCCGCATCATAATCACCCACATCAGCCAGCAGCGCCGCCAGCTGGAGCCTCGTTCTGGGCTCACGCATTCCGTTTGCAACGCTATTTCGCAACGCTTCGATCGCAGCCAGATATCGACCGGAGTGGCGCAACGCGCCACCAAGGCCTGACCAGGCGGCAGCCAGTCCAGGCTTGAGCTCGAGTGCCGAGCGGAAGGCGGCCTCGGCCGCTTCAGGCTGGCCGGCAGCCGACAGGGCCGAGCCAAGATCCTTAAAGCGCTCTGCAACGGGTGGCCCGACGTCGATAGACTGTCTGATAAGCCGAATGCCGCCGTCAACATCGCGGTGTTGCAGGCGGATCAGACCAAGCAAGTGCAGCGCTGTGTCCTGGGCCGGATCACCGGCAAGAATCTGACGATAGCAGCGCTCGGCCGCAACCAAATCGCCCGCGCGGTGCAACCCCAGTGCTCGTGCAATTTCAGTCTCGGCAGCCATGGATGAGTAAATTACCATGGCACGCGGGATCGCCAGAAAGTCCCGCCATAGAGCCGTAGTTGCGGTCTTCGGGGCGTGGTTAGTGCATTCCACGCTGACTTGTCATCCGCGCCGGGATAGAATCCTCCTCCACTTCGGATTTGCCTGAAGGCAAGGCCCCTAAACGATGAAGACCAAGCGATGAAGATTTTGGCCGCTGTAGATCGTTCCGGCATCAGCCCCGCGGTCGTCAAGTTGACCACCAGGATTGCTGGCGGCATTGGCGCGCAAGTATTGCTGGTGCATATCGCGCCGCGTGAGGCGGACGTCTTTGGGCGTCAGGTCAAACGCAAAGTGATAACCGACCAGGTGCCCGAGGAGTTGCAGGAGCGCCGTGACTTGCTGGATAAGCATGCGCAGACCCTCGCCGAGTCCCAGATCCAGTGCGATACCCTGCTGATCCGCGGCGATCCAGGGCCCACATTGCTGCGCGAAGCCGAGCGCTGGGGCGCCGATCTGATCATCATGGGCTCGCACGGCCGCGGGGCTATCTACCGGCAGATGATGGGCAGTGTCAGCGAAGCGGTAATCCGCGACCGCCGCTTCCCGGTGCTGGTGATGCCGGCGTCAGGTGATCAGTCGAAAGACAGCTGACCAGGACCGACGCTGCCGGCCAGTATCTTCAGATTGATCGGTGCTGATGCTCACCCCCGCTTCAGCGTGTGTTTCCCTCTTAGATTGACGAGGCTCGATTGACCAGTCCTGCTCTCGGGGCCGCAATCTTGTGGCACAGGGAAGATGGTCTTTGAAAACACTGCGAGACTGCAGGGCTGGAAGGCGCTGCCGTTTCCCTAGATTTTCCGTTGCCCTGGATTGTCCGTGGCGCCCTGCGGTTTTCGGGCTACGATTTGCGCTAGGGCCACCTGGCGGCCGTCAGGATCCTCGACGATGCCCTCTTCTCCGAAAATGATATCGAGCCCGGAGGCCGCCTCCCTCAGTTCGCCCGGCGCGAGTCGGAAACGCGTGCTGCCGGGCCCGGCCACCGGTTTCTCAGTGACCAGATGCGCTTCCGCGATCAGATGGCCCCCTGCACGTAGCGATGACACGACATTGCCGACCAATGGCAGGTTGGCATAGCGGATTATTATTGCCAGATCATAGGCCAGATCGCAGGCCAGATCGCAGGCCAGATCGCAGGCGACCTCGCCGATCAGACCGCTCAGGTGCTCGGTTCCAGCCTCAAGATCCACCCGTCTGCAGGTGATCTCGAGATTCTCATCGGCTGCGGTGGCCGCCAGGCGTTCAAGTGCCACCTCGGAGACATCCACGGCCGTCACGCGCCAGCCGCGGCGGGCCAGAAACAGGGCATTGCGGCCGGTGCCACAGGCCAGATCGATGGCGTGGGGTTTCTCGCTCTCGGGCGTTACACGCGTTAGCCAATCCCGGAGTATGACGGACGGGTGTTTGCGGGTCGCATATGCGCCTTCCCGGTAACGCAGATTCCACTTTTCGCGATCAGCCTGGCTCACTCATTAACTCCGGCCTATTAACTCGGTCTTTGGTCAAAGGCGGCGAACACCTTCATCGGGCAGCCCTGATCTTCCGGTCGGATCAGCCCGCCCAGGGCGTTGCTTTAATACGATAGACGGGGGCCCACGTTTTGCCCTCATCAAAGGACATTTCCATGACCCAGTTCCAGCCGCTCTCATCGGGTGGAAAAAAGGTAATCCGCCGAGGCGGGTCCGGCTTGGGATTTTCGACGCTCATCACGATGTCGCCCTGATCATTCTGCTGTGCACTGATGTACGTGAGCCCATTGATCGGCGTCGCAGTCCAGACAATCTCCCAGCGCCCGGTGTCAGGATTGTAGACCCGAAGGTTGGTGCCAAAACCACCCTTATTGGGCAACCAGTAGTCCTGAACCCCGACGCCGTCACCGATGCACTCGAAAATCCATCGCGCGCCGTCTCCCAGACCCCAGCCGCTGCCGTCCTGAGCCAGCTGCTCGTCCTCGATCTTCCAGTCTCCGATATAGCGGCCGAACTGGGCTATCGGACCGTCCATGCAGGCACTCTTGGGAGAGCCCGGGACAGCGCTATTGCCCACGTTGTCGCCGGCTTTTTCGACCGCTTTATGGGCCGCTTGGGCGATTCCCGTGACCAGCAGACAGCTGACCAGTAACAAGCGTGCGTCGAACATGATGTGCCCCTGGATGTGTTTGTTATGTCCAATTTGGCCGTCTCGGACTTGCGTTGTTCCCCGGCAAGGCCGAAGGCGGGTCGGTTCCTCAACGAAACAGGGACAGCGAAACTGCCCGAAGGATGAGCACAGACCTTATCAGATCGGATTCAATCCGGGCGCCACGATAACCACGCTCGGGGTGTTGGTCATCGCCCGAACGGGCCGCTGTCTGCGCCAGTTTGCAGCGCGCGCGTCTGAGGACCCTGTGCGCCCGTAACTGATACGGCGGCAAGGCCTGACAAGTGCCGGTTGGAAGCAAATCCGTGGCTGGCAAATGATTTCAATATTGAGCTTTGCACGCTAAGCTTCGCGCATGACTTACTGTCTAGCAGCCTGCGTTGACGCCGGACTCGTCTTCGTTTCCGATTCCAGGACCAACGCCGGCATCGATCAACTGGGCGCGCACAGCAAATTGCATGCGTTCACCGATATTCCCGGTCGGTTCTTCACCTTGCTAAGCGCAGGCAACCTGGCCACGACCCAGGCGGTGGTGGCGCGACTACGACGCGATATACGCGATTCCGCCGAAGTCAGCCTGGCGAGCGTGAGCAGCATGCGTGATGCGGCCGACTATATTGGCACCCTCAATCGCCAGGTTGTCGAAAAGTATGGGAATGAAAGCGCGGAAGACAGCTTTGTCCCGAGCGCTGATTTTATTTTCGGCGGTCAGGTCGGCGAAAATCCGCACTCGTTGTTCCTGATATACGCTCAGGGAAACTACATTTCGTCGACATCGCTGGTGCCGTTTCTGCAGATAGGCGAACAGAAGTATGGCAGGCCGATACTCGATCGCATCATCCAGATGAGATCCCGGCTCGAGACAGTAGCGCTGGCCGGGCTCGTCTCGATGGATTCGACCATGCGCAGCAACGCCAGCGTCGGCCCGCCAATCGAGGTCATGCTCTACCGCGCCTCATCCCCGGCACCGCCGGTGCACATCGTCTATGGCGAAGATCATCCGTATCTGCGGATGATCCGCGAATCTTGGGCGGTCAACCTGCGTCGCGCCTTCGACGAGCTGCCGCCGCTGTCACTTCCCGAGGCGAGCGTGCGCCTGGTCGACAGCTAGCTAGCGCGCTGCGCGATGGCGCCGTGGATGAAATCAATCTTGGCGGCAACCGTGGGATTCAGGACAAAAGGATAGGCATCGGGTAATCCTAGGCTGCGCATGATCTCGTTTAGCGAAAGCACGAGATCGGTAAACTCCAGATACCAGTTGTCCGATGTCGCGGAATCGGAAAAGCCTGCCTCCGCAGCGACCTCGAGAACCGAACGCATATGCAGGTAATGCGCCCAGCATTCCGCCCAGTCTTCCGCCGGGTGGGAACTCGCGTAGACGGAGATGAACTGGTCGTTCCAGTCGGCAGCCGGGCCATTCTCATAGTAGCGGTCGAGCGCCTGGGCATAGTCGGCGGACTCGTCCCCAAACAGGGTCCGAGCCTCAGCCAGGTTGTTTTCGTTAACCACCTCGGCGAAGTAGTAGTGCCCGGATTCATGCCGAAGATGTCCCAGCAATGTGCGCCATGGCTCGTTCATCTTTTGTCGCATCTGCTCGCGAAATACTTCGTCGGCTTCTGCGGCATTGATGGTGATGACACCGCTGGCATGCCCTGTGATCACATTCGCCTCACTGACATTTGGGTTAGTCCTGCGATCCTCCTTGAAAACGAATTTGAGCCGGGTTTCATCGACAGGCAGTCCGAGGTACAGCAAATCGTAGAGCAGGCGGCGCTTCGCCGACTCGAGCTTGCGCCAACGTTCCCGGTTCTCCGGCTTGGATAGCGTCGGGATGGTCTTGCTGGTAAGGCAGGACAGGCAATAAACCCCACCCACACCAGGTTTCGCCAGCCAGTTGCAGCGGATCGCGCTGCCGCGATTGACGCAGGTGCCAAGCCCGGCGCCGGGTGTTTCCTCGCTTTGCATGTCAAGCAGCGATGGATCGAAACCCAGCTGGCGCCCACAATTGCAGCAGCTGTGATTGTCAAAATAGACGGTTTGGCCGCAACGGCATCGCATTCGTCTCATGGTATGCGCCGACTCATAGGTCTGCCCCCGGAAACCAGGTGCTCACGACGGCGAGATGCGCTTTGGCGAGTTCCTTCTGCAAAGCGTCCATCAACTCACTGACGGCTGCCCCGTCGAGATCGGATGGCAACAACGCGGGGATCAACGACTGGACCTGGTCCAGAGCAGCGATAAGACGTTCCCCTCGTCGCAGCCGCGCCGCCGTCTGCCGGGCCGTGCCGATGCAGGCTAGCACCGACCGGGGAAACGCGCCGTCGTTGAGCAGAAAATCAATCACTCGCAGACCTTCGACCGAAGGCTGTCGATACTGCCGGTACATCTGAAAGCCACTGACCGATTTCAGCACATTGGTCCAGAGTGTCGACCCATAACGCAGCACCAGTCTCTCGTTCTGCTGCAGGTAGGCGGCCGCGACGTCGATGATTCGGCTGGTCATGTCCGCACGTTCGAGATTCTGCCCGATGGTCAGAAAATGGAACGGGCTGTGATGACTCATGGTGCCGGCCAGTATTCCCCTGATCTGCTGGCAGCGGCCGATGCACACCGACAGTACCTCAAAGCGGTCTTCACCCTGGGTCGAGCTTGCCAGATTGCGCCTGGAGTATTGATACAGTTCATTTACGTTTTCCCAGCTTTCCTGAGGCAACAGGTCGCGGGAGTTCCTGATGTTGTCGCGAGCCATCCGTATGCAATAGGCCAGCGAACTGCTGCTCTCAGAATCCGACACCAGGAATTCCAGAATTCGTTGCTCTTCGGGCGCTCCATTGCCACCAGCGAAACTATCGGCGGCGCCGAATATCTCGACGAGTTCGTTCCAATCAACGCCGACCTCTTCGGGCAAATCCAGCATGAGCTGAGAGTATTGTTGAATGATGCGTGCCGTATTCTCGGCGCGCTCGATGTAACGCCCGGCCCAGTAAACGCGTTCGGCGGATCGCGACAGCATCAGTCGCCATCCTCGACAATCCAGGTGTCCTTGCTACCGCCGCCTTGCGACGAATTGACGACCAGCGACCCCTTGCGCATTGCAACGCGGGTCAGGCCACCGGCGGTCACTGAGACCTTGTCTCCCTGCAAGATAAATGGGCGCAAATCGAGATGGCGGGGCTCCAGATTTCCGTCGCAGAGCGTTGGTGCGGTGGACAGGGACAGGGTGGGCTGGGCTATGTAGTTACGCGGATCGGCTTTCAACAGCTCGCGAAACTTCGCGTGCTCGGCGCCAGAGGCATGTGGCCCGATCAACATGCCGTAGCCGCCGGACTCGTTCGCAGGCTTGACGACCAGATCCTTGATGTTGGCAAGCACGTGCTCCAGATGTTTGGGATCCGAGCATCTCCATGTCGGTACGTTCGGTATAGCCTCGTCTTCGCCAAGATAGTAGCGAATGATATCCGGAACATAGGAGTAAACGACTTTGTCGTCGGCGACGCCGGATCCAGGGGCATTGGCCAGCGAAACGTTGCCGGCACGCCAGGCGCGCATGATGCCCGGCACACCAAGCATCGAATCCGGCTGGAATACTTCGGGATCTATGAACGTGTCGTCTATGCGACGATAGATCGTATCGACACGCTTCGGTCCATCGATGGTGTGCATATACACGCAGTCATCGTCGGCTACGAGCAGATCGCTGCCTTCGACAAGCTCGACACCCATGGTGCGTGCCAGATAGCTGTGTTCGAAATATGCCGAGTTGAATATGCCCGGCGTCAGCACGACTATCTCGGGCTTCCCCTCACCTCTAACGGGCGCAATAGACTGCAGCATCGCGTTCAACGCTGACGGATATTCACTGACTGGCCGGACCTTGTGATTGCGAAAGATCGAAGGAAATACACGCTTGATCACATTGCGATTTTCGAGCATGTAGGAAACGCCCGAAGGCACGCGAAGGTTGTCTTCCAGCACGTACATCGTGCCGTCATTGTCGCGGACGAGATCTGAACCGCAGATGTGTGCCCAGACGCCATGTCGTGGCTTTGCGCCGCGACAGGCCTCAAGGTAATTCTTTGAGCTATCGATTATTTCCGCCGGAACAACCTTGTCCCTGATGATCCGGCGCTCGTTGTAGAGGTCATCGATAAACAGGTTCAGCGCGATGACCCGCTGGATGAGGCCGCGCTCGACCTTGTCCCATTCGGAGCCCGGCATCGCTCTGGGAATAATGTCGAGCGGCCAGGCCCGGTCGATGTTGTCACCCTCGGAGTAGATCGTAAAGCTGATGCCCATGTCGACGATCGTGCTATCGACTGCGCGCTGTCGCTCGATCAGTTCGCCGGGATCCATTGAGTCGAAGTAGTCCACCAGCTGCCGCGCATGTGGCCGCGCAGTGACGTCTTCAGCGACGAGTTCATCGAAGAAGCCCGTAGTGGAGTAGTTTTCTTTTGCAAACCGCATTTGGTGGACTCTAGCAGCAATCACCGTAGTCGACGACTGGCGTTGATGGCCCATCGCTGTCACAAAGCAGCACGGTCGATGCGCGCGTGATGTGGACGTATCTTTCAGTCGCCTGGTAATCGTATGGCCTGGATTGATTCGACCGGGCCAACCTTAGCGATCACCCAAAGCAGCCAAGCCACCCATCAAGGCTTGACACAGCATCCCAATTGAGTAACTATTAGGTTACATGTTTAATGATCACGATATGGATGCAGTATTTCACGCGCTTGCGAATGACAGCCGCCGGCGCATGCTGGATATCGTGAAGGATTGCCCCGGCATCGCCGTGGGCGCGGTCGCTACTGAGTTCGACGTCAGCCGCATCGCTGTCATGAAGCATCTGGCCGTTCTCGAGCAGGCGGGCCTTCTGGTCTCGGAGAAGCACGGGCGTACGCGCCGACTCTACTTCAACGCGGTACCTATCCAGATGATCTACGACCGCTGGACCACAGAGTACAGCGCTTATTGGAGCGGCCAGCTAACGCGATTGAAGTACCTCGCCGAGATCCGCGACCGGACCGAGCCGAAGAACAAGAAGAAGCGAGTCAAATGATGAATCACGACACGAAATACGCCGAGCGAGCCTTCTACAAAGTCTTGATCAGGGCGCCGATTGAGACGGTCTGGTCTGAGCTCATCAACTCGTCCTCGCCACGTCCGTTCTTCTGGAACTCGGGCTGGGATGCAAAAGCCATGAGTCCCGGTAATGCTTATCGGGTGGTGTCCGGTGATGGCAAGGTTGTCGCCGTGGTGGGCGAAATACTCGAAATGGAACCGCCGCATCGGCTGGTCACCACGTTCCGGTTAACGTCGTTGGAAGATCCCGCCTCCAAAGTCACCTACTCACTGAAGGAAACAGACGAGGGAACCGAATTCACCCTGATCACCGAGGGCATAGTGGCCGGCTCGAAGAGCGAGAAATCGATGGCGGACGGCTCGCGGTTCATCACCCGAAACCTCAAAGCATATGTCGAAACAGGCAAGGTAAGCTTCGGCGCCCGACTGATGCTGGCTATGTTTCGGTTGATGGCCCCTTTTACTCCGAAATCGATGAGTGCGGAGAAGTGGCCACTCGGTCGCAAGGAATAAGCGGAGAGAATCAATGCCAAAATCGCCTGAAGAAATGGCCCAGTCAATGATCGCCAACATGCCGGAGAAGACGGGCAAGACGCTGCCGCAATGGATCGCCATTGTGAAGAAAACCAGTGCCGTCAAACACGGCGAGATAGTAAAGATCTTGAAGTCCGACTATGGCATGACCCACGGCTTCGCCAATCTGGTCGCGCACAAAACCCTGAAGAGTGATGCGGGCAGCGCGGACACGGATCTGGTGGCCGCTCAATACGCCGGCGCCAAGGAAGGCTTGAAACCGATCTACGATGCACTGATCCAGGCAGCCAGAGATTGCGGCGACATCGAGATTGCGCCGAAGAGAGCCTATGTGAGCCTGCGTCGTTCGAAGCAGTTTGCCATCATCCAGCCGTCAACCAGGACACGGGTTGATCTGGGACTCAATATCAAAGGCGAGCCGGCCAGCGGCCGACTCGAAATATCCGGCAGCTTCAACGCGATGGTCAGCCACAGGGTGCGACTGGAAAAGACCACTGACGTGGACAAGCATGTTAAGGCCTGGCTAAAGAAAGCCTGGTCAGGCGCATAGACCTGCCGGATTCCTACGACGCCACCGTATGCTGTTCAAGGAACGCGTTGGCTGCGGTGAGAATCCGTGTCCGCCGCCCGCTGTCCAGTCGGTCAAAGGCCCTCGGCATCAACGCAAGACGCGGGTTGCCGCTGAAAAACTCACGGTGCTTGTCGATGAAACGCCAGTAGAGGCCGTCGACGATATCGCACCATGGGCCCTTCTTATGGTCGCTCATTTTGAGTAGATAATTCGAACCGCATATGTAGGGCTTTGTCGCGAATATGCCGCCATCACTGAACAGGCCCATACCGTAGACGTTTGGCCCCATGACCCAGTCCGCGGAATCAACGAACATCTCCATGAACCAGCGATGCGCGCTCGATGGTCGAATTTCGCACAGTGTCATCAGGTTGCCGAGCACCATCAGGCGCGGGATGTGATGCGTCCAGCCAAATCGTGTCGCCGCGCGGATTGCCTCGTCGAGCGGCAGAATACCAGTCGTCGCATCACGCCAGCTGGATGACATCTCCCGTTCATGTGACCAGAAATTGGCAGCGTCCTGCTGTTCACTGTAGTTCCGGTAGACGCCGCGGACAAACTCTCGCCACCCGATGACCTGGCGAACAAAGCCTTCGAGGCTTTGCAGCGGCACCTCGTCTACGCGGGCCAGCGCGGCGTCAATAACTTCTCGCGGGGTCAGCAGGCCAAGGTTGAGGCAAGGACTCAGCACGCTGTGGAAAACGGTTGGGGAGCGCGCGCTCATGGCATCTTCGTAAGGCCCGAAATCGTGCAGGCGGTTGGCGACGAAGTCTTTGAGCCACTCCCGCGCCTGACTCCGCGTGGTAGGCCAGCCAAACTCCCGGGCGTCTCCCGGATGGTCCTTGAACTGGCGCCGCACCAGCTCAATGACGTCCTGCTCATGGGTACCTGGTGTCGTCCAGACCATTTCCGGCGGCTCGACATTGCGTGGCAGCTTCTTGCGATTGTCCGAGTCGAAACTCCATTGCCCGCCCAGCGGCTTTGAATCTGCGCCAATCAGAACATCAAGACTGCGGCGTTGTTGCTTATAGAAGTCGCCCATGAGTAAGCGTGACTTGTCGTTCGCGAACGCCGAGAACGTGTCGCGCGAGCAGGTGAACATAGGTGACGTCAGTTCATCTCTGTCGAAGCCATTGCAGCTGGCGAATTCCACCAGCCTTTTTTCCATCGGCTTATCCTCGACTTCAAAGTGCTGAATGCGTGTTCCACCGCAATCGCTCAGCGCTGCTTCGAGCTTTTCCTCATAACTTCGGGTGTCTGATGGATCGAGTCGATGATAAGTAAGCTGATAGCCGGCCTTTTCGAGCTCATCGGCGTAGGAGCGCATCGCTGCAAGGAAAAGGACGATTTTCTGCTGGTGATGCCGAACGTCGGTACACAGCTGCATATCTTCCGCCATAAATACAGGCGTCGTCTTTGCCGCCGGCAAATGACTGGGCGAGAAGAGCTGGTTGCCGAGAATCACCAACATCATGAGCAATCCTTATCGTGCGGCGCGCAGAGCATGCCTGGCTCGATATCCCTGGCGCGGCGCTAGCGTCGTTAGCGCCACGAGCTGCTGGCGCTCCATCATTCAAAAAGCACGCGCAGCTTTCCGGCCACTGTTAGTCCGCTTAGGAATGCGGCTTCCACCCGGCCATGGCGAAGCCAGTCGCCGCAGCCTGCGAGCCGCATCTTGGCATCGACCAGGCAGCGGGGTCCCGATTGCTTGTCAACGTTTGCGTAGCGCCATCGTTGCAAATCGCAAAAGGACGCCTGACCACAGTCGATACCGATAAGCTCAGAGACTTCCCGCAGCAAATGCGCCTGTACGAGCGGCAGCCGCATATCGAGATTGGCGTCAGCGTAGGCGTTCGTCGAATGCACCACCAGCGTAAACCTGTCAGTTCTTTGCGGTTTGCTGCTGTTAACCGAAACCCAGCTGATATCGGCATCATGCACCAATGCTGCCTGCCACGGCAGCGAAAGCGCCTTGTCGAAGCCCAGCATCAGTGCGTAGCAGGCGCGCATTTGCACCTGTTCTGCCAGCCGACACAATCGTGAATCGGCTGGCAGCAAGGCAGCAGTTTGCGCCGCAGGCATTGCACAAACTACCCAGTCGAACCGGCCTAACGCGCTGCCGTCGCTTTCAGCCAGGCGCCAGCCATCGGCATCACGCTCAAGCCGTGCGACGGTCGTGTTCTGCCGAATTGTCACTCCATCGGCAAGAAAACTGCCGATTGCGTTCATGCGCGGCGCGCCAACATAGTGAGGGTAGGCGTCGTCCCAGTCCCCTGTCGAAGTCACCTGCTCTCGATGCAGCTCGGCGAAGCGCGCATGCCAGCATGCAACCGTGCCGTGCGCGATCAGCGGCTCGAGGAACGCCTGAAACTCGGGTGATCGGGCAGTGAAGAACTGGGCGCCGTGATCGAACTCGAAGCCGGCGCCATAACGCGTTGCCATCCGGCCCCCAAAGCCGCGAGACTTTTCGAAAACCGTAACCTCACTGCATTTGCTCAGTTCACGCGCGGCAACAAGCCCGGACAAGCCTGCTCCAATGACCGCAACCCGCGTCACTGCACTATCAGGATAATCAGGGACACGATGGCGATCAGAGTCGCCGCGGTGCGCACGCGGAAATACGCTGCAGTAATAACGTCTCCGGATTTAAGGCGCAGATCGATAAACAGGAGCGTCAGGAACGCGAAAATCTGAACACCGATCGCCAATCTGATGCCGGCGCCAACATACGCAAACCATACGGCCAGGAATATGACGTTGCTGATGACAAACAGGTTAAGCGAACCGACGTAGCGACCGGAAAGATAGGTGCCCCAGTGAGCACCGGCAAGGAAGCAGATGATCGCGAGCCCATAAGAGGCCACCAGCCGATCCAGCGGACCCAGGTACGGCAGCGAGCCATGGCCCAGCAACGGGAGCAGCGCCCCGGCAATGAATGGGATCGTACCGGCGAGGGCCAAGGCTGTGTAAATCCTGGTGTCTTGCATCATCTGCTCACTGTAAAGTGTTGCGGAGCGGTAGGTCTGATACCAGATCGAATACTGATACCGCTCGAGTACTTAGTCCACCTGTTACTCGGATGAGCGGGCATCAGGGCGGCCAAAAAGGCGCGATAATGTTAGCCGCAACCGCCTCGCCCGTGCGACCGCCGTAGTGGAGCGTGTCGGACATGAAGTCCATCGACCACTCGGCATTGACCCGTGCCTCCACCCGCCTCGGTTGCTGCACGCGCTGCGGCAGACGGCGCTTGGTCCGCCGTGGCAGCGTGAGCTTCATCACCTTGTACACTCGATGAACACGCTTGTGATTCCAGTCATGTCCTGCCAGAAAACTACAATTCCGAAACGTGTCAGATCAGGGGCGCGTGCGGGCCGTCCCGTGTTGCAGTGCCTCGACTTTTTGTCTCGCCGATTCAGCCCACGCATAACCCGGGAAGCTTGCGAGCAAGCGGTCCAGGGTGTTGATCACATCTGCGTATTCGTGCTTCTGTATCTGACAGATGATCAACATCTTCATCACATCCATCTGGCCGGGCTGTTTCTGATCCAGCCACTTCAATATCTCCGTGGCCAGATCCAGATCGCCCTGGGTCTGGTAATGCATCGCGGCCAGCGCGATATCACGGCTGAAGTGACGCTTCCGAAGATCAGGATGGTGGCTCATCTTGAGATCGGACGGAGGCGGTCGTCCCGAACCAGAGCCCCGATAGTTCCAGCTTTCGTCGAGGATCCTCAGATCGAGGCCGCACAAATTTACCTGCGGGCTAAGCAGCTGGACCATGCTCAGCTGGTCCATCAGCAGCAATTTTCGGCGCAGTGCGGGATCGCAAAGGTGGGCGAGGCACTCGATTTGAGGATCCTCGTCGGCCGTGGCCAATTTGAAAAACTCGGTGGTTTTCTCCTCCCACATTTCTAGCAGGCGACTTACCTTGTCGGACTTCCGGAACAAAATGAAACCGACATTGAACATTGGCTGTCCATAGTGTTGTCGGCTGTAGCTGTTGTCAGTCGCACATTCGACCATCGCGATGTCATGCACTTCGAGAAGCGCAAACACGGATTCGATCGCCGGACTGTAGACGCGGGTGTCCGAATCCAGATGAAGCGTGAGGTCATAGGGTGATCGGGGCAGACAGCGGATTCGATCCAGCTGACCCTCCGACCAGCTTCGGTTGAAATTCTCAGCAGTTTCTATCGGGATCACGGTATCGAAGCAGGACGCCCGGGCAAACGCCGATTCGACCAGGTTGGTAAACAGCGTGATCGGCAGATCTGGCGCCAGGGTCTTCACGCTGGTCGCCGACAGGAAAGCCTCCGCAACGTACCGATCCTTCTTCGTGGCAACGTAGACGATGCCCTTAGTCTGGTCATTCATGTCGAGCGTACTTTCCATCCGTTGGTCCCAACCCAGGCGAGTCACGTTACAAGGCAGACAAAATATTCCTGCCGGAAAAGGCGATACCCGATTCTGAATCCGAGCGGCTGCAGATCAGCGCCGCTGGTGTTCATACTAGCAAACCCTCGATGACTGACGGTGGTCACCATAACAGCGTCAATCAAGCGGCTTTTCGCTTGCCCGAGTGCGTCTTTCGTTGAACCCTGCAGCCCGGCTGTGGCCGAATGCGGAAGGATGTCGGATTTCTGAGGTGGGGTGATGAACAAAACGCGCCTTCTTCCGTTGGCGTGCCTGTTGCTCGCGGTCACGGCTCAGGCTGAAGACAACGCTATCGCAAGCTCGCCGAAGAGCGCCTGCATGGAAGGGCCGTTGGCACAGTTTGGCCGTTTTATCGGCGATTGGAAGATCACCGACGAGGGACTCGAACAGGAC
The DNA here is from genome assembly GCA_963704875.1 of uncultured Gammaproteobacteria bacterium. Classification (GTDB taxonomy): domain Bacteria; phylum Pseudomonadota; class Gammaproteobacteria; order Steroidobacterales; family XN24; genus CAMYOC01. The sequence goes on along the minus strand of CAVPIA010000008.1, from coordinate 1,550,305 downwards.
GGCAGCAGCTGGCCGTAACAGGTCCTCTGAGGGCCAATCGACGGAAACGATTCAACTGAAAATTGTAAGGCTGCGAGGCGCAATCGGAGGCGCGACTATGCACCGAATACGAGCGGACGATTGCAGGCTGATTCGCGCAAACTTCACGCACGGGAAGCGCGGAAAGACCGACGAATTCGCTAAGTTATTGATTAGAATGGTGGCCAGGGGCAGAGTCGAACTGCCGACACGCGGATTTTCAGTCCGCTGCTCTACCAACTGAGCTACCTGGCCATCACTGGGAGGGAGCGTATTAAAGCGGTTGACCCCGATGCCGTCAAGGCTCGCCGGGTCGTGGCGGCCCACCCTTGTTTTGAAACCAGGTACCAGGGCGGCTACCCTAGACGGCATTCGTGACTACTGTCCCCCCAGGCCACAGCTCTGCCGATCCTGATGCCACAGCAGAGGGAGCGCTGGCGCTGGCGCGACATTTTCAGGCGGTCAGGCAACAAAGCAGGGACCTGTGCGGTTCGCTGGCAGCCGAAGACATGGTTGTCCAGACGATACCGGACGTCAGTCCGACCAAGTGGCATCTGGCGCATGTCAGCTGGTTCTTCGAACGGTTTATCCTCAGTCAGCGACTGCCGGGGTACCGGCCCTTCGACGAACGCTACGATTTTCTGTTTAACAGCTATTACTACACCGCAGGCCAGATGCATGCGCGCACCCAACGGGGCCTGCTGTCACGACCGACAGTGGCGGAAATCATGGCGTATCGCGAGCATATCGATGAGGCAATGCTGCGATTGCTGAGTTCGGATAACTCCGCAGATCTCGGGTTTCTCGTCACCCTGGGGATCCACCACGAACAGCAGCATCAGGAACTGATCCTCACCGACATCAAGCATGTGCTGGCCGCCAACCCGCTGGAGCCGGCGTATCTCCCCGCGGCTGAGAGGCCGGCAGCGGAAGCAGGGCCGCTTACATTCATGCCGTTTCCTGGCGGCATTGTGGAAATCGGCAATGACGCACAAGCATTCTGTTTTGACAACGAAACGCCGGTGCACCGCGTCTGGATCGAGAGTTTCGAGCTCGGCAACCGGCCGGTCAGCAACGGGGAATACCGGGAGTTTGTCAGGGAAGGCGGCTACCAGACGTGCGAGTTATGGCTCTCCGATGGATGGGCAACCGTGCAGCAGGAAGCGTGGCAATATCCCCTTTACTGGGATGCGTCGTTGGAGACCCAGTTCACGCTCAACGGTCGCCAGCCTGTCGATCCGGAAGCGCCGGTATGCCACCTGAGCTATTACGAGGCTGACGCCTATGCCCGGTGGGCTGGCGCCCGCTTGCCCAGTGAAGCCGAATGGGAGGTCGCAGCGAGACATTTCCCGGTCACCGGCAACTTTGCGGATTCTGGCGTCTTTGATCCCTGCGCAGCGGCCGGCACGGGTCCACAGCAATTATTTGGCGACGTATGGGAGTGGACCTCGAGCGCCTACGCGCCCTACCCCGGATTCGAGCCGCTGGATGGCTCGCTGGGTGAGTACAACGGCAAGTTCATGTGTAACCAGATGGTGTTGCGCGGCGGATCCTGCGCGACACCGGCGGACCATATTCGCCCCAGCTATCGTAATTTCTTCTATCCACATCAACGCTGGCAGTTCACCGGCCTGAGACTGGCCAGGGACGTCTGATGTCACAAACCCTGCGCGCAGCCGCCAAGGTGCGGCTTCTCGATTTGCATCCGCCAGCGGCAGATTTTGCCCGCGACGTGCTGACCGGGCTGTCCGCCGATCCGAAATGGCTGTCGCCGATGTATTTCTACGACGCCAGGGGCTCGCGACTGTTCGACCAGATCACCGAATTGCCTGAGTATTACCCGACTCGCGCAGAACTGGAGATCATGGCGCGTTTCATGCCGGCGATCGCAGTCAGAATCGGACCACGCGCCTGCGTGATCGAGTTCGGCTCCGGCTCCGGGCTCAAGACGCGGCAATTGCTGCAGGGACTGGACCAGCCGGTGGCGTATGTGCCGGTTGAGATATCCCGCGATCATCTGCTGGAAGCCGCCAATGCGCTGGCAAAAGAATTCCCGGCGATCGAGATACTTCCGGTATGCGCCGACTTTACCGCGCCGTTCGATCTGCCCGAACCGGCCGCGCACCAGACGCGCAACGTGGTCTACTTTCCCGGCTCGACGATCGGCAACTTCCCGCTGGATGAGGCGGAACGCCTGCTGCAGGTCATGTATACGGAGGCCGGCCCTGGCGGCGGTCTGCTGATCGGCGTCGACCTGCGTAAGGATCGCAAGACGCTGGAACTCGCTTATAACGACACTGCCGGCGTCACCGCGCGGTTTAACCTCAATTTGCTGGAACGGATCAACCGCGAACTCGATGCGGATTTCGACCTTGAGCGGTTCCACCATCAGGCCAGGTGGAATCCGGCGGCCGGCCGCATCGAAATGTATCTGATCAGCGACAGGGCGCAGAACGTCAGCGTGGCCGGTACCGATATCGCGTTCGCTAAGGACGAACCTATCCTCACCGAGTATTCACACAAATATGAATTGGAGGAATTCGCCGCGCTGGCTGCGCGGGCGGGGTTCCGCGTCGGCGAGGTCTGGAAAGACGCGCAAGATTTGTTCAGTGTCCAGTGTCTGGAACGAGACTGAGCGGGCGGGCCCTGGATACCCCTGGATGAACTCTGGCACGCCGCGATTGAACCTCCTGGACGATCGCTAGCTCTCCGGGACGTAGCCCCCGGGTTTGTCTGCGCCTTCGCCGAAGAAGAACTTCTCCATCTCGCCCTCGAGGAATTTGCGTGCCTCGGGCTCGATCGGGGTCAGACGATATTCGTTGATCAACATGGTCTGATGTGCCAGCCACTGCTGCCAGGCCTGGACCGACACATTCTCGTAAATACGGCGGCCGAGTTCGCCCGGATACGGGGCGTACCCCAGACCCTCAGCTTCGACTTTCAGTAGTACGCAATTGACCATTCTGCTCATCGGGATCTCCGCCGGTGTCGTGCACCGTCTCTACCATTGAAATCAGACGTTCAACCACCGCGGCCAGACCGACCCGGGAAGGCGAGCGCCGGTTATACCAAAGCCAGCCTGCATCATCCATCACAGCAAGACACGCATTCTGCCCGGATTGCCCAGGTGGACGGGATGGACCGGATGGCGACACACGCAGCAGACGGGGTTCAATCTCAAGCTCGAAATGGGTAAAGCCGTGGCGTACCGCCGGCATGGGCTGAGCAGCCAACGGATTCAGACCCAGGTGTTGCCGACACCAGGCGTCAGCGTCCTCACCCGGCGGGATTTCCGGCAGGCTCCAGAGCCCGCCCCAGAGGCCGTCGGCCGGACGCTGGCGCAACAATACCTGACCGTCGTCATCAATAATCAGCAACATGGTTGTGTGTCGCAGTGGCCGCGCCTTTCGCGGTTTCGGTGTCGGCAATTCCGACTGCAGCCCTTCAGCATTTGCCCGGCAATCGGCGGCCAGCGGGCACGCGTTACATTCAGGTTGTGCGCGCCGGCACAGGGTCGCACCAAGATCCATCATCGCCTGGGTGTAGTCGGCGACCCGCGTCTCCGGTGTCAGCGATTCGGCCAGACTCCACAGATGCTTTTCGATCTTGCTCGCTCCGGTCCAGCCGGAGATCGCGAAATAGCGACACAACACCCGCTTGACGTTGCCATCCAGAATCGGATGCCGCTGCCCATGGGCCAAGGCGAGGATCGCGCCCGCGGTCGAGCGCCCGATTCCCGGTAGCGCGAGCAAGCCATCGAGAGACTCCGGGAAACGGCCTGCAAAGTCTTCACGAACGCTCTGCGCCGCCCGATGCAGGTTGCGTGCACGCGCGTAGTAGCCGAGACCGGACCAAAGATGTAACACCTCATCCTGCCCGGCGGCGGCCAGCGCAATGACATCGGGGAAGCGCTTCACGAATCGCTGGAAATACGGGATGACAGTGGTGACCTGGGTCTGTTGCAGCATGATCTCGGACACCCAGACGCGATAGGCGGTGGGCTCCCGCTGCCAGGGCAGATCGTGGCGGCCATGCCGCGCGTACCAGTCGAGCACGCGCGGGGCGAAATCGTCATGCGTCAAAACGGCTGGGCCCACGTTTACCCGCCCTCCTCGACCAGCGCCCGGGCGCGTATCTCCACCTGCTGGATCATGTCCCGCGTAGTGCGACTGATAGACGCTTGCAGCAGTGTGTCGCCGAGCAATCCGGGGACCCAGAAATCGGGCTCTACGTCGCTGTCGTAACGCAGCAATGTGCCTCCACTGGCAGGCTCCAGACGCCAGCGAACCGTACCCGATGCCAGATCGCTCTGCCCCGGGATTACGGTGGCCACCAGCTCTGTCGGCGGTATCTCCGTGATCCGCTCCACGCGCCGGATGCTCTTGCAAAACACCGCCGCGAGACAGCCTTTGACCAGGGTGAACACCTCCACCGTGCGAGGGTCGAGACGACGAATGACCTTGCTCTCGCGTACCCGGCGATGCAGCTGATGGATATTCTCGTAGTCGGTAATCACCGCGAACACCGCCGATGGTGGGGCGTCGAGATGCACTTCCAGCGACAGAAAATAGCGGTCACCATCATGATGGACATCCACCGCATCGATGTCGGCTGCATGACCTGCAGTCATCGACAGCGCAAGCCCGATCGCCAGGATCAGCCCGGCCGGCCCAGCCAGCCGTCCACTCATGTCGCCCTGGCTCAACTGCGTTTGACCGCAATATCTGCGGGGATTTCCCTGCCCGACGCCAGCGCTTCGATGCGTCGCGCGGCGCGCAGACCGCGACTGCGCAATGCCGCTTCAACCACCAGCGGACCGATCAGCGGCGGAATCCAGAAATCCGGATCCATTTCCAGCTCGTATCTGACCAGACTGCCGCTGCCTTCAGATACAACACTCCAGACCGCGCGACCGAAATCGAGATCGCTGCGGTCCGGATCGATCACGGCGATGATTTCTCGTGGCGGATCGACCTGCAAGATCTCCACCAGCTCCACCTGACGACAAAAGAACAACACGCAGCCCTTCATCCGCAGGTACACCAGGCCACGACCGTTGCTGACGGGTTCCAGCACCCGCCCCTCTTCAAACACGCTGGATAGTCGCGGAAAGCCTTCGTAATCGGACAAGACTTCGAACACGCCGTCAGCCGGTGCGTCCATGCGAATCTCGGACACCAGCCGATAGCGACCGCCACCCTCGCGAGTGAAGTCCAGAGACAGAAATTCCGCTGCCTCGACCTGAAAGACCGCCAGGCCAAGGATCAGCCCGGCCAGCACTGGCCTCATCCGCCGAAGAGCTTCTTCAGCTTCTTGGCCGCCTCTTCCTTGAGCTGATCTTCAGTGCTCTTGGGTTCCTCAGCGGGCACCGCCTCACCGTCCGCCGGTGCGGTCTGATCCGTGGCCGGCGCCTTGTCGCCGCCCAGACCCAACTGGTCCCGGATCAGCGATTTGACCTTGTCACCGATCAGTGCGCCGACGTCGGCCTTGACCGAAGGATCGTCCAGACTGCCGCTCACCTTGATTGGGACATAGCGGCCCGCGGCTCTGCCGAGTCCGAGATCATTGGTTTTCTGCCCTTCGGGCACCATCACCTCAAGATCGTAGTCGATGGTCTCCTCGACCAGATTGATCTTGCCCTTGCCGGTGACGTTCATCGCGATCAGATCGCCGGTGAGATCCTCGTTGTACATCACGCCGTTGACGATGGTGGCAGTGCCGCGCATGAAATCGAACGGCGTGTCGTCCGTGGTCTTGGCCGGCGGCGTCTGGCGCTCGAGCAAAGCCAGCGCATATCTGACTGAGTGAGTGATATTGATGCCACGGATCCTGCCGTCATCGACGCCGAAATTCAGTTTGCCGTTCAGCGCCGAGGTCATCTGCGTGGAAGTGCGGCCAACAGCATTCAGATCCAGCGAGAAGTTGGCGACGCCGGCCAGCCGCTCGACTTCAGCCAGATCCTTGAGCAGAGGCGAAACCTGAACCCCCTGCAGGGTCTGACGCAGGGTCAACACCGGGACATCACCACTGCCGTCGAGCGCCAGTCTCCCCTGAACACTGCCGTCATAAAGCTGTGACTGGAGCGGGTCCACGGTCAGCTTGCCGTCACGGATCACCGCTTTGGCTTTGACTCCGGTCAGCGTCAGACCAGACACTTTGACCTGACCGATATCGAGACTTGCCTCGACATCCTTGTCACGCAGGTCCGCGCTGTTGATCTCTGCATCAGCGGTTTCGGCCGCTGGCGCCGCGCCTTCTTCCACCGGCGGCGGCAGATATCGATCCAGATCGATCGCGTCTATCACCAGCGAGGCCCTGGCGATCTGCGGCGTACCCTCGATTAGCGACAGCTGCCCGCTCAGCGCGGTGTCGTCCAGCCGTGCCTTGAGATTGGTCAGCGACATCTTGTTGCCGGCCGAGGCAAAATCGCCACTCATCGCGGCGCGGGTCAACACGTCCTTGTCCGCGGTGACCGGCGTTTCCATGGCCAGTGCTTTGAACAGGTCTCGCGGCGAGAACTCCGCGACCTCGAGTCGACCGCTCAACTGTGGCCCGTCCATGATCTTCGTACCCTTCGCCTGAAGGGCAACGTTCAGACCGGCGAACGTCGCTCGTGCCCCTTCCAGACTAAGCGTCTGGGCGTCCTGATCGACGTGAATCGCGTCTGCGATGAACTCGCCACTCTGGCTGCCACCCGGCAATTCGTTGCTGGTCAGCTTCAGCTTTGTGACCAGATCGGCGAGGCTGAATTTTGCGCCATCCATCCGCGCGCGGGCGCTCAGATCGACATCGACGTCCATCGCGGGTTCGCCGACTCGCGCGGTCAGGCGACCCTTTAACGGGGATTCCTGCCCCGGCACCAGCTGATCGATCTCGAAATTCGGGATGTCTCCCAGGATTGGTGCCCCGTCGCGCGGGGTGATCGAGAATTCCGCGTCTTGCAGACGCAATCGGCCAATCTGCGGCGCCTTGGGATCGGTCACGATCTTGCCGCTGGAGAGGCTGGCCAGGCGCAGGTTGTAGTCGCCATCGGGCCCGCCAATCATCGACACCGCTGCCTTCTCGATCTCGGCGCCGTCGATGGTCAGGGCCTCGGCAAGGCCAGAAATCCGGCCCGTATCCATTTTGTCCAGACTGAGCTGGACCGCCCCGGTATCCTTGCTGTCAAAGGCAATATCGGCGGACTCGAGCTGAATCCCGCCCAGATCCAGCGCCGCGCCATCCAGCGCGATCGCGCCAGTTACGAACTGGCCCAGTTGCGCCTTTAGTCCGATGTTATCGACCTTGTCCCGGTACGAAACCTGGGCGTCGCGCACCCGGATGCCGCCGACCTGTTTCAAATTGAAGCTGCTGCCAGCATCCGGTTCTGATGCTGGCGCGGGCGTTTCCTCATTAGCGGCCACGAGGCTGTCCCAGTTTGAACCGGCCGCGTCTCTTACCAGATTCAGCCGCAGCCCTTCGAGACGCACTTCGCTCACCTCGATCCGGCGGCTAAGCAGCGGTATCAACCGCACCCCGACAGACGCATCCTCAATCGCCACCATCGGCGTGTCGCCGTATGCGGGATCGTTGCTCAGGCTGGTTCGGCCTATGCTGACGCCTAGCCATGGAATGACCGTAAGCTTCAGATCGCCCTCGATAATCAGCTCTCGCCCGGTCTTTTCGCGCACCGCGTCGGCAATCTCACCGCGGAAATCGTTGGGATCAAAAAACCTCGGCAGAACAATGGCGGCCAGAATAACCAGCACCACCACCAGTCCTAACAACCAGGCAAGGATCTTTAGTGTCGATTTCATCGCATGTTTCCTCGTCGCCGACGCCGGGCGTCGCACAGGGGCTGAATGCGGCCTGAATCGGCCGCCGTCTTTCTATTATATGGGAGTCGGGTGACGCTTTAGCGATGTGCGCTGAGCGAAGTAAATCCGCATTGAACGGTTTCGCCCGCCGGACGGCAGTCATCCGGCCATCCATACTGTTTCCAGTAGTCCACCAGCCCTAATGTCTGAACCAGCTGGCTGAATTCCGGCAGACGCCGCAGCGCCGCCGCTTCCGGCATCCAGATTATGCCCGCATCGAGATCGCCCGAATCGCCCATGCCAAGCGCGATATCCATTGCGATCCGGGGTCGACCCAGCATCACATTCAGCTTAAAGCGGGCATCCGGCGGCATCTCTTCGCTCAGCACTACCTGCTCCAGCTGAGGCCAGTTGACACGATCCTGAATGGTCGTCTCCAGCGCGTCGATAAAGGCATCGCTGGGCCTCCCTTCTTCCGGCAGAGCTCTGAGGAATTCCGCGACTTTAGTGCCCTCACCGGCCCGCAATTCGACGATCTGCTCAACAGAACCGTCGCTGTGGGTGGTGTCCAGACCAAGATCGATGGCTGTCTGGCGGAAGCTCAGGGCCTTTTCGTCGTAACCCAGGACCAGGTAGGTGTCGGCCATGTTGCTGTTGATCACCGGTGAGGTCGGATCGAGCTCCAGCGCCAGTTGCGCCTGCTCCAGAGCTGCCTGCAAGCGCCCGGTAAGTCTCAACAGCAGGGAGTACCACTGATGGGTGGACGGGTCGTTGGGATCCAGCGCAGTGGCAAAGAAGAATCCGGCCTCCGCATCTGCCCAATTGCCTTCAGTGGCGTCGATCTCTGCCAGCACCGCGTGCGCTTCGGCCAGATTCGGGTCACGGGCCAGCGCCTGGCGCGCCGCCGCTGCCGCCATATCGTTCATGGTCTCGACACTCTGGTCTGAATAGCCGGGCATCACCACATAGGCCGCGGCCAGTCCGGCGTAAGCCCGGGCGAATTCAGGATCCAGCGCCAGTGCCTGATTGAGCAACTCAATGCTGCGCTCGATCGGGCCCTTGCCACGGCGTTTCCACTGATGCCGGGCCTGCAAATAGAGTTGGTAGGCATCCACGTTCTCTGTCGGCGGGGCCGCCCGGACCACGGCTACCTGGCCTTCCTCACCGCTTAAGGTGCCCTGCAGCGCTTTTACGATTTCGGCGGAGATGTCGTCCTGAACGGCGAAAATGTCTTCCATTTGCCGATCATAGGTGTTGGACCACAAATGATAGCCAGTCTTGGCATCGATCAACTGTGCGGTGATCCGGACGCGGTCCCCCGAGCGCCGGACACTGCCCTCCAGGACCGTCTCGACGCCCAGTTCTCTGGCAACGTCGCGGACATCGACATTCTGGTCCTTGTACGCGAATGACGAGGTGCGCGCGGCAACGCGCAGGCCCGGCACCTTGGCCAGCAGGTTTAGCAGCTCTTCCGACATGCCGTCGCTGAAATAATCCTCGGAGGCGTCCTGGCTGAGATTGGAAAACGGCAGCACCGCGATCGAATCCTTGCTCGCGGTCGCCGGATCCGCCGACCCCAGACCCGGGAAATAGCCGGGCAGCAGCAAGTAGCCGAGCAACGCCATCGCACCTGCGAGCAGCATCAGATAGGCAAACCGCTCAACCCCCGGGATGCCGCCGGAGCGGTGCGCCAGCGGCTCGGTGCGCTCGATCCCCTGAGGGCCGATATCGAACACCCAGGCGAAGAACATGGCCACCGGAAAGCCCAGAAGCAGCAGGGCGATAACGAATGTGACCGTCCATTCCGGCAACTGCAGCGCCGGGAAGACCACGTCCGCCACCTCTGCCACGACCCAGGCGACGATGCCGTAGATACCGGCGACGCGGAATACGCGCCGCCGACTGAGTTCGTTCAGGAGGGTACGCATCTCAGCCCTCCCCGCGCCACAATTCAGTTGTTGCGCAGGCTGATGCCCCCGTTAAGAGTCTTGATGCGGATGCGTGCGTCTCCATCTCCCTCAGTGAAACGTAAATCCTGGCCTGGAGTGTACTTGCTGGTGCGCACGGGATCCGGACCGAAGGCGTTGTCGATCGAACCATTAAACGTCTCAATATCGAATTCAGCATTTAGCTCGCCCAGTATATCTAGGCGCAGATCTCCATTGATAGCTTCCATATCGAGCCTCGCCCCGGGAGCAAAGCTGAATTCCAGATCGATGTCGCCATTGGTGGTGCGTAATCTTGCGCGCGAGATCTCACGGCCTTCCACCTCGAGGTTGCCGGTGACCGATTGCGCGACCAGTTCGCCATGTATCCCTGTCACTTCGCTGTCACCGCTGACGCTGGTCACCGCGACCAGGGACGATTTTCCGTGACCTCGCACGGTCATGTCACCGCTGACAGTCTTGGCCTCCGCATCCTCTGCAAAGACCTCCAGATCGACGTCGCCACTCACTGACTGGATGCGCAGAGCCCCCAAAACGTTTCGCACGTCGATATCGGCAGACACCGCAGTAACGGTCAGCCGGCTGCCCTCGGGCACCATGACCTTGAGATCCGAGCCCGAAACATTGTGACCGGAACGCGGGATCTCGACCTTGATAAACGTCCTTTCGCCATCGGGCTCAAAGATCAGTCGCTCGGAGCCACGACCGAGTTTTCCCGTCACCTGGACCTGCTCCCGGTCCCAACCGGTGACTTCCACCGAGCCACTGACGTTTGAAATCTCCACCTGGCCACGGGGATGGGCGTCTGCGCTCTCATTGATGTCCGTTGCGGCCCCGGCTGCCGGTGCCACGGTCATCAGCGCAACGGTCATCAGCGCCAGGGTTGCGATCTTTGTCCTCATATCTCGGTCCTCGTCGGCAAGCTTCTTGCTATCCGGTTCATTTCAGTGAGTACAGCCAATTCGTCCTGATAGGTGGCCATCAATAGTTGCTGGAGCAGCGCATTGCCGGGATCGTCAGCCAGCGCCTGATTGATCTCGGTGACTGCGCCGCGAATCTGCTGCAAATTCTGTTCCACGATCTTGCGCGTGGCGGGTGGCAGCGACTGCAGACGCGCATCCAGGTCGGTTGTCAGCGCGTTTCGCGCCAGCCGGTACCTCGGCCCCAGTTCATGGTCCGGGCCAAATGCAGCCTGGACATCCGCAGTCTGGATATCCGATCTGTTCGAATCCGAGGGGGGCACGACCTGGCTGAATTCGGCCTCCGTTCCCCGCTGGGACATCCACAGCGTCGTCACTGAGGACAGCGCGACCAGCGCAACCGCCGCAGCCAGAGCCCCGCCGACGCGCCAGCGCCTGCCCGCAGAGGTTGTTTGTCGGCTGTCGATCCGGGCAGCGATTTCCGGCCACAGATCACGCTGCGGCGTGATATCCCGCGGCAATCGGGCAGCTTCCCGCTCCCAGCGTCGAGTTTCCAGTCCCGTTGTCTTGTCTTCGTTCATCTATCCAGCCTCTCCGCCAACAGGCGTCGCGCCCGGTGCAGCTGTGCTTTGCAGGTCCCGACCGCCACACCCAGCATCTCCGCCGCTTCAATGTGGCTGTATCCGTGGACCGCATTGAGCACAAATACATTTCTCGCCCCATCCGGCAGGCTCGCGATGGCCTGTTCCAGATCCATCGCCAGTCCCGTATCCCGCGACCCCGGGCGATCTTCACCCGGCGCCACCAGGTCATCTACAATCTCGAGGAAGTCAGGACTCCGTCCTTCCTTGCGCTGCAAAGTCAGCACCTGGTTGACCGCAATCCGATAGAGCCAGGTGCCAAACGCGCTACGGCCCTCGAAGTCCGGCAACCGACGCCAGGCCTGCACAAATGCCTCCTGCATACAGTCCTCGGCCCGGTCCCTGCTACCGCTCATGCGCAGACAGAGTGCGTATATCCGACCCTGATGAATCCGGTAGAGCGCCTCGAAGGCGGCCAGATCACCGATCCGCGCTCTCCTGACCAGGAGTGCTTCCGAGACACCCTCGTCGGCATCAGAGTCAATCCCCGTCATCGGGACCACCGCCGCCATCTGCATCGCAATTCCAGTCCCCGTCCGGCCGAGCGCTTTATCATTTCCTTATCCATGTAGATGCAAATTCAGCTGCCGGGGTTTAAACAGGCGCCGCCGATTAACGCGACGGGTGCCTGAAACGATGATCCCGGCTAATATGTCAAATCATTGCCGCCGGGGTCCGCTAATCGATGCGCGCACAAGACTATCAGGTGCTCCTCGTTTCGGAGCATGAAAGCACCGCCGACTACGTCCGTGGAATCCTCTCCAGCGGCACTGACCGCTACCGGAAGTTCAGTCTTGAACATGCGGCTAGCATGGCGGACCTGAAGAAGCGGCTTGGCACCAGCGCAGTCGACGCGGTGGTACTGAGCGGCGGCCTCAATGGTGCTGAAATGACCCAGGTGGCGATCCGACTGCTCGAGTTGAACTGCGATCTGCCGATCGTCGCATTGATTGACGATGAGCGTGAGGAGGCTGCCGGGCAAATGCTCGCCACCGGCATCCAGGATGTGCTGTTGCGCTCGGAGCTGGATACCGGCCGTCTGAGCCGCGCGTTGCGCTACGCTATCGATCGCGCCGCCACCCTGCGCGAATTGCTGGAATCCGAATCCATGTTGCATGCGATTCTGAAGAACCTGACCGAGGGTGTGATCGTCGCGGATCGCCAGGAGAAGCTCCTGCTGGTCAACCCGGCAGCTCGGGAATTGCTGGGCCTGGGATCAGTTGCCGGATTGGCTACCGATGTCTTTGGAATGTATGAAGCCGATACCGTGACCCGAATCGCCGACCGCGCCCGACCCATGGCCAGGGCTTTGCGCGGAGAAAGCGTCAGCGAGGCGGAGATTTTCCACCGCAACGCAGATGCTCCGGCCGGGCGCTTCCTGAGCGTCAATGCGAGGCCTCTGCTGGACGCCAACGGCAACATCAAGGGCGGTATCGTGTCGTTCCGTGACGTCACCACCCGGCGCAAGGTGGAAGACGAACTGACCCACCTTTCGCTGCACGACGGGCAAACCAACATTCCGAACCGGGCGTTCTTCGTCGAGACCCTGCGCAAGGCCATTGCCCGCGCCGAACGCAGTCACTCACGGCTTGCGGTGCTGCTGCTGAATCTGGATCGTCTCAAGCAAATCAATGATCGTTACGGGCACGACAATGGCGACCAGCTTCTGGCCGAGGTTGCGCGGCGGCTGAGCGACGGCCTGCGCGCGGGCGACTTCCTGGCGCGACTCGGCGGCGATGAGTTCGTGGTGATGTTTGAGGATTTTGGCCACAGTGAACATGCGGCAAGCCTTGCAGAGAAGATCCAGCAGATCCTCGATCCGGCATTTGCCATTGGCGAGCATCAGATCCCGGTGACCGCGAGCGTCGGCATCTCGACCTACCCGGAATGCGGCGATGACGCCGGCAGTCTGATCAAGACAGCGGATGTCGCGATGCGCAGGGCCAAGGAGAGCGGCCGCAACACCTATCATTTCTACTCGCGTTCGGTCCATGCGGAGATGTCCCGCAGGGCCAGGCTCGAAAGCGATCTGCGCGAAGCTGTGCAGCAAGAACAGTTCGAACTGGAATTCCAGCCGATTTCGGATCTGGCCAATGGCCGTATTGCGGCGCTTGAGGTCCTGCTACGCTGGAATCATCCCGAGCATGGCCTGATCCGGCCAATGGAATTTATCCCGATCATGGAGGCCACCGGGATGATGAACGGCGTCGGCGAGTGGGTGCTGGCGACGGCCTGTCTGCAATTGCGTGACTGGCAACGGGTATTGAGCCGCCCTGAGATCAGCGTGTCGATCAATCTCTCTGCCTCACAGCTCGGGAATCGCCGAATCATCGATGTCATCGATCGCATCCTGACCAATGCGAACCTCGACCCCGGAAGCCTGATCCTGGAGATCAACGAAGCCACTCTGCTGGCCGAGCCGCGTGGCGTTCGCGAAAACCTCAGCGTGCTCGCCAGTACCGGAGTGATGCTGGCGCTGGACGATTTCGGCACCGGGATGATGGCTTTGCAGAGCATCCGCCAGCTGCCGCTGACCTATATCAAGATCGATCGCAGCCTGATCATGAGTCTGCCAACCGACCCCGAAGATGTGGCGCTCGTGGATGCCACCTTGCGTCTGGCGGAGGATCTCGGGCTGAAAGTGATCGCTGAAGGGCTGGAGGTCGATGAACAACTGCAGTTCCTCGCAGAGCGCGGCTGCGATCTCGGCCAGGGCAACCTGATCAGCCCACCGCTGCCGGTGACCAGCGTCCACGGCTTCCTCGGCCGCGACTGGCGCGCCGCCTGACTCGACCAACCCGACTCATGGGTGCCAGAATCACCGCCTAGTGCTGCGGCGGGTGCCGCGCGCAACCATGGGACCTGACTTATGCGCTTGCTGGTAGATCTTGGGGGCACCAACACCCGGTGCGCTGTGCAGAACCCCGGAGAGGAGCATCACCTGCTGCGGCGATTCAAGAACCGCCGCTTTGAAGGACTGGCGCAGGTGCTGCGCGCCTACCTGGAGGACCTGCCGGTCGAGCTGAGGCCTAGCCAGGCGGCCATGGCGGTCGCGGCCCCGATCACCGCTGACGAAGTCGAGCTGACCAACCGCGGTTGGCGATTCTCCTGCGAGAGGCTGCGACGGGAACTGGATCTGGAGCAACTGCGGGTGGTCAATGACTTCACAGCGGTGGCAATGGCCTTGCCCGGATTGCCCGATGAACACAAGCGGCAGATCGGTGCTGGACAGCCGCGTACGCACGCGCCGATTGCCGTCCTCGGACCCGGCACCGGTCTGGGCGTGTCGGGTCTGCTCCCGGCCGGTGATAGCTGGGTGGCCATCTCCGGTGAAGGGGGCCATGTCACGCTGGCGGCGAGCAACGACAAGGAAGCGACGATCATTTCACTGATCCGGCAGCAGCAGGGGCATGTCTCTGCGGAACGCCTGATATCGGGATTCGGTCTGTGCAATCTGTATTTGGCCTTGCGCAGCCTGTCCGGACAGAGTGCCGAACCCGTGACCCCTGAACAGGTGACCGAGCTGTCCGCGCAGGGTGACCAGGTGGCCAGATCCGCGATGGATCATTTCTTCTCTTTTCTTGGTATCTCAGCGGGCAATCTGGCCCTGACCCTTGGCGCCCTGGGCGGGGTCTATATCGCTGGCGGGATCACGCCCCAACTGGCGGATGCGTTCGAGAACTCGGATTTTCGGCGCAAATTCGAGCAGAAGGGCCGCTATAGCGACTATATGGCAGGCATCCCAACCTATCTGGTTACCGAAGATGTGCCCGCGTTTCGCGGCCTGGCGGCGATCCTCGACGGTCATATGGCGGGCGTGTCCTAGCCCGCAACATTTGGGTCGGCAACACCGCCGGCGGTATCCTTGATGCCGTTTCCGCCCACGCCTCTGGGCCGGATTGCAGCCGCGGGCGTTGGCAGCACGATGCCGCCAACGCCGAACAGGTGGAGCACGATATAAACACGCACGCGACCGCGACAGATATTCTGCGCAAGGCTCAGGCGGCCGAGGATCGCTTTGATGCGCTGCTTGACGCATCCCCGGATGGCATCCTGATCACCGACGAGGATGGCCGCATCGAGGTATTCAATTCTGCAGCAGAGAGGCTGTTTGGCTATTCGGAAAGCGCCATCGTCGGTCAGAGCTTCGATCGCCTGGTCGAAGTCAGCCACAGGAGCCGACCACCAGGCACGGATGCGCGAGCAGTGCTCGAGGCGCTCAGCAGGTGTTCGGATGAATCCACCCGAGAGTTCATCGCGCGTCGCGGTGACAACAGTGCACTACCGATAGAAGTGACTGTCGGCCGGACGCGCGGTGACGCGAATTGCTTTATCGTCGTGATCCGCGATATCACCCGACGCAACAGGGCCGCCGCCGCACTGGCCCGAAGCGAGGCAAATCTGCGCATGTCGCAGAGCCTGGCCCATCTTGGGAGTTTTGAATTCAGTTATCCGGAGACCGGAGACGCTTACTGGTCAAGCGAGGTGTTTCGGATTCTCAATCGGGACCCGGCGGAGGGCTTGTCGGTGTCCAGCGATTTACTCGCGCTTGTGCATCCGGACGATCACGAGCGGCTTAGCAAGGCCGCAACTGACTCGGCGCGGCAGGGCGGTGTGCTGCGCGTCGAATACCGTGTCTTGCTGCCCGATGGAAGCTGCCGCCATGTCGAGACGCATGCCAGGATCATCGCAGGACCTGGACCCGGGCAGTGGCGAGTAAACGGAACGATGCTGGACGTTAGCGACCGATACCGTTTCGAAGAGGCGCTGCGGCAGGAGCGTGATCGGGCGGAAAGCTATCTTGATCTGGTCGGCGTCACGGTCATCGCGCTGGATACCAGCGGCAATATTACGCTGATCAACAACCAGGGCCTGGGGATTCTTGGCTGCCGGGAGGAAGACGTTCTCGGTCGCAATTTCTTCCAGCTGTTCGTCTCGGAAGCCGAACAGGAAGAAGCTTTGACGAGTTTCGCCAGCGCGCTTGCGCGGGATGACAGTGATCACCCTGAACTGCTGTGGCTAAACACGAAAGGCAATGGGCGACGCCTGGTCCGCTGGCGCAATCAGCAGCTCAGGAGTGTCGGCGGAGATACCGAGGGACTGCTGTGTGCCGGCGAGGACATTACCGAACAAAAACGAACGGAAGACGACCTTAAACGGGCCGAGGAAGAGCTGCGGCTCACTTTCAACCATGCACCTATCGGCATGGCCACGATGGATATCGACGGCAGGATAAGCAGCGTGAACCAGGCGCTTTGCGGCATGTTGTGCGCGGCGGAGGCAGAACTGGTCGGCAGACCCATCGTCGATCTTGCCCATCCTGAGGACCGGCCCGGCGTCGACTCTCTGCGCCATAGGCTGTTGCGCGGCGAAATCGAATATCTGCGTCAGGAAACGCGCTACCAGCGCAGCGACGGCTCGACCATGTCTGGTGTGGTCAGGTACTCACTGGTCCGCGACCTGCGCAATCGGCCGCTGATGTTTGTGGTGCAGATCGTCGATCGTACCGAACAGTTGCAGGCCGAACTGGAGATTCGGGTGCAGCGCGAGAGCCTGGCTCAGGCCTCCCGTCTGGGCACCATGGGCGAAATGGCGGCAGCCATCGCCCATGAACTCAATCAACCGCTGACCGCGATCTCCAGCTATGCCCAGGCATGTCAGCGAATGATGGACTCGGGGGCCATCCAGACTCGCGATATCAGGGAGATACTCGGCAAGGTCCACGCGCAGGCGCGACGCGCCGGCCGCGTGATCCAGGGTCTGCGCAGCTTCGTCAAACAGCGCGCAGTGAATCGCCAGGCCACGGACATGCACCGTGTATTGCGCGATGTATCCATGCTTGCCGAGCTGGATGCCAAGGCGCACGGGATCGTACTCCAGGTCGACGCGCCAGAGACGTTGCCACCGGTCCAGGCCGACCCGATACAATTGCAGCAGGTATTATTGAATCTGATTCGCAACGCCATCGACGCCATGACCGGCGACCAGGCGACGAGGCCACTGATAGAAATCAGGGCAAGTGTGGAGCAGAACGAAGAGGTGTCTATCACTGTGACAGATTACGGTCACGGCATATCCGCCGATCACGAGGCAGAGTTGTTCGAGCCGTTCTTTACTACCAAAAAGGATGGTATGGGCATGGGCTTGTCACTTAGCCACTCGATTATCGAAGCCCACGGTGGGCGCCTGGGATTCTCGGCCCACCCCAAGGGCGGCGCGGTGTTTAACATCTTCTTGCCCACATTGCCGGAAACTGATTGATGGCCGTTTCCGACAACACGGTTTTTCTGGTCGATGACGACGACGCCGTCCGTGACTCAGTGTCGCTGCTGATGCGATCTGCCGAGCTTCATACGCGCGAGTTCGCATCGGCCGCCGAATTCCTTGATGCATATGACGGCAAGCAGCCCGGCTGTCTGGTGCTCGATGTACGCATGCCCGGGATGAGCGGTCTGGAACTGCAAAAGGAATTGAGTAATCGAGACTATGCGCTGCCGATCGTCTTTATCAGCGCCCATGGCGATATCCCGATGGCCGTGGAGGCGGTTCGACGGGGAGCGGTCGATTTTCTGCCAAAGCCGTTTGACGACCAGGAGCTGCTGGCCAAGGTCCGGCTGGCGCTGGCCACCGGCCAGCAGCGCCATCAGGAAGTGGCCGAACGGCATGAAGTCCGCCGGCGGCGTGACACGCTGACCGCGCGCGAAAAAGAGGTCATGTCGCAAGTGGTCCAGGGCAAGGCGAACAAAGTCATTGCCAGCGATCTGGGCGTTAGCCAGAGGACCGTGGAAATCCATCGCGCCCGGGTGATGGAAAAAATGCAGGCGGCCTCGCTGGCACAGCTGGTTCGCATGGTGCTGATCGCCGAAGCTGACATCTGAGCCCCTGTCGCCGGCATCTGCCGGCGCCTGAACCCGTTACGGGCTCTGGCAGCAGGGTCTTAAGTACAATTTCGTATTCCCCTTCCCCCCAACCCCATTGAATACTGACGGCTTGATCGATCGGGTGGCCAGGTTTCGCCGCCCGGCGGGGTTCGGGGGCGCATCATGGTTCAGACTTTCGGGGAGATCGCGCCAGCCGCCCTGCTGTCCCTGTGCGTGGTTGAGGACGATGCGGATGAGCGCCTGTCGCTTGCTACCCTTTTCGGTGGGCTGGGCGTCAAGGTCAGGACATATGACAGCGCCGAGGATTTGCTGGCGTCACTCGATCAGATCACCGTCTCCATGCTGGTCAGTGAATTGTCTCTTCCGGGCATTAGCGGTATCGAGCTGCTGCGTCGCTTACGCGAGCGCGGGGTCCGCCCGCCGGCCATCCTGCTGGGCGAGGACAGCGACATCCCCACGGCCGTCGATGCGATCCGTGCAGGCGCAGTAGATTTCATCGAGAAACCTTTCATAGACAGGATATTGTTGCGTCGGGTCCGGGCGGCGCTGGAGTCAGCCCAGGACGACTGAGCGATACGACTTAGCGATACGACCGAGCGACCACTCCCTGCCGGCGGCGAAGCGGCAAGCATTCGCCAGCTGGCGGCTCAGGTCGTCAGGCCAGAACTCTCTGTATCTTCAAAAGATATTCATCCAGCGATGAATGCTTGGTCCAGGTGACCTCAAACGGCACCGTGCAACGTTCACTCGACTGCACCCCGACCATTACGCCGGTCTGGCCCTCGATCGCCACTTCCACCGCGTACGCGCCCATGGTCGAAGCCAGAATCCTGTCCAGAGCCGCCGGATTGCCGCCTCGCTGTATGTGGCCGAGGATCACCGCCCGACTCTCCAACCCGGTTTCCTTTTGGATTTCCTTGGCCAGCATTGTGGAATCATGGATGGTGATACGGCCGTCGATCGAACGGATGCCTTTGTGCACCACGCCTTCTGCGACGACGATCAGACAGCTGGTCTTGCCCATGGCCCTGGAGTCCTGAATGTTGCCGATCAGCTCGCGCAGTTCCACCGGTCGCTCCGGTAGCAGCACATCCTCCGCGCCGCAGCCTATGCCCACGCCAAGCGCGATAAACCCCGCCATCCGGCCCATGACTTCGACCAGGAAGATGCGCTCGAAAGCGTCCGCCGTGTCCCGCACCTTGTCGATCGCGTGCAGCGCAGTATCCAGCGCGGTGAAATAGCCGATGGTGTAATCGGTGCCGGCGAGATCGTTGTCGATCGTTCCCGGCAAACCGATAATCTGGCCATCCCAGTGGTCGCGCAGCGCCGCGGCACCACGCAGAGAGCCGTCCCCGCCGATCACGAAAAGCACGTCTACGCCAAGACGTCGCAAGGTATCCGCCGCCTTGTCCCGCCCCTCGGGCTCCATGAACTCGGCGCTGCGCGCGGAACGCAGGATAGTGCCTCCCCGCTGCACGATATTGGCGACCGATCTGCGGTCCAGCGGGGTGAAGTGATCGTTGACAATACCGTCATAGCCCCGGTAGAAGCCGACGACCTCCATGTCATTGCGCAAGGCGGTGCGAGTTATGGCCCGGATGGCCGCGTTCATTCCCGGCGCGTCGCCACCGCTGGTGATAATGCCTGCCTTGCGAGGCTTGTTTTCCGCCATTCGTTCTCTCCGGGGCCGTGGGCCAGCAATACCATTGCAGGTTCAGGGCGATATTTTGGGACAATGAGCTTGCAGTCTATCGCGCATGATGCCGGGCGGCGCGCGTGCAGCATAGTAGGGACTTTCCCGAACCGCCTGCGGCATCGCTGCCGATTATAATCATCTCCGCGGATTGCGCTCCTTCCATCTTCGTTCATGCGACACCAAAGAGGACACTTATTGTGAGCAGGCATCGAGTCGGCATTATCGGCGCCGGGCAGGTTGGCGTAGCGTCCGCGTTCGCCATGTTCGTCCAGGAGGTTTGCGCCGAACTGATTCTCGTCGATATCGACAAGAAACGCGCCCATGGCGAAGCTATGGACCTGATGCACGGACAGGGTTACGTCGGCCGGATAGTAGTGCGTGACGGCGAGTATCAGGATCTGAGCGATTGCCAGGTCATCGTTATCGCCGCCGGCGCCGCCCAAAAGCCTGGCGAAACACGGCTCGATCTACTCAACAACAATGCCCGCATTTTCCGCGAGATCGCTGACAACCTCGATCGTTACGCACCGGAAGCAATTGTCGTTGTCGCCAGCAACCCGGTGGACATACTCACTTACATGATGCAACAACTAAGCACGCGGCCGAAGCATCACGTTATCGGCACAGGAACCATGCTCGACACGTCCCGATTCCGAACCCTGCTGGGTCAGTACTATGGCGTCGACCCGCGATCCGTCCATGGCTACATCCTCGGCGAGCACGGAGACTCTGAATTCGCCGCATGGAGCACAGTGACCATAGGCGGCAAGAGCGTGCGGCATGGCGTGCTGGGCAAGGACTGGGACCCGACGGAGATGGACGGATTGTTCGCCAACGTTCGCGACGCTGCGTATCGGATTATCGAAGGCAAGGGCTACACCAACTGGGCGATCGGTCTGGTCATCTCGCGTCTGGTCGACATCATTCTTGACGATCGCCGCTCGATCCAGCCGGTCAGCGCTCTGTTGCGCGGCGACTATGGCTTGTCCGATGTCTGTGTCAGCGTGCCGGCGCAGATCGGTTCAAACGGCGTGCAACGCCTGATCCATCTGGAGCTGGAAGACGACGAGCAGCGGGCGCTGGAGAACTCGGCGGCGGTGATGAAGAAGAACATTGCCGGGGTCGAACTGTAGGCGACAGGTGGATGGCGGGTCGCAGATGATCCTAAGTCTGGTCAACGGATTCGCTGAAATAGCGGACCACATGTGCCTTCTCGACGGTGACAAATCCGCCGGACCCGGACTCCTCCATCAAGCGGTCGACCGTCTTCATGAATGACTCGACCTGAGATTCCTGTTCGATAATCTCCACCACCACCGGCAGATCGGTAGAAAGATCCAGTACTTTGACCTGGCGCAGTTTCGAACTTGCGCCATAACCGGTAATGCCGCGCAGCACCGTGGCGCCGGCAAGACCCTGGGCCCTGGCCTCGCGCACAATGGCCTCGTACAGAGCCAGATGCCCATGCTTGTCCGACTCGCCAACAAATATCCGCAGCAGACATGCTTCGCCTTCAGTGTGCATGGGACAACCTCATGAACGCAGCAAAACGACCGCCGCGCTGCCCAGATAGAACAGGGCTATCGCGCCGATCAGGGTGAGACCAAAGTACAAACTCGCGTACAGCATTTCGCCACTGCGGATGTATTGGGCGAGCTCGTAGACAAATGACGACATGGTGGTGAAACCACCGCAGAAACCGGTGGCGAGAAACAGCCTGGTTTCGGGTGACATCAAATCACCCTCTGCGGCAAATGCGGCGATGACACCTATAAGGAAGCAACCGGCGAGGTTTGAGATAAGCGTTCCAAACGGCAGGGCGAAGCTCGTCCCGGCTGTGGCCAGCGTCGCCAGATAGCGAGCAACGGCACCGAGCATGCCGCCGAGCCCCACATAGACCACGGAACAAAACTCGTGCTCATCCGCACTCCGTCATTGATGCCGATGCTCATGTTAGGCGGCGATGGCCGGCGCCACAATGCTCTGCCGGTCATCAACACACAAAAAAAGGCCCGCTTTGACAGCGGGCCTTTGGCAGTCTCCTGGTGGGACTCTTGTCAGACCCATTCAGTCGATGGTCTGAGCGCACTCGACGACGGCGGATCAAGCCATGATGAGGATCGCCATGCTGGATAACGCGAGGCGGGTCGGATCCGGAATCTCATGATCACCCTGGCCTCGCCTGCAGCGTGATATGCGGTGCAACCCGTCAGCTACTTTCCAGCGCCTCCAGCTCCTGGGCCAGCTTCAGCCATAGCGCTTCCTGCTCCTTGCACCGGCGCTCCAGGCTCGATTGCTCCAGCAGCAGTTCCTTTAACGCGCTCTTATTGACGGGCTGATAGAGATCCGGCGCGGCCAGCCTGTCCTCCATCTCGAGCTGCTGCTTGTGAATCAAGGCTAACTCGCGCTCTGCGGCGCGGGCCTTGCGACGCAGGGGCTGGATCCGCTGACGCTGGTCAGCCGACCTGCGCTTGCGTGCCTTTCGACTGGCAGCACTGTGATCGCCCGCACCCGGTGTACTCCGTGGCCTCTCCGCCCGAGCGCTCTCTGCCAGCCAGCGCGGATAGTCATCCAGGCTGCCCGGAAACGTCGCTACCTGCTTGTCCGCAACCAGCAACAACTCGTCGCAGCAAACGCGCAGCAGATGCCGGTCATGAGAGACCAGGACCATCGCGCCATCGTAGTCCTGGAGGGCCACGGCCAGAGACTGCCGCATCTCCAGGTCAAGATGGTTGGTGGGTTCATCCAGCAACAGCAAGTTGGGGCGCAGATAAACGATCAGGGCCAGGGCCAGGCGCGACTTCTCTCCGCCGGAGAACGGCCGGGTCGGGGTCAGCGCCTGTTCATTTGAAAAGCCGAAGCCACCGAGGAAGCTCCTCAGCTGCTGGTCGCGGGCTTTGGGATCGATACGCTGCAGGTGCGTTAGTGGCGACGCATCAGGATCAAGCTGTTCCAGCTGGTGCTGGGCAAAATAACCGACCCGGAGATCCCTGGCGCGCTCGACGACACCACCGAGCGGCTGCAGATTTCCGGCAAGCAGCTTGATCAGGGTCGACTTGCCGGCCCCGTTTCTTCCCAGCAGACCAATGCGGTCACCAGGCGCCAGCGGTAATTCAATCCCGGACAGCACTTCGTGCTGCCCGTATCCTGCGCTTGCAGCTTCCACCTTGAGCAGCGGGTGGGGCGACTTCTCAGGTGGCTTGAACGCGAAATGAAATGGGGAATCGACGTGCGCCGGAGCGATCAGCTCCATCCGTTCCAGGGCCTTGATCCTGCTCTGCGCCTGACGTGCCTTCGACGCCTTGGCCCGGAACCGGTCTACGAACGCTCGCATGTGCGCCATTTCGCGCTGTTGTTTGGCGTATTCGGCTGCGCGCGTCGCCAGTCGTTCGCTGCGCAAACGCTCGAAGGCGGAATAGTTGCCGTTATAAAGCTCCAGCCGAAAATCCTCTAATTGCGCGATATGGGTGCAGACGCCATCGAGAAAATCCCGATCGTGCGCAATCAGCAATAGCGTGCCCTGGTAGGCCCGCAGCCACTCTTCAAGCCAGATGACCGCATCCAGATCGAGGTGGTTGGTCGGTTCATCCAGCAACAGCAAATCAGAACGGCACATCAGAGCGCGCGCCAGATTCAGGCGCATGCGCCAGCCCCCGGAGAACTCGCTGACCGGGCGCAATTCCTCGCCGGGCGCGAAACCCAGACCCGCCAGCAATTGAGCGGCGCGACTCGGCGCGGTGTATCCATCGATGGCTTCGAGCTGCCCGTGCAGCGCGCCCAGCCGCTCCCCTTCTCCGTCAGCCTCGGCCCTGGCGATGCGGCGTTCCACCAGGCGCAGCTCCGCATCGCCATCCAGCACATATTCCAGGGCGGCTCGCGGATCGGCCGGTGTTTCCTGCCCAACGTGGGCGATTACCCAGTCGCGAGGCAAAAAGAAATCACCGCCATCGGCGTGCAGCTGGCCCAGGATGAGTGCAAACAGGCTGGACTTGCCGCTGCCATTGGCGCCGGTGATACCCAGCTTCTGTCCTGGATACACGCTGAAATCCGCTTGTTCGAACAACAGCCGCGGGCCGCGACGAAGTGCAAGTTGTTCAAACCGCAGCATCTGGCAATCAGTATCCGATACGAACCGGTTTCGACCGGCTCAGGTTGCGCCTGGCTGCGGACGCGTTGCGAGCGCCGGCCGCCGGCGAATGCGATCCCCGGCAGCCAGCACAAGACACAGCAGCGAAGGCAGGAAGAACAGCGTCACAAACGCCGAATAGAGAATGCCGAACAGCACGATCGTGCCCAGACCGCGGTATAGCTCCGTGCCAGCCCCGGGGATAAATACCAGTGGCGAAAGCCCCAGCACTGTAGTGATAGTCGACATCATGATCGGCCGCAGGCGGGAAGAAACCGCATCCATGATCGCCGGCAGTCTCTCCATCCCGCTTTCCCGAACATTGTGCATAGTTCGATCGACGATCAGGATCGGATTGTTGACCACGGTACCGACCAGCACCAGAAACCCGAGCATCGTGATCACATCCAAGGCTGATGTAGCGCATTAAGCCCGATCAGCGGCAACTGTGCGCCGACGGCGTTGAGCAGCCACAGACCCGCGATTCCGCCACTCAGGCCAATCGGGACAGTAGTCATGATAACCAGCGGATAGCCCCAGTGAGACAGGATCGCGACCAGCAGGAAATAGGTGATCAACAGCGCCACAAGGAAATTCCCACTCAGCGCCTGGCGGGTTGCGTCAAGCTGATCGCTGGCGCCGCTGAGATTGAAACTGATTTCGGGGCCGACCTCACCGCTGGCCTTTAGCGCCGTCAGGATTTCTCCCTGCACTCGCTCGACCCCCACTTCCAGCGGGACACCGCGCGGTGGAATGATGGACACCGTGATCGTGCGATTGCCGTCGACGCGTCGGATTGAATCGGTACTGTTCGTCTCCACCACACGGGCGACGGTGGAAAGCGGAACCGCAGCGCCGGCTTGCGTGTAGATGTACAAGCCTGAGATGTCCTCCGGATGCTCTACCGTGCCTTCCGTGCTGTACAGGAACATGTCGATCTTGTCGTCATCGAGGAAGAACTCGTCGACAAACGCACCGTCGGAATAGGCCCAGACCGAGTAGCCGAGATCAGCCGCGGAGACGCCGAGCTCGGCGGCCCGCTCCCAGTCCGGGCGAATCTCGAGGTAGGGCTGAGCCATTGCCAGACCCGAGGGCTCGGCTCGAACCTGGGGATTTTCAAAGGTCGTACGCGCGCCTTCGAAAACCGCGGCGGCGGCTTTGTATAGCGCCTCGATGTCCGGGCCACTGATGTCCACATTGATGCTGCGAGTGCCACCCGAGTTGCCTGAGAAAATCGAACCCCGGGTGACAAAACTGCGCATCGCCGGATAGCTTGAAAGATGCTCGGAAAGAAGCTCGATCAGCTCATCAATATGTTCCGGCGCCACCGTCGGCATGATTGTGCGCACGTTACCCGCCGATACGAATTGAATCGCCAGCTCGATCGGCGGGAAATCCGTGTTGCCGCGATCGAACTCGTCCGGGTCAGCGCCCACGTGAGGACTGAGGAAACTCCGGATCTCACGCCCGACGATCTCGGTTTCGGCGAGACTGTAGCCCGGCGGTGCGGTGGCGTTTGAAAACGCCTTGGGCTCCTCACCTTCCGGCAGATACTCCGCCTTTGGGGTCATGAACAATAAGATTGCGCCGGTGACAAGCAGCGTGAGGGTCAAGGTCACTATCTGACGACCGTTGCTGGCAGTAGTCGCGGTGACGGCACGAAGTATGCGGTGGAGCAGATCGTGGGCTGCGCCCTCCGGATCAGGCGCCTGTCTGAAACCACCAAAATAGCTGGCGCCCACCGGCACCACGGTAATCGCTACCAGCATCGACATCAGGATCGATGCCGATATCGCGACAGCAATATCGGAGTACAGCTGACCCGCCTGTTCCTGCACGAACAGCACCGGCAGGAACACGAAAATCGTCGTCAGCGTCGAAGCAAGCACCGCCTTCCATACTTCACTCACCCCAGCCAGCGCCGCGTCGGCGCGGCTCTCCCCTCTGCTGCGGTGGCGGTGGATGTTCTCAAGCACAACGATGCTGTTGTCCAGCGTCATGCCGATAGCGAATGCCACACCGGCCAGAGAGATCACGTTGATCGTGCGTCCGGTCAACAATAAACCGAGGAACGCGGCCACCAGACAAATCGGTATGCCGATCGCGCCCACCAAAGTGGTACGCCACGAGCGCAGGAATACAAACAGCACCATGGTTGCAAGCAGCGCCCCCAGGATCAGATTCTGACGAACTACGCTGACCGCATCCTCGACGTATTTGGCGTCATCCACGAATACCTGACTGGTCAGCCCGATACCATTCAGCACACTGGCGTTGAGTTCTTCCATCCTCTGTTTGGCGGCGTCCCGGACGGCGACGATGTTGGAACCGGGCTCACGACGGATGGTCATCACGATCACCGGCTTATCGTTGAGATATCCCAGGCGACGTTTTTCTGCAAAATCCAGCTCCGCATAGCCGACGTCCTTGAGCCGCACCAGCGAATCGCCACGCTGGGCAATAACCAGATCATTGATGTCTTCTATCGACTCGAAGCGGCCCATGGTACGCATCACATAACGGCGCTTGCCCGCATCCAGATCGCCACCGGAGACGTCGCGGTTGCGCTCACGTATCGCAACACGCACCTGGTTGATAGATAGTCCCCGATCCGCAAGCTGCTTCGGATCAAGATAAATCCGGACCTGGCGTTCAACGCCATTGCGCAGGTCCGCCTCTGAGACGCCTGGAATCCTCGCGATCTGCATCCGGACCTGATCGTCGAGCAAATCGAAATACTCGTTGATGTCAGTATCGTTACCCGGCAAAGGATAAATGCCGAAGAACAGGAAGGAATTGTCTGAGTAGGAGTTGGCGACGATGCGCGGCTCGTCAACATTCTCGGGATAGCCCGACACCTGGGTCAGCGCGTTGTTGACCCGGACCAGCACATCATCGATATCGGTTCCGAACGGAAACTCGAGTTCGATCTCAGCCCGACCCATGCTGGCACGGGATGTCATTCGGTCTATCCCGGTGACGTTGCTCAGGAACTCTTCCTGCTCTATCAGGATTTCACGCTCCACGTCCTGTGCCGTGGCACCTGGCCAGCTGGTGACCACAGTCACCACCCGGACGTCCAGATCGGGGATAAGCTGGACCGGCACCCGCAACACGGACAACACGCCGAGCACAACGACCAGGCTCGCGCCGACCGCCACCAGGATGGGGTTTTCCAGGATCCGGCGAAACACGATCAGGGCCCCGGTGCGGCGATGCGGATCAGCTGACCCGGACGCAGGGATTCATTGCCACGCACGATAACCTGATCACCTGGTTTGATTGGGTCCTCGGCTTCGCCGACTGAAATGACTGCGAACCTGCCGCTGAAACGATTGACGAGAACAGTCGCCTGCCGCGCCTCAAGCCTGTCGCCCTCTCCCTCCGCCAGCCACAACCGATAACTGCCATCGGCCATTCTTATTAGCGCGTCCCGGGGCACATGCAGGGCCTCGCTCTGCTGACCGGCACCGGGCCGCAGCGTCACTCTGACGGACATGCCGGGGGCAAACAGGCCGCGACTGTTGTCCAGTTCCACGCGGACAAGAAACGTCCGCGCGGTGTTGTCGCTGAACGGCACGCGCGTGGAGACGATCGCGTCTATCGGTTTTTCGGACAAGGCATCGAAACGCACCGTCGCCGGTGTACCGGTGTTGATGCTGGAAAAATAGGACTGCGGTATCGGCACATCGATCCGTAAAACCTCTGCATCCACCAGCTCGAACAATGCCTGGCTGCGCTGGACCCACTGACCGACCTCGACAAATTTTTGCGCGATTACGCCGGCAAAGGGGGCGCGGACATCGTAGCGCCGGACGATCTCCTGCTGGCGCGCATACTCGGCTTCCAGCCGGGCCACGGCAGCTTTACGGATGTCAGCCTCGGCCACCGTCGATTCATAAGTACTCGAAGCAATCAGGTTGTCCGCATGGACCC
Source organism: uncultured Gammaproteobacteria bacterium (assembly GCA_963704875.1). Lineage (GTDB taxonomy): Bacteria > Pseudomonadota > Gammaproteobacteria > Steroidobacterales > XN24 > CAMYOC01. The sequence continues at coordinate 1,522,345 of CAVPIA010000008.1, read as the reverse complement.
GGGCAGCTTCGTCCCTGCGCCGGATCGCGTCCCCGAGCTGCGCGCGGGCTTCATCCAGCGACGCCCGCGCGGTCGCGAGCTCGTGGCCGGCAATCACGCCGTCCAGCCGGGCAAGCACCTGGCCTGCGGCGACGACATCACCGACATCGACCCGCATCTCGGTGACCAGGCCCTCAGAGAACGGGGAGATCGCCGATGTACGGCGGGCGTTTGCGGTGCCGGTGAGCAAGAGCTCGTCCGCCACGGGCGCCAGTGCCACGGGTTCGACCAGCACAGGCACGTCGGCCTGCTGGCCGGAAACCAGACCCGGGATCAGCAGCAGCACAACCGTTAAAACTTTTGCCATCATCTTTCTCTGCTACCCGCCGGTAATTTCCGGATGCCCGGAATGCGGGCGCTCAATCATAACGGCTCCAGGCTTACACCCATACCAACGGCCGTCTGCCGGCCTGCCGGTTCCTGCCCATCTTTGACCGAAAGCGCAGCTCAAAACGACCGGCCAAAAGGATCAGAAGTAGCGCCAGTCGGGACGACGACGCAGGCCCCCTGTCAATCAGGCGGCTTTCACTTGCTGCCCGCTCGCCAGGTCGCCTGGGCCAGGCGATGCGGCCTGCAACCCGAGATTTGGCAACTTACCCCTCTTATCCCAGCATGCTGCGCAGCATCCAGGCGTTCTTCTCATGCACCTGCATGCGCTGGGTCAGCAGGTCGGCCGTCGGCTCATCACTGGCTTCGTCCAGCAGCGGGAACAAGCCGCGGGCGGTGCGCACGACCGTCTCCTGACCGATTACCAGTTGCCGGATCATCGTCTCGGCATCCGGTGTCTGCTCCTCTTCTTCGATACCCGTCAGTCTGGCGAATGCCTTGTAGGAGCCTGGCGCGGGTTCACCCAGGGCCCGGATCCGTTCGGCAATTTCGTCTACGGCGGTAGCCAGCTCGGTGTATTGCTGCTCAAACATCAGGTGCAGCGTATTGAACAACGGGCCGGTGACGTTCCAGTGATAGTTGTGCGTCTTCAGATACAGGGTGTAGCTGTCGGCAAGCAGCCGGGACAAGCCCTGGGCAATCTCCTTGCGCTGCTCCGGCGAAATTCCAATATCAATCTGCATGTCTGGCTCCTTCTAAGGGTCAAGAAAATCGCGCTCAGCTCGCCGGAGCGCTCGATCCGAGCAGTCGCTGTGGGCAGGCCCGCCGGGCTCTGCCTATAGTCGGACTGAACGAGAATGCGCGACACCGACCGCGTTCTGAACGGGGGCGTAGCCCGCAACTGGCTGAATCTGCTGGCGGCAGGCGACGTCGAATCGTTGAGAACAGTAAAGCGTGACAATACATAGGTCCAATGGATATTTATCATTTAATTAATAGGTTTTTCCTATAGCTTTGTATCAGCGAACGAAGCCGATGGGAAGCTGAGCTCTCGTGGGAAAGGCGATTGTGTGCCGATCCGGGTCCGGCAAGGGATTAGCCACGGCCAGCGGCTGACAAGTCGTGCATATAATCGCGCATGGAATACATCGAGCCCGTCTACCGTCCACCCTCGGAAGCGCGTTCCCTGATTCTGCAGGTAACCAACGGGTGCTCCTGGAACCGCTGCACTTTCTGCGAGATGTATACGCAGCCGCAAAAGCGGTTCCGTTTCAAGCCGCAATCCGAACTGGATGACGATCTGGCACGGATCGCGGCAAGCGGCTACCTGGTGCGACGGGTATTCCTTGCCGATGGCGACGCGATGGCCTTGTCCTACCGCCGTTTGCGACTTGTCCTTGAGAGCATCAGACGCCATCTGCCGGGCGTGCAGCGCGTGGCCAGCTACTGCTTGCCCCGCAACCTGCGCCACAAGACCGTGGGTGAGCTGGCCAGGCTCCGGGAACTGGGTTTGAGCCTGTTCTATGTGGGCTGCGAATCCGGCGATGACATGGTGCTTGAGCGCGTATCAAAGGGCGAGACCTATGAATCGTCTCTGCATGCTTTGTGCAAGATAAAGGCCGCGGGTGCGAAGAGTTCAGTGATGATCCTCAACGGTATGGGCGGCACGCGCTACAGCGAACAACATGCGGTCAACTCTGCGCGGCTGATGAACGCGGCCCAGCCGGATTACCTGGCCACGCTGGTGGTGAGTTTCCCGCTGGGCGTCGAGCGTTATCAGCAGGGTTTCAACGGCGAGTTTGAGCCCCTCAATCAGCACGCTCTGTTCCGCGAAATGGAGTGGCTGCTTGAAACACTCGAGCTGGAGAGCACGATCTTCCGCAGCGACCATGCGTCAAACTATCTGGTCCTGAAAGGAACGCTCAACCGGGACAAGCAGCGCTTGCTGGAAGCGGTGAGGACCGCTATCCAGCGTCCTGAGCAGGCTTCTTTGCGCCAGGAGTGGCAGCGCGGACTTTGATTTCCCACCGCCTGCCAGCGGCGGTGAGGCTGCTGTGCGACCTGAGCCAGTCGGCTTATGATAGGTCTCCATGCACCTGTTACTGCTCGCAGTCATCGTCCTTGCCGTCGTCTTTGGACCCGGAATCTGGGTGCAACGGGTGATGCAGCGCTATAGCCAGCCTGAAGATCGCTATCGGGAAACCGGCGCCGAGATCGCTCGGCAACTGCTCGCCGCACTGGAGCTGACACAGGTAAGAGTGGAGCGCACCGAAGCCGGCGATCACTATGACCCACAGGAAAAGGCGGTCCGGCTCAGCGACAAGCACTTCGACAGCCGCTCACTGGCCGCGGTGACCGTGGCCGCACATGAAGTCGGCCATGCGCTGCAGGACCACCAGGGTTATCCGCCACTCCGGATGCGCACACGACTGGTCGGCCTGACCCGGGGCGTCGAACGTTTTGGCGCTGCCATCCTGATGGCCTCACCGTTTATCGGCATGATCTCAAGAGCGCCGGGTGTCGGCGCGCTGGTTTTTCTTGGCGGGCTCGCCAGCCTTGGCACTGCCACGCTGGTGCACCTGATCACACTGCCGACAGAAATTGACGCCAGCTTTTCCCGCGCCATGCCAATGCTCGAACAAGGCGAGATCCTCAAGCCTGAAGATCATCGTCACGCCAGACGGCTACTCACCGCCGCCGCTCTGACCTATGTCGCCGCGTCGCTGATGAGCCTGCTCAATATCGCTCGCTGGTGGGCGATCGTGCGTCGCTAGGGCCCGGGCCCCAGCGACATCTGATCCGCAATTAGCCTCGATAATATTTCCGGTACCATCGGCGCATGAGCCGGAAGAGTACTCACCCGCCGTCGTTCGCGCTGATCCTGCTGCTGTTCTTCTTTTCCGGCGCGCTGGCCCTGGTCTATCAGGTTGTCTGGGCCCGAATGATGACGCAGGTGTTTGGCTCGACCGCGCTTGCGGTCGGAACCGTGCTGGCGGCATTCATGGCGGGTATGGCCCTCGGCAGCTGGACCCTGGGAAAGCTCGCCGATCGCAGCCCAAATGGCCTGCGACTTTACGCGTGGCTGGAGCTTGGCATCGCGCTATCCGCGCTGCTGGCGCATCTTGCGCTGGATCGCATGGTGGATGTTTTTCCAGTGGTGCACGGGATGCTCGGCGGCTCGCCGATGCTGCTGGCCCTGGCCCGCTTTGCTGCGGCCTTCCTGCTGGTCATGGTACCTACCGTGCTGATGGGAGCGACCCTGCCAGTGTTGAGCCGCTTCCTGGTGACCCGATCAGAACGCATCGGCGCCCAGCTCAGCACGCTGTATTCGATTAACACGCTGGGTGCCGTGACGGGCGTAGTGTTGACCGGATTCGTGTTGATCGGCCGTTACGGAATCCATATGCCGGTTTTCTCCGCCGTGATCGGCAATCTACTGATCGGCGCAGTTGCCTGGGTCGCTTCGCGGCATGACACCGGCACCAGGCTGAGCGCGCAAGCCACGGCCGCATCGAAACCCGCCTCGGTGCCCCGCGGCGACGCGGTCGTCGCGGCCCGGGAGAACGCCCCCGATCTTCCTGACGCCTGGGCGCTGCGTGTCGTCCTGTTTGGACTCGGCATCTCCGGTTTCACCTCTTTCGCCTACGAGATCTACTGGACTCGCTCGCTGGTGTTTATCCTCGGTAACTCGACATATGCGCTAACCACAATGCTCAGCGCATTCCTGACGGGTATCGCGCTAGGCAGCTATCTGGTGCGTTTTGCGATCGATCGTTTCCGCGACCGGGTCGCGATATTCGGCTGGATCCAGGTGCTGCTTGGGGTGCTGTCGGCGCTGGCCCTGCCGACCCTGTTCGCCATCGGGGACCCGCAATCGATGAGCCGTACCCTGCTGGGCATCTCGGCCGACCCGATACCACTGGTGCTAAGCGGTTTCGGTGTGTCATTTCTTGTCATGCTGGTGCCGGCTGCGCTGATCGGGGCAACCTTCCCGCTGGTGGGTCATCTTGCGGTACGCAAGCTCAGTCAGACCGGTGCATCGGTGGGGCGTGTCTATGCGATCAACACGCTCGGCAACGTGTTGGGCGCGCTGCTACCCGGCGTGTTTCTGCTTGGATGGCTGGGCATACAAAGGGGCATCCTCAGCATGGCGGTTCTCAACGTCACCCTGGGCATCGCCATCCTTGCAACCCGCCTGTTGCGGCCGCCTGCCAGTCCGGCATGGAAAGCCGGCCTACCCGCATTACTGTTGTTGTGTTTGCTGCTGATGACACAGGCGCCGCTGAAGTTTCAGTTCCCGGCGAAAAGCGAGCGACCGGATCACCAGACGCTGTATTACCGCGAAGGGCCGTTGGCCACCACCAAGGTTTTTTCCGATCCGGCAAACGGGGAAAAGCATATGAGTGTGGACGGCATTATCATCGGCGGTACCGGCAACACTGAGTACAAGCAGTTATTGCTGGCGCACCTGCCGCGTTTGCTCACCGACAACAACACGACTGAACTGTCCATCGGTCTCGGGTCAGGGATACTTGCCGGGCAAAGCGCCCGGCATCCTGATCTGCAGCAGATCACGGTGGTCGAAATCGAACCCAGCGTGATCGAAGGCGCCGGCTGGTTCGCCCGGGAAAACCGGCAGATCCTTGACGATCCGAGATTGCAGATCGTCAGCGATGACGTCGGCAATTTCCTGCGCACCACTTCGCACCGATACCAGGTCATCTCTGCCGACGAAAAGACCGCCGACGAATACGCGTCGAACGGGTTCTCCTATTCGGCGGATTACTACCAGCTGTTGCTCGACCATCTCACGCCTGATGGTCTGGTCGCGCAGTGGGTACCTGCGACCTTGCCACCACGTCAGTATCGGATGATCCTGAATACCTTTGCCCAGGCCTTCCCTTACGTTCAGCTATGGAGTTTCCTGCCTGCTGGCCGGCTGGGTCCGTTCAATTCCATCCTGATTGGCTCGCGGCAGCCGGTAGCGATTGATGCGGAGGCAATTGATCGTCGATTCGAGCAGCGCCGCGAGGCGCTCGTCAGTCTCGAGCCCTACGGTCTGACTTCAGCCGATGCTTTGATCCCGCATTTTGTCGCCGATCAAAGCATCATCCGGGATGCCGTCGCAGACGCACCGTTGAACACGCTGGACCACCCGCGCTATGAGTTTTATCAGCCCTGGGAATACGCCAGGGACAGAGTCGCCAAAGTCATCGCCAATCAGGCGTTCTTTCTCGATCTGAAACGCCGGCAATACCCGGACTTCCTGGCCAGCGTCGCAATGGACTCGGCGGACCCGGCGCGGCTGGAGCAGACGTTTGCCGCAGAGTTTCGTTTTCTGGAAGCGTTCCAGCGATTTCTCGGCGGCATCCCGCTGGACGACACCTACCGCCTGTTCGACGAAGCCCTGGCCATGGCGCCATGGAACGACAGTTTGCGCGCGCGGATCTATGCTCAGTATTCCTATATCGCCCTGACTCAGGCCAATCCGGGACGACGGCAACAGATGACACGGCGTGCAAGAGCACTCTATGACAAGGATGCGGGTGTGCCCGAGCCTCGCTTCGACCATCGTTGAACAAGCGAGAAACATGTTCTTTTGCGCGGCGAGCGCTAGCCTCGATTGACCGGCATAGCTTTGTGTTCACATGCCATGCTTCCCGGACCAGCCGGAATGCCGGCGGCTCGGATCTGGCGCCGCCGATCTTTTCAGTTTTCAAATGAGCCAGCTCACCAGGACCATACGCACCTACGCAGTGATTTCGGTGGTCACCCTGCTGATGATGGAGCTGTGCTCGTTTGGCATACTCGCTTGGCGGATGACCCAGACAGCTCAGATCAGCATGACTCAGGCTGCATCCGCACTGTGGTCGCGGCATCCGCTGCTTGACTGGCGTGGCGCGCACGCGAAACCGCATAGTGAGTATCAGTTTTCCCCCATCACGCAGTACGCATTTCGCGCCGGCAGTGAGTTTTCCGGCTTGAAAATAGGTCGGCACGGCCTGATTCTCAACGGTGAGCACGAGCCCGAACCTTTTCCGGAGAAACCGGACGCCCTGATTCGTATCGCAATGCTTGGCGGCAGTAGCGCCGCCGGCGCCACCGCCAGCGGCAATGACAAGACCATCGCTGCGGTGCTTGAGCAATTGCTGAAAGAAAATGAATCCGCGGGCAGGACCTACCAGGTGCTGAACTTCGGCATGGGCGGCAACTACTCATATGGAGAGCTCACCAAACTAATCACCGAGGTGGTGTATTTGAGGCCCGACGTAGTGATCATGCTGGATGGGTTCAATGACGCGCATTACGCCCACCTGGAGCATCTTCGCGAGGGGATCGATGCGCCCATGATGAATTGGGCAGATTTCAGCTACCACTATTTTGATGCGATGAACCAACTCAGCGGCGATACCCGCACGCCGCCGATCCTGATGACCTACTCCTATTTTCTGGTGGAGGAGTATCTGGGTAAGACCCGAGCGGATTCGGTGCGTGAACAGCGGGCGGCGATATACGAGACGCTGCCGAACCGCCAGTTGTCAGATTGGGTGGCGAAGAATGACCCCGGGTTTCGTTCCGTGCTTGAAACCAATCTTGATTTCGCCGCCGCCTGGGCAGCGCAACAAGGGATCTGGTTGTTCGCCTACCTGCAGCCACATCCCTGGGAGTACAAGGACCTGAGCTGCGAACGGGCAGCGGACACGAAATTGATGATTGGTCGCCTTGGACCGACGATCGATGAAGCACGCTATGCGGAAATCATGCGCGCCGCGTTCAGCGGCTATGCGCAGACCTATAGGGCACTGGCCGAATCCTACCGCCACGCCGATCGGGTGGAGTTTGCCGATCTGCGACGTCTGTTCGAGGACGTTGAGGACTGTGTCTACAACGATCCGATTCATTACAACGATGGCGCCAACCGGATTATCGCCGAACGCATGTATCGGGATCTGCAGGCCGCCGGCGTCGTCAATTCGCCGCAGGAACAATAAACTCAGGGCGTCTCCGGCACGCTCAGGCCGGATGGCATCAAAGCCTGTTTGACCCTGTCGCTTGAACCGTGGCCTCGCCTTTGCTCTGACGACTACATTCCTGGCCGGGGAAGAAAATGGAGCGGGCGAAGGGAATCGAACCCTCGTCTCTAGCTTGGGAAGCTAGGGTAATACCATTATACGACGCCCGCCACCGGTCGGATTTTAGCCCAGCGGGAGCAGCCCGTCAGCTATTTGGTATCCTGTGGTTGCCCAGCGGTTTGGGCTCTGTCAAAAGGCCGCTTTTGACCAAAGCGGACACTGGCCAATTCTACAACCACAGGGGGCAGAAGACGGATGCGATGTCGTTTGAGTAATGTGTTGTTGGTGGCCGTCTTTTCTGTCGTGTTTTTAAGCGTGACGAACGCAGGTGAGTTGGAAGACGACGTCCTCGCCTCGCAGGACGCCCGTTTTCAAGCAATGATCGAAGAGGATCTTGCCAGGTTAAATGAGCTTCTCGTTGACGATCTGCACTACTCGCACACGAGGGGAAGCGTCGAATCTAAGGCACAATTTCTCTCGACGATTGAATCCAAAAGAATCGATTATCTTGCTGCTAAGCGACGAGATGTTGAAGTCCGTGTATTCGGTAACATCGCCGTAGTTACGGGTTTGTCCGATATGGACTTGATTTACAGTGGAGAACGCATGACGTTTACGATTCGCTTCCTCGAGGTCTCCAGAAGGGTTGACACGAATTGGCAGCTCGTAGCGTGGCAGTCCGTGCGGTTCACTGCCGATTGACCGATTCTGGCCGAAAGCGGACGTCTGCTTTCGGCCCCAGCCCACCCTCACGAGAGCAGCAGAGGCAGGCTCTTCTGAGGGACCGTATTCGCTGAAATGCTTGTAGCGAGTGGGACCAGGGCGAGCCCCGGATCAGCTTCCAAAGCTAATAACCTTGGTTAGATTCTCATCACCCGCTCCACGCCCTTGCCGCGAGACCCCTCCCGCGCAACCCAACCGCCCCGCCACCCGGCTTGCCTATTGAGCGCGCTCGCACCCTTCGGCGGAGGTGGGTCACCATCTGCCGTGCGCACGTCTTCCGGGCGCACGGGCAATTCCCGATCGGTGTATATTTCCGGCAGACACTACAGATCGCTGACAAATGATTTCCGGGCCCATCATCAAATACCGATCTGACATAGATGGCTTGCGCGCCGTCGCAGTACTTCCGATCGTGCTATTCCACGCAGGCTACGAATGGATATCCGGCGGCTTCATAGGCGTTGATATCTTTTTTGTCATCTCCGGTTACCTGATCAGTTCGATCATTCTGAACGACGTCGCTCTGGGCAGATTTTCCTATGCACGCTTCTACGAGCGGCGCATCCGGCGGATCGTGCCGGCATTGCTGCTGGTGCTGCTGGCGACCCTGGCAGCCGGCTACTTCGTGCTTCTGCCCGCCGAGTACATAGACCTCGCTCAGTCTGCGCTGGCGGCAGCGGCGTTCGTTCCCAACGTCTATTTCTGGGCCACCTCGAGCACGTATTTCGGTCTGGACATTGCGATCACGCCGCTGCTGCATACCTGGTCGCTGGGTATCGAGGAGCAGTTTTATATCGCTTTCCCGGCATTGGCCTACCTGCTCGCGTCACGCTGCACGCGCCGCGTGATGGTCTGGATTCTGTCGAGCCTGCTGGTGTTTTCACTGGCAGCGAACCTGCTGGTCGTGCAGGCCAATGCGAAGTTCGCTTTTTATATGATCCCGACCCGCGCGTGGGAATTGCTCGCCGGCGTATTCCTGAGCCTGGGGGTCTTGCCGCAGATCAAGAAGCTATCCACAGCAACAGTGTTAAGCCTGCTCGGCGCGGTGTTGATCGTGTTGCCGATGTTCGTGCTGGACGAGACGTCGCTGTTTCCGGGGATCAACGCTGTCCCGCCGGTACTGGGCACGGCGCTGATTATCTATTCGGGCGAGCACCACCAGACCATCGTGTCCCGAATCCTCAGTCTGAAGGCGCTGGTGGCGATCGGGCTGATTTCCTATTCACTCTATCTTTGGCACTGGCCGGTGACGGTTTACACCAATATGTATTGGGAATCTGCCCTGAACCGGCCGTTTGTCGTCGCGCTTTCGGTAGCGCTGGCCTATTTGTCCTATCGATTCATCGAGACCCGCTTCCGCCATAGCGCCCACGTACCCACACCGGCCGGCAGACCCAGGGAGCTTGCGCTGGGCGCGGTGCTGGTCTCTGTAGCCTGCCTGGGTGTGATCATCACTGTTGGCCTGCCGCACCGGGTGCCGGCCGATGCCTGGGAAGTCGTCGCGCACAAAGCGGGCTCATGGAAAGACTCCTGCAGACAGTTCACCAACAACCCCGAGTACGATGCCGATATCTGCATGCTCGGCAACAGCGAGACAGAGCCGAGCTTCCTGATCTGGGGCGACTCGCATGCCCGATCGATTGCCACCGCTTTGGATATCGCCGCGACCGAACTTGGCACTTCGGGCGTCTTGATCCATGGATGCCGCCCGCTGCGCGGCGTTTACCGCAAGGGTGAGCACCAGTGCCAGCATCTGAATGAGGAGGTGCTGCGATTCATCAACAGCCGGGACTCGCTGGAACGTATCTTTCTTGCCGGTTATTGGCGCATCCCGTTTCTGGGTCAGGGCTACGACAACAGCAGTTATCTGATCATGGACGACGAGACCGTTCTGAGATCGCCGGCAGAGAATCAGAGGGTATTCGGCCGGGGATTGGAGCGAACCGTAACTGCATTGAAGGATCGCGATGTGATCGTGATCCAGGACATACCCGAGGTCGGCTCGCAGTTTGGCAAATCGGTGGCGAATCACATCGCGCGCCGGGTTTGGCTGGGCAGCACCACGGCCGAAGAACTCGTCTTTCAGGCAGGGATTGATTCATTCGAACAGGATATTCAGCTTATGGTGACGAGCTTGTTACCTGGATCCCGGTATCTCGAAGTGAAGCCGTTTTTGTGCGCCGATGACGATTGCCCGCTGCTCAACGAGGGCAAGCTTATCTACCGTGACGGAGATCACCTCTCGGAGTACGGGGCGTCACTGCTGGTTCCGGTCTTCCTGCGCTATCTGACAGACCGGAATGCGGCGTTTGTGCCGGCCGCCCCGCCACCACGCGGCGTCCGGCATGCAGGCTGATTTCGCCTGGCGCGAGTAACCGCGCGGACCGACGGGCTTATTCCTGAAAAGAGATCAGGCCGCCAGACACGGCCTGATCAATCAGGCTGGCACTGCTCATCCTGAGCGGTGGCCGTGAATGCAAGGGAGGCGTTGGGATCCAGTTGCACACTCCAGGCGCATGCGCTTTCCCGCAAGGGATCGATCACATCGAACCGCAGCATCAGACCCTCCCCGACAAAACGCAGATTGCGAATCCAGCGTGGACGCGACGACGGCTGACTTAGTATCACCGATACCAGCGGCTCCGACGCGTTGACCAGAAAAAGTGTCTGGCGCCCGCTGCCGCGCGGGCCGGAGACGAAGGCCAGCCGATGACCATCGCCAGATAGCACCACTTCGCCAAGCGTCGCGCGGGCTGAGCTTCCTGCCAACACAGGTATGGGCTGGGCCTCCCCCGGGAACCAGCTCATCAATGCGCCATCGGCCCTGAAGAACACCCGGCCTCCGGGCACGGTGAATGCGCCGCTCAAAGCACCCAGATGGCGCGAATCTGCAATCAATACCGGAGACGCCAATCCAGCAGTATCCAGCGCGTAAAGGGCATGGTGTCCTTCCGGCAAGGCGTGCCGGACAACCACGATCGTACCTGCGGACCCGACTGGAACCGACGATACTGACTGTCCCGCGACCGATCCCGCCCTGCCGTCAGGGCTGAACGGCTTCCCAGCAAATCCTGCAGGTCTGACCTGAATCGCGACCTTACCCTTTCGCGAATTCCAATCGCCGTCGTTGGCGGTAAATTTAAAGCTGTCCAGACCAACAAACCCCGGGTCCGGCGTGTAGGTGAAGAATCCGGTGGGGCTGCCGATCGAGCCCGCCAGCGGACCGGGCGGCAATCCGCTTACGCTGCCGTGAGACGGTTCGATGCTCAGAGAAAAGAACAGAGGCGCGCCTTCAAGGTCAAACCCGGTAACCTGGCCGTCGACTGCATTGCCCTCGGTGGTCGCCAGTTGCAGGTCATCGACAAAAGGTTGGGTCGCGTTGGCAAAGTGGCTGGCCCCGCCCGGGCTCGGACCGTCTGTCCCGCCTCCTCCCCCGCAGGCCGCAAGAAGCAGGCTCAATCCGCCGGCAAGCAAGACCATTGCGGCGTTTTGTCCTTGCGAGACATGTTCACTCATCCCGGTTATCCACCCTCTGTATCCGCGCAATTTCATCCGGCGCGGAACGGTTGTCGCGGATTCTGACGACCTGATTCTGTCATATCTGCTCACTTCTGCTATAGTGCGCCCCGCCTTGGCGCACTTCGGTCTGCGCCAAACACTCCGGCCCCGCACTTTCGCGGCTGGCGGAGTCAATCAAGAATCCCAGCCTGGATCGAACCCAACGCGCAGCAAGTCTCGCGTCAGGGTCGGGCGATTCCGGAGTCATCAAAAAATGTCATTTCAAAACCTCGGCCTGTCGGCCGAATTGCTGCGTGCGGTCAAAGAACAGGGCTACACAGAAGCCACCCCGATCCAGCAGCAGGCCATCCCCCTGGTGCTGGAGGGTCGCGACGTCCTCGCTGGCGCCCAGACCGGTACCGGTAAGACAGCAGGATTTACCCTGCCGCTGTTGCAGCGGCTAAGCGAATCCCGCTCAGGGGACCAGCGCCGGCATGTCCGTTCGCTGATCCTGACGCCAACACGGGAACTCGCGGCACAGGTTGCCGAGAGCGTCAGCATCTATGGTCGTCACCTGCCATTCCGCACCGCAGTGATATTCGGCGGTGTCAGTATCAACCCGCAAATCGCGAAACTGCGCAACGGTGTCGACATCGTCATCGCCACGCCCGGCCGTCTGCTGGACCATGTTCAGCAGAAGACGCTCGATCTGTCACGTGTTGAGATTCTGGTACTGGATGAGGCCGATCGGATGCTGGACATGGGCTTTATCAGAGATATCCGCAGGATCCTCGCGTTACTGCCAAAGAAGCGGCAAAACCTTCTGTTCTCGGCGACATTCTCCGACGAGATCCGGCGTTTTGCAGCGGACTTGCTTAACGCGCCTACCGAAATCCAGGTGGCGCCGCGGAATACCACCGCCGACCGGGTCAGCCAGGTCGTGCACCCGGTCGACAAGGCTCGCAAACGCGAACTGCTATCGCATCGGATCGGCGCCGGAAACTGGCGTCAGGTGCTGGTATTCACGCGCACCAAACATGGTGCCAACCGGCTTGCCAAGCAGCTCACGCTTGATGGTCTGAATGCGGCGGCTATCCATGGAAACAAATCCCAGGCGGCGCGTACCCGTGCGCTGGCCGAATTCAAGGCCGGCTCGGTGCGCGTGCTGGTGGCGACTGACATTGCCGCCCGCGGTCTGGATATCGACCGGCTGCCCCACGTGGTCAACTATGAGCTACCCAACGTCCCCGAGGACTACGTGCATCGCATCGGCCGGACCGCCCGTGCCGGGCAGGATGGTCATGCCGTGTCTCTGGTCTGCATAGATGAGTACAAGCTGCTGCGCGATATCGAGCGCGTACTCAACGGCGAGATTGAAAAAGAGATCATTCCCGGATACGAGCCTGACCCGCGAATCAAGGCGGAGCCGATTCAGAACGGTCGGGCGCAACGTCCAGGCGGGCGCAACGGTGGCGCGAACAAGCGACGCTCAGGCGGGCAAAACCCCCGTGGCGGACACCGCGGTCGCTCTAACGGCCAGCAGCGCCGCGCGAGCTGAGCTGGCGCTACAACGGTGACCCTGCCGGGTCACCGGAATCTGTCTCAGGAATCTGTCTCAGGAATCTGTCTCAGGAACCGGGCACAAGACCCAGCCGCCAGATTCAGTCGCCGAGCACCCGCTGCAGATAGGCTTTGAGCCGGGTCCATGCATCCGCAGCCGGCTCGAGGTTTGTCTCCGGGTCGCGGTCGACATAGAGCCAGAATCCGTGCTGAGTGTCATCGTATATGTGAACGTCGTTGGCGATGCCGGCTGCCCGTAGCGCCTCCACGAATTGCTCTACCTGCTCTGGGGGGATGCCGCGGTCCTGTCCGGCGAAGGTGCCATAGATTTCGTGGTGGATATGTTCCATCTGCTCGGGATCCTCAAGCAGTGAGCCATAAAAGATCGCCGTGCCTTCGTGATTGTCGCCACCGAGCGCGTAGCTCAAGGCGACCCCACCGCCAAAGCACCACCCGATCGCCGCGACTTTCCCGGAGACATCCTCGCGGTCTCTCAGATAGGCCACGGCGGCGTTCAGATTTTCCACCATGCGCGTCGGATCCGCGCGTGTCTCTTTGACCAGCGCGATGTTCTCTTCACGGTTGCTGCCGGTGCGCCCGGAGTACAAGTCGACCGCCAGCGCGACATAGCCTTCCGCGGCAAAGGCATCCGCCACCTGGCGGACACGGTCGACCAGACCATTCCACTCGTGGATCAGGATGACCGCCCCATGCGGTCCGGGGCCGTCCGGCGTGGCCAGGTAGCCGACCGTGGCCTTATCGATCGGGAAGTAGCTCACCGGCTGGCCGGCCGGGGGTGCCCCCAGACCGAGGATCGCAGCCGGCACCTCTGGCTGCATGTCCGGCGGCATGTCTGACCCAGCCTCACTGGCCAGGCCTGGGCCGATCGTCGCAACAGAAAATGCGACGAAAAACATTGTGGCTGATGTAAAACGCATGACGATCTCCGAAGTCAGGTGAGTCTGGCGCACACTAAAGCAGACAGCGAATGCCGGGACAAGCCACAGCGGGGCGGAACCCTATGCATCCCGGCGTCCCGCCCGATGACAGTTCGGCGAGATTCGATCTTGCCGGCAGCTTAACTTTATAATCGCCGGCTCGGGCCATAGTCAGGGGATCGCCATGCACGCCGCGGACAATAACAAGAACCACGACGGCCAGAACTGGAAGCGCGTTGCCGCCATGGCGCTGGCGCTGTTGTTGAGCGGATGCACCGTGATTGGTCCCACCTCAATCACTACCGGGAGGCAGGCCTACAACGACGCCATCGTCCGCACCGGCAACGAGCAGATGTTGCTGGCGATCGTACGCAACAGGTATCTGGAACGGGGCAGCATGCTTTCTGTCTCCAGCGTCACCGCCAACGTCAAGATTGCGACCAGTGCTGAGGTACAGGCAGGCTTCGGCGATGAAGACAACTATACCGGGAACCTGGTGCCATTTACCGGCGGCCTGGTCTACGAGGAAAACCCGACGATTTCCTACACGCCCGTCGAGGGCCAGCAGTATCTGCGCCAGTTGATGACCCCTCTGTCAGTGCAAACTGTGGCCGGCCTGGTCGGCGGGCTTGCTGATCCGGGTCCCGTTTATGGGTCGCTGCTGGAGAGCGTCAACGGCCTGCAAAATCCAGGCTTCCTGTTTTCCGGGGTCCGGACCGATCCTGGCTTTGCCCGTTTTGTCGAGATCATGACGGAGTTAAAACAGGCTAATCGCCTGCATTGGGTCGACGATGACGATTCCGAGAGCAGCATCGGGATCGTCATCGATCACTATGCCGAAAGTCACCTGGCGCAGGTCACCGAATTGATGGATTTGCTCGGTTTGCCCGCGCCAGCCAATTCGGGCGCGCCGCTGGAACTACCGGTGCTGCTGGCATTGGATGCAAGGGCGACCGGCGGGATCGGCTTCAGCACGCGCCCGGTATTTGCGCTGATCGAGATCCTGTCGGCGGCCGTGGCGGTCCCGGATGCCGACCTGCAATCGGGGCGCGCGACGACTGTTCCGCCGCTGGGTTTGGTCGGGCAAAAGCTGCATATCCACTATTCCACGAACAAGCCGGACGATTCGTCGGTCGCAGTCAGGTACCGTGGCGGCTGGTTCTATATCGACGACACTGACCTGGCTACCAAAGGCCTGTTCCGCCTGATGTCGACACTGTGGTCGGTGACTATCGCCGAGAGTTCAGATGGCTCGTCTTCGAGACCCGTGCTGACCGTCCCGGTCAGCCGTTAGTCCTCAAACCAGTGCCGCCAGGCGCTGGTGCGGCTTTGAGGTATCGCGGGAGGTTCTGCTGATCCCGGGCAGCCCAGCGGTCGTCGCCCATGGCCTCCGACTGCTCCCTCATCTTGGCTGCCGCTTTGGCATCGGACCTGGCAAAGGCTAAATGCGCTCGTAATCTGAGCCCGGCAAGAGCGCCGGCTGGTTGACCTGACAATCTGATCGGTAACTCCGCCTGCTGCAGGGCGGCAACGCTGACCTGGATTTCCGCCAGTTTGGTCGCCAATTGAATGGCCAGTTTGATGGCCACTTCGGTTTCCGTGCTGCCCGGCTCAACACCCGCAAGCGGTCCCCAATCTGATAGATCACGACCGGGACAGACAGATTTACGCAATCCAGGCCTGCGATTTCCCGCAACGCACAACCCGGCGCGAGGCAGTTTCCTTTTGCCCTTCCGGGACTTAGCCCGCGCACGACAGTCTACGACCAAAGAATAACTTGACTTGATGCTTATTTGTGTCAATTATGCCCACATACATAGTTTTTGTTCTTCTCTGACTGGCGCGAGACCGGGCTGGAGAGTCGGAAACTGACAAGCAAGTAGTGATCTCAGCCGAGATCCAAGGGGCAGCAAAATGAGCAGACCAGACAGAAAACTCCTCGCAACGGGCGCGTTGGGTGCGCTGATGATGATATGGACGCAGGCCCTGTGGGCGACCACAAGCTGCGCCAACAACTTCCAGAGCGCTTATCCCAACAGCACGACCTACGCGTCAGCTGGCTGCCAGACTTGTCACACCAGCAATGTTCCGGGCCTCAATCGCTACGGCAACGCCCTTTCGTCGTGTAGCGTGAGCGGCATCACCGGTTCGAATAACGGCAACGCAGACGGCGTGGCCGGTAGCAATCTCGAGGAAATCAACGCCGGCGCCCAGCCTGCCTGGTGCGACGAGGCAAACACGCCTAACTGCTCCAACCCCGGTGGGGTCCCTGGCAACGTAAGCGATCCCCTGGACCCACCTCCCGGCAACACACCGCCCGTTGCAAACGCCGGCGGACCGTATTCCGGTGAAGCGGGATCAGCGATCCAGTTCAGCGGCTCCGGCAGCGATGCGGACGGCGACCCGATTGCTTCCTACAGCTGGAACTTTGGTGATGGTGGCAACGGCACCGGCGCTACGCCAACGCATACCTATGCCTCGGCCGGTAGCTTTACCGTGTCTCTGGTGGTCAGCGACGGCACCGACAACAGCGATCCGGACACGGCGATCGCGACCGTCACCGATCCGGTGGTTAACCTGGCACCGGTCGCGGATGCCGGTGGCCCGTATAGCGGCGACACCGGTGCGGCCATCCAGTTTGACGGCTCTGGCTCAAGCGACCCGAATGGCGATGCGCTCGGCTACGCGTGGGACTTTGGCGATGGCGGCACAAGTGCGCTGGCCTCGCCCACTCACAGCTATGCCGCCGCAGGCTCCTACACGGTCACATTGATTGTCAACGATGGTCAGCTGGACAGCCCCGCCAGTAACACGACCGCGATCGTTACCGATCCATCCGTGAACCAGCCACCGGTAGCGGATGCTGGCGGCCCGTACAGCGGTCAGACCAGTGCAGCGATCCAGTTTGATGGGTCCGGCTCCAGCGATCCAAATGGAAACTCGACGATTGGCTCTTACTCGTGGAGCTTTGGTGACGGCGCAAGTGGTAGCGGCGTCTCCACGAACCACAGCTACGCTGCTGCCGGTACCTATACCGTGACGCTTACGGTCACGGATGATGGCCAGTTATCCAGCAGTGACACGGCCACGGTCAATGTTTCTGATCCTGCTCCGGGCGACGGTGAGTCACTCTATGAAGCCAACTGTCTCGGCTGCCACGGCGATCCATGGGATGAGCCTCCTTACGACGATAGCCTGCCAGGCATTCGGCGGGTCGGCGGCTCCCGCAGCTGCACCATCAACGGCTCTATCTATGGCACCGATCTATATCCCGACGGCGTGCCGGCGATGCAGGGGCTCCAGGGTGTACTCAGCGACGACGACATCAACGCGCTGGCCAATTACCTGAACTCCCGGGACACGAGCGGCGAACAGCGCTATGTCGCTGCCTGCGCAGGTTGCCACGGCGCCAACGGCTCAGGCGGTCCCTATGACGAGGACGTCCACGGTGACGAGGCGGATGAGACCGCCGAAGCGATCGCGGAAGAGAGCGAGATGCAGTTTCTCGCCTGCCTGCCTGACTCGGACATCGCATCGATTACCGACTACCTGGCAACGTTCGACGACGATAACGATGATGACGGCATCAATGACGACGACGACTACGACGATGACAACGACGGCATCAACGACGATGACGATGACGACGATGACAATGATGGTCTCGACGATGATGAAGAGAACGGCTACGGCTGCGATCCGCGTGACGACGATTCCGACGACGACGGTCTGAAAGACGGCGAGGAAGTCGATAACTACAACACCGATCCGGCGGATCACGACAGTGACGACGATGACGTGGACGACGGCAAGGAAATCGAGAACGGCACCGACCCGAGGGACCCGGACAGTGACAACGACGATCTTAGCGATGGCGAAGAGATCACGGCGGGGACCGACCCGCTGGATCCCGATACCGATGACGACGGCTTCAGCGATGGCCGCGAGGTCAAGCTGATGTCGACCGACCCGCTGGTGGCCAACGCTTCTGCCGACGACGGTTCTGGCGGGGGCGGCGGATCGACAGGTTTGTGGTTCCTGCTGATGCTGCTCGCATCAGGCCTGCCGGTGATTCGGGGTCTGCGCAAGGATCAGCGCAGCTAGCCCAACCGCGGGGAATCAGGAAAGCCGGGCCGGATCTTCCGGTCCGGCTTTCTTTCTTTCAGCAGCAATCGGGTCAGGGTCCCGCAGGGCGCCCGGTGGGAGAGTAGTTTTCTCTCAGACCGGCCTCTTCGAAGCCGCAGCGAAGGAGGTTTTGGTACGACGCCTGTTCGTCCCCAGGTACCGCCTCACCGGTGCAGGTGCCGATCAGGTCGCAACCCAGATCCACCGCAACAGCGACCCTTCGAGCGAGCAAGGCCGACTGACTGCCTCGGCGACGGTACTCCGGCCGGGTTGCGGCCCAGTCGGTCCAGGCCACACCGTCTTTGACAAACAGGGCGCCGGTGCCAACCGGTGTGGCGCCGTCAAAACTCATGAAAACGTGCCATCCGGAACGGCCGACCAGACCGGCAAGAATCTCCGCTGCCGGCGCCTCCAGGCCGAACGCGGCGCTGGCGATGCGCCCGAAGTCAGCCGCATGGTCGCGATCGATCTCCCGCACCTCAAGTGCCGTGATCCGCTGGGCTACCGGCAAGTCCTCCCTGACAAACTTCATCCATGCCCGGTCGCGAACCAGCCCCGCACGCTCAGCAAGCTCGGTTAGCGGCTGCGGTGCGCCCTCTGGCGACAGATGCAGAAAGTAGCGCTCAATGCCTGCATCCGCGTAAATCTGACCGATCTTTCTTAACCCCTCGATCGTCCCCGGCTGCGCCAGCCCGAATCCGATACAGCGGTTGATGACGATATTCCCGCCACGGCGCATCAGCGAAACACGTGCGCCATCGACCTGATGCAATTCAAGTCCCGCCGATGCCTTGAGCTCAGGCGTCGCGGCACGATGAAATTCGGTCAGGGCTTCAGCCTCGATCCACTCCAGTCGCCGGACTGCATGTTCCATCTCCATGCTGCTCCCTCCATTTACCGATCCTGGCTTGTTTGGCCAATGATGATCCCGGACCGCCAGACCAAGCCTACTCCCGATTCCTGCATGACGCCCCGGGGTGGCGCGTCAAAAGGGGCCAACAGCGCAGGATCATGCGCTAAGATTGTCGCAAACCTGGACCGGGAGATCGCAGATGGGCAGCAAGAAGAAGCACGATGACAAGCGGATGTCGCGCAAGCATTATGAGAAGGAGCTGGAGAAGCTCCATGCGGAGCTGGTCAAGCTGCAGCTTTGGATCAAGGCCAAGGGACTGAAGATCATCGTTGTGTTCGAGGGCCGGGACGCTGCGGGCAAGGGCGGCGTGATCAAGGCCATCACCGAGCGCGTGAGTCCGCGTGTGTTCCGGGTGGTCGCGCTGCCGGCGCCGTCAGACCAGGAAAAGACACAGATGTACCTGCAACGCTATATGCGCCATTTTCCCTCTGCTGGTGAAATGGTGATCTTCGATCGCAGCTGGTACAACCGCGCGGGCGTGGAGCGGGTGATGGACTTTTGCACGCGCGAGCAGTACGTCCGCTTCCTGCAGTACACACCGATGCTGGAACGAGCGATGGTGGAATCGGGCATCCTGCTGTTCAAATACTGGCTGGATGTCAGCATCGACGTGCAGGAGAAACGCTTCCGGGAACGGATCGAGGATCCACGCAAGATCTGGAAATTGAGCCCGATGGACGTAGCCTCCTTTCACCGGTGGTACGACTACTCGCGGGCCAGAGACGACATGTTTGTCGCCACCGATCTGGATCATGCGCCGTGGACGGTTGTGCCGGCCAATGACAAGCGCCGGGCTCGCCTGAATTGCATCTCTGACCTGCTCAACCGGATCGACTATGAAGACCTCTCCGGCGAGCCGATCGAACTGGGTACTCGCCGCACTGAGGACGCCTATGACGATGACGCCAGCCTCAAGGGGCGACGTATGGTGCCAGCCCTGTTTTGAAATTTTTGCCGGCTTGCGTTCCGCAAGGCTGACGGATGATGTAGTCGGTGCAAACGATGGACACCGGGCAAGCCGGAGTCGATCTCTGCTAGATTCGGTGCATGCGGCAACTGGCGGACGAGTGGATGCCCGAATATCGAACAACAACACGGTCGGCCCCGTCTGGACTTCGGGCCGGCGGCAGCGCACTTGTTTGGCTTGCCATGGCGTTGTTGGCCGGAGCGGCGAACGCGGCTGACGCGCGCGTCGGGCCGGTGGACGCACTGCTGGATGTGACCCTGTCCTACGGCATGCTCTACCGCACGGAGGGGCGCAACAAGGATCTGATTGCTATCGCGAACGGCGGCAACCTGCCCAGCGCCAACGGCGACGACGGCGACCTGAACTACAACACCGGGATCGTCTCCAACATGGTCGCCGCCACCGGAGAGCTTGATCTGTCCTGGGGTAATTTCGATGCCTTTGCCCGCAGCGTGGCTTTTTATGACTATGAGCAGGAGCATGGCAATCGACCTCACCGCCAGTTTGATGGCCAAACGCTCGATGCGGTGGGCTCGAACATCGAGATGCGGGACTATTTTGTCGGCGGCCAATTCAATTGGGCCGGATTGCCGGTCCAGTTACGAATAGGCAACCAGGTCATTACCTGGGGCGAGGTCAACTTTGTCCGCGATGGCGTGGATACGATAAACCCGATCGACCTGGTGGCTGCGTTCCAGCCAGCCCGGGAGCGCAGAGATGCACGCACACCTCAGGGCATGGCCTGGGGGGTCGCTCAAATTACCGAAACTTTCGCGGTTGAAGGCTTCTATCAATACGACTGGCAGAGAGTCAGGCTGCCGCCCCCGGGCACTTTTTTCTCTACCAATGACCTGATCGGCGAGGGCGGACTGAGCTTCGCCACGATCGGTCGCGGCCAATTCTCGGATCTGGGAACCGATCTGGACACCGCCTACGACCTGCCGCCCGGGACGCTGGGCTTTGACGCCAACTACTTCAAGTATCCGGAGCTGTTCCGGGACGACGCGGAGGACGGTGGTCAGTACGGCCTCGCGTTAATGGCCATTACCCAGGGCAGCAACGCGCTCAAGGTCGGGCTGCACTACATACGCTATCACAGCCGCCTGCCCCTGATCGGCACCATGACCGCCGATCAGGATGCGATCGATGCCACCTCCCAGGCGGATGTGGATGCGGTGGCCGCGACGCTGGAACCGATCTATCTGAGCGAGGGCTTTTCGCCGGAAGAGGCCGTGACCATGGCCGGGGACACCGCTGGCGATCTGGTCACCAATGCATACGTGAACCAGGCCGGTTACTTCACTGAGTATCCCGAAGACATAGACATGATCGGGCTCACCTTTAATACCGCCACCCTGCGCACCGGGACGCTGCTTGCCGCGGAGATTTCCCATCACAAGGATTTTCCGTTTCAGATCGCGCTGAACCAGGTCTATGACGCCTCTTTGTCGCCGGTCGAATTCGACGACAGGTACAAGGACAACGCCCTGGGCGTGTTCGGCGCCGATCAACGGATCAACGGTTATGTGCGCCTGGACAGGACTCAGGTTGCGGCCTCAGCGACACAGTTGTTCGGGCATCGTCTCGGCGCGAGCCAGGTGATCCTGAGCATCGATGGCGCGTATATCCACATCCACGACTTTCCCGGCGCAAACGATGTGCCGTTACAGGGCAGAGGGGGCGGCGACGAAAACTCCTGGGGCTATCGGATACTCGGCCAGATGGAGTACACCAGTGTGTTCGGCGGGCTCAATGTCCTGCCACGTCTGCTATTCACACATGATGTGCAAGGCTATACGCCGGCACCGGTGTCCTCATTCAGTGAAGAACGCAAATCATTCAGCGTAGGTCTGGGCTTTAGTTACATCAATCGGTGGGAAGCGGATCTCAGCTATACCAGTTTCTTTGACGGCGAACCGGGAAATCAGCTGATAGATCGTGATTTCGTGCGCCTGCAGGTGAGGTACGGATTATGAAACTCCGCGCTGGCAAGCCGTTACTGGCCGCTGGACTTGCGCTGTTGTGGATGACAGCCGCGACTGCCGAAGCTCCGATCGCGACACCGGAGCAGCTTGGCGGGCCATTGTTCACACCCATTGGTGCTGAACGTCCGGGCAACGCAGACGGCAGCATCCCGGCCTGGGACGGCGGCATCACCACGCCACCGGCAAGCTACGTCCCGGGCCAGCAGGAAACCGATCCATTCCCTGACGACCCGGTGCTGTACACGGTGAGCGCAGAAAACATGGAGCAATACGCGCGCCAATTGAGCGAAGGTCAAAAGGCGATGTTGCTGGCTTACCCGGATAGCTGGCGGATGCAGGTTTACCAGAGCAGACGAAGCGCGTCTTATCCCGACTGGGTCTATCAGGCAGTGAAAGGAAACGCCAGCCAGGCGCAGCTGGTCACCGAAGGCAAGGGCGGCGTCCGCGCGGCCCGCGTGAGTTCCCCGTTTCCGATTCCGAAAACCGGCGTCGAGCTGGTCTGGAATCACAACCTGCGCTGGCGCGGATTGCGGGTCAAGAAGAGCATCGGCACGGCGGCCGTAACACGAAGCGGCCGATACACGCTCACTCTCCAGGAGGCAGATATCGCCTTCCCTTACGGCGTACAGGAGCCTACGCCGTTTACGCGCAAGCACCCCAACCTGATGCTGGGGATAAAATCACGCACTATCGCGCCGGCGTTCCTGGCCGGTGACGGCGCGCTGAACATCGAGCCCATCGACCAGACCAACAGCTCACGCAAGACCTGGATCTACCGCCGTGGACTAAAACGCGTGCTGCGGGCGCCGACCTTTGGCTATGGCATGCCGGGATCTAATACAGACGGGCTGCGTACCGTGGACCAGTTCGAGTTATACAACGGCGCTCCGGATATGTTTGAGTGGACCTTGCTGGGCAAGCAGGAATTGTTGATCCCCTACAACTCATACCGGATACATAGTTCGGATGTCAGCGCAAAAGACCTGCTGCAAAACAAGCACATCAATCCGGAACTGGCGCGTTTCGAACTGCATCGGGTCTGGGTCGTGGAGGGCCGGCTAAAAGAAGGCATGCGGCACGTCTACTCCCGGCGGGTGTTTTACTTTGACGAAGACAGCTGGCAGGTCTCGGTCAGCGACAGCTATGACCTGGAGGGCAAATTGTGGCGCACCTCCATGGCCATGGGGCTGAACTACTACACGGTACCGGTACATCTGAGCACCCTGGAGGTGTTCCAGGATCTGCAACAGGAACGCTATCTGGTCGACGGCATCGACAACAAGCGCGCGCCTTATGAGTTCCTGGTGACGGCGGACCCGAGGGAGTTCAGCCCCAACGCGCTCGCCTACTACGTTCGCTAGCACCGGCGCCGGCGACATATCCCAGACCGCTGAGTGGGTCAGCAATTCAGGCCGCGTTGCTCGCCTTGACTGCCGTAGCTTTGAGCTCTGCTCTGGCGGCGCCGTCGCTTCGGACCCGGGAACGCTGACCGCTCGCGACGTGTAAAATAGAGGCCTTGATCAAACACCCCGCACAAAGCTCTCGCAGAGACCCCGATCGGATGCACATCATCGTAAATGGCGAAACCCGGCAGCTTGCCGACGGCACCAGCGCAGCCCAGCTGATCGAGGCGCTGGGATTGGGTGAGCGTCGCCTGGCGCTTGAGCTCAATGGCGAGATCGTGCCGCGCAGTCAACATCAGGAGCAGATGCTTGCAGCCGGCGATCGGGTCGAGATTGTGCACGCGGTCGGCGGCGGCTGAAACCGGCAACAGGAGACTGTGAAAACCATGGGCAACCCTGCAGCAAAGACCTCGGATAGCAGCGACAGCTTTCGCATCGGCAATCGGGAGTTCAATTCACGTTTGCTGGTCGGAACCGGAAAGTACCGGGATTTCGATCAGACCCGTGCTGCGATCGAGGCCAGCGGCGCGGAGATTGTGACCGTCGCCATCCGCCGCACCAACATCGGTCAGAACCCGGACGAGCCAAACCTGCTCGACTGCCTGTCCCCGGATCGTTACACCATCCTGCCCAACACGGCCGGCTGTTACACAGCCGCAGATGCGGTACGTACCTGCCGACTGGCGCGGGAATTGCTCGACGGCCACACGCTGGTAAAGCTGGAAGTCCTCGGTGACGAAAAGACCCTGTTTCCCGACGTCAGCGCAACGCTTGAGGCAGCCGAAATCCTGGTAAACGATGGCTTCGAGGTGATGGTCTATACCAACGACGATCCGATCATGGCCAGACGACTGGAGGAGATCGGCTGCGTTTCAGTGATGCCGCTGGCGGCCCCCATCGGTTCGGGGCTGGGCATTCGCAATCCATACAATATCCTCAGCATCATCGAAGACGCGAAGGTGCCAATCCTGGTAGACGCGGGTGTAGGCACCGCCTCGGATGCGGCCATCGCGATGGAACTGGGCTGCGACGGCGTGCTGATGAACACCGCAATCGCTGGTGCCCGGGATCCGGTGTTGATGGCTTCCGCGATGCGCAAGGCGATCGAAGCCGGACGCGAAGCGTTTCTCGCCGGGCGGATACCGCGCAAACGTTACGCCAGCGCTTCGTCACCGATCGACGGCACTTTTTTTTAGTGACGGATACGCCACGCCGGGAGATCCGTAGCTTTGTTCGCCGGGCCGGGCGCACCACACAGGCCCAGGCCAGGGCCATGGAACAACTCTGGCCGCTCTACGGGATTGATCTCACCGATGCACCACTTGATCTGAACGCTGTGTTTGGCCGCTCAGGGCCACGCATGCTCGAGATCGGTTTTGGCGACGGAGAAGCGCTGGCAGAGTTCGCCGGCGCCAATCCGGAAGTGGATTGTCTCGGTATCGAGGTCCACGAACCCGGGGTCGGCCATCTGCTGCTAGCGCTGGAAGCCAGGCGGCTCCACAACGTGCGGCTGATCTGTCATGACGCGGTTGAGATTCTTGATCGTTGGCTGGCGCCGGATTCGTTGGACCGTGCCCACCTGTTCTTCCCGGACCCGTGGCCAAAGAAGCGCCACCACAAACGACGCATCGTGCAGGCGTCATTCCTCGACAAACTGGCCCGAACCATGCGTACAGACGGAATGCTGCATATGGCGACGGACTGGATGCCCTATGCGGAGCATATGCAGGAAGTGGCTGACGCCTGCGTCTGGTTTGACCGGGTGGACGGTGCAAGCGATACGCAGATCCGGCCCGAAACCAAATTCGAACGGCGCGGCCGGCGCCTGGGCCATGAAGTCAGGGACCTGTTCTACCGGCGCAACGACAAACCGGTCACGACGCCAGTACCTGACTGACGCCGTCGACCACGTACTGCACCGCCAGCGCCGACAGCACGACCCCCAGCAAGCGGCTGATAACGTTCGCGCCAGTCTGACCCAACACCCGCATCACGGTGGTGGTAGCCAGCAACAACACCAGCGTAAGGATCAACACGACCAGGATCACGCCCAGCACCATGGCCATCTGCGTGACATCGTCGCGGGCGTCGATCATGAACAGCAGCAGCGTGGCCAGAGCACCCGGACCGGCGATCAGCGGAAACGCCATCGGAAATACCGAAATGTCTTCGCGATAGCGCGCTTCGTCCTGTTCGCGGACCGTTGTCGAGCGCATTCCGGACTGGCGTGCAAACACCATATCTACCGAGAGCATGAACAGCAGCAGGCCGCCGGCAATCTTGAATGCGTCTACGCTGATGCCCAGCGCGCGCAGAATGTAGTCCCCGCCCAGCGCAAAGACGATAAATATGAGCGCGGAAATCCCTATGGATTTGAATGCCATACGGCGCCGAAATCCTGCCTCGCCACCACGCGTCAGGGCGCCAAACATAGGCACCAGCGACACTGGCTCGATCACCAGGAAGAAGACGATGAAGGTCTTGATCAGCTGCTCGGTCATGCTGCTCTGCGCCAATAATGGGCCGGATTTTGACCGGCGGCTGGCCTGCGCTATAAAGGGTAAGAGGGCGCGGGATTCTGTGCCCGTGCCAACAGGGGCGCCAAGGATAGCAGGGCGCCGGTACTCGGGGAACACACATGGCTGTAGTAATACCCATCATTGGCGAGTGGTATCAGAAAACCAACGGCTCTTTGTTCGAGATTGTGGCGATTGATGATGAGGACGGGACCATCGAGATCCAGTATTTCGACGGCACCATCACGGAAGTAGATCTCGAAGCATGGCATCAGGCGCAGTACCAGTCGGCGGAGGCACCAGAGGATTACTCGGGGTCGCTCGATATCGAACCGGAGGATTGTTCTGAGATTGAACCTCCCAGCAAGGCTGAGTGGTCCAGTCCGCTCGATTATCTGGACCAGACCGAGTAGCTAGTCTTCCGTCGGGTAGACCATGACCAGCCCGCCCACGTTCTCGACCCGGAGAGCGCTCAGCCTGCGGCCCGGGCAGGCCCCGCCGGTGCACAGACCGGTTTCGATCTCAAACACCGCACCATGCACCGAGCACATGATCTGATCCTTGTTACGGGTGAGGAAGGCGTGCGGTTTCCAGTTGAGCGGGTTACCAGCATGGGGGCACACATTGCGATAGGCCACCAGAAGGCTGCCGTTCCGGACCACGAAAGCTTCGCGTGGCTGACCATCACGATGGTAGACAAAACCACGCGCGTCCCTGATCTGCAGATCATCGATAGCGCATACTGTGATCGCTGTATCCTGTTTCTTGCCCATCGGTCCCTGCACTCCGCAACTCAGCCGACGCAACGTTGAATTACGCGTCAGCCATAGCCGTTGAGGCTGCATTCTACCGGGCGTTTAGCAACGGTGATGCCAGTCTAATGGCCGGTCTGTGGCTGGATTCGCCAGGCGTCAGCTGCATCCATCCCGGTCGCAGCGGTGCGTACGGATATGGCCCGGTGATAAACAGCTGGCGCAGCATCCTCAAGGTCGGCGACAGCTTCAGGATTCGTTTCCAGCTAAAAACGGAATTCGTCAGCGAACAACTGGTGGTCAGGGTAGGCACCGAGCATTTGCGAGTTGCCGGCGAGGCCAGCGCGGTACTCAGCGTGACCAACGCATTTCGGCAAACAACGCTGGGCTGGTCGATGGTGCTGCATCATGCGGCCCCCGCCCATGACCGGCCTGGCCAGGATCAGGCCCTGCATTAGACGCCAGACCCGCTGCATCACCTGGTCGGGGTGGTCGGGGTTTCGGTGCCAAGCGAGGGGTGGCGCATCAGATAGAGCACCAGCAGGATCGCCGGGATGCCCGCGCTGGCCGCATAGACAAAGAAATTTGCGTACCCCAGCGCATCGACTACGACGCCCGAGAACCCACCGATAAACTGACCTGGCAAGGTCATCAGCGAACTGAACAGTGCGTATTGGGTTGCGGTGTAGGCGCGGTTGGTCAGGCTGGACAGGTAGGCGATCAGAGCCACGCTGGACACGCCGACGCTCAGATTGTCCGCGCTGATGGTCACCGCAAGCATCCACAGATCCGGCCCGATGCGCGCCAGCACCATAAACAGCAGATTGGTCGTCGCCACCATTACCGCACCGGTCAGCAGCGAGCGCATCAAACCGATGCGTGCCACCAGCACACCGCCAACCACGGTACCGGTGATGGTCATGCCAAAGCCAAACACCTTGGCGACCGTCGCGATCTCGCTCTTGGTAAAACCAAGATCAATGTAGAACGGATTGGCCATGATGCCCATGATCAGATCCGACACCTTGTACAAACCGACCAGCGCCAGGATGAGCAGCGCGGCGCGGCCATTGCGATGGAAGAACTCCAGAAACGGCGCGGCGACCGCGCTGGAAAACCAAGCCGCCGCACGTTGCAGCGGGCCTGGCAGATGTGCAAAACGGGCGATGGCGTCGGCCATCCGCTGCTCCATCTCCCTGGTGGCTGCGCTGATGTGGTGTTCCGGCTCCGCGACCAGCAAGGTGGTTACGATCCCGACCAGCATCAGCATGGCCATGATCCGGTAGGCCATCGCCCAGCTGGAAAAATCGGCGATATAGAAGGCGCCGGCGCCCGCCACCAGCAAGGCCAGGCGGTAGCCGAAGATATAACTGGCAGCCATCGCGCCCTGTCGCTCAATCTCAACAGCTTCAACCCGCCACGCGTCGATTGCCACATCCTGGGTGGCGGACGCGAAAGCCAC
Source organism: uncultured Gammaproteobacteria bacterium (assembly GCA_963704875.1). Taxonomy (GTDB): domain Bacteria; phylum Pseudomonadota; class Gammaproteobacteria; order Steroidobacterales; family XN24; genus CAMYOC01. Next base: position 1,494,064 of record CAVPIA010000008.1, on the reverse strand, counting down.
GAATACGGCCAGCAAGGCGAGCCGCGGCAGTTCGGCGACGGGATCGGTAGCCGCCATGGCGATAACGCCAACAGCGATGCCGATCTGCGCCACCAGCATCCAGCTGCGTCGCTTGCCCAGCGCACGGGTCAATAGCGGCAACGGCAGACGATCCACAATCGGCGCCCACAGCACTTTGATCGAGAACATGATCCCGACCCAGCCAAAGAAACCGATGGTGCTGCGCTCTACGCCCTGATCGCGCAGCCATGCCGACAGGGTTGAGAAAACCAGCAGGAATGGCAGGCCTGCAGAAAAGCCCAGGAACAACATGGCGGCCACCCGCGGGTGACGATAAACCGCAGCTGCTCGCCACCAGCCACGCAAAGTGGCTCTCATCTCAGGCGGACTCCAGGTCCATGTCGTAGTCGATAAGCAATGGCGCATGATCGGAGAAGCGCTCAGCCTTGTAGATCTCGCAGCCGCGGACAACCTCGCGCAAGCCCGGCGTGGTTACCTGATAATCGATCCGCCAGCCGACGTTTTTGTCCCAGGCGCGGCCGCGATTCGACCACCAGGTGTATTGATCTGGCTCCTGATTGACCTCGCGGAAGGCATCCACAAAACCTGCGCTGCCGTACAGCTCGTCCATCCAGGCCCGCTCCTCGGGCAGAAACCCCGAATTCTTCCGGTTCCCGCGCCAGTTCTTCAGGTCTATTTCCTTGTGCGCGATATTCCAGTCACCGCAGAGAATGTACTCCCGGCGTCGGCGTCGGAGCTTGCGCAGATACGGCATAAAAAAATCAAGGAAGCGGAATTTCGCCTGTTGCCGCTCCTCGCTGGAGGACCCCGACGGCAGATAGATCGAGGCCACCGAGAGCTTGCCAAAGCGTGCCTCGATATACCGCCCCTCGCGATCAAATTCTTCGACCCCGAGCCCCCGAATTATCTTGTCCGGCTGTCGACGGGCGTAGATAGCGACCCCGCTGTAACCCTTCTTTTCCGCGTCGAAATAGTGGCAATGATAGCCGTCAGGACGGAACATTCCGTGTTCCAGCTGGTGCTCCTGCGCCTTGGTTTCCTGGACACAAACGATGTCTGAGCCGGTCCCGGGCAGCCAGTCGAAAAAACCCTTGCGGGCAGCTGAACGAATGCCATTGGCATTGAGTGAAAGAACACGCATGGAGAGGTCCGCGACACTGGTGCGTGTATCATACCGAATGCCGTCTGCCGGCGGCGTCTGGAGCAGGAGACGGCGTTCCGATGCAAGATTACCAGCGCGAATTCATCCGCTTCTGCCTCGATCGGGGGGTGTTGCGATTCGGCGAGTTCAAACTCAAGTCCGGCCGTCTGAGCCCGTACTTCTTTAACGCCGGATTATTCAACAGCGGCGACGCCATCCTCAGGCTGGGCCAGTTTTACGCCAAGGCTCTGGTCGCCTCCGATGTGGAATTCGACATGCTCTTCGGGCCCGCATACAAAGGCATCCCGCTGGTCACCGCGACTGCAGCATCGCTGGCAGCTGATCATGCTCGCGATGTCCCGTTTGCCTTCGATCGGAAGGAGGCAAAGGATCATGGTGAAGGCGGCAATATCGTCGGCGCCCCGCTCCAGCACCGGGTTCTTATCGTCGATGACGTCATCACCGCAGGTACCGCCATCCGCGCCTCAGCTGACCTGATCCACAGCCACAACGCCGTGGCGGCAGGCGTGCTGATCGCGCTGGACCGCCAGGAGCGCGGCCAGGGTGAACAGTCTGCAGTACAGGAAGTGGAGACAAACCTCGGTGCTCCGGTGATCCGTATTGTTGGACTGCATGATCTGATCAGCCATCTGGAGCAGACGCCGGAACTGGCGGCGCATCTGCCGGCCGTGCGCGACTATCGGCAACGTTACGGCATCTGAAATGAGACCTTCCGCTCGCGTCTGGCGCGCGGGATGTGGTATATCCGGACAAATGAAACGCATTCTTATCAACGTTCTTGCCCTCACCGCACTCATCATGCTCACCGGCTCCGGGCAGGTATTCAGGTGGATCGATAAGGACGGCAACATCCATTACGGTGACAGTGTGCCGCCGGAATACGCCGACCAGGTATTTGGCAAGGGCGAAGGCGAAGGCGACGAGAAAACCGAAGATGCGGCCAAGGCGCGGCAGGACGAGCAGGACCGCATCCTGTTGAAGACCTATCTTTCGGTGGATGACATCGAGCGAGTCCGTGACCGGCGCGTGGACCAATTGCAGGCGCGACAGGAGGTCACCCAGCGATATCTGCAAAACCAGACCGCGCGCCTGGCAGAACTGGAGCTGCTGGCCAGCGAAGCCTCGCTGGATCCCGAGACCGGGGAGAACATTGGCACCCCGGACGATTTGCTGGTCGAGATCGGGCAGACCCGCGACTCGATCTCTGTCTATCAGGAACGCCTGGCCAGAAACGAGAAAGAACAGCACTCGATCCAGACCAAGTTCGCCAAGGACATTGCCCGGTTCCGCGAGCTGAAGGATTTGCCCGCGGAGGAAATCGCGCCGGAAGCACCTTCGCCTCCGGAAATGACTGGTAGCGAAGAAACAGACTGAGCCCTGACATCGGCTATTCGGTCGTCTCTTCGATCCGCTATTCGATCGGCCAATGCATCGGCCAATCCAACCGCGATGGAATCAGTGACGGCCCGAGTGGCCGAACCCACCGGCGCCACGTTCAGAACTCTCGAACTCCTCCACCACCTCGAATCTGGCCTGGACCACCGGCACCAGCACCATTTGCGCGATCCGTTCGCCAGGCGCCACGGTGAAGGCTTCAGCGCCACGGTTCCAGCACGACACGAACACCTGGCCCTGATAATCGGAATCGATCAGACCGACCAGATTACCCAGCACAATGCCATGTTTATGGCCAAGGCCTGATCGCGGCAATAACACTGCCGCCAATGACGGATCGTCGATATGGATCGCCATGCCGGTCGGAATCAGCAGCGTCTCTCCGGGCGCGATGGTCACCGCCGACTCCAGGCAGGCGCGAAGATCAACGCCGGCCGATCCTTCAGTCGCGTACTCCGGTAGCGGGAACTCGGCCCCCAGACGCGGATCGAGAATCTTCAGCTTGATTACCTGCACGCGGTTTCAACTCCCATGTTTTCCCAGCCGCTCGGCGATAAGATCCACCAGCTGCCGGGCCAGCCGGATCTTGGTGTCGGGCGACATTTGCTGCTGACCATCGGCCCACAGCACCAATAATGCGTTGTCATCGCAATCGAAGCCGACGCCGCGGCCGACCAGGTTGGCGGCGATCAGGTCCAGACCCTTCTGCTCAAGTTTCGTGCGCGCGTTGGCCTCCAGATTCTGAGTTTCGGCGGCGAATCCAACCACAAACGGGCGCGGTGTCGAGGCGGCCACAGTGGCGAGGATATCCGGCGCCCGGGTCATCGACAGCTCCATCTCCTCGCCGCGCTTCTTGATCTTGTGTTCGGCGATCTGGCGCGGGCGATAGTCGGCAACCGCGGCCGCACCGATAAAGATATCGGCGTCGGCTACGGCATCGAGGGTCGCGTTGAGCATTTGCTCTGCGGTCTCTACATCCACCCGCTCGACTCCGGCTGGCGCCGACAGAGCGACCGGACCGCTGATCAACGTCACCCGGGCCCCGGCGGCGCAAGCTGCTCTGGCCAGCGCATAGCCCATCTTGCCGGAGCTGCGATTGGTGATGTAACGCACCGGATCGATCGGTTCCCGGGTCGGCCCGGCGGTGATGACAACCTTCTTCCCGCGCAGCGCGCCTTGGCCCGTGGCCAGTAATCCAGCTGCCCGTGCCGCGAGGTCATCGGGTTCCAGCATCCGTCCGGCGCCGGTTTCCCCACACGCCTGGTCGCCTTCACCTGGGCCGAGAATCGCGACCTTGCGTTCGGACAGCCGCTCGATATTGTGCTGCGTCGCCGGCGCCGCCCACATGACCCGGTTCATCGCCGGCGCGATCGCGACCGGCGCTTCGGATGCGAGGCACAGGGTCGCGAGCAGATCATCGGCGAGTCCGGCCGCCAGCCGGGCTATAAAGTCAGCGCTCGCAGGCGCGACCAGGATCAGATCGGCCCAGCGCGCCAGCTCTATGTGCCCCATCGCCGCTTCCGCAGCCTCATCCCACAGGTGGTCACGCACCTCGCGTCCGGAGACCGCCTGGAACGTCATCGGGGTCACGAACCGGGTCGCACCCGCAGTCATCACGACCTGCACCTCGGCACCCCGCTCGCGCAATCGGCGCACCAGATCCGGGCTTTTGTATGCCGCGATGCCGCCGGAGACGCCGAGCAGCACCCGTTTTCCGTCAAGCTCAGCCATTTTGCCGTGTCTCAAATTCGGGCATCCGAGCTTATCCTAAGCGTCTCCGGTTGATAAGGCCGGGCGTCCAGGGAATGGAGACTTGGCCATGGCGATCAGAGGCTGGCCGGAACGTGAGCGGCCAAGGGAGAAACTGCTTCGTGACGGTGCCGGCGCCCTGTCGGAGGCGGAATTGCTGGCGATCGTGCTCCGCTCGGGGGTCCGTGGAAAGTCCGCGGTGGCGCTGGCCCGCGATCTGCTGCTGGAATTCGGCGGATTGCGCGGCCTACTGAGAGCGTCCCAGCAGGAGATCTGCGCCGTTTCCGGGCTCGGCCCGGGAAAGTTCGCCCAATTGCAGGCTGGCGCCGAGCTGTCGCGGCGCCAGCTGGCCGAAGGACTGCAGCGGGAGGGCCCGCTCAGCAGCCCCGTCGAGGTGCGCGAGTATCTTGCTGCACGGCTGCGGGACCTGCCTTACGAAGTCTTCTGCTGCCTCTATCTGGACAATCGTAACCGACTGATTGGATTGGAAGAATTGTTTCGCGGCACGATTGACGGCGCCAGCGTCTATCCCCGCGAAGTAGTCCGCCAGGCACTGGCGCACAACGCCGCTGCGGTGATCCTGGCGCACAACCACCCGTCCGGCGTGGCGGAGCCGAGTCAGGCCGATGAAGCCATCACCCGACGCCTCAAGAACGCGCTGGCGCTAGTGGATATCCGGGTCCTTGATCACCTGGTGATCGGTGACGGCGAGGCGGTTTCGTTTGCCGAACGGGGCCTGTTATCAGCTTGAGTCCAGGCCCGCCGGCCTTGCGCGATTGGCCCCGGGCTGGTATAAAGTCGCGCTCTTTGGGCTGCATGTCGGCCCCGAAATTCAGAGGAATTCAGTGATGTCCAGAGTCTGCCAGGTCACAGGCAAGCGTCCGATGTCCGGGAACAACGTTTCCCACGCCAATAATCGGACCCGCCGCCGCTTCCTGCCCAATCTGCATACCCATCGTTTCTGGCTTGAAGACGAGAAGCGTTACGTGACCCTGCGCGTCTCGCAGAAGGGCCTGCGCACGATCGACAAGCTGGGTCTCGACAAAGTAGTCGCGGAGCTTCGTGCCCGCGGCGAGAAAGTCTGAGGAGCGGTTACATGCGTGACAAGATCAGATTGACGTCTTCGGCCGGTACCGGTTTCTTCTATACCACCACCAAGAACAAGCGCCTCCATCCCGAGAAGATGGAAGTGATGAAATATGATCCCAAGGTGCGCAAGCACGTGATGTTCAAGGAAGCCAAGATCAAATAAGCAAGATCACGTAAGGCTGCCGGGATCCGGAACAAAAAAACCCCGCCATCGGCGGGGTTTTTTGTGCTCGAAATCAGCGCTGCCCTAAGGCAGATGGTTTTCAGACCATCGAATTCTGCGACGTGGTATATCCGCGCAGGGTGGCCGCAAATTCCTGCAGACCACGGACGCCGCTGGCCTCGGCCTGCTGGCACCATTCCCGCAACTGGGCGATCAATCGTTCGTTGCTGATCATCGTTGCGCCGTCCCACATCGTGCGCAGGCGCTCGCGGAACTCGTGCACCGTCTTCAGCGACTGACTGGAGTCCAGTAATTCCCGCAGACGTTCGCGGGAGGTCTGATCCAACAGCGCCGGCTGGCGAATCAGCAGCTTGCGCGCCCGGCCCGGCAGCGCCTTGCCATGCGCCTTGAGCTCTGCCAGCTCGCGCTTGAACACCGGCAGCGTGACCGTACGTGTGTAGTCGCGCAGCACATGCATGCGATTGACGATAACCGCCCGTGCGGTTTCGAGATCGATGGACGAACGCCCCGGCTCGACCACCGGGGTCGGCGCCACGCGGCGCACACGAGCCAGCCCGAAGCTGCGCAGCACCACAATGGCACCCCAGCCTATGTCGACTTCCCACGGCCGGATGGAGAACTTGGCCGAGCTCGGGAATGCGTGATGGTTGTTGTGCAATTCTTCGCCGCCGAGCAGCAGACCCCAGGGCACGACGTTGCGGGAAGCGTCCTCGCATTCGAAATTGCGATAACCGTAGTAATGACCGACACCGTTGATGATGCCGGCCGCAAGCAGCGGCTGTGACACCATCTGTACTGCGACCATGATGATGCCAGGCACGCCAAACAACAGCAGGCTGGCAACCACAAACAGACTGATACCAATATTGGGATGGCTGTAAACACGCCGCTCCAGCCAGTCGTCCGGCGTGCCGCGGCCATACTTGGTGATCGTCTCCAGATTATCCGCTTCGTGCTGATAGAGCTCAGCGCCCTCCAGCAGGACCTTCTTCAAACCTTTGACCTGAGGACTGTGCGGATCGTCCTCGGTCTCGCAGCGTGCATGATGCTTGCGATGGATCGCGACCCATTCCCGAGTCGAAATACCGGTGCTGACCCACAGCCAGAAGCGCGCGAAATGACGCAGCGCGGGATGCAGATCGAGACCACGATGGGCGGCATCCCGATGCAGGTACAATGTCACGCACAACACGGTGACCTGCACCATGATGAACGAAGTCAGTACGTAGCCCCAGAAGCTCAGGCCCAGTAATCCGTAGAGATAATCCATGGAATTTTCCTGATGGACTGATGGAAATACAGCCAGAGAAATATACGTAACGGGGCCGTGTAAAGCAAAACGACGGGGTCACAATGCGGCTTCTCAGGTCGCGAATATTCACCAGGCTGTTAGCAGATCATGCCCGAGTTACCTGAAGTTGAAACCACCCGGCGCGGCCTGGAGCCGTGGCTGCTCGGTGCCAGCGTTGAAGCTGTCGCGGTGCGGGAGCGGCGTTTGCGCTGGCCTGTGCCGGCGAATCTGGCGCGGGATCTGCCCGGTCGGAAGATCGATAGTCTGGCTCGGCGGGCGAAATATCTGCTGCTGGGCGCCGATGGCGGCACCCTGATCATGCACCTGGGCATGTCCGGGTCATTGCGCGTTTATCAGGGTCTCCGGCAACCGGGCAAACACGACCATGTGGATGTGCTGCTTAACAACGGCCACACCATGCGTTTCAATGACCCGCGCCGTTTTGGTGCAATGCTCTGGACCCGACGCGACCCCCTGCGACATCGTCTGCTGGCCCATCTGGGGCCGGAACCGTTGGGCGGCGGGTTTGATGGCGACTACCTGTGGAGACACAGCCGGGGCCGACGCGCGAACGTGAAGAGCTTCATCATGGATGGACGCATCGTGGTCGGGGTGGGCAACATCTACGCCAGCGAAGCCCTGTATCGCGCCGGCATTGACCCGCGCCGGGCCGCCGGCCGCGTTTCCCGCCAGCGCTACCAGCGCCTGGCCACGGTCATCCGTGAGGTTCTGCAAGGCGCGATAGATCAGGGCGGCACGACTCTGCGGGATTTTACCGGCAGCGATGGTCAGCCTGGCTACTTTGCCCAGCAGCTGAATGTCTATGGTCGTCAGGGTGAACCCTGCCGGGGATGCGGCCGTCCGGTCCGGCAGGCTGTGCTCGGCCAGCGTTCGACATTTTTCTGTGTCCATTGCCAGCGCTGAGACGCGCCGACAGCCCGATGTCCTGAACCCTGCTACCCGGGGATTAATACACCCTGACCTCGGCGCCACCTTCCGCTCGCGGATCCGAAGCGGCATCAACGTCCGCTGTTTCAAATTCCCAGGTGACCACATTCATGTTGCCGTACAGCCGCGACGACTCGCGTAGCGAGTGCCCCATCGCCTCCAGACTGCCGCGGACGGGGGCAGCGATAGCATCCGGCTCATAGTAAATATGGTCCGGCAGATACTGGTGATGGTAGCGCGGCCGGGCGGCCACTTCGCTGGCGTCACCGCCATCCATCCAGGTCATCAGACCCAGCATGACCATGGTGATGATGCGGCTTCCCCCGGGCGTGCCGAGTATGATCACGCCGCGATCAGACTCGGCGAAGGTGGGCGACATGCTCGACAAGGGACGCTTGCCTGGCGCGATAGCATTCGCCGACGCGCCTACCAGTTCGTAAAGATTCTGTACGCCCGGTTTGATCGCAAAATCATCCATCTCGTTGTTGAGCAATACACCGGTGCCGGGAATCACATAGCCCGAGCCGAACCAGCCGTTGATGGTCTGGGTGGCGGCAACACGATTGCCGTCGGCGTCGAGCACCGAGTAGTGCGTGGTGTGCTGACCGTCCGCGTCGTCACCGCGATATCCGGGCAAGCTGCTGCTGGGTGTGGCCTTGTCCCTGCGTATCGAGGCGCGCTGCCCATCCGCATAGTAAGGGTGCGTCAGCTGACTTACCGGCACCGACACAAAATCCGGGTCACCGAGATATTCAGCACGATCACGGTAAGCACGACGCATGGCCTCGACCGTCAGGTGTACCCGGGTCGCCTCGTCGACACTCTCCAGGTCGTAGCCGCTCAGAATGTTGAACATGTCAGCCAGCGCGACACCGCCAGCAGACGGTGGGGGCGCCGACACAATACGCACGCCCTGATAAGAGAACTCGATCGGCGCCCGTTCCACGACCTTGTATGAATTCAGATCCTCCAGTGCCCAGATACCGCCGGCCTGACGCACCTCACGCACCATCGTTGCGGCCAGGTCGCCGGCGTAGAAGCCATCTCTTCCCTGGGTCGCAAGCATTTCGAATGTGCGCGCCAACGCAGGCTGCCGAATCAGATGACCGATCTCCGGTACTTCGCCATCGACCAGAAACAGATCCGCGCCGGCCGGCCACTGCCGGATCAGTTTCTGCTTGTATTTCAGTCCCAATTGCATACGCGCATATAGCGGAAAGCCCTGATCGGCAAGGCGGATCGCCGGCGCCAGACTCACCGCCAACGGCACGCGCCCGTAATCCCGTGCCAGATGCACCAGCGCGGCCGGCAGCCCCGGGATGCCCGCGGCCAACGGTCCGTCCAGCGAAGCACGGGGAACAGGCTGTCCTTGTGCATCCAGATACATATCGGCGGTAGCCTGGCCAGGCGCGACTTCCCTGCCGTCGATGACCACCGAATGCTGGTCTTCGGCACGCAGCAGCAGCCAGAACCCACCGCCACCCAGACCGGAGCTGAAGGGTTCCACCACCGACAGGGCCGCGCTGACCGCAACCGCGGCGTCAAACGCGTTGCCACCCTGCTGCAGGATTTCATGGCCAGCGGCAGTCGCCAGCGGATGGGCCGACGCGATCGCGGCCTTGTTCGGCGCCCGTTCGCTCGCCGCCACTTCGCTCGCCGGCGATGCGCTGACCGGCGATGCCGGCAGGGCGATCGTCAGCGCCAGGAGAATGAGGATTTTTCTGCGGTAATTCATGTTTCGTTTCTGGCCCGATGTTTTGTCAATATCCTGTCAATTCGCCGCCTGCGCGCCTGCTGGGTTGTCAGTCGCCGTGTTTGTCCCGGCGCTGGCTGTCTCAGCTCTGGTCTTTTTCAATTGCGCCGCCTTTGCCGCCAGCACCTGGCCGGTCTCGAGATGAGCCGGGTCAGGGATGATGCAATCTACCGGGCACACTTCCTGACACTGCGGCGTGTCGAAGTGTCCGACGCATTCGGTGCACTGTTCCGGCCGGATATGAAAGATCTCCGGGCCCATGTAAATCGCCTCGTTCGGGCATTCGGGTGTGCACACATCGCAGTTGATGCACTGATCAGTAATCCGCAGCGCCATTCATCTGTGTCCGTTTCGACCGCCTGACGCAGCCTTGGCGAGCAGCGCGGCTTCGACCTTGGGATGTACAAACTTCGAGATATCACCGCCCAACATGGCAATCTCCCGGATCATGCTCGAGGAGATGAAGCTGAAGTGCTCGGTCGGGGTCAGAAACACCGTTTCCACGTCTTCCGCGATCTGTCGACTCATCGTGGCCAGCTGAAATTCAAACTCGAAGTCCGACACCGCGCGCAGACCACGGATCATCACGCCAAGCCCGTGATCATGGGCAAAGTCCACCGTCAGACCCTCGTAGCCCTTGATCTCAATGCCTGGTATCCCCGCCAATACATGCTCGGCCAGTTCCACCCGCTCCTCAAGATCGAACATCGGCGCCTTGCCCGGATTCGCCGCGATAGCCACCACGACCCGCGGGAACACACCGGCAGCGCGGCGGATGAGATCGCTGTGGCCGTTGGTTATCGGATCAAAGGTCCCGGGGTACATGGCTGCGGACGTCATGGCGTTCCTCATATAGCGCTGTTTGCACTGTCCCCTGTGACCTCTTCGGGGCAGGACGCGAGATGGTAACTCACATTGCCGGCGCGGGCGCTTCGCAGCATCCGCCATCCCGCGGGCAGGTCTGGGGGCCCGGTGCTCGCCTCATGCTCAAGATAGACCCTGCCCCCGGGTTTCAGACAGGCCTGATCGTCAATCATTTGACATAATTCCGGCAACAAGCCGCTGCCGAACGGTGGATCAAGGAAGACCAGATCGTAGTGCCCGGATGCCCGCTGCAAGAATGACCTGGCCTCGGAACACAGTGCGGCACCCGCGCCACAATCCAGCTGGCCCAGATGCGCAGCAATCGCCCGCACCAGCACAGGACTTCGGTCGACGAAAGTCACCGCCGCTGCTCCCCGGGACAGCGCTTCCAGTCCCAGGGCGCCGCTGCCTGCGAACAGATCCAGGCAGTCGCTGCCCTGGATGACAGGCTGCAACCAGTTGAATACCGTTTCGCGGACCCGGTCCGCGGTGGGTCGCACGCCTTCGAGAGCCGGAAACTCCAGCCGTCGTCCACGCCAGCGGCCGGCGATGATACGAAACTGACCGGCGGAACCCCTCTCCCTGCCCCTGGATGGCTTACTGTGTCTGGATCTCATACGCACTTTCCGAATACTTGCAAGGCGTTGAAGTTCAAGCGTAGTCTTACTTAATTCCTACTAGAATTCCTTAAAAGAACATTTGCGTCACCCTGCCTCTCCGGGAGGAGTCAGAATAATGAGAACCCTGAACCTTGCAGCCGTCCTGCTGCTTTCCGTTTCGCTCGTCGGTTGTTTTTCGGACAAAGACAGTCCGGATGCGCCAAGAAACACCGGGAGCACCGGCCTTATCGGGATCGAAGGTCCGAACTTCGATCTCAACACCAGTTTCCGGGCAAACTGGCAACTCGACCCGGCCACGAGCGTGCAGGTTCTGCCGTATCCGAATGACATCGCCGGTTTCCTCGCCTCGCCTTCCTCTGACGGAACTCTGAATCTGGCTGTGACCGCCACCCAGCCGCTGGTCGGCGTGGTCAATCAGCTGGACGGATTCTCGACCAACGCCAGGATGACGGTGAACTTCAGCGAGGCGGTGGATCCCGGGTCTCTGACCCCGGCATCGGTGTTCATTGTCGAAGTCGCGCTGGACCGGTCAACCCGGGCGGTGATCGGTCTGTCAGACCAGACTTTCGGCCGCCTGCTGCAGGGACAGAGTCCGTTCCTGGTGCAGGGCGTGGAATACGAGGTCGAAGTGGCGTCAGACTTCGATGCCGGCGGACAGACGGTTGAGATCAAACCGCTGAAGCCGTTGAATGGCAACCGCACGTTCAATCTGATCGATCCGGCCACCGGACAGCCCACCCCTATCGTGGTGGAAAACGGTTACCTGGTCATCGTCACCAATGGCGTGACCAACTCGGGCGGTACGCCGGCTGTCGCCGATACCCAGTACGAACAGATCAAGCAGGGCTATCTCGCTGGCCTGATCCAGATACCGGACGACCCCTCAACGATCGATCCGGACGCGCTGACGCCCGAACAACTCATCGGCCTGTTCACGGCCGCTCAGCTGAAAGTTTCCGAAGCTCTGGGGCTGTCGGTACCCAATATCATTGTCACCTCCAGCTTTACCACGCTGGACACGACCGTGGTCATGGAGACCGCTGCAGCAATTTCGATGCCGGGTGGCATCCAGCTACAGCCGATCCTGACCCCGGTAGACCTGCCTGACCCCACCGGACAGTTCCCCGGCGGCGTGATCCCGGCCGGGACGCCGGTGACCACTGAGTTGGTGTTTGCACTGCGCGGTGACCCGGATCCTACCGCTGGCAGCGCCTATCTGTATGCCGGTGTAATGACCGGCCTGCCCTATTACCTGGCCCCGGCAACCAACCCCCAGGACACCGATATTCTGACCAGGTATTGGCTGGGCGCGGAGAACGTAAATCCGCTGGACCCAACCAGCACAATCTTGTCCAAGTTCAACCCCATTCCGGTGGCCAATGCGACCCTGACCGTGCCGTTGCTGGCGACGGTCCCGGCATCCGCAGGACCAGGCAGTCCGCCGGTGATCGGTGGGCCTATCGTGATCTTTGCGCACGGTATTACGCGTAATCGCGTTGACATGCTGGCCATTGCCGAGAGCTTTGCTCCCATCGGCGCCACCGTGATCGCGATGGATCATGCCTTGCACGGCATCCCCTATGCCGAGATCGACTACGCCACAATCACGCCGGAGGAGCTGGCTGAAATCCTGGCCACTGAACCAGAAGCCATTTTCCGTGTGCCGGGCGTTGCCGAACGCACCTTTGACGTGGACCTGGTAAATAATACGACTGGCCAGGCGCCTCCGGACGGGCTGATCGACCCCTCGGGTATTCATTTCATCAATCTGCCCAGCCCGCTGACCAGCCGCGATAACGGCCGGCAGTCGGCTGCCGATCTGATTATGCTGGCGAGGTCCGTGCCGTCCATCGACATCGCCCCGCCCGGGTTCCCTCCTGATGGCGTGCCCGACTACGGTGCCTCAACGGTGCATTTCGTCAGCCAGTCTCTGGGCTCGATTATCGGCACCACGTTCCTTGGCACATTTGGTAACGACTCCAATATCGCCACCGCGACGCTCGGCGTGGGCGGCGGCGTGCTGGTAGATCTGCTGCTGGATTCCGTCACCTTCGGACCGCGGATCGAGGGAGGCCTGATCGCCGCCGGCCTGGTACCCAACACCGGCGTCTACAACAGCTTCCTGCGTGATTTCCAGAATGCCGCCGACGCCTTCGATCCGATCAGCTTTGCCGCTGAGGCCGCTGCGGTACATCCGATCCATTTCATCGAAGTCGAGGCTGATGCGGTAGTGCCAAACTCCGCCAACAACCGCCTGGCTGCGGAAATGGGCGTAGATGAGGTCACCGCACCGGGCGCGAATAATGTTGCCGGAAACTCCGCCTCCCGGGTCTGTTTCATCGCCGGCGATCATGGCTCGCAGCTGGATCCCAGCGCCAGCCTGGCGGCGACGGTCGAGATGCAGTCGGAGACGGTCACCTTTGGTGCGACGCTTGGCACGGTGATCCCGATCGCTGATCCAACCGTGGTCGGTGATTTCAACGCAGGCAACTGCCAGGCACCCGATCGGCCGCGGGCCAATACGCAGTAAAGCGGGAAACCGCTCTGGCGACCTGCCAGTCAAACAGGGGCGGTCCTCGGACCGCCCTTTTTTGTCCTGCGCCGGCAATCTGGATAACACATCCGATCGACCCCGTTGATGCCTCAGCGGCTCGGCTGTGGTTTGCGAATCATGGCCCGGGGAGCATCCGCATCGGTTAGCATAAGCGCTCTGCCGACGAGCTCCGTCATGTTCCGAAACAAAGACACCCGCATCCAGGACAAGGCCGCCGAATCACCTGCGCCGGAGAAGCGTGCAGGCTTCTTCCGGCGTCTTCGCCAACGTCTGAACAAAGGCGAGTCTTTTCTCACCTATGACCTGGCCCACCTGCTGCCGGGCGGCAAACCTGACGCCGCTTTTCTGGAAGAGATTGAAACCCGATTGCTGACCGGGGACGTCGGGGTCGAAGCGACCTCACGCATCATGGACGGGCTGGATCGCAAACTGTGGCGCGACGAGCTTAAGGACACCCGTGCGGTAATGGACACCCTTCGTGAGACCATGCTCGGTATCCTCGGGCCCTGTGAAGCCCCGCTGATCATCCCGGATGCGCCACGCCCCTTTGTGATCCTGATGGTCGGCGTCAACGGCTCGGGCAAAACCACAACCATTGGCAAGCTGGCGCGACTCTTCAAAGATCAGGGGCTAAAGGTCATGCTCGCGGCCGGCGACACATTCCGCGCCGCCGCGGTCGAGCAGATCCAGGCATGGGGGCAGCGCAACGACGTACCGGTGATCGCGCAACAAACCGGCGCGGATCCTGCGGCAGTGATGTTCGATGCGTTTGAGGCGGCCCGCGCGCGCGATATGGATGTGCTGATCGCAGACACCGCCGGGCGTCTACACACCCAGGACAACCTGATGGAGGAATTGAAAAAGATCCGTCGGGTGCTGGGCAAAGTGGATCCGGATGCACCACACGAGACGCTGCTGGTTCTGGACGCCAGTCTGGGACAAAACGCGCTGGTCCAGGCCAGCCGCTTCCATGAAGCGATCGGCTTGTCCGGCATCGTGATGAGCAAGCTGGACGGCACCGCAAAAGGTGGTGTGTTGCTCGCGGTGGCCGAGCACCTGGGCGTGCCGATCCGTTATCTGGGGATCGGCGAGGCGGCCGAAGATCTCGACGAGTTCCAGGCGGGGCCGTTTGTCGATGCGCTGCTTGCTGGCGCCGACCAGCAGAGGGCGGACGACAGGTGATCCGCTTCGAGAAGGTCTACAAACGCTATCCCGGCAGCCGCGAAGCCCTGTCCGGGGTCGACATGCAGGTGGATGCCGGCGAGATGGTATTTCTCACCGGGCCCTCAGGCGCGGGCAAGAGCACGATGCTGAAACTGATCGGCCTGCTCGAGCGAGCGAGCTCCGGACAGGTGCTCATCAACGGCCGCAACACGGCGGGCATCGACCGCCGTCAGATTCCGGCGTTCCGACGACAGATCGGCATGGTGTTTCAGGATCACAAATTGCTCCACGACCGAAGCGTGTTTGACAACGTCGCGTTGCCGCTGATCATTACCGGCACCTCTGCAAAGGACGTTGGCAAGCGCGTCAGGGCAGCGTTGGATCAGGTCGGTTTGCTAAAGGCAGAGCGGCTGCGGCCAATGATGCTGTCTACCGGCGAACAGCAGCGCATCGGTATCGCCCGGGCCGTGGTCAGCAAGCCGCCCCTGCTTATCGCAGACGAACCCACCGGCAACCTGGATCCGGATCTGTCGCTGGAGATCATGCGTCTGTTTACCCGGTTTAACGAAGTCGGCGTTACCGTTGTCATTGCCAGCCACGACCTGGCGCTGATCGAACATCTGGGAAATCGCCGGATTGCTCTGCGCGACGGCCGCCAGGAAGGAACCGACAGTGGCGCGTAGACCCATGGCCGAACGGCGCAGCAAGCGGCCGGCAACCCCCCGGCGGCAAAATGCCGCGGCGACCCGCCGAGGCCCTGCCAAACCCCCCACTCGGGTACCGCTCAGCGCACACGGCAGCCATCATCTGCGTGAATTCGTCGGCAGTCTCGGACGTCTTGCCGCGCAGCCGCTGGCCGCGCTGATGACTGTGGCAGTGATCGGCATTGCGCTGGCTCTGCCCGCAGGCTTGCAGTTGCTGGTATCCAATGGCCGTGCGCTGAGCGGCCAGTGGGACGGCGCGATCGAGATTTCGGTGTATCTGCAGCAACAGGTCTCCGCGGAACAGGCGGCGGAACTTGTCGCCCAGTTGCAGAACGACGAGGCGGTGGCCGAAGTCCGGCTGATTACCGCCAAGCGGGCGCTGGCTGAGTTTCGCGAATCATCCGGCTTCGGCGCCGCACTTGATGCGCTGCCTGAGAATCCGCTACCCAATCTGCTGCTGCTCAAACCGGCGGTCGGTCATGATTCGGCGAACGGGGTCGCCGCGCTTTCCGAACGGCTGCGGGAGGATTTACCGGCAGATATCGTCCAGGCGGACACTGAGTGGGTTGCCCGTTTTCATGCGATGCTGGATGTAGTGCGCCGGGTCGTAGCGCTGGCCAGCGCGATGCTGGCGCTTGGCGTCGTGCTGATTGTCGGCAACACGATCCGCCTGGATATCCAGAATCGGCGCGACGAAATCGAAGTTGCGAAACTGATCGGCGCGACAGACGGTTTTATCCGACGGCCATTCCTTTACACCGGATTCTGGTATGGGCTGTTTGGCGGCTTGCTCGCCCTGGGCCTTGTTGGTCTGTCAATCGCAGCTCTGCAGGAACCGGTGCGACGCGTGGCCGGACTCTACGGCAGCGGTTTTGATCTGATCGGCCCGGGGATGGCCGGCGCCGGCATCCTGCTGGGCGCCAGCGCGATCCTTGGCTGGCTGGGGTCCTGGATCTCCGCGACCCGCAATATGCGGCGGATAGAACCCGGAAACTAGCCCCTGCCGGCGCTCGGGGATCGTGCTCGAAGTGGCAATAAGTCACTGTTTCTACTATATAAATAGTATGACTTCAGACGGGAACTCATTGCCCGGTTAGCACTCTAATGGTGCGACTGCTAAAATTCAGCCGCCTTTGGAGAAACAAGACTGCATGAAAGAACTGATACCAGCACAGAGACATGATCTGGTGCTCGCCGGACCGGTGGGCAGCATCGATGCGTATATCCAGGCTGTCGCCACTATCCCGATCCTGACCAAGGAAGAGGAAGTCGCGCTGGCAACCCGGTTTCGCGAGCACGAGGATCTGGAGGCTGCCCGGCAACTGGTTCTCTCGCACCTGCGTTTCGTGGTGCATATCGCGCGCAGCTATAACGGCTACGGCCTGCAGCTTGGCGATCTGATCCAGGAAGGCAACGTCGGCCTGATGAAGGCGGTAAAACGCTTTGACCCTCAGGTTGGCGTGCGACTGGTGTCGTTTGCGGTGCACTGGATCCGGGCGGAAATTCACGAATTTGTGCTGCGCAACTGGCGCGTGGTCAAGGTCGCCACCACCAAGGCCCAGCGCAAGCTGTTTTTCAATCTGCGCAAGGCGAAAAAGCGTTTGGGTTGGCTTAGCGCGGAAGAGACCCGGGCGGTGGCCGAGGATCTTGGCGTCACTGCGCGCGAAGTCAACGAAATGGAAATGCGCCTGTCCTCTCGCGATGTCGCTTTTGATCCGGCTCCGAGTGTCAGTGACGATGACGAAGGCAGCTACACACCCTCGGCCTACTTGCGCAGTAACGAGGAGGTTGATCCAGCCTTGCTGGTTGAAGCAGATGACTGGGAGACAGACTCCACTAGCCGCCTCGCGGCGGCGCTCAAGCGTCTGGACGAACGCAGCCGGCACATCCTTCAGGCCCGCTGGCTGGATGAGGAAAAGCGCACACTCCAGGATCTTGCGGACGAGTATCAGATATCGGCCGAGCGCATCAGGCAGCTTGAGGCAAATGCGATCAAGAAACTGCGGGGCATGGTTGCGATCTAGACTGATCGAGGTCGGGATCTACAGTATTGGCAACGGCCCCATTCAGGGGCCGTTGTCGTTTCTGATGCAGGGCTCAACTCGCAGCAGATTCCGCAGCAGCTTACGAACGGCGTGACGACCAGACCCAGACGCCGGTGACGGCCAGCAGCGTCAACAGGATCGCCGCAAGATCCATCAACAATGGCCCGAAGCGACCCAGTATCCGGCCGCTGTGCAAGTCCAGCAATACCCGCTCAAGGCTCAGGATACGACCCCGATAGTCGGCCCTGAGTTCTGCGAGAGTCGCGGCGTCAGCAGTGGCCGGCGTCGACCAGACGACATTGACATCGACGGCGTCCACTGCCAGCCATCTCAGAAGCTCGTCGTCCGCGCGATACAGGCCTGCATCGGTGCGCAGCAGCAACCCGCCCTCGCTGTCGGTACCGATACCGGTCAATCCGGCCGGCACATCATCCTTGCGGCCCAGCCTCTCCACCCGCTCTCCGCTGGCGGTCAGTAGCAACAGATCTCCATCGACGGCGGTCACCACCAGATCATCGATTTCGACTGCGCCGCCGACCGTGCCGACACCCTCCTCCACCGCTCGGGTGCCAAGATAGACCCGGTCACCCAGTTGGGTCACAAGCAGCGAGCCGGCGACAAAAACTGACGCCTCCGCCGGTGCCTGAATGCCATACCAGTTCAGCAACCATTCCGCTTCCAGGTAGCGCCTGTCCAGACCGAGTTCGGCGGTGTGGTTCAGCGCCAGACCTGTCGTTGCCAGCACCAGCACGAACAGAGCCGCGCTAAGCCCGAGTCTTCGATGCCAGATGATGAGACTGGCGCTGCGACTGCGCGCGCCTCTAGCCCTCGACATCGGCGTCTACCTGTTGATCCAGCAACAGGACCATGCGCGCCAGACGGGTCACGGCACTCACCGACATGGTGGCACCGGAGATACCATCAATACTCCGATCCAGCTCGGCACGCCCGTTCAGCGTCGCGCCGTGAAACTGATCGGTAAAGAAGTCGTGCCGGACTTCCCAGCCCCGCGATTCTCTGAAAACGAGAATCTTTATCCGCTCGATCTGGTTGTCATTGACCACGATACCGGTTGTGATCGGCTTCTCCTTACCAATCTCCTCGACTACCCACGCGGTGCGCGGACCCAGGCGCCAATAGCGGATCCGCATCGCGTTTGGCGGGTGGCCGAGAACGGCTGCGACACGCGCTTTCAGATCGGGCGTCATCCACACCACATGCGATTCAGGATCAGTGCCGCCAAAGGTCTCGCTGAGGAAGTCCTCGGGTGCCTGATAAACACCTCGGGCAGCCGCGTTTTCGCCGCTGACAGTCAACACGACGACAATCAAGATCATGCCTGGAAGCTTGCGCATCATTCCCTTGTTTCCGTATTCAGCCACTGCTTCGCCGGCTCAGGACCTGGCGGGAGCCTGAATGCCTGTGTTCCCGCAACAGGCGGTCGGAGCGGTTCACGGATCCCGTGCCCAGCCGGGTCCCGAGAGCCGCCCCCCGGGTCTGTCGCTCAGAACTGATAGCCGACACCCAGATTGAAGCCGTTGTCATTCTTGTCGCCCTGGTTGTCCTGCTGTTGGGCATCGAATTTGAACACCACATCCGGAATCGGCCAATAGTTGAAACCCGCATTGATCTGCTTGTACTCGGTGTCGTTGGAGCTACCGGCGTTGTTGTCCCAGACGTTGTATCGAACAAATGCGCCCAGTTCTCCGGGTATGTCCCACAGCCGGCCGCGTATTGAGGGTTCCACATACCAACCCATCTGTTCATCACGGCCCACCGCAGCCGGGTCCGAAGCATTTATTACGCCTGCCTTGTCGAGATCCCAGCGTGCATACAGTGCTCGCAGCCCAAAGGGTCCGCGGCGTATCTCGGTGTGCGCCTCAAACAGGGTGGCGCTGACACCCTGATCGCCCTGCGTTACATCTCCCTGGTATTGCCCGGCGACGCCGATCTCGACCCCAGGCATACCCGTCCATTTGATCCGCGCGGTGACCGCACCGTCGTCGGCCGGCGCTTCGGACACCTTGGTCCGCCCGCTACGGATCAGATATGCGTTGGATCCGCTCTGATTGACATCCAGACCCGAACTCAGGGTCAGGTCATAGCCCCATCCGGGCGCAAGCTCACCATGCAAAGCGGCGCCGCCCTCCCACCATGTGGTCGGGATGATATTGGTTTCGATCGGGTTGCGCTCCACACCATAGAAAGTCGGCGGCTCATGCGTCTCGTTGAGAATACCGACTGGGATCAGAAACAAGCCGGTGCGCAGCACGTTGGTGGCATTAAGGTCGAATTCGACATACGCCTGTTCGAGCTCGACCTCGCCGTTCTGACCATCCCCGGCTACGGCATGCTCAAGCTCGACTTCAGAGACCAGACGAATACGATCGGTGAAATCGTGATTGAAAAACAGCACGAATCGATGGAAATCGATCTCTTTCTTGCTATCCAGATTGTTGTAGTGCAGTTCCCCATAGCCGCCGATCTGAGTCCGGTCAGCCCAGTTGCCGGCTGCCGGCGTGCTGGCGACCTGTTCGATCATGTCACCGGTGATCTCCACCTTCTGGTCTGTGTCCGCCACCTTTTGCTCCGTCTCAGCGGCTTTCTTGTCGGTCAGCTCGAGCTGCTTCTGCAGCGCTTCGATCTGGGCTTGCTGAGACTGGATGATCCGCCACATCTCTTCGGCGCTCGGTGGCTCCTCGGCACTGACAGAGGAAAAAGCGAAAATGCAGGCGGATGCCAGCAGGCATTGTCGGGTAAGGCGCTTCATGGAAAGACCCCTGAGTGATTTCTTTGTCAAACTGGTCGCCGGTCAGAACCGGACGGGGTCAGTCTATTGGCTATTAATGCGAATAGCAATGATTCGTATTTAGAATATATGTATGATTGGGTTAACCCGGATTAGCAGCTGTCCGCGCCCGCGCTGCCTCAAGATCCGGTTAAAATCTGAGCCCGGCCGGGCGAATGCCCGCGGGACGCGAATGCAGCGGGAGAACCAACAGTCATGTCAGTGAAGCCGGTCCAGCAATGGCTGGATGAGTATGGGGAAAGCCACCAGAACCCGACCAACAAGATCATCCACTGGATTTGCGTGCCGGTGATCGCATTGAGTCTGATCGGGCTGCTGTGGGCGCTGCCGGTGCCTGCCGCGTTTGTCGACATCTCGCCGACGCTCAACTGGGGCGTGTTGTTCATGATGGCCGCGATCGTCTACTACTTCATCCTGTCCGCGAAACTGGCGCTGGGGATGATTGGGGTGATGGCGCTGTTCACCGTAACCCTGATCTGGCTTGACAGCCTGCCGTTGCCCCTTTGGGCAATCTGTGTCGCGGTCTTTGTGCTGGCCTGGATCGGACAATTCGTCGGCCACATGATCGAAGGCAAGCGGCCGTCCTTTTTCCAGGACCTGCAGTTCCTGATGATCGGTCCGATGTGGTTACTGTCCTTCGTCTATCAGCGACTCGGCGTGCGTTACTGATCCTCCGCGGCGGCCCGAACCGCCAGCGCCACCGCCTTGTGCACCGCCGGATCGAGGCTTTCCGGCACCAGCTCACCGGGAGCCGCGCAGTCGCCGATCGCTTCTGCCGCAGCAAGCAGCATGGCTCCGGTAAAACGCCTGGCGCCGGCATCCAGCACACCTCGAAACAGACCAGGAAACCCGAGCACATTGTTGACGCTCTGGCCGTCGGCTGCGAATGCTGCGCCCGCCTCCATCGCCAGTTGCGGCTCGATCTCGGGCTCCGGGTTAGTCAGCGCCAGCACCACCTGCCCCTTGCGCACCTGTTGAGGTCGGATAAGTCCCTTGACGCCAGTGGTTGCGATCACGATGTCCGCCTCGGCCATGATCCTGTCCAGATCGGCCGGCTCGCCGCCGAGGGCGCTAAAACGCGTTAGCGCGCCCGGGTCCAGGTCAGCGCCAAGAATCCGCTCCACACCACGAGCGAACAACAGACGCGCTATGCCGATACCGGCAGCGCCAAGCCCGATCTGGCCGACAACGCTGGTCGATAAACGCTGGTTGGCGATGCGGCCGGCATTACGCACCGCGGCGAGTGTGACCACCGCCGTGCCATGCTGGTCATCATGCAATACCGGAATATCCAGACGCTCGATCAGCGCGTCTTCGATTTCGAAGCACTCCGGGGCGCCAATGTCCTCCAGTTGAATCGCGCCAAAGGACGGGGCAATCGCCACAACCGTCTCGATCACCCGCGTCGGGTCTTTGGAGTCCACCAGGATAGGCACACCGCTGATCCCCGCCAGACTCGCAAACAGCGCAGCCTTGCCTTCCATCACCGGCAGACCGGCCAGCGGGCCGATATCCCCCAGACCGAGTATTGCGGTGCCATTGGTGACGATCGCCACGGTGTTGGGCAGGTTGGTGTATTGCCGGGCCAGTGCCGGTTGCTGCTGGATTGCCAGACACACCCTGGCGACGCCGGGCGTGTAGAGATCGCGCAGGATCTGTGGGCTGCCTATCTCCATGCTGCTGACGGTGCGGATTTTTCCGCCCTTATGGCGGTTGAACACCCGGTCAGACTTGCCGAGCACGCGCGCGTTGGGCAATGCGTCGATACTCGCATACAGGCTCTGATTGTCGGCCTCATCCATCTCCAGCGTGATTTCCCACACGGTGCGGCCCTGGTCTCTGCGCAGACTGGCCAGATGCTCGACCACCAGCCCGGCCTCGCCAATCACCGTCAACACGCGGGCCAGGCTGCCGGGCTTGCGCTCGGCTTCGATCAGCAGAATCTCCGGAATCTTCATCGGCTGTTTCCTCAGGCCCGCGCGCAGGTCGGGTGCCGGCACCGGCTCTGCGCTGC
This sequence comes from uncultured Gammaproteobacteria bacterium, assembly GCA_963704875.1. Lineage (GTDB taxonomy): Bacteria > Pseudomonadota > Gammaproteobacteria > Steroidobacterales > XN24 > CAMYOC01. The sequence goes on along the minus strand of CAVPIA010000008.1, from coordinate 1,471,698 downwards.
GGACTCACGCTGTTCAAACAGTTCAACCGCGACCCGAAAAGCCACGGCATGGAGCTCGGCGGTGCGCGTGGGCGTCACCGCATAGCCTCCGGACAATAGCAGGACAACAGGCACGCCGGCGTTACGCAACAGCTCGATCACATAGCGCTCGCGCATCTCGAGCCCGGATTCAGTCAAGGCCATCCGGCCGTAGCGGTCGCCCTCGACCGGATCGACGCCAGCAAGGTAGAACACGCAATCCGCGCGCGCCGCGCCGATCACCCCGGGCAGCACGTCGGCCAGGGTCTGCAGGTAATGTGCATCATCGCATCCGACTTGCAGGCCGACATCCAGACTCGAACGCGTCTTGCGCGCAGGGAAATTTTTCTCACCGTGGACCGAGAGGGTGAACACCGTGTCATCTCGCTCGAAAATCGCGGCCGTGCCATTACCCTGGTGGACATCAAGATCGACAACCAATGCGCGCCGAATGCGTGTTTTTCGCTGCAGATGACGGATAGCGATCGCGACATCGTTTAGCACGCAGAATCCCTGACCGTGATCGGGAAAGGCGTGGTGGGTGCCGCCGGCGAGATTGCCGGCATGGCCATCATCCAGCGCCATCAGCGCGGCGTTGACTGTTCCAGAAACGGCCAGCCTTGAGCGCCGCCACAACGACTCGCTCCAGGGGATCCCCAGTCGACGCTCTTCTGCGGCACTCAGGTTGCCAGTGGCCAGTTGCCACAGGTAGTCCTCGGTGTGAACCAGACGCAGCAGATCCAGCCCCGCCTCTTTCGGTCGCACGATATCGCTGACCCGGATCACCCCGTCGCGCAGCAACAGGGCATGTAGGTCGGGGAATTTCGCCATCGGGAACGGATGCCCCGCAGGAAGCTCCACAAAATAGTCGGGGTGATAGCTGACGCGCATCCTGATCCCGCTGAGACCCGCCGCAAGTGTGTCCAGGCAACAGATCGCGGTGAGTGGATGGTTGACGAGGGGCTTCTACAGTAGCACGCGCGCCAGCCACTTCGTGGCGTGCCGGAGGCCGCTCTGCGCTTTCGCGACAAGCGCTGCGGCCATGTCGCAGATGCCACCGGGACCGCGGTTCCGGTATTATTAGTGACCTTTGCCACGGCGCCTTTGCCACGGCCCGACCACAATCCCGGAGCTCAACTTGTCCGCAATCAATCCCATGGATTTTTACGATGTCCGCAATCAGCTGTCTGAAGAAGAGCAGCTGGTCCAGGACAGCGTCGCCCGCTTTACCGACGAGAAAATCTTGCCGATGATCGGCGAAGCCTTCGAGACCCATCGCTTTCCGGCCGAACTGGTACCGGAAATCGCCGGTCTGGGTCTGCTGGGCTCGTCTATCGACGGCTATGACTGTGCCGGCCTGAACGCGGTGAGTTACGGGCTGATTTGTCAGGAACTCGAGCGTGGCGACTCCGGCATCCGCAGCTTTGTGTCGGTTCAATCCAGCCTGTGCATGCACCCGATCTACACGTTTGGCAGCGACGAGCAGAAGCAGCGCTGGCTGCCCGCCATGGCGCGAGGTGAAGCGATCGGCTGTTTTGGCCTGACCGAACCGCACGGTGGCTCGGACCCGGCGAACATGAAGACCCATGCAAAGAAAGACGGCGGCGACTGGGTGCTCAATGGCGCCAAGATGTGGATCACCAACGGCAGCATTGCCGACGTCGCCGTGGTCTGGGCGCAGACCGACGAGGGCATTCTCGGATTCCTGGTAGAGAAGGATATGCCTGGTTTTGATGCACCGGAGATCAAGCACAAGTTCTCTCTGCGCGCATCGGTCACATCGTCGCTGTTTTTTGACAACGTCCGCGTGCCGGCGGCCAATGTGTTGCCAGGCGTTGTCGGATTGAAAGGCCCGTTGTCCTGCCTGACGCAGGCGCGCTACGGCATCACCTGGGGCGCAATCGGTGCTGCCCAGGCCTGTCTGCGCGAGGCGATTGACTACAGCAACGAGCGCGAGCTGTTTAGTCGCCCGGTCAGCCACACGCAGACGATCCAGCGCCGGCTGGCGGACATGAGTCGGCGCATCACCACCGCGCAATTGCTGTCGCTCCAGCTCGGGCGACTGAAAGATGCCGGCGCGATGCAGCCGGGGCAGGTGTCGATGGCAAAATGGAACAACGTCCGCATGGCTCTGGATATCGCGCGTGACGCCCGTGACGTACTGGGCGGCGCCGGGATCAGCGCCGAATACTGCCCGATCCGTCATATGCTCAACCTCGAAAGCGTGATTACCTACGAGGGGACAGAGACTATCCATGAGCTCGTAGTCGGGAAGGAGCTCACCGGTGTCAACGCGTTCTGATAGCCGACCGCTCCGGCCCGGCGCAAGGTCAATCAACCGGGCGGAGATCGTCGACGCGAATTTTCTTGCCTTTGTCGACGGCTGGGACGAGCAGCCCCCGCCCCCGCCGGACCTTGATGCGCCTCTGCGTCCAGGCCGCGCTATCACCGGCGCCGAATTTCTTGAGTTGTTCCGGTATCAGATCCAGTCGCGACATGTGGATCTGGTGGCACGTGAAATGCGCGCCCGCAATCAAGGCTTCTACACCATCGGCAGTTCGGGTCATGAGGGAAATGCGGCGCTTGGCTATCTGAGCCGAAAAGACGACCCGGCATTTCTGCATTACCGCAGCGGTGCATTCATGATGGCGCGCGGCGCCCGGATCGCCGGCGCCGATCCGGTCTACGACACCGCGCTGTCGCTGGCGGCCAGCGCCGAAGATCCGATCTCCGGAGGCCGGCACAAGGTCTGGGGCCATCGCCAGGCGTGGGTATTGCCGCAGACTTCTACCATCGCCAGCCATCTGCCAAAGGCCGTGGGGACCGCGCTGGCTCTGGAGCAGGCGCAACGTATGGGTATCCAGACACCAGTACCCGGCGACGCTATCGTGGTGTGCAATTTTGGCGATGCGTCGGCCAACCACTCCGTCGCCGCCGGCGCGTTTAATTCCGCCCAGTGGGCAGCTCATCAGAAACTGCCGGTGCCGATACTGTTTGTCTGCGAGGACAACGGCATCGGCATCTCGGTCAAGACGCCGTCGGGCTGGATCGAAGCCAGTTTTGGCAACAGGTCCGGCCTGGATTTCTTTTCCGGCGACGGCCTCGATCTGGTCGAGTGTTTCGACATCACCCGTCGCGCGATCGAACACTGCCGCAGCCGTCGGCGCCCCACCTTCCTGCAGTTGAAGCTGAAACGTCTGCTGGGTCATGCCGGCACCGATGTCGAAACCGAGTACATGAGTCTGGCTGAAGTCGAGGCGAATGAAGCCTGTGATCCCCTGTTACTCAGCGCCGAAACAGCGCTGGAGACGGGGCTGTTGAGCGCAAAGGCCTTGCGCGGACTCTACGAGACCATACGTGATCAGGCGCGGCGCGCCGCGGCCCGGGCAGCGGCCCGGCCCAAGCTGGTCAGCCGGGCGCAGGTCATGGCCCCGCTTGCGCCGTACTCAGCCGAGGCGGTCAACGCCGAAGCTGCCCGTGTCGTCGACCCGGCGCGACGTATCGAGGCCTTTGGCGGCGCACAAGGTCTCCCGGAAGCGGCCGCACCACGACACCTGTCGGTGCAGATCAACCGGGCGCTGCACGATCTGATGATCAAGTATCCGGAGATGACCGTGTTCGGAGAGGACGTGGCCGGCAAGGGTGGTGTGTATACCGTCACCTCCGGTCTTGCGCGGGCGTTTCGGGGCAACCGGGTGTTCAATACCCTGCTCGATGAAACCACCATTCTCGGTCTGGCTCAGGGCCAGGCCTACATGGGTTTGCTGCCCTGCCCCGAGATCCAGTACCTGGCCTATTTCCACAATGCCTGCGACCAGATTCGTGGCGAGGCCGCCAGCATGCAGTTCTTTTCCAACGGACAGTTTTCCAATCCGATGCTGATGCGTATTGCGTCGCTCGGCTATCAGAAGGGATTCGGCGGACATTTTCACAACGACAACTCGTTTACCGCATTGCGCGACATACCCGGCCTGATCGTCGCCTGTCCTTCTCGCGGTGACGATGCCGCGATGATGCTGCGTACCTGCGCCGCGCTGGCAAAGGTGAATGGTCGCGTCGTCGCATTCATGGAACCCATCGCGCTGTATATGTCCAAGGATCTGTACGCAGACAAGGATGGTTTGTGGCAGTTCGAATATCCGCAACCTCAACGCATGGTGCCGCTCGGGGAACCGAGGCTCTATCATCCGGAAGCGGATGACTTGCTGATCATCACTTATGGCAATGGCGTGCCGATGTCGCTGCGCGCGGCGCGTCGTATCGAGGATGCGTCCGGGCAGCGAACCTGTGTCATGGACCTGCGCTGGCTCAAGCCTCTCAATGCGGACTTTATTGGTGGCCTCACCGAGCGCTTCAAACGCGTTCTGGTTGTCGATGAGGGTCGCCGCACCGGCGGGATCGCGGAGGAGATCTTCACCGTGCTTGACGAGCAGGGACAAGCCGATGTGCGCAAGGCGCGGGTATGCGGCGCCGATTCGTTTATCCCGCTGGCCGCCGCCGCGAACCTGGTGCTGGTCTCCGAGGACGAGGTCCATGACGCGGCCGTGCAGCTGCTAAGCGACGCGGAAGACAACAAGGCTTGAGCCGCCTTCGCGCATCGCTCAGCACCGGCGCGTAGGCGATTGACCATGCGCAAGCCGGCGGTCAGTCCATATACCCATCGCAATATTCGCGCGCTGGCGGCACCGATGATCCTGTCCAATGTCACGGTCCCTCTGCTTGGGCTGGTGGATACCGCAGTCATGGGGCATCTGCCGGATCCGCGCTATCTGGCCGCGGTGGCGGTGGGAGGCACGATTTTCAGCTTCCTGTTTATGGGGCTGAACTTCCTGCGCATGGGTACCACCGGACTCGCCGCCCAGGCGCGCGGCGCGGGCGACGGAGACCTGGCCAGGGCGGTGCTCGCTCAGGCCCTGATCATCGCGCTGGGACTGGCGTCCTTGTTGTTGTTGATCCAGCGTCCCACTGGCCAGCTGGCAATGTGGCTTATCGCGCCGGAGGCGCAGGTCGTGGCGCCGGCCTGGACCTATTTCACGGTACGTATCTGGGCGGCACCTGCCGTGCTGGCCAATTTCGCCTTGATTGGCTGGTTCATAGGCATGCAGAACACGCGCGCGCCGCTGTATATCATGCTGCTGATCAACCTCAGCAATATCGGCTTGTCGTTGCTGTTTGTGGTTGGCCTGGACTATCGCACCGGCGGCGTCGCAGCGGCCAGTGTGTTGGCCGAGTTTGCCGGTCTGACGCTCGGCGCGTGGCTGGTCGGTCGCGAGCTGGCGACGTTTGGCGGCAGTCTCAAGCGACTCCGCGTGCTGGATCCGGCAGGTTTGAGGCGGATCTTCTCGGTCAACGCGAATCTGTTGGTGCGCACCTTGTCGCTGATGTTCGTGTTCGGTTTCCTGACCGCCCAGGGCGCAAGACAAGGCACAGCTGTCCTTGCAGCAAATGCGATCCTGATTCAGTTCCAGTACTTCATGGCATACGCACTGGACGGATTTGCTCATGCCGCCGAGGCACTGGTCGGCCGGGCCCTGGGCGAACGAAACCCGGCCGGGTTTCAACGCGCAGTGCGCCTGTCGCTGATTTGGTCAGCGTCCGTAGCGGTCTGCTTTTCGACTGTCTATGCAGTCAGCGGGAATTCGATCATCACCCTGCTCACCGGGCAGGCGGATTTGCGTGCACTGACTGCGGAATTCCTGCCGTGGATCGTACTTTCGCCGCTGGTGTCATTCTGGAGCTTTCTGTTCGATGGCGTGTTCGTGGGCGCAACCTGGGCACGCGAGATGCGCAACACCATGCTGTTCTCGGCCTTTGTGGTGTTTGTGCCAGCGTTTTATCTGGGACAGCTTGCGGGCATGGGCAACCACGGGCTATGGCTGGCGTTCGTCATATTCATGGCGGCCCGCGCGCTCACCATGGGTCGAGCGTATCGTCACCTGCGGACCCAGGCTGGCTAACTGTTAGCGAACACAGGTTCAGATGTGCCGCATTATCCGGCCATGACTGCGCCTGCCGGCCCCAGGGTGTCCGATGATTCGGCATCCGGCCGATCCGCAAGGCCCTGTTTGCAGGACAGCAACAACAGATCGCGAAACAGGCGCTGCATTTCCTTTTGGCCACCGGCAGCCCGGGTATTTTCGCCCTGGAATCGCCAATTGAGACATTCGGCATTGGATCGGGCATCTACGATGCGCAGCGTTGGGCGGCCGTCTTCCAGCGAGGCGTAAATGCGATATCCCATGGCGGTTCTCCTTTGTGTCGTTGAAGGCAAGACCCATTGGCCAAAACCGATTGGCTAATGGCCAGTGGCTACCTCGGGCCCATAGCTAATGGGGTTTCGGGGCAAAACAGTCACAACAATCTTGTTACGAATGATAATCATTACTATTTAAGAACACAAGGGCTATCGACTCCCGCTGTTGCAGTCTGAGGATCGGGCCTGCCGGGCATTCCTCGCCGCCGGCTTGCTGTCGAGGCCCTTGCCTGGCGACTTTCATGCACCGGGTCGCAGCCCGGTCTGCTGCGTTTTTATGCACAATGTTCGCGAGGACAATGCCGAACCCGGCAGGAACAGGAGGGAGTCAGACATGCCAGTAATCCAGTGTGACATTCGAGCGGGCCGCAGCCCCGAACAAAAACAGGCGCTTGCAGAGGGCATCACCCGGGTGGTCCACGAAACTATCGGCGCGCCGGTAGAGTACATCTATGTACTCATACGGGAGGAACCCGGCTCGCATCACATCAAAGCCGGAAAAGCATTGCCGGACTACAGCCCCTGAATGGGTTCGCAGCTGTTGCCGCCGGAATGTACCGGGCGGGCGCCAGCAACTGGGGTACTTCAGGTCGATTTACCCTAGAATGTGGGCTTGAAAAATTGCCGGCAGCGCCGGGCAGGCCATCGGACCTCCCGCCGTCGACAGAAAAACATCCGCCACTATCCGACTAACAGCCCGGCCAGTTCTATACGCAGGAGTGCCAAGTGAAAATTCAGGACAAACGTGTCGTCTCTATTCATTACCGACTGACCAATGACGCTGGTGAGGAACTCGACTCATCAACGGGTGGCGATCCGCTGGCTTATCTGCACGGCAGCAACAGTCTGATCCCCGGCCTGGAAAGCGCGCTTGCCGGCCAGTCAGCGGGCGACAAGTTCAAAGTCACAGTGCAGCCGACGGATGCCTACGGCGAGATCAGTACGGATCTCGTTCAGGTGGTGCCCATCGACGCCTTCGACGCCCCTGAAAACGTAAAGCCCGGGGTCCAGTTTCAGGCGCAGGGCCCCGATGGCCAGGTGCAACTGATCACGGTCCGCGAAGTCAGCGACGCCGGAGTCACTATCGATGCGAATCACCCGCTGGCAGGTCAGGTGCTGCACTTTGACGTCAGCGTTGAAGAGGTGCGGGAAGCCTCTGAGGAAGAGATCGCCCACGGCCATGTTCACTAGAAACGCCGCTCGTACCCGAGGGTCGACGATGGCTGCCATGAACAGATCAGGAAGCGAGTAAGGAAAAACATATGGAACTTGTCGCGATTGTTACTGCACTCGTATTGATTCAATACCTGTGGTTCACGATCCTGGTCGGTCGGGCGCGGGAGAAGTCCGGCATAAAGGCACCGCTGACCACCGGGGATACGCTTTTCGAGTGCTATTATCGAGTGCAACAGAACACGGCTGAGCAGTTGATCCTGTTCATTCCGGCGCTGTGGATATTCGGCTATTACGTCAATCCATCAGTCGCCGCTGGCCTGGGTGTGGTGTTTATTGTCGGCCGATTCGTCTATTTGCGCGGCTACATCACAGATCCCGCAAAGAGAGGACCCGGCTTTCTGATCGGCATGCTGGCAGTCCTGGCACTTGTTATCGGGAGCCTCGTTGGCCCCATAATAGACTGGCTGTGAGCCTGTACATCGGTCAGATTTATCAGGGTAGACTCCGGACACAAGCCGGAATCGGGTGAGGTCGCGATAAAGGCGGACGATTTTAGGCGCAGCCGCGAGTCGAAGACATTGCGGCGCAGTGTGTGCGGCCCTTAGCATTCGGCCCTTGAGCATTCGGCCCTTGAGCATTCGGGAGACAAGCTTGCTACGTTACGCCCGGCTTCTGATCATCGCTGTTGCCGCTTCCGCCATCATTGCCGCGGAGGCAATCGCCGACGATGAGCCGATCGCGCCTACGGTGGTGGTACAGAGCTTTGTTCGTGCCTACAACGCGCATGATCTGGACGCGATAGCCAAGCTCCTGGCCGAAGATGTGCAATGGCACGCGCTGGATCGTGAGGCGCTGTCCACGAAAGCAGCCAATCGAGCCGAACTGCTGCAACAACTGGCGGCGTACTTTCAGGAATACCCCAACGCGCGCTCTGTAATGGAACAATCCTTCGTCTCCGGCCGCTATGTAGCGGTACGCGAACGCGCGTTCTGGAAACGGGAAGGCAAGACCTTGTCTGCCATCTCCCTGGCGGTCTACGAAACAGCAAATGGCCGTGTCGCCAGAGCCTGGTACTACCCTGCCGCTCAGCCTTGATCGGCCACGCCCGATGACGGCTCTGGCGTTTATTCCCATCGTCTTCAGCCTGCTGCTGCTCGGCGCACATTTCTTTCGAGTCGGAGCGATGCCTGCGGTGGCGGCCGTCGTCGTACTGATGGTTTTGCTGGTGCTCAGGAGGCCATGGGCGGCACGGGTGGTCCAGGCCGGACTCGCGTTCGGACTTGTGGAATGGCTTCGTACCCTGATCATCCTGACTATCGAGCGCATCCACGCCGGCTTGCCGTATCAACGCATGCTGATAATCCTCGGCGCAGTCGCCCTGACCACGTTGATTTCAGCGCTGCTCTTCCAGACCCGGTCATTGCGTCGCGTCTATGGCCTTCGGGCCGATAACGACACCGGCAAAAGCACGCCTGGCGACGACGGCCGGGACACCGCCTCGCTTGAAAACGAGGCCTCATGAACTCGACCGGGAAGGGTGATTTTTGAACGCCTTTGTTGTTTCAATCCATGCGGCCGCTGTCTCGGGCAGCGATATGTTTGAGCTTGCCGAGGCCGAACTGGTCCCGGGACGCGGCATCGTGTCTGATCGTCATTTTGACCGCCCTAATATGGCGCCGGAGGACGAACTCACGCTGATCGAAAGCGAGCAGATGGAGGAATTCAACAGCGCCTCAGGTCTGCAGCTGGCACCGGCGGAGGCACGGCGTAATGTGGTCACTCGCGGCATTCGCCTGAATGAAATGGTGGGCAGGGAATTCCAGCTGGGCGGGGTTCGCCTGCGCGGTATAGAATTATGCGAACCCTGCTCCCATCTTGCCGCATTGCTCGCCCGACAAGACCGCCTCGCCGAACTCACAACCACTGATTTTCTCAGGCTGATGGCCCACCGCGCGGGCCTGCGCGCTCAGATCCTGAACGCGGGCTTTCTGCGTCCGGGCGATCCAGTCGTCGCTGACTGAAGGTTCTGCGTCGGCATCGCCGCCAACCGCACGAATCGAGTTCGTTTGGCTGCCGTTCCGCGACCAGACCGCAGCCGCCGACGTTGCAGAGCAGCAACCGCAACCGGAGCGCTGCTGGAAATTTTGCTCGCGCGACGCCGCCGTGATTGGGTAAACTTTGTGCGCGCGAGGCAGGTGGGCGTCGGCCCGTTCGTCGAAGGAATCCTGCCCGACGAGTCGTGTATTCATTTTTTTGGGCGCCGTGAATGCACACCCGTTGTCAATTTACGAAGGCGCCGGATCTATTGCTCATGAATATTTATGTCGGCAATTTGCCATACAGCACCACGGATGCAGACCTCCAGGCGATGTTCCAGGAATTCGGTTCGGTCCAGTCCGCAAAAGTAATCATCGACCGCGAAACACAACGTTCGAAAGGTTTCGGTTTCGTCGAGATGGCCAGCTCTGATGAGGGCAACAAGGCCATCGAAGCGCTTAACGGAAATGAAGTCGGCGGTCGCCAGATGCGCGTCAACGAAGCGCGACCCCGTACGGATAATTTCAGGGGACCAAGATAGCCTGCTACATCATGGGTGCCGAAACGGCAGCCGAGTTTTTTTGCCACACTCTACGCCGGGCGGCAGCCATGCCCCCGGTTTTTTTGTGCTCATTCCTTACCCGGCCGCAATGCCTGGGCGGATTGGTTCAGTTCCCCCTGCAAATGAACCACGAACACTGTAAATTTGACGACTTGCCGGACCGTCACGGCCGCACGTGGAAGCCAGCGACGGCGAGCGCTTCAGCAGCCAAAGGCGGTTGCAGTGAGTTTCGCGCGTGGCGACGCAGGACCGAGATATCTGATTCACCGGCTGCGCGCGATCAAGGTACGTGGCCGGCATTTTCGATGACAGGAGTAAGCCGTTGTGACATGGATCGAGACAACAGAACCCGACCAGGCAGAAGGAAAGATCGCGGACCTCTATCAGCGGATAAAGAATCCGGATGGGGGCGTGGATAACATCCTCAAGGCACACAGCCTGCGACCACATTCGCTGGCAGGGCACATGAGTCTGTACAAGGCTGTGCTGCACCATCCCGCCAACACAGTTCCGGCCTGGTTTCGCGAGGCGCTGGGTGTTCTCGTGAGCCAGCTCAACCGATGTCAGTATTGCGTCGAGCATCACGCGGTCGGGATGCGCAGATTCATCGACGACGACAAGCTTGCGGACGCCACCATGGAAGCTCTGCAAAGCGGCAACTGGGGCAATGCTTTCAAGGCCGGTCAGCGCGCCGCCCTGGCCTATGCCAAGGCGCTGACACTGAACCCCGGGTCCATCGATCCACTGGAGGTGGAAGATCTTCGTGCGGCGGGCTGGGACGACGGTGAGATCCTTGAAATCAACCAGATCGTCGCGTATTTCGCCTACGCCAATCGCACCGTGCTAGGACTCGGCGTTGAAACCGACGGAGAGCCCCTCGGTTTGGCGCCGGTCGCGGGAGAACAGGATGACTGGCGCCACGCCTGAAACAATCAGGGATAGATTCGGTGCCACCGGTTACGCCTTGCCCGCCTGGAGGCTGGCGTGGCCGGGCCTGCTGGCAATCGCGCTGTGTGGCGTGATGTCCGGCTGTGGGCCGTCCCCAGGCCCGGCGTCAAATCTATCGCCAGAGTCATCGCCAGATAGGACCGACACTGCACCAGCCGACGTATGGGCACAGGCCGCGCAACGCGGGGTCGACTTCCGTGCTACCGGAAACGAGCCCGGCTGGGTCGTGGAAATTCGCGAAGGCAAGACAATCGTCGTCGATACGCATTATGGCACCCGACATTATGAGATAACCGCAAGCGCGCCGGTGGTCGACGCCGATCGGGGCAGCCAGCTATACCGGGGTGAAGACGCTGTGCCGGCTTTCGAAATGATCCTGATCGACGCACCCTGCGTCGATGACATGAGCGGCGAGCACTTCCCGACCACGGTTCGACTGCAGATCGATGATCAGACGTTCGACGGCTGTGGGCGACCTCTGATCCAGCGCCCGTAGTCAGGATCGCAAGGACCGCGTCTGGTCGCCGGGTTCAGCCTGGTCGAACTCGACGTTTGTTTGCCGCGCTGTGTTGACCGACAAGGTGAACACGTCCGGCCGCGAGTAGTGGCCATCCACATCCAGTGTCAGCCGCGACTCCTCTATCAGTCGCGAATCCAGGTCGGCAAAAACAGTGTCCGGATTGTCGAACACCGGTTCCACCAGATAATTGCCATCGGGCCCGATCACGGCGCTGCCGCCGCGCAGGATGTTCGTCCCCTCAGTTCCGGTCTGCTCCAGTAATTCGCGCGCCTCTACCGGGCCACCGCTTGAATCGAATCCCTCAAGCATGTCCTGCTGATTCATCACACAACCAGAGGCGAGAACGAAACAGCGCCCTTCGAATGCATAGTGGCGGCTTGCCAGCTGATGAGGATCCTTGACCCACGGCCACTGCGCGACATGCACGGTCTCTCCGGTTGCGTGCATCGCAGCCCGGGCCAACGGCATCCAGTGTTCCCAGCAGATCAATCCGCCCAGGGGCCCGAAATCAGTGTCGATACTGAACAAACCGCTGCCGTCTCCGCGTCCCCACAACAGGCGTTCGGTATACGTCGGGACCAGTTTGCGACGCACCGCAAGGCCGCCATCGGGCGCCAGGAACACCATGCTGTTGTAAAGACTCCCTCCCGACTTCTCATGGATTCCGATGACCACATGACTCCCGGTCCTTTGCGCCGCGTGTGACAGCCGCCTGATCTCGGGGCCATCAATCGTGGGCGCGTTATGGCGCAGATGACGGAATAGCGCCTTGGCCGGCGGATGGTCCCACAGACACGCACCAGGGGCATCGTCGATCCAGACCGGATACCCCGGCAGCCAGGTCTCGGGGAACACGATCAGGCCGGCGCTGCTGTCGACGGCTTGTTCAAGCAGACCGATCGCCCGGTCGGTGGTGGCCTGGAGATTGAGAAAACACGGGGGTTGCTGAACGATTGCAATACGCATCGAGGGGACTCCACTGATCAACGACAGAGCATAAGGCAAGCGCTGTTGCGGGTGCCAATCGCAGGCAGGCGCGCTCGGGCCAGGGCAGGCCTTTTCGGTACGTGGTCAAGAGCCGCATGCCCGATGGCCGAACGTCGCCAGCGCGTGTATGGGAGCCGTGTATGGCAGCTGCGTATGGCAGCGGGTTTGTCACCGGGGTATGGCACCGCTGGCGTCGAGTGTGGCAGATTGGTCGCGGTCCGGGGAAAACGCTGAGTATGAGTCGCCACATCGCCATCGTAGAAGACGAAACCGCCATCCGGGATAACTATGCGGATGCGTTTCGGCGTCATGGCTACAGAGTCAGCGGGTATCACGATCGCCAGGGCGCGATGACGGCCTTCAACAGCCGCCTGCCGGATCTCGTCCTGATCGATATATCCCTGGGCGACGAACCGGAAGGCGGTTTCGATCTGTGTCGTGCCCTGCGTCGGCTGTCAGACACGCTACCGATCATTTTTCTCACTGCCCGCGACACCGATCTCGACGCGGTGTCGGGTCTGCGCCTGGGCGCGGACGACTATCTGACCAAGGACATCAGCCTGGCTCACCTGCTGGCCCGCGTTGCGGCACTGTTCAGACGCCTGGAAGCATTGCGGGAATCGCCAACCGGGACTGAGCTCATCGAGCGCGGGTCGCTGCGCCTGGACAGCGATCGCCTGATCGCCCAATGGCAGGGTCACGACCTGGACCTGTCGCTGACGGAGTTCTGGATCGTGCATGCGCTGGCCCGGTTCCCCGGTCATGTGAAGTCGCGTCAACAGCTGATGGAAGCCGCGAATGTGGTGCTCGACGACGCCACTATCACCTCGCACATTAAGCGAATAAGACAGAAGATCGCTGCTTTTGACGGTAATTTCGATGCAATAAAGACTGTTTATGGTGTCGGCTATCGCTGGCACCAGGACCCGGAATGAGCCTGCGACCGCGCGCCCGCGACGGGCTTGCGCCCCGTTGCGGATGAAGCCCCTGCAAATGAAGCTCGCTCCGCGTCTGTTGCTGGTGGCTTCGGTGACGCTGCTGTTGCCATGGGCCGGATGCCAGTACGTCCGTGATCTGGAAAGCGCGCTCCGTCAAGGCCAACTGGACACCCTGGCAGCAACCGCCGATATCCTTGCCGTGAGCCTGACTGACCGGCTTGGCCCTGCCGCGATAGACCGGCAGCGCTTTTCATCCCGCCACCCCGCGATCACTGATATTTATCTCCATCCGCTAAGCCGGACCCCTGATCTTGATGGCTATGCAGACGACTGGGGTCTCGACGAGGCGACACGGATGACTCTGCCTGGCGCGCAAGACGATGATTTCTCGGTGCGCTATCAGGCCGCAAGCGATGGCGTCAGCATGTTCCTGTTTCTGCAGGTGGACGACGATGACGTGATCATGGGTGAGGCGGGTGATCACGTCAGATTGAGAATCGGCACGGCCGCCGACGGCTTCGCTGATCTGACGCTGTCGGCACAAGCGCCTGGCTTGTTCACACCGGCATCCAGCAAGCCCGGTGTGGCGCGCCGGGTTCGCGGCAACTGGCAAGCCGTGTCAACAGGTTTCAATCTGGAAGTGCAGATACCGCTGGCCGTGGCCGGTGATCGGGCCGGCTTTCTGGTCACGGATGCGGACCGGGATGGCTCAATCCAGCGCGCCGGCACGCTACCGTCCCTGGCTAATGAGCCGGGTTGGCTGATTAGCACGCTGCCGGCTGCCCAGACACTGCTGGAAAACGCGGTACGGCCAGGCCAGCGCCTGCGCCTGGTTGACCGCGACGGCTATGTGCTCGCCAGCGCTTACGGCGGCTCGGGCGCGGACCAGGACCCCGCCCTCACCGGGCTCGCTCGACGGATCTTGCGCTGGGTGATCCGGGACCAGCACAGCACAGCACCGCCACCGGATGTTCAGCCCGGACGCGTCGATACCAATCGGTTTATCGGCGCTTTTCACGGCGCGCCACTGGACGCACGCACCGGCGACAGCTCAGCGGAGCGTGTGGTGCTGGAAGCGATAAGACCGGTGGGCTCGCTCAGCCATGTGTCTCTGGCGCTGCTGATCGACGAAGACTCTGAACGAGTCCTCAGCCTGACCGACCGCGCAGCATCGAGGATCTTTGTTTCCAGCTTTGCGGTGAGTCTGTCGGCGGCTGCCCTGCTGCTGGGGTTTGCCGCCTGGCTTTCGTGGCGTATCCGGCGCCTGAGCCAGGCCGCCGGGGGCGCGCTGGGTAGCGAATCAGACAAGGTGCCGGCCTTGCCGGAAGACCGCGCTGGCGACGAGCTTGGCGAGTTGTCACGGAACTTCTCCGCCTTGCTGACCCAGATCAGCGAACACAACCAGTACCTGCAAGGCCTCGGTAGCCGGATTACGCACGAACTAAGCACACCAATGGCCGTGGTCAGAACGTCGCTGGAAAATCTGCAGGCCGAGTCTGGTGATCATGTCTATCTGGAGCGTGCCCGCCAGGGGATAGAACGGCTGCAGGCAATGGTTGCAGCGCTGGGCGCTGCCACCCGAATGGAGCAGGCAATCTCCAGCGCTGAAAACGAGCGTTTTGACCTGGCCCGACTGCTGGCAGAGCTGGGCGCCGCGTTGCAGGCCGCACATCCCGGACGTGACCTGCGTATCACCGTGCCGTCAGGTCGCTGCGAAATCCACGGTGCCCCGGAGCTTCTCGCCCAGATGGTTGATAAGCTGGTTGAGAACGCGATCGGCTTCTGCCCGCTGGACGGGCTCATCCATCTGACACTAAGCGCTGACGGCGATGACTGGTTGCTGCAAGTCAGGAATTCCGGCAGCCAGCTGCCGCCCGGACCTCCGGAACGGTTGTTTGACTCGATGGTTTCCGCACGTCGGGATGATGGATCCGGACCGCATCTGGGGCTCGGGCTATACATCGTGCGCCTTGTCGCAAGGCACCACGGAGGCCGGGTCCAGGCCAGCAATCTACCTGATCACGCAGGCGTCTGTTTTGGCGTAAATTTGCCAAGGGTCCGATCAGAATAGACGGTCCGCCTCATCGCAACACCGCGCGGGTCGCTATGCTTAACATACAGCGGCGGCCTCCAGGCGATACAGGAGTTCAATTGTCATGAGTCGAGTGTTTTTGCTCTGCTGCGGCGTGCTCTATCTGGGCTTCGGTTTGTGGGTTGTTTTGTCACCTGAAACCAGTCTCGCCTACCTGAAGATCGCGTCGTACAGCACCAATGCCCTGAGCGACCTGCGCGGCAGCCACGGCGGTCTGAATATCGTCCTTGGCCTGTTCCTGCTCTATGCCGCCGGTTCGCACCGATGGCACCGAACGGGTCTGCTTAGCGTGGCGTTGGTCAATATCGGCTATTTCTCCGGCCGCCTGATTGCGGTGGGCGCAGAGGGCATGCCCTCTGCGGTGCTGATTGCCGTCATGCTGCTGGAACTCGGTCTGCTGACCGCGGCCCTGGTGCTGGTCGGGAAAACACCGGAGTGACGGGACCCACCTGCGCCGAAGGCGGATGCTCTTGCGGCGCGATCCGTTACCGGGCCACCGGCGCAGGATCGGCGCCCGCGCTGTGTCACTGCCGCAGTTGCCAACGGGCGGCGGGCGCGCCAGTGGTCGCCTGGGTGACGTTCCCGGAAGACGCGGTGGAGATTTTGTGTGGCGAGCCCGCGTGCTGGCATTCTTCGCCCGGAGTGACCCGGGAATTTTGCGCCCGCTGTGGCACCCCTCTGAGCTATCGCCATGATGATCAGGCAGGCTGGGTCGATCTTGCTGTATGCAACTTCGATAAGCCGGAACAATTTCCGCCGACGGATAATATCTGGACAGAACACCGTCTTGGCTGGATGGAGAACAGCCATCATTTGCCGTCTTTCGCGCGGACGCGTGGCGGTTAGAATGCGCGGATGAAAAACGTCAAAGCCCGCCTGATCCTTTCGCTGATGCTGGTGCCTGGGATTCTCTGCGCCGAAGCATTCCCCGGATTCAGTATCCAGCCACCGACCGATCCCGACTGGCAACAGGTACAACGAAACGCGCAATCCGCGGTGTGGATGCGGCGCGCGCCCGACTATGAAGCCGGATTGGCAGTGGCGATTCTGACCTCGGCGCTGACCATCCGCTTCGACGATGATCAGGCCTTTCTCGACTGGGTCCGCCGCAGCAAGGACACCAATCCGGATCCCGCCCGGTTCCGGATTAGTGACTCGGCATACGAGATCGATACAACCGCCGGCCCTCGTTGCGTTCGATACAGGACTGTTGTCGAGGACCGGCCCAACCAACGAGTCCTCGAGGTTGCCGGGCTGGCTTGCCTTCATCCCGACGCGCCGGGGCGTTATTTTGATATCCAGTACTCGGCCCGATTCCCGGCCGGGGTGGAATTGCCCGCAACAATGTTCAGCGACGGGGCTGGATTCGTGGACAGCTTTCGATTCTCACCGCCGCCTGCGGACGATGACTGGTCGCTGGCACCGGGTGCGCCGATGAAGTCAAGAAAAGAGGCGGCGTGAGCGTGCATCGCGGCGCCTCCAGACCGCATCCGGGACTGGCGGGAATTATCGAGTGGCTAAAAGGTCGTCAGCACAAGCCATGCTGAAAGAGTATGTCGCCTGCGCCGCGAGCATCGCCTTGTTGCTGGCGGCCTGCGTCAGCGATCGGGTCCCCGGTCCTTATGTAAGCGCCAGCGAAGCGCATGCGATTCTCGATTTTCGACCACCGCCGCCAGGCAGCGATCTCACGCCGGCCATCCTGCTGGCGATCGACAACGTGATCGGACCGGCGAGCCAGAACCGGGCCAGCTACTGGGTTCGGCCCGGCGAACACGAGATCAAGGTGGGCGGCGAAGCACTGGCGACAGAGAAGGTCGGTCTGCCACCACGCCGCAACTTCCCGTGGAACGCAAACATGACGTTTGAGGCGGGCAAGCGCTACTTCATCGCTATCCGCTGGCGCAGCAACAAACGGAATGACTGGGAGCCCTATATCTGGAAGGTAGAAGACCTGACGGACTAGCGTTCCCTGTTTGCGGACCCGGCCGGTGCCAGTTCGAGAAAATCTACCGTCAATTCGCTCAGCGCCAGCACACCGTTCAGCAGCGCACTCTCGTCAATCAGAAACTTCGGCGAGTGATTTGCCGGGGCAGTCAGCGGATCCAGCTGCGGTGATGTCACGCCCAGGTGCAGAAAAATCGCCGGCGCCTGTTGCGCATAGAACGAGAAGTCTTCCGCCCAGGTGATCAGGCCAAACTCCTGCAATTGGTCGCCGGCCACTCTTTCCAGTGTTGGCAGCATCTGCTTGACCAGCGCCGGGTCGTTCACCGTGACCGGATACTGGCGGACGATCACCACCTCAGCCTCAGTGCCGGCTGCTGCGGCGATGCCGCGCGCGGTGGTCTCTATGCGGCGGTGGATATCCTCGCGCATGGTTTCCTTAAATGCGCGGATGGTGCCGATCATGCGCACCTGATCGGGGATGATGTTGTTGCGAATACCACCGCTGATGGCGCCGATCGACACGATCGACGGCGCTTCAGTCACGTCAACCTGACGGCTGGCAATCGTCTGCAAGCCGAGCACTATCTGTGCCGATACGACGATCGGATCGACTCCCTGCCATGGTTTCGCGCCATGAGTCTGACGCCCTTTGACGACAATCTCGAAGCGGTCGGCGGAGGCCATGAACGGACCTGAATGCCAACCGATGACGCCCGCCGATGCTACTGAAGAAACATGCAAACCGAAGATCGCATCCGGTGTTCTTGAGGCGAAGATACCCTCTTCCAGCATCAGCTCGGCGCCGCCGCGCTCATCGCCCGGCGCGCCCTCCTCCGCCGGCTGAAAGATAAACATCACACTGCCCGGCAGCTGGTCGCGTATAACCGCAAGCAGCTCTGCGACGGTCATCAATATTGCTACATGCGCGTCGTGACCACAGGCGTGCATGACCCCGCTGGTCTGGCCGTTGTAGCTTGCCGTGACCGTGGAGGCGAACGTCAGTCCGGTTTCCTCGGTCACCGGCAGCGCATCCATGTCCGCACGTAAGGCGACCATCGGGCCCGGCTTGCCGGGATTGAGAACCCCCACGACACCGGTGTGGGCGATGTCGGTAGATACGTCCATGCCCAGCGCACGCAGATGGTCTGCCACCAGCGCGGCGGTGCGGAATTCGCGGTTGGACAACTCGGGATGCTGATGGATGTCCCGGCGCCACTCGATCAGTTTTGCTTCCAGCATCGACGCGCGCTGACTGAGCCCGCTGTCGCTGAGCGCCGGCGACCATGAAACAAGGCCGAACGAAACGGCAAATAGCCAGGCCAGCATTTTTAACATTACTCTCTCCTGCGAATCCGGCGCTCGCATCAGGGCAGTATGCGCTGGAGCGGGTTGTCAGACGCCAAGGAAGGCGAGAATGCCGCGGGCGGCCTCGCGCCCCTCATACACCGCTGTCACCACCAGGTCAGAACCACGCACCATGTCACCGCCGGCAAATACCTTGGGATGGCTGGTCTGAAACGGGAAACGACCCAAGGGGTCAACGCGCACGCGTCCGTCGTCATGCGCGGCGACGCTGATGCTGTCCAGCCACTCAGGTGGGCTGGGGCGGAAGCCAAAAGCCACGATCACTTCGTCAGCCGCGAGCACTTCTTCGCTGCCCGGTATCGCCTCCGGTCGGCGGCGACCACCGGCATCGGGCGGGCCGAGTTGCGTATGCACCAGCCGCACACCCTCGACCCGATCCTGGCCAACGATCTCGACTGGCTGGCGATTGAACAGAAACACCACGCCTTCTTCACGCGCGTTACGCACCTCACGACGTGAACCGGGCATGTTCTTTTCATCCCGGCGATAAGCGCAGATCACACTCGACGCGCCCTGGCGGATTGCGGTGCGATTGCAATCCATGCCGGTATCACCACCGCCCAGCACGATAACGCGCTTGCCTTTCATTGTGTTCAGCGGCGCCTTGCTTTCACTGTCTCCCATAACTGCGTTTACGTTATCTATCAGATACGGCAAGGCCTCGTGCACGCCGGGCAGCGTCTCGCCGGGCATGCCGGCACGGACGGCGCGATAGGCGCCCACGCCGAGAAAAACAGCATCATAGTCGCTGACCAGTTGATGAGCGGCGATATCACGACCCACCTCCGTACCAAGCACAAACTCGACCCCCATCTGTTCGAGGACCGCGCGGCGATTCTCGACCACGTCTTTTTCCAGCTTGAACGGAGGTATGCCATAGGTCAGCAAACCGCCCGCGCGCGGGTAGCGATCGAATACGGTCGGCCGAACACCATTACGCACCAGCACGTCGGCTGCTGCGAGGCCAGCGGGACCAGCACCGACAATCGCTACTTCGCGCCCGGTATCGCTGACCGCGGACATATCCGGACGCCAGCCCTGGCGAAAGGCCTCGTCGGTGATGTACTTCTCAATATTGCCTATGGTCACCGCGCCGAAACCATCGTTTAGCGTGCAGGCGCCCTCGCACAGCCGGTCCTGGGGGCAGATGCGGCCGCAAATTTCCGGCAACGGGTTGGTCTGGTGCGACAGTTCCGCAGCTTCAAACAGGTTGCCTTCCTGCACCAGCTTCAGCCAGTTCGGGATGTAATTGTGGACCGGACACTTCCACTCGCAATAAGGGTTGCCACAACTCAGACAGCGACCAGACTGCTGGCTGGCATTCTCGGCATCGAACCGGCCATAGATCTCACGATAATGGTGCACGCGAAACTTCGCCGCATCCTTGTCGGGATCGCGGCGCGGGATATCCATGAATCTGAGTGTCTTTTCGGTCACTGTGTTCGCTCAGGCCGCCCGTCGAAGTACATCCATCAGATCCTCGATCTCCGCAGCTTTGGGTTTGACCAGCCAGAATCGCGGCAGATAAGTTCGAAAATCGTCCAGAATCTCTCTTGCCCAGACGCTGCCGGTCTCGCGCACATGGGCTTCGATCAAGCCGCGCAGATGATGCAGATGTGCTTCCATCGACTCTGGTGTGATGCGGTGGATGTCGATCAGCTCGTGGTTGTAGCGATCGACGAAATCGCGATCCATATCCAGCACATAGGCGAACCCACCGGTCAGACCCGCGCCGAAATTTACCCCGGCGCGGCCGAGCACTGCGACCACTCCGCCGGTCATGTACTCGCAGGCGTGGTCCCCTACACCTTCGACTACTGCAAGGGCACCGGAATTTCGCACCGCGAAACGCTCACCCGCACGACCGCAGGCATAGAGTTCGCCGCCAGTCGCGCCATACAGACAGGTGTTACCCATGATCGGTGTTTGGCGTGCCTCGAAACGACTTCCGGTGGGTGGATACAACACCAGCCGTCCTGCGGCCATGCCCTTACCGACGTAATCGTTTGCATCCCCTTCCAGAAACATGTGTAAACCGCCGACGTTCCACGCGCCGAAGCTCTGACCGGCACTACCGCGCAGGCGCAATACCAGCGGTGCGTCCTCCATCCCGTAGTTGCCCCAGCGACGGGCGATCTCACCCGACAGACGCGCGCCTATCGAACGATCATGGTTGCGCACTTCATGATGAAACGTCGCGCCGCGCCGTTCTTCGATGCAGTTAATCGATTCAGACACCATACGCTCGGCCAACGGTCCCTCATCGAATGGCTCATTGCGTGGTTCGGTGCATATGTGCGCGCGCTCCCGCGCCAGCCCGG
The DNA here is from genome assembly GCA_963704875.1 of uncultured Gammaproteobacteria bacterium. Lineage (GTDB taxonomy): Bacteria > Pseudomonadota > Gammaproteobacteria > Steroidobacterales > XN24 > CAMYOC01. Next base: position 1,450,537 of record CAVPIA010000008.1, on the reverse strand, counting down.
CATCGGACAAGGCGGCGGACAAATCGATGCGCTGTTGCCGTTCAGTATCGCCGGGGACGCGGCGCAGAAACTCCGTATGCCCGACCAGTTGATCAAACCGACTGATGCCCAGTGCGGCCATGGTCTCGCGCACCTCGCGCGCGACAAAGCGGAAGTAATTCATCACCATCTCGGGCAGGCCGGTGAAGTGCCGCTGCCGCAAGACCTGATGCTGAGTGGCGATACCGGTGGCGCAATTGTTCAGATGACAAATGCGCAGATACTTGCAGCCCAGCGCGACCATCGGCGCGGTACCAAAACCGAAACTCTCCGCGCCCAGCAACGCTGCCTTGATTACATCGAGGCCGGTCTTGAGACCGCCATCGGTCTGCAATCGTACCCGGTGGCGCAGATCATTGGCGCGCAGTACCTGATGCGCTTCGGCCAGCCCCAGCTCCCACGGACTGCCGGCGTACTTTACTGACGTCAGAGGGCTGGCGCCGGTGCCACCGTCATAGCCGGAGATCGTTATCAGGTCTGCGTAGGCCTTGGCAACACCGGCGGCGATGGTGCCAACGCCGGGCTCCGAGACCAGTTTTACCGACACCAGCGCGTCCGGGTTCACCTGTTTGAGGTCGAAAATCAGCTGCGCCAGGTCCTCGATCGAATAGATGTCGTGATGCGGCGGCGGTGATATCAGACCAACGCCCGGGCGTGCAAAGCGCAAACGCGCAATCATGTCGTTGACCTTGTGCCCGGGTAGCTGGCCGCCTTCACCGGGCTTCGCCCCCTGAGCGATCTTGATCTGCAAAACTTCCGCGTTGACCAGGTATTCCGCGGTCACACCGAAACGACCGGAAGCGACCTGCTTGATCTTGGACACGCGTTCGCTGTTGTAGCGATCAGGATCCTCGCCACCCTCGCCTGAATTGGAGCGGCCGCCAAGCCGGTTCATCGCAATCGCCAATGCTTCGTGCGCTTCCGGGGACAGCGCGCCAAGAGACATCGCGGCGCTGTCAAAGCGTCGCAGGATGTCTGCCTCGGGTTCCACTTCATCGAGCGGGATCGGCGCACGTGTGGACACGACTTCCAGCAGATCCCGCAACACCATCTTGGGCCGCTTGTTTACCAACTCGGCGTAGGCCTGGTAGAGACTGTAGTCGCCCGTCTGAACCGCTGCCTGCAGGGTAGCGATGATGTCCGGATTGAACGCGTGATACTCGCCGTCATGCACGAACTTGTAGAGTCCGCCCTGAGCGACGTCGGCGCGCGGATCCCAGGCCAGCCGCGCCAGTTGTTCAGCATCCGCCTGCAGGTCGACAAAATCGGTGCCCTGGATGCGACTGACAGTGCCAGGGAAACACAGGCTCACAACGTTCTCGTGCAGACCAACGATTTCGAACAATTGCGCGCCGCGATAGCTGGCGATGGTCGAGATTCCCATCTTCGACATGATCTTGAACAGACCTTTGCGGATCCCTCGTCGGTAGCTGCGCCCGAGCTGCCGTCCGCGATTGCGATCGAGCCGCAATTCACCCGTCCGGGTCATATCATGCAGGCACTCATAGGCCAGATAGGGATAGATCGCGGTCGCCCCATAGCCGATCAGACAGGCGAAGTGATGCGGGTCTCTGGCGGTAGCAGTCTCCACCAGGATATTGCAATTACAGCGCAGGCCTTTTTGCACCAGATGATGGTGCACGGCACCGGTCGCCAGCAGTGGATGGACCGGCATCAGCCCGCGCTTGATCCCGCGATCGCTCAGGACCACCAGTAGCTTGCCGGCGCGAACTGCTTCCTCTGCCAGCGCACAAATCTCACCGATGCTCTGCTCCAGATCCTGATCTTTCGCTCGATTGAGGTCGATCTCGGCGACACCAGCATCGGCCTGGATATTCAGGATTTGTCGGAACTTGCGCTGCGACAACACCGGCGAATTCATCACGATCCGGCTCGCATGGTCGGGCTGGGGGTCGAACAGATTGCGTTCGGGCCCGATCTGGGTCTCCAGCGACATGACGATGCGTTCGCGCAAGGAATCGATGGGCGGGTTTGTGACCTGCGCGAACTGCTGACGAAAGTAATCGTAAAGCGAGCGCAGCTTGCTCGACATCACCGGCAGCGGCGTATCGTCGCCCATCGAGCCGACGGCCTCGCCCTCGCTTTCCGCCAGAACGCGCAACACTTCATCGCGTTCCTCACGGGTCACATTGAACATCTTCTGATAGACCCGCAGGTCTTCCCGCGGCATCGGCTCGGCGGACAATTGCGGGTCGATCAACTCCGAGTCCAGATAGCGAACGCCGCGACGCAACCAGTCCTTGAACGGACCCCGCACCTTGAGCCGTTGCTCGATCTCGCCGGTTTCGAGGATCTCGCCGCGTTCGGTATCGACCAGCAACATCTGGCCCGGACCGAGACGACCCTTGCGCACCACCTGGTCCGGGCGGTAATCATAAACGCCGATTTCCGAGGCAACGGTGATCAGGTCATCATCCGTGATCACAAACCGCGCAGGCCGCAGACCGTTCCGGTCCAGAGCGCATGCCGCCTGGCGGCCATCTGTGACCACGACCCCCGCCGGCCCGTCCCACGGCTCCATATGCATACCGTAGAACTCGTAAAAGGCCCGCACATCAGCATCCATGGTGTCCACGGTCTGCCAGGCCGGCGGCATCAGCAATCGCATGGCCTGCATCAGGTCCATTCCGCCAGCCAGCAATACCTCGAGCATGTTGTCCAGGCTGGAGGAGTCCGAACCGGAGAGTGAGACCAGGGGCTGGATCTGTTGCAGCGCCGGCAATAGCGGCGTTGCGAACACCGGGCCACGAGCGACCGCCCAGTTTCGATTCCCGGCGATGGTGTTGATCTCTCCGTTATGCGCCAGATAACGGAACGGCTGAGCCAGGCGCCACTGGGGCCAGGTGTTGGTCGAAAAACGCTGGTGGAACACGCAGATATGGGCTGCCAGATCCTGTGCCGCCAGGTCCGGATAAAAACGTGTAAGGAAGGCCGGCATCACCATCGCCTTCCATGCAAGCGTGGTGCACGACAGGCTGGCGATGTAGAACACCGGATCAGCTTCGGCCAGAGCCATTTCGGCTCTACGCCGCGCCATAAACAGTCGCCGGTTAAACGTGTCTTCGTCGTCGCCTTCCGGCCACGCCAAAAACACCTGTTCGATGACGGGCAGCGAACGCAGCGCCTCCTTTCCACATACCGACTGGTCCACGGGTACCGTCCGCCAGCCCAGTGTGGCAACTCCTTCGGCCCGGAGCGTCTGTTCCAATTCTCGACGCGCGCGGCTTGCGCCCTCGGCACCCGGATTCAGGAATACGATACCGGCTGCGAAACGTTCGGGCAGATCGATACCCGCCTCAGCCGCTACCCGCTGCAGAAAAGCCGTAGGCGTTGCCATCAACAGGCCGCAACCGTCGCCGGTTCGGCCGTCCGCTGCGACCGCGCCACGGTGCGTCAGCCGCACCAGGGCCTCAATGGCCACGGCGACCAGACGATGGCTGGCCTCGCCCTTGAGATGGGCGATCAGGCCGAATCCGCAGCTATCGCGCTCGAATCGCTCGGACCACAAACAATCGCTGGACGGTACAGTCATCACTCCCCCGTGCCGGTCCCATCGGGACCCGCCCAAGAATCAGCTCCTCCACAGGGTTGGCCAGCGCGCCCAATTTTCCGCCAGGGCGTTATTGTTGTTGATTTCGGCCTCGCGGACGGGGCATCGATTCCAATGTCCCGCCCCTCGACTATAAATCACATGAGGGGCTAGGGGTCAATTCCACGGCTCGCTACGCCACTGGGCCCGGACCACTCGCCAGCCCCCGCCCTCTACCCTCAGCGCCAGACGCAGATAGAGCCTGTCGCCGTCGATATCCAGCGGTGACGAGGCAGCGGCGTCCCGGCCCGCGGCAACGAGCTGCATACTGGCGTTGGCCAGCTGCTCGGAAATCACCTCGATTTCCAGGTCTCTGACCACCACCATCCGATCCGGGAAGCGTGCGAACAGGCGGCGAAACAGGAAACTCATCGCGCGTCTGTCACGGCCATCGATATCCGAATAATCGCTGGCCAGCAGTTCCGTCAGACTCTCGACATCGCCAGCTTCTCCAGCGAGTTCTGCCTGCGCCACAAGGGTTTCGATCGCCGCCTGAGGTGCCGTCGTGGCGTCGTCGCAGCCCGTCAGAAAGCCGGCAAAGGCAAGCGCGGCGATAGCCGCAATGCGGCGGGCGCGCCGCGTTGTTGAACCAGACTGCAGAGTCCCGGCCAGAGTGGAACCCCGTGCTGCCATTGCGTGCACGGCCTCAGTTGATTCGCCGCATGGAGAAATAAACGCCGTCACGAAAATCCTCGAAGTAGTGCCATACCAGCGGATGGCGGATGGGTTTGCAACACGGGTCAGCGCTGAGATTGCGCTGAGCAACATAGGTCTCATGCGCGGAGCCATCCCTGAGCACCCGGTACCACGGCTGGTCTCGGGGGGATCGGGAAATGGCGAGCTCTTCGGACCAGGCGTCAGTGTCCGAAAATTCAGCGTCCACGTCTACCACCACGCCTCGATATCCGAACTGCTGATGGACCACTAGCTGGCCGACGTAAAACCGCGATTCGCCTGCCCATGTGTTCGAAATGTGCGCCGTCTGCATGCTCAGTAGTATAGTCGGCGGACGAGGGGTCAACGGTGTAAGCGCCCGGGCCGGAGCGCCGCCGGACGCGGCCGAACAGCAACGGGGCATACCGGTGAACAGGGACATGAACGAAGAGAATCTGCCGAGGGACATCAGGGCGTTCTGGTTTGGAGAGACGACCAGCGACCCAACGGCCATCGCCAGCCGTATGGGGTTCTGGTTTGGCAGCGATGAGGCCAGAGACAGGGCCATGGAGTCGCGCTGGTCAGCCGAGGTCGAGAGTGCCTTTGCCGGGCAGCTGGACACGATGGGTGCAACACCGCTTGGACGTCTGGCGCTGATCCTGCTGCTCGACCAGTTCCCGCGCAACCTGTTCCGGGCAACCGCCAGGGCCTTCGAGCGGGACGGCCGGGCGCGCTATCTGATGCGGGATGGCATGAGCCAGCAAATGGATCTCGCTCTGTCCCCGATAGAACGCTGTTTTTTCTACATGCCGTTACAGCATTCGGAGTTTCTGGATGATCAGGAGAGCTCGGTTTCACGTTACCGTCAGCTGCTCAGCGAAGTATCAGTAGATCAGCAAGACGTATTCCAGGGTTTTCTGGACTATGCGCGACTGCACCGGGACATCATTGCCCGCTTCGGACGCTTCCCACACCGTAATCTGACCCTGAACCGGCTGAGCACAGCAGAAGAACGCACCTATCTGGCCGGCAATGCGGCGCGATTCGGCCAGGCTTAGCGCCTCAGACACCAACAGAGCGCCGCGGAGCTGTGGCCGCAGCGAGATAAGCGCTCGATGCCGCCGCTTAGTCGATGCGCTGCGCGGCAATCCACTGTTCGTTTTGCTGACCCAACAGACCCATCGGCAATTCGCCGCTGAGCAGGATCATGTCGTGCCACTGGCGCAGATCAAAGCGGTCGCCCAGCGCGGCCTCGGCCTGAGCGCGGAACTCGTGCAAACGCAACTGGCCGATCTTGTAGGACAAGGCCTGACCCGGATCGACGATATACCGCTCCACCTCCGGCACCACTTCAAGTTCAGGCAGGGACGAATTCTCCAGCATGTAATCGATGGCCTGCTGGCGGGTCCAGTTCATCCGGTGAAGACCGGTGTCCACAACCAGACGCAGCGCTCTTAACATCTCGTCGTTGAGCTTGCCAAAGTACTGGTAGGGATCACTGAACATCTGCATTTCTATACCCAGGTCCTCCGAATAAAGCGCCCACCCTTCTGTATACGCAGTGACACCGCGAAAGCGTCTGAAGCGGGGCAGCTTCATGTTTTCCTGAGCCAGCGCGCTCTGGAAATGATGACCCGGTATGGCCTCGTGCAGAAACAAGGTCACCATGCCCCAGCGCGGCAGACGCGCGATATCGTGAGTGTTCAGATAGAACACTCCCGGACGCGAACCATCGACGCTTGGGCTCTGATAGGACGCGCTTGCCGCGGAATCCGCACGAAACGCTTCAACCGGACGGATTTCGAAACCTGCGTTCGGAAACACGGCGAACATCGCCGGCAGCGCGGCATTGACCTGGCGCTCTACCCCTCGATAATCCCGCAATGCATCGTCGCCCTGGGTCCAGAAGAAGCCTGGATCTGACCCCAGGTAGTCGAAAAACGCGTTCAGATCGCCCTCGAACCCGACCTGAACACGGACCGCATCCATCTCTCCGAGGATGCGTTCGACCTCGGCCAGGCCGATCTGGTGGATCTGCTCCGGACTCAGGTCTGTGGTCGTGTACGAGCGCACCAGAAAGTCGTACCAGGCATCGCCATCGGGCAGCGCGGAATAGCCAACCGTGTCCCGCGCGGCCGGCAGATACTCGACCGCCATGAAGTCGCGAAGCCGCCGGTAGGCGGGCATGATCTGCTCCATGATGGCGGTAGCATAGGCCTGCCGGAGTCGCTCCCTCTCGGCGGCGGGCATGGCATCCGGGAACGCATTTACAGGGCCGAAAAACACGCTGTCCCCGGCCTTGTCGACGATTTGAAAAGACAATTGCGGAATCAGGCGTTCGACCGCGAATCGCGGCAACACCACACCGCGCTGAACGCCCTCCTTCAGATTCGCAATGGCGACGTCTACCTGAAGCTCGAAATCGTTTACCCGGGCAAGAAAATTGTCGTAGTCCTGTGCACTGCGAAACGGCTGGATGCCCTGACCCGAACCCATTTCGGCAAAGCTGTTGGCAAAGGAATTCATCTGATCCAGTGGCAGCAGGTAGTCAGGGTAATTCAGGCTCTCCAGCGACTGATCCAGCAAATAGAGCAATGTCGCCCGACTGAGACGATCCTGTGCGCCCGGCGTGTCCGGATCGATAGTGAGTAGCTGGTCGCGATAGTACTCGGCCTGCGCTTTCTCGCTGGCGCGGTATTCAGGGCTGAACGTGATCTCCAGCCGATCGTCATAGCGATCATCCCCCAGCGCTGTAGCTACAACAGGGTTGAGCGACAGATAGTCTTCGAAATAGCCCTCGAAAATCTGCTCTAGCCGGGCTGCGCTATCGTCACCCGCCGACTCGGAAACCGTTTCCGGCACCGGTGATTTGCCACAGGCGATCAGCACGACGGCCAGGAGCGCAAGGATGGACCATCTGTTCGCTTTGCCGAATCGAAAGCGGATCAATCGCCTGGCGACCATACTCTGTCTCACCCGTATCCCTGAGGTGCGGGATTATACCGCCGGGCTGAGTCGCCGATGCCGTGATATCGCCAGGAACCGGAGGTTGAGACACAGCGCGGTGAGTGAAAGGCCAAGGATCAATCCGACCCAAACCGCTTGTGGACCCAGATCCCTGACCACGCCCAGATACCAGGCCAGCGGAAACGCAGCAAGCCAGTAGCAGCTGAAGTTGATCAGCATGGGGATGCGGGTGTCCTTGAAGCCCCGCAGCGCGCCGGCGGCGCCCACCTGAAGCCCGTCGGAGACCTGGAAGATCATCGCCATAGTCAACAGCGACACCGCCAGCGCCAGCACATCCTTGTCGCTGGTGTAGAAAGCCGCAACATCGGCACGGAAAAACAGCAACGTGACTGCCGAAATGGCCATCAGCCCGCCACACATGATGATCCCGATAATACCGATCCGGCGGGCCAGATCCGGTTCCCCGCGGCCCAGCGCATGGCCAACGCGAATAGTCAGCGCCGAATGCAGGGCCAGCGGCACCATGAACATGGTGGCGGCAAAATTTATCGCAATCTGGTGTGCCGCCACGACGGTTGCACCCAGAGTACCCATCAGTATCGCGACCGCGCTGAACAAGCCGGCCTCTGAAACCACGCTGACCGCAATCGGCAGACCGAGCGCCAGCAAGGCCCGCAGACGGGCCGGATCCGGGCGCTCAAAGCCGCTCGCCAGCTCAAATCGACGGTAGCGTTTCTGGGTAAACACATAGGTCGCCATCACCGCCAGCATGACCCACATCGAAACGGCACTGGCGACGCCACAACCGACAGCGCCCATAGCGGGGAAGCCGAATTTGCCATACATGAAAACCCAGTTCCCAAACACGTTGACGACCAGAGCTACCAGGGCGACATACATGATCGGCCGTGTCCAGCCGACGCCTTCGCTCATAAATCGCAGGCTCAGATAGGCATACATGGCCGGCAGGCCCCAGGCGATGGCATCCAGATAGCCGACGGTCAGCGGGATGACGGACGGGTCAACGCCGACCGCGCCCAAAACCCATTCGGCCCTGGACACTGCCAGCAAGGACACCAGCGCCAGACCCTGGCTCAGCCACAGGCACTGCCGCATGTAACTGCCGACCTCTGCATTCCGGCCAGCGCCAAACGCATGCGCCGCAGTCGGACTCATGGCCATCAACACGCCGAGCCCGAACAGGAACACCACCATCCAGACGCTATTACCGACCGCCACCGACGCCAGATCAGGTGTGCCCAGCCGCCCGGCCATCACCGTATCCGCGAAGCCCATGCCGGCGATTGCCAGATTATTGGCGATCAAAGGTCCCGCCAGCACGAACAGCCGGATGCCGTGGCCCAGATTGGAGAGCTGACTGCGCTGACTGTTCATAAACAAGGGCCCTGAGGCAGAAGCGGGATTCTACTGCCGTCGCGGGCCGCCTTGCCAAGGTCGGGAGCAGACTCCATCATGGCCGCGGCGCCGAAGACACGGAATCCGGGGCGCACAGTCACCTGCAAAAAGGGGTCTCATGGATAGCCTGAACAACATCATGTCCGCGATCAATGGCGTTCTTTGGCACAACGCGGTGCTGTTGATCGTACTTGGCACCGGCATCGTGTTCACCGTGTGGAGCGGCTTCTGCCAGTTCCGCGCGGTCGCCCATGGCGCCCACGTGTTGCGCGGCCGTTACGACGAGGCTTCAGACCCCGGCGCGATCAATCACTTTCAGGCGCTGTCCGCGGCGCTATCGGCCACCGTGGGCCTGGGCAATATCGGCGGGGTCGCGCTGGCGATTGCGCTGGGCGGCCCCGGAGCCGTGTTCTGGATGTGGGTAGTCGGTTTCTTTGGTATGGCGCTCAAACTCACCGAGGTCACCTTGTCGATGCTCTATCGCAACACCGACGATCCGGATAACCCGCATGGTGGCCCCATGTGGGTGGCGAGCAAGGGTCTTGGCCGACTGAATCCGAAATTGCACGGCGCCGGCAAACTTATCGGCGGAATTTTCTGTATCACGCTGCTGGTGTCCACGATCACCGGCGGCAACATGTTTCAGGCCTGGAATGTGGCCGAAATCACCCACAGCTATTTCGGTATCCCGGGCGTGGCTACAGGCATCGTGCTGGCGATTCTGGTCGGCATGGTGATTATCGGTGGCATCAAACGCATCGGCGCGGTGGCCGGCCGCCTGGTGCCGATCATGGTCGCCCTGTATCTGCTGGCGGGAACCTACGTTCTGGTCGTGCACGTCGACACCCTGCCCGCGATGCTGAAGCTCATCGTTGTTTCCGCCTTCAGCCCCAGCGAAGCCGCCGGCGCGTTTCTTGGCGGCACCGTGGGCTATGCCTTCCTGTTCGGCATGAAGCGGGCACTTTTTTCCAACGAAGCCGGCCAGGGATCGTCGCCGATCGCACATGCCGCGGCCAAGACCAAGGAACCGGTGCGTGAGGCCGTGGTAGCAGCTCTGGAGCCGCTGATCGACACATTAATTGTGTGCTCTTTTACAGCGCTGGTGATTCTTTCCAGCGGGGTCTGGAATCGAAGCGGGGACAGCGAATTCGGTGTACCGCCGGTAATTGAGGCAGCAGGCCCGGGTCAGTGGACCCTGGAGTCCGTAGCGGCGCCGCTGGCGCAACGAGAACTCTACAACGATGAAACGGTATTCATGATCGTGCAGGCCCACGACAACGAGCAATCGGGCAACCACCTGCACAAGATATTCGGCACCATCTCGGCAGCACCGAACAGTCGCGCGGTGATCGATTGGGGCACTATCGACAGCCCGGTCGAACCGTCGCTGCTGAACAACAAGCTGTTTATCGATTATCCGGGCGCGTCGCTGACCGCGCGAGCCTTCGATACAGTTCAGGAAGGTCTGGGCAAATGGCTGGTGACACTGGCCGCATGGCTGTTCGCATTGTCGACCATGATTTCGTGGAGCTACTACGGTGAGCAGGGGATGATCTATCTGGCCGGTGAGCGCTCGGTGATGCCGTACAAGCTTGTCTACTGCGGTCTGATTGTGGTCGCCACCGCCGGTCTGATCACGACCAACGTCGAGCTGGATAATCTGACCGGCATCGGCACCGGTGTGATGCTGTTTGCCAACATTCCGATCATGTGGATATTCGGCGGGCAGGCGATGCGTGCCTACCGGAACTATATGGCGCGGCTGAAATCCGGCCGCATGGGCCCGGGGCACGAACCACCCAGTCTCGAGGACCTGATCAGCGGACGCGACGTGCGCTGAGCCGGCGGTCGATTCCGGACCCGGAACTACGACTAGGCCGGCGCGGTCTTCTTGTCGTCATTTTCCGTGTCCGCTTCGCTGATCCAGCATTTGCCTGAGACCTTGACCCGCACCACGGAGCGGCCGGGCGTCCAGCGAACCACCCGGTCCGCGCTGGCGTCTATCGAGACCTTGCGCTGCCGCGCAACCTCAGGACCATTGCGAAATTCGAAATTGCAGCGGATCGGGCGGGTCTCGTAGTTGTGCACCTGCAACACGACCGCCTCATCCACGTCCACCCGGTTGACCGTCACCTCGAGGCCTTCAGTGTCGATATCCAGATCCACCGGATACGCCGCAGCCTGCGATGTCGCCATCAGGGCCATCAGCGCCAGCACTGCTGCCGGCAATCCTAACCTTCTGAATGCAATCATTTTTTCTCTCCCTCGTTTGCCGCGGCTGCAGAGCGCTTGTGCGGTTTCCGTCCACGGTCCATGCGACGCTCTACCTGGTCTATGGCCCGGTCCACGGTCCATGACTCCGGTTCACGTACCCGTCCGCGCCGGGTTCCGAACAGGTCGATGCGCTCTTCCGCAACGTGGCCTGCGCGCAGCAATCGATAAAACAACATCCCGGGCCTGGCGCCGGGCCTCAGGAAATCCATTATCGCCGCGCCGAAGGACAGCGGACTCAACAACAGATCCTTGAACGCATCGATCAGGAGCTTGAACTGGAACACAATCAAGTCCCTGAGCAGGCGCCGCCTGCGCTTCCCGTCCAGCGCGTCCGCGCTCTTTTTCTGCCTGGAAGATTGCATGCGATGTCCCCTGACCGTTATTGCTCCGGCGCCCGACTGGCTGCAGCACAGCCGTGGCCTGTAACCCGTCTCCCCTTACCCACTATCGCGGCCGGTGTTGGGCGGCCGATCTCTTGCAGCCGAAGTGTCGCAAGAGACTGGCCGCTAGTATGATCTAATTCCTGTCCCCAACCCTGCAAGTGAGAGCCGAATGCCCAGGTTTGCCGGCGAAGCCGATTTTCAACACGATTCTGCGGACACGCTCGGCGTTCTACTGGTTAATCTCGGCACGCCAGATGAGCCCTCACCGGCGGCCGTTCGTCGTTACCTGGCTGAATTTCTTTGGGATCCGCGCGTGATCGAAGTGCCCCGGCCCATTTGGTGGCTGATCCTGCACGGGGTGATTCTGCGGATACGACCCAAGCGATCCGCCGCGGCCTACGCCAAGGTCTGGACCGACGAGGGATCGCCGCTGATGGTCTGGTCGGTAAAGCAACGCGCTGCCTTGCAGCGCCAGCTGGATTCCGCGCTGCCGGGACCGGTGCATGTCGCACTTGGGATGCGTTACGGCAAACCGTCAGTGGCAGACGCGTTGCAGGAATTGCGTAACAAGCAGGTGCGCAGGCTGCTGGTGCTGCCCCTGTATCCACAGTACTCCGCGACCACTACGGCGACGGCGTTTGATGCGATTGCGGCGGCATTGGCGCGTCAGCGATGGATACCCGAGCTGCGGTTCATCAACCAATATCACGATGAGACCGGCTACATCGGCGCGTTGGCCGCCAGCGTGCGCGAGCATTGGGCATCTGATGGCCGCGGCGAGCATTTGTTGATGAGTTTCCATGGTCTGCCACGGCGTTATCTGTTGGCGGGTGACCCGTATCATTGCCATTGTCAGAAGACCGGCCGCCTGCTGGCCGAGGCACTGTTTTTGAAAGACGACGAATGGTCTCTGAGTTTCCAGTCCAGAGTCGGCCGAGAGGAATGGTTGCGTCCGTATACCGACGAACGGGTGCAGGATCTTGGCAAAGCCGGGGTCAGGCACATCGACGTCATCTGTCCCGGATTCTCCGCGGACTGCCTCGAAACGATTGAGGAAATCGCGATGCAGAACCAGGAGTTCTTTATCGAGGCAGGGGGCGAGCGGCTAAGCTATGTGCCCGCACTGAACGCCCGTCGCGACCACATCAGCTTCCTCACCCAACTGGTGCTGCGTCATCTGCAAGGGTGGCCTGAGACATCGCCCGCCTGGGATGAGGAAACGCACAAGTCCGAGCGGATCAAGCGCGCCGAACGGGCTAAAGCCAGCGGCGCCTGATTGATGCTGGGCAGGTTTCTGGAAATCAGCATCCACGCCCCGGACATGCTGGAATCAGTGAGCTTCTATGACCGCCTGGGCCTTACCCAGGCGGTGACCGGAGATGTCTGGTCGCATGCCTATGGCGTGGTCACTGACGGCCATCTGGCGATCGGGCTGCACGCTTACGAGTTCCCTTCCCCGGCGCTGGTCTGGGTGCGGCCACAGCTCGCCGCATTCGCGCATGAGCTGGAGTCCCGCGGCATCACGCTCGATTTCCTGAAAGCCGGTGATGATCAGTTCAACGAACTGGGCTTCGTCGATCCCGATGGCCAGATGATCACGCTGCTGGAAGCACGCACTTACTCACCACCCTCAACGCCGCTAGCGCGACCGGCTGCAGGGTTTTTCCACGAGTATCGCTATCCGGTCCGACAGCTGGAGCAGGCTGTCACATTCTGGGAGGGGATGGGATTCGTCGCGACCGCCAGCAGCGATACGGCGCCGGGGCCGGCCACAGCGCTGACCAGCGACGGCATCGATCTGTGTGTGTATGAATCCAGTCGGCGTGAGTTACCGGTACTGGTGTTTTCCACCGCTGACCTTGACCGCAGCCTGAAATCACTGGTGCAGCGCGGGCTCGAGCCAAAGCCGCAGGAAGACGAGATTCTCGCCGTTCCATGCCTGAGCCTGCGGGCGCCTGAGGGCACCCAGATCCGCATCATCCATGATCCGGACTAGTGCTCTGGCCAAGCTCGGCCAGCAGCCTGTCTATCATGTCCCTGGCGCGCTGTTGATAGCCGCTGCCGAACAGATGCAGATGGTTGAGAACATGGTAAAGATTGTATAGCTCGCAGCGCAGGTTCGCGCCGGGCTGCATTGGTCGACGCGCTTCATAGGCGGCGTAGAATTCGCGACCAAAGCCACCGAACAGGCGTGTCATGGCGATGTCGGCCAGCGGATCTCCGAAGTAGACCGCAGGGTCAAACACAAATGGCTCGCCCTGTTCGTCTGCGGCCCAGTTGCCACTCCACAGATCGCCATGCAGCAGGCCGGGTTCGGGATGAGCCTGTTCGAAAAAGCGTGGGACCAGTTCCTGCAGGCGTCGCCCGGCGTCGATCAAGGCTGGCGGCCTGCCGTCATCGCGGGCCAGATCAAGCTGGAACCCCAGGCGTCGGTTGGCGAAAAACTCAGGCCATTCGTCGCAGCGCTGGTTGGGCTGCGGTGTCATGCCAATCGTATTGTCCCGGCGCCAGCCAAAGCTTTCCCCCAGGCACCCGTGCTGTCGCGCGAGAGCGGCACCCAGTTGTCGTTCTGCAGCCGGTCCTGGTCTGCCTGTCTGCACGTACTCCAGGGCCAGCCACGCCAGACTGCCGCTCGAACCCACGCCGAACACCGCCGGTACCCGGAGCGCGCCGGCGTGGCGCAATTCGTCGAGCCCCTCTGCTTCGGCTTCGAACATGCTCAGCGCATCGACGCGGTTGGTCTTCAGGAACACATCGCCGCCCTCGCCGTGCAGGCGCCAGGCGGCGTTGATACATCCGCCGGCCACCGCCTGGGCGTGATCCGCTGACAGGCGACGCCCCAGCCGGGCGCTGAGCTCTGCCGCGACCAGGTCCAGCCCGGTGCTCAATGATGCGCCGCCAGACGCCTGGCCTGCAGGCGCAAACGCTGCCCGAATCCGAGCCGGTCAAACAAGGCTTCGACGGCATCGATGTCCGGCGTTCGGGCGGTCAGATCCGCGGGCGTCATGTCCAGCGGCATATCAGTCACGATCCGGGTCAGTTGCCGAGCCAGAAACGCTGCGTCCCGATGCTCCCGCAAGCGGCGCGCAACCCCGGCGGCGCCGCGTATCGGCAGCGCTTCCACCGCCTCCAGATCCTGATACAGGCTTTCCAGCGAATCAAAACTTGCGAACAGGGCAGCGGCTGTCTTGGCGCCGATTCCAGGCACGCCAGCGATATTGTCTACCTTGTCGCCAACCAGGGCCTGGAAATCCGCCATCCGCTCCGGGGCGGCACCAAAATGCGCCGCGACGTCCTGGTATTGAAAACTGCGGCGATCCACCGGGTTCAGGAACACGTCCCCCGGGCGCAGCAGTTGAGCCAGGTCCTTGTCTCGCGTCACGATGGTGCTCGCCAGGCCTGCGGTCCGGCAGGTCTGCGTAAGCGTGCCAATAATATCGTCTGCCTCATAGCGCGGATCAGCCAGATGGGCCACGCCCATCGCACCAGTCACTTCGCGGCACAGCTGAAACTGGCGCTCCAGGTCTGCCGGCGGCAGTTCCCGGTTCGCCTTGTAGGCGGGATAAATTTCATTGCGAAAAGAACTGGTCAGGCTCTCATCAAAGGCCGCTGCGACGTGGCCAGGCCGCGCCTGCTCCAGCAGATCGCACAGGAACCCGGTGTAGCCATACACCGCGTTCACCGGCTGCCCATCGGTGTCGGTCATATCCGGCGGAATGGAAAACCAGGCCCGAAATACGAATACGCTGGCGTCAATAAGATGGATCAAAACGAGGTCACCATTTCCGTCCCCGGGACAAACCCGATGTCGAAGCGCCGCCACGCCATGCGTTTACATAACGTGAGCCAGGCTGTCGACGAAATTTACAATCCGGCCGGTATGCCTGCTCGCGAAGACTGGCTCCATTCAAGCTTATCAACGACTTAGATTTTCCGGCACGGTTTCTGCATTCCATTTTACTGCGCGCTTTGTAAGGCTTGGGGAATCCAGACATGACGAAGACGTTTTCGCCCTTTTTCGCCGCGCTGCTGGTCGCTTTCTCGCTGATCATGCTTGCAGCCGACCGCGCCAGCGCAGGTGAATCGGAGGCGACCGTCGGCTCGATAGAGCAACTCGACGACAGATAAAGCTGGCGTCAGTCGAGGCCAGCGTCAGTCCTTAAAGACAGGGGGCCAGGCGTTGCCGGGCAAAGAGCGCCGACACCAGTTTCGAAGGGGGGAGGTGCAGCCCTCGGGCTGCAAATCCGGGAGCCCCGCCAATGGCGGGGCTCTTTTTGTTTCAGGCGTTCCACTCCGACACACCGCCTTCCGCCAGCAGCCGGGCCGACAGCCGCGACAATCGCGCATGCAGCGGACTGGTGCGTGGAAAGTGCGCCAGCAGGTACTCCATCTGATCCGCCAAAACCCGGCGCCCCTTCAGATAAATGTACTCGGCATAAGTCGGAGTAAACGGAACCGCCAACAGCTGCAGGCTGGCTTGCTCAGGCGTCCGTCCGGCCTTGTAATGATTGCATCGACGGCAGGCAGTCACCACATTCGTCCAGATGTCCTCACCACCCTGGGACAGGGGCGTGACGTGATCGCGGGAAAGACCGCTGGCAAGAAAGGTCTCACCGCAATACAAACACAGGAACGCATCCCGCTTGAACAGAGCGAAATTGTTCAGCGGCGGTGCATAATTGGAACGACTGAGCATGTCGATCTGCGGCGTCCCGTGGGTTGCGATGATTGAGCTAAGACACAGCATTGAACGGCGGCCGCTGGCGGCGTTGGTGCCGCCGTGCACGGTCATCAAATCCGAACCGCACTCATAGGCGACCTGTTCGGTGTGATACAGACGCACCGCTTCCCGGTAGTCCACCCACTCCAGTGGCATACCGGCGATATCGGTCCTCAGGATCTGTTGACCAAGGCTGCTCTGCATAATAGCTACCCATCCGCGAGTGGCGCCAAGCGCCTCGCCTTTTATTCCAGAACGGCGATGGAAAATCAATGACAACTCACCGCCACGGCAGAACGACTGCTATCGTCAGTCAAATTAACTACACTCCCGGGGTCTACCAGCTCGAGCGGGTGCCCAGCGGTAGACACAGGTATCGGCGTGGCCGCGGAGAGTGCCAGGCAAACGAACGAAGAAGAAGCCCACGCGCCTCCGGAGCCTGAGATCAAAGGGGAATGAAACAGCTTCGGGGATTGAAATTGAAACCCGGGCCGGATTTCAGACCGCGGTGCACGCCAAGGTGGTAAACGCGGCGCAGGAAGCTAAACTGAGCCGGGCCCAGACATTCAGGAACAAAACGGCAGGAGGAATCCCATGGGGCTAACGATCGGTATCGTCCGGGAGTCTTATCCGGGCGAACGGCGCGTTGCGACGACCCCGGAAGTCGCGTCCCAGCTGATGAAACTGGGCTATGGCGTGGTCGTACAGAGCGGCGCGGGTGCCGAGGCCAGCTTTTCGGACGAGGCGTACCGGGCCGCAGGCTGCGAGATCGCCGACGCCACCAGCGCCATCTACAAGCAGTGCGATATTGTGCTCAAGGTTCGGGCACCGGCGGATGAAGAACTCGGCTTGCTGCGGTCTGGGCAGACGCTGATCAGTTTCATCTGGCCGGCACAGAATCCTGAGCTTCTGAAGACGCTGACCGAGCGTGGTGTCACTGCGCTGGCGATGGACAGCGTGCCGCGCATTTCGCGCGCACAGAAAATGGACGCGCTGAGCTCGATGGCCAACATCGCCGGCTACCGCGCTGTCGTCGAGGCCGCACAGCACTTCGGCCGTTTCTTCACCGGCCAGATCACCGCCGCAGGCAAGATCCCTCCGGCCAAGGTCCTGGTCATCGGTGCCGGTGTCGCGGGACTCGCCGCGATCGGCGCGGCCAGGAGCATGGGCGCCATCGTCCGCGCGTTCGACACCCGCCCGGAAGTGAAGGAGCAGGTCGAGAGCATGGACGGCGAATTCCTGATGCTCGATTTCAAGGACGAGGATGGATCGGGCGAAGGCGGCTACGCCAAGGTCATGAGCAAAGAGTTCATCGATGCCGAAATGGCCTTGTTCGCCGAACAGGCGAAGGACGTCGACATCATCATCACCACCGCACTCATCCCCGGCAAGCCGGCGCCGCGCCTGATCACTGCCGAAATGGTCGAGTCGATGAAGGACGGCAGCGTGATCGTGGATCTGGCCGCCGAGCAGGGCGGCAACTGCGAGCTGACCGAGCCCGGCCAGGTCGTGGTCAGACATGGCGTGACGCTGATCGGCTACACCGACCTGCCAAGCAGACTGGCCGCGCAGTCGAGCCAGCTCTACGGCACGAATCTGCGCCACCTGCTGACAGACATGACGCCCGGGAAGGACGGTGAGCTGGTCGTCAACATGGAGGACGAGGCGATCCGCGGGGCGACAATCTGTACCGGCGGGGAGACCACCTGGCCGCCGCCGGCGCCCAAGTTGTCGGCTGCGCCTAAAGCCGCCAGGCCGGCCGCCGCACCGGCGCCAAAGCCAGAGAAGAAACGGTCAGCCGGTGGCCCGATGATTGCCATGGCCCTGGGGGCGCTGGCACTGTTCGGCCTTGGCGCCGTCGCCCCGCCATCGTTTATGGCGCACTTCACGGTGTTCGTGCTCGCCTGCTTCGTTGGCTATATGGTCATCTGGAATGTGTCGCCGGCGCTGCACACGCCGCTGATGAGCGTGACCAACGCGATCTCGAGCATCATCGTTATCGGTGCGCTGCTGCAGATCAGTTCCGCCCACAGCCTGATTGTGTGGATCGCGGGTTTCACTGTCCTGATTACGAGCATCAATATCGCGGGCGGTTTTGCCGTAACCCGACGCATGCTCGAAATGTTCCGAAAGTGAGGTTGTCATGATTAGCGCTGGTATCGTCACCGCCTCCTACGTCGCCGCGACTATCCTGTTCATCCTCGCGCTCGGCGGCCTGTCGAACCAGGAAACCGCTCGCCGCGGAAACTGGTACGGCATCATCGGCATGTCCATCGCGCTGATGGCGACCATTCTCGGGGTGGTCACGCAGCATTACGCGATCCTGATCGTCGCGCTGCTGATCGGCGGCAGCATCGGCATCGTACTGGCTCGCCGCGTTCAGATGACGCAGATGCCTGAGCTCGTTGCCAGCCTGCACAGCCTGGTCGGTCTTGCGGCCGTGCTGGTCGGCTTCGCAAACTTCATGGGCCACTCGACCTCGTTTGCCGGGGTAGAGCTAACCATTCACAACATCGAGACGTATCTCGGCATATTGATCGGCGCGGTCACCTTTTCCGGCTCGATCGTTGCGTTCGGCAAGCTGTCCGGGCGGATCGGCAGCAAGCCGATGACTCTGCCTGCGCGCCACTGGCTGAACCTCGGCCTGCTGCTCGCGGCAATCTGGCTCGGTCACGAATTCGTACAGCAGGCGGCGGCGGACGGCGGGATGTTGCCGCTGGTGCTGATGACACTGGTCGCTCTGGCTTTCGGCATCCACATGGTCATGGCCATCGGCGGCGCCGACATGCCGGTCGTGGTCTCAATGCTGAACAGCTACTCGGGATGGGCGGCGTCGGCGACGGGCTTCATGTTGAGTAATGATCTGCTGATCGTCACCGGCGCGCTGGTTGGCTCCAGCGGCGCGATCCTGAGCTACATCATGTGCCGGGCGATGAATCGCAGCTTTATCGCGGTGATCGCCGGCGGCTTCGGCACCGGCGGTGGCACGACTGCAGCCGGTGGCGAAATCGAAGGCGAGATCGTCGCCATCCAGCCAGACGAGACAGCGGAAATGCTTCTCAACTCGAAGGAAGTGATGATCGTGCCCGGCTACGGCATGGCGGTCGCGCAGGCTCAGCATACCGTCTACGAAATCACGAAAGTGCTTCGCGAGAAAGGCATCAACGTGCGCTTTGGCATTCACCCGGTGGCCGGCCGCATGCCTGGCCACATGAACGTGTTGCTGGCCGAGGCCAAGGTCCCCTACGACATCGTGTTCGAGATGGATGAGATCAACGAGGACTTCCCGGACGTGGACGTTTCCGTCGTTATCGGCGCCAACGACATCGTCAATCCGGACGCGCAGGAGAAACCCGACAGCCCGATTGCCGGCATGCCGGTGCTCGAAGTCTGGAAGGGCGGCACCACGATCGTGCTCAAACGCAGCATGGCCACTGGCTACGCCGGGGTCGAGAATCCTCTGTTCTACAAGGAGAACACACGGATGCTGTTCGGTGATGCCAAGGAGAGCCTCGACGCGGTGCTAAAAGCGCTCTGACAGAAAGACGCTGTTTGGAGTATGCGAACAACGGAACCCGGCCCTGAGCCGGGTTTCTTTTTGCCAGCACCGGCAGCTCAACCGCCGCCGGGCCGCGCTGGTCTGGGCCGGTCGTTGATCTGCTGACGCTGGGACGGAGTCAGATTCCGCATGCGATCACGCACCCGGTCACGCTGTTCCGGCGTCATCTTCTGCCAGCGCTGGCGCAGCCGGTCACGCTGTTCCGGTGTCATCTGCCGGAATCGCTGGAAGTTCTCGCGGATACGTTCCTGCTCTGCCGGTGGCAGGGACTTGAAGTCCCGGTAGCGATCGCGAAGCTGCTGACGCTGTTCCTTGTCCAGGTGCCGCCAACGCCGGAAGCGTTCCCGTGCCTGTTTCTTTTGTTCCGCGTCCATTGCGGACCAGCGCTTGGCGCCCTCTGCCAGGCGCTCCTGGCGCGCCGCTGGCAGACTGTCCCAACGCTGCTGCATGCCCTGCAAAGCTTCCTGCTGGTCGGTACTCAGATCCTCCCACGGATCCGCTGCGGCGGGGATCGCCATGAGCCATCCCATCGCCAGCAACACCACAAGCCATCCGCTAGTCTTCATCGTAATCAGTCTCCGTCGATCCCGGGACGTCTTCTTCGTCCTCGCGTTCCTGTTCGGTCTCCACCAGCGCGGCGCCGAGCCATGCTTCGTCCTCGGGCTCCCACAACGCCAGAAACTCCAGCAGCTCCTCGCTCGGCGGCGCGTCCTCTGCCTGCGCGGCCACAGCGTTCAGCCCCAAAACCAGACAGCCAAAACCGGCAAGCCAGCGCACCGTCACGGTTTTCAACCCGCCTCTGTCTGTTCGTCCAGCCAGAGATAGAAGTCGAGGTTGTCCAGCAACTCGAAATCTTCTTCACCCAGCAAAATCTCCATGTCTTCGGCGCTGGGAGCAGCCGTGGCCAGTTCCGCATAATCCGTGCCATCGCTGTGCTGGATCAGCACCACAGCAAGAGCCGTCGCCGCAAGCGCTGCTGCCCCAACCGGCATCCATATCGGAGAACGCCCGGGAAGCCAGCTGGGTCCTGGCCCGGCGGCAGCAAGCGCTTCACGCCGCACAGCTGCCAGGCCATCCCGGGCCCGCGGCTCCAATCGACGCAGTTCACGCTGGAAGGCTGCCTGCGCCCGGTGCTCCAGATCCTGTTGGTCGTTGTCAGCCATCCCAGTGTTCTCCCAGCTGTTCCCGCAGAGCGGCAAGCGCCCGAAAATACTGCGTCTTTACAGTGCCGCCAGAACAGCCCATCGCGCTGGCGGTGTCCTCGACACTCAGTCCTTCGAGGCAGCGCAGCACAAAAGTCTGTTGCTGGCGGGCGGGCAGCGTCCTGATCGCCTCACCCAGCGTCTGCATCGCCTCATCGTTCATCAATTGCCGGACCGGTTCCTGGCCTGCAGGGCCCGGCGCCATCGCGACCGGGTCCGGCCAGGTCTCGTCCCGGCGCCAAAACATCACCCGATTGCGCACGGCCTGGCGTCTCTGCCAGTCCCGGCATCGGTTGATCACGATGCGGAAGAACAGAGGCGGCCATTCCTCCTCCGAACGCCGTGCATAGCGTCTGGCGAACCGGATCATCGCGTCCTGCACCACATCCAGTGCTTCGTCCTGATCCGCAACCATCGATTTCGCCATCACGTATGCTCTTCGTTCGACGCTTCTGAGGAAAGCATCCAGTGCAGCCGTATTGTCCAGCGATCCCTCCCATCCGGTTTCGCCCGGGTGACGCATGGGCCAGACTTCCATGGGAGAATCAGCCATCGGAGCGCCATCTTCAAGTCTGCCGGAACACCCCGGTGGTGACGTTGAATCTCGTGTCCACAGAGGTTACAACGGCCGGGGCAGGCATGGGTTGACGCGGGCCGGGACAGATAAGCCAAAAACACTTATGCACACAGACCCCGGCTTCTCTAGTGTGACAGCCATATTACTTAATAATCTGCCTCTGTAGTCTAGCTTAATACATTGTTTTTAAAGTACTTATGCTTTTCATGGGCATTTTTTAGTCAAACCGAATCCCACGCTGCGAAAGTACGGATAAATCCCATCTTGCTACAGGCAATTCACAGACTTATCCACAGCTTCTGTGGACAACTGAGGGCGTGACTTGGACCCCACCGATCTAGTCCGGGTGGCGATCAACGCACCGCTGCGACGGGCCTTCGATTATCTGGCGCCAGCGGCCGGCCCAGCCCCGGTACCTGGATCCAGGATTCGCGTGCCGTTCGGCCGCAGCTCGAAGATAGGACTGGTGCTGGAAACCGGGGGGGCCAGTGAATTGCCACCGTCAAAGCTGCGCCGCGCCGACCGCGTTCTGGATGAGGAAGCGGTGGTGGACGACGTCTTGCTTCGACTGCTGGTCTGGGCTGCGGATTACTATGCTCACCCGATCGGAGAAGTGTGCGCCGCCGCCCTGCCGGGGCTGCTTCGCAAAGGCCGCCCGCCTGCCGCAGTCGAACAGGCGTATCGCGCGACGGACCCCGGGATGAGCGCCGAGCTGGCGTTGTTGGCGCGTCGTGCACCCCGCCAGGCAGAACTGCTCGAGATCCTGCGGTCCGGCCCCGCGACGGCAAGCGACGCCAGACTGGCTGCGCTCGCTCCCTGGTGGCGAGACGCAGTCAAACGCCTGATCCAGCGTGGTTTTGCAGAGCAATTCGAGCTGGTGACGCGCATCGAGGTCCGTCCCAGCCTCGCGGCAAAACCGGGCCCGGCGCTCACCAGCGCGCAACAGCACGCGGTCGCCGGCATCACTGACGCCCTGGCAGGGTTTCGCTCGATACTTCTGCATGGAGTGACCGGCAGCGGCAAAACAGAGGTTTATCTTTCGGCGATCGAGTCCGTGGTGTTGTCCGGTCGTCAGGCTCTGGTACTGGTCCCGGAAATCGGACTCACGCCACAGCTCGTAGAGCGATTCGGGTCTCGTTTTGACTTCCCGCTGGCGGTACTCCACTCGGGCATGACCGATGCCGACCGGCTCAGAGCCTGGCGAGAAGCCAGGCTGGGAACGGCGCCCGTGGTCATCGGCACTCGATCCGCAGTGTTTGCGCCACTGGCGAATTGCGGCCTGATCATTGTTGATGAAGAGCATGATCCCTCGTTGAAACAACAGGAGGGATTCCGTTATTCCGCACGCGATCTGGCGGTGGTTCGCGCCCGTATGAGCGACGTGCCGGTCGTCCTCGGATCGGCGACCCCGTCCCTGGAGACCTTGCAGAACGCGCGCAGCGGACGCTACCTGCGTTTGCCGCTGCCGGAACGTCCCGGCGCGGCCCAGCATCCGGAAATGAAAATTATTGATCTGCGCAGCATCCCGGCACGAGACGGGCTGAGCCCGCCGTTGCTGGAGGCGATGGAGCGGCATCTCGCGACCGACGGCCAGGTGATGCTGTTTCTGAATCGGCGTGGCTACGCCCCGGTCTTGTTCTGCACCGAGTGCGGCTGGCTGGCCGAGTGCGGGCGTTGTGACGCGCGCATGACGCTGCATCAGGCTCGAAACAAATTGTGCTGCCATCACTGCGGCACCGAAACCCGAATCCCGGCGGAGTGCCCGGAATGCCATAGCGAGATCAAGCCGGTCGGCCAGGGCACCGAACGCATCGAGGAGACCTTGAATGGCTATTTCCCGGACGCCAGGGTCGCGAGGATAGACCGCGATGCCACTCGCTCGCGTGGCACCCTCGACGCAATACTCAATGACATGCGTAGCGGTGCTACCCGTATTCTGGTCGGTACCCAGATGCTGACCAAGGGTCACGATTTCCCGGGCGTCACGCTGGTGGGTGTACTCAACGCGGATCAGGGTCTGTTCGGTACCGACTTTCGCAGCGATGAGCGCCTGGCGCAGACGATTCTGCAGGTGGCCGGGCGGGCCGGACGCCGGGATCGTCCCGGAGAAGTCCTGATCCAGACCGCGTATCCGGACCATCCTTTGCTTCAGGACCTGATAAGCGGCGGCTATGACGCCTTCGCCAGCGCTGCGCTGGATCAGCGTCAGCTGGCAGGCTGGCCGCCATTCAGTTATCTGGCCCTGATTCGCGCCGAAGCCCACCAGCGCGATCAGGCCAACGCGTTTCTGCAGCATTGCAGAGCTCTTGCCGAGGAGTTGGCCGAGGACTTGGCCGAGAACCAGGCCAAGAGGCCGGGCGAGAAGCTGGCCAAGCCGGAGATTCGGATTCTTGGGCCCGCACCGGCACCGATGGAAAAGCGCGCTGGCCGCTATCGGGCCCAGCTGTTGCTGCAATCCGGCCAACGCTCTGTGCTGCATGAATTACTGAGCGGATTACTGGCCGGCATCGAGCAATCCAGGCGCGCGCGAAGCGTACGATGGTCGCTGGACGTGGACCCGGTCGAACTGTTCTGACGGCGGCTTCGGCGTTTCTTTCCCTGGCCGGGCCACTGTAGAATGCGCGGCCTGATCCATCGAGGAATCCCGAGCGAGGAATCCGGTGAAAACCCAGATCGAATCCCTGGTTGTGCGGGCTTTGCAGTCGCTCGCGGGCAACTCACTGCCGGCAGAGGCGGCGGAGAATCAACCACGGATCGAACGCACCCGAGACCCGAAACATGGTGACTTCGCCTGCAATGTGGCGATGACGCTGGCAAAGGCCGCGGGCAGGAGTCCGCGTGATATCGCCGCAATGATTGTGGCCGCGTTACCCGATTCTGATCTGGTCAGCGCCACAACGATCGCCGGACCGGGGTTTATAAATTTTCAACTGACTCCGAGAGCCTTCCAGCAGGAGATCGAAGCGATCCACGCGCGGGGCCCGGACTACGGACGCAACGAAAGTGGTGCCGGCCGCTCGGTGATCGTGGAGTTCGTGTCGGCCAATCCCACCGGGCCACTACATGTCGGGCATGGCCGCGGGGCGGCCTATGGCGACAGCGTTGCGAACCTGCTGCATGTCAGCGGTTACAAGGTGCATCGCGAATACTATGTAAATGACGCGGGCCGGCAGATGGATATCCTCGCGGCCAGCATCTGGCTGCGCTATCTGGAAATGGGCGGTGAGACCCTCGCCTTTCCGAGCAACGGCTATCGCGGCAGCTACATCCGCGAGATCGCCGCATCCCTGCGTGAGACCAAAGGCGACCGGCTGAACCAGCCCGCGACCGCGGTGTTGGCCGATGTGCCGGCCGATGCCCCTGAAGGCGACAAGGAAGCACACATCGATGTGCTGGTAAGCAATATGCGCCGGCTGTTGGGAGAAGATTACCGCAGCGTTCTGGATGCGGGCCTGACCCGCATACTGGCCGACATCCGCAACGATCTCGAGGAGTTCGGCGTGTCCATGGATGAGTGGTTTTCGGAGCGCAGCCTGACCGACTCGGGACTGGTCAACACCGCAATCGACAGGCTTAAAACCGAACAGCTCGCTTATGAGAAGGACGGAGCCCTCTGGTTCCGGGCCACAGAGCTGGGCGATGAAAAAGACCGTGTCGTGGTGCGGGAGAATGGGCAGACGACCTATATTGCCTCCGACATTGCCTATCATCTTGGCAAGCGGCAACGCGGATTTACTGAGCTGCTCGACATTCTCGGAGCGGATCACCATGGCTATGTGGCCAGGGTCCGGGCCGGACTGAGCGCGATGGGCGAACCGCCGGAGTCTCTGGAGGTTCGACTGGTACAGTTTGCTGTGCTCTACCGCGGCGGCGAGAAGGTACAGATGTCGACCCGCTCCGGCGAATTTGTCACCTTGCGTGAGCTGCGTGAGGAAGTGGGCAATGACGCCGCCCGGCTGTTTTATGTGATGCGCTCGAATGATCAGCATCTGGATTTTGACCTCGAGCTGGCCAAGTCACGCAGCAACGAAAATCCGGTCTACTACATCCAGTATGCCCACGCGCGAATTTGCAGCGTGTTCCGCCAACTCGACGAGAGCGGCGGAGAATGCGATCGGCGCGCTGGCATCGCGGCGCTTGATCAGCTGCAGGAAGAACACGAACAAAGCCTGATGCGCGCGCTGAGCCGGTATCCGGAAGTCATCGAACTCGCGACCACCAATCGCGCTCCGCAGACGGTCGTCAACTATCTGCGCGAACTGGCCAATGAATTCCATACTTATTACAACGCGCATACGTTTCTGGTTGACGACATCCGCCTGCGCGATGCGCGCCTGATGTTGATCGATGCCGCGCGGCAGGTGCTGCGCAATGGCCTGTCCGTGGTCGGCGTGTCTGCACCCGAGAGCATGTAGAACACCCGATGGCGAGGGATTACAAGCACCGCAAGCGCAGCAGCCGCTCAAGCGCCCGCAAGAAAAATCAGGGCGGGTTTCTCTCGGGGCTTGCATTGGGTCTCGCGGTGGCCTTGCTGGTTCATCTGTTTCACAGCCGCGACGTCTCGCCTGAAGATCCGCCGCGCCGTGCGCCGGTTTCTGCGACAGCGGTGCCGCCGGAACCGGAAGAGAGCGGACCGGTATTCGACTTCTACGAAATCCTGCCGGACTATGAGGTCGTGGTGCCTGCCGCGAGCGTGTCTGGCAAAGATACCGCCCAGGGCGCAAAGGAAATGGCAGCCGGAACCTACTATTTACAGGCCGGATCGTTCCGCAAGTTCGAAGATGCTGACCGGCGCAAGGCCAGTCTTGCGCTACTGGGATTGTCTTCGGATATTCGCAAGGTCACAGTCAATGAGCGTGATCATTTTCGGGTGCAGATCGGACCGGTCAGCGACCCCGCCGAGCTGCGACGCATGCAGGGATTATTAGGCGGAGCCAACATCGAATACCTGGCATTGCGCGCCAAGGCACCCGCCCAATGACCCGCTGGCGGCAAACGCCGGTCCGCTGCGCCTGGCTGCTCGTGCTGCTACTTGCTGCAGCCGGCCCGGCTATTGCCCAAAGAGCATCGCCACTGGCTCTACCGCCAGCGTCCCCGCCACCGCAGCCTCAACCTCAGCCACCGACATTATCGGTCGCAGCGGTCGGCGACATCATGCTGGGTACGGATTTCCCGCAGAACCGCCTGGCCGATGACGACGGCGCCTCCCTGCTGGGTCCGGCGGCGCCCATATTGCGTTCGGCAGACGTGGCTTTCGGCAATCTCGAAGGCGTATTGCTTGACGGTGGCGAGCCGGCCAAGACCTGCTCTGATCCGGGCGCATGCTATCTGTTCCGCTCACCGACCCGATATGCCGGTCACCTTGCGGATGCCGGTTTCACTGTGATGAGCCTGGCCAACAATCACGCCCGCGACTTTGGCGAAGAGGGCCGCGACGCAAGCATGTCTGCCCTCCAGGACCATGGCATCAGGCATTCCGGACGAGAAGGAGACGTCGCCTCGTGGCGCGTAGACGGTTTGCGGGTGGCAATGATCGCGTTCGCGCCGTTCAAGGGCGCGCATGATCTGCTGTCGCCTGAGGATGCGCAACAGCGGATCGCCGGTCTGGCGTCAAACCACGATATCGTCATCGTATCGATGCATGCCGGCGGAGAGGCCGGAGATGTGAGCCGGGTTCCGTTTGCAGAGGAATTTTATCGCGGCGAGAACCGGGGCGACGTGGCCGCGTTCGCACGCGGTGCGGTAACCGCCGGTGCCGATCTGGTGATCGGTCATGGACCCCATGTCCCTCGCGGGATGGAGATTTTCCAGGGGCGCCTGATCGCGTACAGCCTGGGTAACTTTGCCACCTATTACGGTATCCGGGTCACCGGAGACAACGGGCTGGCACCGCTGTTGATGGTGGAACTTGCCGCCGACGGCAGCCTGATCTCAGGCCGGATTCAATCTTTCCGTCAGCGCCGACCGGCCGGCCCGGTGGTCGATCCGGCACAGGAGGCCGCGCAGGTTATCGAGGCGCTAAGCCTGAGCAATTTCCCTGCTTCGGCGCCCGGATTCGGTGAGGACGGCAGCTTCCAGCCGCGATAGCCGGCTCAATCCTCGCTTGCGGACTGCCGGAAGTCGATCCCTAGCGACCTCAGCTTGCGGTAAAGATGGGTGCGCTCCATGCCCACCCGCTTGGCCAGGCTGCCGACCTTGCCTTCGCAGAAAATCAGCTGTTGCTGCAGATAGGCCCGTTCAAAATGCTCCCGCGCTTCGCGTAGCGGAAGCGCCAGCAAATCCTGTTTGACCAGCGGCTCGCTGGTGACCGTTTCTGCGGCGATCAGATCTTCAATCTCGGGCAAGCTTATCTCCTCGCCGCCACCGAGAATTAACAAGCGGTGAACCAGGTTCTTGAGATCACGCACATTGCCCGGCCAGGGGTAGTGCCGCAGCCGATTCTGCGCCGCCACGCTAAACCGACGAAACGGCAGCTGCTCACCCTCGACCAGCTTGTCGACGTAATATCGCAGCAGCTCAGGTACATCCTCCGAATACTCCCGCAGCGGCGGAATGCGCAGCGTGACCACGGCAATCTGCGACAGCAAATCCCGGCGGAAGGCCTTTGGCGCGACCTTATCAAAGCCGGGTGCTGCAGAGCTCAGTATCCTGAAGTTCAGTGACCTTGCGCTGGTTCCGCCAACCCGGGTATAGCTGCCGGCCTCGAGCGTACCGAGCAGAGCCTTCTGGCCTGCCGGCGGCAAGTCACCGACCTCATTGATAAACAACGTGCCATTACCGACCTCGTCAAATACACCCGGATGGACCTCGTGTTCATTTTCGATCCCGAACAACTGTCGTGAGGCATCTTCATCGACCAGCGAAGCAGCGATCAATGTGACGAACGGCAGGTCGGCGCGGGCGCTTCGCGAGTGCAGATAGCGGGCGAACATCTCACGGCCGGTGCCCGGCTCCCCCTGCAGCAGCACCGCAGTATCATGCAGCGCAACCCGCTCAACCTGCTCTCGCAAACTGCGCATCGCCGGACTCTTTCCGAGCGGTGCGAGCATCGGCGGCACCAGTTTGCGGGCGCCAATCTTCAATTGCGTCCTGCCGGACTCAAGCGCCCGATCCACGACCCGTAGCAGATTGGCCAGAGAAACAGGCTTCTCGATGAAGTCGAAAGCACCGAGCCGGGTCGCTTCGACAGCGGTCTCAACCGTGCCATGACCTGACATCATCACCACCGGGCAGGCGCTTCGCGCCGGATCCTCGGACCACTCCCGCAGCAAGGTGATGCCGTCGGTATCGGGCATCCAGATGTCCAGCAAGACCAGGTCCGGCGCCTGCTCTTCGCGCCGTGCGCGAGCTTCCGCGGCATCAGCAGCTACCGCGATCTCATAACCTTCTTCGGTCAGGATCTCTTCCAGCAGGCTGCGGATATCCGACTCGTCGTCAACAACGAGGATGCGCGCGTTACTCATGCTCTTTCTCTCCGGTAATCGGGGTGTCCAGTTTCCTTGCGCAACAATGCTTCACGCGCCTCTTCATCGGTGGGCAGCAAGATACTCAGCATGGCGCCGCCGTCGCTGGCGTTCGACGCCTCGATGCGGCCCCCGTGCTCTTCCACCAGCTTCTTGACGATGGCCAGGCCCAGACCTGTGCCCTTGGGCTTGGTCGTGACATAGGGGTCAAACACATGTTCCAGCGCCTCGCCTGAGAACCCGGGGCCATTGTCGCGGACAGTAATACAGACCGCCGGGTGCTCATCGGCTCTGACCAGATGCGTGGAGATCGTCAGGCAGGCATCCTCCTGATGCTCCAATGCCTCAAGGCCGTTGCGGATCAGGTTGTGCAAAATCTGCCGGATACGAACGCCGTCCACGTCTACATGGGGCAATTCGGCTTCCAGGTCGAGATGCATCTCAGCCTGGATTTCCCGTACCCGATACAGCTCGGCCACTTCGGTCACCAGACGATTCAGATCGGTCCGTGCCAGATTCATGTCAGGTGCACGCGCGTACTCGCTGAAGGCATTGACCATCTGCTTCATGCCTTCGACCTGCTGGATAATCGTGCGGGTTGCCCGCTCCAGTATTTCGGCGTCCTGATCCTGCATCTGATCCAGGAATCGACGCCGCATCCGTTCTGCCGACAACTGGATCGGTGTCAGCGGGTTCTTGATCTCGTGTGCGAGCCGGCGGGCGACCTCGCCCCAGGCCGCGTCACGCTGTGCCTGGATCAATGCGGTGATGTCATCGAACACGATCACGTAACCCGCCGGTTGATCAGAATCGGACGGCAGAGCCGAGCAGGCGCACATCAGTACCCGGCGGCCGACTTCGCCGCGCAACACGATCTGCTCACGCCAGTCGGTCTCACCCAGCATGATGTGGCGCCGCCCCGCATCGACGAACTGTTCCAGCAAGGGCTTGCCCCGGGCCACTTCGAGCAAGGGGCTGCCGATAACTGCAGACAAATCGACGCCGAGGATAGCGCTGGCGGCTTCGTTGGCGGTTCGCACACGCCAGTCCGTCTCCAGCGACACAACACCAGTGGAGAGTCGGCCGAGGATGACGGACAGATAGGTGCGCTCGTTCTCTACTGCCAGCTGGCTGCTGCTGGCCATCTCCCGCGCCTCCGACAAACGCCGCGTCATGTCGTTGAACGAACGCACCAGGAAACCCATGTCGTCGCTGCCCGGCAGCGGCAATTGGGTATCCAGGTGTCCATGAGCCACAGCGCGGGTGCCGGCGATCAGATTCTGGATCGGCGCCACCAGACGACGGGAGAAAAAGAACGCACCCCAGACTGCGGCCAGCATCGACAGCAGCAGCACCATGGTCAGGGTCAGGGTCAGGCTGTACTTGAGCAAGCGCCGCATGTAAGACAATTCCCCATATTCGGCATAGGAAGTCTGCACTGCGTCGGCCAGGGAACTGATCCGTTCAGATATTGGAAAAATCGCAAGCAACACATGTTGTTCGGCGAAAGGGTTAGTCGAGGGGATTCGGACGGCGGTGCGGATCCGATAACCGTCCTCGCCCAGCGGATCCAGGCTCACGTAACTGTTATTGGCCCGGATCTGTAACAGAATCTCATCATTCGGAGTGGCGCGGACCTCCAGATCATTGCGCTCCGAAATCGAGGCGACCACGCGATTGTCGCGACCGACCACAGTGATCTCGCTTGCGCCGCTGTCCTGCTGCAATCGCGCCAGCTCTCCGGCAAGCGACGAGCTTGGACGGCCGCGCAGGCGCTCGGCCATCCTGTCGGTGATCTGGGCATAGTCGCGCATCTGAATTTCAAGCGTTGCCCGGCTCAGGTTCAGCGCGTTGGAAAGCCCTTTCTCTACATCGACGCTGAACCAGCTCTCGATGCCGCGATTGAGGAACTGGATCGAGAAGTAATAGACGATGATCAGAGGTACGACTGCCAGCAACACAAACGTCCCGACCATCTTTGATTTCAGCCGCGAGCCAGGCGTATGACTGCGATATTCGCGCACCAGCTGAACCAGGTTGCCAAAGATCAGCACCAGCAAGGTCAGCACACCGAGCGCGTTGAGCAGAAACAGCCAGCCATACAGACGACCGAACTCGTCCGCATCCTCGGTAGCCACTGCCAGCAAAACCATCGCGCCGATCCACAGCAACAGGCCTGCGGCCAGAAGCAGGACCATGCCTGCCCGCTTTAGCGTTGCATTGGCCATCGGTACCACTCGCTGGTCACGTGCCAGTCGCCCCAAAAAAAAGTCAACACGCGCAGCGGACCCGCTTTTTGCTTGATTTCCATTTCAACTCGCAGATTGCCGTCATAACGGGCGTCGACCTGGAGTAGCGCCTCATCGATGATCGGCAGATCATCGATGACACCGACCCGGGCCAGGGCGCCGCTGAGTGTGCTGAAGGATTCACGCTCGCCGCTGTTTCGGTTGGCCAGCACGAAACGGCCAGTCAGTGCATGGAATGCGAGCTCATAGCGCTGCCGCAGACTCGCGACCGTGCTGTCCCAGATATACCGACGTCGCTGAGACACTTCGATCTGAAATTCGATGTTGAGCGCAACACCGTTCTCCAGCGCCTTGAGCGCGTCGTCGCTCAGCGCAAGCTCGACCCGGCCGTTCAGATAATAGACATCGTCTACGACCTCGGTGAAAGCCGAACGGACATCGATGTCGCCATCTTTGTCGGCCAGGACCAACGGGCTCCACAGCAAAGCGCAGGCCAGCAACCAGACGCCCGGCCGGCCCCAGCGTCTGCTCCCTAGCGTATCTGCTTGTCCAAAATTCGCGCGCATAAATCAGCCTGATTTTCTCAGGCAAGCATAATAGAAGCCGTCCATGGCTGCCTCACCGGTGATGATCTGGCGCCCCGGACCGGCGTCAACACCCCAGCCTGTGGCGGTGGACTCGGGATCCAGGCTGGCGTCCGCGGTCCGCTTCAGGAACGCAGCGATCTGCCCCGGTCCCTCGGCGCGGAATACCGAGCAGGTGCAATAGACCAGCCGCCCACCGGGAACCAGCAATGGCCACAGGCGATCAAGCAGCATCGCCTGCTGCGCCCCCAGCGTGTTCAGATCAGCCGGGCGCCGAAGCAGCTTGATGTCAGGATGACGGCGGATGACTCCACTGGCTGTGCACGGAGCATCAAGCAGGATGGCATCGTATGGCTGACCATCCCACCAGTCGTCTGGTCTGGCGGCGTCCGCCGCAAGCAGCGTTGCCTTGAGCGACAGCCGTTCCAGATTTTGAGCGACCCTGGCCAGCCGCTGCTGATCCAGATCTATCGCGCTGAGCTCGATATCCGGGCACAGCTCAAGCAGATGACAGGTCTTGCCACCGGGGGCCGCACAGGCGTCGAGCACCCGCTGCCCCGGCGATGGTGCTACCAGGTGCGCCGCCAGTTGCGCCCCCGCGTCCTGTACCGATACCACCCCATCTTCGAATCCGGGCAGCATGCCGACATCCGCCGGCTGCTGCAGCTGCAAGGCCTCGCTCAGCCACGGTGACGGCACCGCGGCCGGCGCGCCGGGGGCCTCCAGCCAGGCGGCCGCCGACTGGCGCCGGGCATTGACCCGAAGCCACATCGGCGGGTGCTGGTTGTTCTGCTCAAGAAGCGTTTGCCAGTGCTCTGGCCAATCAGCTCGCAGTTGATCGATCAGCCAGAGCGGATGACTGAAACGCCCCTGGGGGCTGGCGTCAGCGGTCGCTTCCAGCGCATCCCGCTCGCGCAAATAGCGTCGCAGAATCGCGTTGACCAATCCTCTGGCCCGCTGACGACCGATCGCGGCCACCGTATCCACAGTTGCTGCCACGGCAGCATGATCCGGAATACTCATGCCTGAAATCTGATGCAGGCCCACCAGCAGCAGACCATTCAGGTCGGCTTCCCGCGTCTTGAGTGGCTTGTCCAGCAACTCGTCCAAAATGAGCTGGAGTCGCGGCTGAAAACGCAGCGTACCGTAGATCAGAGCCTGCGCCAGCGAGCGGTCTCGAGCATCATCAATGCCGGCCAGCGCCGGTGCCAGCACATCACTCAGAGACCGGCCGTGCGCCACCACGCCAGCAACCACCCGGGCGGCCGCCAACCGAGGTGCGACACCACTACTCATCAGTCTGGTCGCCGTCGGTGTGAGCATCCGCGGCTGTATTGCCGAGAACCTGACCCACGGCTGGATGCCCGTTCAGGAATGCCGCCGCATTCATGGCTTTGCCGCCCGGCAACTGCAGGCTCCGGACGCGAAGCACTCCTTCCCCGGTTGCCACGTCCATGCCGGTGCGACCCCCGCCCAGAATCAGGCCGGGCACATTGTTGCCGGCCGGTTCGGAGATTGCCGCTGCTTCGAGAATCTTTATCCTCTGCCCGCGATACCAGGTCCAGGCGCCTGGGCGCGGGTTGAAAGCCCGTACCACGCGGGACAGCGTGAGCGCAGACTGATCCCAGCACAGCCGTGCATCCTCGGCGCTGAGCTTCTCGGCGTAGCAACTGCCCGTTTCGGGCTGCGGTTTGGCTGCCAATTCGCCCCGCCCGATCAGCGCCAGTGCCTCGACCAGCGCGCTGGCGCAGAGCGACGCCAGACGTTGTCGCAGCTGGCCGGCAGTCTCCTCAGGCTCTATCGGAGTTTCCCGCAGCAGCAGGATATCGCCGGTATCCAGGCCGCGATCCATCTGCATCACGGTAATGCCCGTCTTCTCATCCCCGGCCAGAACCGCGCGCTCGATCGGCGCCGCGCCACGCCATCGGGGCAACAGTGAAGCGTGACCGTTGATACAACCCAGTCGAGGCAAGTCCAGGATCGATGCAGGGATCAGCAGACCGTAGTCGACGACGATCATCGCGTCCGCGGCCAGTGCATTCAGACCGGTAGCGACATCCGGATCTCTCAGGCGCGACGGCATCCTGACCTCCAGCCCACGCTGCATGGCCAGCTCCCGCACCGGCGTCGGGGTCAGCTTGCGACGGCGGCCCGCGGGTCGATCTGGCTGGGTCAGGACGGCTTTGATGTTATGCCCGGCATCCAGCAATGCGGTCAGGCTGACGGCCGCGAAGTCAGAACTCCCTGCAAAAATCAGGTCAAACGTTCTCACTGGATGGGGGCTGATTCAGATCGCGGGCGTGCGCACATTGACCGGCTCCGGCGTCTGGCTGCGCCGGGCCTTCTCCAGCCGCTTGCGGATGCGGGTCCGCTTGAGATCCGACAGATAGTCGACGAACAGTTTGCCGTCCAGGTGATCGATCTCGTGCTGGATACAGACCGCTAGCAGGCCCTCGGCCTCGGTCTCACGTACTTCACCATCGAGATCAAGCGATCGCAGCCGTATGTGCTCAGCGCGCTCCACCCGCTCGTACACGCCGGGGACCGACAGACATCCCTCTTCGGTAATTTCGATGCCGTCTTTCTCGATGATTTCCGGGTTTATGTACACGCGGGGATCATCGTGAGCCTCGGACACATCGGCCACCAGCATACGGATATGAACATCCACCTGTGTCGCCGCGAGGCCTATCCCAGGTGCGTCATACATGGTCTCAATCATGTCCTGCGCCAGACGGCGAATATCGTCGTCAACGGCCGCCACCGGCTTGGCAACAGTGCGCAGTCTGGGGTCCGGGTATTCGAGAATTGGTAATAGGGCCATAGTCGACGAGTTTCTAATTTCGTGTAGTGCGTCACAAATCGACGCTAGAATTATGACAATACTGACACTACATGCTAATGTCCGTTGCAGTCTCGAGCAGGGTAAACACCTCTTCGAGAGGGCGTCGCTGAGACCACAGCAATGCCAGCGATTGATTAGTGGCCAATTATAACAGCCAACCGCCCCCCAGCGTGGGCGTCCGGAGACGACCGATGGAGCGACGCTCGGCCCTATCCCCTTTTTATATCCTTGCCCGTGCAAGCAGACCGGCGCAGATATTGATGGCGTCTGTGCTGCTTGCAGCGTGCGCTTCTTCGCCACCAGCGGAGAAGCCCGCGGAGCCGGCACCCGCGCCAATTGCCGCGGCACCAAAGCCTGCTGCAGCCCCGGCCGCACCCGCGCCGACCTACCAGGCGCCGGCCAAGCCGGCACCCAGGTTGAATCCGGCGCACCCCGACCGCTACGTCGTAGTCAAAGGCGACACCCTTTGGGATATCTCCGCGATGTTCCTCAAGGATCCGTGGTACTGGCCGGAAATCTGGTACGCCAACCCGCAGATCGCGAACCCGCACCTGATCTACCCGGGCGATGTAATCAGCCTGGTGTATATCGATGGGCAACCGCGCCTGGTGCTGGAACGCGGAAACACCGAGCGCCTGTCGCCGCGAATTCGGGCTGAAGGCCTGGATCAGGCGATCCAGACGATACCGCTTGAGATCGTCAAGCCATTCCTGTCCAAGCCGACCGTTCTGGACAAGGACACGATCGAAAATGCGCCATACATAATGACCAGCCGCCAGGGCCATCTTGTCCACGGCGCCGGCACCGAAGTCTATGTTCGCGGCGGCGAGTTTGCCGACCAGCAGCTCTATTCGGTGATGCGCGTCGGCGAGAAGCTGGTGGATCCGGACGATGGCGATGTGCTGGGATACCAGGGCATCTACGTCGGCGAGGGCACGATCGTGCGCACCGGCGATCCTGCAACGCTGTTCCTGAACGCGACCCAGCGCGAAGCGACGAACGGGGACATTTTGCTGCCGGTGGTAAACGACTTCCCGCTGTATTTCACCCCGCGCTCGCCCGACAAACCGATCGAAGGTTCCATCATTGCGGTGTTCGACGGCGTGTCCATCATCGGCCAGTATCAGATCGTGACCTTGAACCGGGGCAGCAAGGATGGTCTGGATCAGGGCCATGTGCTGGCCGTGTATCAGGCCGGCCGGACCGAGGTGGACCGTTTCTCCAAGGGCATCATGTTCAAGGAAAAGGTTCAGCTGCCTGAGGAGTATGCGGGTCTAATGATGGTATTTAAGACCTTTGACGAGATCAGCTACGGGCTTATCGTCAGGGCTGAAAGCACCATTAGCGTGCTGGACATGGTGCGCAATCCCTGATGTCCTGACCAGGCCGCGTCTTTTTGAACATGCACAAGCGCCGGCTCGATGCCGGCGTTTTTGCTTTGCGATCCGATGAAACAATGACCGAACTCCAAGCCTGGCTGACCCTGGCATGCACGCCCGGGATAGGCGCGGCCACCGCCGAGTCCCTGCTGCAGGAGTTCGGCAGCGCCGCGCAGGCAATCGCGGCGGGCGCAGGTAAGTGGCGCAAGCTGGGCCTCAATCATCATCCGGCTTCAGCCGCT
Source organism: uncultured Gammaproteobacteria bacterium (assembly GCA_963704875.1). GTDB lineage: Bacteria > Pseudomonadota > Gammaproteobacteria > Steroidobacterales > XN24 > CAMYOC01. The sequence continues at coordinate 1,414,374 of CAVPIA010000008.1, read as the reverse complement.
CGCGAGCTTTCTTCGCAGGTCGATCTGGCGCTTGCCTGGCTGGGCCAGGACACCGAGAGGCATCACCTGCTGACTCTGGCTTCGGCCAACTATCCAGGATTACTGCGCGGTCTCGCCGACGCACCCGTCCTGCTATTTGTGAAGGGTGACCCAAATCTGCTCGGCGAGCCGCAACTGGCTATCGTCGGCAGCCGCAACCCGAGTCCCGGCGGGCGCGAGAATGCACTGAATTTCGCCGCTTTCCTGAGCCGCTGCGGTCTGCTTATTACCAGCGGGCTGGCGCTGGGTATCGACGGCCAGGCGCATCGCGGAGCTCTGCAGCAGGATTCGCCGACGATCGCCGTGTGCGGTACCGGTCTGGATACCGTATATCCTGCAGCGCACGGCCAATTGGCTGAGGACATCGCCAGGCGGGGAGCGCTGGTGTCGGAGTTCTTCCCTGGTACGCCGCCTCAGCGGGCCAATTTCCCGCGGCGCAATCGTCTGATCAGCGGTCTCGCGCTGGGGGTTCTGGTGGTCGAAGCGACGCTGCGCAGCGGTTCACTGATTACTGCCAGGCTGGCGGCCGAGCAGGGTCGCGAGGTGTTTGCGATTCCCGGCAGCATCCATAATCCCATGGCCCGCGGCTGCCATCGCCTGCTCCGGGACGGCGCCAAACTGGTCGAGTCCGGAGAAGACGTGCTGACCGAACTGGGGCCATTGCTCTCCAGCCAGATCGATCCGCCGACCATCGGTCCGCATCCGGTCGTCAGTCCCGCGCTTCCGGACACGACCCTGGCCAAAGAGTACTCAGACCTGTTGCTCGCCTGCGGCAGCGACCCGGTCAGTGTCGACCAGCTGGCCGAACGCACGAAATTGACGACGGCAGAGGTTTCCTCCATGCTCCTGATCCTGGAGCTCCAGGGATATGTGGCATCCGGAGCGGGTGGCCGTTACACCCGCGTAGGGAAGAGGTTCTGATATGAAGGAAAACGTCCTCGACGTCCTGATGTATCTGTTCGAGACGTACACCGACGCTGATACAGAACCCGAAGCGGATCGCCACGCGCTGCGTGATGAGCTCGAGCGGGCCGGTTTCCATGACGGCGAGATCGACAAGGCCCTCGAGTGGCTGGACGGGCTCGCGGCGCGCGACGAAGATCCGATCTGGCAGTCACCCACAGAACGCGCGGTTCGCGTATTCAACGATCACGAGTTCACCCGGCTGGACGCTGGCTGCCGAGGCTACATCATGTACCTCGAGCAGATCGGGATTCTGTCACCTGCCCAGCGGGAACTGGTGATCGATCGGGTAATGGCGCTTGGCTCGGAAGAAGTCGACATCGAGCAGATCAAGTGGGTTGTGCTGATGATCCTGTTCAGCCAGCCCGGTCAGGAGACCGCCTATGCCCGCATGGAAGACCTGGTCTTCGAGGACCGAGTCACCTCTGCACATTAAGCAGACACACTGAGTCAACACTGGAGCCGCGGCCAAGACCGCGGCTCAGGTTTTTTGGAGTCATGAGCAAGCATCTGATCGTTGTCGAGTCGCCAGCCAAGTCGAAGACGCTGGAAAAATACCTGGGCAAGGACTTCAAGGTCCTGGCCTCATACGGTCATGTCCGCGATTTAAGGCCAAAGGAAGGTGCGGTAGATCCGGAACATGGATTCGCGATGAGCTACGAGGTCATCGAGCGTAATCAGAAACATGTTGATGCCATCGCCCGCGCATTGAAGAAAGCCGATGCGCTGTATCTCGCGACCGACCCGGACCGCGAGGGTGAGGCCATCTCCTGGCATCTTTACGAAATCATGAGAGGAGCGCGGCTTGCTCGAGGACAAGCCAGTGCATCGGGTGGTGTTCCACGAGATCACCCGCAGCGCCATCGACGAGGCGATGGCCCATCCCAGAGAGCTCTCAACGCAGCTGGTTGATGCGCAGCAGGCCCGACGGGCGCTGGACTATCTGGTGGGGTTCAATATCTCGCCGCTGTTGTGGCGCAAGATCAAGCCGGGGCTGTCAGCCGGAAGGGTACAGAGCCCGGCGCTGCGCATGATCTGCGAGCGCGAACGCGAAATCGAGAACTTCGTACCTCGCGAATACTGGACCATCGAGGCCGCTGCGGACGCCAAGGGCCATCCGTTTTCAGCCCGCCTGGCCATGTTCGATGGCGAAAAGATCGAGCAGTTCAGCATCACCGATGCCGCGCGCGCGGCGGCCGTAGAAACGAGATTGCGCGAAGCCGCGGGCGGCAAACTTGCGGTCTCCGACGTCACCCGAAAACAGCGCCGTCGCAACCCGGCCCCGCCGTTCACGACTTCAACCCTGCAGCAGGAAGCATCGCGCAAACTGGGTTTTGGCGCACAGCGGACGATGCGCACAGCGCAGAAGTTGTATGAAGGCATCGACGTAGGTGAAGGTTCGGTTGGTCTGATTACCTATATGAGAACCGACTCGGTGGCGCTGGCCAATGAAGCGGTCGGCGAGATACGTGAGGTCATCTTCGAACGCTTCGGTAAGGAGAATCTGCCGGACGGGCCACGCTTCTACAAGACGAAGTCAAAGAATGCGCAGGAAGCGCATGAAGCCATCCGGCCTACCTCCGCCGGCAGGCACCCGGATTCTGTGGCCCGGTATCTGGACCGCGATCAGGCGCGCCTGTATGAGTTGATATGGAAGCGCGCGGTCGCCTGTCAGATGGAAAGCGCCGTGTTCGACACTGTTGCCGTGGATCTGGCCCCGGCAAAGGATCCCGATCTGGCGGCCCGGTTCCGCGCCACCGGCTCGGTACTGGTCAAGCCAGGTTATCGCGCGGTCTACATGGAAGGCCAGGACGATACCGCCGATGATGATGGTGATCGCCTGCTGCCCCCGCTGGAAAAGAACGACACTGTCGAGCTGGTGGATATCAATACCGACCAGCACTTCACCGAACCACCGCCGCGTTTCTCCGAGGCCAGCCTGGTCAAGACGCTGGAGGAATACGGCATCGGCCGGCCGTCTACTTATGCATCCATTATCTCGACGCTGCAGAATCGCGAGTATGTGGAGATGGACCGGCGCCGGTTTATCCCGACCGACATCGGTCGTATCGTCAATCGCTTTTTGACCGACCATTTCACCCGCTATGTCGACTATGACTTCACCGCCCGTCTGGAAGATGAGCTGGATGCCATCTCCCGCGGCGAGGAAGCATGGGTGCCGCTGCTGGAGCGCTTCTGGCGTCCGTTTATCGAACTGGTGGAAGACAAGGCAACATCGGTGACGCGAGCCGAAGCGGCACAGGCGCGGGAGCTCGGCATTGATCCCAAGTCGGGTCGCCCGGTCAGCGTCCGCATGGGCCGCTACGGACCATTTGTTCAGATCGGAACCCGCGATGACGAGGACAAGCCCAAGTTCGCCGGACTCCGGCCGGGGCAGAAGATGGACACCGTCGAACTGGCGGAAGCGCTGGAACTGTTCAAGCTGCCGCGGATGCTTGGCGAAACGGCCGAAGGTGAGGAAGTGTCGACGAATATCGGGCGCTTTGGGCCCTATGTGCGATACGGCAAGAAGTATGTCTCGCTGAAGAAGGAAGATGACCCGTTCACGATTGAACTGGAGCGGGCGCTCGAACTGATCAGGGAGAAGAAGGAAGCCGACGCCAACCGGACCATCAAGGAGTTCGAGGCCGAAGGCATTCGTGTGCTGAATGGGCGCTATGGCCCCTACATTACCGATGGCAGCAAGAACGCCAAGGTGCCCAAGGATACGGATCCCGCAGCACTGACCCTGGAACAATGTCAGGAGGCGATCGAGAAGGCGCCTGCCCGTCGCGGAAGAAAAGCGGCCAAAAAGAAGGTCGCGAAGAAGCCGGCCTCAAAGAAGAAATCCAGTACCAGGAAGACTGGCGCCAAAAAGAAAGCGAAAAAGAAAACAAGCAACAAAAAAGCCGCCAGAAAAAAGACAGCTGCCCGAAAGAAACCGGCCGCCGGCAAGAGTGCTTCGGCCAGCTCGGCGGCAGCGGACGCCAGCGACTGATCTCCCGCCGTGAGCCGGGTGTCCCCTGTTTTTCGTGCTGCTCGTATCGTCCGCGAGGGCGGGATTATCGCCTATCCCACGGAATCTGTTTTTGGTCTTGGCTGCGATCCGCTGGACGCAGACGCGGTCGCACGCATCCTCACGCTCAAGCGGCGCCGGCTTGAATCGGGGCTGATCCTGCTGGCGGCTGATCCGGTTCAGCTTGGGGACTTTATTCGACCGTCTGCCGAAGAACACAGACGCATGCTGGCGAGCTGGCCGGGGCCGGTCAGCTGGGTGGTCAAAGCCAGTGCCGCGACGCCGGACTGGATCACTGGCGGACGAGACACAGTTGCGGTGCGCGTTACCGCAGAACCGCTGGCTGCGGCACTGTGCCGTGCCGCCGGTATGGCGATCGTCTCTACCAGCGCCAATCGCAGTGGGCGCCCCCCCACCCGCAGTGCGCTACAGACACGACGTCGATTCGGCGGCCTCGTGGACTATGTCCTGCCGGGCGCGGTCGGCGGCCATGCCAGGCCCACCGAGATCAGATTCGCCAGTAACGATAAAGTATTGCGCACGGCGTAAAACAGGACGACTAGCAAGATGAGTGTTGGAGAAACAGAAATCGCAGCAGTGGAATCCTGGCTGCGGGAATTACATGACGAATTGACGACAGGTCTCGAGGCGCTCGACGGCGGCACGCGATTCCGCCGCGACCAATGGCAGCGACCTGAAGGCGGCGGCGGCGACAGCCGCGTGCTGGAAGAAGGCGCGCTGTTCGAAAAGGGTGGGATCAACTTCTCACTGGTTCACGGCAGTAGCCTGCCGCCCAGCGCAAGCGCGCACAGACCCGAGTTAGCTGGACGCAGTTTCAAGGCGATGGGCGTATCCATGGTCCTGCATCCGCACAATCCTTATGTCCCGACTACTCACGGCAACTGGCGCTTCTTTGTCGCCGAGAAGCCGGGCGAAGCCCCCGGTGTGGTGGTTTGGCGGGGGTTTTGATCTGACGCCCTACTACGGCTTTGTTGAAGATGCGGTGCACTGGCACCAGGTGGCCCGGGACGCATGCGAAGAATATGGCGCAGACGTTTACCCACGCTACAAGAAGTGGTGCGACGAGTATTTTCATCTTCGTCATCGCAACGAGCCGCGTGGAATCGGCGGGCTGTTTTATGACGATCTGAACGAATGGGGATTCGACCGTTGTTTCGGCTTCAGCCGCAGCGTAGCGGCCGGCTTTCTCACAGGCTATCGGCCGATTGCAGAGAAGCGCCGCGAGCTGCCCTACGGCAAACGAGAGCGCGATTTTCAGCTCTATCGACGCGGTCGCTATGTCGAGTTCAATCTCGTCTACGATCGCGGCACACTGTTCGGTCTGCAGTCGGGAGGTCGCACCGAATCAATATTGATGTCATTGCCACCCCTGGTGACCTGGCGCTATGACTGGAAACCGAAGGCAGGAAGCGCCGAAGCTGAATTGTACGAAGAGTTCCTGCGGCCACGTGACTGGTTGGGTGAAACGGTGTGATCGGGAGGCGTCCCCGCTTCCACCTGGCGTTTCCGGTGACCGACATTGAGCAGGCTCGGGAGTTCTACACCACGGTGCTGGGCTGCGATGTCGGACGCGAATCACAGCGCTGGATCGATTTCGATTTTCAGGGCCACCAGATTACCGCGCACCTGGTGGATGCCGCTGATCACAATGAATGCAATGCGGTTGACGGCGACAACGTGCCGGCCCGACATTTTGGATTGATCCTGGATTGGGAAGACTGGGAAACGCTGTCCAGCAGATTGAAACAGCTTGATACGGATTTCCTGATCGCACCGAAAATCCGCTTTGCCGGGCAGGTAGGTGAACAGGCCACGCTATTCCTTCGCGACCCTTCGGGGAACGCGCTCGAGTTCAAATCCTTCCGCGACGACAGCCAGGTATTTGCGAGCTAGCGCTGGCGTCATGCCTTCGCCGGAGCCGGCTGGACGAAGAGGCCAGGCAGACCCCCGGGCCAAACCGGTAATACACTGTGAATAAAAGGGTTTCTCGGAAGACATTCGGACTTTCGAGGGGCCGGTGTCTGCGCACGCGGGACCAATTATCGCCTGAGCGATGAGCGCTCTGGTGTGGCCACCTGGACGGCGCTCCGGTATTGCCCGAAGACCTCTGCATTTTGCTCTCAGGCCGTTTCCGACGGTGCCATTATCTGCGTTGAACACCCCTGCTTTTACGTCTCGTGTTCTTGCGCTGAGATCTTGAGCCGTAGCGTGTCCGAGGATGCACATGTCCGACTCAGCTGCAGGGCCGCACGATGATCAATCGGCAGGACGTGGAGCTGTAGCTGCTGATTCGTGAGCCGCGGATAGGCCAGTGACGCGATGCCATATTCGTAACAACGCGATTGCTTATGCACAGGAAACGTCGATCGTTTGTGATCAACTGTTTCGACCTCCTGCAGATCAATTATCTCGACCGGAGACCCTTGATGAAGACAGAGAAATTCCTTATTCGGAGCCTGTACGCCGCACTGGTTGCCGGCCTGGTCGCTGTGCCCACCCAGGCGGCGATCCAGGGCAGGCCCGCAGGCCCCGCAGGCCCCGCAGGCAATCGTAATCGCCCAGGCAGCACCACAAGAGACACTCCAGCAGCGCGTGGCCCAGCTGAAAGCCTGGATGAAGGCCAGCCAGGAACAGTTGCGTGCCTACCAGTGGATGGAAACCACCACTGTCACCGTCAATGGAGAACAGAAAAAGCAGATAGAGAAGCGATGTTATTACGGACCAGGCGGCACACTGGAGAAGGTCACGCTGGAATCCAGTCCGAGCAGTTCCGATGGCCTGCCCGGCGTACTGCCCCCGGGGCGACTGCTGCATAAGATCGAGGAACACAAGAAAAAGGAAATGGAAGCGTACCTGCAGAGTGCCGAAAAGCTGGTACATGACTACATCCCGCCGACCTCTGAGCGGATACAGCAATCCGTCAACAGCGGTCAGATGAGCATGCAGATGCTCGACCCGGGCCACGAAATCGGGCTGGAGTTTGGCGACTATCTGATGCCGGATGACAAATTGGGGGTGAAGATCGAACTGCCGGAAAATCGTCTGCTGGGGATATCGGTCAACACCTTCCTGGTCAATCAGGAAAACGGCAACAAGGATCCGATATCGATGGATGTGACGATGTCGGTCCTGCCGGACGGCACAATATATGCCCAAAAGACAGTATTGAATGCGCCGGTCAAGAATGTCGTGGTCACCGTGGAAAATTCAGGTTATCAACGTCTGGCACCGTGATCGCGCCGCCAGAGAACAGACCAGAGTGAGGAACAGAAATGTTACGAAATAGATTGTTGCCGGCAGTCACGCTGTTGGCCGCGCTGTTCGCCTGGGCGAACCCGGCGGCGGCGGATGATTCCGCGACAGCAGACGCGCCGGTGGCCGAACCTACCGAATCCCAGCAGTTTGCACGGCAGCGATTGCTGGAAATGGCTGGCTATCTGGGCGATCTGAAGAAATTCAGCGTCAACATGAATGCCAATTACGATGTGCCGCAGGATAGCGGGCAGATGATCGAGTTTGGCGAAGTCCGCGAGATTTCTGTAAAGCGGCCGGATCTGGCCCGGCTCGAACAGGTCGCCAGCGATGGAAAACGCGATCTGCTGGTGTTCGACGGCAAGGAGGTCTCGGTGTATTCCGCAGATTCCAATGTGTATGCGCAGGCTGCACAGCCTGCCGATCTGGACACCGCGGTGATGTACCTGGTGGAAGACCTGCAGTTGCGCTTGCCGCTGGCGCCGTTGCTGCTGACTACCTTCGAGCAACTGCTGGCAAGCAAGGTCGTGGAAGCTGATTTTGTTGAAACCACAGATATTCTGGGCCCATCGGCCGACCATATCGCCGCGCGCACCGAGGTGATGGATTTCCAGGTCTGGACCGCTGATGGCGAGCAACCGTGGCCGTTGCGGATCGTGATGACCTACAACCAGATGGAAGGATCGCCCCAGTTCCGGGCGAATCTTTCGAACTGGAATGCGTCGCCAGAAGTTGACAAGAACACATTTGTATTCGAGCCAGCCGCAGGCGCGACTTTGATCCCGTTCGCCGCGCATTTCACGACGAACCCGGACGCAATACCAGCTGGTGGAGCCGAGGCTTCAGGAGGCACACAATGAATACCAGAATGCAGACATTGAGCGCGGTCGTGGTCGCATTCGCGGCCGTGGGTGTGACCCTGCTGCCGATGCACGACGCTGCCGCACGTGGTTTCGGCGGCGGCGGTGGCGGCTTCTCGCGCGGCGGCGGAGGCGGCGCGTCCTTCGGCGGCTTCTCCCGCGGGGCGGCGGGGGCGGCTTCTCCCGCGGCGGTGAAGGTGGCGGTTTCTCTCGCGGTAGTGAGGGCGGTGGTGCGTCTGCCTATAGGTCGGAGAGCGGCGGCAGATGCAGGCGACGCAGATGCAGTCGAGGCAGGGCACATCGACCGAAAACCAGGCGCAGCGCCAGAGCAGTATTTCTTCGACGACTTCCTCGAATCAGGCACAGCGTCAATCCAGCGTGTCGACTAATCAACAGAATCGTCAGAGCAGCGCATCGCATCGCAGGCTCAGAATAGTCGGCAACAGGAATACAACCAGAACTATCACGGCGGTGGCTACTACTATCCGCCGCACGCGGGCTACTATCCGCCGCCACCGCCGCCGGGTTACTACGACAACGACAAGACAACGACACTGCAGCGGCTGCGGTCGCGGGTCTGGTCGTCGGCGCGGCGCTGGGCTCGGCCGCGACCAAGTCCTCGCAAACGACACCACAACGACGGCGCCGGCGGCCGCGCCAGTCGCCCCAACCTACGCGCCGCCACCCCCCGCTGCGCATTTGCCCTGCGCACCGGCGGTAGAAAAGGTAAAAGGCGTCACCTACTACCGTTGCGGCGACAGCTACTACATGCAGGCCTACGGCAGTTCCGGTCCGACTTATATGCCGGTACAGCCGCCAGGATCATAAATCGTCGAGGGATAGCAATCGGAGGGGCCGGAATCCGGCCCCTTCTTTTTATGGCCCGAGTAATTGGATCCGAATGAGTTTGCCTGAATGATCTTGCCTGGATAATCAGGCCGACCGAAACAACAACCCCAGGTTGGCCAGCGACAGCAACAGCAGCACAAGCCAGGTCAGCCCCACCCCCCAGGTCCGCCCGAACGATGTGCCCGCGCTGCGCAGCAGCCCGAGGGCATGAAGCGACCTCGCCACCACCAGAGTCACCCCGCTCACAATCAGCAGCCATCGAGCGCCGCCGCTGAGCTCGTAACACAGCATCAGTAGCAGGATCAGCGACGCGTGTTCGGCAAGATTGCCATGCGCACGGATAGCCCGACTGAGGACTCTATTGCCGCCATCTCCGATACCGATCCTCTCGCTGTGACGGAGCCCGGCAACCCGGGCCGACAGCGCGAGAAACAACAGGCTAATCAGCGCCCCGGTGGCGCCGGTGATGACAGGGTGCATGGAGTTCTCCTCAATTCAAACTGGCTATTGGCCAGGCCTGTCGTTGCCCGGACGATAGCTCAGAAATTCTTGCCGCCCTGCTGACAGGCCTGGTAGCGGAAACAGCTCAACAGGTGATCATTGACCAGACCAGTGGCCTGCAGGTGTGAGTAGACAATGGTGCTGCCCACGAAACGAAAGCCCCGTGCTTTCAGATCCTTGCTTATGCGATCTGACAGCGGCGTAGATGCCGGGACCTGTGACTGGCGGCGCCAGCGATTCTGCACCGGCTGGCCGTCGACAAAATTCCAAATGTAATCGCTGAAGCTGCCGAACTCCTGCTGAACCTTCAGAAACGCGCGGGCATTACTCACACAGGAGTTCACTTTCAGCCGGTTGCGGACGATGGCCGGATCCTGCAACAGCTTTTCAACCCGCCGCGGCGTGAATCGGGCTACTTTTTCCGGGTCAAAACCGGCGAACAATCTGCGATATCCGTCGCGCTTGTGCAGGATCGTGGACCAGGACAGGCCCGCCTGAGCGCCTTCCAGAATCAGGAACTCAAACTGACGCTTGTCGTCCCGGACCGGCATGCCCCACTCGAGGTCGTGATAATCCAGGTAGGCGGGACTGACGCCAAGCGCCCATGGACATCGCTCGGGTTCTTCTATTGTGCACCGGTCAGATGTCATCCTGGCGCCTGCTCCGAATAAAAAAGCCCCGACCATATTAGCGGTCGGGGCTCTTTATCATTGCCCCAGTCGGGGCTCATGACAAGCGAATTCAGCGCTGCTTACCGATCCCGGTCGCCGCCACATTTGCCTTCGCCACACTTGCCTTCGTCGCCCTTGTCGCCGCCACACTTGCCTTCGTCGCCCTTGTCGCCGCCGCACTTGCCTTCGTCGCCCTTGTCGCCGCCACACTTGCCTTCATCGCCCTTATCGCCGCCGCACTTGCCTTCATCGCCCTTATCGCCGCCGCACTTGCCTTCCTCGCCCTTCTCACCGCCACATTTGCCTTCGCCGCACTTGCCTTCGCCATAGTGGACATCAGCCATGTAGCCACTGCTGAGCGCGGTCATCACGAACGGCGTAGTGCCCGCGCTGGCTACGGAGATACCGGCCAGGGAGGTCGCCAATGCGGCGCCGACGGCCACGCTAACTGGATTGATTTTCTTGTCACTCATGCTCTTTCTCCTATCGGAACAAGCCCCTTCCGGGACGATTTTTCCCCCTACAGGGGCTCTGTCACAGCCGCCAGCGCAATGCGCCGACAACCTGATTTCTTACTTCCTCGATGTCCTCGTCTGCTTCACCGACCACAGCGATACTGCCGCCCGCATCGAGAGGCAGGATAGTGCCAACGAAGCCGTGTTCATCGAGCGGCGTTCGCGCCTCCACCTGCTCGTCAGGCAGCAATAAAACCGTAACCGGGCCGTGGCTTGCGCGGACCACGAAGTGGGCGACCATATGCCCGCGGAACGGACACAGACGGACAAAACTCACGGCCGGCGGCGCAACCGAGAATCTGGCGCCTGCTTCCTGCAGGACCTTGTCCAGTTCCTGGCCATCGACCGTGGTGTCGGTCGGAACAAGCATTTGCGGCTCGTGCAACATGTGCGCGATCACGTCGGTCGCCAGATCACCGCCGCCAAAAAAGCGCGACTCGTAAAGCGAATTGACCAGCATTCCAGCGGCGACGAGCAAGCTTGCGGCCACGGCAAAAAGCGGCCAGCGAGTGATCCGGCGCGGGGCAGCCCTGGCGCCCGACGCAGGCACATCGATGCGCAACGCCCGCTCGATCAGAGCTTCGAATCTTTGTTCGTCGCTCGAACCGCCCGGATCCATCGGTTTTTGATCATCACGCTTCATGACTGTTCGTTTCCATCTCCAGGCTGCTCAGAGCCTATCGCCAGCCTCAACTTGGCACGAGCCCGGTGTAGCCGGGTCAGAACCGCGCCTTCGCTCAAGTCCATCAAACCGGCAATTTCCCGTGTCGTATGCCCCATCAAGACCTGCAGCGCCAGCGGTTCCCGATAATCCGCTTCGAGCTCAAAGATCGCCTGACGCATTTCCTCAACGCGGGGGTCATCCACGACACTGGCAAGTTGCTCTTCGTAGTCCGCAATATCTACTGTTTCCAATCGTTTACGTTCGAAGGTCCGGGCAAACTCGCGGCGTACTATCGAAATCAACCATGCCTTTGCCGAACCGGGGTCAGCCAGATTCCCATAGGCTTTCCACGCTCTGAGCATTGCCTCCTGAACCACGTCCTCGGCCAATTGGCGATCCCTGCCCAGCCAGAACGCGTAGCGGTACAAATCTGGCCGGAGGCGCTGGCTGAGGCGCTCGAATTCGCGCCGGAGATCCAGTTCGGATTTTGCTGCTGTCATGGATTCAGACCGGGTGTTTCGGCAATTTATTACGCGCAATATAGACATCAAGCTGGCACTGACCAACAATTCGCGCCAGAATTCCGGCGTTGATGATGCCAGTCAGGAGAAGCCGGATGGGGACTAACGCCATCGGATCGTATCCTTTTTCCCGTATGCGGCGGTTGCGACGCCATGAATTTTCCCGCCGCCTGGTGAGGGAATCATCGCTTTCAGCCGATGACCTGATCCTGCCAGTGTTCGTCCTTGAGGGCGAGAACCGGCGCGAGTCCGTCGACTCCATGCCCGGCGTCGATCGGCTCAGCATCGATTTGCTGGTCAAAGAAGCCGAAAGCCTGATCAGCTTAGGCATCCCGGCGGTTGCCCTGTTCCCGGTCACCGCAAAAGAAGCGAAATCGGACGACGGGTGCGAAGCCTGGAACCCGCAAGGGCTGGCGCAACGCGCTGTGCGTGCGCTGAAGTCCCGCTGGCCCGCGCTGGGCGTGATTACCGATGTAGCGCTGGATCCATTTACCACTCATGGACAGGACGGCATCATCGACGACAGCGGATATGTTCTCAACGATGTGACTGTCGAGGCACTGGTGCGTCAGGCCTGCTCTCACGCCGAGGCCGGCGCGGATATGGTCGCGCCCTCGGACATGATGGATGGCCGGGTCGGGCGCATCCGCGCAGCGCTGGAAGAACAGGGTCACGTAAATACGGCGATCCTCGCCTATTCCGCAAAATTCGCCTCCAGCTTCTATGGCCCGTTCCGCGACGCGGTGGGATCGGCCGCGAATCTTGGCGGCGGCAACAAATACAGTTACCAGATGGATCCCGGTAATAGCGACGAAGCGATACGTGAGGTCGCGTTGGATATCGCAGAGGGCGCCGATGTATTTATGGTCAAGCCAGGCATGCCGTATCTGGACATCGTCAGGCGGGTAAAGGCCGAGCTGGGCGTGCCCACTTTTGTGTATCAGGTCAGCGGCGAGTATTCGATGCTCAGGGCCGCGGCGGCAAAAGGCTGGCTGGACGAGCGCAGCGTGGTGCTGGAGGCACTGTTGTCGATGAAACGCGCCGGCGCGGACGCCATCCTCAGCTATTACGCAAAACAGGCCGCGATCTGGCTGCAGGAGTGAGCGCAGCCGGGACCGTCGATCGCTATGGACTGGTAGGTCATCCGGTGTCCCATAGCCGGTCACCATGGATCCACCGCCGATTCGCTGAGCAAACCGGTCAGCAGATCGAGTTCGAACTGATCGATGTCGAACCCGGCAATTTCGAGCAGGAAGTCACTCGTTTCCGCCGGCGGGGTGGTCGCGGTCTGAACGTCACTTTGCCTTACAAGCACGACGCGTTTCGATTCTCTGACCGGCTCAGTGAGCGTGCGCAGCTGGCCGAGGCAGTCAACACACTGGCCTGGCAAGCGGACGGCGAAGTGTTTGGCGACAACACCGACGGCGCCGGCCTGGTCAAAGACCTGCAGTCCAATCTCGATATTCGTTTGCGCGGGCTCAGAGTACTATTGCTTGGCGCCGGCGGCGCGGCCCGGGGCGCTTTGGGCCCTTTGAGCGCCGCCCAGCCAGACGAGATCATTGTCGCCAACCGAACATCTTCACGAGCAGTTGAGCTTGCGCGGCGATTCGCCCCGAAGATACCAGTGCGTGCCTGTGACTACGCCGATCTTGATGGTTGTTTCGACCTGATCATCAACGCGACTTCGGCCAGCCTCAATAATCAGGTACCCCCGGTGCCCGACGGCCTTGTTGGCAAGCACACAGTGGCTTACGACATGATGTACCAGGCTGAACCCACGGCTTTTATGAATTGGGCGACCCGCCAGGGCGCAGCCCGGGTCGCCGACGGCGTCGGGATGCTGGTCGAGCAGGCGGCGGAGTCGTTCCGGCTCTGGCGCGGCGTGTCACCGGAGACGCTGGCCGTGCGTCAGGAAATCCACCGACTGTTGCGCTGAACCCGGCGACTACTCGTCTTCCAGATAGCGGTTCTTCAGACGCACATAATGCGCGGCGGAGTAGTGCAGCATTTCAAATTCATCATCGTTGAGGTCGCGCACCCGCCTGGCCGGACGACCGCGATACAGTGAACCTGCGCTCAGCCGGTAACCGGGCGCTACCAGGCTACCGGCTGCCAGCAACACGTCGTCCTCCAGGATCGCGCCATCCATCACGCAACTGCCCATGCCGATCAGACAGCGGTTACCGATCTGGCAAGCATGCAGTGTGGCCTGGTGACCGACGGTGACATCATCACCCACCCCCAGCGGCAGACCGCCCGGTGAATACGGACCGTCATGCGTCACGTGGAGCACGCTGCCGTCCTGGATGTTGCTGCGATCCCCGACCTGGATTTCGTTGACGTCACCTCTGAGCACAACACAGGGCCAAAGCGAAACGTCGTCACCAAGAGTGACCTGGCCGATGACGGTTGCCATCGGGTCAATATAAACGCCCTTGCCCACAACTGGCAGGTGCGGCCCGAATGCCCTGAGCTTCATGACTTCATTCCTTATCTCATCGTTACCAGTTCTTCCGCACTGGTCGGGTGGATGGCGACCGTGTCATCAAGGTCTCGCTTGGTCGCCCCCATGCGGATGGCCACCGCAAACCCCTGCAACATCTCATCGGCGCCGGGACCGATCACATGACAACCAACGACCTTCTCCTCCGGGCCGATAGTGATCAGCTTCATCGCCGCATGCGTCTTGTGATCCAGCATGGACTGATACAGCGGAATAAAGCGAGAGGTGTATATCTTTACCGCCTCCCCGTGCAGCGCATGGGCCTCGATCTCTGACAGGCCAACGGTGCCCATCGGTGGATGGCTGAATATCACGGTGGGAATATTGGCATAGTCCAGGTGCCGATCCGCCATCCCCCCGAAAACCCGGTCCGCCAGCCGCCGGCCCGCGGCAATGGCCACCGGCGTCAGCGCCGGGCGACCGGTAATGTCTCCGATCGCATATACCTGATCGACATTGGTGTTCTGGTAATCATCGGTAGGCACAAACCCCTGACCGTCGGTGCGGATACCCGCGTCCTCCAGCCCAAGCTCCTCGCTGGCTGCGCCCCGGCCGACCGCCCAGAGCAGACAGTCGTACGCATTGAACGTCCTGCCGTCCTCGGTTTCCAGACTGATATCGCCCTGGCGTCCGCTGACAGCCAGCGGCACCGCACGCGACACCAGTTCTATGCCTTGCCGGGTCATCGCATCCATCAATTCCTCGCGCAACATCGGGTCAAAGCTGCGCAAAACGCCGTCTTTGCGCGCCAGCACCGTGACCTCGGAACCCAGCGCACGAAATACGCCGGCGAGCTCCACCGCAACATAGCCGCTGCCGGCGATCAGCACCCGCTGCGGCCGTTGCTCCAGCTCGAAGAAGCCGTTTGACGTGATGCCGAGTTCCGCTCCGGGCAGCTCCGGCACCAGCGGATAGCCGCCGGTCGCAATGATCAGATGGCGGCCGGCCAGGGTCGTATCACCCACCACCACCCTGCCCGGCCCATCAAGCCGGCCACGCCCGTGAAACACCCGGATGTTCTTCTGTTCCAGATTGCGCGCGTAGATACCGTTCAGGCGGGCGATGTAGGCGTCTCGCTTCTGCTTTAGCTGCGCCCAGTCGTGGCCCTGATTGCTGACCAAAAAACCGTAGCCTGCAGACTCTTCGAGCACATGCCCGATCGAAGCGGCGTTCCACATCAGTTTCTTTGGTACGCAGCCGACATTGACACAGGTCCCGCCCAGCGGCTCGGATTCCACCAGCGCCACCGAAGCGCCATATTCCGCCGCTCGCTGGGCCGCCGCGAGGCCGCCGCTGCCGCCGCCGATAACCACCAGATCAAAGGAATTGTCCACCAAGCACTCCCACCCGCAAACCGGGGTCTGCTGACACTGAATCCTGACCGTAGGGCGGGGATTTTACTGTAGGACGGACTCGCGCGAGCAGGGCAAGCGGCGACCGGGCCTGATATCATCGCGCGCTCATTCACTCACGACCCTGAAAGCCATGCACAACCCCCTGCTCGACCTGACTGACCTGCCCCGATTTGGCGACATTCGTCCCGAACATGTGGAGCCCGCGATCGATCGGGTGTTGAAGGACAACCGCACTGCTCTCGCGGCGCTGCTTGAGCAATCGGCGGCCGGCTGGGAGCAGGTGATCGAGCCGCTGGAGACCATGAGCCATCGCCTGGGGCGGATATGGGCGCCGGTCGGCCACCTCAATTCAGTGGTCAATTCGGAGGGATTGCGGGAAGCCTACAACCGCTGTCTGCCCAAGCTGAGTGAATACAGCACCGAGTTGGGGCAAAACGAAGCGCTGTTCCAGGCCTACACAGCGCTCGCTGACTCGGACGCTGATCTGAATCCGGCACAAAGAAAAGTCGTCGATAATGGTTTGAGGGACTTTCGTCTCTCCGGCGTGGCATTGTCCGGCCCGAAAAAAGAACGTTTTCGTGACCTGATGCAGGAGCTTTCAAGCCTGCAGGCCCGGTTCGAGGAAAACCTGCTCGATGCGACCAATGCCTGGTCCCGGCAGATCACCGACCTTGCTGAACTCGAAGGCTTGCCGGCAGACGTGATCGAGCGCGCGGCGAGCGCGGCAGCGGACAAGGACCTGAAGGGCTGGTTGCTGGAGCTCGATTTCCCGACCTACCATGCGGTGCTCAGCTATTGCCATAACGAATCACTGCGCCGGGATTTCTACGAAGCCTGGACCACCCGTGCCTCGGAGTGCGGTCCGCATGCCGGCCGCTGGGACAACACCCGGATCATGGAGCAGATTCTTGCTGCACGCCACGAAGCCGCAGGCTTGCTGGGCTTCCCGAATTATGCGGAATACTCGCTGGCCACGAAGATGGCGGACAACACCAGTGCGGTGCTTGAATTTCTGCATGATCTTGCCAGCCGCAGCCGCACGGCTGCCCGGCAGGACTTCGAAGAGATAGCAGCCCATGCCGGTCCTCCGTTACAGGCCTGGGATGTGGCCTACCATGCAGAGCGTCTGCGGCGGGAACGTTACGCTATCTCTGACGACATGCTGCGCCCCTATTTCCCTGTTCATGGCGTTATGAGCGGGATGTTCAGGCTGGTTGAGACGCTGTTCGGGATCCGGATCAGCGAGGCGCCCGGGCCCGGCCCGGATACCTGGCACGACGACGTCCGCTATTACGAAGTCAGCGACCACGACGGCCCCAGAGGTGGCTTCTATGTCGACCTCTTCGCACGAGCGCGCAAGCGTGGCGGTGCGTGGATGGATGACTGTATCGGGCGCTCGGCGCTGTCCGGTGAACTACAGCGGCCGGTCGCGTTTCTGGTCTGCAATTTCATGCCGCCAACTGGTTCGCGCCCTGCTCTGCTTACGCATGACGAGGTCGTCACGCTGTTTCATGAGTTTGGCCACACGCTGCATCATTTGCTGACCCGCGTCGATTACCCAAGCGTCGCGGGTATCAACGGCGTAGTGTGGGACGCGGTTGAGTTGCCCAGCCAGTTTCTGGAGAATTTTGCATGGTGCCGGGAAGTGTTGCCGTCGATTTCCGGGCATTACGAAACGGGCGAGGATCTGCCGGATGAGCTGATCGATAAGCTGCTCGGCAGCCGTAACTTCCAGTCAGGCATGCAGATGGTGCGGCAACTGGAATTCTCATTGTTTGATTTTCGTATCCATGCGGCTGATCACGCGCTGGATGGTGCTGAAATAGCCCGGGTGCTAAGTGAAGTCCGTGACGAAGTCGCGGTCGTGCCGTACCCCGGGTTCAACCGATTCGCCAACGGCTTCTCGCACATCTTCGCCGGCGGCTATGCGGCCGGGTACTATAGCTACAAGTGGGCGGAGCTGCTGTCGGCAGATGCCTTCGCGGCGTTTGAGGAATCCGGCGTGCTGAACGCCGAGACTGGCCGGCGCTTTCTGGAATCCATACTTGAAGTCGGAGGCAGCGTCGACGCCATGGACACCTTCATTGCCTTCCGTGGACGCAAACCGCAACCGGACGCACTGCTGCGGCAATCCGGTATCGCCTCAGGGCAGACGGAGACTGCGACATGAAGGTAGTCAGCTGGAACGTGAATTCCTTGCGGGTCAGGCTGCCCCAGGTGCTGCAGTTGATCCAACAGTCTGGGCCCGACGTCATCGCGCTGCAGGAGACCAAGCTTCAGAACCAGGATTTCCCGCGCGACGAACTGGAGTCTGCCGGCTATCGCCTTGTGTTTAACGGGCAACGAACTTACAACGGCGTGGCATTGATGTCGCGGACCGAGCCTGCGGATATCATCACCGACATCCCCGGACTCGATGATCCGCAGCGGCGTCTGGCGGGCGCGACGATCAACGACATCCGGTTTCTCAACGTATACGTGCCCAACGGTCAGGCGCTGGATTCGGACAAGTACCAGTACAAGCTGCGCTGGCTTGAGGCCTTCACCGACATGTTGGCCGGGGAAATTGCTGCCCACAGCAAACTGGTGGTCATGGGCGACTTCAACATCGCGCCTGAGGATCAGGATGTATACGACCCGAATGCCTGGCGAGGACAGGTGCTGGTCAGCGACGCCGAACGCCAGGCGCTGCAGAAAATAATGGCCCTGGGTCTTCAGGATACGTTCCGGCTGTTTCCGCAGGAAGACAACCGGTATAGCTGGTGGGATTATCGGGCCGGGGCATTCCCGCGAAACCGGGGATTGCGGATAGACCTGATGCTGGCCAGCCCGGAAATGGCTGAACTTTGCCAGGCGGCAGATATCGACCTTGAATCCCGCAGCCACGACAGACCATCGGATCATGCGCTGATCTCTGCTGATTTCCGCGTCTGACCGCAAACTGATGTGACTGCAGTCACACTTTCCACCTACTGGCGTGGTCACTCTGCCGGCGCTGAATTAGACTCGAAAGATTATGGCAGCCGATACCGGTGACTCGCGGGTCGTCTCGCTGCGTTTACGGCGTAGCGACCACGACGTAACCAACTCTGTCCAGGTGACTTCCTGGCGAGCGGTCAGCGAAGCTGTCCATGACATCTTTGTTGAGCTGTATCCAAATGCCTCGTGGAACCCTCTGCGCAAGGCCTTTAAGGATTTCGATGATCTGTTCCGCGGCCGCACGCCCGGGTATCTGGGCTGCGACACGCTGTATCACGATATCCAGCACACGCTGGACATGACCCTGGCTATGGCGCGGTTGATCAAGGGTTATGAATTGACTCATGCGGCCAGCGAGCAGCTCGGACCAGGACGGGCCATGCTCGGGATCATCACCTGTCTGTTCCATGATTCCGGCTATATCCGGCACTCGGCTGATGAGGGCCACTTCAACGGCGCCGAGTTCACCCGTAGCCACGTCACCCGGAGCGCGCTGTTTCTGGAGAAATACCTTGCCGGCATAGGCCTGGGCCCAGCCGCCCCCGTGACCCGACAGATCGTTCATTTCACGGGCTACGAAGTAGATTTCTCCCAGATCCGGATTGAACATCCCAAAGACCTGGCGCTGGGGCACCTGGTGGGTACCGCTGATCTTATGGGTCAGATGGCGGATCGCTGTTATCTGGAGAAATGTCGGGATCGCCTGTTTCCGGAATTTGTGCTGGGCGGGATCGCGATGTTTTTCGATGACAAGGGGCGCCTGCAGATTCGTTATCGCTCCGGACTGGATCTGTTGCGCAATACGCTGGATTTCTATGAGAACCAGTGCACCCGCCGTCTGGACAAGGATTTCGGTGGCGTGCACCGGTGCATGAAGGCCGTGTATGACGGGCGAAATCCGTACATGATCTCGCTGGAGAAGAACATCTTTTATCTCAAGCGTGTGTTGCGCGGCGAGCGCTGGCCATTGCTGCGGCGGAGCCCGCCATGCATCCTTGCCGAGGGCGAGTCTGTGGAGAAGGTCAGACTTCGCGTGGCGCAGAGACTACGCGAACTCCGCGCCCAGGCTGCCGCTTAAACCAGCGCTTCCAGCGCTTCCACCGAGGCAACTACCCGATCCGGTTGCGACAGGCGGGGACCCTCTCCGGTCGCATCGACCCATACCGTCGCCATCCCGCAACTTGCAGCGCCGATCACGTCCCGCGTCTCTTTGTCGCCGACAAACACCGCCTGCTCCGGCGCGACGCCGAGCTCTTCAAGCGCGCATCGAAACAGCCGCGGACTCGGCTTGACGGCGCCCTGTTCGCAGGAAAAAAGCATGCTGCCAAACAGGCTTGTCACCCCCAGAGCATCGAGATACGCGCGATAGCGGTGCGACGGCGCCCATAGATCACTGATCAGGCCCAATCGGTGCGTGCGACTAAAACGCCTCAGGAGTTCGATACGTGCCGCGCTTATGACGCCAATTTCATGTTCGGCCACCAGTGCCTCGAGCAAATGCAGCTCCCGCGACGGCAATGCCTCTGGCACCTCCAGGAACTCGCAAAGCTGAGGAAACGGATCCGTCGGATCAGCGTCGTAGCGCTGCAGAAATCTGGACATCAGGTCATCAACCAGATCCCGTAACTCAGTCCCTGAGAGATGCCGGCCGCCTAATTTTGTGTAGGTCGCCATGTAATCATGACCGGGTCCGAAGCGATCAAAATCCTCCGCAAGCGTGCCGTTGAGATCGAAAATGATCGCGTCAAAACAGTTCAGGAAGGACATTAGTCGGAACCGTGGCCGGTCTGGATGATCAGGCAACACGCGCCTGCGCGGACCGGTGCCTGGCGCCTGGATGCAGCGCGCAGCACGGAGTAGTGCTGCCCCTGGCTTGTCCTTGCCCGTGCTGATGCAACACGACTCGACACACTGTCGGTGTCAGGAAGCGGGGTGTCGGATGGGTGGTTCAATACTGGATCTTGAAGGTGACGGAGGCAGGTGACAGATGGCAGGTGGCGACCGTTGCCGCGTTCTCCTGCCAAGAATACCGGGCGCCGGCTCGCCAGACCAATCTCGCCGGCCGCTCATGATAGGGTGCCTGCCATGCCAGCGCGACCGGAATCAAACATTAGCTACAGACCACAGCTTGCCATCCATCGCGACGCGCTTTGTCGTATGTTTCTGGAAGCAACGAGCGGAGAACAAAGATGACCACAGCCGACGAAATGGGTCTGACACCGGAGGCCGCGCGAGGCTACGAGCAGTTCTTCGTCCCCGCAATATTTGAACAATGGCCGCCGATCATGCTCGCAAGCGCCAGCATCAGCGACGGTGACGATGTCCTGGATGTCGGCTGCGGCACCGGCGTATTTGCCCGGGAAGTGACCCGTCGCGTCGGTGCGAATGGCAGCGTCACCGGCATCGATTTGAGCGAAAGCATGCTCGGCGTGGCGCGCGAAATGGCCGCTGGCGTCGACTTCCATCAGGGTAGCGCGACAAATCTGCCTTTCGAAGACGCGAGCTTTGATGCGGTGGTCAGCTCATTCATGCTGATGTTCGTGCCAGACCCGGCCCAGGCCATCCGCGAGATGCAGCGTGTATTGCGCCCCGGTGGCCGGCTGGTCGTGGGTGTATGGCAGGGCCTGCAGGATAATCTCGTCTATGCGGCTCTGGTCGCGGCGACAGATGAGGTTCTGGGCAAGGAAGCTGCAGAGTCCATGGCCTGGCCATTTGCTCTTGGTGCAACGGGACAATTGTCCGCGGTCTTCGAGGCGGCAGGCATTCAGGACATACAGACCACGGCGCATGACGGGACTGCTCGATTCCCTTCGGTGGAAGACTTCGTCAGCACGGAAATCCGGGCCTGGCTGTTGGCTGACAGCGCTGATGATCAACACATCCGGGCTATCGGGCTGGAGTTGCGGTCCAGGTATCCGGACTTCGTCGCCAGCGCCGGCCCGATCGAATTTCCGCTTAACGCGGTGCTGGCCAGCTTCAGAAAAACCTGAGCGGTATGCGCCTGAGATCGGGCACAGCGCCCGGGGCGGGTACGCGCAGCGGCTATTGCTGTCTGACGACTGCCCGGGACCCTACTGGCCCGGATTCTGGCACGCGGCGATGTCGTCTTCCGTCAGACCGAGATCTTTGGCGGCAGACGCCAGGTCTTCGGCCGTTGCATTCGCGCTGTAAACATCGTTAGCCGTCGTGGCCAATTCGGGGGCGCCGTATCGAGTCGCGGTCCGGGTCACAGCGCTAAACAGCTTGCCAAACCCGCGCTTCTTCTTCTGCGCCTCCTGCGCGGCGGCCATTTTCTCCTGCAGACAGGCCTGCTGTGCGGCCTGCAATGCAGCCGGGTCCTGCAACGGCTCAACGTCAACCACGACCTCGGTGGTCGTTGCCGCGACCTGCTGATCCGGGTTCGCCTTGCGCGCCGCGACGACACCGGCCAGCTGCGGCGTGATCGCGCCGGTCACCTCAAGCTGGTTCTCGGCCTGGAATTTGGAAACCGCAATGACAGTTTCCATGGTCTCTTCTCCATCGACCGGGCCGACGTCGTAACCCATCTCCGCCAGATCCGTTTCAACCATCAGCGTCAGTTGATCCGCTCCGGCTATTCCAATGCCACCGATAATCAACGCTGCGGCGATTGCCGCTGTCTTCGGATTCTTATTCTTCATGGCCTCCCCCCTTTCGAAACTGCCTAATCCTTTGCATCCACCCTGGCGGCCAGTATCCCGGCAAGCTGTGGCGTGGCCTTGCCGGTAATCTCCAGACCGTTCGCCGCCTGAAATTGGGTGATGGCTATCGCGGTCTGTTTGGTCATTTCGCCATTCGTATTTCCGGGGTCGTAACCCAGCGCTGCGAGCTGCTGCTGGACCATTGCCGTCAGGCCGCCCGAAACACCACCCGCTGAAGCAGCGTCGGTCGAACCGCTTGCGGGCCCCGGCGAAATCGCCGGAGAAACGCCGGTTGGGGGGCTTGCGGCAGTCCCTGGAGACAGTCGGCAGGTCCCGGTAAGGCCCTGGCCCATGGTGCGTGAGAGCTCGATCGGGTCCGGCAAGCCGGTATTGCAGCGCATCTGCATAATCGTGGTCACGACCTCCATGCCCTTGCCTGCCGCCATGTTGCGGAACATCTCGAGCTGAGGCCCCATCTGACGCATGATCATCTCTTTTTGAGCGGGCGGCATGCTGGCCAGCTGGGCTTCCATTTGCGCCATCTGTGCCTGGGCCTCGGCCATCTGTGCCTGCTCTTGCGCGCTCATCACGCCGGAAATGCGCATCACCGATCGCATCGGCTCGTACATCGACCCGCACCCCGGGACGGTTTCATATGACATGTCATCCCGCTCAATCCGCATCTGCCTGGTCTCACCCTGGTCCTGGACCACGCCATCGATTTGCATCCGCAGCGGTACGTATTTTTCAGCGTCTATCCAGATGTGCATGGTGTTCATCGTGAACGTTGCACCCTCTTCTGCTGGCTGCGTGTAGTTCAGGTCCTCCGCGACGAGCTTGATCGCTTGCCGATTGTTGACTGTCTCCCGCCCGGCCACTCTGGTTCGTTCAGCCATCTGCGCCATAGGGTCGCTTTTTGCGTCCTGTTCCGCCTTGGCCGCCTGCTGCGCAGCCTGTCGTTTCCCTTCCGCCGCGCCCTCGAGCATGGTGCCGTACATACCCATCATGTCATTCGGGTTGGCCGACAACCACGGTTTGTCTTGGGGCGAATTCATCACCATCTGGTCAATGCCGCCCGGAATCTGGGCTGACTGCATTTCGTCGCGCATCCCCTGCTCCATCGCCGGGCCCTGTTGCCGGATAACGTTCGCAGCGTGCTCCAGCTCCTCAGGGCTGGCGTTCGACAAGGCGTTGCCCCCAGACTGCCGCTGCGTGATTTCGCTGACCGGGACATTCCGCATATAGGCGACGGTACCGCGGCCGTCGGTCGCCTCGGTGGTCGCCTTCTCGAAGTACTCGAACACGCACATGCCCATCGTGGTCTTGGTCTGACTGTAGTTATCGATCCCCGCGAGGCTGGCGCGCTTGCGGCTGTCCACTTCCTGGAAAATCTCGGCCGGCGTCTGCGCGAGAGTCGTGGCCGACCACAATATGGCGATCACGAGTAACGTGACCTTGACAGGTGAATGCATCAGCGAGTCCCCCCCGGTCCTTGATGTGCTGACATCGGATTTCAGCCAGTGAAGATACTCTATTCGGACTGCGGAGATGAAGCGGCAGATGATGCAACGCGTCATTTGGTGTCGGGAAATGGGTACTGAATTGACGGAATCAGCCCGCAACCGTCGTTGCAACGGCTCTGTTTTGAAACACTGTCCCTATGACGTTGCCCTGGTGCCGTTGCCCTGGTGCAGGCATCCGGCAAGCATCGGGTTCGTCGGACGATGGCGTATTGCTGATCAAAAAACTTGCTGATCGAAAAAAACGGGGCCCTTGCGGACCCCGTCTTGTCTTGTTGCTTGCGAAGCGCTCAGAACCGTCGGCGAATCCCGGCAAGCAAACCTCCCAGAAGCACGAAGATGCCACCGAGGGTGCCGAGTAGCGGCAGGGCGCTGGCGGTGGAGGGCAGCGCGACCGGTGCCGGCTCCGGCACATACACGTCCACTTCCTCAACCTCCTCGACTACCACGACCTCTTCCACTACCACCGTGAACATCTCGCCTTCCGGCACATAGAGTCGGAGCTCGCTTCCGGTTGGCAGCTTGCCCCACGGGGATTCGCCGGGCGTCGTTTTCGCGAACGGCGTTTCTCCGCCGACCACACCGGGCATCACCGAAGACGGCAACGAAATCTTGAAACCCTCCGGCGGCTTGAAGGTGTCGACAACGAATCCGCCGTCGGGCTTATTCAGCCGCAGCTTTACTGAACCGTCATTGAACTCGCGGTCGAAGGTCGTGTTGAACTTCGCGTAGGTGACACCATCGCGAACCACAACCGAATCACAGGCGCTGGCGACATCCGGATGATCGACCGTCCAGTCCCCCCAGATCAGGTCCTGGCAGGTTGGCGCCGCCGCTGCGGTTCCACCAAAGGCCCAGATTGCGACCATCAGCATTGAAAATTTCGTCTTCATCAACTCTCCCCCGAAAAACGGTGATCACGACTTGTAAACGAGCGCCGATTTAAACATAACGCCTGAATACTGCCAACCGAGGTGAGTGCTGAGCGTGTTCCGGTGGCGGAGCCTGGAAAGCACCTGCCGACTCTCTCCCGGGCCCGGTGTCGGCAGCGACCTTGCATGACGCCCGACAGGCAGAGTGGCGCGGGCAGTGGTCCAGGGTGGTCATCTAAGGTGGTTCTGGCGGCATCGACAGCAGGATTCTGAGTTCGCGGTGGCGTTCTGCACCGTCGGCCGGGCCATAGCGAACCACCAGATCTGCCCGGCCATCGCCGTTGACGTCGCCCGCCTTGACCATCTGCCCGGACCGGGGCAACGGGAGCGACAATTCCTGGCCATCACTGGCAAACAGCGTCGGTCCTGAGACGCCCTGATACAGGGTGAGCTGCTCGGGCGCTTGCTGCACCATCAGCTCCGCGTTGCCGTCGCCATCGAAATCAGCGATAGCGACCGCCGGATAACGCGACAACCCGGTCTTCAGATCGAACTCGACTTTGAATCGGGTGCGATAGTCCGACCGCTCAGGGAAAGCTCCGTCGGCCGCCATCCGGTAGATGTTCAGATCTACGCTGATACGCCCTGAGAACAGCGCCCCGACAACCCGCGCCAGGCCCAGCCTGGTAGAAGGTGTCGCCAGGTCCAGGCGTCCGTCTCCGTCGACGTCCACGATCAGAGGGTCGAACTGCACCCCGTCCGAGGTCACGCTGCCATCGGGCTCGGCGGGATATCTCACCGTTGCCCCTTCTCGCCGTCCCAGATACAGATGGTATTCGCTGCGGCGATCAAAAACGCCTTCGCTGATCGAACGTTCGGTCAATAGATCAAGGACGCCGTCATCGTTGAAATCCTTAACAATTTCTACTTCCTCGATCTCCAGATCACTCTGATCGACCTGGCCATCCTCGCGCCTCCATAGCGCCCGTTGAGCCTCGCTGGCCAGCGGCGCCTCTATCGGGTTATGCCGCCCCGGGGCGGAAAAGCTGCCGGACGGACTCTGGACGAAGGTCAGGATTTCGGTGTCAATCAGGAACACCAGATCATTCAGACCATCGCCGTCGACATCGCCGATCTGCGGCTCGCGCGGCTCATAGCTGATCCGGGTCTGGTTAACCGCGACGCGTGGCCGGACATCCAGCAGATACTGCTCAAATCCGCCGGGCTGCCATCGCGCCAGCAGCCAACTGCTGAACTGGGGCACCAGCACGTCATCGTTACCGTCGCCGTCGATGTCGCGGACGAAATCCGAGGCGCCGGGCCCTGGCCAGGGTTTGTCGTGGTACAGACTGTCGACGTCGATCACCCGAACCTGCTTGCCGCTGATCGGATCGAGGGCCGCAACGCCCTGCTCGTCCAGCAAGCAAATCTGGTCGAGCGCCGAGCTGCAGCGGATCTCCGGCGTCGTAGAAAAACGCCGCGTCGGGGAGCATTCCGGTGGCGATCACCTCGCCATCAGTCAGGGAGATCACGCTGAAACGCCACTGGTCGCCTTGCGCCCCCACCGCCAGTAAACCGGCGCCGTCAGACAGGCGGAACTTCAGCGGCGGCGCATCAACCCCATGATCCAGCGCAACCAGCCTTTCGTCGAAACTGTTTCCGGCGAGAGCGTGCTGGCTCCAGAGCGCGACCATGACGCTCAGGACGAGCGTTGCGCCTGTGCCCGCGTAGCGCCGGATCCGGCTCACTGGAGTTTTTCCAAAACCAATCAAACTCGTGCCTCCAGCGTCGCCGCCGACCTAACCCTGCCAATCTGCCTGAACCATCTGCCCAAGCCATATGCCCAAGCCATCTGCCCACAGCGTCTGTCCGAGCCATCTCCCCGAGCCACCTCTTCGAGCCGTCGTGCCGTTCTCGCCAATCTGTCGCCGATGGCCGCAGCTATCGTAGAGATGCCGCGCCCGAGCTGGTTGGTGATCCGGGTTCCTGCCCGTGACAGGACCCTATCCGTTTTCGAATGATGCAGAGAGCGCACCCGGATTGAGCAAACGCATTGGTCAAACTGAGCCGCGACTCCGGGAATCGAGATAGACCCTTCGGCATGTTCTTTTGTTCCGGGCGCTGCCGGTGATGCGGATCTGTCAGGGCACTGTGTGCCGGACCTTCGGGTCAGCCTTTCTGGTCAGGCTGCCTGGTCAGTCCTGCGGGGAAGTAAAGTAAACGGTTTGCTCGGTGACCGTACCGATGGCGCGGCCATTGACGGTAGGGACTTTGTATTTCCAGTGTTTGACCGCCTTCTTCGCGTTTTTCACGAAGGACTCATCCGACGATCTCCCAACTGTCACCTCGGTGACCTTGCCGTTGGCATCCATCGTGACATACAGATCCACCCATCCCTCAAGCCCCTCTTTCCGGGCGGAGCGCGGGTACTTGGGTTGCTCGATACTGATGGGCCTGGGGCCGGTCGTGTGGGAAAGTACCTTGAGGCCATAGCCCTGATCTGCGTCGCTTGGCGAGAACCTTACTGACACCGAGGTTGTACTGGGAACCGGCTCAGCGTTGACCACGGCGGGATCAAAGCTGGTGGCTTTTACCCAGGACTCCAGATCCCGGGTCACCGCAGGCGGCTGTTGCACCACTGCGGCGTTTATCACTCGTCCCTGGGCGTCAAGAGACACATCGATCCAGGCCTGTTCCTGGCCGGCCTGCTCGGTACCCGCCTGCGCGCTTATCGCAGCGCAGCCAAGCAACATCAACGCCGCGCTACCCAGAAGAGGCGAGACCAGAACCGTTCTCAGTGCAACAAGCATCATTCTCCCCTTGCAGTTCAAGCAACGGCTGCTTGCTGCCGCCGGCCACGATAACTACGAATGCGAGCGCGCATGCTATCCGGGATGCAAAGAATCTCGCAACAGGTCCTGTTCTTGCCGCCACGTTTGGCGCAGGTCTGCCGATGGCAAAACGCCGAAACCCTAGGCCATCATCACCAACAGCAGACCAATAGCCGCAGGCACTGCCTGGATAAACAGAATCTTGCGGCTCGCCGTCGCCGCACCGTATAAACCGGCTACGAGTACACAACTCAAAAAGAACACGCTGATCGCAACGCCCTCCTCGCCGAGGCTGAGGCCCCAGAACAGACCCGCCGCCAGAAATCCGTTGTACAGACCCTGGTTGGCCGCCATGACTTTTGTTGCCGCCGCCATCTCTGGCGTCAGACCAAAAGCGCGCATGCCCGCGGGCTTGTCCCAGAGAAACATCTCGAGCACGAGGATGTATATGTGCAGCAAACCAATGAGACCTATGACGAGACTGGATGCAAGTAACACGGCTTCTCCATCGAATTTTGGATCAAACTGACTAGCCAGGCTGCAAGACGTCGGCCGGCTGCATCTCGGATTCCGCGACCTTTTCCTGTTAATCAATACAGGACAGGCCGACGACAATCGATTATACGCAGCCGCGGACGCGCGGCACTGTCGGATAAGCGCCCATGACGCCGACGGGTGTTGAGCATCTGCAACCGGAACTGTAGTTCGTGGGCTTTTCACTCGCCAAGGGCTATTCTCGGATGTTGTTGCGCCATCGCGCTGCAGATGGCCAGGCGATCACCGGAGTAAAGCACGCGATGCAAAGCAAGCAACCGAAATCGACGGCCGGGCGGAACCGACTGACATTGGCCGGCGCTGCATGCCTCCTGGCGCTTACATCCGGCCTGGTTTGGGCGGTCAACGACAGCCCGCTCGAAGAAGACTGGGCGCCCACCGAGTGGGGGGAAAATGACCGGGTGGGGTCGGTCAACAGGACGACGCCGGCCATGGTGTTAAACGCCGCAAAGCTGATCAGGCAAGGCAAGGTGGCAACGCTGGGCAAGATCTACCAGAAAGACATGCCGATGTTTGGGCAACGCAGCTGGAATCTGGTCATCCCCGGCCTGCCGACAGGTGGCCCCATCGGCGAGCAGGCGGTTGTGTACAACGACGAATATATTTCCACCGAGATCGGCCAGGTCGGCACCCAGTTCGACGGCCCTGGCCACGTGGGCGTCCTGACCTCGAAAGGCCACTTCTTCTACAATGGCCGCTTCCTCGAGGATCCCGATATCACTGGCTTTGGGCTTGGTCCGCTGGGCGTAGAGCACGTCGCCGAAGTAGGTTTTGTTTGCCGTGGCGTGTTACTCGACGCAGTGGCATACCGCGGTGGCCGGCTTCCTGTCCCGAGTACCCGCACTGGGAATGATCCGGGGATCGTGACTGCGAAGGATGTCGAGGCGATGATCGAAAAGCAGGGGATTGACCCGATACGTGAAGGCGACTGTGTGTTCCTGTTCACCGGCCATGGTGATATCTGGGATTCAGCGATGTGGGATAGCTTCGAGGTGGAAGAGAAGCAGAAACGGATTGCGGAGTTTAGCGCCGGCGCGCCAGGCTTCGGTTTGTCCGCCTGCGAGTATCTGGCATCACGAAAGATCATTCTCTGGGGTGGAGATACCGCGTCAACGGAAGCCGTGGCTTACGACTGGGGCGGAGAGACCGCGCAGCCCTTCGAGTGTCATATCAAGCTGATGACGCGCGATGGGATCTGGAATCTTGAGAATCTGGATTTGAGCCAATTGGCCGCCGACAAGGCCTATGAATTTTTCTTTGCCTGGTCGCCGCTGAAAATCAAAGGCGGCACCGGTTCACCGGCAAACCCCATCGCCATTTACTAGTCGACGCTTTACCCGGACTGAAGAATCCGGGATAACGGTTTTTACCGGAACCGCGGAAACAGATCTGCTTCGGACCAACCCTGAATGCCGTTGCAAGCATTGATCAAACGTTGCTAATGTCCGGACAATCCGCGATGGCAGGCTAACTGCCGGATGGCTGCAGACCTCAGACCTTGCCTGTCACGCGGTCCCAGAATTCAGCGCGGTCATTGGTGCGCGGGAACGCACCATCGGGCACTGGCACACCAAGGAAATCGCACAGCGGGGCCCAACCCTGCCGCACCTGATAGACAAGCAGTTTGTCAGCCGGAATCGTCGCCTTGACCGCCTCATTGTGCGCTACGAATCCCTTCATCAGTCCGTCCCGGTCGAGGCCAGGCGGAAACCCGGTTTTTCCAATCACGCCATTGGCCATTTCCAGCCATGCTCTTTGTTCCGGCGGTGCCTGATCGCTTTCGGCCAGCAGTTTGTAAATCGTCGCGCCAAAGCTGTCCGCCCAGCGCTGCGGGTCACGATCGGTCAATATGAATCTGGCGTTTGGATAAACTGCCAGCAGCTCGCGAAAGAACCCGGCGGTAGGCCAGTCCACCGCGCTCCCGAAGCCGTGATAGACCGCAGCCCAGTCAGCATGTCCAGCCAACACGTCTCGCCAAAGCGGCACTTGCGTCAGCATGTCATGCAGCACTGCTTCCATGTGATGGCACGGACCGAAACCGAGCTGGTTGATCGCAAGCTTTAAAGAGTAGGTGCCGGTGCGGCCGACGCCGGCGCCGATGATCTGAATAGTCAAACAGGTGTCCTCCCGAAAGAATCCAAAGCATAGAAGAGCAAACCAAGGCAATGACCAAGTCTGTTGCGGCCTCGCTCACCGGGCCGGAGCCACAAGTTCGCTCAATCAGGCCTGGTCAAGCCACCAATCGGCGAACTCCTGAAGCCCGACCAGCCCGTCAGCGTCCTGATCGATCAGGGCGAACTCGAGCGAGCGCATTTCCGGAGGCGAGTCCCAGTGTAGGTCTGCGAGCATCTGACCGAATTCGTCCTCGTCGATCATGCCGTCGCCATTGGTGTCAAAGCGCCTGAAGAGCTGAACCAGCTTTTCGTCTTGCGGTTTGCTTTCTGTTTCCATTGCCTTTCCTGTCCGAGCCTGATCTGCGTGCCTGTCGAGGACGCCTGCTCAACGGATCATTACTCCCTGGTCCTTACGCCTTCGAATACCGGCACCAGAGTCTGTTCTATATCCTTCGTGCCATCCTTCGCGCCATCCTTCGTGCCGTCCTCGCGGTTCTGCAGGAACGGGATAAGCAGCAGCGCTGCGATGACAAACAACGCATCCAGATAAAACATGGTTGCGTAGCCATAGCCTTCGGCGACGATCCCCTGCCAATAGTTGCCCATGCTGATCGCCAGGTTGCCCATACCCATGAATGCGGTGAATTGGGTGGCCGCAACCGCCGGGTTTGTCATGCCCATGAAAATTGCATTGACGACGCCGAACGACATACCGAAAAATAGCCCGTGAACGATGATGACACCATACAGCGTCTCCAGCGGCACCGCCTGCAGACCGAGCCTGCTGATCTGCACCGCCAGGAACAGCGTCGGCAGCGTCGTCAGCACATAGGCCGTGGCGGCTATCTTCTTGAGCCCGTAGCGGTCACCCAGCCAGCCCCCGAACAGACACCCGATACCACTGGCGATGGTGTTGTATACGGTGATCTGGGCAATCTGGTTGTCCGTCAGCCCATAGTCGACCTGGACGGTACTCAGAGCAGCGTACGCAAGCGCCATCGCACCGGTTGGCAGCAGCGCGAAAGCCACGCCGACCTTTGGCCCCCGGCCCGACTGCCAGAAACTGGCATAGGTAATCTTGACGAAGGAAACCATGTTGGTCACCAGCTTGCCCAGCACACCGCTCTCCCGTTTCGCTGTGGCGTCCGCCTGGGGGTCCTGCACAAAGAAGATGACAAACATCAGATTCAGCAACAACAAGCCGATGATGTACCCCAGGGTGATATCGAAACCGGCAAGGCCGTAGACAAACACCGCGCCGCCGCCGCCGAGCGTGATACCGAGGTACTGACCCCCGAACATGAATCCGTTTCCGCGAGCCCGCTCGTTCTCCTTCAGCGCATTCACCGCGAGGGAATCTATCGCCACGTCCTGAGTGGCGCAGAACACGTTGGTCAACACAATCATGACCATCAACAGTTGAAAATTCTCGGAGAAATCGACCATGGCCGTGATCGTCAGAGTCACGATCATCATCGTCGTACAAAACACGATCCAGGCCTTGCGCCCGCCCAGTCGCGGCAACTTGATCAGGTCAATCAGCGGAGCCCAGGACCATTTGAAGGCCCAGGGCAGAAACATGGCGGCAACGAATGCCCCGATCTGCTCCAGCAACACGCCTTGTTGACGCATAAACGTCACCATGGCGATCGAGGTAAAGCCGTAGGGGATGCCTTCGGAGATATACAGGATACCGAAGGTGAAGAAACGACCCTTGGTGCTGTTCAGCAGGTTTCTTGAACGCAAGTGACTTCTACTTGTTGTCAGTGAATTTGCGGCTCACGATAACAGGAATATCGCCCTGATCGTTATTGCCCGACCGCTCCTTTTAGCCGGGCCGTCTTGCTTTGTCGATATTCATAGGCATCGCTAAGACGAATGATTCCGCCGGTTGTAAGGTAGTCACCGTTCGCGAATTGAGAACCCCGGGCTGATACTTCGAACATCGCCTGGCCAATCTGCGTCGCTTTTACGCCTGCTCTGACCGGGGCAAAGAACCAATAGAGGAGCTTCTGCCCAAGATGCGCCTGTTCCCTGGTGGGTCCGATGTAGTCCGGTCGATAGGCGATCACACGCAGCTTTGAACCTTGCGCGAAGTTGAACAGC
This sequence comes from uncultured Gammaproteobacteria bacterium, assembly GCA_963704875.1. GTDB lineage: Bacteria > Pseudomonadota > Gammaproteobacteria > Steroidobacterales > XN24 > CAMYOC01. The sequence continues at coordinate 1,382,008 of CAVPIA010000008.1, read as the reverse complement.
GCCTTCTCCGCACGAACTTTTTGCCGCGCCCACATCATCCGCGAATCTTCCGATATGTCGCTGGAACTTATGTAGTGAAAAGACATATCGTCCTGGTCACTGACAGCGGTCCATTCTTCGACGAAACGCAACGGGAAATCGACGTGGATCATGGCGTAGGTCTTCTCATCGACGCCAAGGGTGCTAGTGCCGATAGCCCAGTAGACTGCGTCCAGCTGTGAAATCTGCTGGTGAATTGCTTTGTAATCCAGATAGTCCCGATGCAAAGTCACCTGCACTTTACCGAGCGCTACGCCTTCGTTCATTCGTGGCGTAACGCGGCGCGTGATCACATGGATTGTCTTGATATCCGGATTAGCCAGCGCGGCTTTCAGGATGCCATCGCCTGCGGTTCCGCTGGCGCCGAAAATGGCGACCGTATCGTAATCGGCTGGCGGATCCTCAGACACGTCCACCCGGGTGTCGTCCAGGGCCAGCTTCACTGCGACGGCGATATACAAGATCGCAAACAAAACCAGCGGCGTCAGCAGTACCGTTCGAAGGCGGGGTAGCTTCATAGTGCCATCCTAGCACTGGCGATCATCAGCAAATGGCGGCTTCCGGCCAGAACTGGTCGTTCCCCATACTGTGTTTCGGTGTCGCGGAGATGGGACCAATCACCGTGATTACCAGGGCCGAGACCGAATAGATACGGTCACTTTCCCCTAATTACCCTATGCTTAGGCACGTGGATTGGGTTGTTTGTCCACTGGCCAGGGAGCCGTTTGATGCGCCTCTTCAGAGTCACGTATATCGCAGTCGTGCTGACCATCGCCGGCTGCGCCAGCAATGCGGAATTGCCGGTGTCTGCTGGCATCGGTCCGGATCCCGAGCTACCTGCGCCACGCAATTCCCTGCTGCCACTGGTGAATGTGGCCGATGTTGCGCGCTGGAAGGGCGACGCGAAACCCATCCCCGCTGCGGGTCTGGCGGTGAGTCCTTTTGCCACAGGACTTGATCATCCGCGGTGGCTGTATCTGCTGCCGAATGGGGACGTCCTGGTTGCGGAAACAAATGCCCAGAGCCGCAAAGCGAAAGGCATATATGACCGGGTCCAAAAAGCGGTGTTGAAGCGCGCCGGAGCCGGGGTCGAGAGCGCGGACAGGATCACACTATTGCGCGATGCCGATGGCGACGGTATCGCAGAGATCCGGACGGTATTTTTGTCTGATCTGACATCGCCGTTCGGCATGAGCCTGATCGGTGATCGGTTTTATGTTGCCAATACAGACGGCGTCGTCAGCTTCCCCTACACCGTTGGCGAGACGGCAATCGTGTCTGCAGGAACTCCGCTGACACTACTCCCGGCTGGAGAGATCAATCACCACTGGACCAAAAATCTGGTAGCGAGTCCTGACGGCCAGTATCTTTACGCCTCGGTCGGCTCGAACAGCGACCATGCCGAGAACGGCATCGAGAACGAAGAAGGCCGCGCCGCGATCTGGCAGATCGATCCCGGAACCAGCGAGCACCGGGTGTTCGCATCCGGCCTGCGCAACCCGGTCGGCATGGCTTTCGAGCCGTCGACCGGCGTGTTGTGGACCGCAGTGAATGAGCGCGACGATCTTGGTGGCGACCTGGTCCCTGACTATATGACCTCGGTCACCGATGGCGGGTTCTACGGCTGGCCATACAGCTATTACGGCGATCACCTGGACCCGCGGATCAAGACTCAGCGGCCCGATCTGGTGGCCACCGCAATCAAGCCGGATTACGCCCTCGGCGCCCACACCGCCTCGCTCGGCCTGTGCTTCGCCACGGGCCAGAAACTGGGTGCGGATTGGAATGCGGGCGCATTTATCGGCCAGCACGGTTCATGGAACCGCAAGCCCCGCAGCGGCTACAAGGTAATCTTCGTGGCGTTCAGGGACGGCAAGCCCGCAGGCAGGCCAGTGGATGTTCTGACCGGGTTCCTTGATCAGGACGGCAATGCCCAGGGCCGACCCGTTGGCGTCGCCATCGACAAGAGCGGCGCGTTACTGGTCGCTGATGATGTCGGGAACACGATCTGGCGGGTGACGGCGGCAGACTAGGGAGAGTTGTGGTCGCTCGGCAGTTTCTCACCCATGCGTCCGCAAGCGGCCAAAAGCGGACGTAGGCTTTGACCTATATTGCGTAATCCGCACTTCGATCCGCAATCAGTTGATCACATAATCGAAGTAAAGATTCTCTGCGCATTTCTCGGGGGTTTTGATACGCAGTTCGGAAAAGCAATTCGAACCAGTCAGTATTCCTTGTAACAGCGCGCGCCGCACTCGCCACGCAGATTCATCAATTTAGCCACGCGTTCGGCTCCCTGATAACCAACGGAAGTCGGCCAGAAACAGCCGTGCAAGTCACAAGGCACCAGTCGGGAAAGATGTTCCGGAGGCTCGACTGCTGGAACGAACTTTCGGTTAATCGCGGTGCATATTCTTAAATTTGACTGGTGTCTGATGGGAATTTTCGCTGGCCTCTTATTCCTAGTGGGTTTGGCTGTCTCCTTGATTCTGATAACTTGGAGTATCGTCGCCCATCGCCGCACGGCTGCCGCCGCTGGCAAGAGCGGCATGTGGTTTCGATTCGCGTTGTTTTCCGTCGGGCTAACGATCGCGATGATCATCGTGGCGATATTGGCCCTCATTCCTGGTAGTCACGGCGGAGCGCCGACCGGGGAAGACTACGTCAGTATGCTGCTACTGGCAGGGTTCCTTGGTATGTCGCCCGGTGCGGGAGTTCGGTTAGCCCCATCGTTATTGAATGCACGCCTTATTCGACAAGGCTCCAAAGCCTGATTACCTGGTTGTTCCGAACCAGGAAGAGGCGGGGACAGCTCGCGAACGTTTCGAGGCTGCAAGAATAAGCCTGACATCAGTTTTCGTAAAATAAGTCACCCGAAACAGCGAACATATTTGGCGCGGCAGAACTGTGCTTTTCGCGTTCGCTCTCCTGCCGAGCCTCGCCGGTTAGGCTTGGATGCCGAAAGAATCGAAATGGCTGGCACAGCCAGGTCTGGCTCGCCTCAACCGGGACCCTGACGTTACCCGGCCAAAGGACCCGTTTTTTCACTGCCGGGCCGACCGCATCCAAAATTGGGCGTGGACTCGACCATAAAGTGGTTATATTGCAGTCTCAGATCATCGGCCCGCAGGCGCTATATCGATAATCCATCACCCCCGCTCGCAAATGATGTCTAGAATCCCGTGAAAACCGGCGCTGCGATTTGTCATTCCGGATGGCCCTTTCTGCTGGCAGCTCTTTTCTCGCTGCTCATGGCTCCTGTGCTGCTTGTCGCCGACGATGGCGTCATATCCACACAGCTTGATCCGATTATTATCACGGCAACGCGTGTCGAGGATGAACAAGCGAAGCTCCCGATCGCTGTGGGCACTGTCGATAAAGACGAAATCCAATTAGGCCGGCAACAACTGGGGCTGGACGAGTCTCTGGTCAACATCCCCGGCCTGTTCTTTCAAAATCGCTATAACTTTGCTCAGGATTTGAGGATCTCGATTCGCGGATTTGGGGCTCGAGCGAACTTCGGAATTCGCGGAATCCGAATCTATGCCGATGGCATACCGCAAACATTGCCAGACGGCCAGAGCAGCGTCGATGCAATCGATCTGGGTTCAACACGTCAGATAGAGGTCGTCCGCGGGCCCTTTTCCTCTGTCTACGGGGCGGCCTCCGGCGGTGTCATTAAGATTGTGACCGAGGACGGACCGGCCGTGCCCTATGCATCCGGCCGGCTCAATACGGGCGCATACGGTTATGTGCAGGGCCAGATGAAGGCAGGTGGCCAGCTGAGCGGCGCAAACTATCTGGTAAACGGCTCCGAAACCACGCTGGATGGATACCGCGAGCATTCCCGCTACCGTAGCAAATTGCTGAACAGCAAATTCCGTTACGATCTGGACTACGGTTCAGATCTCACCATCGTACTCAACGCCGTGAATTCGCCCCGGGCCGACGATCCCGGCGCCCTGACGAAGGCCGAGGTCAGGGAGGACCGCAAACAGGCCGCCCCCCGCAATGTTCTGTTTGATGCTGGCGAGGAACTGGACCAACAAACCCTTGGGCTGGCGTACAACAAGGAATTCAACGCGAAACACAGGCTCATGCTACGCAACTACTACGTTGCGCGTGACTTCAGGAACAGACTACCGTTTGACATCAATAGCAATGGTCAGGGTGGCAGCGTCGAACTCGACCGCTTCTTCGTCGGCGGCGGTGGCAGCTATACCTACGCCGGCGATATGTTTCGAAAGGCTAACCGCATAGTGCTGGGACTAGACATCGATGCGCAGCGCGATCACCGCAAGCGGTTTGCCAATAGCCAGGGGGATCTGGGAGAGAAGACAACCGACCAGGATGAAAATGTGAGCAGCTATGGGGTCTACTTGCAAGACGTACTTGAGATAAATCGAGACACAACCCTCACGCTTGGTGCCCGCTATGACGATGTCCGCTATGACGTAGATGACCAGGTAGCCGCCAATGTTTCTGGTGATACCAGTTTTAATGAAATCAGCCCGATGATTGGCGTTGTCTGGAGTGCAAATCCAGCTGCAAACATTTATGGCAACATTGCACGATCATTCGATCCACCTACTACAACCGAGCTGGCCAACCCCGTCGGTACCTCAGGCTTCAACAGAGACCTCAAGCCACAGACCGCCACCAACTATGAGATCGGTGTAAAGGGCTTGTTACCAGGACTGATCCGCTACGAAGTAGCCCTGTTTTACATCGATGTGGAAGACGAACTGGTGGGCTTCGAACTCAGCGGCTCCGGTCAAAGCTTCTTTGAGAACGCAGGGAGTTCAACTCACCAGGGCATCGAATCTGCAGTGACGCTCAAGCTATTGCCGGGTCTTACCGGGACCCTGGCATATACCTATTCCGACTTTGCTTTCGATACTTTCAGGGATCGTAGCGGCAACGATTTCCACGGGAATAAGATCCCCGGCGTTCCCGACAACCAGTTCCATTTCGAGATGAACTATCAGCATCCGACCGGGTTCTATGCCAGCTGGGATCTGCTGCATGCAGGCAGCTTTTATGCCGACAATGCAAACACGGTAAAGTCAGGTGCCCAGACGGTTGCGAATCTCCGTGCAGGATATACCGGGAGAAAGGATCAATGGGAGATATCTCCGTTTTTTGGAGTCAATAATGTCTTTGCGGAGAAATATTTCGACAACATCCGACTGAATGCCGGCAATGATCGTTATTACGAGCCTGCTCCCGAGCGTAACTTCTATGGCGGTATTGTTATGCGCTACAACTTCACCTCCCCCTGACACCATTTCCCGGCGACCGGCCGGTATGGGTCACGAACAGACCAATTTTGTTCTGACGGCCCGGCTACCCGAACGCGAGGAATGGGTAAGTAATAGCCAGGCACCAAATTATCACCTGGGCGGTTGAATCCGCAGTCGCAAGCGGCCCCTCTGAAATGGTAGAAGGCGAGGCAAACGAACGGCCACCCCTGGACGGGCGAGGTCTGTCGCGGCCCAAAGCCGAGACTCGACTCCGGTCGGTCGGAGTCGGGATTGGGCGAATGAGGTGGACCGCTGGTTGCAAGCAATCAGTCTGTCGGTGTCAGCTTTAGTAATCGGCCCGTGCTGTCGCGCCGATCGTCCTCGAGTACCCAAAGCGCGCCGCCAGGACCCTCGACCACGCTGCGGATGCGCGCACCCATAGGGTACCGTTCCACTTCGCGGGCACTGTTGCCGCCGAGTTCTATTCTGACGATTGCCTGGGACGAGAGCCCAGCTGCCAATGCATCGCCGCGCCAGTCCGCGAACAGACTGCCGCGATAGACAATAAGGTCTCCTGGCGAGATGACAGGTGTCCACCAGATTGCCGGTTTGTTGAATTCCGGCCGCGTATCGTGATCCGGGATCTTCCGGCCATCGTAATGGTCACCGTTGGAGACGACCGGATACCCGAAATTCCCTTTGCGCACTATACGGTTCAGCTCGTCTCCGCCGGCCGGACCCATCTCGATTGCCCAGAGTTGACCTTCGAGGTCGAATGCGATCCCGAGCGGATTGCGGTGGCCAAGCGACCAGATTTGAGCATACACCCCCTCATCATCAACGAGCGGATTGTCGCTCTGGTAGTCCACGTAAGGATTGTCATCGGGAATTGATCCGTCGTGATTCAGACGCAAGATCTTGCCGACATTTGACTGCATATCCTGAGCCGGCGTGAATTTCTGTCGATCCCCTGATGAAACCCATAGATGGCCATCATCATCAAATAACAGCCGATGGCCGTAATGGCCACGGCCAACGAGCTTGGGATATTGGCGCCAGATGACTTCGACGCCGGTCAGCGTGCCGCCGCGCTCGTTGAAATTCATTACCCCTCGCGCAACAGCTGCGCCGCGCGTGTCGCCCTTGCCGGACTCGACGTAGCTCAAATAGATGAGCTTGTTATCCAGGAAGTCCGGGTGCACGGCCACGTCACCAAGGCCACCCTGGCCGCCGTAATCGACATCCGGCACCCCGCGGACCGGGCTGGACTTTTGCCCGTCCTGGGTCACGATGTAGAGACTTCCTTTCTTCTCTGTGACGAGCATTCGACCGTCCGGCAGGAACGCCAGGGCCCACGGCTCGTCGAACGACGTTATCGGGTCGACTTCGAACGGCAGATCGGATTGCCCCTGCGCAGAAACGGTTACCCATAGACCCAGGGTCACGGTCAATAGTCGTTGCATAACGGAAACCCTTGTTTGTGATGCCATGCTCGCGCTCTTCGTGTAGACGTTGATGGTATCTCGCTGAGTGCGTCCACGCGAGTCTGTATCAAATCATGAGCATCCGCTTCTGGCTGCGGTTTCAGCCAATCACCAACTTATCACCCGAGTGGCCTCATCCGGCCAAAAGCTGCCCGATATAGAAAATCCTGTGTCGCCAAGATTGTATCTCTCGGCTATAGCATCCAAGGCCAGTAGGACATAAGGCAGCAACGAAGCTTTGAGTGCAGGAACATCGCCTTTTGATGCTCGCAGTTCATCATGCGATGCTTGAACTGCGACCTTCAATTCGCCATGGCGATTGACTCGACCGAGCTCTGCTCTGGGCTCGGAAGTGTCGCCATACCTAACGATCAGGCTTACGACGTTAAATGGCACGCCTTTGATCCAGTCATTGCTTGCGAGCAAGTCAGAAATCTCGGAGCTAAGTTCGGCAAGTGCTGGCCCGAGTCCCCGTACCGAGCCTCTAGCCAGCCCAACGCCTCCAATGAGTGACGGTAGTTTGTCTCTTGCCAAGGGGGTCCGCCGTATTCTCGATAGGCCGCTTGGGGTCAGCAACGGCCGGCCAGCCATCAATCTATCATGTAGGAGGCTAATACCGGCCAGAAGCAGCCATTGAGACTAGTCGCCTACTTCGGTATCCGGAAGGCCTGTGAGGCCGAGCCCCGCCGCCGCCGCATATACGCCTAGATACATGAACGATATGAATCCGCCGAACGTCATTGGATCGGATAGCGCTCTTGTGGCCTGCGAGAAGAAGGAACCTACGAACTCGATGCCGCGCCCGGACGCGAAGTGAATTGAGAAGCTACAGATCGCGTATCCCACAAATAGCAATGTTCCAATTGCATACAGTGGGCCTTTCCAGCCTGTATCTTTCCGCGTCCAATTCCGCTTCCGCTTGATAATGACGCAAATGACGATTGCTACAGCGAGTATTGATCCAAATACCGTCAACTGAAGGGGAATCGAACCGAGATCCTGCAGAATGAATCCGGACAAAATGAACGAGAATACGAATAACCCGAAATCCACGCTCTTTAACTGCGCGGTAGCATTCTTAATCTCTTTAGAAAGGCTCATCATTATAAGAATCCGACCGGCTGCTTTGGGGAAACATAGATCTCATACGGCCAATTGCAGACGGTCAAAGCGTGCTGCGGCCTGGATCATCGCCAATTGGAGAACACCACCACGAAGTCTTATAAGCATTGAGTGAAAGTAGCTTCTTCTCGACAAATACCAGAGTAGCAATAAAGCCGAACCAAACGGTGACCACCAATCCGTTTACTCCAAAGTCAGGCATTGAAGTCATGACATAGATCGGTAACACAAACATGACGGAAAGCAAGACCACAATGCCCACCAACGCATGAGGCGTCACGTTTTTCGAGGGCGGAATTTCTTTGAAGTATTTGGGAAACAAACGACGGCTAATAACTGCGAGCGACTTGTAGGTCAGAAAGAAGACCAGAGTGCCCGCAGCAATAAAGCCGAGCACCATTGCCAATCCAAACCAATTTGGTTCCACGCACCTCCCTCCGTATTACCCGGCAGCACAGCTAGAAATACGCTTGTCCTCGACCGGCTGCTTTAGGTTAACAAAGGCCTCAGTCGGCCACTAACGGCCATTCATTCAAGATTACGTCGGCGCGCCAATACCCACAAAGCCAACCATTCTGGAGATCAAATCTCCATCTGATTCAACGAAGTATTGGCCCAGCTGCGTTTGCTCCGTCCCATCAGGCCCCTTCCCACTGAAAGCAACGGTAGCGCGCGTCATGCCGGCAATCGTGTCGCTTACCACGACCTTCGCGGACCAGCCGGGCGCATTCGCGGAAAACATTCCAACATACTCACTAAGAGCGCTGATGCTGGTTATGGGTTTTGGCGTCCGCGGATCAACATACACAATGCTCGGAGCGACAGTGTTGGTGATTTTTTCGAGTCTCTTTTCTCGGGATTCAAGTTGCCATGCGCCAAAAAAAGCGTCGATTTTATCAGTCATGGTTAGCTCCACGCATAAGCAAGACTTACGCTATCAAGAAGGGCGCTTCACAAGTCAATTAGCTCCACGCCTGAACGGCGGCTTTGGGTCACTAAAAGCCTAATTCGGCAACCCAAATCCTACCACCCAAAGGGCCAGTATGGGTCAGAACTCGCCGCCGGATCGCGCAGTCGGTCTGCACCGTTCCACGGTCATCCAACACAAGAACGGTGTCAGCCGCCTTCTCCTGCTCTGGCGCAAGCGATGCACGTTCTGATGAACGACTTGCGGCCCCTCAGGCGGAGTCAGAGCCTGGTGGATGCCGAACTAGTGGGCGAAAGGGTGTCAGGTTTATTTTTTTCTGCATTAGCTAACGGCAAAAATGAACCTGACACCATTTCCCGCCATTTCCCGCTCGCCGGAAAATTACTGTCTGCTTATTGCCTTACGAATTCGCTCGGCGCAATTGATCTGCGTGAGCCGGGCGCTGTTCTATGGCTTCCCTCATCTCTTTCAATCGCCACAAGAGGAACAGACCCCAAAGCAGCGCGATGGTACCGCCGAACAGCATGCCGGTGACTATCTGATCAACGTTCTCGAAGGTCTGGCTGACACTGCCCCTGGCGGATAACGCAATAAAGTCGAACCCGGCATGAACCGCAATGGGCAGCAGAATTGAGACGTCGCGGGCCCGTGCACCAGCGAAAATGAGACCCAGCGCGAAAGCAAAATAGGCCTGAGAAAGAATTACTGCTGGATGGATGTCGGTTACAAGGCCTGCCAGGTGCATCGCGCCAAAGGAACTGGCTGACACGAGTACCACGCCTCGCGGAGGCAAGCGGCGAAACCAGTGAAAAACCAGGCCCCGGAACATCAGCTCCTCGCCGATCGCAATGGCGAGACAGAAAACGAGAATTTTTGCGGCGTCTGTAACAGTGGGCGGGTTCAGAGGGCCAAGCCAGATCAAGCCGAGGATTAACGCCATTGGCCAATACAAGGGAAGCGTTCGCCAGTTTACCTGCGCTACCAGGCCGACCTGCCGGCGCAGACCGGCGCTCAGTACAGCGCCGAGCAGGAGTATGGCAAACACCCATTTGTTAACGATGTAGTAGTCAAGCTCAGACGTGAGGCCCAGCAAAGGCCGCAATTCGAACACAAGCGGCGAATACAGAAGGACCGATAGCATCATTAGAGCCAGAAATATCAGCGGCTTGGGGAATTTGGTCATGTCCTGCAGGCCCCTAATGTGAACGAGTGTCCACAATATCAGATGATTGTGCTATTGTAAACATATGTTCACATAAGTTGCAGGTTGTTCCCTGACGATGAATAAAGAGTTAGTTCACACACCCAAGCAGACGCGCTCACAGAATACGCAGGAGAAAGTGCTGCGGGCTCTGGAGGAAATGTTGAGTGAGCGGTTTTTCGAACAGATTACGATTCGCGACCTGGCCGCTCGCACCGGCGTGGCAAGTGGCACGATTTACCGGCGCTTTAAGGACAAGGAGGCTCTGCTGCCGGTGTTATACGAGCGTTTTGATCTTATGAAGAGTGCGTGGGCAAAAGGATTTTGGGACGACTTCGACCTGGACACGGAACACCGCGTAAAGCCAAGGATAAGACATCTGGTCGGCAAGCATTTGGCCTTCTACAAGGCGCATGCTCCGATCTTGCGTACTGTTTACTTGTACATGCGTCTGCATGGAGAACTCAGTATCGAGGATATTGACGACAAGCGTCAGTCCTTATACCTGGAAATGCTGGAGCCCGTGCTTGCCGCCCTGGCAAGTGAGGAACGGGTCGCGCCGAGCGCTGATCAGTTCAAGCTATTTCTCTTGCTGCTGCTCAGCAGCGTCAATGAGCGAATGTTGTTTGGCGATCTTAAGCCCGCGCGCACGCTGCAGATAAATGATGAGGCGTTTGTGACCGAGTTGACAGCCGCGCTGCAGGCATATCTGAGTAGGTGCTGTACAGAGAAGAACAAGCCTGCAACAACTTGAACCAGCCAGTTTGCAACGTCGGTCTCCGTCGTAGGGCTGGTTAAGATTTCTCTGCCAGTTTGTCCAGGTACCTGGGATGCAGGCTTGCGGGTGAAGGAGAAAATCTGGTTCATCGCCTAGTGCCGTACCATTACGCAATAGATATAGCGCTTCGACCGGCACTCAGGTTCTTTCTCGAAGTGTATAGATTGAAAGACACCTAACCTTCAGCTGATGTCCGCTTTTGGGTCAGAACCCGCCGCCGGATCGCGCAGCCGGTCTGCACTGTTCCACGGTCATCCAACACAAGAACGGTGTCAGCCGCCTTCTCCTGCTCTGGCGCAAGCGATGCGCGTTCTGATGAACGCCTTGCGGCGCCTCAGGCGGAGTCAGAGCCTGGTGGATGCCGAAATAGCGCAGCGACTACGAGCGCTATCGCGCCGACCAGGATTGCACCTGCAATCGTTGTGGCTATGCCGGACTGTTCGGCAATGGCGGTCGCAGTGACCTGAAGGCTGCCGGCATCGGGTGTTGTCGGCGGATAATAGTGACGGTACAAACAGGCGCTGAGTACGCCCAACACAGATCCGTACGTTAGAAAAGTTGCGATGGATCCAGACGGACCTCTGTTGGTCAGCGTCCACGAGGATGACAATAGCGGGTCGCGGCGCTCCTCGGCGCTCCACCCTTCGCCATCAGCCATCGCATGAAATTGCCGCGACCCTCTCCACCCGGTTGCCACCAGTAATGCGGCCAGGCCGGCTAATAACCATGGGTATACGACAAGCAGTTGCTCGACTTTAAGCATGCCTCGAGCCCAGGCGGGCAGCGCCCGATCCATTACGTCCTGGAGTTGCTTATTTAGTGTTTCGACGATCTTCTTGGCATTTTCCAGCTTGCTACGCATGGTCTCGGACTTTATTTTGATCTCGTCTGTTGCGGCTTGGGCGTTGGCCGATGCGCTATCCAATATTTGCGTCAACTTCTCACCGATTTCTCGAGCGGTTTCATTTTTCCGGGCGACTGTTCTCCACCAATCAACTTCCCTAAATGTCTCCAGCCACTTATTGACCGATGCATCGAGCGTGTCGGGCACTTTAGAAAGTCTATTGTCGTCCGGCAGTTGATTTGTTGCTGCACGCAAGGGCGCGATGATCTCATCTTTCAGGTCCGACGCGATCTCAACGAGAATCTCCTGCGATTCGCGGCTCGGATCAGTAATTCGGCGGGCTTTGAATTTGTCTTTTAGTGACTGAATTTGTTTGGTCCATGGCTCTTCCTTGATTGTTCTAGCCATGTTGTCGAGTTGTTCTTCAACCTTACGGATCTTGCTCAGCTCGTCGCTTAAGGCCCTGACTCCCGACTCCTGTGTTTCAAGATCTTCACGTGTACCGGATGCGATGGAATAAGGCTCGATCACGCCCAACAGAATGATCAACGCAAAGATCGCGCCGCCGATGCCAATGCGACGGACTCGGGTCTCGCTCGCACTCCACAGCTGTGCATGTCGTTTCAGCCTCGTTGCCGGATCCATAGCCTTAGTCTCCCAAAATGTTTCTATTTCAAAACGCAGGCTTGCGCTGCGTCTCGCTGCCGCTGGTCATCTGCGAGATACTGCGCGCGCTCTTCTGCTGTAAGACAGGTAATCGTGCTATCGCCTACGGCACCAATCGCTGCCTCCCATCCCAACGAGTAACTCATCTCATGTCCGTCATCCCACGCGACGCGCAAGGCTTTGCCTGTCTCGTCAAACTCGACTGACACTATAGTGCCGTCACGTGTGGCGAGTAGTTGCGGCACAGAACGTCCATGGGTGTACCAGACAAACAGCCTCGATGGCTGGCTTGGGTTATACGGATGCGACCCCCAGAGCGCCAGCGTATCTGCCTGATTGTTAAACAGGGCGAAGGGCTGATATCCGTTGGCGAATTCGAGTATCGCTGCTTCCGCTTTACCTGCCTGGTCGAACACATAGGCCACCGGTGCCAGGTAGCGCTCCGCGTTCGCACCGCCGGTGGTAGGGCTCAGCACCACGCCTTTGCCGCCATCCGCGAACCAGACGTTTCTCAGTCGCCCTTCGCCACTTTCTGCAAGCATCTCCCGATCCTGCTCCAGATCCCAGATTGATACTCCCCAAAAGACCGGTGAGCCGTGCACGATAGCGGCGGTGGCCCCATCTCTGCTGAACTCAACCGTGACCTGCGGCGTCAAGTATTCGTTTTCTCGGGTTTGGGCTGCCAACTCAGGCGGCATGTCCAATTGGGGAACTGGAATGGTGCGCAATAGTCCTGTCTCTGACGACCGCACGACAACCTCCTTCTCACCCACAATCGCCTGCCAGCCCCCGGCAGAATCGAGGAAACGGTAAGAACGGTACAGGGCATCCGCTTCATCCGGATTCCATCGCATTGCCCCCGCTGACACGCGATTCCCCCAGATTCCCTCGGGCGGAAACGTTACCGGGGTACGCAGGAACTCGCCATTTTCGGTGACGATGTGCAGCAGTCTCTGATCGTCAGAGAATTTCAGCCTGGCGACCGCACGCAACTTCGCGTTGTGACTAAATTGGCGCCGGACGGGCGCTGCGCGACCGCCATCGTGCCACAGCCAGACATGGTCCCTGGTCAGGCTCGCCACCACGGCACCGCGGTAGCTCACTGCAAGCGCAGAGATCGCCTCGCCATCATGGGCCAGCGTTTTTTGGTATTGCCAGCCATCTTCACCACGTCGCCAGACGGCAACCGTGCCGTCCATCGTGCCTGCTGCCAACACTGTGCCGTCGGCCGACAATGACACCGCAGTGATGCCCGCATCATGCCGGATTGTGTCAACCGGAGAGACCCGCTCTCCGTCTCTCTGCAGCAGGTGGATCGCTCCTGCGTCATCCGCCATGGCGATAAGCCGGGCTTGCGCGTCGATAGCCACGGCGACCAGCGGCGCCGAACCGGCTTCACCGATCTCCTGCATCTCGACGTCCGCGCCCTGTATAGAGATCAGGCGCCCGGATCCATCCTGTGTTGCGGCCAGCAGGTAATCGGCTTCGGTCGCGAAGCTCATTGCCGAAATCGCGGCGCTCGCATCAAACGTGTGTAATTCACGACCTCTGTTTCTCACCACGATCAGCCCATCGTCGAAACCGGCTGCATAGGGCGGGTTGGGGTCTCGATTGCGAATCTCCGGCCGACCCAGCGTTACAACGGTCGCGGCCCGATCTCCGATCGATTGGCCAATATTCGACATGACATCCATTCGGCCTTCATAGGAATAACGCAATGAGTATTCGCTGGTGATTGATGCGGTGGCGATCCAGGGATCGCTGAGATCAATAAAATCCCAACCCGCGCCGCCCGCGTACGGTACCCGCTCGACCGTTTGTGCGGCCATCTGCAAATTCATCTCATTGATAATCTGCATACCGGCTCTGGGTTCTGGCAGCTGCTGTTCATGCAGCGCATCCAACAGTAGCGCCTTCAGGATCGGATCTTCACTAGCATGCGCCGTCATTGCGATGCCCTCCGATTTGGCCCGGTTCGCTTGTTCCAGTGCTCGCTGCGACGCCGCCAAAGCCCACAGGCTCAGCCCCAGAATGGCCGCCACGACTACCGCCGCAACGCTGGACATCAAACGTCTGTTGCGTTTCCGACGCGCCTCGCTCCTGGCGATAAACAACCGCTCGAGCCTGTTCAATTGCGGATGAAGCCCGACCGCCTGTTGCAACCGCGGATCGTTGTGCCACAGGTACCCGTCCGCGTCCCGATTGGTATGCCATTCGTTAGCAGCATGCCAAACAGATCGAGCCAATTGCTGCGGCCCGCTACGATCCAGCCAGCCGCGCAATTTATCCCAGGCGACCACCAGCGTGTCGTGTGCCGGCTCGATATAGTCACCATCAACCATCAACAAACGGCCGTCGACATAGCGTCTTATGGCCTCATCGATATACCGCTGCTCTGCTTCATCGGCGAATTCGAGTTCGCGTAGCAACACTCGCCGCCGGGTCAGGCCCGACTCCTGCGAGACCAAACGCAGAAACATCTTCTCGATGGCTTTGCGGAGATGCTCGTCACCGGCCTCGTCATAAAGCAGCGACGCGCGCTTATGCAGCGCGCCAACAACGCCGCCGGCACGCTCATAGTCATCTTCCGTCAGCGCACGGTCCGTTGCGCCTGTTTCGCGCCGGCGCAGCTGGGCGTGGCGGTACATCTCCGCCAGCGCGAACGACAGCAACGGCAACGCGCCTGGCATGGCCAGCACTTCATTCAGCAGCCGGCTGACCAGGTCGTCGGGCTCAAAGAACATTGCCATGACGTTGGCGGGGCCTTCGATGATGTCGCGCAGCTCATCGAGGTCGAAAGCGGGGACAAGAAATTGTGCGGCCGGCCATATTTCCTTCAGCGCAACACTGCCTCTT
Source organism: uncultured Gammaproteobacteria bacterium (assembly GCA_963704875.1). Lineage (GTDB taxonomy): Bacteria > Pseudomonadota > Gammaproteobacteria > Steroidobacterales > XN24 > CAMYOC01. The sequence continues at coordinate 1,366,847 of CAVPIA010000008.1, read as the reverse complement.
GGTCGTGGCTCGAAGTCCGAACGTATGGTGACGATAACTTTCGGGCCATCCGGCTTGTCGATCAGTTCGCGCAGGCGTCCGAGGAAACGATCGCGATCAGCTTCGTCCGGACACTGGGTATATAGCTCCTCAAGCTGGTCGATAAGCAACAGCGCAGGACGTCCTTTGACGACCTGCTCAAGTTGCGCGATCGACGCATCAAGCATCTGGTTAGGGTCACCGATCAATCGCTCTGACTCGACGACGCGCCAGTTGCCGCCTTTCGGATTCGAAATCAACGGAAGCAGGCCGGCTTTGACGACGCTGGACTTGCCGGTTCCTGATGCGCCGACCACGGCCAGCAGCGACGGTCCGTTTTCATCACGCAATTTCTCGGCGAGATCCCTGATCACCCGCTGGCGACCAAAGAACAGGTCCGCATCGCCCTTGGAATAGGTCTTGAGTCCCAGCCACGGATTGGATTCATCGGTCAGCGGCGGGTCCGGTTTGGGATTGACCTCCGTTTTCGGGTTGGCAAAGATGAACTCGCCCTTGTTATCTGGCCTCAGAGGCCAGATGCCGGGGGTCTGATGCCGGGTTGCGGCACCTGATGCCAACTCTTCAAAGACGAATTGATGCAGCTCTGTCGCGGTAATCACGCCATCCGGACTATTACCGCCCCTCGACGAATCAGCGCTGCCTCGCAAGCCCTCAATCAGTAGCGATGTGAATGGTGAGTGGCCACTCTTTCCGTCAGCCCCCCGCCTGTCCGTCAGGCCCGGCATTGCATCAGCCGCCAGCTCATCGTGTGCCGCGGAGGTCAGCGCCTGCCACGATGTTTCGCGTAAGTAGCGATCAAACTGGCTTTGATACAGCGGCCGTGCGACTGCACTCAGGCCGCGCGTGGCCGACCAACGGAACGCGCCAGCAAAGCAACAGTCGAGAATGACCAGCAGATGACGGCAGGGGAGTTGATCAAGCAGCTGCCTGAAATCAACCATTGAAAGCCATGTGTTCTCGTCGGCTTTGCTCGCGTCCTGGGGTAGCAAATAACCTTGCGCACCATCCGTGCCGTCACCACGCGCGTCGCCATGGCCGGCAAAAAACAGCAGAAAACCACTGGGTTCGGTCAGCATCGCCGGCAGCGTTTTGCCAAGGTAATGCCTGATCGCCGCGCCACTTGCCTGCGCGTTCAGCAAACGCTCGACAGTGAAATTGTGTTCCGACTCTAATAGATCGGCCACTGCGGTCGCGTCGTTCACCGCGCCACTCAACGGCTTGAAGCCGCCGTCGTAGTCATCGACACCGATAATCAGCGCGTGATAATCGAGTCTGGAGATCACAGCAGGTTCAATACCCGGTCACTCGCTGCGTCTCACGATGACCGAGCGACAGATGGACGTCCAGTCTTCCTCGTCATCCGTCGTCAATTCCGGATTGATGCCTTTATCTGCAGCTTCGATCTGACTCGCCATCTGCGACCCGCCTGAGCGAAAGCCACTTTGCTGCTGCCACTCAAAATTAGCGGGCTTGTTGGTGATGAAGGCCTTGAAGGTGGGTGTTCCCCGGTCGATGGGAAGGCCGCCCAGATTTGGCGAAATATCAATCTCGTCCTTGCCCACAATGACGGTACGGCCTCCCGCGACTTTGATACCCGGCGGCTCTGCCGGCGGACACGGATACACCGTTCCGTCAACATCGAAGTACATCAGGGTAAACCATGCCGGGCTGGCACCACGGTTGACCAACTCGAATGCCACGCAATCACCTTCCTGAATCTCGTAGTGGCCCCCGTTGGCTGTAACGAGTTCAAACGAAGCCGTTCGGTGATAGATATTGAACTCGACATCAAGTTTCGACATCGGGTTACTCAATTGCAGCATATTCTGATATCGCGCGGCGGTTTCGAGATTGTGGATCAATATGTCGATCACGCCGGCTTCATCCACTGCGTGCAGCGGCATCGCAAGGTCGCCATCCAGATCCACCAGCGCCCATGATCGAGACTCAATCGTGTCGACGCCCGGTACCGGGTCATTCGCGCTTGCCTGCTCTCTCGGCGCAATGACGTATACCTTGATATCCGCATCGGATTCGGCGGTGGCAACGGACAATAAGCCGGATTGTTCGATTCTGACTGACAACTGGTCGGCATCGGCATCAGGCACGTCGGTCAGATCTACAACGAGCCTGTTCCCGGGAGCAGCCGGGATCTTCTGTGTACAACGCGCACCGGGAGTAATGTCAGCATGGGCGTCACGAATAACAGCGCTTGACGTCAGGGCGCCCACCTCCTCGATTTCAATCGAACCCAGCGCATCGGCATCCTGCGTCTGTTTGGTGCCTTGCGGGTAAACCTCCCAGACGGAGCCCGGACGCAGCCCATGTGCGGCGCCTCCGGCAAGCGTGACTCTGCCACCGTCGATCTCCTTCACCGGGATCGATCGCAACGGTTCAATATCGGCAACACCGAATATCTCACGGTCAAGCGCACCATGTATTTGCGGATGCTGGGTCTTGAATCTGGCAGTGACGTTGGTGCTCGCAACCTCGTAAACGTCACGGTAGGTCGAACCCGGCCTGGCATCCATCAGTGCCTTGACCAGGTTGTACGTCAGTGCGCCGTGGCGTCCCGGCGTCTCAGCATCGCCAAAATTTGCCTCTTTCGATCTCTCGTGATCTTCACATCCGGAAATGACCACGTAGTTTTCGCTGTCTGCAAGCCAGCCACCCTTGCCCTTTTTCCGCGGTGGGTGTTCCGCCCCGTCCGCAAGCAGATCCTCGGGCTCGCGATCGTCAGGCGGCCCGGTGCGTTCGGTCGCACCGAACGCATCCCGGGTAATTGTGCCCGAGTGACAGGCATCAAAGATCAGCGTTACGTAGCGGGTTTTTCTTGTCAGCCGTTCGAGCCAGTCGTGAATCGTATTATCGGTGATGTCCAGATGTGGCTTTGGCGCCGGCCCTGTGTTGCTGGGCATCAGCGTGCTGTCATAGCCACTGCCTTCTGATTGGTCAAACCATTCACCGTCGGTTGGCCGAAGTTCGGTATTTTTTCTTAGCTTGGCTATGCGCCTGCGACCGTGGCCGCTGTAGTGAAAAACGACGATGTCATCGCTTGCGACTTCGCGCTCGAGGCGTTGCATTTCACCAAGGATGTTTTCCCGGGTCGCGGCCTGATCGTGCAACTCGCATATGTTCGACGCGTCGAATCCGAATCGATCGACAAGAACCGACTTGATTAACTTCGCATCATTGACACAGCCACGTAACTGCGTCTTCTCCCCATAGTTGGGATATCTGTTTATTCCGATGAGAAGCGCGTGTTTCTTTGGCATAAACAACAGCTGTCGCAATCGCATGCGACGTCAATAGTGCCGAATGTGCGAAACGAGAAAATCCGAAGGAAGCCTGGCAACAGCCGATCAGCGCCCTAGCGGTCGTCTTCTTCCCCAGGCCGATCGTCCTCTTCACCAACCCGATCGTCCTCTTCACCAACCCGATCGTCCTCTTCACCAACCCGGTCGTCCTCTTCGCCGACCCGATCGTCTTCCTCCCCGGGTCGATCGTCCTCTTCGCCCGGTCGATCGTCTTCTTCACCAACGCGATTACCGGAACCGCCACTTCTTGGATCCGTATTCATGGTCATGGTTGCCTCCTCCGCTATCACCAATTTTCAGGCCAAAGAGCATAGACTGTGAACATCAGAAAAGCGAGAATGTTCAGCTATCACAAGGGACTAGCTGTGTCGCTCGAATAACGACCAAGAGGCCGGACCGTAGATATTCCACGTTTTTTCCGCAGGCTGGCGGCTGAAATCCGCCGTCGTAGAATCTTCCGTGTGGTCGCTATCTACGCGGTTACTGTTTGGCTCGTTCTGCAGATTGCCGAGACAGTTCTGGAGCCATTGGGTTTTCCTCCCTGGATCATGCGCTCGCTGGTCCTTATTTCGATAGTTGGATTTCCGATTTCGTTCGTCCTGGCCTGGGTGATAGACATCCGTGCTGAGGGTCTCGTCTTCGACCTGCCGTTATGGATCGGTGACAGCGAAAGTCCGCGACCACAGAAAAAGTCAGACCTGGTTTACGCGGTGATTCTTGCGGTGTTGCTCGGCGGGGCGACATACGTTCTCGTCGTCCGTTTCCTCGACTATGCGGTTCCCGCTGCGACGACCATGGTGGAAGCAGAAGCGCAGCCCGAGGTGCCGGCCAATTCCATCGCGGTTCTTGCCTTCGAGAACATCAGCTCCGAGTCCGAAGTTGATTACTTTGCTGCCGGACTGGCCGAAGAAATTCTCTATCTGTTGGGCAAGATCTCGGAGTTGAAGGTGGCGGCGCGAACGTCGTCCTTCCAGTTTCGGGATCAGTCCATTGACATCCGCACCGTTGCCGAACTTCTACAGGTCCGCCATGTGCTTGAAGGAAGTGCCCGCCAAAGTGGCGAGCGGATTCGAGTTGCGGCGCGCTTAACCGACGGCAGTTCCGGGTACGAAGATTGGAGTGATGTCTACGAACGGCCACTTGACGACATCTTTGATATTCAGCAGGAAATCGCGGCCGCTGTAGTCAACGAGTTGAAGATTGTGATGTCGGTTGAGTCTGAAACCGAGCTCAGAGCAAAGCCGACAGAAAATACTGATGCCTATGTCTTCTATCTGGAGGGCAGCGGTCGCTTGCGTAGTTCGCGGGATGAAGACGTCATGCGAATAGCCATCACGTTATTCGAAAAAGCGCTCGACATTGATCCGCGGTTTGCGCGTGCCTATGCCGGGATTTGCGAGGCAGAACTTCGCCTGTTCGAAGCCTCGAGAAGCAGCGGCGACTTTGAGGCTGCGCAGGATGCTTGCCAGAAAGCAACCGAGCTTGATCCGGGGCTGAACATCGAGATCCATCTGGCGCTGGGCAATCTGTTCCGATACCGGGGTTGGTATGACCAGGCCGAAGAGCAACTTAATCGTGCCCTGGCGCTGGATCCGGTCGCGGTCGATGCTTATATTCAATTCGGCCAAATCCGCCAGGAGCAGGACAGGCGAGGCGAGGCCGAAGAATATTATTTGCAGGCAGTGGAGCTAAAGAGAAACTACTGGCGCGCTCATGAAGCGCTTGGCAGCTTCTATTACCGTACCGAGCGCTATGAGGAGGCGGTCAGGGAATTTGGTATCGCCACAGAACTGGCACCGGATGCTGCGTCCGCGTTTGGAGGCCTGGGTGCCGCATATTCGATGCTTGGCGATGTTGAAAAGGCCAATATCGCGACCGAGGAATCGCTGCGTCTGAAACCGAGCAGGCAAGGCTTCACCAATCTTGGCATAAGGCACTACTACGCCGGTCGCTTTGCCGACGCAGCTGAGATGCAGCTTAAAGCGATTGAGCTGGCACCCGACGACCATCGCCTGTGGGGCCGACTCGCCGAATCCTATCGATTTGTTCCCGGCAAGGAGGAGGAATCGAGAGCCGCCTATGGACGCGCAGCTGAGCTCGCTGAAGCCAGCCTGAAGATAAATAGCGAGGACTGGAAATCAATCGGACTGCTTGGACTCTATTACGCCTACCTGGGTCAGCCGGACAAGGCGCTTGAACTGGTCGACAATTCGATAGAAACATCCAATCGAAATTCGGAGGCGTTTTATTTCAAGGCGCTGGAGAGACTGGTGGCAAATGACCGGGAGGCGGCGATTGCAGCCCTTGAAGATTCCCTGGAAATGGATCCGCGCTACTCCCGGTTTCTGGAAACCGATCCTGATCTCCAGCAGCTACGTGATGACGAGCGATTCCAGGAATTACTAAGGAAGTCTCGCTAACTTCAAGCTGTCTGATTGACGGTGAGTCCTCCAAATACGACCTGATCAGCGACTGGAATCGGCCAGAAGCGGCATGATCCGACCTAACTAATTGTCTCCGATTAGAAGGGGGCAATCCAACCGGCGCGGAACGGCCGAGAGTGGTCCCTCCTTTCTCAAGTGGACGTGGTTTTCAGTAGCTCATGCAAAGCTTTACTAGACGCCTCTTGCGTAATCCCATCTGCAACATCCCCCTCTACACGGTGATAGAGTTTAGGTGTTGCATCGATCAATTGAATCCGCAGCCAAAAGCGGACACTTGAGCTATCGAGCTGTCAACCAACTTCGCTGTGGTTCTATCGGGCCATAGCCATCACCTTAAGTCCTTGTGTCAAACGACATCCCCTCCGCGGAACGCGAAAACATTCGACTCGCGATTATTCCCATGACAGCAAATCCACTAACGACCATAAAAACATGTTGGTGCCCGGTAGCGCCCGGTGATGTATCCAGCAGGAAACCCGTTAAAGGCCCCATAAAGACGTCAGGTGTGTAGCCAATCAGTGAAACCAAACCGACTGCGCTGCCAGTGAATGTGAGCGGAACCCGGCCTTCCTTCATAATCGCGTAATACAGACCTCTCAACGCAAAGATGCCCAGGCTGGCGGTAACAATGGTCAGAAGAAACGGTATCGTCATGCCGGTTTGAATTAAGCCCGAAGCAAGCATCAGACTGCCGGCTGTGAGCAGGACAAAACTGAGCAGTGTCATTCTTGCTGAACCAAAGCGGTCGGCGATAAATCCTGCGCCCACAGCTGCAATGGGCCTGATCCACAGTGACAGCGTACCTGCCGCAGCCGCATTAACTTCATCGACGCCGAGCACCTCGTGAGCGTAAAGGGAAAAATCATCGGTTGCCTTGAAACCCACGTAGGCGCACAAGATGATCAAAGCCTGTAACCTGACCGTCGGCAATCGGTACACCCGCAGGATGGCTTTAAGACTGAACCGATAATCGGAATCTGACCCTGCGCTCGTCTGGGATGGCAGAGCGAACCACACCAGCAAAGCTGCCGCTGCGGTAAAGGCGCAAAGTAATGTAATGAGCAACATGAGTGCGCGGGCACGTTGATCGACAGTGGCTGCATCGGGGTCTGCTGGCAAAATAGTCCCGAGAACCGCCACAAGAACAGATGCCGCAAGTGCTGCGAGGAGTCCCCGCCCGCCGTCCAGCAGGCCGAATGCTGCGCCCTGGGTGTCTGTGCCACCCCAGTCGCGTGTGGCCTTTATTAACGGTGCCCAGAACAGCGCGATCGTGGTGACGCCCCAGGCCGCATAAAGTGCGACCATTAGTTCGAATGCAGGGTCTGCCAGCAACACCAGACCACATGCAGCGGTTGCCATAAGCGCCATAGCCAGCATTTTCCGTGGACTAAACCGGTCGGCCAGGGGCCCGCCGAGAAAATAAGCCGCCATTGCGACAATGCCGTATACCGAGAAGGCGATTCCCAGATCGAGATTGGTCAATCCAAAGACATCCAGAATAGCCGGCCGGAAAATGCGCGGTAGTACAAACGGCAACAGAAAAGCGGATTCGCCTGCGACGATAAGCGTTAGCAGGGTCAGGTTACGGGATGAATAGCCCAAGAGTTTTAACAGGCGGATACCGGTGCCGCAGCAACCTTATCAGCTGATTCTTTGGCGGTTTCGTTCATGTCGGCATTATCCAGCATTTTGGATGATGTGAACAAAAATGACTCTATGGTCATAAGCGGTCCTCAGCTGCAGGTCTGCGTTCCCGAACTGACTTACAGGATTTACAGTTTCGAGGGCCGCAACGTCCTCGCGATTCCGCCAGAATTTGCATCGGCCTATGCTGGAAGCACCCTGGACATCAATGCCGCTGATTTTCTTATTTTCTGAATTAGTGTCAGCAAACTTGGCAAAAGTCCGCTTTGGGTCAGAACTCGCCTGTTGACGGCGCGTTGAACATGACGTCAGTAGCCGCTCTTTTCAATAATTGTTGTGTTAGCGCGGCCGCAAATTGCAATTGTCTGTCAGCGAGTTCAAACGCTATTGACACGGGCCTTCTGCTGCCTGGCTACCGCCTTGCTATTCGACCGTGACCGACTTCGCCAGATTGCGTGGCTGATCTACGTCGGTGCCTTTGAGCACGGCGACATGATAGGACAACAGCTGCAGCGGCACGGTGAACGCGATCGGCGCCTGGAACTCGGTGATGTGACGCGGCATCTCCATCACAAAGATGCCGTCAGCGGGCGCGATACCCGCGTCCGGATCCGCAAACACGATCAGCTCTCCGCCACGCGCGCGGACCTCCTGGATGTTGCCTTTCAGCTTTTCCAGCAACTCGTTGTTCGGCGCCACGGTGACCACCGGCATGTCGGCGTCTACCAGCGCCAGCGGGCCGTGCTTCAGCTCGCCGGCCGGGTAAGCCTCGGCGTGAATATACGAAATTTCCTTGAGCTTTAGCGCCCCTTCCATGGCGATTGGATACTGGATTCCGCGGCCCAGAAAAAGGGCATGCTGTTTATCGACAAAACGCTCCGCCAGTTCTTCGATGGCGGAATTCATCTGCAGGATGTCTTCCAGCAAGGCCGGCAATGCGGCCAGTTCGGCGACCAGCTGCTGTTCCACTTCCTCATCGAGGCCGCGGCACCGGGCCAGCGACAGCACCAGCAAACTCAACGCCGCCAGTTGCGTGGTGAATGCCTTGGTCGAGGCGACTCCGATCTCGGGTCCGGCCCGCGTCATCATTACCAGGTCTGATTCACGGACCAGTGCGCTCTCGGGCGCGTTGCAAATCCCGAGTATCGAGAGATAACCCATGCCCCGAGCGGCGCGTAGTGCTTCCAGCGTATCCAGCGTTTCGCCAGATTGGGACAGGGTGACGTAGAGGGTGTCGTCGGGCACGACCGGTTGCCGATAGCGATACTCGCTGGCGATCTCGACCATGCACGGGATACGGCAGATGCTCTCGATCAGATAACGGGCCACCAGCCCGGCGTGATAACTGGTGCCACAGGCAACGATTTGTACCGCGCGCGTACGCGCGAACACTTCATCTGCGCCCGGACCAAAGGCCTGGGCCAACACCCGGCCGCCACCGATACGTTCTTCCAGCGTCTCCGCGACCGCCCTCGGCTGCTCATGGATTTCTTTCTCCATGTAGTGGCGATACTGGCCACGCTCCATCGCGTTGGCGGCGAGCTCGCTCTCTTTGATCGGCCGCCGCGCGGGCTTGCCATCGGCATCGTAGACATCCACGCCGAGCCGGCTGATACAGGCGACGTCGCCTTCTTCAAGAAACATGAAGCGCCGGGTAACCGGAAGCAGCGCGGAAACGTCTGAGGCAACAAAACACTCGCCGATGCCGATGCCTGCGACGACCGGGCAGCCCTGGCGAGCCACGACAATACATTCCGGATCGCTTTCGGCGACAACCGCCAGCGCGTACGCGCCGCGCAAACGTTTGACCACGCGGGTTACCGCTTCAAGCAAGGTGTCGCTCTCGCCCAGCGCCTCGCGAATCAGGTGGGCGACGATCTCGGTATCGGTCTCGGATTCAAATGCCTGACCGCGACCGATCAGTTCATCACGCAGGCTCTCGAAGTTCTCGATGATGCCGTTGTGCACCAGGGCGACACTGTCACCGGACATTTGCGGGTGGGCATTTCGTTCGCTGGGCACGCCGTGAGTTGCCCAACGGGTGTGCGCGATGCCGTTACGTCCTCGGATGGGTTTCTGCTCCAGGCTGTCCACCAGACGCTGGACTTTACCCTTGGCTCTGCAGCGCTGGATGCGTCCGTCGCCGTCCAGCACGGCTGTCCCGGCTGAATCGTAGCCGCGGTATTCAAGACGACGCAGGCCTTCGAGCAGGATGGGAACGACGTTACGTTCCGCGATGGCTCCGACGATTCCGCACATAACGACTCTCGCTCCAGCTGTTGGGTGAACTATTCGGGGGATCTGTATACCGGATTGAGCGGATATTATCCGCGACCGATCTCCCAGTTCAGTCCTTTTTCTTTACCGGCCGCCGCCAGCTGCTGATGCTTACCTGCCGCGCCCGGGCCACAGTCAGCTGTTCCGCAGGCGCATCCTTGCCGAGGGTAGACCCGGCACCGATGGTCGCGCCCTCACCGACTTCCACCGGCGCCACCAGTTCGACCCCGGAACCGATAAACGCGCGGTCGCCGATAACAGTCCGGTGCTTGTTGGCGCCGTCATAGTTGCAGGTGATCGTGCCGGCGCCGATATTCACATCCTTGCCGACGACCGCATCCCCGACATAACTCAGATGATTGGCCTTGCTGCCTTCGCCCAGCTCAGTGTTCTTGATCTCGACAAAGTTGCCGACCTTGGCCCTGGCCGCGAGACGGGTTCCAGGCCGCAAACGGGCAAACGGACCGATATTACAGCTCGGCCCGATATGGCTTTGCTCGATCAGGCTGTGCGGCAGGATCGTGGTGTCTGCTTCGACAATGGCATCGCGCAGAACGCAATACGGCCCGATGCGTACCCGGTCGCCAAGCTCTACCCGGCCCTCGAACACGACGCCGACATCGACAAACACATCGCGACCGCTGACCAACGGGCCCCGAATATCGATCCGTGCAGGATCCGCCAGCGTGCAGCCCTGACTCATCAGCGCCTCGGCCCGTCGGCGGCGGATACTCGCTTCCGCGGTCGCCAGCTGGCTCCGGTCATTGATCCCCGCTACCTCGGCGGCGGAGTTGGCACGCTCGGCGAAAACCGGCACACCGTCCGCCACCGCGAGTTCAGCTATGTCGGTCAGGTAGTACTCGCCCTGGGAGTTGTCATTGCCTACGCGCGACAGCCAGTCGCGCAACCTCGACGCAGGCGCGGCCACGAGTCCGGTGTTGATTTCGCGGATTTCCTGTTCTTCGGGGCTGGCGTCCTTTTGTTCGACGATACGTGTCACCTGACCGTCGGCGTCACGGATAATCCGGCCGTAACCAGCGGGGTCGTCGATCACCGCGGTGAGGATCACCAGCGCATCCGGCGTGGCTTTTTCCGCCAGGCGGCTCAGCGTTTCTGGCCGGATCAATGGCACATCGCCATAGGCCACCACGACGATTTGCTCGTCCTGGATGCCCGGCAGCGCCTGGGCCACGGCATGTCCGGTACCCAGCTGTTCTGCCTGGTGCGCCCAGAAGACCGGGCGGTGACCCATCGCGGCCTGAACCTCGTCTCCGCCGAAGCCATAGACCACATGGACGCCTTCGCACCCCGCCGCCTCGGCAGCGTCAATCACATGTGCCAGCATCGGCCGGCCGGCCAACGGTTGCAGTACCTTCGGCAGGTCGGAATACATCCGCGTACCCTGGCCTGCAGCAAGAATGACGATCTCTACGGACATGACTCACCGGACGTTCGTAAAGGCCTCATTGTATCGTTCCGCGAGCCAATGGCGCAGTCGATGAGTTCACATACCGGCCGGACAGGGCGCTGGCCCCCCCCGCGGCAACAAAAAAGGCCGTGGCGGATTGCTCCGTCACGGCCCCTGGACAGGTGACCCGCCTGCGTCCGCCAACCTAGCGGCCGGAGGCGCCCTTCTTGATCTTCTTCAGCAGGTGGATCTGCGCCGCGGCCGCGGCCAGCTCGGCTTGCGCGGTGGCCACTTCGACCGCGCTGGTGCGTTCCTTGAGCATTTCCTCTGCGCGCTTGCGGGCTTCTTCAGCCGCCGCCTCGTCGAGGTCCTTGGCACGCATCGCGGAATCCGCCAGCACCGTGACCTTCTTCGGCTGCACCTCGAGGATGCCGCCCGAGACATAGAAATACAGCTCTTCGGTGTCGCCCTTCTCCGACTGCCGCTGCACGCGCACGCCGCCCGGCTTCAGGCCAGTCAGCAACGGCGCGTGGTTTGGCGCGATGCCCACCTCACCCATCTGGGCCGGCGCAAACACCATGGTCGCGTCACCGGTGAAGATCTCACCTTCGGCACTGACGATGTTGACGTGAATGGTTTTCATAAATCGATCCCGTGGAGCGTGATCAGGCCTGTCCGGCGACCTGCCTTATTGCATACTCTTGCCTTTCTCCACCGCTTCTTCAATGGTACCGACCATATAGAACGCCTGCTCCGGCAGGTGATCGTAGTCGCCGTTGATGATGCCCTTGAATCCGGCGATGGAGTCGGCCAGCGACACGTACTTGCCGGGTGAGCCGGTAAACGTCTCGGCGACGAAAAACGGCTGTGACAGAAAGCGCTGAATCTTCCGCGCCCTGGACACGGACAGCTTGTCGTCTTCTGACAGTTCGTCCATACCGAGGATCGCGATGATGTCCTGCAGCTCCTTGTAACGCTGCAGCGTGGCCTGCACCGCACGTGCCGTGTTGTAGTGATCGTCGCCGATGACGAGCGGGTCCAGCTGGCGGCTGGTGGAATCCAGCGGATCCACCGCGGGATAAATGCCCAGCTCGGCGATCTGCCGCGACAGCACCAGCGTGGCGTCCAGATGGGCGAAAGTCGTGGCGGGTGACGGATCGGTCAGGTCGTCGGCCGGCACGTATACGGCCTGGAAAGAGGTAATCGAACCGGTCTGGGTAGATGTAATACGTTCCTGCAGCGCGCCCATCTCGGCGGCCAGCGTCGGCTGGTAGCCTACCGCGGACGGCATGCGGCCCAGCAGTGCCGACACTTCGGTGCCGGCCAGCGTGTAGCGATAGATGTTGTCGATAAACATCAGCACATCGCTGCCCTCGTCGCGGAATGCCTCGGCCATTGTCAGGCCGGAAAGCGCAACGCGCAGACGGTTTCCCGGGGGTTCGTTCATCTGGCCGTAAACCAGGGCCACTTTGTCCAGCACCCCGGCGTCCTTCATCTCGTGATAGAAGTCATTGCCTTCGCGGGTACGCTCACCGACACCGGCGAACACCGAGTAACCGCTGTGCTCGATCGCGATGTTGCGGATCAGCTCCATCAGGGTGACGGTCTTGCCGACGCCGGCGCCGCCGAACAGACCGATCTTGCCGCCCTTGGCGATCGGCATAATCAGGTCGATCACCTTGATCCCGGTCTCAAGGATTTCTACTGAGGCAGCCTGCTCTTCGAAGCTCGGTGCCGGGCGATGGATCGGCCAACGCTCTTCCTCACCGATCGGGCCCGCCTCGTCAACCGGCTCGCCGAGAACGTCCATGATCCGGCCCAGCGTCTTGGTTCCCACCGGGACCGATATCGGGCCGCCGGTGTTGGAGACGGCCATGCCGCGCTTCAGGCCTTCACTGGAGCCCATCGCGATGGTACGGACCACGCCGTCCCCCAGCTGCTGCTGGACTTCCAGCGTCAAGCCGCTGTCGTCGATCTTCAGCGCCTCGTAGATGGCGGGGATCTGGTCGCGGGGGAATTGCACGTCAACGACGGCACCAATGATCTGGAGAGTCTTGCCCGAGCTCATGAATCGAATCCTCTGTTAAACATTTCCGGATAACTCCGCAACGTCATCAGACGGCTGCGGCGCCACCAACGATTTCTGACAGTTCCTGAGTGATGGCCGCCTGGCGGGCCTTGTTGTAGACCAGCTTCAGGTCGTCGATCAGATTACCGGCGTTATCAGTCGCGCTCTTCATCGCCACCATGCGTGCCGCCATCTCGCAGGAGACGTTTTCCACCGCAGCACGATAGACCTGCGACTCGATGTAACGCGCGAGCACGCCGGGTAACAATTCCATCGCCCCGGGCTCATAGATGTAGTCCCAGTGAGCCTGCAAGTCTTCCTGATCACCGACTTCCACCGGGATCAGCGTGCGCACGACCGGTGTCTGACTCATGGTGTTGACGAATTCGTTATGCGCGATGAACACCCGATCCAGCGTGCCCTCACGGTAACCGTCCAGCATCACCTGGATGGTGCCGATCAGATCGCGCACGTGGGGGATATCACCCAGATCGGTCACCGCGGCCACGACATTGACATTCAGCCGACGGAAGAACTGCTTGGCCTTGCGGCCCATCAGGCAGATATCCACCTCTACGCCCTTTTCCTGCCATGCGACAATTTCCTTCAGCAGCATGCGGAACATGTTGGCATTGAGCCCGCCGCAAAGACCACGGTCGGTAGAGACCACGATATAGCCGACGCGTTTCACTTCTTCCCGGGCAAACAACAGCGGCGGTCTGAAGTCAGGATTAGCCATCCGCAGGTGGCCAATGACCGTGCGGATCTGATCCGCATAGGGCCTCGAGGCGCTCATCCGATCCTGAGCCTTGCGCATCTTGCTCGCCGCGACCATCTCCATGGCCTTGGTGATTTTCTGCGTGTTCTGAATGCTCTTGATCTGCGAGCGGATTTCCTTGCCGACTGCCATGTTCTACTCCGCGATCAGTAGCTGCCGGTCTGGGCGAATTCTTCCACGCCCTGCTTCATCTCGGCCTTGATCTCGTCACCCCAGTCTCCGGTGGCATTGATCTTGTCCATCAGCTCGGCATAGTTGGCCTTCATGTGGCTGTGCAACGCACGCTCGAAGTCGCCCAGCTTCTCTACCGGCACCGTATCGGTAAAGCCGCCGTCCACCGCATACAGCGTCACCGCCATCTCGGCCACCGACAATGGCGAGTATTGCGGCTGCTTGAGCAATTCGGTGACGCGCTTGCCGCGATCCAGCTGTTTACGGGTGGTTTCGTCAAGATCGGAGGCAAACTGTGCGAACGCCGCCAGCTCACGATACTGGGCCAGCGCCAGACGGATACCGCCGCCGAGCTTTTTGATGATCTTGGTCTGCGCGGCGCCACCGACACGAGACACCGACAAGCCGGCGTTGATGGCCGGCCGTATGCCTGCGTTGAACAGGTCGGTCTCCAGATAGATCTGGCCGTCGGTAATGGAAATCACGTTGGTGGGCACGAATGCGGATACGTCGCCGGCCTGGGTTTCGATGATCGGCAGCGCGGTCAACGAACCGGTCTTGCCTTTGACCTTGCCGCCGGTGAGTTGCTCCACATAATCGGCGTTGATCCGGGAGGCCCGCTCCAGCAAGCGCGAATGCAGATAGAACACGTCACCGGGATACGCTTCCCGGCCTGGCGGACGGCGCAGCAATAGCGAAACCTGGCGATAGGCCCAGGCCTGCTTGGTCAGATCGTCGAACACGATCAGCGCGTCTTCGCCACGATCGCGGAAGAACTCGCCCATTGCGCAACCGGCATACGGCGCGATGTACTGCATCGCCGCAGAGTCCGCGGCGCCGGCGGCGACAACGATGGTGTGATCCATCGCGCCATGTTCTTCGAGCTTGCGCACCACGCCGGCAATACTGGACAACTTCTGCCCGATCGCGACATAGATGCACTTAATCCCGGTGCCTTTCTGGTTGATGATCGCGTCGACCGCGACCGCGGTCTTACCGGTCTGGCGGTCGCCGATGATCAGCTCACGCTGGCCGCGGCCGACCGGCACCATCGAGTCAATGGCTTTGAGACCGGTCTGCACCGGCTGGTCCACCGACTGACGCTGAATCACGCCCGGAGCGACCTTCTCGATCGGCGAGGTTTCAGTCGCCGCAATCGGACCCTTGCCATCGATCGGCACACCCAGCGAGTTCACCACCCGGCCCAGCAGCGCCTCGCCGACCGGCACCTCGAGGATGCGGCCGGTGGTCTTCACCGTATCGCCTTCGGAGATGTGCTTGTAGTCACCGAGAACCACCGCACCCACCGAGTCCTGCTCCAGGTTCAGCGCAGTGCCGAAGGTGTTACCCGGAAATTCGATCATTTCGCCGTAGGCGACGTCACCAAGACCATGGATGCGGACGATACCGTCCGTGACCGACACAACCGTGCCTACATCGCTGGCTTCAGTGGCGGCCTGGAACTGCTCGATCTTCTGTTTGATGAGATCGCTGATCTCGGATGCCTTGATTGACATGTCAAATCCTCTCAGTGGGTCAGGGCGCCGGCGAGGCGTTCAAGCCTCCCGCGCAGCGACCCGTCAATTACCAGATCGCCGGCACGTACTACCGCGCCGCCGAGCAACGACTCGTCGATTTCACAATGCAGCCGGACATTCTTGCCCAGACGCTTACCCATGGCCGCGGCAATCTTCTGCTGTTGCGCTTCGCCCAACGCGATCGAGGATGTCACCTGGACATCGACGATCCGCTCGGCTTCTGCCCGCAGTTGCTCGAACTCCATGTCGATCTCTGGCAGATACGCCAGACGATCATTCTCGGCCAGTACCCGGATCAGATTGCGGCCGAGCTGATCCGCACGCTCGCCACAGACCTCGATCACCAGGTCAGCCAGTTTCTGGTCTTCGACCAGCGGGCTGCCCAGCAAATCGCTAAAGCCCGGATCCTTCACGACCTCAGCTGCCACGGTAAGCAATTCCGACCAGGCGGCCATCGAGTCGCCTTCACGCGCCAGCTCGAATACAGCTTTGGCATAGGGTCGTGCGACGGTGCTTTTCTCAGCCATGGGCAGAACTCCCGTCTACAGCTCGCCGGCGAGCTTGTTCAGGAGGTCCTGATGCGCAGCCGCATCGACTTCCCGACCGAGCAGCTGACTGGCGCCGGCCACCGCGATAGCCGCGACCTGGCCACGCAACGCTTCCCGGGCGCGATTGGCCTCCTGCTCGATCTCCGACTTCGCATGCGCGATCAGGCGTTCGCCCTCCGCCACCGCGGTCTGCTGGGCTTCGGCGATCATTTCCTTGGCCCGGCGCTCGGCCTGCTTGATGATCTCCGCCGATTGCTCACGGGATTCGCGGATCGTCTCATCAAACTGACCACGAGCCCGTTCCAGCTCCTGCTGACCCTCTTCGGCAGCAGCAAGACCGTCCGCGATCTTTTTCTGCCGGTCGTCCAGGGCCTGCATCATCGGCGGCCAGATGTACTTCATGCAAAACCACACGAAGACGATCATCGCGATCGATTGACCGATTAATGTTAGGTTGAAATCCACCTTGCCACTCCTCGTTTCTGCGGTCCGTAGCGAAACACCGGGGTGTTAGCCCCCAAGGAGCTCTGCGGCCCCGATGAACTGACCGATAAACGGGTTAGCGAAGGTGAAGAACAGCGCGATACCGACGCCGATCATGGCCACCGCGTCGAGCAGAGCGACGACGATGAACATTTTCACCTGCAGCATGGGTACCAGTTCAGGCTGACGCGCAGCGCCTTCCAGGAAGCGGCCGCCGAGGAGGCCCATGCCGATGCCCACACCGAGAGCGCCGAGGCCGATAAGGATGGCGACAGCGATCGCGGTCATGCCAATTACAGTTTCCATCGAGATCTCCTAATCAGGTATTGATGGCTTACAAAGGAAAACGAAATCAGTGTTGCTCTTGCGCAAGAGCGATATAAACAATGGTCAGCATCATAAAGATGAATGCTTGCAAAACGATGATCAAAATGTGGAACACCGCCCACATGAAATGCAGCGGCAGCTGCCACAGACCCAGCAGTGCGATCAGAATAAAGATCAGCTCACCCGCGTAGAGGTTGCCGAACAATCGCAAGGCCAGCGAGATCGGCTTGGCGATCAGCGCCACGCCTTCGAGGATCAGATTAAACGGTATCGCAACCGGGTGATTGAACGGTTGCAACGTCAGTTCCTTGGTGAAACCGCCGATGCCCTTGGCCTTGATGCTGTAGAACAGGATCAGGATGAATACCGAGATCGACATCGCAAAGGTGATATTGACGTCCGTCGTCGGCACGACTTTCATGTAAGGGATGCCGATGGCATGGGCCAGACCCGGAATCCAGTCCACCGGCACCAGATCCATCAGATTCATCAAAAATACCCAGACGAATATCGTCAGCCCCAGCGGCGCCAGCAGTTTGTTCTCGCCGTGGAACGTGTCCTTGACGCTGGTGTCCACGAACTCCACCAGCGACTCCACCATCGCCTGCATGCGACCCGGGACCCCGGAGGTGGCGCGTTTGGCCACGCTCCTGAACACGGTCAGGAACAACACACCGAGAAATACCGAGAAGAACATCGAGTCGACGTTGATAGTCCAGAAATTACCGGCGCACTGGTTCCAGACCCATTCACCGTCTATCCGGCAAACCTGCAGGTTCTGCAGATGATGCTGGATGTATTCGCCTGTCGTTTGTTCCGCACCGGCCATCGTCGCTACCCGTCAACCCGTTTCGAAAACCCGGTTTCCCGGCCTACCAGCAGGAAAACCCCAACTACCAACTGAGTCAGCACAAAGGCGGCAAACAACCAACCCGCTGCCAATGGCCGTACCAGCACAAACACGGCCGCAAACAATGCGGCCGTCAGCAAAAATTTCCCCGCCACGCCGACATAGGAAGCCCGCAGCATTCGACGCGGGTCCTGGCCAGGCGCAACGGCTCCGCCGATGACGATCCTCAGCGCCAGAAACGCATTCGGAATCACACAGATCAGATTGCCCAGCACCGCGGACCATGCGGCTGTACTGCCGCCGATCAACAACGCGATCCCGGCGATCAGCGCCCCCATGGACAACTGTGCCAGCAGAACCCTGGATACAGACGCCAGCGGGTTCACGTCCGGCACGAAGCTCGCTTCGTCACCCAGCAGAATGCCCGTCCGCATCAGAGTCCCTTAACCATTCCTACCACATTTCGATGGCGTTCCAATGTCGCTTCGACGACAACAAAAACGCCACGACCCCCGTGTCCAGCGGTGTGTGGCGTTACCACCGTGCCCCAAATCTGAACCCCTCGTAAAGGGACCGCATCGGAGCCGCACTATTATAGAGTCTGCGCCTGCCGCGGCGCAACGTAAGCGCCGCTCAGCGCAGATGGCCGAGTATGCCTTCCAATTCGTCCAGACTGTTGTAGCCGATTACCAGCTTGCCCTTGCCGCCGGCGCCGTGGCTGATGCTGACGGTAGCCCCCAGTCGATCGCCCAGTTCGGCCTCCAGACGCTGGATATCCGGGTCCTTGCGCGCCGCCGGCTTTGCGCTCCGGCCCTGGCCCTCAGTGGCCAGACGCTTGACCAGTCTCTCGGTCTCTCTGACCGAAAGCCCGGCCGCCGCCACCTTGCGCGCCGCCGCCGCCTGCGCAGCCTTGTCGCTTAGGCCCAGCAGGGCCCTGGCGTGACCCATCTCCAGTTGCCGCGCCTCGACCAGTGATTTGGCTTCCGCACAAAGATCCAGCAGGCGCAGCAGGTTGCTAACCGCCGTGCGTGAGCGCCCGACCGCTTCCGCGGCCAATTGATGGGTCATATCGAATTCACTGATCAGCCGCTCCAGCGCGCGGGCCTCCTCCAGCGGGTTCAGGTTCTCGCGCTGGATGTTCTCGATCAGCGCCATGGCCACTGCCGCTGAGTCCCCGACCTCCCGGATTACCGCCGGGATGTCCTGCAAGCCTGCCAGCTGCGCGGCGCGCCAGCGTCGCTCGCCAGCAATGATCTCGTAGCGGGCTTCCCCCGGTTTGCCTGACAGCTTGCGCACCACGATCGGCTGGACCACGCCCTGGGCGCTGATCGAGCTGGCCAGCTCCTCCAGGGACTCCGGTCGCATGTCCAGGCGCGGCTGGAACTGGCCACGCTGCAGCTGATCCAGCGGTAACTGGCGCAATTCGCCGTCGCCGGCAGCCTGCTTTGAATCGCCGGTGGACGGGGAGCTTAGAAGGGCATCTAGGCCACGGCCGAGTGTGCGTCGCCTGGCGGACATGGGCGTTGTTTCTCTTGCTGGTGAAAAATTGGTGTCGGGTGCGGGAGTTTAACAGAGCTCAGGCGTCGTCCCGGGATTCGGCTTCCTCTCGCCTGATCATCTCCCCGGCCAGCGCCAGATAAGCCAGCGCGCCGCGGGAATACTTGTCGTGGAGTAGTACCGGCATGCCGAAACTGGGGGCTTCCGCAAGACGCACGTTGCGCGGGATCACGGTGCGATAGACCTTGTCACCAAAGTGCATGATCAATTGTCCCGAAACCTCGTTGGCCAGGTTGTTGCGCGGATCGAACATGGTCCGCAACAGCCCTTCCAGACGCAGATCCGGATTCACCGCGCCCCGGATCTGCTCCACCGTGGACATCAGTGCAGACAAGCCTTCCAGCGCGTAGTACTCGCATTGCATCGGAATCAACACGCCAGTCGCGGCGGTCAGCGCATTGACGGTCAGCATATTGATCGATGGCGGGCAGTCGATCAGCACGTAATCGTAGCGTTCCTGCACTGAAGTCAACGCGTTGCGCAGCCGGGTCTCGCGACCAAATTCTCCGATCAGGCGAACCTCCGCAGCGGTCAGATCCGCATTCGCCGGCATCACGTCGAAACCGGATTCCGGCACGTCGATGATGACCTGATCCGCGACTGCGTCACCCAGCAGGACATCGCAGCTGGTCAGATCCAGCTCGCTCTTGTCGATACCGCAACCCATGGTTGCGTTGCCCTGCGGATCCAGGTCGACCAGCAGCACGCGCCGTTTCGTCGCGGCCAGGGAGGCCGCCAGGTTGACAGTAGTAGTGGTCTTGCCAACCCCGCCTTTCTGGTTGGCGACCGCGAGTATCCTGGTCATGGTTTCAGCCTGCGCTCCGCGGCACGATTTCCAACAAGTGACGTTCTCCGTCCAGGCCCGGGACCCGCAGCCGGCGGGTCTGATCCAGTTGCCAGCCCGCAGGCAAGTTCGCCACCTCGCCCGGGTCGATGCGGCCCTTCATCGCCAACAGGCGGCCGCCAGGGGCACAAAGATGCCCCGACCAGCTGACAAAATCCGCCAGCGAGGAGAAGGCGCGGCTGATCACGGTATCAAAGCCCGCTTTACCGTCATAGTCCTTAACCCTCGCCTGCGCGATCGTCACGTTGCTCAAACCCAGCCGGGCGATCGCGTGATTCAGGAAGGCGATTCGCTTGCTCGCGCTATCCAGCAACAAAAACCGGTACTTCGGTCTCGCCATCGCCAGCGGCAGCCCGGGCAGGCCGGCGCCGCTGCCCACATCAACGATGCGCTCACCGTGCAGATACGGCAACACGGCCAGGCTGTCGAGAATGTGGCGCGGCACCATCTCCGCCGGATCGCGCACCGCGGTCAGGTTGTGGGTGCGGTTCCAGCGCTCCAGCAAGCCCAGATAGGCAAACAGACGCGGCACCAGACTCCCGGCATCGGCCACGTCCAGCGCATCCAGCCCGGCCGCCAGATCACGCTCGACCTGCCCGGCGTTCACTGCGAGCCAGCGCTCGACAGGGATCTGCGCCGGGCCAGGTCAAGCCACCGGCCTGAGCTGGCGTTCAGGCCTCCACCAGCAAGGCGACAAATTCATCCACCGGCGTCGCTTCGAGACGCGCCTGATCGGAACAGATTTCCTTGAGGCTGGAGAATTGTCCCGCGCTAAGCTTGCCGTCGAGACTGCGCTCGAATTTCTTAATCAGCACCGGGATGCCCTCGTCACGGCGCTTGCGGTGGCCGATCGGAAACTCGACCTCGACCCGCGACGTGGCGGTGCCGTTCTTGAAGAACACCTGCACCGCATTGCCGATATAACGCTTTTCAGCATCGTAGTAGTCGCGCGTGAAACGTTTGTTTTCCTTGACCTTCATCCGCTCGCGCAATGCGTCGACGCGCGGGTCGTTGGCGACTTCATTCTCATAATCCTGGCCGCTGAGACGACCGAAGATCAACGGTATCGCGACCATGTACTGGATGCAGTGATCGCGGTCGGCCGGGTTATCCAGCGGCCCGGTCTTGTCGATGATGCGCACACCTGGCTCCTGGGTTTCGATGACGATCTCCTTGATGTCATCGAGCCGGTCCCTGACCTCCTGGTGCAGGCTCATCGCCGCTTCGACCGCGGTCTGCGCATGGAACTCGGCCGGATAGGAGATCTTGAACAGCACATTCTCCATCACATAGCTGCCTAGGCTTTGCGGGAAACTGAAATTCTTGCCGCCGAACAACACATCGTAGAACCCCCAGGTCGGGGCCGAGAGCGCCGAGGGATAACCCATCTCGCCGGTCATCGCGATCAACGCGTGGCGCACACCACGGCTGGTGGCATCTCCGGCTGCCCAGCTCTTGCGCGAGCCGGTGTTGGGCGCATGTCGATAGGTCCGCAGCGCACCGCCGTCGATCCAGGCATTGGATACGGCATTGATGATCTTGTCGCGATCACCGCCCAACATCGCGGTCACCACCGCTGTGGTTGCCACCCGCACCAGCAACACGTGATCAAGACCGACCCGGTTGAAGCTGTTCTCCAGCGCGATCACACCCTGAATCTCATGCGCCTTGATCATCGCGGTCAGCACGTCACGCATGGTCAATGGCGGCTGCCCTTCCGCCCTTGCCTTGCGGCTCAGGTAATCCGCAACCGCCAGAATGCCGCCGAGATTGTCGGAAGGATGGCCCCACTCGGCCGCCAGCCAGGTGTCGTTGAAATCCAGCCAGCGGATCATCGCGCCGATATTGAACGCGCCCTGCACCGGGTCCAGCTCCCAGGCTGTGCCCGGCACGCGGCTGCCGCCGGCCATGGTGGCGCCGGGCACCACCGGCCCCAGCAGTTTGGTGCACGCCGGATAATCCAGCGCCTGAAAGCCGCAGGCCAGCGTATCCATCAGGCAATAGCGCGCGGTCTCATAGGCGAGCTCGCTGGTAATCGGCAGGCTGGCGGCGTAATCGGCAATATCGACCAGAGGCTGGTCGGGATCCGGGCGTTTGGCCGAACGGACGTCGAACGATGACATGTAAGCTCCTGTCAGCTGATCAGCTGGTGAACGGTTTCCGTGACCGGTCACTGCGGCCGGTCTCTGATTGCCCACGATTGTTGGGCAATAATCTGCTGTCTTGTTGTCGGTCCCTGTTCGGGGCCTTTGTGTCTGAACCAATCATTCCTTATAGACAGGCCGGAGCCGCTTAAGCGGAAGCCGGCCCCGGCGAAAAATCATGTATGGCGATCACTTCTCGCTGCGGGCCGGCTGCGGGCCGGCTTCAACGCGGCTTCAAATCACTTGCGCTCATCCATGGGTGTCCAGGTTTGCAGCGCCGGACCGATGTAATCCGCGCCCGGACGGATCAGACGATTGTTGGCGCGCTGCTCCATCACATGGGCCGACCAGCCGGTGGTCCGCGAACAGACGAATATCGGCGTAAACAACGGTGTCGGGATCCCCATGAAATGGTAAGCCGTGGCAGAATAAAAATCCGCGTTGGGAAACAGCTTCTTCTCGTCCCACATGACCTTCTCGATCGCCTCTGACACCGCGAACAAACGCTGATCACCGGCCTCTTCGCCGAGCTTGCGCGAGAGTTCCTTGATCACCTGGTTGCGAGGATCCGAGGTGGTATAGACCCGGTGCCCGAAACCCATGATCTTGTCCTTGCGCGCCAGCGCGTCACGGATACCGGTGTCAGCCTCGGCGGCGGAAGCATAGCGCTCGATCAGTTCCATCGCCGCCTCGTTAGCGCCGCCGTGCAGCGGGCCGCGCAGGGCCCCGATCGCGCCGGTGATCGCTGAATGGAAATCTGACAGCGTCGCGGCGATGACTCTGGCGGTAAATGTAGACGCGTTGAACTCGTGCTCCGCATACAGAATCAGCGAGATATCGAGCACGTGCTGATGAAACTCACTCGGCGGACGGTCGTGCAACAGATGCAGGAAATGCCCGGCGACGCTGTCATCATCTGTTTCGGTGTCGATGCGTTTGCCGTCGGCGTGGAACCGATACCAGTACAACAGGATCGACGGGAAACAGGCCAGCAGGCGATCGGCCACATCCAGCTGCTGACTAAAGCTCTCCTCGGGTTCCAGATTGCCCAGCACCGAGCAACCGGAACGCAACACATCCATCGGATGGGCGCTGGCGGGAATCTGTTCCAGCGTCTGGCGCAGCGCTTCCGGCAAACCGCGCATACCCTGGAGACGGGTCACGTACGCAGCAAGTTCGCTGGCGTCAGGCAACTTGCCATAGTGCAGCAGATACGCGACCTCTTCGAAGCACGCGTTCTGTGCCAGATCATAGATATCGTAGCCGCGATAGGTCAGGCCGGCGCCTTCCTTGCCTACGGTCGCGATGGCCGTCTCGCCAGCAGTAATCCCGGCCAGTCCGCCGGCTTTCTTGTTGTCGCTCATGGTATTGCTCCTTGTCCGGGTTTTGGCTTGCTGCTCAGTCCTTTTCCCGGGCGAATAGATCGTCGAGCTTGGCTTCGTAATCATGATAGGCGAGCACTTCGTAGAGCTCTTTACGGGTCTGCATGCGGTCGAGCACGCGCTTTTGCGTGCCGTCCTCGCGCAACGCGCTGTAAACGCTGACCGCGGCCTGGCTCATCGCGCGAAATGCCGACAGCGGATACAGCGCCAGCCGAACTCCGGCATCTCCGAGCTCCTCGGTGGTAAAGAGCGGTGTCTTGCCGAACTCGGTGATATTCGCCAGCACCGGGATTTTGATCGCGGCGGTGAAGTCGCGGTATTCGTCGAGCGTCTGAAGGGCTTCGGCGAAAATCATGTCGGCGCCGGCCTCTACATAAGCGGCGGCGCGATCCAGCGCGGCTGCCTGTCCTTCCACCGCATGCGCGTCGGTGCGCGCCATGATCACAAAACGCGGATCGGGGCGTGCATCCACCGCGGCGCGGATCCGATCACACATTTCGGCACTGCCGACCAGTGCCTTTCCAGGACGGTGGCCGCAACGCTTGGCCTGGACCTGATCTTCGATATGTATGCCGGCGGCGCCGGCGCGCGTCAGGTCCCGAACCGTGCGCGCGATCATGAATGCCTGGCCCCAGCCGGTATCTGCATCAACCAGCAACGGCAGCTCGGTGATGCCGCTGATCCGGCGCACATCTTCGCAAACGTCGTTAAGGCTGGTGATGCCCAGATCCGGCAGACCGAAGGACGCATTGGCGACACCGGCGCCAGACAAATAGATCGCGCGGAACCCTGCCCGCTCGGCCAACAGTGCAGAGTAGGCGTTGATCGTGCCCACCACCTGCAACGGACGCTCGGATTCCAGCGCTTCCCAGAGACGCTGGCCCGCGGACGCGGATAAAGTCATTGGACGGCTCCCGGTTGCCTGCCCTGCTCCGCGGACTGCGAAGCGGCGGGTGGCCGATCATTTTAGCGCAGCGGCCCGGGCGGCGACAGGTGGCTTACTGCTTTAGTTCGACGATGGTCCTGCCGCGAACCGTGCCATCGATATAGCCCTGGAAAATTCCCGGCAGTTCGGCCAGCGGCACGGTGCGCGTCGCGATCCCGTCCAGATGCGCCGGTTTCAGGTCGGTGGCCAGCCGGGCCCATACCGCCAGTCGGGGTTCGCGCGGTGTTTTCACCGAGTTGATGCCAAGCAGATTGATCCCGCGGAGGATGAATGGCATCACCGTGGTCTCCAGCTTGAATCCCTGAGCCAGGCCGATGCTTGCGATACTGCCCCACCAGTCGGTGGTCCGGGTCAGCCAGGTCAGGGTCTCGCCGCCGAGATTGTCGACCGCACCCGCCCAGCGGGCTTTTTCCATCGGCCTCGATCCGAAATCGACATCATCCCGGTACAGCACCTCGGCGGCGCCCAGCGACTCGAGGTAGGGTGCTGAGTCCCGCTTCCCGGTCAGCGCCGACACCTGGTATCCCAGCCCGCTCAGCATATCCACCGCCAGGCTGCCAACGCCACCGGTGGCGCCGGTGACAACCACCGGCCCCTGTTCCGGCCTCAGACCGTTCAATTCCAGCCGGGTGATCGCCAGACCCGCGGTAAAGCCAGCGGTCCCCAGACACATCGCTTCAAACTCGCTGAGTCCGTCCGGCAGCGGGATCACCCAGTCGCCATCGACCCGTACATATTCGGCAAAGCCCCCGTCCCGCTCCTCGCCGAGACCACACCCGGTCACCAGCACCGGGTCGCCCGGCGCGTAGCGCGGGTCCTCAGAACTGTGGATGACGCCGGCGACATCAATCCCGCCAACCATTGGAAACTCGCGCATGATCCGGCCGGCGCCGGTGGCGGCCAGCGCATCCTTGTAATTGACGCTGCTGTACTGGGCGCGGATGACCACATTCCCCGGCGACAACTGATCCAGGCTCAGATCGTCCAGGCTGCTGCGGATTCCGGCCTCGTCCTGGTGCACCCGGAGTGCTTTGAATGTGCTCATGTCGTCTCCTTGTCTTCTGCCAGATGCGCTGGTCGACGGGTGAACCCGAATCTCAGGACTGGCGGCGTTTCATCCACACCATGATACCCGCCGCATTGAGCTGGATGTCCGTACTCAAAATGGCGTAGCGCCAGTCGGGATCCTTTTTGCAGCCATGCTCATCCAGGCGCGAATACAGGCGATCCCGGATAGCCTCGCGCAACCAGGCTTCCGGATCGGCGTGCTGTCCGGCATGGTCCGCAAACGTGACATAGGCATCCAGATCCCCGCGCAGATCGTCCGCCAGCCTGGGCAGATCCTCCACCCGGCTGTAGTGCGTCAGATAGATCGCCTCTGGCTCCGCCTCCAGCAGCCGGCCGACACTGGCAATCGCGGCCTCTGGATCGAACTGCACCGGCGTGGTGCTGGGCAGGATAAAAGCACCACGCGCGGTATCAAACTCGCGATAGGACAGGCCAAAACTATCGCCGGAGAAGATCACGCCGGCGGCGGGGTCATGGATGCAATAGTGATGGCGCGCATGTCCCTCGGTATGCAGGAAACGCAATTCTCGCCCGCCGAGGTCCAGCACTTCCTCGTCCGCGACCACGCGGATCCGATCCTCGGGGATTGGTCGGATGCGGCCGTACATCGCCTCGAATGCCTGATCGCCATAAACCGCCCGGCTACCGCTTTCCAGTCGCTGCGGATCGGACATATGCGGCGCGCCGCGGGGATGCAAAACGGCGACCGCATTGGGCAACAAGGCCATCAACTCGCCGGCGCCCCCTGCATGATCCAGGTGGACATGAGTCAAACACACCAGATCGACGTCTGCAGGCTCCAGGCCCCTGGCCTCCAGCGCAGCGAGCAGACGTGGCACCGCGCTGTTCGGACCGGTATCGACAAAAGCCGCACGGCCCTTCTCGACAATCAGATGGCTGGCCGTCATCGACGGACGCACATAACCAGTGTCTATCGCGGATATGCCGTCGGGAAAATCGGTGATCAGCGAATGGATGTCCATGGATGATCTTCCCTGTCGCGATTGTTAAGAATCCGGCAGCACGGCACACCAGGAATGCAGGAGTCCCGGCGCCGGCGGGGCGATGTCGGCAACCGGGGCGCCACCAATGAGCCAGGGGAGCGCCCGGTCGATGCGCCGGTGCGGGATCAGAAACGCGCTGTTTTCAGATCTTCCAGGCTGGCAAACCATGCCGCCAGGTCCGCGATGTCGTCATCGCTGAGCCCACCAGCAAACCCCTGCATGATCGCGTTCTTGCGTCTGCCGCTGCGGTATTCGTACAACGAATGGGCCAGATAAGCCGCATGCTGTCCGGCAAGTATCGGGTAATTGGGCGCGGTGCTGCGACCATCCGGGCCGTGGCAGGCGGTGCAGGATGCGGACTTGGTCCGGCCCAGCTCGGCATTGCCGTCTGCAAACGCAGCGGGCGCCAGCGCCAGACCGATCAGGGCGACTGTCATCATGACTGCATGACGCATCTTATTTCTTCCCTTCATAGCAGTAGGCGGGATCGCCAAAAAACGCGGCGATATCCTCTTTTTCCTGATCCGTCAGGGTCGCAGCCTGAGCATGCATGGTGTTATGACCGCGGTCACCATTAGCGTAGGCGCGCAGGGCGTCGACCAGATACTGGGCATTCTGACCGCAGATCTTGGGCACCGGGTAGGTGGGATAGACGTTTTTGTAGTTCGCTATGCCGTGACAACCCATACAGGTCTCGATCAGTTCGCGGCCGGCCTCCGGATTGCCTTCTGCCTGGGCCAGCAGCGGCAGGCTCGCAGCCAGGATGACTCCGGCGATGGCGATGCGCTTTAGCAACATGAATCCTCCGCTGCCCGCCGGAAGCGGCGGGTTCTGCTCAGGGGGCGATATGGTAATCAGACACGCGTAATATTGCCACACACGGCCTTTATCCCGCGGAGGATTCGTAAATGCACGACACGATGCGCCAGTCGATACGGATGATCTTGCTTTCCCTGTTCCTGGTCAGCACCGGTACGCTGGCCGAAGAGCTGTCTCTGGTGACGGTATCCGGATCCGCCGAACTCATGGTCGAGCCGGATCTCGCCGTCCTGGGCGTTGGCGTTGAGGCGCGCGCGCCCACCATCGAGGCGGCCCGCAGCGAGGTCAACGCCACGGTAGCCCGGGTGCTTGGCCTGACCCGGAAAATGAATATCCCGGACCAGCAGGTGGCCAGCGCCGCTCTGGTGGTGCAGCCAGACTATCAGTGGTTGCCCGAGACCCGCGAACAGAAATTGCTCGGATACCTTGTCGCGCGCCGCCTGAGCATCCGTCTGACCGATCTGTCTCTGCTCGGTGAGGTCTATGAAGGGATGCTCGGTCTGGGAATCAACCAGGTTCAGCCACCCACGTTCGATAGCTCCCAGCGGGCCAGCCTGGAGCGGCAGGCGCTGGCAGACGCCGCAAAGGACGCACGCAGCCGCGCCGTGGTACTGGCGCAGGCGCTGGAGATGGAGCTTGGCTCAGCGCACCGCATCGAGGAACTGGGCTCGCAGGGGCCCCAGCCGATGCGCGAGATGGTGATGGCCGCCGCCAAATCAGACGACGCACAAAGCTATCAGGTAGGTCAGATTCGAATCAGCAGTCAGGTCAGGGCCAGTTTCGAACTGCAACAACCCTGATCGACGGTCCCCGGCACCCGTTCGGTGCTGACCTCTACGAAGGCGCCAGGGCCTGGGCGATGTCCTGCAGCAACACCGGGTCACCAGCTTCGGTGCCGGGCGGATAGCGCGCGATCACCTGACCGTCGCGGCCGATCAGAAACTTTTCGAAGTTCCACGTAATGTCGCCTTGATAGCCGTTTTCCGGATCGGTCAGCCACGCATACAGCGGGTGACGGTCGGGGCCATTGACCTCGATCTTTACCCCCAGTGGAAAGGTGACGCCAAACCGGCTCTGACAAAAATCCATGATTTGCCTGGGGCTGCCCGGCTCCTGAGCACCGAACTGATTACAGGGCAGGCCGATGACGCTGAAGCCCTGCTCGCATAGCTGCTGGTGCAGTTCCTGCAGGCCCTGATACTGGCTGGTATAGCCGCATTCGCTGGCGACATTCACTACCAGCACTACTTCGCCCCTGAGACTGCCCAGCAGATCCGGCTCACCGCTCAAACTGTCGATTTCGAAATCACTAAAACCCTTCATCTTTTCCCCCGCTGTCGCCTTGCGCCATGCCGCCCGGGCGCGCTGCCCGCGATCAGGAGCGTGTTGATCGCGGGTTGCCGGGCCACGCAGCCGCGGCATGATGGCTGCGCATCGTGCGGTTCCGATAATGCCCGACATGGGCCGTCGGACACCAGCTTGAGCGCGAGCCTCGACAGGCCGCATGCGGGATGACACCATCCGGGTCCCACGCGGCGGAGCGCTCAGCGGGAACATACGTTTGAAACGGGTATTGCTCATCGGTTTTTTTGTCGTCCTTCTGGTGATGGGCGGTGTACCGCCGTTGATTGGTGGCCAGATTCACAACCGCCAACAGGTCCTGCTGGATCGTTTGTCCCTGGTCGTGGCAGGCGCTGAACCGACGCTCGAGAGTTATCAGAAGGGTTGGTTTACTTCCCGTACCCGCCATCGTCTGCTGCTTTCCGATGCGCGGCTGGCGGCCGCCGCACAGATGCTCGCCGATCCGGCCGGGAGCAGTCCGGCGGCTGCGCTGATTATCGACACCGTCATCGCCCACGGCCCGTGGCCAATGCTTGACGGCTGGCCGGCCCTGGCCAGGATGCGCTCCACACTGTTGCTGGAAGGGTCGGAGGCTGAGCAGATACCGCTGCCCGGCGTCGCCGTCACGCGGGTCGGCTTTGGCGGTGGCGGCCACACCCGGGTGACGGTGGATGAGTTGCTCAGACCTCTGGCTGACGGCCAGGGGACACTGTCAGCACAAGGCGCAGATATCGATGTGCGCTTTGACCGTAACGCAGCCAGGCTCAGGACTCGTGGTGTTCTCAGACCGGTCAGGATCGAGAGCGCCGAGGGCCTGATGGAGTCGGGTCGTCTCACATTCTCCAGCGACACCCGGCCTACCGGCTTTGGCTTCCGCTCCGGTTCGAGCCAGGTGGCGATGGAGACCTTTGTGTTCGTCGATTATCTCGGTCGCGAGGTTAGTGGATCGGGGCTGGACCTGGCGCTGCAAGTCAGCGCGGATAACGATACGGTGGATTACGCTACGCATGTCGGCCTGGCGAGGATCCAGGCGCAGGGTGGCGCGCCGGTGGCCGCCAACATGGATCTGCGCTTCGAGGCGCTGGACGCCGTCATGCTGGGCGCGTTGCTGCAGCGTGTGCAGCAGGGTTTCGGGCTGCGCCCGTTTGGCACCGAGCTGGCATCCCTGGTGCGGCCCGGTTCCGGGCTGCGTGTGTCAGACCTCGAGATTCGGGCTGGCGAGGGCTATGCGTCGCTTGACCTGCAGCTGCAGTTGCCGCTCGAAAACGCAACAGACAGACCGATAACAAACAGCTTTGATCTGCTGTCCCTGTTCGAGGGCGATGGGCAGCTTCGCATGAACCGTATCATGTTGAGCACCGCGCTTGGCCTCAAGCCCGGCGCGCTGGATCCTCGCGAAGGATCCGACAATGCTGACCCGATCGGCCTGATCTCTCAGGGCTATCTGCGGGTTGAAGGCGATAAGCTGGTCAGCGATCTGCGTATCAGCGGCGGTCTGATCACGGTCAACAAGTTGCCCCTGCCGCTGAGTCCATAGTGGCGGCCATAGCTGCTGCAGTAGCGACGTCCAAAGCCAAAGCGCGGGCCAGGTAATCAGGCCGGCGGCGTGCTATTTTCCAGCATGGTGACAGGCCACCTGTCGTCCTGAACGTTCGGACAAGGCGGGTGCCTCGCTGGCACAACGTTCATCCGCGAGCGGGCAGCGGGTTCGGAACGCACAACCGCTGGGCGGGTCCAGCGGCGACGGCAGATCGCCGGAAATGGGCGCCCGTATCGCGCCCTGCTGAATCGTCGGATCAGGCACCGGCACGGCTTCGATCAGGGCCTTGGTGTATGGATGCACCGGATCATCGCACAGGCTGTCCGTGTCACCGATCTCCACCACCCTTCCCAGATACATGACCATGATGCGGTGGCTGATGTGCCGCACGACCGACAGGTCATGTGCGATAAACACCATCGACAGACCCAGCTCGCTCTGGATATCCATCAGCAAATTGACGATCTGCGCCTGGATCGAGACATCCAGCGCGCTGACCGGCTCATCGCAGATGATCAACGAGGGATTCAGAATCAGCGCCCGCGCGATGCCGATACGCTGACATTGTCCGCCGGAAAACTCATGCGGGTAGCGGTTGACCAGGTTTGCGCCCAGACCGACCCGCTCCATCATCGCCTCGACGCGCTTGCGCCGTTCTGGCTGCGCAAGCCCGGCTTCGAATACGCGCAAGGGCTCAGCGATGATCTCGCCCACGGTCATGCGCGGGTTAAGCGACGCCAGAGGATCCTGGAAGATCATCTGCGCCTCGCGGCGGCGATTCCGAAGCGCGTCCTTGCTCAGGCCGTTTAGCGGGCGGCCATCCAGATTCACGTTACCGGCGACCACCGGCACCAGCCCGAGGATGCCGCGCGCCAGAGAGGATTTACCGCAGCCGGATTCTCCGACCACGCCCAGGGTCTCACCCCGGCCAAGCTCGAAACTGACCTTGCTGACCGCTTCCAGGGTCCGCGATCGCTTCAGCATGCTCTCCGCCGGGATTCGGAATTGCACCGTCAGATCAATGACCTGGAGCAGCGGATCAGCGGTAACATTGCTCATGCCAGCGTACTCCGGTGACAGGCCTTGAAGTGCTTATCGCCGACTTCCTCGAGTACCGGTCGCTGGTCCTTGCAGCGCCCTTCGCGGAACTCGCAACGCGGCTCGAACGGGCAACCCACCGGCAGGGCCATCAGACTCGGCGGATTCCCCGGGATAGTCTGCAGTCGCGACAGCCCGGGCTGATCCAGACGCGGCACCGAACGCAACAGACCCTGGGTATAGGGATGCCGGCTGTGATGGAAAATCTGCTGCAGATCGCCGTACTCCATCAATTGTCCGCCATACATCACCAGCGCCCGATCGCTGCTCCCGGCGACCACACCCAGATCGTGCGTGATCAGAATGATGGCGGTACCGAATTCGCGGCGTATCTCGGACAACAACTCCAGAATCTGCGCCTGCACGGTGACGTCCAGCGCAGTCGTCGGCTCATCGGCGATCAACAGATCGGGTCGACACATCAAGGCCATCGCTATCATCACGCGCTGGCGCATGCCGCCGGAGAATTCGTGGGGATAGCGGTCGATGCGACTGCGCGCATCCGGGATATGCACCGCATCGAGCATCTCCAGCGCGGCTCGCCGCGCATCCTGCTCGCTCATGCCCTTGTGCAATACCAGCACCTCCGCCATCTGGCGGGCGATGGTCAGATACGGATTCAGCGAGGTCATCGGATCCTGAAAGATCATCGAGATCCGGTCACCGCGGACCTGATTCAATTGCGCCGGCGGCAGGTTAAGAATTTCCTCACCCTGATAACGCACGCTGCCGGAGCAACGCCCGTTGCTGGCCAGCAGACCCATGATGCTGAGCACGGTCTGGCTTTTGCCGGACCCGGATTCGCCGACGATCGCCAGGACCTCAGACGGCTCAAGGGTAAAATTAATGCCGTTGACCGCTTCCACTTCCCCATCGGGCGTGTCAAAACGGACCACGAGTTGATCGACTTCGAGCAGTGCCATCTGGATCAGCGGTCCTTGGGATCAAGGGCGTCGCGCAGACCGTCGCCGATGAAG
Source organism: uncultured Gammaproteobacteria bacterium (assembly GCA_963704875.1). Taxonomy (GTDB): domain Bacteria; phylum Pseudomonadota; class Gammaproteobacteria; order Steroidobacterales; family XN24; genus CAMYOC01. Next base: position 1,334,235 of record CAVPIA010000008.1, on the reverse strand, counting down.
TTGAAACAGAACAAAGTGGCGGCCAGACATACGGCCGGGAAGATCAACAGCCAGGGCGCGTTCTCCATCTCCTGCGCGCCATCGTTGACCAGCGCGCCCCACGAAGTCATCGGTTCCTGCACACCCAGCCCGAGGAAGCTGAGAAACGACTCGACCAGGATCACCTGCGGGATAGTCAACGTCACATAGACGACCACCACGCCGAGCAAATTGGGCACGATGTGGCGGCGGATAATGTCAAACACCGGTGTGCCCAGCGCTTCCGCGGCCTCGATAAACTCCTTGTGCTTCAGGCTCAAGGTCTGACCGCGCACGATTCGCGCCATATCCAGCCAGTTGATCGCGCCGATGGCAACGAATATCAGCACGATATTGCGGCCGAACAGCACCATCAACAGGATTACGAAGAACATGAACGGCATCGCATAGAGGATGTCGACGATACGCATCATCACGTGGTCAACGCGCCCGCCGACGTAGCCCGCGGTCGCCCCGTAAGCGATCCCGATCAGCAGGCTGACCATGGTTGCGACCAGGCCGACCAGCAACGAGATGCGTCCGCCATGCAGTGTCCTGACCAGCAGATCCCTGCCCAGGCTGTCGGTGCCAAAGAAATGGCCGCTGGCCAATTCAGGCGCAGCCGCCATATTGCTCCAGTCGGTGAAGTCATAGTCGTACGGCAGCAACCAGGGTCCGACGATCACCGCGACGGTCATGAACAGCAGGACAAACCCGGCGACTACCGCCGCACGGTTACGCAGCAATCGACGCCAGGCATCGACCCACAGGCTGCGCCCCTCGACGGCCACTGCCGGAACGGTTTCGATCGCGGCCATCAGTATTTCACCCGCGGATCGAGCAGCGCATAGACAATATCTACCAGGAAGTTGAACACGATGATCAGTACGCCGTAGAAAACCACGACACCGAGCACCAGCGTGTAATCTCGGTTGAGCGCGCCCTGGACAAAGTAGCGGCCGAGCCCGGGCACGCCGAAGATCTGCTCGATGACCACCGAACCGGTGATGATCGCGGCGGTCGCGGGGCCGAGATAGGACACTACCGGTAACAGCGCGGGTTTGAGCGCATGGCGCAGGATCACCAGCCGTTCCGGCAAGCCCTTGGCGCGGGCGGTGCGGATAAAATTGCTGTGCAAGACCTCGATCATGCTGCCGCGGGTCAGGCGGCTGATATAAGCAATCTGCGGCAGCGCCAGCGAGATCACCGGCAGCACCAGATTGGCCGGCGAGCCGCCACCCAGGCCACCGGCCGGTAGCCAGCCCAGATGCACCGCGAACAACAGGATCAGCAGCGGCGCCATCACGAAATTTGGGATAGAGATGCCGGTCATGGACACCGCCATCACCGAATAGTCGGTGCGCGTGTTCTGTCTGAGCGCCGCGATCGTGCCCGCACCGACGCCCACCACCAGCGCCAGCAGCATGGCCAGACCACCGAGCCGCAGAGACACCGGGAAGCCCGCCATCACCAGCTCGGTGACCGTATATTCCTTGTACTGGAACGAGGGTCCGAAATCGCCTTTAACCAGACCGCCCAGATAACGACCGAACTGTTGATACAGCGGCTCATCCAGATGGTAGGCGGCGATCATCCGCGCCTCGATCTCTGGCGCCAGCTTGCGTTCGCTGTCAAAGGGACCGCCGGGCGCAACGCGGATCATAAAGAACGCGATCGCGATCATGATCAGCAGGGTTGGCCAGGCGCCGACAAATCGCTTCAGGGCATAAGTCAGCAAATCAGTATCCTTGTCCCATGTGTCTCTCGATCTCCCCGAGCGGCTCGCTGCGGCTACGCCGGGCCGCGGCGCATAGTAACACCGCCCGGATCAGCCCCGGCGCAGATCGTGTGCCGGAGCCCACTAGAATCCCCGGGCCTCGGTGTCGATAGACAAAAACTTGCTGTAGTTGTGATCCAGACCGTTGGTCTGATAGCCGATCACCCATGGCTTCACGATCCGCTTTATCACCGAGAAGTAGATCGGCATGACCGGATACTCAGACAACATCAACGCTTCTGCGGCCTGCAACAACTCCGCACGTCGCGCCGGATCCAGGGTCCCGCTAGCCTCCGCCAGCAGACGGTCAAACTCCGGATTATCAAAGCCTGGATCGTTCTGGCCATGGGTGGAATGGAATATCTCGAGGAAGGTGTTCGGATCGTTATAATCGCCGACCCAGCCCATGCGCATCACCTGCCAGCGGCTGTTGTCCCGGCGCTGTTCCAGCATGACCTTGAACTCGAGATTCATCAGCCGTGCACGCACACCCAATGCCTGTTTCCACATCGCTGAGATGGCCAGAGCGATCTTCTTGTGGTTCTCGCTGGTGTTGTAAAACAGCTCGACGTCCAGCGGATTGTCTTTGCTGAAACCGGCCTCGGCGTATAGCCGCCGCGCCTCGGCCAGGCGCTGCTCTTCGGGCCAATCCATCCATGGGAACCGGGCGGCGGTGTACCCGCTGACCGCGGTCGGCACAAAGCTGTATGCCGCAATCTCACCGACCCCGGTGACTTTCTCCACCATGATCGTGCGATCAATGGCCATGGTCAGCGCCTGGCGCAGGCGGATGTCGTCAAAGGGTGGATTGCTCAGGCTGAACTGATAATAGTAGACCGATGCATAGGGGCCCACCACGAGCTCCTCCGGCAGGTTCTCCCTGATCCACTGGTACTGGTTGTTGGGCAGCGTAAAGGTGAAGTCGAGCTCACCGGCCCGGTAACGCTTCAGTTCGGCCGCCGGGCTCTCGATATGCACGTAGTACACGGTATCGATGGCGGCATTGTCGGTATCCCAGTAGTACGGATTTTTGCGCAGCTTGACGTGCGACTGGACGACCCACTCAACCAGCTCGTAGGCTCCGTTGGATACCAGATTACCCGGCCTGGCAAACTGATCGCCAAGTTTCTCATGTGACGCACGGTGGATCGGATAGGCAGTCGAGTGGTTGAGGATCTCGAGAAAATACGGTGTTGGCTCGACCAGGCGTATCTCGACTACGCGATCGGAAATTGCCTTGACTGCCAACGCCTCGGGCGGCAGACGTCCGGCCACCACATCCAGCGCGCCCTCGATGGACTGCAGCAATTGACCGTAGACCGAACCGGTGGCCGGATCCACGGAGCGTCGCAGACCGGCGACAAAATCCTCAGCCACAACCGGGTCGCCGTTGGACCAGCGCCCATCTGCTCGCAGGTAGAAGGTGTAGGTTCGGCCATCTTCGCTGATCTCCCAGCGCTCAGCGCCACCTGGCGCAACCGAGCCGTCGGGATTCTCACCGGTCAGGCCTTCAAACAGATCGCGCAGGATATCCGCGGCGGATGTCTCCTCCGACCGATGCGGGTCGAGGCTGTCCGGCTCACCGCCGTTGCCTCTGCGTATGATGACGCCGTCATCCGAGGACATCTGGACCAGCACGCCGTCGCTGTCGAGTTCTCCGCTATCGCCGCAGCCGGCCACTCCTAGAGCCAGACCCAGAGCGAGAACCAGCCCCGGCAGAAAGCCGCGCGGCAATAAGAATCGTCTATTCAATTTGTGCAGCCTCTTGTGCAGTCTGGTTGGCGCTGTCGTCATCAATATAGAAATGCCGGGTCGGATTCGCATCCAGCACGTTGCCCTGCCAACCCTTGACCCATGGCTTTACCAGACGCCGGGTCACGTAGAAGTAGAGCGGAATTACCGGCTGTTGTTCCAGCATCAGTGCCTCAGCTTCGCTCAGCAGCCGCATGCGCCGTTCCGGATCCACTGCCGCCGCGGCGCGATCGAGCAGACCATCGTAGTCGGGATCCGCGTAGCCGGTATCGTTGCGCCCGTTATCCGATCTGAGAATATCGAGAAAGTTGACCGGATCGGTGAAATCGCCAATCCAGCCAGCCCGGTAGATCTCGGTTTCCGCCTTGCTCCGGCGGGTGGCCAGAAAGACCTTGAACTCCTGGTTGATGATCCGGGTCCTGACCCCCAGCGTCTGCTTCCACATCGCAGCCACGGCCAGCGCCATCTGCCGGTGGTTATCACTGGTGTTGTACAGGATTTCGACTTCCAGCGGCCGCTCGGGTCCATAGCCGGCTTCCGCATAAAGCCGTTGCGCTTCCGCCACCTGCCGTTCACGCGGCCACTCCGCCCAGGCCGGCAGCAACGGCGAGTAGCCAGGCAAGCGCGGCACAAAGGTGTAGGCCGGCAGTTCACCGCCGCCAGTCAGATGCTCGGTGATGATCGAGCGATCCACCGCCATCGCCAGCGCGCGGCGCAAGCCCGGCTGATCGCGGAACGGCGGACGCTCGAGATTGAATCCGAAAAAGTAGATGCCGAGATACGGCGAGACTTTAAATTGATCGCCCAGGTTCTCCCGGATCCATTTGATCTGGTTGTGCGGAACAGTGCTGGTCCAGTCGAGATCCCCTGCCCGGTAGCGCTTTAGCTCGGCTGCCGGGTTCTCGATCGGATAATAGTAGACCTCGTGGATACGCAGGTCCTCACGGTCACGGTAATGCGGATTGCGGACCAGCTTGACGTGCGACTGCATGACCCAGTCATCCAGCATGTAGGCGCCGTTGGAGACCAGCCGGTCCGGGCGAGCGAATGCACCGGGCCACTGCGCTGCGCTGGCTCGATGCAGCGGATAGCTCATTGAATGCGTCAGCAATTCGAGAAAGTACCCGCTGGGGTTCGCCAGCGTGATACGCAAGGTCTTGTCGTCCACTGCCTCCACGCCAAGCGAGTCGGGAGGCAGGCGGCCTGCGCTGATCGCCTGCGCGTTGAGTATCGGGATCAGCAATCCGGAGTAATTAGACAGCGTATCGGGGTCCACGCCGCGGCGCAGCGCAAACACAAAGTCCTGTGCCGTCACCGGGTCGCCGTTGGACCAGCGGCCGTCTTCGCGCAGATGAAACAGATACCTCAGCCCATCCTCGCTGATCTCCCAGGACGCCGCAGCGCCCGGTTCCAGGCTGCCGTCCGGCGCCTGACTGACCAGCCCCTCGTATAGATCGCGCTGGATGGTCGAAGATGAAACGGCTTCGCTTTTGTGAATATCCAGGCTCTGCGGCTCGGTGCCATTGCCACGATGAAGCACCGTCGTGGATGCAGGACCGCGACTGCCGTCGGCGCCGACCCCATTGTCCGGACTGCAGGCGGCGAGCAGCGAAAGCGCCGCGGTGAGGAGCAGGATGATTTTCAACGGCCGCTGGTTCCGTCTTTGATCTCAGACCGAACGGCATCATGCCGTTTCAGATGGATCAGCAGCAAAGAGATGGCTGCCGGCGTCACACCCGGGATGCGCGCCGCCTGACCCAGGGTGTGCGGTCGTGTTTGAGCAAGCTTTTGCCGCACTTCGTGGGATAGACCGGCGACCCTGGAAAAATCCAGACTGTCCGGCAAGGCGCGATCCTCGTGCTGACGCTGGCGTTCGATCTCTGCCTGCTGGCGGCGGATATATCCGTCGTATTTGGTCTGAACTTCGACCTGTTCGGTCACTGCCTGGTCAAGTCCCGGCGCAGCGAAAGCGTCGATGGAAGACAATTCCGCATAACTGACCTCTGGCCGCTTGAGCAATTCGACCGCCCGATACTCGCGTGTCAGCGGACCGCCAAACAATCGCTCAGCGACTGGCTCGGGTACATCGCCCGGTTGCAAAGTCAGGCTACCCAGTCGCTGCAGCTCGCTCGCGACCGCATCACGTTTGCGCTCGAATATCTGCCAGCGCGCCTTATCTACTAGCCCCAGATCCCGGCCTGCCGGCGTCAGTCGCAGATCGGCATTGTCCTCACGCAACAGCAGACGGTGCTCCGCACGGCTGGTGAACATCCGGTAGGGCTCAGCGGTGCCACGAGTGACCAGGTCGTCCACCAATACGCCGATGTAGGCCTCGTCACGCCGCGGATACCATGGCTCCCGACCGCTGGTCTGCAACGCAGCGTTGGTGCCGGCAAGCAGGCCTTGTGCTGCGGCCTCTTCGTAACCGGTGGTGCCGTTGATCTGGCCGGCCAGAAACAGACCGGCGATAAACCGGCTCTGCAGAGAATGGGTCAGGTCCCGCGGATCGAAGAAATCGTACTCGATCGCGTAGCCGGGCCGGGTGATCTGCGCTTGCTCGAAACCGGCGATGCTACGCACGAACTCGTACTGAACATCAAACGGCAGGCTGGTGGAAATGCCATTGGGATAGATTTCCGGGGTGTTGAGCCCTTCCGGCTCAACAAAGATCTGGTGTGAGGTCTTGTCCGCGAAACGCTGGATCTTGTCTTCGACTGACGGGCAGTAACGGGGTCCGGTGCCCTCTATCGCGCCACTGAACATCGGCGAGCGATGCAATGCGGCGCGGATAATCTCGTGGGTGCGCTCGTTGGTCGCGGTGATATGGCAGGAGACCTGGCGCGGATGATCGCCAGGCTGCCCCATAAAGGAGAACACCGGCCGCGGATCATCGCCGGGTTGCTCTGCCAGCCGGGAAAAATCGATGCTGCGACCGTCGATACGCGGCGGCGTGCCGGTTTTCAACCGCCCGACCCGCAACGGCAATTCACGCAGGCGTTCAGCCAGGCGTGTGGCCGGCGGATCGCCTGCGCGCCCGCCGTCGTGCTGGCTTTCGCCGACATGGATACGCCCCGCGAGGAACGTCCCTACCGTCAGCACCACGCTGCGGGCATGGAAGTCCAGACCCATGCGCGTGCGCACGCCGACGACACGATCCCCTTCCAGCAGTAAATCATCCACCGCCTGCTGGAACAGACTGAGACCTGGCTGACTTTCCAGCATCTGCCGGATAGCGCCGCGATACAAAGTCCGATCGGCCTGGGCGCGAGTAGCGCGGACCGCCGGTCCTTTGCGCGCATTCAGGGTGCGAAAGTGAATCCCTGCCTTGTCTGCCGCGATTGCCATCGCGCCACCCAGAGCGTCCACCTCGCGGGCAAGATGGCCCTTGCCGATGCCGCCAATGGCCGGATTGCAGCTCATCTGCCCAAGCGTGTCGATGCTGTGGGTCAGCAGCAGGGTCCGCGCACCCATGCGGGCAGCCGCCAGGGCCGCCTCGGTGCCGGCATGACCGCCGCCTACCACAATGACATCGTACTGCTGGGGAAATCTCACGCTAAACCGCTCCGGAAATTCGACTGGCTATTCTAGGCGGCAGCGGTGACGCCGACCAGCACTGACGGTTTCAGACTTAGCGCAAATCGGGTCATTTCGAAGAAGTTTGGCGCGTTACTGGGACAGTGGTCACGGTTTGACAAGGCTGTTTCAGTGATCCTTGGCTTGGCGGCAAGCAACCCAGGCGAGCCGACGCGTTGCGTTGCAACATTCCGGCCATTTGGCCGACTGAAATGAACAGGTAGGTCATGCTGCCCAAGCTGGACCCCAGGCAAAGACTGCGATTGCGGCGCTTCAAGATGGCGCTGGTGTCGTATTGCATGTGGGTGTCGCTGAGCCTGTTTGCCTACTTCACCGATCAGGTAAAGATTTCCCAGGGAATGCTCTACGTCGTCCTTGGCGGCATCGCGCTGAGCAACCTCTATTTCTACGTAATGATCCGCAGCGGTTTGAACCGCCGCCTCGGTGACCCGGCGATGACGCTACAACAGCTGGTGATCGCCGTGGGCTGGTCCATGGTGTTGATGCTGGTTGCGCCGGAAGTGCGGGGCGCTCTGATGATGGTCTATGTCATCACTATCCTGTTCGGCATATTCCATCTGAACCGTCGCGGCTTTTTCGCAATGACGGCGCTGTCGCTGGTCGGCTATATGGCGGTGGTGGCGACCGACTATGTGCTGTGGCCGCAGAACTTCAACGTCGATCGCGAATTGATCAACCTGATGGTGCTCAGCGCCAGCCTTATCTGGTGCGCGAGCTTCGGCAACTATGTTGCCCAACTAAAATCGACACTGCGACAGAACAACATTGAACTGCGCGAAGCGGTCAGCAGCGCCAGCCGGATGGCCACCCGTGACCATCTCACCCAATCATTCAATCGTCGCTACATGATGGAAAGCCTGAGTCGCGAGAAAGCACGCGCCGACCGCAGTGGCTCTACGTTCTCGCTGTGCATCCTGGACCTTGATCACTTCAAGGATCTGAATGATGCACACGGCCACCTGGTGGGTGATCGTGTGCTGACCGCCTTCGCATATCTGGCGCGCCAGGAATTGCGCGCCACCGATGTCATCGATCTGGACAGCGAAGGGCGCTGTTTCGGACGCTTTGGCGGCGAAGAATTCATCTGCCTGCTGCCGAGCACCGACGAGGAAGGCGGTCTGCGTTGCGCCGAGCGTTTGCGCGAGGCAACCGCAGAAGCCAGTTTCGAAGGCAATCTGAGCATCACTTTGTCAGCCGGCGTCGCTGAATACCGCCATGGCGAGTCTATTGCCGATACCTTGCGACGCTCTGACGATGCGCTGTATTTTGCCAAGCAGACGGGCCGCAACAGAGTCGAGTGTGCGAGCACCATGGACGGCCCGAACCCACCCACCGAGACCCGTGACGACAAAGTCGTACGTGGTCGCTTCCGCCGCTCTGTCAGCAGCTAGACCGGCACCGCGGGCGAAGTCATACACCTGGTCTTGCGGCGAGAGTTACGGCAAGCCGCGGACTTTCAGCCTGTGGCGTTTGACGCCAGATCTGTTTTCGGTCCCGCGGAACACAGCAGCGGAAAATATTCGAACTGCGTGTCGCACTCTTCGCCCTGCGCCGCATAGCGCATATTTAGACCGGCACGACGGCCGTTTGAGGCGTTAGGCCCACTGGTGTGCAGCAGCCATGAATGGAAGATATAGAACTCGCCCGGCTTCAGATCCAGCGTCACTGCCCGGCTGATTTCTTCTTCGGTCAATGCGCCGCTGCGCAGTAATTCGGCCTTGATCCGTTTCTGATAGTCGCCGATCAACAAGCGGTGACTGCCGGGGATGATCTGCATCGCCCCGTTCGCGGCGTTCACCTCGTCGAAAGCCATCCATACAGTCACCGTTTGAACCGGATCACCGTTCGGCAGATAACCGCCGTTACGCATGCCTACATCCTGATGCCAGGCAAATGTGCGTCCGGTCTTCGCGTGTTTGACCACGAATCGGGTCTTGAATAACGCGATCCGCGGCGTTCCCAGCAGCTGAGCAACCGGGCGAACGATGCATGGATGGGTGCAGACATCGAATACCTCAGCTTCAGCCAGATGCAGATCCCGGCCTCGTTTGGCCGGTACCGGTATATGCTGCCAGCTTGCATCGTATTTGAACGGTCCGATGTAGCCCTGCTGTTCGAATTCCTGCTGTAGCGCGGGGCTGACTTCATAACGAGCGAATTCTGGACGAGCCGGGCGGTTTGCCGCCTGCGCGCGCAAGCTCCGCCAGGACAGCGGGCGCTCCCAGAAAGCATCGGCGCGACCGCCGTAGTATTCATCCAGCACGCGGTTGGCAAGACGCGAAGTACGCAAGGCGGCGCCCGCGTTACCGTTGCCGGCGGTACCCGCGATCAGCTCACCGACGATCTTTTCCAACATCGGTTGATGCGGCAGCGCCGGTTTGGAAAAGCGCCATTTGCGGACCCGCGACCAGCCGAGCTTTCTGCGCAGATCCGCCCGTTGCCATTGTTCCCTGGTCTGGCTCACGCGCATCAGCGCGGCGGGTGATTGCTCCAGACGCACCGCGGACGCGGTGTCCATGCAGGACAAACGCAGGCAACCCCGATGACCCTGGATGACCAGTTCATCCACCGGCTTGCTGGCAGTGAAGTCCCACACCGCGCTGCCCACCGCACCCTGCGGGGTCAGAAAGCTTATCGCGACAGAATCTTCCGCGGCATGCACCGGGACCGAATTGGCCGCGCTGCCGCCGGTATAAGTCAGCGGGCCAAACCAGTCATCGAACAGATCGAGCACGTGTCCGCTCAGATCATAGAATTGTCCGCCACCGCAGATGGCCGGAGACAGACGCCAGTCTCCTTCCCGCAATCGCTTGCTTAAACGGTAGTCGATCGACGTGATCGTGCCCAGTTCGCCGGATCGAATGATCTCCCGGATCTTCAGATATTTCGGCAGAAACCGCCGATAGTAGGAAACGAATAGCGGCACCCCGGCGTGCTCGAATGCTTCAACCATGCGTCCACACTCAGCATCGGTGCGGCCGGCTGGTTTCTCCACAACGCAGGCCTTGCCGGCGGCACAAGCCGCAAGTGCGTACTCGAGGTGACTATCTGGCGGGGTTGCGACGTAGATCGCGTTGACCTCCGGGTGGTCGATAACGGTCTGCGCATCGGTGGTCCAGACAGCCGCGCCGCGCCGCTGAGCAAAATCCCGCGCCTTGTCTTCCGTGCGCCGCATCACCGCGACCAGACGGCTCCCCGCTATGTTTTTAAACGCGTCTCCCGCCTTGCGGTCGACCACGTTGCCGCAGCCGATAATGCCCCATCCAACCGTGTTCACTTCGCAATCTCCTGCTCACCTGACCGAGCTCAGGCAAGATCAATAATAGGCTAAGCGCCGCCTCTCATTCTCAATGTCTGTCGTGGGTTGACGGTGTCGCCGCCGGTTACGCCTTCTGGGCAGATCAGCCGCTGGTCATCTACCCGGTCATCTGCACGGCTATTTGCCAATACAGAAACTGGAAAAAATCTGCCCCAGCAGGTCATCGCTGCTGACCTCACCAGTGATTAAACCCAATTTGTCCTGAGCCAGACGCAGTTCCTCCGCAACCAGCTCGCCGGCACGATATTGCTCCAGCTGGTGCACCGCTTCCTCGAGGTGGGCCCGGGCCTGCGCTAACGCGTCCAGGTGGCGGCGGCGGGCGGAGAGCGCACCCTCGCCTGCCGCCTGATAACCCATCAACAATTTCAGATGATCACGCAGTGCTCCGATCCCGGCGCCGGTCAACGCCGACAGATTGACAACACTCACATCGGCCCGCTGCTCGAGCCCGGGGGCATGCCCGGAAATATCGATCTTATTGCGCACGATGGTGAGCACCGAGGGATCCGGCAGCTCACTCAACATACCTTCCGGCAGCAGCTGGGACAGTGCTTCCCGAGACATGCCGTCGACACCATCAGGCGCATCGCTTGCATCGATGACCAGCAGCACCTGGTCGGCCTGTTCCATCGCTGACCGGGCACGGCGGATGCCCTCGATTTCCGCGCTGTCGCCGGCGGCTCTCAAACCGGCCGTATCGACCACGTGCAGAGGCATACCGTCAATGGAAATCTGCTCTCTCAATACGTCACGGGTGGTACCCGGCTGGGCGGTGACTATCGCGGTGTCCTCACCGGTCAGTCGGTTCATCAGGCTTGATTTGCCGGCGTTGGGCCGACCCGCCAACACGACGCTCATGCCTTGTCTGAGAATCGCGCCCTGCCCTGCCCTTGCAGCCAGATTTTCAAACCCCGCGCGCAATTCCTTCAGGCGATCCAAAATTCCCTGGTCGGCAAGAAAATCGACCTCCTCTTCAGGGAAATCGATGGCGGCTTCCACATACACCCGCAATGCTGTCAGCCCCCGGACCAGATCGTTCACCTGGGTCGAGAACTCTCCCTGCAGCGACCGGACCGCTGCTCTTGCCGCCTGCGCGGAGCCGCTGTCGATCAGGTCAGCAATCGCCTCAGCCTGCGCCAGATCCAGACGATCATTCAGAAAGGCGCGTTGGGAAAATTCACCGGGCCGGGCCAGCCGGGCGCCCAGTTGTGCGCATCGCTGCAGCAGCAGATCGGTGACCATCGATCCGCCGTGGGCATGGAACTCAACAACGTCCTCGCCAGTAAACGAACTCGGTCCGGGAAAATACAACACCAGTCCACTGTCGATGGCCTCTCCGGCCTGATCCCGGAAACATCTTAGCGACGCGCGTCGGGGTTCGGGAAGATCCCCGACGATAGCTTTGGCAACGGCGCTCGCGGTATCACCGGACACCCGGATCACAGCGACGCCACCGCGGCCCGGCGGGCTGGCCAGGGCAACGATGGTGTCGTCGTTGGGCAAGCCGCTGGTCATCTATCTGAGCCTGTCGCCTGGTGGGTGTTGCGCTGAGCCCCGTCGTGCCTGACGTGATTCCGGATCAGGCGATGAAACAGCTCAAGCGCAGCTTCAGCCGCCGGCCTCGACGACCTTGTTGATCCGATACTGCTGGGCAATCGACAACAGATTGTTGACAAACCAGTAGAGCACCAGACCTGCCGGGAAGAAGGCGAAAAACACCGTGAAGACGACAGGCAGCGCCATCATCACCTTGGCCTGCACCGGATCCGGAGGTGCCGGGTTGAGTTTTTGCTGGATAAACATGGTCACGCCCATCAGCAGGGGCAGGATGTAATAGGGATCTTTGGAGGAAAGGTCATTGATCCAAAGCATGAACGGCGCCTGGCGCATTTCCACGCTTTCCAGTAATACCCAGTACAAGGCGAGGAAAACCGGCATCTGCACCAGTATCGGCAGACAACCAGAAGCAGGATTGACCTTCTCCCGTTTGTACAACTCCATCATCGCTTGCGACAGCGCCTGGCGATCGTCCCCGAAGCGTTCCTGCAGGGCCTTCATGCGCGGTTGCAGCTTGCGCATCTTGGCCATCGACTTGCCGCTGGTTTCAGACAGCTTGTAGAACACTATCTTGATCAGCACCGTCAGCAGAATAATCGCCCAGCCCCAGTTGCCGGTCAGGTCGTGCAGTTTCTGCAGGACCCAGAACAAAGGCTGAGAAATCACCGTCAGCCAGCCGTAGTCGACGGACAGCACTAACCCCGGCGCGGTTTCCTTTAGCTGCTCCTGCAGCTTCGGGCCGACAAACAGCGTTTCGTTGAATACGCCGCTCTGCCCGGGAGCTACGCTTGCGACCGAGCCCAGCGCACTCAGCGTGTAGAGATCACCGCGCGCGGTGATTTTATAACTCACAGGCTGGTCAGGCGGTGGCACCGCGGCGAGCAGGAAATGATGACGGATGGCGGCAATCCAGCCCTGCGCGGTGACCGCTTCAAACGATTCCTCGTTGAGATCGCCCACATCCAGTTTTTCGTACTTCTCGCCGTCGTAGAACACCGGGCCGCGGTAGGAATAGGTATCCACATCGGTCATGGACCGGCTTTGATCCAGCTGGCGGCGCCGGATTTGAACATAGCTGGCGCCGGACCATTCTGCTGCCGAGCCATTGCTCACGCTGTACTCAAGATCGACCGCGTAATGGCCTCGCCGGAAACGGTAGGTCTTGGTTACCGTCAGACCGTCCTCCCCGATCCAGTTCAATGGCACTTCGAGAACGTCTGCGCCATCTGCCAGCAGGTACTCGGTTTTGGCCACCTGGTAGACAGCATCAGCGCTGGGAGCCTCGGCGCCGCTCGCAGTGCGCAAACCGGACAGGAACACCGAGTACTCCGCCTGAGTGGGCGAGAGCATCTCCACCAGGATGTCAGGGTTTTTCTTGTCAACCGGATAGTCGAGCAGGATTGCACCCACCAGATCGCCACCGCGAGTGTCGATCATCAACTTCATCACATCTGTCTGGATGCTGATCTTCTTGCTGCCGGCATTGGCTTGCGCAATCGGCTCCGCGCCGGGCCCGGTGCTATCCGCCTGAGACTGTGGCAAAGCCGGCAGATCGCCCAGCGTGTCGCCAAGCGTGTCTTGTTCCGCGATCGCCACCGGCTGGTCAGTATCGGTGCCGGCGGACGCGGCCGGCGGACTGCCATAGTCCGCTACCCATGCCTGCCAGGTCAGCCAGGCGGTAAATGCCAAAGCGATCCAGAGAATGACGCGCTGGTTTTCCATGAGCTATTTCAATTCCGTTTCTGGCGATTCCGATTTCGCACGGATATTGCGAAAACCGGAGGACGGCGGGACCGGATCATACCCGCCTTCGTGCCAGGGGTGGCAACGGGCAATCCGACGCAGTGCGAGATAACAGCCGCGCAGCGACCCATGAGTGTCCAGTGCTTGCAAGGCGTATTCGGAGCAACTCGGATGGAATCGACAGTTGCTGCCAAGAACAGGGCTGAGCAGCCACTGGTATGCCTTGATCAGGAAGGCGAGGATTCGACGCATTGTCTGGCTATCCTGTTCCAGTGAGCCTGCAGGCTCTGGCTGATTTCTGCCGTCGTCCGGTTTGCGATGCCGGGTCTCGCCATGACGACGAGATCCACCGCGGGGAGCATGTGACGGAACTGTCTGAACGATTCCCGAACCAGTCGCTTGACCCGGTTCCTGGCGACGGCCCCTCCGGTTGCTTTCATGGAGATAGCCATACCCAGCCTTGGGCCTGATTCGCTGGTGCGGGCGAGGACCACAAAAAGTCGGTCCGCCGATCGGCTACTGCGTTTGAAAACCCGGGTGAAATCACCCTTGAACCTGAGCCGGTACGCGCGCCGGAGCCGGGCATCGCCTGCGGATCCGGGCCCCTCGGACACCTGAGGTTACCGGCGAGCCGTCAGGGAGTCAGCTGCGCGCGGCCCTTGGCGCGGCGCCGGGCAAGGATCTGGCGGCCATTCTTGGTTGCCATGCGAGCACGAAATCCGTGGGTGCGCTTGCGGCGAAGATTGCTTGGCTGGAACGTGCGCTTCATCGGTGCAGTCTCTGGCTCGGGTGAGTCGGTGAGGCGGGGGTATGTGCCCCCGCGACAAAGGGCGGAAACTCTACGGATTAAGGGCCTGCTTGTCAACCTGTACACAGGCCCATAGTCTGCCTCACCGCCCTGTGGATAACCTCCGGAAACCTGTATAGACTCGGCCTCCCTTGTCGCTTTAGATCTTGCCAGGAGAATCCAGAAAGTGCCCGGATCTCTTTGGGATCGGTGTATTGTGCGGCTCGAAAGCGATCTGCCCGAGCAACATTTCAATACATGGATCCGTCCGCTGCAGGCTGTTCAGGAGGAGCAGACCTTGCGTTTGCTCGCGCCAAACAGGTTTGTGGTCGACTGGGTGCGCGAACATTTCTTCGAGCAGATAACAGCGGTTGTCCGGGGCTGCGACCAGAATAAAGAATACGATCTGGTCATCGAGGTTGGCAGCCGCCGCGCGGCGACCGCCGCGCCGGTCGCAAATAGCCAGACGGCCCCGCTTCCACAAACGAATCGCTACCGACCACCACCCGGAGTCGCGGTTGGTGGTCGCCTCAACCCGGATTTTTCGTTCCAGAACTTTGTCGAGGGTAAAAGCAATCAACTGGCCCGGGCAGCCGCCTATCAGGTCGGCCAAAATCCGGGTGCAGCCTATAACCCGCTGTTTATCTATGGCGGTGTCGGTCTGGGAAAAACCCATCTGATGCACGCGGTCGGCAATGCTGTCATGGAGAACAACGCTCAGGCCAGAATCGCCTATGTGCATTCAGAACGTTTTGTCGGCGACATGGTTTCAGCCTTGCGGCACAACACCATCAGCGAGTTCAAGCGAGCCTACCGTTCCCTCGATGCCCTGCTTATTGACGACATACAATTTTTTGCCGGGAAGGATCGCTCCCAGGAGGAATTCTTCCATACTTTCAATGCATTACTTGAGGGTCAGCAGCAGATTGTGCTCACCTGCGATCGCTATCCCAAGGAAGTGAATGGGCTCGAGGAGCGCCTCAAGTCACGCTTCGGCTGGGGACTGACGGTGGCTATCGAACCGCCGGAACTCGAAACCAGTGTTGCCATCCTGCTAAAGAAGGCTGCGATCGAAGGGATTGACCTGAAGGAAGAAGTCGCCTTTTTTATTGCAAAATGTATACGCTCGAATGTGCGTGAACTCGAGGGCGCGCTGCGCCGGGTTATCGCGAACGCCCGCTTTACCGGCCGGCCGATCACCCTGGACTTCGCCCGTGAAGCCTTGCGCGATTTGCTGGCCTTACAGGAGCGACTCGTCACGCTGGAAAATATCCAGAAAACGGTCGCGGATTACTTCAAGATTCGGGTCGCCGATCTGCACTCGAAACGACGGAGCCGGATGATCACCCGCCCACGGCAAATCGCGATGGCGCTGGCGAAGGAACTGACCAGTCACAGCCTGCCGGAAATCGGCGATGCATTTGGAGGCAGGGACCATACAACGGTGATCCATGCGTGCAAGCGGGTAAAGGGATTGAGAGAGACTGAGACCAGAATTCGCGACGACTACGATAACCTGTTGAGAACCCTGACCGCATAGGCTGAATAAACTGTGGAGAAAAAAACTTCAGGAAGTTATCCACAGCTACCACCCAGTCTATGGGGGGTTCAAAGACCCGGTCGCGAGCCGAATTATAGTTAGTTAACCTATTGATTTATATGTATTTTATGATAGTTATCCACAGGATCTATCGACACCATTAATAACAATAGTATTTATATACTTATAAATATTATTAACAGGAGACACGATGAAGCTGAGCGCTAGCAGAGAGGCTTTCCTCAACCCCCTTCAGGCGGTCATCGGCGTCGTGGAACGTCGGCAGACCATGCCCATTCTGGCCAATATTCTGATCGTGGCCCGTGGCGGCAAAGTGTCTCTGACGGCCACAGACCTGGAGGTGGAAATGGTGGCCGCGGCAGATGTCGCCGCGGACAGTGACGGTGAGGTGACCTTGCCGGGTCGCAAATTGCTGGATATCTGCAAGGCGCTTGGCGATGGTGGCAAGATTGAAATCAGTATCGCGGGAGAAAAAGCGACGGTGCGTTCCGGTCGTAGCCGCTTTACTCTCGCGACCCTGCCGGCGACAGAGTTCCCGGTTATCGAGGACATCCACGCTCAGCAGTCGATCAGTCTTCCGCAGAATGCTATGAAGCGTTTGCTGGAAAAAACACAGTTTTCGATGGCGCATCAGGATGTCCGTTACTACCTCAATGGCCTGCTGCTTGAGATTCAACAGGGGCGCTTGCGAGGGGTGGCCACGGACGGGCATCGCCTCGGCTTGTGCGACGTTAGTTTTGACGCCGAAACTGATGGCAACCACCAGGTGATCGTGCCGCGCAAGGGCGTGCTGGAATTGCAGCGCCTGCTCGGCGACGATGGCGAACTGACGCTATCCCTGGGCACCAACCACATCCGCGTGGAAGTGGGATCAATTCGCTTTACGTCCAAGCTGATTGATGGACGGTTTCCCGATTATCAACGCGTTATACCGAAACAGGATGGCAGCTTTATCCTCGCGGATCGGGAAGATTTGCGGCACTCGCTCTATCGCACCGCGATCCTGTCCAACGAGAAGTACCGGGGCATCCGTCTCGACATGGCGAAAAACGCGCTGCGTATCCAGGCTCATAATCCGGAGCAGGAAGAAGCCGAGGAAGAGCTGGAGGTCAATTATGACGGCGACGCGATGGAGGTCGGCTTTAACGTCAACTATCTGATGGATGCCCTGGGCGCGCTGGATGGGGACCAGGTAAACGTGCAGATCAGCGACCCAAGCAGCAGCTGCCTGATCTGGGATGCGGGGACCGAGGGCTGCAAATACGTTGTCATGCCGATGCGTCTCTGATCCCAGGGGCGGATGGCCGTACAGAAACTCTGGATCCGGGACGTCCGCTGCCTCGAGGAAGTCACGCTCGAGGCGGCGGACAAGAACCTTGTTTTCGGTGAGAACGCCTCGGGCAAGACCAGCTTGCTCGAGGCGCTGTTTGTTCTGGGCCGTGGCCGTTCTTTTCGGGGTGCCCAGCGTGAGGGTTTGATCAGAGATGGCCAGCCACAGGCCTTGATTAGCGCGCGAGTACAGAGGGCGGAACAGACGGCGCAATTGGGCCTGGGTCTGAATCGCGGCGGCCCGCCACAGGTCAGGATCAACGGACAGGACGAGAATAGTGCCGCAATGCTGGCTGAATGGCTGCCGGTGCAGGTGCTGGATCCAGAGCTGCATCGACTGGTGGAGGAAGGACCCGGCGTGCGGCGGCGGTTTATGGATTGGGGGGTGTTCCACGTGGAACATGCCTTTCTCGAGCATTGGCGCCGTTATCAACGGGCGCTCAGGCAGCGAAATGCAGCGTTGAGACAGAAACCACCGGCAGATCTGGAGATCTGGGACGAACAATTGTCGACTGAGGGAGAAGCTCTTAGCGGACAAAGGCAGGCCTACCTTGCTGAGCTGCAGCCGGAGGTCCAGAGAATCGGCCGGCACCTGCTGGGGGCTGATATTCGGATGGAATACCGGCCCGGCTGGCCGGATGGCAAAACGCTGGCGGAGTCGCTGGCGCAAAGCAGGGACCGGGATCGCCGTTTCGGTGCAACCCACACTGGGCCGCACCGCGCTGATCTGACCATAGATATCGAAAAGCGCCGCGCGCGGGGCAGGGTCTCGCGGGGGCAGCAAAAATTGCTGGCCGCGAGTCTGGTGTTGGGACAGCTGAGGAACCTGGAGGTGCGTAAGGACCTGCGCAGCGTTTTGCTGCTCGACGATATTGCCGCGGAGCTGGATGCAGGAAGTCTCTCGCGGCTGATGGAAGCGGTCACGGATCTGGGATCGCAGCTATTTGTCACCGCGCTGGACCGGAGGGACGTCCCGATAGAGGGTGAGCACGCGGTGTTTCACGTGGAACAAGGCAAGGTGCTATCGGTGGTATAATCCGTCGACTGCGCCGCGGAAACGTTCAATGAGCGAAAATAACAGTTACGAAGCAAAAAATATCAAGGTTCTCAAGGGCCTGGATGCCGTACGGAAACGTCCGGGAATGTACATTGGCGATACCGATGACGGCACCGGGCTGCACCATATGGTGTTTGAGGTGGTGGATAATTCCATCGACGAAGCGCTGGCCGGACATTGCTCGGTAGTCAAGGTCAGAATCCACGCTGATGAATCGGTCACCGTGTCAGACGACGGTCGCGGCATTCCGGTCGGTATGCACGAAGAAGAAGGCAAATCCGCTGCGGAAGTCATCATGACCGTGCTGCATGCCGGCGGAAAGTTCGATGACAACTCGTACAAAGTATCCGGGGGTTTGCACGGCGTGGGGGTATCGGTGGTCAACGCCTTGTCCGAGACGCTGGAACTGACCGTTTACCGCGAAGGCAAGATCCACCGCCAGGAATACCATCTCGGCAGACCGGTGTCCGACCTGGCCGTGGTGGGTGAATCCGACCGAACCGGAACCACGGTGCGTTTCAAACCCAGCAGCGAAGTCTTTACCAACATCAGTTTTCATTACGATGTGCTGGCAAAACGCCTGCGCGAACTGTCCTTTTTGAACTCTGGGGTGCGCATCGATCTCAGTGACGAGCGTTCCGAGGAGCATGATGTATTCGAATACGAGGGCGGTATCCGTGCGTTCGTCGAGCATCTGAATCGCAACAAGACGCCGATCCATCCGACCGCGTTCTATTTCTCCACAGATCGCGATGGGACCGGGGTGGAAGTGGCCATGCAGTGGAATGACTCCTATCAGGAGAACATGTTCTGCTACACCAATAATATCCCGCAGCGGGATGGTGGCACCCATCTGGCCGGGTTTCGTAGCGCGCTGACTCGGACCCTGAATAATTACATTGAACGAGAAGGTCTGGCACGCAAAGAAAAGGTTTCTACCACCGGCGATGACGCCCGGGAGGGCCTGACAGCGGTGCTGTCGGTAAAGGTGCCTGACCCCAAATTTTCTTCACAAACCAAGGACAAGCTGGTCTCCTCCGAGGTTAAGGCAGTGGTGGAATCAGCCATGGCTGAGAAGCTGGAAGAATTCCTGCTGGAACATCCGAGTGACGCCAAGGCCGTGGTCGGCAAAATCGTCGATGCGGCAAGAGCAAGAGAGGCGGCGCGCAAGGCGCGCGAAATGACTCGGCGTAAAGGGGCACTGGATGTCGCCGGTCTGCCCGGAAAGCTTGCTGACTGTCAGGAAAAGGATCCCGCCCTGTCCGAGCTTTTCCTGGTTGAGGGCGATTCCGCTGGCGGCTCAGCCAAGCAGGGCAGAGACCGTCGGACCCAAGCCATCCTGCCACTCAAGGGCAAGATCCTGAATGTGGAAAAAGCCAGGTTTGACAAGATGTTATCCTCGGCTGAGGTGGGTACTTTGATCACCGCCCTGGGTTGTGGAATCGGCCGCGAGGAGTTCGATCCGGACAAGCTGCGCTATCACCGCGTCATCATCATGACCGACGCCGATGTCGATGGTTCGCATATCCGTACTTTGCTACTGACCTTCTTTTACCGGCAGATGCCGGAGCTGATCGAGCGCGGGCATATCTATATCGCCCAGCCGCCGCTGTACAAGATCAAGAAAGGCAAGCAAGAGCATTATGTTAAAGATGATGCGGAACTGAACGCTTATCTGATGTCGCTTGCAATGGAGCAGGCCGCGCTGCACGTTTCCGACGCGGCGCCAGGATTGCAGGGCCCGGGGCTGGAAGCACTGGTCGCGCAGTTCATGGAGGTCCGCGCGATTATCGACCGGCTTGGTCGCCGCTATGATCCGGAGCTTCTGCGCCGGCTATTGTTGGTCCCCACCGTCAGCGCAGCGACGCTGGACGATCCGGCAGCCATGGCCGCCTGGATGGCCGAGCTCGAGCAGTCGCTGACCATCTCCAACAACGGGCATGGGCAGCGGTACATGCTGGCTTATGAGCCGGCCGACGCCGAGCATAGCTGGCGAATCCGCGTTGTCCATACGCATCATGGGGTGGACACGATAAAAACGATTTCACGTGAGTTTTTCGAATCCGTGGAGTACCGCCGGATTGCTTCGCTGGCGGCCGAATTGTCCGACCTGATCGGGGACGGGGCGTTTGTCGTTCGCGGTGAAAAACGGCAACCGGTGACTTCCTTCCCGCAGGCAGTGGACTGGCTGTTGGACCAGGCGAAGAAGGGTCAGGCGATACAGCGCTACAAAGGGCTTGGCGAGATGAATCCTGACCAGCTCTGGGACACCACAGTAAATCCGGAAACGCGTCGCCTGATGCAGGTTCGGGTCGAGGATGCCATTTCAGCTGACGAGATCTTCACCACGCTGATGGGTGATCAGGTCGAGCCGCGCCGCGAGTTTATCGAACGGAATGCGCTGACCGTGGCCAATCTCGACGTCTAAGCGCAAGATTCGTCAGTTTCGATACATTTAGCACCAGGTTAAGCGCGGTTCGCCACCGAGCGTGACAGAACGAACGTTCTATCAACGATCTTTGCGTGATCTGTTGCGGCGCTGTGGGGATCGGTGAAGAAACCGGATTTTAAGAGATCTTCGGTAGTTTTTAGCTCATTTCGACGCTGTTCACCGAGGACCTGTCCTTGTTGTCCTTATGGCCCCGATGGCGATGGGCCCTGATCATGATGGGCGGGACTGATTTGCATCATCTGCTGATCGATCCAGGCCTTGGCTTCGTCGTTAACCTCGCCGGGTTTTCGTCCGTTGGTGTTGATGGGTGGGCCGATGACGACACGGATGGTGCCTGGTTTTTTGCGTAAGCCGCGGCGGGGCCAGAAGTCCCCGGCATTATGGGCCACCGGTACCACCGGGCGGTCGGTTTCGCAGGCCAGCAGCGCGCCGCTGACGCCGTAGCGTCTGGTGGTGCCAGCCGGCATTCTGGTTCCTTCCGGGAAAATAACCACCCACAGGCCTTCCTCCAGCCGCGCTGTACCCATGTGCACCACCTGGCGCACCGCAGATCGATGGGCGTTGCGATCAATGGCAATTGGCTTGATCAGCGCGAGCGCCCAGCCGAGAAAAGGGATCCACATCAGTTCGCGCTTGAGCACAATGCATTGTGGCGGGAAGAGCAGAAAGACGACCACGGTTTCGAATGTCGACGAGTGCTTTATCAGCGCGACACCGCTTTGCGGCGGGATGTTATCCGCACCCTCGACCTCGTAGTCGAGTCCGCAGATCGTCTTGAGCAACCACAGATTGATCCACGCCCAGACCTTGCCCAGGCGAAACCGGGTCGCAAACCCGAACGGCGCGCTCAACACGACGGCACTGGCGACCACCAGAGTGACCAGAAAAAACAGCGCGGTGAATATCAGCGAGCGAATTAACACGATTCCTGCCGCTCCCCGGCCAGAACGTGTGCTGCAGCGAGCAGATCAGGAAAAATCTCGATGCTGTCCGCGTCGTCCATCGCGGTCCGGGTTGTTTCTCCATTGCCGGTCAGCACCAGCATCGGTCTGCCTCCTACCGCCCTGGCAGCGACCAGGTCGCGTTTGGAATCTCCAATGCATGGCGCGTCGGTCAATGACAAGGCCAGTTCATCCGCGATAGTCACCATCAACCCCGGTCGTGGTTTCCTGCACGAACAGTCTTCATCCGGGCGGTGGGGGCAGTAGGCAATCAACGCGATGTGACCGCCTGCCCGTTCGACTGCCACTCGCATTTTCTCGTGAATGGCCTCCAGCGTTTCAAGATCGAACAAGCCGCGACCCAAGCCTGACTGATTGCTCGCCACCGCAATGGTGAACCCGGCCCGGGTGAGTAACGCCAGCGCTTCGAGACTACCTGGCAATGGTTGCCATTCATCGACCGTCTTGACGAAGTCTTCGCGATCACGATTGATCACCCCATCACGATCCACTACCACCAGTCCGGGAGTGGCTGCGCGTGGAGCCGACATCAGCCATTCAACCGAGACAGGTCCGCGGTGCGTAAAAACAGGTCTCGCATCTGGCTAAGCAAAGCAAGCCGGTTGCGACGCAGGGCCGGGTCCTCATCCATCACCATGACTTTGTCGAAGAATGCATCCACCGGCGTCCTTAGAGTAGCCAGTCGTTCCAGTGCCGCGCCATAACTGCGCGCTTCGATCAGCGTCTCGACTTCCTGACGCAAGGCGCCAAGCGCTTCGTAGAGAGCCCGTTCCTCGCCCTCTACCAGCCGCGCCGGATCTACACTCGCGCCGGCTTCAAATTCCGCCTTGCGCAGGATATTGGCGACCCGTTTATTCGCCGCCGCCAGGCTGGCGCTGGCCGCCAGCGAGGTGAATCCCATCACTGCCTGAATGCGCTGATGGAAATCCAGCGGCCGGGTCGGCCGTCTCGCAAGCACGGCCTCAAAAATATCCGCGGACACCGGGTCAGTCTCGGCCTCAGTGTAATAAGCACGCAGTCGCTCCATCATGTAATCGAATACTTCTGTCGCGACATCTTCGGCACTAGCACAGCCGGGAATGCGAGCGGCCGCCGAACGCAAATGCTGCAGCAGATCCAGATCCAGTTCGCACTCGATAATAATGCGCAGCGCGCCGAGTGCACTGCGCCGCAAACCAAATGGGTCCCGGGTTCCCGACGGTCGTTGCCCAATGGCAAAGATCCCCGCCAGTGTGTCCAGCTTCTCCGCCACGGCCAGCGCCCGGCCGGGCGCCCCCAGCGGCAAGGCATCGCCGGCGAATCGCGGCAGATACTGCTCTTCGATCGCCTGCGCGACCAAGGCTGGCTCGCCATCATGGCTTGCGTAATAACGGCCCATCACGCCCTGCAGATCCGGGAATTCACCGACCATAGAGGTCAACAGATCGCACTTGGCTAACAGCCCCGCACGTTCCGCCTGTCCGGCGTCGGTTCCCAGGCTGACCGCGATCTCGCCGGCCAGCGCGGAAACCCTCTGGCTCTTGTCCATCAGGCTGCCCAGTTTCTTCTGGAATACCACCTTGGCCAGCGAGTCCACGCGGCTGGCCAGAGTGTGTCGCCGATCGCTGTCGAAGAAGAACGCGGCATCGCTGAGTCGCGGTCTGACCACGCGCTCATTGCCGGCTTTGACCTGCGCCGGGTCCCGGCTGGGCAGATTGCTGACGGTGATGAACTCGGGCAGCAGTTCACCGGACGAGTTCTCCACCGGAAAATAACGCTGATGCGCCTGCAAGGTAGACACCAGCACCTCGCGCGGCAGTTTCAGGAAGCGCTCTTCGAAGTGGCCGGACAGCGGCACCGGCCATTCAACAAGTGCCGTCACTTCATCCAGCAGACCGTGGTCATATAAGGCACGTCCCCCGATTGATTGCGCCAGCTTGCCCACTTGTTTTTCGATCCGCGCACTTCGCTCCGCAAAATCGGCGACCACGTGCGCTTCGCGCTCCAGCAGTTGTGGGTAATCTGAGGCGTGCGCAATCGGCAACGGATCAGGCGCCAGGAAGCGATGGCCACGGGTGTAACGATCGGCCTCTATGCCAAACAATGTGGCCGGCACGATCTCTTTATCCAGTAACATGACCACCCAGTGGACCGGGCGCACGAATTCGACGTCACTGCTGCCCCAACGCATCCTCCGTGGCACCGGAAGCGCAGCAAGCGCCTGCTCGACCAACCCGGGTAACAGCGCTGCGGCAGACAGACCGGCTTGCACATCTTCGTAGAACAGATACTCGCCCTTGTCTGTTTCGAGTCTCCCCAGCTGCTCAAACGGTACGCCGCAACCATTCGCAAACTTTTCCCCTGCCCGTGTAGGCGATCCATCATCAGCGACCGCGATCCTGACCGGCGGTCCGCGGCGTGCGACTTTGCGATCCGGCTGAACGGTGGCCAGCTTGCTGGCCCGTACCGCGAGGCGCCGCGGGGTCGCATAGGATTGCAGGCCCGCATGATCAAGACCGGCCTGATCGAGACCCGCGCCCAGGTGGGCGGAGAACGCTTCGGCCAGTGACTTAAGCGCCCGTGGCGGCAACTCCTCGGTGCCGATCTCAACCAGCCATTCAGCACGCTCAGCCATCGGCGGCTACTCCAGGCGCGGCATCACACATCGGAAAGCCCAGCGCCTCCCGGCTCTGGTAATAAGCCTCTGCCACCGAGCGAGCAAGAGAGCGTACCCGCAGGATATAGCGTTGCCGTTCGGTGACTGAGATCGCGTGACGTGCGTCCAGCAGATTGAACGCATGTGAGGCCTTGAGTACCTGCTCATACGCAGGCAGCGGGACATCGCGCTCGAGCAGGTTTACACAGGCACGCTCGCAGAACTCGAACTGGTGAAACAATTCCGCCGTATCTGCGTGTTCGAAGTTGTAGGCAGACATCTCCACTTCGTTTTGTCGGTAAACGTCGCCATAGCTGACCCGCCCCAACGGGCCGTCCGCCCACACCAGATCGAAGATGCTCTCCTTGCCCTGGAGATACATCGCAATACGTTCCAGTCCGTAGGTGATCTCACCGGTCACCGGGCGGCAGTCCAGTCCGCCGACCTGCTGGAAGTAAGTGAACTGCGTGATCTCCATGCCGTTGAGCCATACCTCCCAGCCCAGCCCCCAGGCGCCGAGCGTCGGCGACTCCCAG
Source organism: uncultured Gammaproteobacteria bacterium (assembly GCA_963704875.1). Lineage (GTDB taxonomy): Bacteria > Pseudomonadota > Gammaproteobacteria > Steroidobacterales > XN24 > CAMYOC01. The sequence continues at coordinate 1,309,156 of CAVPIA010000008.1, read as the reverse complement.
TTGTCTTCGACAAAGCGAATGTCATGCACCAGCGGATCGATGCCCAGCGCCCGCAACGAATCCAGATACAGTTCCTGGATGTCCAGCGGCGATGGCTTGATAACGACCTGATACTGGTAGTAGTGCTGCAGCCGGAACGGGTTCTCGCCATAGCGGCCATCGGTCGGTCGCCGGCACGGCTGTACATATGCCGCGCTCCATGGCTCCGGGCCGATAGAGCGCAGGAAGGTCGCCGGATGGAACGTGCCCGCGCCCATTTCCATGTCGTACGGCTGCAGGATCACACAGCCCTGGCGAGCCCAGTAGGCCTGCAGGACCATCAGCAGATCCTGGAAGGTCGCCGGCGGGCTTGCGGACAAAGCTGTTGGGGACGATAGAGATGTCATGGATTCAGACCGTCAGCGCCAAAGGCTGAATATTGCGGTAAATAGCCGAAAAGTATACCTCAGGACGCGCGCGGCCCGGGTTCAATCTGGCCAGTGCGATCCAGCATAGTGCAAGCGTTTGTTCGGGCGCACGCTTTCGGTGCATAAGCAGCTGGGCTGGCAAGGCCCAGGCCCCTGATGACGGGGCCCCGGAGCGCTTTCAGGTGTGGCATGATTCCTGCTTGGCTTAGTTACCTGATTGCCGTTTGACGCCGCGGTCCACGAATGGTGGCCGAGGCAACGGCTCGTTTGTTTTTGTCATTAACACAGAGGAACACTTCCATGAGCGCTGCTGACGTACTGGCCCTGATCAAAGACAAAGATGTGAAGTTTGTCGATCTCCGCTTCACCGACACCAAGGGCAAGGAGCAGCACGTCACCGTGCCAACCTCCAAGGTGGACGAGGACTTCTTTGAGGACGGCAAGATGTTTGACGGGTCATCGATTGCCGGCTGGAAGGGAATCAATGAATCGGACATGATCCTGATGCCCGATACCGCCACCGCGGTTATCGATCCGTTTGCTGAAGACGAAACGGTAAACATTTCCTGTGACGTGATCGAGCCCTCCACGATGCAGGGTTATGAGCGCGATCCACGCTCCCTGGCTAAACGCGCCGAGGCCTATCTGAAGTCAACCGGGATTGCAGATACCGCTTACTTTGGTCCGGAAAACGAATTCTTTATTTTCGACGATGTCCGCTGGGGCGCGGAGATGAAGGGCGCGTTCTATTCAATCGACTCGTCGGAAGCCGGCTGGAATTCGGAGAAGATGTACGACGACGGCAACTTCGGGCATCGGCCCGGTGTAAAGGGCGGCTACTTCCCGGTCCCGCCGGTCGATTCGCTGCATGACATCCGTTCGGCGATGTGTCTGACCCTTGATGAGATGGGTCTGGACAGCGAGGTGCACCATCATGAGGTCGCCACCGCCGGGCAATGCGAAATCGGCGTGGGCTTCAATTCGCTGGTGCGCAAGGCGGACGAGGTCCAGATTCTGAAGTACGTGGTGATGAATGTGGCCCAGGCCTACGGCAAGACCGCCACCTTCATGCCCAAGCCTGTAGTCGGCGACAATGGCAACGGTATGCACGTGCATCAGTCGTTGATGAAGGATGGGAAAAACCTGTTTAGCGGGGAAGCTTATGGCGGCCTGTCGGAGACCGCGCTGTTCTATATCGGTGGCATCATCGCCCACGCTCGTGCACTGAACGCCTTTACCAATCCTTCCACCAACAGTTACAAGCGTCTGGTTCCCGGGTTCGAAGCGCCGGTGAAGCTGGCCTACTCTGCCCGCAACCGGTCTGCGTCGATCCGCATCCCGTACATTCCGAACCCCAAAGGCCGGCGGATCGAAGTCCGGTTCCCGGACTCGATGGCCAACCCGTACTTCGCTTTCGCAGCGATGATGATGGCTGGTCTGGACGGCATCCAGAACAAGACTCATCCCGGCGATGCGCTCGACAAGGACCTTTACGATCTGCCTGCCGAAGAATCCAAGGGTATCCCCGAGGTCTGCTATTCGCTGGACCAGGCGCTGGACGCGCTGGACGCCGACAGGGGTTTCCTCACCGCCGGCGGCGTGTTTACCGATGACGTCATCGATGCCTATATTGCGTTGAAGATGGACGAAGTGACCCGGATTCGCATGACCACCCATCCGGTGGAATTCGATATGTATTTCAGCCTCTGAACATAATCTGGCCGAAAGACTGTGGCGAGGGGCCTTGTGGCCCCTCGCTTTTTTGTTTCAGTCTCCGGTCACGGCTATGCTAGTGTGCCGGGGGGGAGCCTCTACCTGGAAGGAATGTATATGCGCTGGTATTTGCTGCTGATCTGCCTGATCGTCACCCCCGCCCTGGGCGAGGGCGCCTATCGCTGGGTCGACGAGAACGGCGTTATTCACTATTCGGATGTGCCGCATCCCGGTGCCGAACTCATCAATCTGGGAGAGGTGCAAACCTTTAGCGCGCCGAAAGCGCCCGCTCCTGCCACCAATGCCCAGCCCGCGTCGAATGGTTCCGACGCTGGGCTCGCCGAGGACCCGTACCCGACCTTCCGTATTTCCCAGCCCTCGGCTGAACAGACTCTGCGCGACAACAGCGGCACGCTGGACATCGCGCTGGATGTTGAGCCGCGGATCAAACGTGGTCACTTTCTGGAGCTGTTCCTGGATGGAAACAGCGTTGAAGGAATACCGCGAGCAACTACCCGCTTTACCATTGGTGGTGTGGTACGCGGTGAGCACACACTGCGTGCAGCGCTTGTCGACGGTGCGGGCAACGTGGTTGCGGAAACGCCAACAGTTCGGTTCTATGTGATGCAGACATCGATCCAGAACCAGGCCAACCCCCTGGCGCCAGGGAATCAGCCGAGGCCAACCCCGCCGATTGTCCGACCACGTCCACGCGGCTGAGCGGCGGCCGGTTTTGGCATGGCCGCCGACACGGACGAGCCGGACCTTTCGGCTATTGCCGATAATCTCGCAACCGGCGTCGTGGCATTGCGGCCGTCGCTGGAAATCATCTATCTGAATCCCGCTGCCGAACAAATGCTCGGCAGCAGCCGGCTGCAATTGAGGGGAAAGGTCATCGATCAGGCGCTGCCTGCGCTGGGGGCGTTGAGACCCTTGCTGGAGCGCGCCGTGGCCACCGGCGAAGGTATTGCCAGACGAGAGTTAAGCCTCGAGATTTCGGGACCCACTGCAAAGGTCAGCACCGTCGATTGCACGCTTGGATTGCAGACCGACGGCGATGGCGTATCGACATTACTGGTCGAATTCAGTGATGCCAGTCACCGCGCGCGGATCTGGCGCGAAGATGCACTGTTGTCGCAACTGGAAGTGAGCCGGGCGATGGTCAGGCAGCTGGCGCACGAGATTCGCAATCCTCTGGGTGGTATCCGCGGCGCTGCTCAGTTGCTGGAACGAAAATTCGAGGACCCGGAGTTGTGCGAATACACGCGCCTGATCATCCGCGAAGCTGATCGCCTGGCCGGCCTCACCAGCACCATGCTCGGACCCGACCGCAAACCCGACAAACAACCGCACAACATCCATGAACTGGTGGAGCACGTTTATCATCTGCTGCGAGCCGAAGCACCGGCAGCACTGAAAATAATCCGGGACTACGATCCCAGTCTGCCCGACCTGACGCTGGACCGTGATCACGTGGTTCAGGCGATATTGAATCTGGCCAGAAACGCATTGCAGATTGTTGCCGGCGACGGCGCCATCACATTTCGTACTCGCGCGCTTACGCATTACACAGTCGGCGGCCGACTGCACCGCCTGGTCGCTTCGGTAGAGGTCGAAGATAATGGTCCGGGCGTGGCGGACGAGCTCAGGGACAGTCTGTTTTATCCGCTGGTCAGCGGCCGTTCCGGCGGCAGTGGTCTCGGGCTCGCGCTGGCCCAGGATCTGGTCACGCGCCAGGGCGGAATGATCGAGTACACCAGCACGCCGGGACGTACCGTATTTCAGATGTTGTTTCCGATAGAGGAAGGTGATGCAAGCCAAGCCACTTGAGGTCTGGGTCGTCGATGACGATGAGGCGATACGCTGGGTGCTCGCGCGCGCGCTGGAAGGTGCGGGCATGCAGTGCAGGGGGTTTGAAGATGTCCGCGCTTTGCGCGACGCCCTGTCCAGCAGTCGGCCGCGTGTGGTCATTACCGACATCCGGATGCCTGGCGAAGACGGCCTGACGCTGCTGGAGTACATCCAGCGCGTCCATCCCGATCTGCCGGTGATCGTGGTCACCGCCCATTCGGATCTTGACAGCACCGTGGCGGCCTATCGCGGCGGCGCCTTTGAGTATCTGCCAAAACCCTTTGATGTTGACGAAGCGGTGACACTGGTCGAGCGCGCCGCGCGGCATGGCATGGCCGGGATCGGCGCGGAAGCCGAGCCAGACTACCCACGATTGATCGGCCAGGCGCCGGCGATGCAGGAAGTGTTCCGCGCTATCGGACGCTTGTCCAAGTCGAGTATGACGGTGTTGATTACCGGCGAATCAGGCACCGGCAAGGAACTGGTTGCGCGCGCCTTACATGAACACAGTCCCCGTGCGCGCAAACCGTTTATCGCGCTCAACACGTCGGCGATTCCTTCAGAGCTGCTCGAATCAGAGTTGTTTGGTCACGAACGGGGCGCGTTTACCGGCGCCGATGCTGCGCGCCAGGGCCGGTTTGAACAAGCCGACGGTGGCACGCTGTTCCTCGACGAGATCGGCGATATGTCGCCTGCGCTGCAGAGCCGTCTGTTGCGGGTGCTGGCAGAAGGTGAGTTCTATCGGGTCGGTGGCCAGGTACCAAAACGGGTCGATGTGCGGGTAGTGGCGGCGACCCACCATGACCTGGCAGTCCGCGTTGCCGAAGAGCGTTTTCGCGAAGACCTGTTCCATCGTTTGAACGTGATTCATATCGAAACGCCACCGCTGCGGGTTCGGCGGGAGGACATACCGCTGCTGTTGGATCACTACCTGCAGGTGGCGGCGACGGAAATGGGGGTGGCGCCGAAACGCCTTACCGATGACGCGCGATCTCTGCTCACCGCTTTCGACTGGCCCGGAAATGTGCGCCAGCTGGTCAATGCCTGCCGGCGGCTGACCGTGGGTGCGCCGGGGCGCCAGATCCAGACCGAAGACATACCAGCCGAGCTGGGCGGCTCGCATACAGAGCGCAGTGAAGGTAGCTGGTCGCAGGAATTGCGCCGCTGGGCCGGCGAGCGACTCGAGCACGACAGCGGAGAACCGCTATTGGACCAGGCGCTGCCACAGTTCGAGCAGGCGCTCATCGAAGCTGCGCTGGAGCGCACCGGCGGACATCGCCAGCAGGCCGCGCGACTGTTGGGCTGGGGTCGCAATACCCTGACCCGGAAAATCCGTGAACTGGGCATCGGCGCCTCGCGCTGAGTGCTTGCCTGAGCCCGAGTATGGCGCCAGTCGATCGAGCGTCTAGTCCGGCAGGCGGATCGAGCCAACCAGTTCACCGACAGAAGCCATTCCGTGGCGTTGCAGATAATCCGCAATACCTTCGTTGATCTTCTTGCAGGCCATCGGATCGTAAAACAATGCGGTGCCAACACCGACCGCCGAGGCGCCGGCGATGATGAATTCAATCGCGTCGGTGACATTGCAAATGCCGCCCTGGCCGATGATCGGCACGCCCAGTGGTCCGGCGACCTCGTAGACCTGGTGGACCTTTAGCAATGCGATGGGTTTAATCGCGGGGCCGGACAGACCCCCCTGGATATTGCCGATGACGGGCGCCCTCGCCTCTGCGTCAATCGCCATCCCCATCAAGGTGTTGATGACCGACAAGCCATCGCTGCCGGCTTCGATACAACGCCTTGCGTTCTCCCGGATATCGGTCTGATTAGGTGACAGCTTGGTGATCAGAGGCTTGGTGGTTACCGCCCGGCAGGCTGCGACCACCCGCGCTGACATCTCGGGATAGTTGCCAAACGCGACACCGCCTTCCTTGATATTGGGGCAGGAAATATTGATTTCGATCGCGTCGATGGCCGAGTCGTCGAAGCGGCGGGTCACCTCAACATAATCGTCAATCGTCGAGCCACACACGTTGGCAATAAAACGCGTTTCATCGAAATCAAGCTGCGGAAGAATCTCCCCCACCACTTTGTCCGCACCGGGGTTTTGCAGCCCGATCGCGTTGAGCATTCCCATCGGTGTCTCATAAACCCGATGTGGCGCATTCCCCAGCCGCGGTTCAGGCGTAGTGCCTTTTAGCGCGATCGCGCCCACATCGCGGTTGGAGAAGCCCTCGATCCTGGTGTATTCCTCGCCGAAACCGACACAGCCAGACAACAGCACGATCGGCGAATCAAAACGCATCCCGCAGAAATCGAGACCGAGACCCGGGTGCAACTTGTCAGGTGCTGAGTTCATAATCTCCCACTTAGCCTGCCTGTGGAGCCAGCGCCAGCATGTTCGACGTGATCCTCTACCGACCCGAGATTCCGCCGAATACCGGCAATATCATACGTCTTTGCGCCAACACAGGCTCGCGTCTGCATCTGGTCGGACCGCTTGGCTTCGAGCTTGACGAGCCGCGGCTGAGACGCGCCGGCCTCGATTATCACGAGTTCACGTCCGTGCGCCGCCACGACGACCTTGAATCCTGTCTGCTGGCGCTTGGCCGGCCTGAGGTCTATGCGTTCTCCAGTCACGCGAGCCGCCAATACAGCGACGCCGAATTCGGCACTGGCGATGCGTTGCTGTTTGGTTCGGAGACCGGCGGACTGGGGAAAACGATTCTTGACTCGATTCCCGAACGGCGTCGTCTGACGCTGCCGATGTGTGCCGGTAACCGGAGTCTCAACCTGTCGAATGCGGTGGCGGTGGCAGTCTACGAGGCCTGGCGCCAGGTCGGATTCAGCGGCGCTCGCGACTAGTGAGGTACAGGTCAAGGCGCATCCACCCGGATCCTAGCTGCCCGGCGCAAATTCGGATTTCAGGTCGCGCTGCATCAGTGTGCTGACAGCCGTGCGCGGGTCCTCGCCCAGATACAGGATGCGATAGATCTGCTCACAGATCGGCATCTCGATATTGGCCTTGGCCGCAACCCGATGTACGGCCTCCGCGGCCTTCACGCCCTCCACGACCTGGCCGATGCCGGTTTCCGCTTCCGCGACCGTCTTGCCTGCCGCCAGCGCCAGCCCCATGCGTCTGTTGCGGGACAGATCGTCGGTACAGGTGAGTACCAGATCACCCATGCCGGCGAGTCCCATGAACGTTGCGGGTTGGGCACCGAGTGCCACGCCCAGACGCGTCATCTCAACCAGCCCTCGGGTAATGAGTGCTACGCGGGTGTTGGCGCCAAAACCCAGGCCATCACAAATGCCGGCACCGATCGCCAAAGCATTCTTGACCGCCCCGCCCACCTCGACTCCGACCATATCGTTCGAGGTGTAGGCTCGAAAACGATCTCCGGAGATGCTTTCCGCCAGCGCGCTGGCGAAGTCAGCATCCGCCGACGCCACGGTCATTGCGGTAGGCAGACCGGCGCCAACCTCCTTGGCAAACGTCGGGCCGGACAGCACCGCAGTCGCGATATCCGGACCCAGCACCGTGGCAGCGATCTGATGTGGCAACAAGCCTGACTCTACTTCGAAACCCTTGGTCGCCCAGCTCACCCTTGCATCGCTGCGCAGGAATGGCCGTAGCATTTCCAGGGTTTGCCGAAACGCATGGCTGGGAACGGCAACCAGGACCATCGGGGCTGCTGTCAGCGCCTTCTGAAGATCTGGTTCTACACGCAGTTCAGAGGGGAATTTGGCTCCTGGCAGGTAATGCTGGTTTTCACGATCCTCGGCCAGTCTGTCCAGATGGTCTTCCTGCCGCCCCCAAAGGAAAGTCGGAGTGCCGCTGCGCGCGAATTGAATCGCCAGTGCGGTGCCCCAGGAGCCAGCGCCCAATACCGCGATTGCCGTCGCTTGCGTCATCACGCTCCTCCGCTGAAGCTTGCCGTTGCCGCGATCAGGCTTACTCCGGCTGATCGCCCTGCCGCGCCTGAGCGTCTGCCATCATGGACTCAAAATTCACTGGCTGCAGATGCAGCTGCGGGAAACCACCCTTGCCGACCAGATTGGCAATCGCCTCGCGTGCGTAGGGATACAGCTGGGTCGGGCAGAAGATACCCAGGATCTGGCCCAACTCGGCGGGCTGGAATCCCTGCAGCACAAACATGCCGGCCTGCTGAACCTCTGTCAGGAAGGCGATGTTGTCACCCAGCTTGGCCTCAACCGAGATCTCCAGCACCACCTCAAACCGACCTTCGCCAAGCTCATCGGTGCGGGTGCTGAGGTTCATGGTTACCTCTGGTTTCCACTCACCGCGCAAAATCCCCGGGCTGTTCGGCGCCTCGAAAGAAGCGTCCTTAAGATAGATTCGCTGTAAGGCGACTTGACCAGGGGTTCCCGCTGCGGCGGCCTGATCGGCTGATTCGTCAGTCATGTTCTCTCCAGTATCGCTACTTCTTGTCTATTTCTGGGCCGGTGGCGGCGGACGTCTGCCCGCCGGCCATGGCCCGCGGGAACAGCAGGGCGTCCAGTTTGCCGTCGAGTTCCATCGCGTGCAGGTCGTCAAACCCGCCTATATGTTCACCATCAATAAATATCTGCGGAACGGTGCGTCGGCTGCTGCGTAACTCCATCTCACGTCGCCTGGCGGGTTCCCGGTCCACAGCGACGTCTTCATACTCGACGCCTTTGTAATCCAGCATTTCGCGCGCCCGCATGCAGTAGGAGCAGAAACGTGTGCTGTAGATGACTACCCGTGCTTTGGTTTCCCTGCTCATTTCCCGCCGTCTTTATGCTGGTTTTTTTCGCTTCGCTTCTTGCCGCCCGGCGTGTCGCCCGTCTTTTTGCCTGACACCAGCGGCAGACTATCGCGCTGCCAGGCTGCAAGGCCGCCCTGAAGATTGGCGATGCCGGCAACGCCCTTGTCACGCAGCAGCCGCGCGGCTTTGCCGCTGCCCATGCCGGTGTCGCAACAGGTGACAACGACCTTGTCGCGCAGCTTGGCCAGTGCGGTGTCATTCTCGCCGAGCTCGGCGAGCGGCAGATTGCGGGCATTGACGATATGGCCCTGCTGAAACTGTGCCTGGGTTCGAACGTCGACCACGATCGCGCCGTTATTGATCAGCTTCACCGCATCCGCCGGTGAGACAGAAGTGCCTCCTCCGGCCCGGATCCGGACCTCATTGACAATTACGATCAGGGTCAATGCCACCAGGGCGCTGACCAGGAAGGGGTGATTGCCGGCGAATTCCAGGAACTGCGTCATGCCGGTAGGGTTCTCCAAAACGGTGACAGTCAAGCGCGAAATTATACCAGCGTCGACCATGTCACGCCTTCCTCACCCCGCCCCAAGCCCATACACTGTGGCGGCGAAACGCGTGACCCGGAGCAATAACAAACCCTGATGCGGATACTCAGCCTGAAAGCGCCAGTGCCGGGTCTTTTGCTGGCCCTGGTCGCGGGCCTGCTCGTAGGTCTGTCGGTGCCCGTTTTTGCGGTCGTCGCGGACGATGATCCCGGCGCGCGTCTTGACGATCTGCGGCAGCGGATCGGGAATCTCCAGCGGCAGCTGGAGCGGGATGCCGACCAACGGGACAAGGAAGCCGCAGGGCTCAGAGAGGCCGAGAAAGCCGCGGCCATGGCTGCGCGCGAACTGCAACGCACCCGCGCCGGAATCGCGGACCACAAGCGCAGGTTGGCCGAGCTGGGTCAGGAAAAGACCGCCAGTCAGAAGCGACTCGAATCTCAGCGTGAGAATCTCGCCGGGCAGGTTCGCGCCGCCTATGTCGGCGGTCGGCAGGAGCGTCTGCGCATGGTGCTGAATCAGCAAGATCCCGCGTTGCTGGGCCGCTTGCTGGTCTATTACGGCTATCTGAACAGATATCGCGCCGGGCAGATCGATACCGTGGTTGCCGAGTTGTCCCGTCTGGCGGAGCTTGAGCAGGCGCTGTCGTCGGCTGCCCGCGAACTGGAGGTGCTGGAGCACGAGCGCGAGCGCGAGGCGGCAGAGGTCGAGCGGGCGCGGCTGGTCCGGGCCAACGCTGTCAACGAGCTGGAAACCCGGATCGAAACCGGCGCCCAGCAGATCGCGCGTCTGCAGGCGGAAGAAGCGGCGGTGTTGGCGCTGATAGAGGAATTGCAGCGGGCGCTGGCAGAGATGCCCGGAACCCAGCGTGAGCCGTTTGCCGACCAGCGCGGCAGACTAGCGTGGCCGGTCAAGGGCAGATTGTTACATGATTTTGGCCAACCCAGGGCCGGCGGATCGCTGCGCTGGAACGGGGTTGTGGTCAGCGCCGATCGCGGTGCTGAAGTGAGCGCGGTCTACCACGGCCGGGTTGCCTACGCTGACTGGCTGCCCGGGATGGGGCTGTTACTGGTGGTGGAACACGGTGACGGCTACCTGAGCCTGTACGGCCACAACGAAGTATTGTTCAAGGATGTTGGAGACTGGGTACAACCCGGCGAAGTGATAGCAGCCGTGGGCGATACCGGCGGCCGCAGCCGGTCTGCGCTGTACTTTGAACTAAGACGGGGCAAGCAGCCGCAGAACCCGCATCGCTGGTTTGAGAATCGTCTGTCCGCACGTTGAGGCCGTTTTGAGCACCTCTCGCCCTGTGCTATCGTCCCTGATCGATGTATTTCAGGCGGCGTGGGACATGTTATGTCTCTGAAATTTAGGGGACTTTTGGCGATTTGTATCGGCACGGTGCTGGGTCTGGCGCTGAGCCTGGGATCGTCTGTCCTCGCCGGGCGGCAGACGCCGGCAGCTGCCGCAACAGCCAACGATCCGGCTCAATTGCTGACCGAGGTGCTTGAGCACGTGCGTCGCGAGTATGTCGATCCGGTCAATGATCAGCGTCTGATGGAGGCGGCGGTCCGGGGCATGGTCGAGGGTCTGGATGATCACTCCGCATTCCTGGATGCGGCCGAGTATCAGCACATCCTCGACAGCACCAGTGGTGCATACACCGGGATCGGTCTCGACATCGGCATCGAACACGGCCAGGTGGTTGTGATTGCCCCGGTGGAGAACAGTCCTGCGGCGGCCGCCGGGGTGTTGGCCGGAGATATCATTATCAGCGTAGACAGCATGCCGGTTGGTTCTCATGAACTGGCCGAGACTATTGCACGCCTGCGAGGGACGGCCGGTTCCCGGGTCCGTGTTGGCGTGGTTCGGGGCGAAGATGCTCTGTCGCACTCGTTTGATATCGAGCGGGCTGAAGTCCATCTCGACAGCGTTGAAAGGCGCTTGCTGGATTCCGGAGATGTTTATCTGCGTCTGACCCATTTCAGCGCCACCACCGCTGCCGAGGTCGAACACGCCCTGGCCACGCTGGCCACATCGCCAACGCAAGGTCTGGTGATCGATCTGCGCAACAATCCCGGAGGCGTGCTGGATGCCGCGGTAGAGGTGGCCGATCTGTTTCTGGATGATGGCGTGATTGTCAGTGCGGACGGTCGCGGTCCGGACGCACGCTTTCGCTACAGCGCGACAACCGGCGCTTTGATGATCAACTGTCCCATTGTCGTGCTGGTTAATGGCGGATCTGCTTCCGCATCGGAGATTTTGGCCGGAGCGCTCCAGGACAACGGTCGCGCGCGGATCGTCGGCTCGCCGACATTTGGCAAGGGGTCCGTACAAACGGTGTTGCCGCTGACCGACGGACACGCCATCAAACTGACGACGTCGCGTTACTACACTCCTTCTGGTCGATCGATCCACAATCGCGGCATTCAGCCGGACGTCACAGTCTATGCGGAACTCGAAGACACGGATTTCGACCGCCAGCTGACTGTAGCCATCGCCCAGCTGAACCAGCGCGATAGCAAACAGCCGCGACGGGTTGTTGTTTCGGGGACGGGTTCCGGCCTATGACCTGGCGGGACCTCCCGGGCCTTATGACCCTGGGTGTCTCCGGCCTGCTAACATTTCTTCCGCCCGCGCTGGCCGCCGAACCGCCGGTGGTAGCGATCATCATCGATGACATGGGAAATTCCCGACATTACGGCCTGCAGGCAGCAGCGCTGCCCGGGCCGGTGGCCTGTTCGGTGTTGCCGCACACGCCGCGTGCGCGCGAACTCGCGGCAGCCTGCCATCGCGAGGGCAAAGAAGTAATGTTGCATTTGCCGATGCAGGCGGCAGATCCAATGGAGCAACCGGGTCCTGGCGTGCTGACACTGCGCCAGGATCGCGCAGAGTTGCTCGAGCGTCTGGACGCAGCGGTGGATGCTGTGCCTTATGCCAGCGGGATGAACAACCACATGGGCAGTCTGCTGACCCGGCACCTGGCACAGATGCAGTGGCTGATGAGCGAGCTTAGCGCGCGTCGAGACTGGTTCTTCGTTGACAGTTTTACCACTCCGGGCAGCGTCGCCTGGCGGGTTGCGATCGCCAACGGCCTGCCGACGGCGCGCCGCGATATATTCCTGGACAACTCGGGGGAACCCGCCGACATCCGCGCGGAAATCGAGCGGCTCAAGGTCGAGGCCAGACAGAACGGCTTCGCGGTGGCTATCGGCCACCCCAGAGCGACAACCCTTGCGGCGTTGCAGGAGGAAATACCGCGCTTGCAGGCTGAGGGTATTATGCTGGTCAGCGTCGAAGAGCTGATCCGACGCTCGAGCAAGGAGGCCGCCCCATGGCTCGTGTACTCGTCCCCCTCGCCGCCGGGTTTGAGGAAATAGAGGCGGTGACCGTGATCGATATCCTCCGTCGCGCGGAGATCGAAGTCGTGGTCGCGAGCCTCGAGCCGGGGCTGGTTCGCGGATCTCACGGCATCGAAATCGCCGCGGACCAGGATCTGGACGCTGTGCTGGATCAGCGCTTTGACCTCATCGCTCTCCCGGGCGGTATGCCAGGAGCGGCCAATCTGCGGCAGGATCAACGCGTCATCGCGATGCTTCGGGACACTGTCAAACACGGCGGCATGACCGCGGCGATCTGTGCCGCGCCGATGGTTCTGGCGGCGGCAGGCTTGTTGCAGGGACGCCGCGCGACCAGCTATCCGGGGTCTCTTGATAAGACTGAGGTCGCGGGCCTGACGCTGGAAGACGAACCGGTGGTTACGGACGGCAACCAGATCACCTCCCGAGGCCCGGGGACGGCCATGGATTTTGCGCTCGCGCTGGTTGAGAATCTGCGCGGCAACGAACAGCGCCAGCGTGTTGAACAGGCCTTGCAGCGGCCAGCAGCGAAAACCGGGGGTATCCAGCCTAAATGAAGAGCTTCAGAGCAAAGCTCGTCGCCGATGTCGGCGAAGAGATCGAGCGCGACCAGATCAGGGGTTTTGCCCGCAGCGTCGCAGAGATCGAGTGGCTGATACTGATACTTGTGCTGCTGTACCTGCTCGCGCCGGGCACTCAGGGAGTAGACAACCCCCTGGTCGCCGGTTCGCTGATCACCTTTCTGGTATTTATTCTGGTGTTCCGTTACCTGAACTTCTACCGCCCGCAAACACGGTTGAAAATCAGTTTCGAAACCCTGGCGATGATCGGCTTTATCACCGCCATGCTGATACCGACCGGCGGCCAGGAAAGTCCGCTGCTCAATCTGTACCTGCTGCCGATTATTGTCGCTGCGCTGACTCTGGGCAAATGGACGACATTATTGTTCGTGGCGCTGATATCCGTGTGCTACATATTTGTCGGTACGGATCTGGAAGCGGCGATGTCGCTGACCGGGTTTAGCGAAATCCTTGCCAACCTGGCCCCATTCCTGCTGGTCGCATTTATTACCACCATGCTGGCCAACGATATCGATCTGGCCAAGAACCGAATCCGTGCCTTGTCCGAGACCGACGAGTTAACCGGTCTTTACAACATGCGCGCTTTCACTCGTCTGCACAAACGCGAACATGACAAGGCGGTACGCTATTCGCGCAGCTACGGCCTGATGCTGCTTGATATGGACGACCTGAAGCGGGTTAACGACGACTTCGGGCATGAGGCAGGTAGTCATGCAATCGTGCTGGTCGCCAATGTCATCACCCGACTGATACGCAATACAGATGTTGCCGCTCGTTACGGTGGAGACGAATTTATCATATTGCTGTCGGAGATTAGTCCGACCCGGCTTGACGAGATCGGCAAACGCATCCGCAGCAGCGTCCAGAACGCTACACTCGATTATGAGGGGCAGATGTTTCGCACCTCGGTGAGTATCGGTTCGGCGGTGTTTCCCACCGACGGTACGGATCCCAGGGATCTGATCCGCAATGCGGACGGGCTGATGTACAAGAACAAGGAATTGCGGCGACGCCCGCCACTGAATTCGCCCGCGAAGCGATCATAGCCGGACGGACGGACGGACGGACGATCGAGTCGATAACCGTGCAGCTGGAGGCAACATGAATCAGGCCCGTCAACTGAGCTCGCGCGGAGAACTGCTGTCGCTGCTGGCAACGGTGACTCTGGCGCTGGTGCTGTCGGGTATCGGGCCAAACGACGGCATGACCTGGTTGCTGGAGGTCTTGCCGGTGCTGCTGATCGTGCCGCTGCTGATCTTCACCGGGAAACGATTTCCACTCACGCCCTTGTCGTACCGTCTGATCGCGCTGCATGCGCTGATCCTGATCCTTGGTGGCCATTACACTTATGCCGAAGTCCCGCTGGGGTTCTGGATCCAGGATCTTTTCGAATTGTCGCGTAATCCCTACGACCGGATCGGTCATCTGGCTCAGGGCTTCGTCCCGGCCGTGGTTGCAAGAGAGGTGCTGTTACGCAAGACGCCGCTCCGGCCGGGTGGCTGGTTGTTCATGTTGACGGTGAGTATCTGCCTTGCATTCAGCGCCTTCTACGAGATGATCGAATGGTGGGTGGCGATTATCGCGGGCCTGTCAGCGGAGGCCTTTCTTGGTACCCAGGGTGATATCTGGGATACCCAGTGGGACATGTTTCTGGCTCTGGTCGGTGCGACGATCGCGTTGCTTGCTCTGCGGGACGTCCAGGACAGACAGTTACGCCGGATGGGAGTGATCTGATCAGCGATCCGTCTGGCTGGTCGATCAGCACCGCGATACCGGGCGATCTGAACGGCCTGAAAGACATGTTGCGACAGGCACAGCTGCCGGACAGCGGCGTCGTCATCGGTGAATTCGAACGCTATCTGATTGCCCGGGACGCGGGCGGCGAATTGATCGGGGGGGTGGGTCTTGAGCTGCGCGGTAACGATGCGTTGCTGCGATCCCTTGTCGTGTGCCCCGAGGCTCGCGGAGCCGGCGTTGGCCAAGCGCTGCTCGCGGCTGCCGAATCGCTGGCTCGCGGCCAGGGCATCGATACGCTCTATCTGCTGACATTGGATGCTGCAGCGTTTTTTCATGCGCTGGGTTTTGTAGCGCAAGAGCGGGAATCCGTGCCGCACGGCATCCGCGGAACCGCCGAATTTGCCAGCCTGTGTCCCGCTTCAGCGATCTGCCTGCGCAAGCACATGACGCCGGCAACACGATCCAATCCGCGGCCCGGGAGACCGGAATGAAACCGCCAGCGACCGGCACCCCGGGCAAAGCAGCAGGTGACTCATCGGACCTGCGAAACTACCAGGCGCGAGAACGCCTTGCTGACGACACAACGCTGCTGATCAGGGCGATCCTGCCTGAGGATGGGCCGACGCTGGCCGCGGCTTTCAGGCGCCTGAGTCCGCGTTCCGTGCGGCAGCGGTTTTTTGATGTGCGCAAGGAGCTGACACCCCGGGATATCGCCTTCTTCACCGAGCTGGATTTTGATAAGCACGTTGGGTTAGCCGGCCTGGTAGATGATGGCGACGGCGCCGTCCCTGTTGCCACCGCCCGCTATATCCGCGAGCCAGACAGCCTGCGCGCGGAGATGGCTTTTGTGGTCGGTGATGACCATCAGGGCCGCGGCATCGGGACCCTGATGTTTCGGCATCTCGCGGGTATTGCCAGACGTCGTGGCATCGCCTGTTTTGAGGCGGACGTGCTGCCTGACAACGACGCCATGCTCGGCGTATTCCGGCGCAGCGGTTACCCGTGGCGCAAAGCTGCGCGGGATGATGTGCTGCATGTTGAGGTCGATCTCAATCCGGCGGAAAAAACAGCCCCGGACGGTTGATCGGGTGCATGGCGCGGTTGATTGTTGCGCCAATCCCGGGCGCGAATTTCGTGCTGTTGCAGCGGGTGGTTTTTGCGCCCCCGTTTGGTCGCGGCAAGAACGTGTCTGCAAATAACGGCCGCTGTGGAATGGTCTCACTACGGCAACACCGTGACCCGTGGTGTGTCGAACAGGCGTGCGCGATTCTGGCGCCGCTGCCAGACCACCATTAGACTGCAGGCAAATAGTTTGACTGATACCTGATCGGGGAGCACGAAATGGAAGGTGGAATTCTCGGAATCATCGTACTGGTAGCCGACATCTGGGCGGTACTGAATATCGTTCAGAGCAAGTCCGATACCGGTCCCAAGGTGCTTTGGATAGCGGCCGTGGTGCTGCTGCCAGTGCTGGGTTTCATCGCCTGGTTCATGGCTGGACCGCGCAGCAGCTGAGCAGTCTGCGTCTGCACCGGGCGCTGTCGCTATAGCAAGGCTGTTGCCATTGCCAGGACCGGATGCGGCCCTGACCTGGCAGCGGAATCATCCTTCATCCAGGGGATAGGCGCCGCTGCGGATCCAGCTGCTCAGCAGCCATTTCTCGCCTGATATTACCGGTGCGCCGGCGTGCAGAGCGGCCCGGTCAGGCGTGCCGTCTGGTTTGCAGTTGAAAAACAGCAGCCCGCAGCCTGCCACCGGCGGCACGCTGACATCCGCGTCTGGAAACCTTGTCTCCCCGCCTGCCTCGACTTCGTTGAGATAAACCAGAAAGGTCGCCACCCGTTGACCGCCAGCCGCCAGGCCAGCTCGGCTCCCCGGTGTCCGCGGGTCATAGTAATCATGGTGCGGCCGGTATTCGTCGCCGCGGGCGTAATACAGCACAGTAATCGGTTCAGCGTTCTCCGGAGGAATCATTGAATATCGCGCCAGACGTTGCGCCACATTCCACACTACCAGGTCACGTAACGGGTCCCGCAGTCGCGCGGATTGTGCACGTCTTGCCGGATCCAGCACCCGCTTGCCGGTGCTGCGGTCCAGAACCCTGGCCACGCGCAAAAACGGTTTCGCTATCGCGATCAGATGCAAACACTCCTCCTGAGAGAGCAAATCTTTGAACAATACGCAGCGGGGTTTCCAGCCGATCACGCGCGGCGCGCTAGAACGCTGTGATGCTCCGATGTCCTGAATGGGCGGCATTTCCAGCGGCGCGCCGCTGAGCAGCTGTGCCCGGGCAATGGACTCGTCGTCAAGCGTGATAGCCAGGCGATTGGCGGCGACGCCGCCGCCCGGGTATCCGGCCCTGAGGGCCTTCATATAGCACGCCAGCGCGCGCGCCGGATCGGGGTTCAGCGTGTGACCGGTTTCAAATCGCCAGCCAACACAGCAAAGGGCTCTGGGTTCTCCGGTCAACGCTGCCTGCGCATACCAGTGCGTCGCGGTTATCCGATCCGAAGGCCCGCCGAGACCCTCAAACAGGCAATAGGCATACTGGCACATCGCACCGGCATGCCCGGCTTCTGCAGCCTGGCAAAAATACTGTCTCGCTGTCTCCAGATCCTGCCCACGACCTGAACCGACCGCGTACATTTCCGCCAGTCGGTAGCGCGCTTCCGGGAAGCCGGCGGTGGCGGCGCGCTGGAACATATCCGCCGCCCGCTGCGGATCGTAGTCAGTGCCCTGAGCACGCAAGGACATGTACCCCAGGGCCGATATCGCTGGCGCGAAACCCTGATCGGCGGCGGCCTCGAGCGCGGCACGGGCTGCCTGGTGATCGACATCGGGATCCTGCTGTCGAAGATGCCACATGCCGAGCTTGTACTGGGCGGCGGCGCGACCGCTGGCGGCGTCTCGTTTCAGGGTTTCGAGGTCGGGCGCGGGCGCCATAAAGAGCCTCACATTGCAGGAACGCCCAGCTTAGCAGAAGCTCTTGTCCTCAAAGAGTCATGCACCGGCGCATTCGGTTTACGGTCGGGCCTCAGGGCAATCAACGGGAGTGACATCATGGAGCGAATTCTGGTCAGCAGTTCAGCACCCTGGGAGGATCTGGTCGGGTACTCTCGCGCCGTGCGCGTCGGTCCTCATGTGCATGTCTCAGGAACCACCGCCACGGACGCTGACGGTTCCATCGTCGGGACCGATGCCGCTAGCCAGACGCGTCAGTGTCTGGCCAACATCCGGACTGCTCTGGAACGTGCCGGCGCAAGTCTGGGAGATGTAGTGCGGACCCGAATCTATGTGACCGACATCAGCCAGTGGGAAACTGTCGGCGCCGCCCATGGCGAGATTTTTGGCACGATCCGGCCGGCCACCTCCATGGTCGAGGTCAGCAAGCTCATCGCTCCCGAGGTTCTGGTAGAGATCGAGGCTGATGCCTTTGTGTCGAGCCCCCCGAACGAGGGTTCGTGACAGAGACAGAAGTCCTCTGAGTCTGCGCAGAATGAGGCGCAGTCGCCCTGGTCGTGCCGGGCTTGCGGAGATTACCGGCCGGCGCGCAGGAAGCAGGAGTTCAACTGGCCGTGTTCCGGGCATCGGGCAACGCGTCCTTGGTCAGTGGATACACCAGTGGCAAACTAGGGTCCTGACAGCGGAGACATGAGATGGCCGACGCCTTAGTCGCATACGTTCACTATCTGGGCATGATGATGTTGATGGCCGCGCTGGTCAGTGAGCATCTGCTGCTCGGCGGTCCGCTGGATTTGCGGCGGGCGAAACAGCTGGCGGTAACCGACCTGATATACGGCTTTGCCGCTGCGGCTGTGTTGTTGTCCGGGGTCTTGCGGATGCTTTATTTTGGCAAGGGCGGCCCGTTCTATTTCGGCAATCCGCTGTTTCACGTCAAGCTGACCCTGTTTGTAATCGCAGCCTTGTTGTCGGTGTATCCCACGGTTCAGATTCTGGGCTGGCGGGCTGGCCTGAAGTCCGGGCAAACTCCGGAAGTGCCGCCGCGGCGCGCGCTGGTGATGCGACGGATCATCCGTCTGGAGTTGCTTGCGATAGCGCTTATTCCACTGTTCGCGGTATTGATGGGGCGCGGTTTCGGCTATTAGGCAGACGTATTGCCTGTTGCTGATCGTCGCCGCATACAGGCCCAGTGTCGGCTCATATCTCGGCCCATGTTCTGGCCCACATCTCCCGCAATGCCTGCAGAACTGGCTTACATGAAGAAACGGGATCCGGCGACCGCGAAATGATTGCGCTGTGCCTGCATCACCAGGCCCGGGCAGATGCGCGCCCGGAGCGCTTATGGCATTTCCTGCTGTCCGGTGAAGCGGCTGTCGGCCAGGCCTCAAACTCCTCTGTGCAACAGAAGGTGCGATTGTTGATGTTCACTGGAAACGGGTCGACAGGGGCCGCCTGCTGTTGCATCTTGACCCGGTCGGGCAACACCATACGACTTCGGATTGAGGCGCGGACCTGATGGGCAAGATCATGATCCTTATCGGCCTGGTGCTGGTTGCCCTGGGCGCAATCTGGACCTGGGCGCCAGGCTTGCTGGGCTGGTTTGGGAAATTGCCGGGGGATCTGCGTTTTCAGCGTGGCGGCGGGACGGTGTTTATACCGCTGGGCTCTATGCTGCTGATCAGCCTGGTGCTGAATCTGATCTACTATCTGTTTCTGCGTCGCTGATGACGGTGGCAGGTCGCGGTGGCTGATTGCGGTCGTTGATTGCGGCGGCGTCCACCGCCGCTGGACGCACTTTCCACAAGAGGGGGGAGCATGACCAGAGCATCGCTTGTGGCCAAGGTTTCGGCGAGGGTTGCGGCCGGTGTTGTGGCCAGCGTGGGGCTATATCTGGCGCCTGCATTTTCGATGGAAAGCGAGCCGGAGCCGCTGGCGCCGTTCCAGCGATTGATCGGTGGCCAGTGGGTTATGGGAAGCGCTTACCAGACCCTCGAATGGGGCGTTGGTCGTCGGTCGGTTGTCGCAAAATCGTACCAGCGCGACGATAAGGGTGACCACCTGGTGTCCGAAGGCATATGGTTCTTCCATCCAGGCAAGCAAACGATAGTGGGCTACTTCACCGCTGTCGGCATGGGGATTTCCTTGTTCGAGTATCAAACGGTTGCCAGCGAAGCAGGACTGCAAAGCGAGATCACGGCCTGGGATGAACAGGGCCGGCCGACAAAATATCAGGAGCGCTGGATTCTGCAGGGTGACGAGCGTTATTTGTGGCAGCTTTTTGCTGCCGGTGAAGGCAATTCAGAGCCGGTCTCGGAGGGCGTCTTCACGCGCCGGTTCGGAAGCGGCGATTCGCCTCGGGAGGCGTCACCATGATTCGGTCTTGTTGCATCGGGATACTCTGCGTTTCGGTTCTGGTGGGTTGCTCGTCGCCCGGCCGGCAGGCTGCCTGGTCCGAACAGCTGATGGATCAGGACCGCGCGTTTTCCCGCATGTCCGTGGCCGAGGGCGCAGCCGCCGCATTCCGGGGCTATCTGTCCGCCGACGCGATTTCGCTGCCCGAGCGCGGTGATGCGGTGGTCGGTGTCGATGCCATTGCCGAAGGGCTGCAACCGATGGCGGATTACACGCTGGACTGGACGCCGGTCGCAGCGGAGGCCTCGATGGACGGGACGCTTGGCTACACCTGGGGTCATTACCGCCTCTACCGGCGCGACAACCCCGACGAGGTCCGGGTCGGCAAATATCTGACCGTGTGGCGTCGAGCAGCCGATGGGCAGTGGAAGGCGGTGGCGGATATCGGCAACCATGAACCGGTCGCGCCTGACTGACCGATGGTGCTTCATCCGGTACCACGACAATCGAAAAGCCTCTGAAACGGCGGGCAGATGCGCGGACAAAAGAGACTTGCGAAATCCGAGGCCCGGCCGGCATTGCTGGCGGGACTGGCCGTGTTGATTGCGCTGGCCGGTGGGGTTGCCGGATCGTATTCATTGCCCGGCACCCGGATACCGCTGCTCAACCCGGTGCCGGCGATGTGTCTGGCGGCGATGCTGGTCTATGGCCTCCGCGCCTGGCCGGCCATACTGGCTGGCAGCGCCGGCTGGGCATTTATTGTACTGAGCCCCGCCTATCTGGTGGCGGCGAGTTACGCGCTCGGCATGACCCTTGCCAGCGTGATCGCGGCCTGGGGCATCTTCCGTTACTGGCGTCTTGATCTGGCGCGCAATGGCGTCCACAACCTGATGGTCGTGTATCTGTTCGGTGCACTGGCATTTGCTGCGGTGATGATGGTGCTGGTGGTCCCGGCTGTCACCAGCAGCCGGCATGCGGCGCCGACCGAAGCGATGCTGCTCGCGCTGTGGTTGTTGCCCTATATGGTGCTGGACATTGCGGTGTTCCTGCCGGCGATCATGTTGCTGGTGCTGAAGCTGCCACCGCCCCCTGATGGCCGCAGCCAGGCTCACGGGTTCCTCAGCTTCGGTGTGCGTGGCTGGATTGGCGTGACCGTTGTACTGGCGGCGCTGCATTTTTCGCTGATGGCCGTCGATCGCCCCGAGTTTGCGGTCAGCCTGCGCTATCTGCTGTTGTTGATGGTAGTCATTGCTGCGCTGCGTTTTGACTACCGGTTCAACGCCATCGCCGCGTTGGCCGTGGTGGCATATCTGGTGCTCGGCGAATCATGGTTTCTGGAGCGCTTCGAGGTGGAAGGCCAGCTCGCCGAGCAGATCGGTCTTACCCTGGTCAGCATCATCGCGCTGCTGGCGGCGCAACTTATCGCCATGTTCCGGCTCGAGGGACACACTGCCAGCGTCGACATCCGCCGGCACGCCAGCCACGACATTACTACCGGCCTGCTGAAGCGCGATGAATTGCGCGCCCATCTGTCCGACGCGGCCAGTCGCGAAGCCCAGCAGGGTCGCGAGCATGCGTTTCTACACATCGATGTTGATCGTTTTTCGCTGGTCAATGACAACTGCGGCATTGAGGCCGGTGACATGATGCTGCGCGAGATTGCCGATCTGATTGCAGGCGATCTTCCGGTCACAGCAACCGTCGCGCGCCTTGGCGGGGACGATTTTGCGGTGTTGTTGCGAGACAGCGGCGAGGACCAGGCCAGCGAGGTGGCCAGCACCATCCGGCGCCGGGTCTCGGGTCTGCGATCGGCGAAGCAAGGCAACGACAGCGCAGTGACCACCAGCATCGGAGTGGTGCCGTTCTCCGGTGGCCGCTCCGACCCGGACGTGGTGTTGCTAACCGCCCACACCGCGATGAGCCTGGTGCAGGCCAGCGGTGGTGACGGGTTTCGCCTGCTGCGGCTTGATGATGACGCTGTGGCGGCGCGCAAAAGAGCCGCCGCGCTGGTAACAGAGATTCGCGGGGCGTTGCAGGCCAACCGGTTTCAACTCTATTGTCAGGAATTGCAGCCGCTACAGGAGACCGGGAACAACGGTCTCAGCTTTGAGGTTCTGTCGCGGATCACCGATCAGCAGGGTCGACCACTGCCTCCAGTGGAGGTGTTCCCAATCGCCGAGAAGTTCGAGTTGATGCGGGAGGTGGATCGGGTTGTTGTCAGCAATGCCGTCAGTTGGCTGGCGAGCCGGCCTGAATGCGTTGCGCGCACAAGAGCCTGTTGCATCAATCTTTCCGGCGCCTCGATTGATCCTGACAATCTCGGTTTCTATCTAAATCTGCTCGACACATTCGATCTTCCGCCGGAGAAGCTCTGTTTCGAAGTAACGGAGACGGCTGCAGTCACGCATTTTCGGGCGGCGGTAGAATTCATCAGCGGTCTAAAGGCAGCGGGTTGCAGTTTCGCACTGGACGACTTTGGCGCCGGCATGTCGTCCTTTGAATATTTCCGCGAGTTACCTGTGGACAAGATAAAGATCGACGGCGCTTTCATCCGCGGGCTGGAACGCGGCAGCAAGAATTACGCTATCGTTCAGGCGGTGGTCAGTATCGCCAGAGCATTCTCGTTGCAGACCGTCGCGGAATTTGTCGAGAATGACACCAGTCTGGAACTGCTCCGCGAATTGGGCATCACCTATGCTCAGGGCCATGTCGTCGGCAAGGCCGAGCCAATAGAAGAGTTTTTTCGCAAGCGGATGTCGACATGAACAGCAAAGGATCGGCGGCTGAACCCACGCCATTGAATCTGCCAGACCAGTCGGATCTGGCGCCGGTATACGCCGAGTTCGGTGCCGCGGTCCACGACACTCAGGTGCTGGAATTCGGCCTCGTCTTGCTGATGGCGCTGGCCACGCGTTACGACGACGCGCAATTCGGTTCCGATGCCGTCACCGCGTTGTCTTCCGCGCAGGCAGGCAAGACCGTGGGTGAGTTGTTTCGCGCAGTGCGGAAAAAGGAACACTTCACGTCCCCGGAACGCAAGGCGATCCACAAGGCCATCCGTCTGCGCAATGACCTGGTACACAGGTTCATGGTCGACAAAGTCGAGAGCCTGTTCACTGCGGAGGGTCGCGAGGACTTGCTGCAGGAGATCCGTGCGATTCGCGAATCGGTGCAAACCGCGGACCGGATCAATGCATCTCTGATCGATCATTACCTGCAGGAATATGGCACCAGCGTCGAGGAGCTCAAGGACTATGCCGCGGAACTGTTCGAACCGGATGAGGACGCGCATTCCGAATCGTGAGATTTCCGTTCGCCGCAATATCCCGCATTGTTCTGCTGTCACTGATCGTGTTGGCCCCATCCGCCGTTTTGGCGCAGGCCGGGCAGGCTGAAGATAAGCCGATAGCCGAGTTTTGGAGCTGGTTCGCAAGCCAGGCGGCGCGCGTAAAGGAAGGCGGGGATGACGCAGAGCATCGTGAGGCAATGGCCTACTGGCTTGGACGCATCCGCCCGGGTTTGAGTTATCAGATCCTGCAGCGCGGCCGCGAGGCCGAGCTTGTACTAACCGCTGATGGCCAGATTGCATTGTTCGGTACGGTCGCCGCAGTCGCCCGGGCGGCGCCGAAAATCAGAGGGTGGAAGATCACCGCCCTGCGAGCCAAAACGCGCAAGCTGTCAACCGTCAGGATTGGCGATGCCGCGATCGACCCGGCGACGACCTGGTTCGACCTGTATCAGGACAGTGCACGCCTTGGGGTAGTGTTCTATCTGCCGGAATTTCAGGGTCAGCATATCGAGGACTACCGAAAAGCGGCCCGGGTCCTCATGTGCCAGGCGGTCGGTGAGCGCAACGTTGGCAATGAGATCGGCTTTGTGGATATCGACAGCAGGGAGGTCCGCGATGAACAGTTCAGTCGTCCGTTTACGGATTTCACGATCGTGTTCAACGGCCTGCGCCGCTGATCGGTTTGGCGGCGTGATGTTAGAATAAGCCCCAATCCGGGTCTCTCTTCCGAGTGCCCGACAACCACCTTCTGGCAGGGCTGCTGATGAACAAACTCTCCCGTCTCCGTGAATTGACCACCGTCGTCGCCGACACCGGCGATATCGAATCCATTCGCCGCTACGCACCGGTAGATGCAACGACCAACCCTTCATTGTTGTTCAAGGCAGCGCAGGACGACAAGTACCGGAATCTGGTCGACGACGCAGTCCGTTTTGGTCAACAGGCACGAAGCTCTGAAGCGCAGCAGCTGGCGTTGACTCTGGACCGGCTGGCGGTCAATTTCGGTGTCGAGATCCTCGGCATCATTCCGGGGCGGGTTTCCACAGAGGTCGACGCGCGCCTGTCATTCGACACCGAAGCGACCGTCGCGCGGGCCGAGCAGTTGATCGGCATGTACGAAGACGCAGGCGTCGCCAGAGAGCGGGTCCTGATCAAAATCGCCTCGACCTGGGAGGGCATTGCTGCTGCCTCCGAACTCGAGCGCCGCGGTATTCACTGCAACCTGACCCTGCTTTTCTCTTTTGCCCAGGCGGTGGCTTGTGCCGGCGCAGGGGTAACGCTTATCTCGCCCTTTGTCGGTCGTATCCTTGACTGGTACAAGAAGCACGAGGGCGTGGATGGCTATGCCGCTGCGCAGGATCCTGGCGTGGTTTCGGTGACGCGGATTTACAATTATTACAAGCGTCACGACATCAGCACGGTGGTCATGGGGGCAAGCTTCCGCAACGTCGATGAGATCCTTGAGCTCGCGGGCTGCGACTTGCTGACCATCTCACCCGGCCTGATGTCTGAACTGGAGCTGGCCGAAGGTGAACTGCCACGCAAGCTGTCACCGGAAATAGCAAAGCAGCGCGGTGAAGCAGCGATCGTCATGGATGAGCGCAAGTTCCGCTGGTTGATGAACGAAGACGCAATGGCGACCGAGAAACTGGCCGAGGGCATCCGTAATTTCACTCGCGACACCGAGAAGCTAGAGGCCCTGGTGCGCCAGCTGGATGCCCTGCCTCAGGCCGCGGCAGGTTAACAGCCGCACGGGGCTGTGGTGTAAGCCATGAACCAGGCGCCGGAGTCCGGCGACACGCAGAAACGCCTTGCCGCCGGCGATTGGCACGCTGCGATCGCCGCCGCCCGCGCGTTGCTGGCAAGTGATCCTGCTGATGCCAACGGATTGCTGATGCTGGCTGAGGGTTTGCTCGGCGCGCGTCAACCTGAGCGCGCGCTGAGTGCGCTGGAACGCCTGCCGCCACGCGAGCAAGGCAACGCCCGCCGGCTGATGCTGGAGGGACGTGCGCGCAACAATCTCGGCGATCTGAAAGCAGCGGAAACCGCGTTCCGGCGCTTGCTGCAGGTCGAGCCGGACAATGCCGACGCGCACAGCAACCTGGGTCATGTGCTGCGGGGCCTGTTGCGCAGCCAGGACGCCGAGCAACATCTGCGTCGTGCCATCGAGATCGAACCGGAGCACTGCCGCGCGCTTCAGACGCTGGCCGCGGTCTGCCTGGCCAGCGGCCGCACCGGCGAAGCGGTTGAGGCACTGCAGACGGCGGCCCGTGTGCAAACGGACAACCCGGTGTTGCTTGGACATCTGGGCGCCGCCCTGCACCGCAACGGCGACTTCCCTGCTGCGGAACGGGCCTACAGAGCAGCACTGGCGCTGGACCCGGGTCAGGCGGAGGTCTGGCTTAATCTTGGCATCACGTTGCAGGATACCGACCGGCTGGCGCAGGCGGTGCCCGCATATGAACGCGCGGTAAGCACCGCGCCCGGCAGCATCGCCGCCAGAATCCGGCTGATCGAAGCCCTACTGGCCAGGGGCGACGCGCAGGCGGCGCTGCGCGCCGTCGAGAGCGCACAGGCGCTTGATCCGGCGCACCCCTCATTATTGGCGGCGCGGTCTCTGGCTCTGCTTGGCGTCGGTCGCACTCCCGAAGCGGATGCGCTGCTGGATGTCCCGCGACTGGTGAGCAGCATCGACCTGGATCCGCCTCCGGGCTGGGACTCCATGCGGGCGTTCAATCTGTCGCTGGCGGAGCACGTGCTCGGGCACCCTACTCTGGCCTACGAGCCGGAAGGCAACGCCACACGTCGTGGCCGCCATACCGGCAATCTGCTAGAGGGAGAAAAAGGACCGGTAGCCTTGCTTGAGCAGGCGGTCAGGGTTGCTGTCACGCGCTACACCGAGCAACTGGATCAGCCGCCGGACCATCCGTTCCCCGGGCCTTTGCCGGGCGCGCTGAAATTGACCATGTGGTCTGTCGTGATGGATACCGCCGGCCATCAACTGCCGCATATACATCCGGCCGCCTGGTTGAGCGGGGTCTACTATGTCGAGCTGCCCCCGAGTCTGGGCGACGGCAATGACCACAGCGATGGCTGGATCGAGTTCGGATTGCCGCCCGAGGAACTTCAGTCGGAGCCAGGCCCTGCTCTGCATGCGTTTGCGCCAGCGGAAGGACGGCTGTTTCTGTTCCCCTCGTATTTCTATCACCGCACCATGCCGTTCGAGGGCCCGGCCCGGCGGATCAGTATCGCGTTTGATGTACTGCGGCGCGTTCCGGGTGGCTGAGCACGGGTCTCAGATACGGATTCTCGACGGTATTTCCGGCGCCGCCCGCGCCACCGGTCTGGCGGTGATTATCGACGTGTTTCGTGCATTTACCGTGACGCCGTGGTTGTTCCATCAGGGCGCGGCGCGGGTCATTCCGGTGGCCACCGAGGCACAGGCCCGGGCCGAAAAGTGGGATGACCCCACGGTGTTGCTGGCCGGCGAACGCAACGGCAGGCGCCTGGCCGGATTCGATCTCGGCAACTCGCCGGCAGAGGTGGCGCAGACGAGCCTGTCAGGAAAAACCGTGATCCAGCGAACCAGTGCCGGCACTCAGGGTCTGATGGCCGCGACCGGCGCGGATCGGGTGTTGACAGCCAGCTTTGTCAATGCTGCTGCTGTGACCGGGACCATCGTCAACTGCATCCGTAGCGGTGAGGTGGGTGATGTCTGCCTGGTGGCGATGGGCTGGAATGGTGTCGAAGCAAGCATCGAAGACCGGCTGTGCGCAGAGTATCTGAGCGAGCTGGCGGCGGGGGGCGAGCCAGTCTTCAGCGATGTCCGGGAGTGTATCCTCGCAGATCCCGGCGTCGCCAGGTTCAGCGACCCGGAACAACCCTGGTTTCCCGCGGCGGACGTCGACTATTGTCTGCAGCTTGATCGCTTTGATGTTGTCGTTGAGCTCGATCGATCAAACCGGGCGCGGCCCGAACTGTTCTGTCGTCGAGGTGGTGAATTCGCCTAGGCCGCGGGTGGCCGGTTCGGGTGTTGTTCGATGTCGGCGTCGTACGGACGATCCTTGATGGTTTCTCGTGCAACGGTGTAGACGGCCTCAGCAGCCCGGATTATCTCCTTCTGCAGCTCAGACGCATAGGCCGAATCGTTCATCAATGAGGAGGCCATATCTGGTGCTATTTCATCATTGCGTATCAAGTTATCAAGAACCCCGTTGGCGACCACATCATCTGCCTGCATGGCAGATTCCAGAACTGCGAGTCGCGAGCGGACTTCTGCAACATCGTCGACGCTTCCAAGTCCTGCCACAACCCGTACCAACTGGCCCAGATGAATGCGCAGGACCGTGTATTGCTCACGCATGTGACGATTGTCCGAGTTTGCGAAGCGCTTCAGATTCCTGCGCAGCAGACGCAGCAGCTTCAGCGCTTCCACAATTCGCCGGCTGGCGAGCTTGAGCTGATAGAGCGCTTCGGCCTGCCCCTCGTTCATGTGCGGTTGCGCCTTGCTGGCGAAAGTGATGATGGCGCTGTATACCGCCTTGACCCGATGCTCATAGAGGTCCTTGACCCTGACCTTATCCAGATCGCGGCGCCGCTCGGCCAGACGCTCCACCGGCGTGTCAGCAAGCAGGTCGCGCAGCTCGAAACCAACGGCCACGGCGATGATCTCCAGCGAGTTCGCGGCCATGTGCCGCGTCTCCCGGCTTAGCGCCAGCAAGGCCGCATCCGGGTAGTCGACCAGCGCATCAGTAAGGAACAGCGGTTGTTCGACGCCGGCCACGACAGCCTGATCCGGCAGCAGGCGTTCGAGCACTTCAACCAGCCGATTGACCAGTGGCAGCATCAGCACTACCCCGAGCACATTGAACACGGTATGGAATATCGCCAGCTTCAGGGTGTAGTCATCGGCAGCAATACCCATCCAGCCAGCGGCAACATCGACAAATGACGCCAGCGGTTGCAGGAACACGATCGCGACCAGCCCGGTGGTGAAATTGAACGCCATGTGCGCGCCAGCCAGACGCTTGCCAGCCACATTGGCGCCGATGGCGCCCAGTAACGCGGTAATGGTGGTACCTACGTTGGCGCCGATGGCGAGCGCCAACGCGTTCATATAGGTAATTTGTTCGGTTGCCAGCGCCGCGATAGTCAGCATCAGCACAGCGTGGCTGGACTGCATCACCACGGTTGCGACGATGCCGATCGCAGCGAATGCAAGCACGCCGGCGAGGCCACCCAGCGCAAACCGGGTCAGATCCATGCCCTGGCTGACCGCCTCAAAACCTTCCTTGATGAACTGGATGCCGATAAACAGAAACGCGATACCGAGCAGGACGTTGCCCATGCCCTTGAAGCGACGGTCCTTTTGGTAAATCAGCAGAATGCCAAACACCAGCATCGGCAAGGCGTAACTGGCCAGATTGATCTTGACCCCGTAGCTGGCCATCAGCCAGGCACCGGTGGTGGTGCCGATATTGGCACCGAACACAATACCGATACCCTGGGCCAGCTGGATCAATCCGGCAGAGAGAAAGGTGATGCTGATCAGCGAGACCAGGGAGCTGGATTGCATCAGCGTCGTAGCAATAAAGCCAAAGCCGATACTGCGGGCCCGGGTGCGGGTGCCGGCATCAAGCACCTTTTCCAGTACGCCACCGGAGAATGTCTGGAAGCCATTCTCGAGCGAAAGCATGCCAAACATGAATAGCGCGACACCTGCGGACAGACGCAGGAAATCCTCGCTTTGCCAGAAGCCCCACGCCAGCACCGCGAGAATCACGAACAAAAGGTGACTGCGAAAACGCGACACTCGGATTCTCCTTATCTAGGTATCATTCATAGCAACTATTGTTGCGATTGCAAACCATCTCGCGGACCCGCAACTCAAGCGTTATAGTGTCATACGGCGCAAGAGTCCATTAATGACCTGGTTGACAAGATGAGCAAAAAAGAAAAAGCATTTGATGAGCTGGGGATTCTTCAAGGGGGCGTTGATTGTCCGAAGTTCCAGATCCCGGAGGATCGCCGCAGCTGGTATACCAAGAAGGGCCGGCTGAAGAGTACGATCTACGAAAAGCACCTGCAGGCGCTGCAACGCGAACTGGTGATGCTGCAGGAATGGGTCAAGCACGAAAAGCTTAAAGTCGTCATCCTGTTCGAAGGTCGCGACGCGGCCGGCAAGGGCGGCACGATAAAGCGCATCATGGATTGCGTCAATCCGCGGGTGGTCCGGATCGCTGCGCTGCCAACACCGACCGAACGCGAAAAAACCCAGTGGTACTTTCAGCGTTATGTCGCCGAATTGCCTTCCGGTGGGGAAGTGGTGCTGTTCGATCGCAGCTGGTACAACCGTGCCGGAGTCGAACGGGTCATGGGCTTTTGCACCCGCGAAGAGTATCTCGAGTTCGCGCGCGAAGTACCCGAGTTTGAGCGCATGCTTATTCGTTCCGATGTCATCCTGCTCAAATACTGGTTCTCGGTCAGCGATGAGGAGCAGGAGCGACGCTTTCAGGCGCGTATCCATGATCCGCTGAAGCGCTGGAAGCTGAGCCCGATGGATCTGGAATCCAGGCGGTTGTTTCGCGAATATTCCCGGGCCAAGGACGACATGCTCAAGTTTTCCGACACGCCGCAATCACCCTGGTGGATAGTGCCGGCTGATGACAAGCGCCGCGCGCGTCTGAACTGTATCCACCACATCCTGAGCAAAGTCCCGTATAAGGACGTGTGGCAGGACCCGATCGAACTGCCGCCCAGAGACACCAGCAAGATCTATGTACGCACGCCGATAGAAGATCAGAATTTTCTGCCGCTGGTTTTCTAGGGTAGCCGCATTTCCTATCAGAAAGGGAGACCATTATGGCGAACGAGGGTTATCACGAGCCGATCCAGGAGCTCAGCGATGAGACCCGCGACATGCACCGGGCTATCGTTTCCCTGATGGAGGAGCTGGAGGCCGTGGACTGGTACAACCAGCGTGTCGACGCCTGCAGCGATAAGGAGCTCAGGGCCATCCTCGAGCACAACCGCGACGAAGAGAAAGAGCACGCGGCGATGGTGCTGGAATGGATCCGACGCCGGGACCCGACATTTGACGCCGAGCTGAAAGAGACGCTGTTCTCGGACGGGCCTATCGGCCACGATCACGATCACGATTGAATTTGGTCACCAGCGCTGAGCACGCACGCCTGCTAAAGTTGGCCACGGTCTGGTCGGTGGCCACCGCGGGCTTGCTGATTGTGGTCAAGATGGCGGTCTGGTTGTCCACCGGCTCGGTGGCATTGCTGGCGTCGCTGCTGGACTCGTTGATGGATGCGGCTGCGTCAGTGGTCAACCTGCTTGCGGTTCGGTATTCGCTACAACCGGCGGACGAAGAGCACCGGTTCGGTCATGGCAAGGCCGAGTCGCTGGCCGGACTTGCGCAGTCGGCATTTATCGCGGGCACCGCGGTCCTGTTGCTTTCTGAGGCGATCGACCGTCTGATCAATCCGCAGGCAGTCAAGGCGGTCATGCAGGGTATTGGCGTCATGATCTTCGCCACGCTGGCGACTGTGATCCTGGTCGCGGTTCAGCGGCACGTGATCCGGAAAACCGGTTCGGTGGCGATCCGCGCAGACTCCTTTCACTACCTGATGGACTTGCTGACCAACGTCGCGGTCATCATCGCGCTGGGGCTGGCCGCGTGGGGCGTGACCTGGGCCGACCCGGTGTTCGGCCTTGGCCTGGGCGTTTTTATTCTTGTCGGCGCCTATCACATCGGTCGCGAGTCGGTGGACCACCTGATGGACAAGGAGCTGCCCGAAGAGGATCAACAGGAAATCGTCCGTATCGCGCTGGAGCACGAGCAAGTGCGGGCGGTCCACGAGTTGCGTACCCGACAGGCCGGCCAGACCCGTTTCGTGCAGCTGCATCTTGAGCTGGATGGGCGTATGAGCCTGGCGCAGGCGCATCACATAGGTGACGAAGTTGCGGACAGCATCAGCAAGGCCATGCCCGGCGCCGATGTGCTGATCCACCAGGATCCAGGCGATGACTCGATACCGGATCTTCCCGGCGAGCGGATAACCGACGCATCCGAGTTAACATAGCCGGCTTCGGACCCCTTATCGCAAGTAAATCGCATGAACAACGCTCCTGCAAAGCCGGTCAGTACAAAGAACGAGAATCCGTGGATCAGCCTGCTGGTCAATATCGCGATCCCGGCGGTCATCCTGATGAAGCTGAGCAGCGAGGCGTATCTGGGGCCGCTGCTGGGTTTGCTGGCTGCATTGGCGTTTCCCTTGACCTACGGTATCCAGGACGCGGTGCGCCGGCGGCGTTTCAACTTCATTTCCGCGCTTGGTGTAGTCAGCACATTGCTGACCGGCGGTATCAGCCTGATGGAGCTCGATCCGAAATGGCTGGCGGTCAAAGAGGCCGCTGTGCCAGCAGTGATTGGTCTGGCCGTGGTGCTCTCTACCCGGACACGATATCCGATCGTGCGCTCGCTGCTCTATAACGACCGGGTTATCGACATCAAGGCAGTGGACGCGGCGCTGGACCAGCACGGCAACCACGATTCCTTCGAGCGCAGCCTGAACAAGGCTTCCTGGTTGCTGGCCAGTTCTTTTTTCCTGTCAGCGATATT
Organism: uncultured Gammaproteobacteria bacterium; assembly: GCA_963704875.1. GTDB lineage: Bacteria > Pseudomonadota > Gammaproteobacteria > Steroidobacterales > XN24 > CAMYOC01. The sequence continues at coordinate 1,276,981 of CAVPIA010000008.1, read as the reverse complement.
GAATTTTGTGCTCGCGCGGATGATTGTGCGCAGCCCCGCAGGTTCGGTGGCTTTTAATGAAGAGCTCGGCCGCATGACCGCGCTGAGTTATCCGGTCATCGCGCTGCCGTCGATGGCTGTCATGATGATTGCGCTATGGTATCTGCTCAACCGGATCCGCGGCCTGACCCATCTTGATCTGGAACAGATATTCCATCCGCAGCCGCGATAAGGCCGCTGCCAGACAGGAGGTACCCCATGCAGGGTTTCTTGATTCGTTTTCTGATAACCGCAGGCGCGCTGTGGCTGGCATCGGCAATCGTGCCGGGCATGGCTTTTCTAAGCACCGCCTCACTGCTCTGGGCCGCGTTGTGGCTGGGCATCGTCAATGCGCTGCTGCGACCGTTGGCGGTGATCCTGACGCTGCCGTTGACCATCGTCACCCTGGGGCTGTTCCTGCTGGTCATCAACGCCGCCATGCTGGGGCTGGTGGCGTCGATGCTGGACGGATTCCAGCTGTCCGGTTTTTGGGCCGCATTGTTTGGCGCGTTACTGGTGAGTTTCTTCAGTGGTCTCGCATCAAATTTCATTGGCCCGAGCGGGCGCTGGGATGTGATGGTGATTCGCAGGGACTGAGACCGCAAGGTGAACGTCGCCTGTCATTGAATACCAGTGTCTGCTGTTCATGGACCTTAACCAGATCACCGTGCCAGCGACCGATGTCGCCGCTTCGGTCGACTTTTACCTGGTGTTGGGCCTGCGCCTGATTGTCGACTCGGTGCCTCGATACGCCCGTTTTGAGTGCCCGGACGGCAACAGCACGTTTTCGATCCATCGGGTGGATTCAGCGCCGAACACAGCCGGACTGACGGTCTATTTCGAATGCGAGGACCTGGATCAGGTGGTAGCCAGACTGCGCGAGGCCGGTGTCGAATTTGATGGCCCGCCGACGGACCAGCGCTGGCTGTGGCGTGAGGCGCGGCTACAGGACCCGTCGGGCAACGAAATCTGTCTCTACAAAGCGGGCAGGAACCGTCGCCACCCGCCCTGGCGGGTAGGGGGGGATTGATCACGGCTTGCCCGAACCAGGCGTTGCCGTGATCTGTCGAAACTTTTTACACTATCTGACCACTTTCGGTCTGTATCAGGCAAAATCTGTCGTAATTTCTTACACTTCCGCGCGAAGCCTAAAGAAAAATAAACAAAAACAAGGACTTGAAATGTGGTCCGGTTTTTGCATATAAAGCTTGTAACCGAATTTTCACAGAGCCGAATTTCGACTCTCAAGCAATCAAGGTAGACGACACGTGAAATCCCGTTTGACCATCGCCGCACTGCTGCTGACGCTGTCACCATTGGCTCACGCCACCATGATGACCTGGGACGGCAACGGCAACAGCTATGAAGTGATTACCGGCGAAGCGACGCTGACCTGGGATCAGGCCAGCCTGCTGGCCGCCGACATGGGTGGCCATCTGGTAACAATCACCTCCGCAGCGGAAAACGACTTTGTTTCCGAGCTGGTCTCGACCTACGGCAGCGGTGATCTGCAGCGCTACTGGCTGGGCGGTTATCAGGTCAGTCAGGGCGAAGTCGAGCCGCTCGGTACCTGGGCCTGGGTGACCGGAGAAACATGGGACTATGCCAACTGGGCGCCTGGCGAACCCAACAATGGTGTCGGCGGGTCTCAGCAGTATCTCCACTACTGGCCAGACGTTGGCCTGTGGGATGACATGGAGAACCGTGCGGTGATGGACAGCTTCGTAGTCGAATACGAAGTCCCGGAGCCGGCCTCGCTGGCTTTGCTCGGGCTTGGCCTGATTGGCGCCGGAGCGATGCGACGCAGACGCGCCCGGTAAGCCGGTAAGCGTTTCGAATCCGAATCCGAGTAGCAAAAAACCCGCCTTCGAGGCGGGTTTTTTCTGTGACTTCTTTGTCAGTTAACGATCTATCCGGAACCAACCATTCGTGAACGGCCGCAGTGGAACAGGTGCTACCGCTCAGCGCCGGCGATCTCCTCCATCCTGAGGACCATACGCACGATCTGTGCCCAGTCGTCAGTGACAAATTCCTGGCCGTGCGCCAGATTGTTGCGCAGGCCTTCGAGTTCCTTGAGCGCTCTCTTGAACGCCCCCGCCGTGCGAAACTCCAATTCTGCGAGGAACTCCGGATTGGCCAGCACCAGGCGGCCCTTGTCAGACAGCTGCAGACAATCCAGCAGCCGGCAATTTGAGCCGCGCCGTTCGCGCTCAGCTTTGAGCGCTTCGGCCTTCTCCAGGCGCCTGGCGCTAATCAATGAACGCCAGGATTCATCTGGCCATCGGGCAGCAATGCGCTCGGTCACTTCCATCTCGACCAGCGTGACAATGCCGAACAGCCACATCCTCACGACCGGCTTGTGAAAGTCCGAGCGGCCAACATAGGCGATGACTTCATCCAGCATCCCGACGAAACAGAACTCGTGGCGGTTCAATACATGCACCACCTCCGCCAGCGACGCATTACCGTCAACGATCTGATCGGCACTGAAGGCGCGTAGACGCGCGTGCTCGGGGCCCTTATCGAGTTCGGCCAGGGAAGCAAAACCGACCACAACGCCGTCAATTCGAATGCCGGCGACCGGGGCATCGTAGTCCTTTAACACCCTGCCGATATCCTCAGGGTCACGCACCGAATCAAACGAACGCAAGGGCTCGGCGATATCCGTGGCGCGAAAGGCATCGATAAACAGACGCGCCACCGGCGGGCGGTAGTGGAGTGCCTTCGAGGCTGTTTCCAGGTCTTCATCAAGCGCCAGCAGTTCTGCCTGAAGCGGCGGAAGTCCCAGCTTCTCCGCATATTTGCTGATCTGCTTCCGCGCACGTGTGAGCAGCCTCTGGTCGCCGTCCAGCAGCACTTCCAGCAAAACGGCTGCCTCGCTAATGAAGACACGCCCGAATTTTGCATCGTGGCCAGCGATATCGGCACAGTTGTCGATCAGGTCCGCCAGCTTGATGGTTTTGGCCCGCGCGCTGGCGCGGGCCAGATGGCGACGGTCGATGGCTTTGCGCACGGCCCGGTTGCCGTCGGCGGGACGACTGACGTCGGTCAGCTCTTCGACCAGATGTGCTACCTCGGTACCGAATTCGGACTCAATCTCCTCATAGGTTGCCGGCGTGTCTTCGAGTGTGTCGTGCAGCCAGGCCGCGGCGAGAGTCTGCGGATCGTCGGTCACAGACCGAACGATGTCTGCCACCGCTTTCAGATGGGTGTCGTACGGTTGCCCTGAGTATTTGCGCCGCTGATCGATCCGGCGGTGTGCCTGGGTCGCGTACCGTTGTGCCCGTGAAACAAGATCATCCATAACGACTTCTTATTGCGCTGACCACGCCCGGGGTGAGCGTGAGGTCAAAATCAGGCGTCCGCCCGGCCGAAAGTCTAACGTCTCCGCGGGGAAAATGGGACTTGTGGCCGGAGACCGGCTGGCACGAAGGCCCGGCCGAATCGACCGGAATACGGCACCGCTCGCATCGACAAACGCCACAGCATATTCCATGATCCATCCTGTCGGGGTGGAACAAGAACAATCATGTCGTTTTTCGAGGAGCTCAAGCGGCGCAACGTCGCCAAGGTGGCGGTCCTTTATCTGATCGCCAGCTGGCTGCTGTTGCAGGTGACCGACGTGCTGTCGTCACTGCTGCCGGTACCGGAGTGGGCGGGGTCGCTGGTGGTGATGCTGCTGGCGCTCGGTTTTCTGCCCGCGGTCATTTTCTCCTGGGTCTACGAAATGACCCCGGAAGGCCTCAAGCGCGAAACAGAGATTGACCGCAGCCAGTCCATCGCCGGCCACACCGGTCGCAAGATCAATACCCTGATCGTTGTCCTGCTGATCCTGGCAATCACCGTGGTGGTGGTGGACCGCCTCATGCCCGAAAGCCCGCGTATTGCCGGCGAATCCGATGACACAGCGCCGGCAGTTGCTGAGATGACAAAGACCGAGAGCAGCGATCCAGCCAGCATTGCCGCCAGCAAATTTGCGCCGGCGCCCGAGAGATCTATCGCCGTGCTGCCGTTTGTCAACATGAGCGACAGCCAGGACAACGAGTACTTCTCGGATGGTCTGACCGAGGAATTGCTCAACGTACTGGCGAAGATGGACGGTTTACGGGTAGCGGCCAGAACCTCCTCTTTCCGTTACAAGGGAGAGGTCGGCGATCCGGCGGAAATCGGCCGGACCCTCAACGTCAATCATCTGCTCGAGGGAAGCGTGCGTCAGTCCGGCGATCGGATCCGGATCACCGCTCAGTTGATTAACGCCAGCGATGGCTACCATCTATGGAGCGAAACCTACGATCGCACCCTGGACGATGTGTTTGCGATTCAGGACGAGATTTCAAAGTCCGTAGCGAGCGCATTGCAGGTGAAGTTGCTGGGTGTCAGCGGAGAATCGGCGCCCGCGCCGACCCCGACGCACAACATGGACGCCTACAACGCCTATCTGCAGGGCACGCAGTTTCTGGCCGGCACCGGGATTGAGGCCTACCGCGCCGCCGAGGCGATGTTTGAGCAAGCAATTGAGCTGGATCCGGAATTTGCCGCGGCTCATGCCGGCCTCGCCCGCAGCTGGGCGGAGCTGGCGCAATGGGGCACCCTGAGCTGGCCGCAAATCATCGGTGACGTGCGGGAGCAGGTAGAGAAAGCGCTTGCGCTGGACCCGGATCTGCCGCTGGCCTGGTCCATGCAGGGATTTATCGATTACTTCCAGGACCCGGACAAGCCGGACCGGGCCGCCTCGGAGGCGTCGCTGCGGCGGGCGCTGGAGCTGGAGCCGGGCAACGCGTTCGCCAGTGAAGCGCTCACCGCCGTGTTGAATGAGCTAGGGCGCAGACAGGAAGCCGTGTTGATACTGCAGAAGGCGATAGACAGGGATCCGCTGTCGGTGAATTTGCGTCGACGCATGGCCAATCTGCAGGAAACGCTCGCTGAATTTGACGCAGCAGAAGCGAACTATCGTATGGCGACCGATCTGGCGCCGGACGATCCCGCGGCCAGAATGGCGTATGCGGATTTCAAATGGAGGCGTGGCGAGCTGGCCGAGTCAACCCTGCTCACCGCCCCCGCCGTTGCGCTGGATCCGCTGGACCCTGAGGCGCCATTCAGCATGGCGATCAGCTATCTGCACCTGGGCGATGACCAGGCGGCAGAGCGCTGGCTGGCAGAGAGCCTGCGCCTGAACCCCGAAGCCGAGGTCAGCCGTGTGGGCCCCGCGCTGCTCGCCTATCAGCGGGGACAGGATGCGCAGGCATTGGAGATAACGCGCAACAGTCTGGACGCGTTCCCGGGCAACCGGTTTAACGCGGAAATCATCGCGCTGATTATTGTCCGTGATGTCAGTCTGGCCCAGGGCGATGTGGCCACGGCCCAGCGCGCTATCGAGGGCTATCGGCCGGGCGTCACCGCAGTGGATTTCAACAGTGATATTGGCCGTGATGACGTTTTCGGCCGCATCCTGGCACTGCCGGTAATTGCCGCGCGGGATGGCCGCGATCTTGCGATCGAGGTCGCTGAAGGACTGCTGCAGGGACTGCAGATGAATCGATGGGGCTACTCGCCCGTGAGCGCTGCCGACATCCGGGCGGCGATTTATGCGTTTCTGGGGGATGCACAGGCGGCGGTCGAGAGTATGCGCGAGCGCCAGCGCCTGGCCACCAAGGACTTGCCCTGGTTCTGGTGGGAACGCGATTCCATGTATGCACCCATCCGGGATGAACCGGTTTACCAGGCTTTTATGGCCGAACTCAATGCAGAGATAGCCGAACAGCTTCACATGCTGAGGGCATCCGGCCAGCCGGAGCCGCCGGGTCAATAACTGTAACGACGGACGGCATTTGCGCTTGCAGCGTTTTAAGCAAGCAGGCACGCAAGCGCCAGAGCGTAGGAATGACCATGCGGTTGCCAATGCGGGGCTGTCCTGATGGACGCACTGGCGCGGGTGGAGATCATCGGCGAAATCCAGAGCTGGCCGGTCAGACGTGATGCCGACTCAGTGAGCCGCAAAATCTGCAATAATCAGCGCCGTTGAATCCGGTTCACCCGCCAAATATGCCGGAATTCCCGGCTCTGGCGGCCGGGCAACCTCACCAGATTCGGCCAATACACAAACCCCTTGCTGAATAACACGAGCGTCGCATCATGCTGCCTGTTGGAACCAAACATCAAAACCGCTTTTTGTCCGGGATCGTTGCTGTTGGGGCCTTGCTCACTTGTTTGTCGATATCTACCGCGCACGCGGCAAAGACGGATGTGGTTACGCTGAAGAACGGCGATCGCATTACCGGCGAGGTCAAGAGCCTGGATCGTGGCCGCCTGCGCTACAGCACGGACTCGATGGGCACGATCTATATCGAGTGGGACGACGTGCAGACACTGGTCAGCAAGCATTTCTATCGGGTCCAGCTCAGCAACGGTCGACGCTACTTTGGCGATCTCAGCGATGCTGGCGGACAGGAAACGCTGGCCGTCACCGGCGCACGAGGCAGTAAGCCCCTGCCCATCCTCGATTTCGTCCGCATTACCCCGGTCGAAGACAACTGGCGAGATCGTAACGACCTGAAGGTGGGTGCGGGCTACAGCTATGACAAAGGCAGCAGTGTTACCAAAGCCAATATCTACGCAGACACCGAATATGTCAGCGAGCGTCGAGTACTGACCGCATCGCTGCGCTCTGACGTGACCGATGATGGGGATGGCTCGTCGACGGCAAGCCTTGGGACCGGCCAGTACAAGTTCCTGCGCGACAACAGGAAATACTGGTTCCTGCTTGGACAGGCGCAGCAGAATGACGAACTGGACATCGATCTGCGGCTGACGCTTGGCGCGGGTTTTGGCAAGTTCTTCAAACAGAACAACCGGCGCAAGTGGCTGGCCGCGACGGGACTGGCGGTGGCCCGGGAAGAAAGCGGTGACGGCACCGCCGAGACCAATCTGGAAGGCATCCTGCAGACGACCTATGAGAGCTTCCTGTACGACACGCCAAAGCTCGATCTGACCGTTAACTTGCTGGTGTTCCCCGGGATCAGTGATTTCGGGCGGGTACGCTCGAATTACGAAGTCACGCTGAGCAAGGAATTCGTCAGCGACTTTTTTCTCGATCTCACATTCGGCGGGTCCTACGATACGGATCCCTCCAGTGACGACGCGGCCAGGGCGGATTACGCGGTCACTACCGGACTGTCGTACGAGTTCTGAGAGCAGGCAACCCGCAACACCCTGCCCCGCTCCTTGCTCCGCCCTTCGTCCGCCCAGCGTCCTGCGGCGTCCCGTTTGATGTCCTCACGCTGAGTCTGACTGGGGTAAAAAAGTGCGCGGTGCAGCGGCTTTCAACCCCGCCAGGCCCGTGTCTGTGCCATGATAGTTACCGCTTACTGGCTTCATGCAATACTGCGTCAAGCGAAAAAGACAGCACGGGCAAGGACATCAATGGCAAAGAATCAACACACGTTCGCCAAGCGTCAGCGCGAGATGGAGAAGAAGCGCAAAGCCGATGAGAAGCGCGCCCGGCGGATGCAAAAGAAAGAGGATCCCGAGGCCGGCGCGACTGACGATACAGCCCAGGATGTTCCGGCCCATCCCGACACCGTCGAGTAGATCAGTGCGGCCACCGAAGGCTGGACATCCGGGCTCGCCAGCCGGCCCACGGCCGATGCCTGACTCGGCGTACAGCGCGTTTTCTACCGCTTTTTCTGATCAGCTCCCACGCCCCAGGCATTATCTAATTTACGGACAACAGCGCCAAAGCGCGGGTCGTCTTTGATCGTTGCCCAGACATCTGGATAGAAGTATCTAAGCGCCAGAGTCGACCAGTCGTCCCACTCATCGACTTGCTCCAGCGCCTCAATCGCCTGCTCTTTCTGACCCATCGCGGCGTTTATCAAACTCATCGAAAACCAGCGGCCCTCAGCCTCAGCTTCAGCCAGCAGCTCGCGGCTGCGAAGGTCGTTGCCGGATGCAACGTGGACCAGAGCCAAAGTGTCTTGTGCGGCAGATTTGGCCCACGGGACCGACACGTCGGCCAATACCGCTTCGGCTTCCTGCAAGCGCCCCAGCTCGTATAGCAGCAGGCCTTGTCCCAGCAGCGCGCTTTGCCATCCCGGCTGAATATCAAGGACCCGCTGGTTCTCAGCCAGCGCCAATTCGTAATCCCCGTTGGCCTGCAGCGAAGAGGCCAGGTTGCCGCCGGCTTCGACCGAAAGGGGATTGAGTTCAACGGCCCGACGGCTGCTAAGCATGGCCATTTCTGGCTGGCCCAACAGGAGTTGAGTCCAGCATAGCCAGATAAACGCATCGGCGTAGTTGGGTCGCAGCTCGATGGCTCGCTCGAGCTCACGCAGCGCGGCCGGCCCTTGCTGACGGTCCGTGTACAGATAAACCAATGCCAGTGATGCATGCGCTTCGCCAAGGGTCGGGTCCAGCTCGATAGCGCGCTGCAGCGCACCCCGTGCCCGGTTCACCGAATCGTCGCTATGCTCGTGACCATAGCTGATACGCAGCATCAGGCTGTCAGCCAGCCCGACGTATGCGGTAGTGAAAGCCGGATCCTGGTCGATGGCCTGGGTGAAGTATTCCTCCGCACGACGCATCGCCACTTCGGTTCGTTGGGCGAGCAAGGAACGCCCTTCAAGGTAGAGCTCATACGCCGCCAGGTCTCTGGTTGGCATGCGGTCGACCTGCTCGAGTTCCTCGGGGCTGAGTCGGGCTTCCAGCGCCCGCGCGATCTGGCGGGTGATGTCAGACTGAATGCTGAACACATTTTCAGCGCTGAGCTCGCGCTGGTATTCCTCTGCCCAGATCTGCCTGTCGGTGCCCGCGTTGATCAGCCTGGCAATGACCTGCACCTGCCCCCCCACCTCCTGCACTTCGCCGACAACGACCCAGCCAGCTCCCAGCTCGGCAGCGATTTCAGGCAGCGATCTTCCGGGCTCGCGGTAACGCATGACAGAGGTTCGGGAGATGACGTCCAGTCCCGAGAGACTGGACAAGCGTGTCAGCACCCCGGCATGGACGCCTTCCGAAAATGCGGTAGATTCTGCGGGGCCGAGCGCCTCGAACGGAAGCACCGCGATGGTCCGATCTGCGGTCCCCGATGTGCCACCCGCGACGAGATACCAGCCCAGCGCCGCAAATGCAGCGAGCATGGCGACACCGGCCCAGAGCCAACCCCCCGTTTGCTGACCCGATCGTTCGCCAGGCACAGCGTCGGCCGGCGCGGTGACCTTCACTCCGTCCGGGGTGATCTCAAAAATCCATGCCAACACAGCCACTATGGGCAAGCCGACAATCGCAATGGCGAGCAACAATTCGTCCGCCCAGACAGGCAGCGTTGTCGCCGGAATCAACAGGTTCACGACTTCCAGCGAGACATAGGCCACTACGATATAGACCGCGATCGCGCGATAGACTTTGCGACGCTTGAGATCCAGAAGGAATCGGCGCAGCCCGGCAGAGCCTTCGGTATCCCGGCGTTGAGTATTCATAAGCGCAGTATACGAATTCCTTGCCGCGACAATAGCATCTGGCCGAATCAGGCCGGCGACGGTAACATTCCTATCCCGGTAGTTTTTGGAGGTGAAACATGCGCGTACACACAGGCCTTTGTTGGTTCTTCCTTGTTCAGGCCGTGACTGTGACACATGCCGCCGATTCTGGTGTTGCTCCGGTTATTGCTGATCCGGCGAGCAACGTAGTTCGCCTGTCAGAACCGGTGATGACCACTGATACGCGTGAAGTGTTCGGCGCGATGCTTGACGATTCCGGCCCCACCGTGACTTTGCAGGAACTCGTCCGAGACAAGGATCGCTATCTCGACAGTGAAGTGCTGGTGACGACACGCATCGAGAAGGTGTGTCAGAAAAAGGGTTGCTTCTTTATTGCCCAGGACGGTGACGCTGTCGCCCGGGTGACCTTCAAGGACTACAGTTTCTTTATCCCCACCGACTCAGCAGGCAAGCGGGTCACGCTCGCCGGTACTTTCTCCGAGACCGAAATCAGCGAGGCCAAAGCGAAGCACTACGCTGCCGATCTTCAACAAACCGACCAGGCGGCTGATGCAAGCGTGCAAGGAGATACTTTGAAAGATATGGCCAAACCGCCGGCATCTGACGCCCGGTCCGGTTCGCGAGTCGAATACCAGATCGTCGCAACGTCGGTCAGTATTCCGAAATAATGGGGAACAAGCGCAAGGCAGGTTTCTGGCTGTGGATGGCCCTGCTGCAGGTTGGTTTCGGGCTTGCGGTCTTTGCCGCCACGAGGGCCTATTATCTGCCTGATGCGAGCATCGCCGATTCAAACGGGCCGCCGCCAGCACCGGTCATTCCGGTCTGGAAGGAGCGAACCCCGGCAGGCGGCAACCCCTTCGGTCCGGCGACGATGGGTCCAGCCATCCCGGCGGATCCAATCGAGCGCGCAAGACAGGCGGACACATTATTCAGCGGTGGGCAGTATGAACAGGCGGCTGTCCTGTATCAGGAGTTGCTCGCGTCAGGCGCCGGTAACGTCAATGTCTACAATAATCTCGGCATCACGCTGCATTACCTCGACCGATCCGACGAGGCGTTGCAGTGGCTGAACGAGGGGGTCGCAATGGATCCCGGATATCAGCGAATCTGGTTGACACTGGGGTTTGTTAATAGCCAGGTGGGTAATCTGGAGCAGGCGCGCGCTGCCCTGACTCGCGCAGTCGAGATCGATCCGGCAAATGAGGTTGGACAGTCTGCAGCAGGCATGCTGCAGAAACTGCCCTAGCGGTGTTGTTTGTGATCAGGGCGGAATGTTGACACGCTGGCGAGCAGCCGTCTCAACCGGAAGTAGCGGCTGATGATCGTGTGGTTGATTATTGTGACGCTGATTTCGATGGCGATTTGCTATCGGGTAGCCAGGTCAAGGTCTGCCAATTATCGATTCTGGTTGGTGATGGGTTTTCTTCTCGGTCCGCTGGCGATTCCTTTTGTGTTTTTCGCCAGGCCAGAAACAGGATCGCGGGGGCCGCCGCCGACATAGCGGGACTGCTTCAGCTGGTGTTCAAACGCGCCCTTCTGATAACCGCGCAGTGCCGGTTGGAGTCGGCTACCTGTCCGCCCCGACAGGCAGACTCTCAAAACGCCTTCTCGCCTCTCTTACCGACCGCTCTTGCTGGTTGACCAAGAGCAGGATCCCCGGTCTTGTCAGCGCTTCAGAACCTGTCCGCTGAGGTTGCCCTGTCGGTGTCTGGACAGCCGGCGCTCCAGGGTCGTGCGAGCCGCTATCGAGTCGTGGTTTCATCCGGCGGGTGGTCGAGCGATTTGACCGCGGGCGGAGCTTTTGTTATTATATTCAACAAGTTAAGCAATAGCATATTTGATTATCCAGCCCCGATATCACAAAAAAAGCCAACTCGGCGCTCACCTAATGTCCGTCAGCGAGGCGGGCTTGAGCAACGCAATCGCCTTCTGATCCCGCGCATCTCCTGCCCGACGCGTCCGTGTCCGGCAGCCATCCATGCACGCTGTTTTCTCACCTCGATCAGGAGGATCCCCCGATTATGAAATCCCATGTATTCGCGACAAAAGCCCACGAGACGCCGGTTGAAATCGGTGTCGACCGCAAGGATCGGAAGAGCCTTGCCAACGATTTGTCCATCGCACTCGCTGACACCTACATGGTGTACGGCGACACCCAGTCGGTTCACTGGAACGCGACCGGGCCGTTGTTCTACAGCCTGCATCAACTGACCGAGCTGCAATACCGCGACCTGGCCGAAGCTATCGATGCTCTGGCCGAACGGATCCGGGCCATCGGCTTTCCGGCGCCCGGCGGCTTGCGTCGGATGGTGTCGATGTCCGCACTACCCAATCAGCCAGAGCCGCAGTCTACGGAAGAGATGATCAAGTGGCTGGTGGAAGGAAACGAGCGCTGCGCCAGAAGCCTGCGCGAGGCGGTCAAGCGTGCGGAAGAGTCCGAGGACGTAAAGACCGCCGATCTGTTGACCGACCGCATCGGCCAGCATGAGGAGAACATCTGGATGCTGCGCTCCCTGCTCGCCTGAGTGGCAGGCATGAGTGACAGACAGAGGCGGTGACGGACCCAGGGGCGACGAGCCGGGAAGCGAGGCTGCTCGTGTGCGAACGAGGGCCGCAATGACCTGACGCCGCAGCGTCCCGATCCGCTTCACAACATCCCAACTCTACTACCCGAAACAGATAAACCAACGGAGAAATATCTACATGACAAGCATCAAACAGAATCTTGAAAAGCAGTTACAGGCTCGACTTGACGAGTGGAAGGCCGAAATCGACGAAGCCGAAGCCAGGGCGGGTGGCGAGAAAGCACGCGCTGAGGCCGAAAAGGCCGGGGCGGAGGCACAAAAACAGCTCTGGTCCAAAGTCGACGATCTCAAGAAGAAGGTCGATTCAGCCCAGCAGCGCCTGGTCGAGCTGAAGAATGCGGGTGAGGAAAAGGCGGCAGATATCAAGGCCGAAATAGAACGTCTGGTCGCGTAAGTCCGATCGCATTAACCGTGCCAGAGGCGTCGAAGGCGTATACCCGCTTGCCGAGTGAGGCAACAAAGCCAGACCCGGCCGTGTTTGTGGACACCTTCGGGTGAACGCCTGCGCGAATGCTGTTTGCTGTTGATTCGCGTCAAATAGAAGCCTAAATCGCGCGCACCAGCCGGTCCGATCAGGCCCGGCTGGTGCGCGCGACTACAATCACCCCGATCAGGGTAAAAAACATGCCCGCTAACTGCGTGCCGGTCAGCGTTTCATCGAGTACCCACCAGCCGAGTACCGTCGCAAAGGCCGGCGTGACGTATGCAATGGTGGACAGTCGCGCAGGGCTGGTCTGACGGATAAGCCAGATGTACGTGCCATACGCCAGGCAGGAACCAAACAGCGTCAAATAGACCAGGCCTATGATGCCGGGCGCGGTCCATTCCACCCTGGCCGGTTCGCCGGCCGCGATCCCGCCGATCCACAACACCGCGCCGCCTACCAGCATCTGGCATCCGGCGAACATCATTGGTGACATCTCGAGACCGGCATTGCGTCCGTAAATCGAACCACCGCACCAGAACAGAGACGAGCAGACGATCGCTGCCATTGGCAGCAGTTGCTCAAGATCCGTTGGGCCCTGGGGCTTGAGCAACAGAATCACACCGACAAAGCCGATCGCGATCCCCAGCCAAGTGCCCCGACGGATAGGGACGCCTTTCGGCCCAAAACTGCCGAACCAGGCCATCCAGAACGCGGAGCTTGCGATCAGCAGCGCCGCCTGATTTGATGGCACCCATTGCTCGGCCCAGGTCACGGCGCCATTGCCGACCGCAACCAGCGCAATGCCCATGACCACGATCACCTGCCACGCCCTGCCATCGGTTGGCAAGCTCGCGCCACGCAAGCGGGCGATGCCGATCAACAGCAGACCCGCAGTAAAAAAGCGGATGCCCGCAAGCAATCCCGGTGGTATGTCGGCAACCGCGATGCGTATCGCCAGATAAGTTGAGCTCCAGACGCCGTAAACAATCGCCCAGGCGGCGAGCATCTGTATCCGAGTCGGCCCGCTGGCCCCGGTGCTCATTGCGGCTCGCTGTTCTTGATCAAGGCGTCAGATCAGGCCGGTTGTCGCGTGGATGACCTGTACATCCACCAGCCCAGAACCGCCATCACCACCAGACCCGGCGTGCCGCCCCAGGGTTCGTCGGCGATCGCCAGCACCCCGGCATCACCGCTGATCACAATGGGAATGGCAAGAAAGATGCCCACCAGTGCCTCGCCGGTAATCAGGCCTGCCGCGGTCAGCATGCCGATCCGGGCATTGCGTTCGCGCACCGCCGGATCCGGATTGCCGGCATTCCAGCGTTGCACTGCTGCAGCGATCAGGCCGCCAAAGAAAATAGGCACCGACAATTCAAGCGGCAGATAAATGCCAACCGCGACCGCCAGAACCGGTGTATGCCACTTGGCCTTGCGTTTCTTCAGATATTCGTCGAACGCGATGATCACCGCGCCGATGCCGGCGCCGATTGCGACCATGTCCCACGGCAGGCCGGCGCCAAACACACCCTTGGCCACCGAGGCCATCAACATGGCTTGGGGTGCTAGCAGAGCGTTGGGGTGTTCAGGTGTGGGCGCGCCCATGCCGTAGGCTTCCAACAGCAGATTCAGGATCGGCGCCATCACCAGCACTGCGGAGATCACGCCAACGCATTGCATCACCTGCTGTTTCCAGGGCGTCGCGCCCAGGATATAGCCGGCCTTCAGATCCTGCAGGTTGTCACCGGCGATGGCGGCCGCGGAACACACCACCGCGCCGATCAGGATCGCGGCCGCGGGGCCGATAGTTGAGTTCGCGCCCTCGGGTCCCATCAGCCACAGCAGCACCAGTGACGCGAACAGGATGGTGGCGATGGTGATTCCCGAAATCGGGTTATTGGACGAGCCCACGAGACCCGCCATATAACCGGCAACCGACGAAAACAAAAACCCGGCCACGACCATGATCAGCGTCATCGGCAGGCTGATGCCTAGCCCGATGCTGTCGCTGATGTTGTTGTACAGGAAAAAGATCGGGATCACGAAGATGGCGACGCCGGCGAGCACAAACTGCATCGGGATATCCCGCTCGGTGTGCTCGACCGTGGCGCCGGCGCCCGAGGTTAATTGACGCATGCCGCTGCGCACGCCTGATATCAGCGAGCCGCGCATCGAGATCAATGCCCAGATGCCACCGATCAGCATTGCGCCCACACCAAGATAGCGGATCTGCGTGGTCCAGATCTGGAATGCCACATCAGTCGCGCTGGCGCCATCGGCCATCATCTGGATCAACGCCGGGTCAGATTCCAGGTAGAGCATGCTGTAGACAGGGATCGCGATAAACCAGGAAATGGCGCCGCCGGCGCACACTAAAGTGGCGATATTCAGCCCGACGATATAGCCGACGCTTAGCAGCGCCGGAGAAAGATTGGTGCCGATATAGGCGATGCCTTTACCGGCAAACGTGGCCGCCTGTGCCGTCTCGCTCCACAGGCGCAGTCCTGAGGACGCGAGCTTTGCGGCGGCGCCGGCCAGGGCCGCAAGTGCCAGTTGCATGACGCCGCTTTGCGGGTCGTCACCGACTTTGAGCACTTCTGCGGTGGCCTTGCCTTCGGGGAATGCCAGGTCTTCCTCGACGATCAGCGAACGACGCAGCGGGATGGTGAACAACACGCCGAGCAGGCCGCCGAGACCCGCGATGACAGACACCCACCAGTAATCAAACACGTCCCAATAGCCGAGCAAGACCAATGCCGGTATGGTGAAGATCACCCCGGCGGCTACCGACTCCCCGGCCGAGGCCGCGGTTTGCACGATATTGTTCTCGAGAATATTGGATTCCCGGAACATGCTCAGGATGCCCATCGAGATCACAGCGGCCGGTATCGAGGCAGAGACCGTCATGCCGGCAAACAGACCCAGATAGGCGTTGGCGCCGGCCAAAATCATCGCGAGCACAATACCCAGCACGATGGCCTTGAACGTTAGCTGAGGCAGCGGGGCAGCATGATCCATGCGTATGTCTCCAGGAGAAAGAAAAAGGCCCGGCTGAAGCCGGGCCCGTCTGTGCTTACCAGCCGCAGGTCTTGCCCGTGTTCTTCTCTTCCAGCCAGCTCATCAGCGGCGCAAAGTAATCGATGATGGCCGAACCGTCCATTTGCCGGGTGCCGATCGCAGCCTCGAGGATATCCGGCCAGGGCTTGCTGGTGCCATAGCTCATCATCGTCCACAGTATCTCGCCGGCTTCTTCACTGCCGTAGATCGAGCAATTGTATAGCGGGCCCTGATGGTTGGCGGCTTCGCACAGCGCCTTGTGCAACTGGAACTGCAGGATATGAGCGAGGAAATAGCGGGTGTACGGCGTGTTTCCCGGAACGTGATATTTGGCTCCCGGGTCGAAGTCCTGTTCGTCGCGTGGCACCGGAGGCACGATGCCCTGGTATTCGGTGCGCAGATCCCACCAGCGGGCGTTGTATTCATCCGGCGTGATCTCGCCAGAAAACACCCCCCAACGCCATTGATCGACCAGCTTGGCGAAAGGCAGGAATGCAATCTTGTCCAGGGCCAGCCGCATTTGCTGGTTGATCACCGATTCCGGGCTCTCGGGTTGCGCCGGGATCAGCCCGATGCGCGCGTAATACCCTGGCGTCATCGACAGATTCAGCGTATCGCCGATGCCTTCGTGGAAGCCATCGTGGGCGCCCTTGCGATACAGATTGGGCAGATCGTTGTAGGCGAGGTAATAGTAGATATGACCGAGCTCGTGATGCACCGTCTCGAACTGTTCCTGGGTCGTCTCGATACATTGTTTGATTCGGACATCATCCACTGCTGGATTCATATTCCAGGCACTGGCGTGACAAACTACCTCGCGATCCCTCGGTTTGCTCAACATCGAGCGTTGCCAAAACGTCTGCGGTAGCGCCGGCATGCCCATAGACGTAAAGAAGCCTTCTCCGGCTCGCGTGATTTTCTCCGCATCATAGTCCTGGCGCTCTAGCGCCGTGGTCACGTCCAGGTTGGACACGCCTGGATAAGGCTCGACCAGGTCGTAGATCTGGCCCCACTGCTGTGACCACATATTGCCTAGCAGATGCGCCGGAATCGGCCCTTCGGGCGGAACAAGATCGGGTCCGTATTCCTCACTCAGCTCATCGCGGACATAGCAATGCAATGCCTCGTAGAGCGGTTTGACCTGCCCCCACAATCGCTCGACTTCGGACTCGAACTCTGCCGGACTCATGTCGTAGCCCGAGCGCCACATGTCGCCCATGTCGGCGTAACCCAGCTCAACGGCGCCTTCGGTGGTCAATTCGGTGAAGCGGCGATAATCCTCGCGCATCGCCGGGGAGACCGTTCGCCATCCGGCCCACGCATCGAGCTGGGTATCGTAGTCGCGCGAGGTAGCAAGCACCTGTGAGAGCTGTGGCAAGGTGCGGCAGGATTCGGGACCATCCGGACAGTACTTGCCCGCTCCATACAGGCCTTCCATCCGGCTCTGGATCTCAGCGACTTCAAGCAGCTTTTCCGGGTCGGACGGCACCGACATCGCGCTGGGCATATAGTCAGAGCGACGCAACAGCGACAACATCCGTGCGGTGTCCGGATCCAGGTCCGCGTCCTGGTAGGCAGCGGACTCGCCGATCAGGCGCGCCATCAACTCACCGGCGCGGGCATTCGCGCGTGAGGCCAGCAACGCGGTGTCGTCGGTGATATACGTCACGCTGACCCAGGAGGCTGCGCCCTGTTCGACATCCAGCGCATCTATCTCGCTATTGGCACGAGCGAGGAACTCGATGGCTGAGTCGTCCGCGGCAGAGATGCCGGCGGCTGGCGCGACATCCACCACAATCTCCGGCTCTGATTTCGGTGCCGCCTCTTGTCGATCGCAGGCGGCGAGACAAAGGCTGGCGGCAGTCAGGATCGCCAGCCACATCGGGGTGGTAACAGGAGTCTTGGATATCATCAGCAACAATCTCGCACAGGTTTCAGTTAGTCTTGCCGGCAGCAGCAAGCCGGGTCCGTCCAGGTCGACCGTCCGGCATGTCTTCAAAGCCCCACATTTTACCGCGTCGGACGCCGGACCCCCGGGCAGGCGTGCTGTCCGGCAAGCGCGTGTTCAGCCCCCGCCACCCTGTCGGGCTCGCAGGCGACTGGCCAGGGCCAAAGCTACCCAGCCACCGTCTCTGCCAGCGCCCTACTTCACGCCATGGGTGAGCTTGTGAATAGGTCGGGCGAAGATCAGCAGCAGCAGGCCGGCACCCACCGTGCTCATCACGATCTGCAGATACAGCGATGGCATCTGGTCGACAGCGTCGGCCCTGAAGCCACCGGCAAGCAGGCCGGCGATCAGGTTGCCCAGCGATGCGGCGAGGAACCAGATACCCATCATCTGGCCGACAAAACGCTTTGGCGCCAATTTGGTCACTGAACTCAGTCCGACCGGGCTCAAACACAGTTCGCCAAAGGTATGCAGCAGATAGGTCATGATCAGCCAGGTCGGCGCCGCCGAGCTGCCGCCAGCGACCAGCTTGGCCGCGAAAAACATGACCAGAAAGCCGGAACCCAGAATCATCAGGCCAAGTGCAAACTTGGTCGGGATCGAGGGTTCGAGATGGCGTCTGGCCAACCACACCCAGGCGCTGGCGAATACCGGCGCAAACACGATGATAAATACCGCGTTCAGGGACTGGAACCAGCCGGCCGGGACGGTGAAATTAAACGCGTCGAGCACCCGATCCGTATATCGTTCTGCAAACAGATTCAGCGACGAACCTGCCTGCTCGAAGCCTGACCAGAACATTGCGGCGGCCAGGAACAGGATAAGAATGACGAACACCCTGCCCTTCTCGGTCCCGTCGAGACCTGCGAACAAGAACAGATAGGCGAAGTAGACACTGGCCAATCCGAGAATCACCGCCGTTCCCCAACCGGCCAGCACAACCGGGTCAAACACGATCACGCCGCTCAGGCCCAGTACGATCAGGACCACAATGGCGGCGACCCCGATCCACATGGCGATCCAGTGTTGGCGGTTCTCGGCAGCGGTAATCTCATGGCCCTTTTCATGTGCCTGCGGTTTCAGACCCGCGTCACCCAGGTGCTTTGCAGTCAACCTGAACTGAATCAATCCCAGCACCATGCCAACACCCGCCGCAGCGAATCCGTAGTGCCAGTTCAGATTTTCACCCAATGTGCTGCACACCAGCGGGCCGATCGCGGCACCGACGTTGATGCCCATATAAAAAATAGTAAAGCCGGCGTCGCGTCTGGCGCCGCCCTCGGGGTACAGATCCGCGACGATGGCGCTGATATTGGGTTTCAGCAGACCGGTGCCCAGGATCACCAGGATCAGACCGAGGAAGAAAGCCTGAGTGGACGGGATCGCAAGTACAAAATGACCGCTGGCGATAATGATGCCGCCGAACCAGACCGCCTTTTGCGCGCCCAGCAGACGATCCGCGATCCAGCCCCCGGGCAGCGCCACCAGATACACCGCGGCTGTATAGAGACCATAGATCGCGGTGGCAGTTTCGTCAGACAGGCCCATCCCGCCTTCGCTGACCGCATCCACCATGAACAGGACCAGCAGCGCGCGCATGCCGTAATAGCTGAAGCGCTCCCACATTTCTGTAAAGAACAGGGTCATCAACCCACGCGGATGGGTCGGCTGCTTTGGGCCAGGGGTGACTGCCGGCTCGATGACGGTTTCGGTCATGGACGATCTCCGCACTGATGTCGCAAAGGCCTACGGTTTACGGATTCGCCTTCGCCGAGTCAAATCCGCGGCCGGCTTGTTGCGCTGCACCTGTGCGGTTTTCGGGCTGTGTCCGGCGCCAGAGCATTTGCTCCGGGCCGCGATCAGGGCCCTGACGTGGCATCCCCCGGAGCCGGGTTGCGTGGCGTCGGCATATAGCGGGCGAGGAAATCCTCAAGGGATTGATAGAACGCGATGCGGTTGGCTTCCTTGATCAGGCCATGGCCTTCGAAGCGACGCTCGAAGCTGTCGAATTGCTTGTCGTGTTTCTTAAGTTGTCGGGTCAGAAGACGGAAGTGACGGATATCCACCTGGCCGTCAACTTGCCCGTGCGCCACCAGGACCGGCGCCCTGATCCGGTCGACATGATTGACAGGTGAAGTGGCGTCGAACAGCGCCGGATCGGCCTCCGGGTTGCCGTAGAGGACATCCGCATTCGACTCGCCGCCCTCGTCGAAACGCAGGCGATCATTGCGATACAGGAGCTTGCGGTCCGTGACCCCGGCGTAACTGATGGCGCAGCGATACAGCTCCGGGCTCTTGATCAGGCCCATAAGCGCGGCATAGCCACCGTAGCTCGCGCCGTAGATGCAAACCTGCGCCGGGTCTGCCCGGCCTGTGTCGATCGCCCAGGCGACAGCATCGCTCAGGTCGTCCTGCATCGCCATGCCCCACTGACCGTAGCCGGCCAGCTCAAAAGCGACGCCATAGCCACTGGAGCCACGGAAATTGACCTGCAATACGGCATAGCCGCGACTGGCGAGAAACTGGACCTGGGAGTCAAAGCCCCATGAATTGCGTACGCCGAACGGGCCGCCATGGGGCAGCAGGATCATCGGCGCCGGTCCGCCCTTGTGGCCCACCGGCGCGGTGTAATAACCATGCAGGGTCAGACCGTCACGGGCGGCAAATGACACCGGCTGCATCGGCGCAAGCTGGTCCTGATGCAGCCACGGCGCTGCCGCGACGAGAAAATCCAGACGCTGTTCGCCAGGGCGATACAGATAGTAGCTCCCGGCATGCCGGTCACCGCTCGCGCGAACCAGCAGAATCGCCTCGTCATCACTCCAGCCGAGAATGGAATTGAAGGTTTCCGGCAACAGACGATTCAGCTGCGCGTAGTGCTCCTGCCATTCACGATCAAACACGACGCGACTCGGCAATTCGGCGTCATAACTGACTTCCAGGGCTCGCCCCCGGGCATCCTGCAGCAGGACACCGTCGATGTCATACACCGGATCGGATGCCGCCGCCGGTCCGGTGTCCCCGGTTTCAGGATCAAGACGAAACAAAGCGAGCCGGCCTTTATCCTGTGTGATGATCCACAGATGTTCGCCATCCTGATCAAAACCCTGAAAGTCCGACAGGCCTTGCCGAAACGGAAACGCGATTCGCCATTCGTCATCCGTCTGTCGTCGGTAACGCAGCGCGAGCGTGCTCGGGCCGGCGCGTTCGCCGGCCACCACTGAGGCCCTGATCCGCTGTTGGTGATCGGCAAACCACGCAATCACGCCTGGCTCTGAGTCGATCACTCTGGAGAGACGGTTCTGACCCACGTTGAGCCAGCCTGCATCAGGAAAAAGACTGCCGCCCGAATACAGCCACAGCAGCACCTTGCCATTGCGCTGCGCCGGGACCTGAGCGATACGAAAGTTACTCAGGTCGGTGATGCGACGGCTATTGTTGCCAAGGCGGTCAATCGCGAACAGACCGCCCCGGGATTGCCGGCCGCGCGGCTCGTCGCGCCCGCGCACCGTCTCATAAAGAAGGGTTTCAGGCGTCGCCCAAAGCTGCAGGCTGACGTCCTCGCGCAGATCGAAGCGGGTCAGCGCGCGGGGGGCGGCTGAGCCGTCGGTGGGCATAACAATGAGATTGTCAGCGCCGCCGCCGGAATTATCCTGCCGCACGATCGCCGTCACATACTTGCCGTCGGGAGAGAGCTTGACGCTCTTGACCGCCGGGCTGCGGAACAGATCTTCAACAGGGACAACAGCCGGCTCCGCGGCGTCAGCGGCATGGGCATGGGCGCTGGTGAACATGGTGGCAATGCTGATTGCAGCAGCGCTGGCACAGGCGCCTGCGTAGACAGCAATCCGGAGTTCGGGTTTAGCTGAGTTTTGCCTGGAGCGATGGCTCAATCCGAATCTGTGCAACATTCAGGATAGAACCCCGCAGCATGGAAGCCCCCTTCAGCCTCCCTGCTTCGTCGCGGCGACGGTCTCCGTGGAAGGATTCTGCGCCGTGGGCATGTAGCGCGCCAGGAAAGCCTGTATGGCCGAATAGAGTTCGATCTGGTTCTTCTCTTTAAAGAACCCGTGACCCTCGAAGCGTTTGACCATGGCCTCGTGAGGTTTGTTCCCAGCCTTCAGGGCGCGGACCAGCGGCCAGTATTGGCTGTCGATGTCTACTCTCCAGTCAAGGCGGCCGTGGATCACCATGACCGGAGCCTGGATACGATCGACGAAGTGTATCGGCGAGGTGTCATGCAGTTGTTCGGCGTCAGTCTTTGGGATCCCCGATATGAGCGACCCACCAGTTGCGAAACCAGTCCTGGATCCCCTCGACGGAACGAGTGCGCGTATCGTCCCGATACAATCGAGGCAGGTCCACGACGCCGACATAGTTGATGCCGACCCGGTAGAGCTCCGGTGTCTTGACCAAACCCATCATCGTCGCATAGCCGCCGTAGCTAGCGCCGTAGATGCCGATATTCTCCGGATCCGCGATACCGCTCTTGACAGCCCACGCGACAGCGTCGGTCAGATCATCCTGCATCTCCAGGCCCCAGCGCCTATATCCGGCAGCTTCAAAGTCGAAGCCGTAGCCGCCTGAGCCGCGGAAATTCACCTGCAGCACGGCGTAGCCGCGACTGGCCAGGAACTGTACCTCCGGGTTGAATGTCCACACATCGCGAATACCAAACGGTCCACCATGGGGATGCACGATCATGGGCACCGGGCCTTTGGGTTGCACGGTCGGTCGTGTCAGGTAACCGTGGATGGTCATCCCGTCCCTGGCCTCGAAGACGACCGGCTCCATCGGGCTCATGCGTTCAGGATCGATCCACGGCATGGGCTGCAGAAGATGTCTGAGCGTGCCGGTCTCGCGATCGAAAAAAAAGTAGCTACCCGGGTCGCGGTCGCTCCACGAGCGAATAATCAGCCTGGCCCAGCGCTGGTCCCAGTCGACGATGTCGTTGTGCCTGTCTGGCAATGCGCCGTCGATCATCTGCTGGATGACGCGCCAGTCGTCATCGATAAACACCTTTTTCCGGGTGTCCGTGGCGTATTCCAGATACAGCGGGGTGCCATCCCGTGCACTGACAAAACCGATGTTGCCTGCGTCGTATGGCAGCGCCTCCAAATCGTATTCCGGGTCCGCCGCGATCGCCGGCCCGAACTCCCCGGTCTGCGGGTTCAAGCGGTAAAGGGCCAACCGGTCATCATCGACCCGCGCCGAGACCCACAAGTGCAGATTATCTGCATCGAAGCCGTGGACCTCAATCTCTGAGCGCGCATCGAAACTGCGCACCGTCTGCCATGGCGAATCCTCATCCGGGCGGTAAACCAATTCGTACTCCAGATCGTCCCGAGACTGGCCGCGCCCGATGGCCGCGCGCACCCGGCCGAGGTTATCGGCAATCCATATTTCGAAGGCACCCTCGCCCTTGGCTGCGATAGTCATCTTGCCGTTCAAGAGATCAAGTCGATAGGCGTCGGGGAAGACAAAGGAATCCCGTTTGGACACCAGGATATGATCCGGGTCGCCCGGGAGATCGCTCAAAAACGCAATGTCCTCCCGCAGACCACCCCCGACTGACGCAGAGCTGCTCAGCGTGCCGCGGGAGCGCCGATCGTTCATGAACGGTTCGTGCAGGACCCGCCCGGCCTTGCCGTCATGGCGGACCGAGTAGAAACCGACGTATTCGAAGCCGCGGTTCACGTCGTCATAGTCGCGATCGACTTTGAACACGAGACGCTCTGAGTCAGCCCATTCGTACCAGCGAACTTCTTCGCTCTTGTAGGACGTGACCAGGCGGGCATCGTCCCATTTGCCTACTTCCATCACCACCAGATTACGCGCTTCCGGATATTTTTCCGTGTAGGTAATGGCGCTGATGAAGCGGCCATCGGGGGATATCTGGACATCGGTAAACGCTGGATTGCGGAAGAAATCTGCCAGCGGAACCGGCGTATTCGCAGCGCCACAAAGCAGTGGCGCTGCCAGCAGGAGAATGACGATCGATGCCGCGCGGCTGGTCAGATGCATAAGCAATGGTCTCCGGGGGCGCAACGAGAAAACCAAGATAATCCCGCAAATGGGCTGAAGCAACCATTAATAGCGTTCTCGTCGGGATGGTGCGCCTTGATGGCAGGCGCGGAAGGATGCTCAGCCGTTTTGCTGCGACTCCACTTCCCGATGACCGGGGACCAGGATTCTGGCCATCACGATGCCGGCTTCATAGAGCAGATAGACCGGCACCGCCAGCAGGGTCTGCGAGATCACGTCCGGCGGAGTCAGGAACATGCCGACGACAAACGAGCCCAGCAGCACGTAGGCGCGGTGGGAAGCAAGCTTTGCTGGTGTGGTGAAACCCGCCCACACCATCAATACGGTGGCTATCGGCACCTCGAAGGCGATGCCGAAAGCGAAGAACAGCGTCAGCACAAAATCCAGATAGGCATTGATGTCAGTCATCACCGAGACACCTTCCGGTGCCACCGCGGTGAAAAAGCTGAACATCAGCGGGAACACCAGAAAATAGGCGAAGGCCACGCCGGCATAAAACAGCAGCGCGCTGGACAGCACCAGCGGAATCGCAACCCGCTTCTCCTGCTGATACAGGCCCGGCGCGACAAAAGCCCAGATCTGGTAGAAGATCCAGGGTACGGCGATAAACACCGCGGCGACGAACGCGGTCTTGAACGGGGTCAGGAACGGGGAGGCCACCTGGGTCGCGATCATGCTGGTGCCTTCCGGAAGTTGGGCCATCAGCGGATTCGCCACCATTTCGAACAGGCGGTCGGCGAACGGCGCCAGGACAAGAAAAACCAGAAGAATCCCGGCAGCGATACGCAGCAGCCGATTGCGCAGCTCAAGCAGATGAGACAGCAATGTCGATTCTGGCAGCGGTTTCTTAGAACCGGATTCCTGGCTCACTGCCCTTCTCTCCCGCCGGTTCGGCGACATCACTATTGGGGTCCGGATGCTTGTCCGGGTTCTTATCCGCGTGATTGTCCGCGTGATTGTCCGGGCCTGGCGCCGGATCTGGTTTTTCGGCGATGCCGTTGCCAGCGGTGTTCTCTACCGTCTCAGACGGTTCCTGTTTCGGGGTTGCCGCGGCGCGTGGCTTGGCGGAGGGCGTCACTGGCATCTCGGCAACCTCGCGCTCGATCTGGACACGCAGATTGCGCGCGACTGACCTCGCCCGCCCCATCCATCGGCCCAGAGAGCGGACCAGTCCTGGCAATTTGTCGGGCCCCAGCACCAGAAGAGCCAGGGTCATGATAAAGGTGAGCTCCCAGAAGCCGACGTCAAACACGGTGCGGCTGCTGCGTCAGCCCTGACCGGAGGGCGTCTTTTCCGCAGGCTTGTTCTCGGCGAAATCCGCGTCAGGCTTGTTTTCCGTACCGGGGATCTGCTTTTTTTCCTGTTCTGTTTCGCCCTCGTCCATCGACTTGCGAAAACTCTTAACCGCTCCGCCCAGATCCGAACCGATCGAGCGCAGGCGCTTGGTGCCAAAGATCAACACCACGATCAAAAGGATGATCAGCAGTTGCCACAGACTGATGCCACCAAAACCCATTACCGTTTCCTCCGCGGCATCTAGCCGCACTCGTCGTGATTGCCGCCAATCATACGCCAATGACTCCCCAGCGCATCAGGGATTGCCGCGCTGGCGAGGTTGCGGCCTGGCGGCCCGGGCGGTCAGCGAGAACGTCACGGGTCCGTCGTTTACCAGGCTGACCAGCATATGGGCGCCAAAGCGACCCTGTTTCGTGTTCGAGTGTAGCGCTATGGCCTGGCTGACCAGGTAGTCGAACAGGCGCTCGCCCAGCTCCGGCGGCGCCGCTGTGGTAAAGCTGGGCCGGGCACCCTTGCGCGTATCCGCGGCGAGCGTGAATTGAGGCACCAGCAGCAGACCGCCGCCGGTCTCGGTCAGCGAGCAATTCATACGCCCGTCCGAATCCGGGAATACCCTGTAGCCGAGAATCCGATCCAGAAGCCGGTCAGACTGGGCGGGCGTGTCATCCGGCTCCACGCCGACCAGCACCAGCAGGCCAGCACCGATCGCGCCAACGACCACGCTGTCCACTTCCACCTGGGCTTGTGTCACCCGCTGCAACAGACCAATCACAAAATTCCTCGCTCACTAGCCGAACCCAAGGATAATACGCGACCGGGGGATTGCTAAATCACCCCGGAGATGGAACAAAGTCTGCCGCATTTCATACATAAACGCCACAAACAATCAAATATGAACCATATATTGTTCATAAAACCCCATATAAATTAAAAACGGCCCAAAGTGGTAATATAAATAAAAAAACTTAGCGAATATGACTATAAAGTGGGAAAGTAGCTCACGCATTCGGCGCGTTCTGGTTTTCTTTTGACCGCGATCGAGTGCTGCTAGCCTTGGTGACGAGTGACGGGCAGGGAAAACAACAAATTGGGGAGGAGTGATGATGAAGCGACGTGAATTTCTGGCCGGGCTGGCCGCGGCCGGCGTGGCGGGTTGTTCCAAACCGGAGCAGGTCGCGGATGCAGAGTCAGCCTCGACCGAGACATTCCAGTGGAAGATGGTCACCACCTGGCCGGCCAACTTCCCCGGACTGGGTACCGGCGCCAGTGATCTGGCGCGGATGATCGAAGAAGCGTCCGGAGGCAGGATAACGGTACAGGTTTTCGCCGCGCCGGAACTGGTTCCCGCGTTCGAGGTGTTCGATGCCGTGGCCAGGGGCACTGCGGATATCGGACACGGTGGCGCGTATTACTGGAAGGGCAAAACAGAAGCTGCCCAGTTTTTTGCCGCCACCCCTTTCGGGATGAACGCTCAGGAGCGCAATGCGTGGATGTTCTATGGCGGCGGTGAAGAGTTGTGGCGCGAACTCTATGCGCCATTCAATCTGGTGCCGGCCGCGGCGGGTAACACCGGCATCCAGATGGGCGGTTGGTTCAAGAAAGAGATCCGTACGCTGGATGACCTTCAGGGGTTGAAGATGCGGATCCCCGGGCTTGGCGGCGAAGTCCTCCGCCGCGCCGGTGGGACGCCGGTCAACCTGCCTGGAGGTGAGATATTCACTGCGTTGCAGACCGGCAGCATCGACGCGACCGAATGGGTCGGTCCGTACAACGATCTGGCGTTCGGTCTCTATCAGGCAGCGAAGAACTACTACTATCCAGGTTGGCACGAACCGGGCACGACCCTCGAGGCGATTTTCAACAAACAGTCGCTGGAAGCACTGCCCGAGGATCTCAAGAGGATCGTGTTCATGGCCTGCCGTACGGTCAACGCTGACATGCTGGCGGAATATACGGCCCGCAACCAGGCGGCGCTGGAGACCCTGGTCAATGAACATGGAGTGAAGCTGCGCCGTTTCCCGGATGACGTACTCAGGCGACTGAAGCAACTCTCCGACGAGGTGCTGGCCGAGATAGCCACGCAGGACCCGCTGGCGCGCAAGATCTACGAATCCCAGCTCGCGTTTCTGAACCAGGTCCAAAAGTGGCACGATGTCTCCGAGCTGGCCTATTTCCAGGCGCGCGACCTGAGTCGCTAGCCCGGCATACGAGTCGGAACCAGGCTGCCAGAACCGGTATAGGCCGGTGTCATAGTGGCACCTGCATCAGTCGTATCGTGTGGCTGGCAGGACCTGCGCCAGGATCCCGGTCAGGCAGTCCGGCTGGCGCTGCAACTAGACCCGACTGGTTGCCGTCAATTTGCGCACAAGCGCTCTTGGGAAGAGGCCACGCGTCAGCTCATAAGCCATCCGGCCCCGATTCCGCATCCGGACTATATTGCATGGGGGAAGGGGACGCGGAGGTCTAATAGACCTGCTGCGGCAGCCAGGTGGCCAGCTGCGGCCAGAAGGCCAGGATGATGATGGCCAGGACCTGTATCGCGACAAACGGCGCGACCCCGCGATAGATGTCACCGGTCCTGACGCTCGCCGGCGCAACGCCGCGCAGATAGAACAACGCGAAGCCAAACGGCGGCGTCAAAAACGAAGTCTGAAGATTGATCGCGATCATCACCCCCAGCCACACCGGGTCCAGGCCCATGGCCAGCAGCACCGGACCGACGATCGGCACCACCACGAAAGTGATCTCGATAAAGTCGAGCACAAAGCCGAGCAGAAACATCAACAACATGACCACAAACATCGCGCCGAACACGCCGCCTGGTATTTCCGTTAGCAAGGAGCGCACCAGTTCATCGCCGTGATACCCGCGGAACACCAGCGAGAACACCGATGCTCCGATCAGGATCAGAAACACCATGCTGCTCACCCGAGCGGTCCGATGGACCACTTCACGCATACAGGCGATATCCAGCTGGCCACGAGCGGCGGCGAGAACGATCGCACCGACCGCGCCAACCGCCGCAGCCTCGGTAGGGGTCGCCAGTCCGGCGATAATCGATCCAAGGACTGCAAGAATCAGCATCAGCGGCGGTAGCAAGGCCTTCAGGACGCGTGATCCAAGACCGGCCCGCGAGTCTTCAACCGGGTGCGCAGGCATGCTCGCTGGCCTGACGATAGCAACGAACGCCAGCCAGGCCAGATAGAGCAGAACCAGCATCAGACCGGGGAGGAGGGCGCCTGCGAATAACTCGCCCACTGATACCGTTTCCGGCGAGAAATTGCCTTGTTTGAGCTGCGCCTGCTGATACGCAGTGGAAAGAACATCGCCAAGAAGCACCAGGATAATAGACGGCGGGATGATCTGTCCCAGGGTGCCGGCGGCGCAGATGGTGCCGGTGGCGACAGTCGGCGCATAGCCGCGCTTGAGCATGGTCGGCAGAGACAACAAGCCCATAGTGACGACTGTTGCGCCGACAATGCCGGTGCTTGCAGCCAGCAGCATGCCGACCAGAGTGACTGACATGGCGAGGCCGCCGCGCATCGCGCCAAACAGGCAGGAGAGCGTGTCGAGCAAATCCTCTGCCAGACGCGAACGCTCCAGCATCACACCCATAAAGACAAACAACGGCACCGCGACCAGCGTGCTGTTGTTCATGATACCGAACAGACGGTTGGGCAATGCCTCCAGATAGGACTGGTCGAAAACGCCGGTCACTATGCCGACCGCCGCGAATGACAACGCGGTTCCGGCCAGGCTAAACGCGACCGGGAAGCCCGCCAGCAGCACGATGATCACGCAGGCAAACAGCAGTAGCGAGATCCACTCCATGCCCATGGTCAGTCCCGCTGGCCCGGCATCGGCAGCCATGCACGTACCGCCACCGCGACGCCTTCCAGCGCCAGCATCAGCGGCGTGATCACAATCAATGTCTTGAGCAGGAATAAGCCGGGCATGCCGCCGGTCTCACGGGAAGACTCGCCGATCCGCCAGGCGTCGGCGACATAGTCAGAACTGGTGTAGAGAATCCAGCCGCAGGTGGGCAATAACAGCAGGACGACACCCAGCGTGTCTACCCAGGCACGGCCGCGGCGGGATAGCTTGCGATAAAAAATGTCCACGCGTACGTGCTCATCCAGCGCCAGGGTGTAGGCCGCAGCCAGCATGAAGACCGCCGCGTGCATCCAGACCACCATTTCCTGCATCCAGATCCAGCCCAGGCCAAACAGATAGCGCATCAGCACTACCGTTGCCGTCACCAGCACCATAGCCAGGCTCAGCCAGGACACCGCGCGGCCCAGCCAGCACACGCAATCATCCACCCACTGCGCAGCGCGGCCCAGTGTCGAACCGGAGCGATCCGGTATCTGGTTCTTATTCACAGTTCCTGCGTCAGGCTGGCTTCAGCCAGCGCAGGTCCGAAGTTAGCGTCGGTATAGCGGCAGGTGATGAATTTCCGCACGGCTATTCTGTCTCCCCTCATGTCGAACGGCGCCAGACCCAGCCGGTGGCAAGAAACGCAAAAAGCGGGGAGGGTGGTTTCAAACCAACTCGCCCATCCGGCCCGCTTGCCCTTGTCATTCAGCTCGCGACCGCTGCTTACAACGCGTCCTTTTCCAGCCGCCGCAAGAATACCGACATTTCCTTCGCAGCCTGTAGATCACCGCGGGACTCCGCGCGGCTGATGCCCTCACGCCAGACCTCCAGCGCTCGCTCGCGGTTGCCGGCGGCCAGCGCAGCCTTGCCCAGTTGTCGCCAGGCGGCGGAGTACTCCGGATCAGAATTCACCGCTTGTTCGAGATGGTTCATCGCAGCGGTCGGGTCATCCGCTTTCAGACACTCACTGCCCAGCGTAAAGCGAAGCAGCGGGCCGTCTTGTCCCTGCGCCAGCATCGCCTCCAGGTTTTCCCTCAGGCCGGAGTTCGGCTGGCCTTTGGAGCCCGCCATGCCTATCGCCTCCAGAATTCCGGCGTGATCAGAACCAGCAGCGTGAAGATCTCCAGACGTCCGAGAACCATCGCCAGCACACAAACCCACTTGGCCGGGCTATTGATGGTGGCATAGTTGGATGCCACTTCACCCAGCCCGGGGCCGAGGTTGTTCAGCGATGCGGCCACGGCGGAAAACGAGGTCACCTGATCAAGGCCGGTGAACATCAGGATGGTCATAAAAAACGCGAACACCGCTATGTACGCGGAGAAGAAGCCCCATGCCGCCTCCATCACTCTCTGCGGCACCGCGCGGCCACCCAGCTTTACGGGTATTTCGGCGCTCGGATGCAACAGCCGCATGAGTTCCCGGTTGCTCTGACGCACGATCAGCAACCAGCGGATGACCTTCATGCCACCGCCGGTGGAGCCTGCGCAACCGC
Organism: uncultured Gammaproteobacteria bacterium; assembly: GCA_963704875.1. Classification (GTDB taxonomy): domain Bacteria; phylum Pseudomonadota; class Gammaproteobacteria; order Steroidobacterales; family XN24; genus CAMYOC01. Next base: position 1,246,743 of record CAVPIA010000008.1, on the reverse strand, counting down.
CGATAAAGCTGGCGAAGATCAACAGCACTGGCAAGGGTCCGTGCCACAGTGAGAAATCGGCGGTCGTGAATCCTGTGGTCGTGCCTATGGACACAACCTGAAACACACCGTCGCGCATGGCATCTGTCCAGCTTGGGTACATCCCTTCGAAATGCAGATAAGTCACCGAGACCAGCGACAGAAAAAAAAGGATCTGCAGATATGCGCGGAATTCCGGGTCGTCACCATAGCCACCAAACAGATGGCGTGGATTGACCGAGCCGGCGGTTCGTCGCCAGGCCGGGCGCCAGCCGCGCATGATCAGCGGCACGCCCAGACGGATCCGGCTCCAGGCGACAAAGTGGAGCGAGAAATTCATCCCGGCGATCAACATGAAGAGTATCGCCACATACTCTACCGCCGAGTGCTCGAAATAGCCGAGGCTCGCGTCATGGGTCGAAAACCCGCCGATCGCCACAGTACTAAAACTGTGCGCAACCGCGTCAAAGGGATCCATGCCTGCCGCGTAGTAGGCCAGGCCGCAAGCAATAGTGATAAACAGGTAGATCGCCCACAGGGCTTTGGCGGTTTTCGCAATGCGCGGTGTCAGCTTGGAGTCCTTGACCGGCCCCGGGGTTTCAGCGCGATAAAGTTGCATACCGCCGATGCCGAGCATTGGTAGCACGGCGACGGCCAGCACGATGATGCCCATACCGCCCAGCCACTGCAGCATCTGCCGGTAAAAGAGAATCGATTTCGGCAGGTCGTCCAGTCCGCTGATGACCGTCGCGCCGGTGGTCGTCAGTCCGGAGATACTCTCGAACACAGCGTCGGTGACGCTCATATCGAGCTGGTCCATCATTAGCAACGGCACCGAGCCAGCCAGGCCAAGACCGAGCCAGAACGCCGACACCACGAGGAAGCCATCGCGAATCTTGAGGTCGATGCCCGCGCCTGTCTTGCGCACAGGTCCCCACAGGGCCACGCCCACCAGGAAGATCGTTGCGAAGGCGAACAGGAACGGGCGCGCGGCGCCGTCACCGCTTAGCAGGAAACTTATCGACAGAAGGTCAGACCAACTGGTAGCCGAGTATAGATAGGACACGCCCAGCGGCATTAGCATAAAGATGCTGAATGCCATCAACAGGGCACCCAGGATCCGCTGAACCGCGATCAATCTCATCAGACCAATACGGCTGACGGCTGGAAGAGTTTCTCCAGCGCCCGGATATGCTTCTCATCGGTTTCGGTAAGGAACAGGATAACGTGATCGCCGGCTTCCACCTGCTGGTCGTGGTGGGCCATGATGACGTTGCCGTCTCGGACCAGCGCAGCGATGGTGGTACCACCTGGCAGCGGGATGTCCTCCACAGCGCGACCCACGACCCGGGAGGTCTCAGGGCTGCCGTGGGCGACCGTCTCCAGCGCCTCCGCCGTACCCTGGCGCAGAGAGTGCACGCGCACCACGTCGCCCCGGCGGACCTTGGTCAACAGCGCGCCGAGTGTGATCTGCTGCGGTGACACCGCGATATCGATATTCTGACGCTCAACGATGTCGGTGTAGGAGGGGCGATTGACCAGCGCGATCACTTTCTTCGCCCCCATCCGCTTGGCCAGCAAGGCTGAGAGAATATTCGCTTCCTCAGCATTGGTTACCGCGCAGAAGACATCGGTTGACTCGATATTCTCCTCAGCCATCAGTTCCTCGTCGGTGGCGTCTGCGGGCAGCACGATGGTCTTCGAAAGGCGCTCGGCGATAAACCGCGCGCGATCACGATCGCGTTCGATCAGTTTTACCTGATTGGTGTTCTCCAGCCGTTTGGCAAGCTGGAAACCGATATTGCCGCCGCCGGCGATGATGACCTTGCGGATCGGGTGCTCTAGCTTGCGCAATTCGCTCATCATCACGCGAATGTCCTTGCGCGCGGCGATAAAGAAGACGATATCGTTCTCGCGAATGACGGTGTCGCCTTCCGGCGCGATATTCTCCCGGCTGCCGTCGGCGCGACGCCGATAGATGGCCGCGACGCGCGCGTCGGTATGCGGGATATGACGGCGCAATTGGCGCAGTTCCTGACCCACCAGCAGACCGCCGCGATGAGCGACAACACCCGCGAGGCGGACTTTGCCATCAGCGAAGTTGAGTACCTGCAGGGCGCCGGGATAGTGGATCAGCTGTTCGATGTACTCGGTGACCAGCTGCTCCGGGCTGATGATCTCGTCAACCGGAATCGCGTCGGGGGCGAACAGCTTGCCGAAAGAAGTGAACTCGACCGAGCGGATGCGCGCGATCTTGGTCGGCGTACGAAACAGCGTATACGCAACCTGGCAGGCGAGCATATTGGTTTCGTCGCTGTCGGTCAGGGCGATGACGATGTCGGCATCATCGCCACCGGCCTGGGTCAGCACCTGGGGATGAGCCGCGTGTCCCTGTACGGTACGGATATCCAGCCGATCCTGGAGTTCGCGCAGCCGGTCGGCATTGAGATCGACCACGGTGACCTCGTTGGCCTCCGAGCGCGACAGATCATAGGCTGCAGACGAACCGACCTGTCCGGCACCGAGTATGAGTATGTTCATGCTTCTTTTTCGGGTGCGGAAGTTCCGGTAGCCTCAGACGCGGGGCCAATATTACATGAGTTCGAGGCTTGCGTAGGCGAGCACCAGCCACTTGGTGCCATCCTGTTCAAAGTTGACCTGCACCCGGGTGTGGTGTCCCTGCCCCTCGCAGCTGAGTACGACACCTTCGCCAAACCGATTATGTCGCACCCGCTGCCCCAGCCGGAAGCCGCCGGCAGCCGGCTCTTCGACCGGCTGGCGGAACATCGGCCGAGCCGAGTGTATCTGCGGGCGGATCTCCTCGATAAACTCCGCCGGGATCTCGCTGATAAAGCGTGACGGCAAGGAGAAACTCTCGCTGCCAAACAGCCGTCGCTGCTCGGCATAGGTCAGATAGAGCTGGCGCATCGCACGGGTCATGCCCACGTAGCACAGCCGCCGCTCCTCTTCGAGCCCGCCGGCATCCTGCAGCGTACGCTGGTGCGGGAACAGCCCGTCCTCAAGCCCGCACAGGAACACGGTTGGAAATTCGAGGCCCTTGGCTGAATGCAGGGTCATCAGCTGGACACAGTCCTCCCACTCATCCGCCTGGCCTTCACCGGCTTCCAGAGCGGCGTGACTGAGAAACTCGTCCAGCGGCGCCATCTCTGAATCCGGTGCCGGTTCGAAGCCGCGTGCAGCGCTGACCAGCTCGCGCAGGTTCTCCACCCGGCCTTCACCCTTCTCGCCCTTGTCCCTGCCGTGATGGTCGATCAGCCCGGATGCGTGGATCACGTGTTCGACCTGTTCATGCAGAGGCAGCTCGCTGGTGTCCCGGGCCATCAACTCGATCAGCTGCAGGAATTTCGTCACGGCGCTGCCGGCGCGCTGATTCAGGCCATCGCTTAACGCAGCACCCGCGGCACGCCACAGCGAACGGGTGTTGGCGCGCGCATCGCTGCGAATGACGTCCAGGGTCCTGGCGCCGATGCCGCGGGTGGGCAGATTGACCACGCGCTCAAAGGCCGGGTCATTGTCACGGTTGGACACCAGCCGCAGATAGGCGAGGGCGTCCTTGATTTCAGCGCGCTCGAAAAAGCGCAGACCGCCGTAAACCCGATATGGCATGCCGGCGTTGAGTAACGCTTCCTCGAACACCCGAGATTGCGCGTTGGAGCGATACAGGATCGCGACCTCGCTGCGCGCGCTGCCGCCCTCGACCAGCGCATGGATCCGGTTGATCACAAAATCTGCTTCGTCACGTTCGTTGAATGCGGCATAGATGCGCACCGGGTCGCCTTCAGGCCCCTCGGTCCATAATTCCTTACCCATTCGCGAATCGTTGTTTGCGATCAGCGCATTGGCCGCGCTCAGGATGTTGCGGGTCGACCGGTAATTCTGTTCCAGGCGCACGATCCGGGTGCCGGGAAAGTCCTTGGAATAGCGATGGATGTTCTCGATCCGCGCGCCGCGCCAGCCGTAGATCGATTGATCGTCATCGCCTACCGCAAACGGATGCCCGCTGGTCCCGGCCAGCAGTCGCAGCCAGGCGTACTGGATCGTATTGGTGTCCTGGAACTCATCGATCAGCAGGTGCTTGAATCGCTGACGGTAGTGCGCAAGCAGATCGTCGTTGTGCAGCCACAGTTCGTGAGCGCGCAGCAGCAGTTCGGCGAAGTCGACAAGCCCGGCGCGTTGGCAGGCCTCTTCGTAGGCGGCATAGATACGCACCAGCTGCTGACCCTGCTCATCGCGGCGCGGCTGCACATGAGCGGGGCGCAGGCCCTCGTCCTTGCGCGCGTTGATATACCACTGCACTTCCTTGGGGACCCACTGGGTGTCATCCAGATCCAGGCTGCGGATAACGCGTTTGATCAGTCGTTGCTGATCCTCGGAATCGATGATGCTGAAGGTCTGGGGCAGGCCTGCTTCGCGCCAGTGATAACGCAACAGACGATGTGCCAGACCATGAAACGTGCCCACCCAGAGCTGCTCCGCCGGCATTTCCAGCAAGGCTTCGATGCGCTGGCGCATTTCACTGGCCGCCTTGTTGGTAAAAGTCACCGCCAGAACGCTGCGTGGCGACAAGCCCTCCACCTGTACCAGCCAGGCGATCCGGTGGGCCAGGACCCGGGTCTTGCCGCTGCCGGCGCCGGCCAGCACCAGCAACGGCGCCGCGTCTGCGGTGACCGCCTCGCGTTGTGCGTCGTTAAGGGGATCGAGGATTCGGGTGACGTCCATCGGCTCTATTGTAACGCTGCCAGGCCGCGCTCCGACCGGTGGGGCCGGGGTGCGGATCTCAGGGTATGGATCTCAGATGCAGATCTCAGGGTGCAGATCTCAGGCGTGCAGATCTCAGGCGGACTCAGGCGGATCTCAGGCGTGGATCTCAGGGCGTGGCGCAGACATAGTCGTCCCACACGGTGCCCTCATAGCGCATCAGTATTGTCCTGCACCCGGACAGATCCGCCAGCGGTAATTCGCTGGCCGGACACGCGGCGAGCAGATCCGGGTTCTGGCTCAGACCGACAAAGCCGATCGGCGGCGCTTCAATCGGCGGTTCCTCGAGGCCGTTCTCGACCCAGGTCTCGAGCAGGCTGTCACGCAACTGCTGCGCTCGCGCGCAGGCGGCACGGTATTCGATCGGCAAGACGCCGGGAGCGATCCCCAGATCCGGGTCCTGAGCGAGCGTGGAACCCCGCGGCTGCCCCATATAGACCTCGGTCAGCAGCAGCCAGGCCATCCGCTCGGTGCGCAGATCGAGATCCGATTGTTCGATGAACTGATTCACCTCCGCCACCAGTTGATCGGACCAGCCGTAGCTCGCACCGGGCATCTCCAGCCCCTGCTGCATGACCTTGATCTGGTGCTGCATCATGTCCATCGCCTCCACCGAGCCTTCCAGCACCAGCAGGCGGATGCGGTCGTAGGCTTCCAGCGGCTGCTCGATCATCAGCTTCTGCGTGATCGCGAACTCGGCCAGCAGGTCACCTGCTTCGGCAAGGGACCGCAATTCGGCGTCGTCCATTGCGACGTACACCGGCCACATATCGGCCTCGAGCAGAACCACCAGGCCCCGCTCCCGGGCCCATTGCGTCCAGTCGCGCTGAACACCAATCTGATCCAGCAGGTCCTGGTAGTTGGTCAACGCATTGATGTCGAATTCGGGGATTCCGGCGTCTCCTCGCCCGACAGCATCTGCCGTCGCAGTCGCCGGGAAAACCGGATGATCGACAAGACCGCCGGGGCCCGGGTTTTCGGGTCCGGCCGTCCCCTGTCGCTGAGGCGTGGCCGCCGGGTCCGCAGATGAGAAGAACCACACGTAGCTCAGTCCGGCGAGAGCCACCACGGCGGCAACTGCGATCCAGATACGGTTTCGCGTCACAGCGGCAGGTAGTGATCCACGAGCAGCGCGGCGAATACGCCCATCAGATAAGTGATCGAATAGGCGAAGGTCTTCATCGGCAATTCGGGGCGCTCACTGAACCGCATCGCGATGGCGTAATACAGGAACACGCCGCCGAAAATCAGCGCGCCGGCGAGGTAAACCAGCCCGCTCATTCCGGTCAGATACGGCAGCAGCGAGACGATGATCAGCAACACCGTGTAATACAGAATTTGCAGACGAGTGAATTCCACACCATGGGTCACCGGCATCATCGGGATCGACACCTTGGCATAGTCGTCCTTGCGCGCGATTGCCAGGGCCCAGAAATGCGGTGGTGTCCAGGTAAACACGATCAGAAACAGCAGCAGCGCATGGGCGTGGATATCACCGGTGATCGCGGTCCAGCCAAGCACCGGGGGCGCTGCACCCGCAGCGCCCCCGATCACGATGTTCTGCGGCGTGGCGCGTTTGAGCCAGACCGTATAAACCACTGCATAGCCGATCAGTGATAAGAATGTCAGTACCGCAGTGAGTGGATTGACGAAGCTGGCCAGGATGATCATCGACACCAGCCCGAGCGCAAACGCGAATATCAGTGCTTCCGTTTCGGTCAGTTGGCCAGTGGGCAATGGACGCCGGCGGGTGCGTTTCATCACCGCGTCGATACGGGCGTCGAGCACGTGATTGATTGCAGCCGCCGAGGCCGCGGCCAGTGCGATGCCGATCGAGCCGAGCAGCAACTTGTCCAGCGGCGGCATCCCCGGCACCGCGAGGAACATGCCGACGATCGCGGTGAACACGATCAGCGACACCACCTTGAGCTTGCACAAGCCCAGGTAGTCGGAGATTTTGCCGGTGGCGGTGGCGTCCATAGCCTGCAAGGGTAGCTCAGTTCTCATGTCGAACCATCCTGTTCAGGTTGACCACCGACAGCAACAGCAGCGCGGCGACGCCGTTGTGTGCCGTCGCCAGGCTCAGCGGCAGCTGTGTGGCTACCATCACCAGACCCAGCGCGAGCTGGATGACGAGCATGACGGCGAGCCACAACGCGGCCTGTTTGAGGCCAGGATGTCTGCCTGCGCGCCAGGCCAGCAGGCCGAGCACGATGGCCGTCACGACGGCGCCGACCCGGTGGGTGACATGGATCGCGACCCGGGCAGCGTTGTTGAGGATGCCCCCCTCATAGTCGATGCCGATGCCGTGCCAGGGATCGAATCCGGTGATGAAGTCCATGGGCGGCCAGTACCGACCCTGGCAGGTTGGCAGATCGGGGCAGGCGAGGGCGGCATAGTTGGTGCTCACCCAGCCGCCAAGCGCGATTTGCAGGCTGAGGACGATCAGCCCCAGCAGCGCGAAGCGCCGCAGACCGGGGTCCGCGACTGGCGCCAGCGGAACCGGCTGCCGCGCGAGCCAGAACAGGATCGCCAGCGTGGCCATGCCGCCCATCAGATGCGACATCACCACCACCGGTTTCAACAGCAAGGTGACGGTCCACATGCCCAGCAGGGCCTGAAACACAATCAGACCCAGCAAGAAGGTACTCAGTACCACAGGCTGGCCGGGCTGGTGCCGTCTGCGCCAGCTGATCCATGCCAGTGCCAGCACCAGCATACCCAGTGTTCCGGCGGCATAGCGATGGATCATCTCGCGCCATGCCTTGCCGCTATCCAGCGGCCGTTCCGGCCAGGCCGCCGCGCTGCCTGGATCTGTCGGCACGATCAGTTCGCCATAACAGCCGGGCCAGTCCGGACAGCCGAGGCCGGCATCGGTCAGACGGACCCACGCGCCGAGGACCACAACGCAAAGGCACAGCACCGTGGCGACGCGCGCCAGCTTCAAAAACGCATTCATATTCGTGTTGCTCAACCGATCCGGGACAGTTTCAACAATTTCTTCAGGTCTTCGACCATGCCTTTTGGTTCCTGTTCGAGCGAGAAACGCATCATCAGATTCCCCAGCGGATCGACCAGCATCAATTCATTGGTCGCTGCCACCTCCACCGGAATCGCGCCGATCACGGCCATTGCCTCGGGGTCGGAGGCTGGCAGTACCCTCAGCGCTTCGTCTTCGGCCAGTGATGAGGCTGCCGGTGGCTGGCCGCGGTAGATATAAAGGCGCTCCACCCGAATGCGGTTTCTGCCGAGAACCTCCCGCGCCTGATGGCTGCGAAACAAGGCTTCAACACAGCGCTCGTCGCAATCACCGCTATCGATATAAAGCAGGGTCCAGCGGCCGCGTAAGTCTCCGGCATAGCCATCTTCGGACCCGTTGGCAGTGCTCAATTGCGGCAGGCTTACCGGCGGCTGCACCAGAATGCCGTGGTTGGTGCCACCCAGCGGCCGCCAGTTGCCGCTGTAATACAGGGCGACCGCAGCCAACAGCGGTCCGAGAAACAATGCCAGCAACAGGGTGGGTTGCCAGCGCAGGCGACTGCCCTCATCCGCTTTTTTCGTCTTGTCGGTCATTTTCGATCCGTTTGAAATTCACAAAGAAATAGATAATCAGCAATGTTGTAGCCAAAGCGAACCATTGGACCGCGTAGCCGATATGCCGTTCGGGGCCGAGCTCTATCGGTTGCCAGCGACGCAGATAGCCTTCGGCTGCGTCGGTGTCGAGCAGCAGGCTCCGGGCGGTCAGCGACTGGTCCAGGCTTGCGGCCAATTCCTGCATATCCGGAAACTGCACGACTCTGGGCCAGCCGGCTGCTGTCGTTTCGGTGCCGGTCAGCAGGATGCCGGGTCGCGGTAGCGGGGCCAGCCGGCCACGCAGTTCCCGCTGCAGATCGTTGACCGCCACATCTGGCAGATCAGAGCGCGAGAAGTCCTTTCTCACCCATCCGCGGTTAACGATAATCGATTGATCCCAGCCCTCGGGCCGGAACGGGGTCAGCACGTGATATCCGGCGGCACCACCGTCGGTCATATTGTCGAGCAGAAACTGCTGCCTGGGCTGATAACGACCATAGAGCATGATCTGCTGATAGCGCGGCAGCTGCGGCAGATCAGCTGCCGTCGGGTCGATGATCGTTTCGCCTCCCGCCGCGAATTCCACCTGCAACACGCGCTTTTGCCCGGCCCGGTCCAATTGCCAGAAGCCAAGGCTCAGCAGCAGCGGCAACAAGACAGCAACAGCCAGCGTGGGCGCCAGTGCAGGCCGGAAGCTGCGATTTCGTATCCAGTTGGCCACGCTATAATGTCCTCTTTGCCTGCCGGAGCCGAAGCCATGGAACTGCTACGGATCGTCGTCCCGATTATCCTGCTGGGTATTGTGGCCAGTCTTGGCTCGGCCCTGTTTTATCTCGTCCGGGACGATCAGGATTCCAAACGTACCGTGCGTGCCCTGACCGTCCGGGTCGCTCTGTCAGTGTCCCTGTTTGCCCTGCTTCTGATCGCCCACTATCTGGGTCTGATACAGCCGCGACCTGTCGGCTAGCGGGCGGTCAGACACGCAGCGCAGCAGCGCGGAAACAAAAAAGGGCGCTGCCCCGCGGACAGCGCCCCTGCCGTCCGGCGCTGGCTCAGAGCCAGTACACGAAGACGTAAAGACCCAGCCAGACCACATCCACAAAGTGCCAGTACCAGGCGACCGCCTCGAAGGCGAAATGGTGCGTCGGCGTGAAATGGCCCTTGAGGACCCTGACCCAGATCACCACCAGCATGGTTGCACCCAGGGTCACATGCGCACCGTGAAAACCGGTGAGCATGAAGAACGTCGAACCGTAGATTCCGGTGCCCATGGTCAGGTTCATCGCATGATAGGCATGGATGTACTCATACGCCTGCAGGCCGACAAACAAAAAACCGAGGAACCAGGTAGCAAACAAGCCCCATGCCAGCAGACCACGCTTGTTGTCCTTCAACGCGTGGTGGGCGATGGTAATCGTCACACCACTGGTCAGCAGGATGGCCGTGTTGATCGCCGGCAAGCCAAGCGGGGGCATCACATCGTATTCGCCACCCAATGCGCCAGGCCCGTTGGTTGGCCATGAGGACTCAAAACCGGGATACAGCAACAAATTGGTGAAGAAGTTATTGCCCTCACCACCGAGCCACGGCAGCGCGAACTGGCGTGCATAGAATAAGGCGCCGAAGAACGCGGCGAAGAACATCACCTCAGAGATAATGAACCAGGTCATTCCCATGCGGAACGAGCGATCGACCTGAGCGTTGAAGGCGCCGCCCTCGCTTTCCCGGATCACCGTGCCAAACCAGCCGCAAATCATGAACAGCACGATTGCTCCGCCGGTCCAGGCAAGCCAGGAGCCAGCGCCCGAACCGTTCAAGGCAGTGGCCACGCCGAGCATCAGCACGAACAGACCCACCGCGCCAATGATTGGCCAGTTGCTGCCGTGCGGAACGTAATATGCCTGTGTCTGCGCCATCTCTCTAAACCCCAAGTCTCAGATTATTAGAATGTTTCGGAAGATTCCGGGACCACTGTTGCCACCTTGTTCTGGGCGAAAAACGTGTATGACAAGGTCACCGTGTCCACATGTTCCGGGATCTCCGGGTCGATGAAAAAAATCACCGGCATATCCTTGCTCTCGCCGGCGACAAAGTCCTGCGCGGTAAAACAGAAACACTCGGTCTTTTGCAGATATCGCGCCATCTGCCCCGGAGCCACGCTGGGTACCGCCTGACCAGTCAGATATTCATCCGAAGTGTTGCGCGCAAAGAAGCTGGTCCGGTACATCTGTCCCGGATGGACCTGCATACGGCTGACCGTAGGTTTGAATTCCCAGGGCGCGTCCTCGTTGACCGACGCAATGAATTCTATCGTCACCAGACGGTCCAGATCGGGTTCCAGCTGAGCTGCAGTGACCTGACCGCCGGTGCGACCGCCGAGACCGGTGATCTCGCAGAACACATCATAGATCGGTACCAGGAGATAGCCGAAGCCGAACATTGCAATGGTCAGCAAGAACAGCTTGCCGACCAGTGCATTTTTTTGCGACTTCGGATTCATCGTCAGACGCCCTGGCTACGCAGATACTGGACGAAGATAAAACTGCCGTAGACGCCCACCGCCATCACAAACAGCAACACCGCGGTGCGCGTGATGCGTCTGCGATCGGACTGGGTGCCATTGCTTTCCATCGTCGGCTACCTGACCACCGGTGGCACATCAAAGGTGTGATGCGGAGCGGGCGACGGCACCGTCCACTCCAGTCCCTCGGCGCCATCCCAGACTTGCGCGGTAGCCTTCTTGCCGCCCCGCGCACAGGACCAGATGACATACAGGAAGATCAGCTGCGAAGCGCCAAACACAAAGGCACCTATGGACGAGATGGCGTTGAAGTCAGCGAACTGTGTGGCGTAGTCCGGAATCCGTCGCGGCATTCCCGCCAGGCCGACAAAATGCTGCGGGAAAAAAGTCACATTGACGAAGATCGCCGACAACCAGAAATGGAGCTTGCCGAGCTTCTCGTTGTACATATGGCCGGTCCATTTTGGCAGCCAGTAATACACACCGGCCATGATCGCGAAGACCGCGCCCGGGACCAGGACGTAATGGAAATGCGCCACCACGAAATACGAGTCGTGGTATTGCAGATCCGCCGGCACGATGGCCAGCATCAGCCCTGAGAAGCCGCCGATCGTGAACAGGAACACGAACGCGATCGCGAACAGCATCGGTGTTTCGAAGGTCATCGAACCCTTCCACATGGTCGCCACCCAGTTGAACACTTTCACTCCGGTGGGGACCGCGATCATCATCGTCGCCAGCATAAAGAACAACTGGCCGGCCAGTGGCATGCCCACGGTAAACATGTGGTGCGCCCAGACGATAAACGACAGGAATGCGATGCTTGCGGTGGCGTAGACCATGGAGTCATAGCCGAACAGGGGCTTGCGGGCGAAGGTCGGGATGATCTGGGAAACGATGCCGAACGCCGGCAGGATCATGATGTAGACCTCGGGGTGCCCGAAGAACCAGAAGATATGCTGGAACATCACCGGGTCGCCGCCGCCGGCCGCCAGGAAGAAGCTGGTGTCAAAGTATTTGTCGGTCAACAGCATGGTTACCGCGCCGGCCAATACCGGCATCACCAGAATCAGCAGGTATGCGGTGATCAGCCAGGTCCATACGAACAGCGGCATCTTCAGCAGGGTCATGCCGGGCGCGCGCATGTTCATGATCGTGACGATGATATTGATCGCGCCCAGCACCGACGAAATACCCATCAGGTGAACCGCGAAGATCAGGAACGGGAAGGCATCACCGGTCTGTAATACCAAGGGCGGATACATGGTCCAGCCGCCGGCCGGCCCCCCACTGCCGATGCCGAACAGCCCGAGTGCCACCGGGGCGAGCAGCAAGGTGAAGGCGAACGGCAGGATCCAGAAGCTCCAGTTGTTCAGACGCGGCAGCGCCATGTCCGGCGCGCCGATCATCAGCGGCACCATCCAGTTGGCAAGACCCACAAACGCGGGCATCACACCACCGAAAATCATCACCAGCGCGTGCATGGTGGTCATCTGATTAAAGAATCCAGGGTCTACCCACTGCAGACCAGGCTGGAACAGCTCCAGACGGATCACCATCGCCATGGCGCCGCCGAGAAAGAACATCGCCAGGCTGAAGATAAGGTACAGCGAGCCGATGTCCTTGTGATTGGTCGTCGTAAGCCAGCGCTTCAGACCGGTGGGCTCGTGGGCGTGATCAGCGTGATCGTCGTGGGTCGTGGTTGTCGTGCTCATATTCGTCTCCACCTTGAGCCTAGCGGGCAGCAGCTATTTCGTCCGGCGCGACGACATCACCTGTGTCGTTGCCAAACGCGTTTCGTTGATAGGTCACGATGGCAGCCAGCTCTTGGTCTGAGAGCTGCGGGCCAAATGCCGCCATGGCGGTTCCGGGCCGGCCGTTGATCGAGATGTCGATATGCGGGCCGATGTCACCTGTGGCGACCATGCTGCCGGCGATTGCCGGGAAAGTCGGCGGCAAGCCCTTGCCGTTGGCCTGATGGCAAGCGGCGCAGTGGGTGTTATACAACAACTCGCCCTGACTCATTGCCAGATCCAGGCTCCAGTCGGCAATTACCGGCGCGGCCGCAGCCGGCGTCTCCTCGGCAGCGTAATCACCGGCTTCGGCGACCGCCATCAGAACGCCTGGCTCGGCTTGGGGCTCGGCTCCGTTTTCGGCCAGCCAGTTGTCATAGTCCTGTTCGGACACCACGTTGACCACGACCGGCATGAAGCCATGATCGCGTCCACACAGCTCGGCACATTGACCGCGGTAGACGCCCACTTCATCGGCCTTGAACCAGAACTCATTGACGAAGCCGGGTATGGCGTCGCGCTTTCCGCCCAGGTCCGGTACCCACCACGAATGGATTACGTCCGAAGCGGTGAGCAGCAGACGCACCTTGGCGCCGACCGGGACAACCAGGGGGTTGTCCACGTCAAGCAGATAGTTATCGACAGTGTACGGGTCGATGCCGGAGTCAAGCTGGCGGGCCCTATTGCTGCTTGCGGCGAGGCTGCTGAAGAAGCTCACACCGTTGTCGATGTAGTCGTAATGCCATTTCCACTGATAGCCGGTGACCTTGACGGTGATATCGCTGTTGCGGGTGTCTTCCATCCGCACCAGTGTTTCCGTCGCCGGTACCGCCATGCCCACCAGAATCACGATGGGGATGATGGTCCAGATGATTTCCGCCTTGGTGCTGTGGGAAAAATTCGCCGCCTCCGCACCCGCCGAGCGCCGATGTCTTACCAGCGAGTAAATCATCGCGCCAAAAACCACCACCGCGATGACGCAGCAGATGGCGAAGATCAGCATGTGCAGTCCGTAGACCTCTTTGCTGATGGCGGTCACGCCGGCCGGCATATTGACCGCCCAGTCGGCCTGCGCTGCAGTGGCTGAGCCCAGCCATAGCCCCAGCGCCGCCGCGGCGGCCCATGCTCCTTTCATGATGCTGATGGACATCGATCCCAACTCCCGTCTCGTCCCTTAAGTATTCGGAGCAGCGCCTGACCCCTGACTCGGGGGCAGGGCGCCCGTAGCCCCGATCAATTCTGACAATCTCCGGCAGAGGCTGAGCCGATCGCTCTCGATCAACGACTGGCCAACCTCACAAACTCTGCCATGTGAGCCGATCAATAATCGGCTCGGATGGCCGCTGCGTCTAGCACGCACCAACTCGACCCTGGCCCACAGCCGCGGAAACTCCCGCTGTTCCGAGTGCTGGTGCCCGATCTTGTTCACGGTCACAAAATCATCGCGGATTTCGATGATTTCCCGGTATCTGCCACGACGCATGCTGATCCTCAGCACCACGCCCAGCAATACTAGCTCTAACCCGGCGAAAGGCAGTATCGGCCAGTAGCCCCGCCACACACAGATGCCGGAAATGATGACCGAGATCGCAACGATGCTCAGATAGAACGACACAGCCTCTCTCGGCGTCAGTGAGCAATTGCTACTGACATGAATCCGAGTGATAAAACCGCTGTCTGCGTCGGTACTCTCAGCCAAACGCGCCCCCGGCACTCCGGCTGCCTGTCAGCCGAGCCGGCTATGCTAATGGAAGCCTCCGTTGATGGCAACTTGTGCGGCATTGCGACAAGGCGCAATTTATTATTCTATTTCAGTGGCTTAGCTGCTAGATGACGAAACAGCTCCGGGTCGATACAGGCGCTTGCGAGAGTGACGCGGGTGGCGTGATCCGCCTCGTCCAGCCACGGCACATGCCCAAGCCGCGGCGCCGGGAGCAATTCGTCGAGGGTGGCGATGTTCGCGGCCTGTTCCGGCATCTCCGGATCGATACCATTGGCGACCCACCCCAGTAGGGTCAAGCCACGCCGACAAATGTCCTGTGCGGTAAGCATGGCGTGGTTCAGACAGCCCAGCCGCATTCCGACGACCAGGACCACCGGTGCGCCAAGCGAGGCTGCCAGGTCTGCCATGGAATAGCCCCCACCGAGTGGTACCAGCCAACCGCCCGCGCCTTCGATCACCACATGCCGCGCCAGCGCGGACAGCGTTTCGTAATGTCGTTCCAGCGCGTCAATTCTGATTTCAACGCCTTCGTGCCGGGCCGCGATATGCGGCGCGATGGCTTCAGCCAGCATGACCGGATTGACCTGTTCATACTCGAGACTCACGCTGGAATGATGCATCAGCTGCTCGGCGTCTTCGTTGCGCAAGCCCTGCGTTGTCTGGTGACCGCCGGCCGCAACCGGCTTGAAGCCACAGGTACTTGAGCCAGCCTTGCCCAGCAGATCCAGCAGCGCGCAGGCGATGAGTGTTTTGCCGATGCCGGTGTCAGTACCGGTAACAAAGACACCGTGTCCGCTGTTCATGTTGGGTCATCCGCATATCGGCGGCCGATGGCATCCACCGGAATGCGTGATTCGGTGCCGGCGGATTCCTGCCGCTGTGGCGAACTAGCGCCCCAGGCCTGCCCGAAAACCACTTCCCATGTCGCCGGCAGACGGCCGTCCCGGCGGAAGGGCTCGTACGCTTCTGTCAGCGCCTGCAAACGCTGCCGACCGGTCAGGCCCCGCGACCGGCCGCGCGCCGCGTTGTGGGCGCCGATTGCCTTCAGATCACGCATCAGGTCTTTCACCTCGGTGTAGGTCACGCAGAAATACTCCATGTCCATGACCGGTTCGGCGAGCCCTGTTCGGACCAGGGCATCACCCACATCATGCATGTCGACAAACCGGCTGACATGGACACCATCGTCCACCTTGCCCCAGGCCTGGCGCAACTCGCGCAAGGTATCAGGGCCGAAGGTGGTAAAGGTGAACAGGCCAGCGGGTCGTAACACCCGTCTGAATTCGGCGAATACCGCATCAAGGTCGTTGCACCACTGCAGCATCAGGTTGGAGAAAATCATGTCCACACTGGTATCCGCCAGCGGCAGCGAGGCTGCGTCCGCACACACCGGATCCAGTCGCCTCATCAGCGGCCGCCGGCTGCGTGCCTGGCGCAACATGCCTTCTGCCAGGTCCAGCGCGATCACCTGGCTGCCGCGGTAGCGCTTGAGCAGCGCGCGGCTGGCATGGCCGGTTCCGCAGCCTGCATCAAGAATCACCCGCGGCTGAATACGCACATATTGAAGCCGCTCCAGCAGCTGCTTGCGAATTTCAGTCTGCAGCACTGCTGCCGCGTCATAGCCGGCACTGGCTCGATCGAATGCGCGTCGCACCTCGATCGTATCCAGCCGCATCGGATCGTCGGTACTCACGCCTGCATCCTGCCGCCACCACGACCATCATCGCGACGGCCGCCGGCAGAGCCGACAGGCTTGCCGAGCTTGCCGGCGTTGTGATTCCGAGCAAAAAACGCATGCAGTTGGCTGAGCACGGCATCACGATGTGACAGGAACGGCGCGTGTGACCCACCGTCAATCACACTAAATTCCGCATCCGGCAGCGTCGAAGCCATACGGCGACCGGCCTCGGCCGGGCAGAGACGGTCATGTTCGCCCGCCAGAACCAGTGTCGGGTGGGGTATCTGCTCCAGACCGGGCCGCAGATCGCTGCTGGCAAGGACCTCCAGACATTGCCCGAGCGCCGCGGGGTCAGGTTCGCCGTGCGCGAAAACCCGGCGGCGCAGTGTGCGCAGCAGCTCCACCGCATGGCTGTCGCCCCGGGCCTGCAGGGTCAGAAAATTCCTGACCGTGCTGCGGTAGTCCGCCGCCAGTCCCGCACCGAAGCTATCGAGCACCTCCGGCGTCACGCCACATGGCCACCCGGGGGCGGTGACGAATTTTGGCGTTGTGGCCATCAGCACCAGCCGCTCTACCCGCTGCGGCAGGCGCCGGGCGATCTCCATCGCGACCATACCGCCAAGCGACCAGCCGATGTATGTGGCGCGACGCGGCGCATTGGATGCGACCGCCTCGACCAGCGTATCCAGATTGAGGGTGCTTGCCCGCGGGCTTGCGCCATGCCCCGGCAAATCCGGACAGATGACCCGCCAACGCTGGCTCAGCGATGGCAGCAGCTCCGACCAGATACCACCGTGCAGTCCCCAGCCGTGGATCAGCACCAGCGGCGATCCGCGGCCTGCGGATTCAATATGCAACTCGATGCTCATGTCGTCGCTCGCTCGATGCCAGTGTGAGCAAGCGCATCCAGCAATTCATCGACATCCTGCTCGCTGTGGCTGGCGGAAAGCGTCACCCGCAGTCGGGAAGTGCCCTCCGGCACTGTGGGAGGGCGGATCGCGGTGACCAGGAATCCTCTTTCGAACAGCGCCTCGCTGGCTTGCAAAGTCGCGCCCGGGGCGCCTACGACGATCGGCTGGATCGGAGAGGACGAGGGCATCATCTGCAGTCCCAGGGCCTCGCCACCGTGGCGGAAGCGCAGGATCAACCCGGACAGGTGTTCGCGCCGCCACGGTTCACTGCTGGCAATGTTCAGCGCGCAGCGTGCGGCGGCGGCCAGCCCTGGAGGCGGGGCGGTGGTATAGATGTAAGTCCGCGCGCGATTGATCAGGGTGTCGATCAACTCGGCGCTGCCGGCGACAAAGGCCCCAAACACGCCAAATGCCTTGCCCAGTGTGCCGATCAGAACCGGGGCCGCTTCCAGGTCCAGGCCTGCGGCCTCCAGGCTGCCGCGCCCGCTGCGACCGATGACCCCGAGGCCGTGAGCGTCATCGACCACCAGCCAGGCCCCATGGGTCTTCGCCACTGCGGCCAGATCCGCTAGCGGCGCCAGATCACCATCCATGCTGAACAATCCGTCAGTGACCAGCAGCTTGCGCCGGGCCGGGGTACCGAGTCGGCGCGCAGCCGCATCGACATCGCCATGCCGGTACCGTTTCACCCTGGCGCCGGACAGGCGCGAGGCATCGATTAGCGACGCATGATTGAGGCGGTCCTCGACCACCAGATCGCCGCGACCGGCGAGTGCGCTGAGTGTGCCCAAGTTGGCCATGTACCCGGTGGAAAACATCAGCGCGCGTGGTCTGCCGGTGAAGTCCGCGAGCGCGTCCTCAAGCGCATGGTGTTCCGTCGTATGGCCGCTGACCAGATGTGCCGCTCCCGCCCCCGTTCCCCAGGTCTCGGTGGCGGCGTTCATCGCGGCCGCCAGCCGCGGGTCATGCGCGAGCCCGAGGTAATCGTTGCTGCAAAAAACGCGGATCTGGCGTCCGTCAATACGTGCCGCGGGGAGCACTGCTCCGGGTTCGACGACCCGCCGCGTGCGGCGCAATTGTCGCGCCTCGAGGTCCTGCAATGCGGCGCTGAGTGTTGCGGTCGCTGCGATGGTCGATGGCGGCTCAGGCGCCTGCATGGGCGCTCGCGCGACCTGTTTCCGCAGACGCCGGATGATCACTATCGCTGGTCGCTGCAGGTTCAGCCTGAATGCCCAGTCTTGCCAACAGCTGCTGGTCGTGATCCAGGTCGGGATTGTCAGTGGTCAGCAAACGGTCGCCGTAGAAGATCGAGTTTGCGCCGGCGAAGAACGCCAGAGCCTGAGTCTCGTCACTCATCTCGGTACGGCCCGCGGACAGGCGCACATGAGATTTTGGCATCAATATCCTGGCCACCGCGATAGTGCGCACGAAGTCCAGCGGATCCAGTGACTCGCTGCCGAACAACGGTGTGCCGGGTACCTGAACCAGTTGATTGACCGGTACGCTCTCGGGATGGACCGGCAGATTCGCGAGCGTCATCAGCAGTCCGACCCGATCCGCGGCGCTTTCGCCCATACCGATGATGCCGCCGCAGCAGACCTTCATGCCGGCGTTGCGGACCTGTTCAAGGGTATCCAGTCGATCCTGGTAGGTGCGGGTGGTGATGACTTCGCTGTAATACTCGGGCGAGGTATCCAGATTGTGGTTGTAATAATCGAGACCGGCGTCGCGTAGCTGGGCTGCATGATCAGCGTTCAACATGCCCAGCGTGGCGCAGGTTTCCATACCCAGCGCCTTGACCTCGCGGACCATTTCGCAGATCAACCGTAGCTGCTTCTGTTTGGGGCTGCGATAGGCTGCGCCCATACAAAACCTGGTCGCGCCGCGCTCCCTGGCCGCCCTGGCCTGAGCCACCACTTCCTCGACCGCCAGCAGGTCTTCTTTTTCCAACCCTGTGTCGTAGCGGACACTCTGCGGGCAGTACGCGCAATCTTCCGGGCAGGCGCCTGTCTTGATGCTGCACAGGGTGCTTATCTGAACCTGATTCGGTGCAAAATGCGCCCGGTGCACGCGATGCGCCTCGAACAACAGATCGTTGAACGGCAGCTCGAATAGCGCCTGCACCTGTTCGCGGCTCCAGTCGTGGCGCCCGCCAGATGGTTGCTGCCCAGATGGTTGCTGCGGAGTGTCGTCGTTCATTTGTTCCCCATGGCGTCAGAAATCCGGCCTGCCGTCGCGGGTCCGGCGAGGCCATGCTGGCCGATCCGGGCGACCCTGGATGCGAAATCATTCAGGCCTCCCCGGGCGCGATGAATATTCGAGTCCAGATGCCCAACTGTCAACCATAGCTCTGACCCAGACTGAACATCTGCTCAAAAATCGTTCGTTTTGTGCTGCCCCCGGTTTGTCAGCTGTGCGGCGGGGAGGGACTCGGGCCCGACATCTGTGCGGGATGTTTCCGCGATCTGCCAAGGGTTCTCCATGCCTGCCAACGCTGCGCCCGGCCACTGCCTGGCGCGCCGGCCGGAGCCGGACCGCTGGCGCGGGGGGCCGTCTGTGGCCCCTGCCTGGTACGGCCGCCGCCATGGGATGCTGCGATGGCCCCTCTGCACTATGGGTATCCGGTGAGGCAGATGCTGCAGCAGCTTAAGTACGAGGGACGTTTGCTGCGCTCGCGGTTGTTTGGCGAATTGCTTGGTCACTGGGCGCGCCGGCGCCGGCAGTCTGTGGACGTCCTGTTGCCGGTGCCCCTGCACGCAAGGCGCTGGCGTCAGCGCGGGTTCAACCAGGCCCGGGAACTGGCCATGGCTGCTGCGCGCGTCCTCAATCTGCCGCTGGTCGACGACTGGTGTATGCGTCTTGCAGACACGCCGCCCTTGTGGGACTTGCCGGCCGCTCGGCGCCGCGCTGTGCTCAAGGGGGCTTTCAAGGCGACCGCAGAGGTTCGCGGGCGCAGGATCGCGCTGGTGGATGATGTTCTCACCACTGGCGCGACCGCCAGCACCATCACCGATACGCTGTCGCGCGCCGGCGCCGAGCGGGTCGAAGTATGGGCGGTCGCCCGCGCCGGCCTGAATCAGACAGGCTCGAAGACGTAACTCAGCAGGATGCCGCAGAAGATAAACAGGCCAAATTGATTGTTGTTAAGGAACGCGCGGAAACAGTCCGCCGGAAATCGGTGGCGAATCAACCATTGTTGCCAGATGGCAGTCACTGCTGCGGCCAGCAGGCCGGCCGAATACCAGAGGCCCAGCTCAGCCAGCGGGCCGATCCATGCCAGCAACAGCAGGGTCAGCGTCTGGCACAGGCCAATCGCGAAACGGTCATAGGGCCCAAACAGAATCGCGGTGGAGCGCACGCCGATCCGCAGATCGTCTTCGCGATCAACCATAGCGTACATGGTGTCGTAGGCTGCGGCCCACAGCACGACGGCCAAAAATATCAGCCATGCAAGCAGCGGGACTGATCCGGTTTGCGCGGCAAACCCCATCGGCACTGCCCAGCCGAAGGCGACACCCAGATAGAACTGTGGCAGGTGGGTGAAGCGCTTTACGAACGGATAGCTTGCGGCGAGAAACACGCCGATCATGGATAGTCCGATGGTCAACATGTTCAGGAACAACACCAGCTGAAACGCGAGATACGCCAGCAGCGTGGCAATCGCCAGCGCTTCGGCTGGACTTACTCTTCCTGACGCCAGCGGGCGCTGCTCGGTACGTTTGACGTGGGGATCGATATCGCGGTCGGCGAAATCGTTGATCGCACAGCCTGCCGACCGCATCAGGAAAACGCCGGCCACAAACACCAGAAATACCTGCGCGTCCGGGTGTCCGCGACCCGCGATCCATAGTGCCCACAGGGTCGGCCAGAGCAATAACAGTGTGCCAATAGGCCGGTCGATCCGGATCAGCAGGGCATAATCGCGTAGCCGGCAGAACACCTTTTCCGCAAAGCCGCGTGTGTCCCCGCCGGGCCCGGGCATCAGGTGTTTCCGGGGTGAGCTACACCCGGCAGGAATACCTCATAGACCAGAATCGGGTCCCCCTGTACGGTGAAAAGAGAACGCCGCGCCCACAGCTTGTCCGGCGCGATGTCGGTGCCTTGCAACGCATCTGCATACAGAGGGTCGAGTTCGTCTATGCAGGCGAATTCGAAGTCGGTACGGCTGATCTCCGCCTGACTGGCCAGCGCATCGCCCAGGGGCTGGTCGCCAAGATTCGCCAGCCACCGGTGCCTGGCCAGCGTCTGCAGTGGGACCAGGGTGCAGGCGAATACCAGCTGGGTGCCATGACCGCTCAAGCGCACGCGCCGGACATGCAGAGATCTGTCGCTGCTGCCAAGCAAACGCAGATCGTCCGGGTTGGCAGGCTCCACGCCTTCGCCCAGCAGCTCCAGCGCGAATCGATCTCCGCTGTGGCGTATCCGCGCGGTCAATGATCCGGTTTCCAGCAACCAGCTACGCAACGGTTCGGCAGCCGGCAACGCACCCTTGGCGTCCGGGCCTTGCCAGCGAGGTGAATGTTGCTTGGGTCGGACTTGAATCGGCTCCATGACTTTCCGGAATCCCGGTGGAGGGTGGCGGCGCCCAGCGCGCGGGAGCGACATTATAGATCGGACCTGCGAATACGAGCTAACCCGGACCTCATACCTTACCGTAACGGGCAGCTTCTCCGATCCAGCGGTCCAGCAAGGCGGTAACCACCGCCGGATCTGTCGCCAGCAGCTGGTCTGCCGCGAGCCGGATCCGCGGTAGCAGATCCTGGTCACGCATCAGGTCGGCGACCCGCATTTGCATGACGCCGGTCTGGCGCGTGCCAAGAACCTCGCCCGGACCGCGCAGACGCAGGTCTTCCTCGGCAATCCGGAAGCCATCAGTCGTTTCACGCATGATCCGCAGACGGCGTTCAGAGCCCTGACCCAAGGGCGGGTGATACATCAAAACACAGCTTGAATCAGTGCTGCCGCGGCCGATACGCCCGCGCAACTGGTGCATCTGCGCCAGGCCCATGCGCTCGGCGTTCTCGATGATCATCAGGCTCGCATTAGGCACATCGACCCCGACTTCTATCACCGTGGTCGCCACCAGCAGATCAATATTCGCGGCCTTGAAGCGGCTCATGGCCGCTTCTTTGTCAGCGGCTTTCATCCGACCGTGAATCAGACCGATACGCAGTTCAGGCAGCGCCTCGGCAAGCGCGGCAGCGGTGTCCTCCGCGGCCTGGTACTGCAACACCTCCGACTCATCGATCAAAGGGCAGACCCAATAGGCCTGTCGGCCGGCGCTGCACGCCTGGCGAACCCGCGCCATCACTTCGCCGCGACGGCTGTCTGGAATCGCCACCGTCGTGACCTGGCCACGGCCAGGGGGCAGCTCATCAATCACCGAGGTATCCAGATCGGCATAGCTTGCCATCGCCAGGGTGCGCGGAATCGGTGTGGCGGTCATCACCAGTTGATGTGGGCGAAGATCGCCGTCCTCACCTTTTTCGGTCAGCGCCAGACGCTGATGCACACCAAAACGATGCTGCTCGTCGATGATGACCAGACCGAGCCGGTGGAACGTGACGCCGGCCTGAAACAAGGCATGCGTGCCTACCACCACCGAAAATGTGCCATCGGCGATACCGCTCAGCGCCGCGCGACGATCGGCGGCCCCCAGCCGGCCGGTCAGCCAGCCAACCCGTATCCCCAGCGGCAGCAGCCAGTCATGGAAGCTGCGGTAGTGCTGCTCGGCCAGCAATTCCGTCGGCGCCATGATGGCGGCCTGGGTCCCTCCGTCCACCGCTCTGAGTGCTGCGGCGGCGGCAACCACGGTTTTGCCCGAGCCCACGTCGCCCTGCACCAGACGCAGCATCGGCTGGGTCTGCGCCAGGTCAGCCAGTATCTCTTTCAGCACCCGTTGCTGGGCGCCGGTCAGACGAAATGGCAGCGCCTGAATAAAGCGCTCCAGCCTCTGAGCTCCCGGGCCCAGCGCCGGCGCGCGGTGATCCCGAACTCGTTGCCGCAATAGTCGCAGGCTCAGCTGATGGGCTAGCAACTCCTCGAACGCCAGCCGCTGCTGTGACGGGTGGGTGCCAAGCTCTAACTGTGCCAGGTTCGCGTCCGCCGGCGGATGATGGACATAGCGAAGCGCGTCAGACAAACACGGCATACCCGGATCAGCCAGCATCTCCGCCGGGACCAGGTCCGCCGGCGGCGCCTTGTCGATCCGCGCCAGCGCCGACTCGACCAGTCGCCGCACTCTGCCGTGTTGCAGACCCTCGGTACTCGGGTAGATCGGCGTCAACGTCTCGTCCAGTGGGATGGATTCGTCCAGCGCCAGACGCCGGTATTCGGGATGAACCATCTCCAGCCCTGAGGGTCCGGCACGGACTTCGCCAAAACATCGGATTCGGGTGCCGCGGCGCAGACCCTCGGCCTGGCTTCGGCTGAAATGAAAGAAACGCAGCAACAAAAAGCCGGTACCGTCGGCCAGCTGGCACAGCAGCATGCGGCGCTTCCGATACACTACTTCGCTGAGTTCTATTTCTCCTTCGACAGTGACCCGCATGCCTGGCCGTAGTGCGCCGATATCGACCAGCCGGGTGCGATCTTCATAACGCAAGGGCAGCAGAAACAGCAGATCCTGGACCGTGCGTACAGATAATCGCGCGAGCTTTTCGGCCAGCGCCGGCCCGACACCGGAGAGGTCCGTTACCGGTTCCGGAGCGAGCTGTGCGGCAAGCGCAGACTGATCAGATGGAGTCAAAAAGGCGCCGTCAAAGTCTCAGTATCGCGTCCACCTCGACCCGCGCCTGTTTGGGCAGCGCCGCGACCTGGACCGCGGCTCGAGCGGGAAACGGTTCCTGCAGATACTCGGCCATGACCTCGTTTACCGCGCCAAAGTCCGCCAGGTCGGTCAGATAGACGTTGAACTTGACTGCGTGATCCAGCGTCCCTCCGGCGGCTGCCGCTACCGCGGCGAGATTGTCGAACACTCGTCTGATCTGATCGCGGATATCGCCAGCGACCATCTCCATGCTGTCCGGATCCAGAGGAATCTGACCGGACAAATAAACGGTTCCGTCAGCCTCGATGGCCTGTGAATAGGTACCGATGGCGCCAGGGGCTCGATCGGTTGCGATTGCGCGGCGTGCCATGACCTCTCCTTATCGCGAGCGTGGGTTCAGGTGCTGGTGCGCTGGACGCGGAGCACGTCCGGCATCGAGTTGATATTGCGCAGCACGTTGTCGAGGTGTTTGGTGTCCTTTACCAGAATCTGGAACGTCAATGACGACGTATCACCATCGCGCTCGACGACGGACACGTGCTCGATATTGGTGTTGGTGGCGGAGATGTTGGCAGCGACCGCGGCCAGCACGCCGAGACGGTTCTGTACCTCGGCGCGGATCTCGACCATAAAGGTCCGGTCAAGCTCCTTCTCCCATTCCACCGGGATCCACTTATCCGGTTGCTTGCGGAACTCCGCAAGGTTGCCGCAGCCCTCGCGGTGGATCACCAGACCCCGACCGGCGCTGAGATAGCCGAAGATCGTGTCGCCGGGCAGCGGATGGCAGCAACGACCATAACTCACCACCATGCCCTCGGTTCCCGCGATGGTCAGCGGTGTGGCCTCACCATCTGCATGATCCGGCGCGTCGCCAGGGACCAGCCGACGGGCGACCAGGGTAGCCATCCGTTCACCCAGACCGATCTGTTCGAACAGCTCCTCGCGACTCTCAATGCCAAGCTGTTCCAGCGCAGCCGCCAGTACCTTGCGCGGTATCTTGCGCACTGTCAGCGAATACTCACGCAGCGCATTGTCCAGCAATCTGCGACCAAGATCTGCCGCCTCGCCGCTGCGCAGGTTCTTAAGATAGTTGCGGATCGCGGCTCGCGCTTTGGCGGTGACGACGAAGTTGACCCAGGCCGGGTTCGGGCTGGCATTTTTCGAGGTGACGATCTGTACCGTCTGGCCGTTCCTCAGCGGGGTCCTGAGTGGTACCGGTCGTCGGTCGACCCGCGCGGCAACACAGCGGTTGCCGATCGCAGTGTGCACGGCATAGGCGAAGTCCACGCAGGTCGATCCTCGCGGCAGGCGCAGGATGTCCCCCTTGGGCGTGAACACATAGACCTTGTCCGGGAACAGGTCGATCTTGACGCTCTCGAGAAATTCCTCCGAGCTACCGCCTTCCTGCATATCGACAAGCTGCTGCAGCCACTCTCTGGCCCGCGCCTGCGGCGCTGAGCCGAGGCGATCTCCCGACTTGTACAACCAGTGTGCAGCGATGCCGGATTCCGCTATGCGGTCCATGTCCTCGGTACGAATCTGGACTTCGACGGGTATGCCATTGGGGCCAAACAGGGTGGTGTGCAGCGACTGGTAGCCGTTCACACGCGGGATCGCGATGTAATCCTTGAATCGGCCCGGCATCGGCTTATAACACTTGTGGACCAGGCCTAGAGCCCGGTAGCAGTTGTCTACGGTGTCGACCACGATGCGGATACCATAGACATCCGCGATCTCGCTCAGCGAGCGATGCTTCTCGCGCATCTTTCGGTAGATGCTGTAGAGATGTTTTTCCCTCGCCTGCACTTCGTTTCGAATCTGCACCCGCTTCAGCGATTCCTCAAAGCGTTTGGTGATCTTGTCGAGGATCTGGCGTTGCGCGCGGCCACGACGCAGGGTGCGCTCGAGAACCCGGTAGCGATACGGATAAAGCGCGCGGAAGCCCAGGTCTTCGAGCTCCAGCTTGATGCTGTTCATGCCCAGCCGGATGGCGATCGGAGCATAGATGTCCAGCGTCTCGCGGGCGATGCGTCGGCGCTTCTCGACCGGCATCACCCACAGAGTTCGAATGTTGTGAGTCCGGTCGGCGAGCTTGACCAGGATGACACGAATATCACCGACCATGGCCAGCAACATCTTGCGGAAACTTTCGGCCTGCGCCTCGGCCCGGCTACGGAATTCGATCTGATCGAGCTTGCTGACCCCGTCCACCAGCTCTGCGACTTCGGTGCCGAAACGCTCAGCCAGCTGGGCCTTGTCGATGCCAGTGTCCTCGATCACGTCATGCAGCAAGGACGCCATCAGGGTCTGCGCGTCCAGACGCAGATCAGCGAGAATCCCGGCCACAGCCACCGGATGGGAAATATAGGGCTCACCCGACTTGCGGCTCTGGCCGCGGTGAGCTTCCTCCGCAAAATGATAGGCATCGAGCACCAGCGCCACCTGCTCTTTCGTCAGGTAGGCCTCGATTTTCTTCAGCAGTTGCTCAAGCCCTACAGCGCGCTTCCTGTTCGGCAATTTGGCCAGGATGGAAGCGGCGTAATCCATAGCGGGCTGGTGGGCCGGTAGCGCTTCAGTCCCTCAGGGATGGGATCGGGCGTGGACTCAATTCGTCCTGGGCAGCCATGGCTTCTTCCAGCGACGGCTCCACTTCTATCCGATCCGGTTCCTTGAGGATTTCCGGAGTGACATCTCCGGCGGCGATTTCGCGCAAAGCCATGACGGTGGGCTTATCGTTTTCCCAGTCCAGCTCGGTGGGGGCGCCATTTGCCAGCTGGCGGGCGCGCTTGGACGCGACCAGCACCAGTTCAAACAGGTTCTCAACGTTCTGCATGCAGTCTTCTACGGTAATCCGGGCCATTGTTTCTGGTTCTCTTGCGGTATGGGGCCCTTTCGCAGGGCGCAGTCTTCAAATTCTAGGGAAAAACAGGCGATTAAGCCACAAGGCGACGGATTCGCCGGGCGTGATCGGGGTCGTCGCAGCGACATCCCTCTGCCTCACCGGCCAGAATCCCGGCCAACTCAAGCGCGGCCGTCTCGAAGTCTTCGTTGATCACAGCGTAATCGAATTCTTCCCAATGTGACATGTCACCCCTGGCATCTCGCAGGCGCCGGCGGATCGTTTCGTCATTGTCCGTGCTACGTCCCCGAAGCCGGCGTTCCAGTTCGGCGGCCGAAGGCGGCAGGATAAAAATGCCCATGCAATCCGGCATGCGCTTGCGTACCTGGCGCGCTCCCTGCCAGTCGATTTCCAGCAGTACGTCCCGCCCCTGGTCCATCAGAGCCTCCACCTGGGCCCGCTGGGTGCCATAAAGATTGTCGAACACCCGTGCGTGTTCGAGAAACTCGCCGCGCGCCACCATCGCCTCGAACGCAGCTTCCGAAACAAAGAAATAGTCGTGCCCGTGCTGTTCGCCGGGGCGGGGTTGCCGAGTCGTATACGAGGTCGAGAAGCGGGTATTCGTGTCACGTTTCAGGAGCTCGCGGACCAGCGAGGTCTTGCCGGCGCCGGAAGGGGCGGATATCACCACCAGGCGGCCGCGGGGCTTCGTCTCAGTATCAGCGGGGTCAGTCCGAGCGATCATCGTGGCTCACTCTACGTTCTGTATCTGCTCTCGCATCTGCTCGATCAGGACTTTCAGTTCGACGCCGACGCGGGTGGTTTCCAGTGCCTGGGACTTGGATGCCAATGTGTTGGCTTCGCGATTGAACTCCTGCATCAGAAAGTCGAGCCGGCGGCCGGCCGCCTCGTTTGCGCCAAGAATCCGGCGAACTTCCGCCACATGGCTGTCGAGACGATCGAGTTCCTCATCGACATCCATTTTCTGCGCCTGCAGCACCAGCTCCTGCTCCAGCCGGTCCTGGTCCGGCTCAAGGTCGAGTTTGGCGATCCGTTCGAGCAGGCGGAGCCGCAGCTGTTCGCGGATTTCCGGCAGCCGGGAACGGGTGCTGGCCACCATCTGCGCGACGCCGTCGCAACGCTCACTTAACATAAGGCTGATACGTTCGCCTTCCCGGCGACGCGCTTCGGCAAGCTCAAGCAGCGTGCTATCGAGCAGTTCGAGCGCGGCATTTTGCGCGGGGTCTGTGTCTCGCTGTGGTTCCTCCACCACACCCGGCCAGCGGAGCACATCAAGCGTGCTGGGCGGTGCGCAGTTTTTGACCTGTTCGGAGACGGTCTCAAGGGCTCCGCTCAGCTGCTGCAAAGCCGGCAGGCACAACAGCATGCCGCGGTCATCTTCATCGCCCCAGCGCAGGCGCAACGAGCATTCGACCTTGCCACGTTTGAGCCGCCGGCCGACCTGTTTGCGGAACTCTGCCTCCTGTTGACGCAGTTCCTCCGGCAGACGCCAGTTGACCTCGAGATAACGGTGATTGACCGAGCGGATCTCCCAGGTCAGGGACCCCCACTCCCAGCGCCCCTCGCGGCGCGCGAATCCGGTCATGCTGTTGATCATGCTGTGTCCGACCCTGCAAAGCCGCCGGCCTGAGGCCTTTGTGCGCTATCTCTACCAGCAGCTTATACTCTGCCCCGCGGCGGCGAGGCCGCGTAGTCTAGCAGAAGCCAAGGGACCCGGATTGCGCCACGAAACAGCTGAATTGAGCCTGATTGGAGATCGGGAGCAGAACCAGGATCGGGTATTGGTCGCCGAAAATAGATCCGGGACCCTGCTGGCCGTCCTCGATGGAATGGGCGGACACGCTGAGGGCGAACGCGCGGCTGAAGTGGCGATCGAATCGATGCGCGAGAGTTTCGATCGGGTGCCTGACTCGCTCACGGATACCACCGGCTTTCTCAACCATATGGTGCAGGCGGCGCATGAGGCGGTGGTCAATATCGGCAACAACCTCTCGGTCGAGCACAAACCGCGGGCAACCTGTGCAGTGTGTCTGGTCCATCAGGGACGGGCCTGGTGGGCGCATGTCGGCGATGCACGTATCTATCTGCTGAGAAACGGAGCAGTGGTGGAGCGCACACGCGATCACAGTCATGTCGAGGTGCTGCTCCAGGAAGGCCTGATCATGCCGGAAGAAGTGTCCAGCCATCCGATGCGTCACTACGTCGAAGCCTGTCTCGGCGGCGAGTCTGCGCTGCCGGACCTGTCACTACCGAATTTCCGCGGCGTGCAAACCGGAGACATCCTGCTGGTGTGCTCCGACGGTCTGTGGTCTGGCCTGACCGAAGAGCACATCGCCTCTTCCTGTGATCCTGAAGTCCCTGTGGCCGAATGGCTTGGGCAACTGGCGGAACGCGCCGTCTCCGCCAACGGTCCACACAGCGATAACACCACTGCCGCGGCGCTGCGCGTTCAACCCGGATAGACTGGAACGCCTTAGCGCGTTCGCCTCAGTCAGGAGATAACAGATGCGTCCCAGTGGCCGCCAGCCAGATCAAATGCGTCCGGTGCGTTTTACCCGTCGCTACACTCGCCATGCCGAGGGCTCGGTCCTGGTCGAGTTTGGCCACACGATCGTGCTGTGTAACGCCAGTGTAGAAGACCGGGTGCCGCCGTTCCTGCGCGGCTCGCGTCGTGGCTGGGTGACCGCCGAATACGGCATGTTGCCGCGGGCGACGCACACACGAAGCGGTCGCGAAGCGGTGCGGGGAAAACAGGGAGGTCGTACTCAGGAGATCCAGCGGCTGATCGGGCGTTCCCTGCGTGCGGTCACCGATCTGGCGGCGCTGGGTGAGATGACCATCACCCTCGATTGTGATGTGCTGCAGGCCGATGGCGGTACCCGCACCGCGGCTATCACCGGCGCCTACGTGGCGCTGGTGGACGCGCTGCGATCGATGCGCAAGACAGGGCGGATCAAGAGTGATCCGGTCTACGGCCAGGTCGCCGCAATCTCGGTCGGCATCTGTAAGGGGGAACCGGTGCTGGATCTCGACTACGCGGAAGATTCCGAAGCCGAGACCGACATGAATGTGGTGATGAACGAGGCTGGCGCGTTTATCGAGGTACAGGGCACTGCCGAGGGCCATGCCTTCCGCCGTGAAGAACTCGACCAGATGCTCAGCCTGGCGAGCAAGGGCACCAGCGAACTGGTCGCGATGCAGCTTGCTGCACTGGAATCCGATTCCACCGCATGATCCGGGGCCGCGAATTCGTGCTTGCGTCAAGCAACCCCGGCAAGTTAAAGGAAATGCGCGCGCTGTTGACCGCCGGCGGCATCAAGGTGCGGTCACAGTCGGATTTCGACCTGTCTGACATTGAGGAGACGGGTCTCAGCTTTGTTGAGAACGCGATCATCAAGGCGCGCGCGGTGTCCGCTGCCAGCGGGATGCCTGCGATCGCCGATGATTCCGGCCTGGAGGTAGACGCGCTGGACGGAGAGCCCGGTGTCCGCTCGGCCAGATTTGCCGGCGCGCATGGAGACGACCAGGCGAACAATGCGCTGTTGCTGGAGCGCCTGGCGCACATACCCGAGGCGCAGCGCACGGCACGCTTCCGCTGTGTCATTGTCGCTTTGGCACATCCGGCCGATCCGGCTCCGATCATCTGTGAAGGCGTCTGGGATGGTGTTATCGCCGGCCGCGCCCGCGGTGACGGCGGGTTTGGCTATGATCCTCTGTTCCTGCCACGCGGCATGTCGGTCACCGCCGCCGAGCTAGAGGCCAGGGAAAAGAATTGCCTGAGCCACCGTGCTCAGGCGCTGCGTGCCCTGCTTGCGCGTCTGACGCCAGACGCGACGTGATTTGCCGGCATTGCTGATGACACTGGCGCGCGCGTTGCCATTGAGCCTGTACGTACACTTGCCGTGGTGCGTAAAGAAATGCCCCTATTGCGACTTCAATTCTCACGCGCTGGGCGATGCCCTGCCGGAAGCGAGGTATCTGGACGCGCTGTCGGACGATTTGCATGGTGAGTTAAAGCGGGCTGACGGCCGGACCGTGGACAGCATTTTTTTTGGCGGTGGCACACCCAGCCTGTTCAGCGCGGACGCCATCGGCAGGGTGATTGATACAGTGGACCGTCATGGCATGCTTGCCAGCGATGCCGAGATCACTCTGGAGGCGAACCCGGGCACTGTGGAGCGTGGCCGCTTTGCCGGTTTCGCGAGCGCTGGCGTGAATCGGATTTCTCTTGGCGCGCAGAGTTTTGACCCGGGCCAGCTTGCAGCTCTCGGCAGGATTCACTCGGATGCTGACATATGGCTTGCGCTGGACGAACTGGATGCGGCTGGCATCAGTAATTTCAATCTGGACCTGATGTACGGGCTGCCTGGGCAGGATGTGGCGGGCGCGATGGCCGATCTCGAACAGGCTATCAGCGCCGGCCCGAGTCATATTTCCCACTACCAGCTGACAATAGAGCCCAACACGCTGTTCCACGCCCGGCCGCCAGCGTTGCCCGACGAAGATTGCATCGCAGACGCCGAAATCGCATGCGCTAAACGCCTGGCCGCAGCCGGTTACCAGCGCTACGAGATTTCCGCCTATGCCCGCGACCAACTGGCGTGCCGACACAACATCAATTATTGGTCCTTCGGCGACTATCTCGGTGCCGGTGCAGGTGCCCACGGCAAACTGACCACGCGGCACAGCGCCGGGGCGGGTCTGACGGTCAAGCGCCGATGGAAGCTCCGCCATCCTTCGGCCTATATGTCCGCATCAGGGCAACGGCTGGACGGTGAGGCGACGATCTCCGGCCCGCAATTGCGTTTCGAGTTTATGCTCAATGCCCTGCGGCTGACCGCAGGTTTTCATGAGCGGCAATTCGAGCAGCGGACCGGACTGCCGATCTCCGATCTGCGATCCGAACTGACAAAGCTGGAGCTCGAGGGTCTGATGGAAACCGATCAAAACGGAGGCTGGCGTGGGACTCGACGCGGTATGCGTTTCCTGAATGATCTCCAGGCCCGTTTTCTGCCTTCTGACGATCAGGGCCCCGCAGGATAATGGCTGATTACCAACCGGTAGATTGCGCGATTTACGATGGCTACGAGCTGGCAATCATGCGCCGGCGCCAGCTACGCCTGAGCTGGCGCGATGCGGCTGGGGTGGTACATCTGGCCCTGGCGCGGCCGACGGATCTGGAGACCCGGGAGGGCGAGGAATTCCTGGTGTTTGTGGACGGGACGAGAGTGAGCCACCGGATACGCCTGGATCAGATTATCAGCAGCGCCGAGGCACAGGATGCGGGGGCCGGGGATGCCGCGGAGCGGTCTTGACCCACTGTTTATGCACAGGTTTTGGCGTGCTGACAGGGCTTGCCGTGCAGCGCCAGACGCTATCCGGAAACAGATTCTCCCGCTGCGCGTAAGCATATGATATCTAAGCGTTTAATTATATGGATATTTTTTGTTCAGAACGCAGGCGGCACTGGCGGGGAAGCAGCACCCATCGCTGATCCCCCGTTTGCGCACAGGCTTATCCACAAATTTTGTGGATAAGCTGGAAAGTCGACGCGCAACAGCGGCTTTCTGCTCAATAGCTAAAGTAACTTGCGAGGTTTGTTGCCGCAGCGGCGCTGCGTTACCGGGCCCCCGGCAACCGCAGGAGTGCGTCGCTCCGAGGTGCCGGGGCTTGTCGACGCGCCGGGAAGGGGATATCATGCGCGGCTCTTTTTCCCGGGCGTTCTGGTTTGAGCCAGGAGTTGGACGATGAAAGCAGATATCCATCCCAAGTATGACGAGATCAGTGTTACCTGCAGCTGCGGTAACACCTTCCAGACGCGCTCCACGCTGGGCGAGGATTTGCACATCGAGGTTTGCTCGAAGTGCCACCCGTTCTACACCGGCAAGCAGAAGATTCTTGATAGCGGCGGCCGCGTAGACAAGTTCCGCAAGAAATACGGCAAGGCGGCCAACTAGCATTTTCCGCTTCGCCATTCGGATCTCGAAAAGGGCGCCCTCAGGCGCCCTTTTTTATTCGTCCCCCCAGGCGGGCTTCCGGGCCCCGAAAACAGAATTAGACTGTCAATCCCTTCGGGGCTCCCTTATAATTTTTTGTCCCCGGCGGGCTTTTTCCGGTCTTCGCCGAGGATATCGCTACCCGGCATCTTGCCGGCGAATTGCGCCGGTACTTGTCGCTGCCAGCCCCGGTCTATTCCATGCCCGGCTCCGGGGCAGGTCGCCGCCGAAACCCCGCCTGGTCGCGGGGTTCCGGCCAGTGTGTTGAGGGCCGGCATTTAGCAAGACAGGCATTCAGGAAGACAGGTATGAGTGACAAGTACTTCAAGCTCGCTGACGAGCAAAGCGGCACAAGCTCCCAGCTCCTGGTTCGCAAGGGCTCCGAGGGGCCGGCCGTAATTGATATCGGCAAGCTCTATCGGGAACACGGCGTATTCACCTTCGATCCCGGTTTTGTCGCCACCGCCAGCTGCGAAAGCAAGATCACTTATATCGATGGCGAGAAGGGCGTGCTGTTGTACCGGGGCTATCCGGTGGGTCAACTCGCCGCGCAGAGCAATTTTCTGGAGGTCGCCTACCTGTTGCTCGCCGGTGAGCTGCCGTCAGTGTCGGAGCAGGTTGAGTTCACCAACTCGATCATGCATCACACGATGATCAATGAGACGCTGCTGCGCTTCTTCAATGGCTTCCATTTCAACGCCCACCCGATGGCTATGGTCTCCGGTGTGGTCGGGTCGATGTCGGCCTTTTATCACGACTCGATGGACCTGAAGAATCCGGAGCACAGGCAGATTTTTTCTCACCGGATAATCGCCAAAATGCCGACCATCGCCGCGGCTGCGTACAAGCACTCGGTGGGCCAGCCCTTTATCTATCCGCGCAATGACCTGGACTATTGCAGCAACCTGCTGAACATGTTTTTTGCGGTGCCCTGCGAGGACTACGATGTCGATCCGGTTGCCGCCGAGGCTCTGGACCTGCTGTTCATCCTTCACGCGGACCACGAGCAGAACTGCAGCACATCGACCGTACGTCTGGCCGGTAGCTCGGGCACCAACCCCTACGCGGCAATTGCCGCTGGCGTATCAGCCTTGTGGGGTCCGGCGCATGGCGGCGCCAACGAAGCTGTGCTGAAGATGCTGGAACAGATCGGCGACACCTCGCAGATTCCCAAGTTCGTGGCGCGCGCCAAGGATCGCGATGATCCGTTCCGGCTGATGGGTTTCGGTCACCGCGTGTACAAGAATTTTGACCCGCGGGCCAAGATCATCCGTGAGATGTGTCACAAGGTGCTGGAGAAGCTGGGTACCCCGGACTCACCTTTGTTCGAACTTGCCCTGCGTCTGGAAGAGATTGCGTTGCAGGACGAGTATTTCGTTGAGAAGAAGCTGTATCCCAACGTCGATTTCTATTCGGGCATCATCTATCGCGCGCTGGGCATTCCCAAGTCCATGTTCACGGTGATGTTCGCGATTGCCCGGACTGTTGGCTGGGTGGCGCATTGGCTGGAGATGACGGCGGATCCGGATGGCCGCATCGGCCGGCCGCGGCAGCTGTATACCGGCCCGCCGGAGCGCGACTACATCACGTCGGCCGAGCGCGGCTAGCGCCCGCCGCTCAGGACTCTGCCAGCAAGGCCTCGAGCTCAGGACGCCGGGCGCGCTGCATTGGCCGCCCATCCACCGGGCAGCTCGGCGCCTGGCGCAGACCATGAACCGGAAACACCGTGGCCTCTACCGCGACGTCGCCAGCCAGAAACCGAAAACTGGGAAGTGCCTCGGTGCGTTCGGACGGATAACGAATCCGGCGTTCACTGGATTCATAGGGGATCTCGCAATCCATCAGACGCATGGCCACCGCTTCCGGGGTGTCCGCGAACACATGCAGATTGACGTCGCTGTGCTCAGTGACCGCGCCACTTAGCACCGAACCCACCAAACGCGGCTCGAATTCAGCCAACAGATCCATGGCCCGGGTTGCGGTTTCGCGCAAAGCGCGCAGACGCGCCGGATAGGCCGAGCCGCCGAACAGTCGCTGTTGCTCGGTCAGTGCCGCCGCAATCTCGTCGTTGCCAGGGAGCGCTGTGCGGTCAGATATGCCGAGACGCTCGGCCGCCTTGCGCTTGGCGAGCAGGAAATCCTTGATGCCCTGCTCGCGCATGATGCGCGCGGCTTCCTGCGCGATGCCGTAACGGACCTGTTGCGCACGATTACTGCGTTTTCTCGGCATCTTCTGCACCCGGTGGGCCGACAACCGCCCCCCTAGAATATCGGTTCCTCGTCTTCAGCAGGGCCAAATGGCGAAGCCGTGTCCTCCTCACCCGCCGGGGGTACCCGATCCTCCCGGAAGGTCTCGAAAATGGCTTCGCCATCAGCACTGCCGGCGAGCAAGCCGGTGCTGGACGAGACCCGGACCGTGACCAGTCCTGGTGGCTTGACCGGCTTGCGCTGCGGGGCGCCCGCGAGCGCTTCGCCCATGAACCTGACCCAGATTGGCAGCGCGGTGCGGCCACCTTCTTCACGCGCCCCAAGCGGTCGCTCCTGGTCGAAACCTACCCATGCGGTGGCGACCAGATCCCCGTTAAAACCGCTGAACCAGGCATCGCGGCGATCGTTTGTGGTGCCGGTCTTGCCGGAGAGATCGTTTCGGCCCAGCGCCATGGCCCGCCGTCCGGTACCGCGGCGGATGACATCGGCCATCATGTCTGCCACCAGATACGCATTCTGTCTGCTGATTGCCGCGGGCGCGTAGTTGATGTCTAGCAATTCAATCTCATCAGCATCGGGCGCGGGGTACCGCCGCTCGGCGGCAACTGCTTCGTCGTTGCACGCGGCGCAGGCAATCAGCGGATCGGCCTGCATGACCACGGTGCTTTCCGCATCAGCGATCCGGTCGATGAAGTAGGCGTCCACGCGGAAACCGCCGTTGGCAAAGGTCGTGTAGGCGTCCGCCAGTTCCAGCGGTGTCAGGGTGACACTGCCCAGCGCCAGTGACAGATCTCTTGGCATCGATGCTTCAGGTATTCCAAAAGACTTGATGTGCTCGACCGCGTTGCCTACGCCTATCTGTCGAAGCACCCTGATGGACACCAGGTTGCGTGACCGCACCAGGGCCTCGCGCAGGCGGGTCGGACCATAGAACCGCTGACTGTAGTTCTCTGGGCGCCAGGTGCTCTCAAGACGGTCGTCGTCGAACACCACCGGCGCGTCATTCACCACCGTGGCCGTGGTGAACCCGTTTTCCAGCGCGGCAGAGTAAATAAACGGTTTAAAGGAGGACCCGGGCTGGCGTCTCGCCTGCACCGCGCGGTTGTATTTGCTGTCCTGGAAATCGAAGCCACCGCTGAGTGCGGCGATGGCGCCGTCGATCGGATCCAAAGCCACGATCGCGCCCTGGGCGAGGGGCACCTGGCCCAGCCGCCAACCCGACTCATTCATCGGCATGATCTCAATAAGGTCCCCGGGGGCGAGGATATCCGCCGCAATCGTGGGTTCGGGGCCACGGGTGTTGTCATCGATATATTTGCGCGCCCAGCTCAGGCCGTCCCAGTCCAGGCTTACCACGCCACGCCCGGGGATCAGCGCGTCGACGCTCTGCTCCCCGACTGTAGTGACCACGGCCAGTTGCATGCCGGGTCCGGAGCGATATCCGGCCAGCAGCTGCGGGATATTCAGCTCAGGGTCGTCCAGGTCCAGGTTAGCCAGCGGCCCCCGGTAGCCGTGGCGACGATCATATTCCAGCAGGCCCTCGCGCAAAGCGCTCACCGCTGCAGCCTGCAGCCGACTGTCAATCGTCGTGGTGACCACATAGCCAGCGGTGTAGGCGTCGGGCCCCACCAGTTCGAGCATCTTCTGTCGCACCATCTCGCCGACGTAGGGCGCATCGGTTTCCACGGTCGCACTGTGGACGATGGACTCCATGGGTTGTTCCATCGCCTGCTCAAGCTGTTGGCGATCAATGCTTCCGGTTTCCAGCATGCGCCGCAGCACGTAGGCACGACGCTGGGTTGCGCGTTCTACACTGGATACCGGGTTGTCTCTGGAGGGCGCTTTGGGCAGACCGGCGATGGTGGCGCTTTCTGCCAGCGATAGCTGATCGACGGTTTTGCCAAAATAGACCTCCGCGGCTGCGCCCACGCCGTAAGCTCTTTGTCCGAGGAATATCGCGTTCAGGTAGAGCGTCAGGATCTCCTGTTTGCTCATCTCATGTTCGATGCGCAACGCGAGGAAGATCTCACGGACCTTGCGCGAGATGGTTTTTTCGCGCGAAAGGAAGAAGTTGCGAGCAACCTGCATCGTGATAGTGCCGCCACCCTGACGGCGCTCACCGGTCAGTGCCAGCGCCAGGGCGGCCCGGACCAGACCCTGATAGTCAACGCCGGGGTGCTCGAAGAAACGATCGTCTTCAGCCGCCAGGAAAGCGTCTACGATCTGATCGGGAACCTGTTCGAAGCTCAGCGGCGTGCGCCGCATCTCGCCATATTCGGCCAGCAGCCGACCGTCACGTGTGTAGACCCGCAGCGGAACCTGGAGTCTGACGTCCTGCAAGGACTCGACCGCGGGCAAGCTGGGCAGCACATAATAGTATGCGCCAATCCCGGCAACGCCGGCGATGGCCACAAAGACCAGCGATAGCGCAGCTGCAACATAGACTGAACGGAGAAGGAGCTTCATGCAGAAGTGAGAGGTAGGTTCTTGCCTTGGCGGGGGGGCTTGTGCATATTACCACCGAACGTAAAAGGCAAACCCATCGAAAGGTGGGGGCGCAAAGCCACCGGTCTAAGGACTCAGGTCTAGGATAGCGGGGTTGCCGGAATCGACTGTATGCAGGAACCCGGAATCGGGTGAAAGGCGATTTGAGGGCCATTTTGTCACCCTCACAACAAGCCTGTTCTGAGCCGAAGGCCAGTGCTGCATGACCGCTCCTTTCCCTGCCCCGCCAATCTGCCGAATGGGTCTTCTGACCGGACGCCGCAGACACGCATTCTTTGGAGCGTGAATGCGGTCACGTTTTGCGACTCCGGGAATTGCTATACAGAACATTGCATTACCTAAGACATTATTCTATCTTTCGAAGCCAAGCTGCGGACCTAAAAGGAAAATCAAGTGCTGTTCGGTACGTCAAATCGACCGCTTATTGGGCTTGACATAACGACTTCGTCAGTCAAGCTGATCGAACTGGGCCGCAGCGGCAGCCAGTTCCGGGTGGAATCCTACGCTGCTGAGGCCACACCGCAGAACGCGGTGAACGAGAAGGCCGTGGTAGATCCGGATTCCGTTGGTGAGTCCATACGCCGCGCGGTCAAGCGCTCCGGGGCTCGCAGCCGGGAATGCGCCATCGCCATCAATGGCGATGCGGCGATCACCAAGGTGATCCAGATGCCGGCGACGCTGTCCCATAACGAGCTTGAAGGCCAGGTCGAACTCCAGGCCGACCAGTACATACCGTTCCCGATGGAAGAGGTCAGTTATGACTTCGAGGTCCTGGGCAAGTCAGAAAATGACCCGGACATGATCGACGTGTTGCTGGTGGCAACCCGCAGCGAGAACGTAGAGCAGCGCCAGGCCGCAGTTGAAGCCGCAGGCCTGAAGGCACAGATCGTGGACGTTGAGGCGTTTGCGCTGGAGAATGCCTGCCGCCTGTTACGGCACCAGATGCCGGACAGTGGTGCAGACCACAATGTCGCGGTGGTCGATTTTGGCGCCAGCAGTACCACCTTCTCGGTTCTGCGCGACCTTAAAGTTATCTACACGCGAGATTTCGCTTTCGGCGGTCAGCAGCTGACTGAGGAGATCATGCGTACCTATGGTCTCAGTTTTGAAGACGCAGGTCGTGCCAAAAAAGAGGGCGGTCTGCCGAGCAACTTCGAGCCCGAAGTCCTGGATCCCTTTATCGACGACATGACTCAGCAGGTCAGTCGCTCGCTACAGTTTTTCCTCGCCTCGGGTAGTGGCCGCGAACAGCCCCAGCAGATTCTTGTCTGTGGTGGCTGCGCCAACATCCCTGGTGTTGCCGACGTTATCGGCAGTCGCGTGGGTATTCCGACCGAGATCGGCAACCCCCTGGGTGACATGAAGTTGTCCTCGAAAGCGCGTTCCGCCGGCGTCATGAAAGATGCCACGGCGTTACTCACCGCCTGCGGGCTGGCCTTGAGGAGTTTCGACTGACATGCCCCGTATTAATCTTCTGCCGTGGCGAGAGCAAGAGCGCAAGCGGCGTCAGACGAACTTTGGTATTGCGGCGATTGCCGCAGTTGCGCTCGGCGCGTTGGTCACTTTCGGTGTCAGCTCCTGGCTTCAGTACCGCATCGATTACCAGAACGAGCGCAACGCGCGACTCGAACAGGAGATCGAGCGCCTCGACGCGCTGATCACGGAGATCGCTGCGCTGGAAACGCAAAAAGAGCGGCTGCTGGCGCGGATGGAGATTATCGACGAGCTGCAGCGGAGCCGGCCGGACAGCGTGCATCTGTTTGAGCAGCTGGTAAGAATCCTGCCGGACGGCGTGTTCTACGAGAAGATGGAACAGCAGGGCACCAAGATTGAGATTCAGGGAATCGCCGAATCGAGTACCCGGGTCTCGGCCTTGATGCGCAATATCGAAAACTCGGAATGGCTGCAAAAGCCAGGCCTGGAAGTGGTGGAGACCGTTGATGATCGTGGCGTGCGGCGTAGCCGGTTTACGGTTTCCGCCCGGCAGATCGTAACGGACAAGGAGAACGCGGAATGAAGAAATTCCTTGACGAACTCCGCGCCCTCGACACCAGTGATGTCGGCAGATGGCCGTTCCTGTTCCGCGCGCTGTTCGTGATGTTGATCTTTGTCATCGTGACAGCGGCGTCGGTCTACTACTTCCCGATCAAGAACAAGACACCGGTGCTGGAGAAGGCAGAGGCCAAGGAAGTCGAATTGCGCCAGGTCTTTACTCAGAGACAACGCAAAGCGGCCAATTTCGAAGCCTACAAGCTGCAGCTCGCGGAAATAGAACAGTCATTCGGCGCGATGTTGAGACAGCTGCCGGGCAAGACCGAGGTGCCCAGCCTGCTGGTCGACATTTCCCAGACGGGCCTTGGCGCCGGTCTGGATGAGGAGCTGTTTCGGCCGGACGCAGAAATCCGTAAGGACTTCTATGCCGAGTTGCCGATCAAGATCCGGCTCAAAGGCACGTATCACGAGCTCGCCCGGTTTGTCAGCGATATCGCGGCACTGCCACGTATCGTCACCATTCACGAAGTGGAGCTTAGTCAGGCCAACCCCGATAGCACCGCTGAGCTGGAAATGGACCTGACCGCCAAAACCTACCGCTATCTGGAAGATGACGAGGAGCAATCATGAGCCTGCGTCAGTTTGCCAGCGTGTTGACGATGGTGTCTGTGGCGACGCTGCTGTCCGGTTGTTCGAACAATATGTCCGACCTGGAAGCCTACATCGCGGAGATCAATGCTCGTCCCGGCGGCCGTATCGAGCCGCTGCCCGAGATCAAGGAGCACGAGCCGTTTGCTTATGAAGCTTACGATCTGCGCTCCCCGTTTGTGCCCGAGCGCACGGCGGCGACCGCCGCCGGATCCAGGGCGGGCGGGCTGAGACCTGACAGTGCGCGCACGCGGGAATATCTGGAACAGTTCCCGCTCGATACGCTGAATATGGTGGGCACTTTAACCAAGGATGGGCAGTTGTTCGGTTTGCTACAAACGACCGATACGCTGGTCCATCGTGTGAGTATGGGAAATTATGTCGGCCAAAACGACGGCAAGATTATTTCAATTGACGATTCAGAGATTCGGGTTGTCGAGATCATTCCTGACGGTATCGGCGGCTATATGGAACGGCCGGCCACCATCAGTCTGGGTGAGAAATGAGGACTCTGGGAGTACATGGGATGATGCGTAATGCATGGGCGACAACTGGGATCCACCGGGGTTCACGCAGAGCCGGATGGCTAGGGGCTCTGATCATGCTCGCGCTGGCCTCCAGCGCTTCAGGTCAGGACGCACCGCTGCAACTCGAGGCGGTGGATGTGGCTGGCCAGGGTGGTGATCGCGTGGTGGTCTATCTGCGCCTGAACGGGCCGGCAGCGGAGCCGATGAGTTTCGCGATCGACGACCCCGCGCGGATATCGCTGGATCTCGCAGGCACCGCCCTGGGCGTGGCTTCGCGGCGCACAGTGGTGAAGCAGGGTCCGCTGGACACCGTCATGGTCGCTGAGGCACAGGGCCGCACCCGGGTCGTATTGAACATGGATTACATGGTGCCGTACCAGACGCGGGTCGACGGTGACACCATCGTGATCAATCTCGGTAGCAGCGCTGGCGCCTCAGTCGCCGCGGTGGACCGGGTATTTAGCGGTGATACCGCCACCACACCTGCCGGTGCAGCGGTCGCCAGCGCGATCCGCGACATCGATTTCCGCCGCAGCGCGGACGGCGGCGGTCGGGTGATCGTGGCGCTTACTGATCCTTCGGCGACGGTCGACATGCGCCAGGATGCAGGCAAGATCATTGTTGATTTCCGCAGGACGGAACTGCCAGCCAATCT
The DNA here is from genome assembly GCA_963704875.1 of uncultured Gammaproteobacteria bacterium. Taxonomy (GTDB): domain Bacteria; phylum Pseudomonadota; class Gammaproteobacteria; order Steroidobacterales; family XN24; genus CAMYOC01. Next base: position 1,205,588 of record CAVPIA010000008.1, on the reverse strand, counting down.
CAGGCGTCGACTCGATGTGCTGGATTTCGCGACCCCGGTGACCACCGTGGACAGCCTTACCGCCGGTGATGGCTCTCGCCTGATTATTTCGGCGACAGGTGAATACGAGCACTATGCTTACCAGACCGACGAGTTGTTCACCGTAGAGGTGCGGCCGCTGGTTGTGGAGAAACAGGAAAACCTGGGCATCTACGACACCGGCAAGACCTATGACGGCCAACGTCTGACGCTGAACTTCCAGGACATCGAGACCCGGGCTGTGTTGCAGTTGTTGTCCGAGGTCAGCGGCCTGAACATGGTGGTCAGTGATTCGGTCACCGGGAACGTCACACTGCGCCTGCGCGATGTGCCCTGGGACCAGGCTCTGGACATTGTGCTGGCCACTCGCGGTCTCGACATGCGTCAGATCGATAACGTCGTGATTGTGGCCCCGGCGGCTGAGATTGCGGCGCGCGAGAAGCAGGATCTCGAGGCCCGGCAGGATCTGCAGGGACTTACCCCATTGATTTCGGACTTTATCCAGGTCAATTACGCGAAGGCCGCGGATCTGGCCGGTCTGCTCGAGTCCGGTGGCGAGAATGCTCTGCTGTCCGAACGCGGCACCGTGAGTATCGACGAACGCACCAACACGCTGTTGGTCTATGACACGGCAGAGCGGCTGGTGGACATCCGCCGCCTGGTGCAGACGCTGGACATCGCGGTCAAGCAGGTGTTGATTGAGTCCCGCATCGTGGTGGTCAATGACGACTTCAGTCGTGATCTTGGTGTGCGCATGGGCTTCACCTATGTGGACGACCGTAACGACGGTCTGATGTCAGTGACCGGCGGCGCCGAGGGTTCGGATACCATCGTGCAGTCGGGTATCGAAAACCTGAACAACACCGGACAGATCGGGCCGGTGACGGTGCCTCCGATCGACCAGCGCTATGCTGTAAACCTGCCGATCGACAACCCGGCTGGCCGCGTCGCTCTGGCGATCCTCGATTCAGATTATCTGCTCGATCTGGAGCTGCAGGCAGCGCAATCGGAAGGCCGCGGCGAGATTATTTCTACACCCCGCGTGATCACAGCCAACCAGAAAGAGGCGCAGATCGAACAGGGTGTGGAGATCCCGTATCAGGAGTCAGCATCCAGCGGTGCGACGACCACACAGTTCAAGAAGGCGGTGCTGAGCCTTAAGGTGACGCCACAGGTCACGCCGGACGACCGCATCATCATGGATCTTCAGGTTAATCAGGATACCGTGGGCCAGTTTGTTCCGAGTGCAACTGGCGGGCTGGTGCCGAGTATCGATACCCGCTCAGTCGTCACCCAGGTTCTGGTGAACGATGGCGAGACCGTGGTCCTGGGTGGCATCTTTGAAACCGAACGCCGGGAGACGATAACCAAGGTTCCGGTGCTGGGTGATCTGCCGGGTCTGGGTCGTCTGTTCAAGAGCACGTCCGACCAGTCTACGAAGGCGGAGTTACTGATATTCGTGACTCCGAAGATTCTCCGGGAGGGGAGCAACATCTACTAACAGCGGTATTCCCGCTAAAGCTCAGGTGAAAAGCGTTATGTTCATATCCAAACCCCTCTCACGCTGGAGCATGCCGGCAACCGTCCTGTGCCTTCTGGGACTGGCAGGCTGCGGCGGAGGCAACTCCATCACAGATCCGGATGCCGGCGGTGGGGTCAACCCGCCGGTGCCGGTGAGCAGTATTACCCTGCTCGCCAGCAGTCCGCAGTTGCCGTCGGCCGGCACGGTGCCGGCGACGATCACCGCGATCGTCCGTGACAACAACAACAACGTGGTCGAAGGCGCCACCGTAATTTTCAGCGCAGACTCGGGCGCACTGACGGGAGGAGGTTCCCCGACAAATGAGGATGGTGTAGCCGCCGCAACCCTGACCACGGCCGGCGATCCGACCAACCGTCCGATCAACGTGACCGCCACCACCGGCAATCTGACTTCGACCCTGGTGGTATCGGTGACCGGCACCACGCTGGTTCTGAGCGGTCCGCCCAGCGTCGTGTTCGGCGATACGTCCACCTACACCGCGACCCTGCGTAATTCCGCGGGCGCCGGCATCCCCGGACAGACCGTGGATGTGACGTCGTCTGGCGGCAACACGCTTTCTGCTGCGACGCTGGTGACCAATTCCCAGGGTGAGGCCAGCTTCCAGCTTGATGCGACGGTCGCCGGTGTCGACACAGTGACCGCCTCGGCGCTTGGCCTTGCGGCGACGCTGGATGTCAACATCAGCAACGACAGCTTTGCGTTCCTCGCGCCGGCAGCCAACACCGAGGTGGGCCTGGGTGTGGACGAAACGGTGACTGTCGAGTGGCTGATTAATGGCGTTCCGCAGGCGGGCACGGTTAATTTCTCCAGCACCCGCGGCACCTTGTCCGCATCCACCGCTGCGCTCGACGCGAACGGTCGGGCTTCGGTGACGATCAACTCCACCAATTCCGGGCCCGCAGTGCTTGCAGCGGCTGTGGCCGGCGGTCCCTCGACCCAGCGCAACATCGAGTTTGTTGCCAGCACCGCCCAGAAAATCGATCTGCAGGCGAGCAGGTTTACGGTCGGGCCTGGCGAACAGAGCACGATCACGGCGACGGTCCGCGATCCCAACGACAATCTGGTCAAGAACAAGCTGGTGACTTTCGTGCTCGATGATGTCACCGGCGGCTCGATCTCGGTAGGCTCGCAGGTCACCGACAGTTCCGGCCAGGCGGAGACGGTGTATACGGCAGGCCAGAGCACGAGCTCGGTGGGTGGTGTGAAGATCACAGGTGTGGTCCAGGATACGCCGACGGTCACCGATCAGGTTGCCCTGACGGTGGCTCAGCGTGAAGTGTTTATCAGTATCGGTACCGGCAATCAGATCTCGGAACCGAACACGGCGTCTTACCTCAAGGAGTTTGCCGTACAGGTGACCGACAGCCAGGGTGTGGGTGTCGCCGGCGCAGAAGTCCAGATGAGCGTGTTCTCCAAGGACTATTACAAGGGCTATTATGTCCCCGATGTGATCAACGACCTTTGGGTGCCCAACTACCAGGCGACCTGTCAGGACGAAGACACACTGGTCCCGGCCACGGCCCGAAACGGCATCCTGGATCCAGGCGAGGACTTTAACAACAGCGGCAGTATCGAGGCCGGCAACGTGGCTACCGTGTCGCCCGGGATCGTGGTCACTGACGAAAACGGTTTCGGTCTGGTGCGTATGACCTACGCTCAGGAGTTCGGTAACTGGATGCTGGTGACGATCCAGGCCAAGGCCTCAGTGACCGGTACCGAGTTCCTGGAGACACAGGATTACGGTCTGGAAGTCCTGCGTGCCGACGTTGCGCTGAATCAATCCCCACCAGGCGGCATAGACAGTCGCTGGGGGCGCCAGCCAACGTGCGCCACCCTCGACTAGAAGCCAGTATCTGCATCACCAGGGGCCGGCATCAGCCGGCCCCGTTCTTTGCGGACACAGCGTCCGCAGTGCCAGGATGAATTCCGCCGCCAGCGTATTCCTGATTGGTCCCATGGGTGCCGGCAAGTCGGCAGTCGGGCGCCAGCTGGCGCGAATGCTCAGGCGACCGTTCTATGATTCCGATGACGAGATCGAACATCGCACCGGTGTCGATATCTCTTTTATCTTTGAGAAAGAGGGTGAAGCCGGGTTTCGTCAACGTGAACGGAATGTCATCGCCGACCTGTGCGGGCTTTCCGAGATGGTCCTTGCAACGGGCGGTGGTGTGGTACTGGACGAAGACAATCGCAGCAATCTGATGGCCAACGGAACCGTGGTCTATCTGCATGCCTCAGTGGATCATCAGTTGGCGCGTACCCGGCTTGGACGCGGCCGGCGCCCGCTGCTGGAAACGGCCGATCCGCGTCAGCGCCTGCAGGACCTGATGACGGTCCGTGAGCCGCTGTATCGGGCGATGGCCGATTGTGTGGTCAATACGGATGGCAGAAAAGTCGGCTCTGTCGCTGAGGAAATCAGGTTGTGGCTTGAGCGTGAGGGCGAATGACAGACCGCCCGCACACAACACTCGAAGTCGGTCTCGGGGCCCGCGCCTACCCGATCCATATCGGCAGCGGCATTATCGCGGCGGCTGAACTGATTCCATCTGAGCTGGCCGACAGGGATACCCTGGTGGTGACCAACACCACGGTCGCGCCCTTGTATCTGGACACGCTGACCAGCAGTCTCCGCAACCGGCGGCTGGAGACGCTGGTGTTACCCGACGGCGAACAATACAAGACGCTCGAGACGTTTGCCCGGATTATCGATCGTCTGGCGGAGCTCGCATATCACCGCGACGCGGTGCTGATTGCGCTCGGTGGTGGGGTGATCGGAGATCTGTCCGGTTTCGCAGCCGCCTGTTATCAGCGCGGCATCGCGCTGGTGCAGATTCCAACGACCCTTCTCGCCCAGGTCGACGCCGCGGTCGGCGGCAAGACCGCGGTCAATCACGCAGCCGGAAAAAATCTGATCGGCGCATTTTATCAGCCGCAGGCAGTCATAGCCGATACCGCGACGCTTGCCACGCTGCCGGAGCGGGAATATCTGGCCGGCCTGGCCGAAGTGGTCAAATACGGCGCCGGTCTGGATGCAACGTTCTTCGCCTGGCTGGAAGACCATACTCGCGCCCTGCTCGAACGCGATCCGGGAACCCTGACTGAGGCGGTCCTGCGCTGTTGCTCGATAAAGGCCGAAATCGTTGCCGAAGACGAACGCGAGGCGGGCCGCCGGGCCCTGCTAAATCTGGGTCACACGTTTGCTCACGCGATAGAGACAGGAACCGGCTATGGTCAGTGGCTGCACGGCGAGGCAGTCGCAGTAGGGATCATCATGGCCGCCGATTTATCGACCCGTCTCGGTCGCCTGCAGGCAGCAGACGCCAGCCGGATACGAGCGCTTGTTGAGGCATTCGGCTTGCCCCTGGCGCCGCCACCGATGGGGGCTCAGGCCATGCGCGAGCTAATGGCCATGGACAAGAAGGTCAGCGGTGGACGTCTGCGACTGGTGTTGTTTGACGGTCTTGGTGCTTCGTCGATGGTCGCGGATACGCCGCCCGACGAGCTCGCCGAAGTTCTGGCTGTCGCGGAACCCGGATGAGCGAGCAAGCGGCTGGTGCCCGCGGGCCGGAGTTGGCGAGCTTCGCTGCCCGGGAAGCCCACTCGGCCGGGCGCAGATACGCTGAGCCGCCGCCGACCCACCGGGGCGAATATCAGCGAGACCGGGATCGGGTTATTCACAGCACGGCGTTTCGCCGGCTGGTCTACAAGACCCAGGTATTCGTCAACCATGAAGGCGATCTTTACCGTACCCGCCTCACCCATTCCCTCGAAGTGGCACAGATTGCCCGAACCGTAGCCGGCGTCATCGGCCTTAATGAATACCTGGTCGAGGCGATCTGTCTGGCTCACGACCTCGGTCATACCCCGTTTGGACACGCGGGGCAGGATGCACTTAATCACTGCATGCGCGATTTCGATGGCTTCGAACATAACTTCCAGTCCTTGCGGGTAGTAGACAAGCTGGAAGAAAAATACGCTGACTTCCCGGGTCTGAACCTGATGTATGAGACTCGCGAGGGGATTCTGAAACACTGCTCGCAGGCGCGGGCTCGTGAATTAGGGCCCTTGGGGCAGCGTTTCCTGGACAAGCGGCAGCCGAGCCTGGAAGCACAGCTGGCCAATCTGGCCGATGAAATTGCCTACAACAGCCACGATGTTGATGACGGCCTGCGTGCCGGTCTGCTGGATATCGACGAACTTTGTGAAGTGCCGATATTCGCCCGATTGCATCGCTCGGCGTGCGAGCGCCACCCCGACCTGAGCGGTCGCCGGCTGATCTACGAGATTGTCCGTCGCCTGATCGGCTACCTGGTAGATGATGTGATCGATGAAACCCGCCGTCGGCTTGCCGATGCGCGGCCCCGGCAGATTGAAGACGTGCGTGCGGCCGGGCATGCGCTGATCGGGTTCAGCGAGCCGGTGGCAGCAGCTCACCGGGAACTCAAGCGATTCCTGATGCGCCGTCTGTACCGCCATCCGCGGGTCCTGCGCATGACAAACAAGGCTCAGCGCACGGTAAGCAGCCTGTTCGAGACCTTCTTTGAAGAGATTCGTCTGCTGCCCAGGGATTTCACCGAGCTGGCCGAGGCCGGCCAGCAACAGAAGGGTGATGCCGGCCGCGCGCGCGTGGTCGCTGACTATATCGCCGGTATGACCGATCGCTTTGCGATCCTCGAATACGAACGCCTGTTTTTGCCTGGCCACGACAGCTAGGCCACGGTAGCCCATGATAGAATGCCGCCGGTTTTTCAGGCCGGGAGGCCCGCATGGCTCACAGTGAAATCCCTTCAGCAGAGCGCTTGATTTTCGCCATGGACGTGCCGGATGTCGGCCGTGCCAGGGAGCTTGCGGACACGCTTGGCGATTCAGTCCGATTCTACAAGCTCGGTCTGGAGCTGCTGATGAGCGGCGGCTATTTCGAGCTGCTCGACTGGCTCGTCGCCCGCGACAAACAGATATTCGTCGACCTGAAGTTTTTTGACGTACCTGCCACCGTCGGGCGGGCGGTCGCTCGCTTGCGAGATCGCGGCGTCACTTTTGCTACCGTGCATGGCAACCAGTCGATCATGGAGGCAGCCGCAGATGCGAAAGGCGATGTGAAGATTCTTGCTGTTACCGCGCTGACCAGTCTGGATCGTGGTGATCTCGACGATCTCGGATTCCAGTGCGACGTCCCGGAGCTGGTTTTGTCCCGGGCGCGACGCGCTTTCGAGGCGGGTTGTGATGGCGTGGTTTCTTCAGGTCTGGAAGCGAGTCGTCTGCGCGAATTCATCGATCAGCGCCTGCTGGTGGTGACTCCCGGGATACGGCCAGTGGACAACCGGCCCGAAGACGACCAGAAGCGCGTGGTCACCGTCCCGCAGGCCTTTCGCAACGGTGCCGACTATATCGTCGTCGGTCGCCCGATCCGCGACGCTGGCGATCCCAAAGCGGCGGCCGAACGTATCCAGGATCAGATCAGTGAGGTATTTGCGTCATGACCAGTAAGCCCAATGATCTGCTGCTGCGTGCGCTGATGCGCCAGCCCGTGCCGCGCACCCCGGTGTGGATGATGCGCCAGGCGGGACGCTATCTGCCGGAATATCTGGCAGTCCGTGGCGAAGCCGGCAGCTTTATGAATCTGTGCACCAACCCTGAGCTTGCCTGCGAGGTCACGCTGCAACCGCTGCGGCGATTCCCGCTGGACGCGGCGATCTTGTTCTCGGACATCCTGACAATCCCGGATGCCATGGGTCTGGGACTGCATTTTTCCGCGGGAGAAGGGCCGAAGTTCAGCAATCCGGTGCGTTCCGCCGCTGATGTCGCGGCGTTGCCGGTGGTCGATCCGACCGTGGAGCTGCGCTATGTGATGGACGCGGTCAGCCTGATTCGTCGTGAGCTCGCCGGCAGCGTACCGTTGATAGGCTTTTCCGGCAGCCCCTGGACCGTGGCCACCTATATGGTGGAAGGCGGCAGCAGCAAGACCTACGGCCGCACCAAGGGGCTGGCCTATGACCAGCCGGACTTGCTTCACTCACTGCTCGGCAAAGTGGCGGATCTGACCCGTGATTATCTGAACGCGCAGGTCGAAGCTGGCGCCCAGGCCCTGATGATTTTTGACACCTGGGGCAGTGTGCTTGCGCCCTCCCTGTATCGCGAGTTTTCTCTCGATTACATGCGCCGGATCATGGATGGCCTGGTGCGCGAGGCAGACGGTCGTGCCGTCCCCGTGGTTTTATTTACCAAGGGGGCCGGGCCCCGCCTGACCGAAATGGCGGCCAGCGGCTGCGACGCGCTTGGCGTCGACTGGACGACCGACATGGGTGAGGCGCGCAAGCTGACTGGCGATGCAGTCGCGTTGCAGGGGAACCTGGACCCCTCCGTCTTGCTCGCCAGCCCGGCGGTGATCCGGTCTGAGGTGGCCGGCGTTCTGGAGAGCTACGGGCGCGGCCCCGGCCACGTGTTCAATCTGGGTCACGGCATCACGCCTGATGTAGATCCAGACCATGCCGCAGCGATGATTGCAGCGGTTCACGAACTCAGCCCGGCCTATCACGGGGACGACTGAAGCTGCAGCTCAGGCCAGTTCCTCCGGGGCCCAGCGCTGCGTTGGCGCCCCGGCCAGAATCTGCTCCATCACCTGCAATTCCCGTTCGCGGATGATATTCAGGAACTCCGTTGCGCCGCGCATGTGGCGAAAGGCCTTGAAGCCGCTTTCGAGGAAGTCGTGCAAAGCGCCCAGTCCCGCCATATGAGCCGGGCCGTGGGTTAGCCTGATCAGGCTGTAGATTAACGGCTGGTTGACGACCTGATCGAGCAGTTTTCCGGTGGCCACCACCAGTTGGATCTGGCGCCGGCGCAAGGCCGCGTTGTCGCAGGCCCGATAGGCGGCAGCGTAACGCGCGGCATTGATCGGCAGTTGATCGCCCGCCCCGGAATCGAGCTCCTGGACTATTGCGATATCCAGCGTCTGGGTCAGGGCGTGCGTCTCCAGCGCCAGGATAATGCTGTCCAGCGCCCCGGCGGGCATCAGGCGCACCATCAGCGGATAGACGCGCTCGAGATCCTGGTCCCGCGGGCTGTAGTCCCGATCCCCATACAGGTCCGAGAACACAAAGCTGGCGGCCGGTCGATATCGCGGCGACGCAAGAAAATCCTGATGGGTGTGGCTCAGTCGCGCGGTCTGCCAACGAGCCAACGCGGCGAATGGCGGCCTGAGAGCGCCATCACAGGTGATCTGTTCCCGGGCAGCTCTGCACTCCGCCAACAGTCCGGCGATATCTTCGGCCAGGGCCCCGCGCACTGCCTTGTCGTTCATGGAGCGGTATTTTACCTTCTTCGAATGCCGTGGTGCGGAGCAGCATTCAGCCCCGTCCGGTGGTATTCTTGGAGTAATGACGTCTGCGTGCTTGCCGCATGGCAATGCAGTACGGCGAGAATCCAGAGAGGTTCGGTGTTATGTCAAATAAGAAAACCAAGACTCATCCGCCCCAGTATCCCCTGGCCAAGGCGATTCGGGAATCAGCCCATCAAATCTGGCTGGCCGGACTGGGCGCCATGGGCCAGGCCGAGACCAAGGGCGCAAGCTGGTTCGAGAGCCTGATTGCGTTGGGCGAACAGATCGAACATTCCGCACGAGCGCAGATTGCACGGCCGGTGAACGCTGTAGAGAAGACTGTGAACGACGCGCGGGAGACCGCTGGCGACACATGGACCCGGCTTGAACTGGCGCTGGAACGGCGCATTGCCAGCATGCTGAATTCGATGCAGATTCCGACCAGCAAGGATGTCGAGGCTTTGACGCGACGGGTCGAGGCGCTACAGAAAACCATCGCTGAACTCACCGCGAAGCCTGCGCCCAGCAAGCGCGGAGGTGGTGCAGCCAAGAGCCGGACCCGCGCCAAGGCGGCACCGCGGAAAAAGGCGACACGGCCAGGCCCTGCAAAGTCGCGTACCGGCGTGGCGCGCAAGAACGCAAAGAAGCCCTCCACGGCCGCTAAGACACGCCTTCGGGCCTGACAGGAGAATCCCACGTGGCGAAGAAAGCCGCCAGCAATGGCGCACCCCGGCGCAAGATCGGTCTTGCATTGGCCGGCGGCGGTCCACTCGGTGGCGTCTATGAAATCGGCGCGATGATCGCTCTCAATGAGGCGCTCGAAGGTGTAGATTTCCAGGATGTGGATGTGTTGGTCGGCGTCAGCGCCGGCGCTCTGATCTCGGCGCTGTTGGCCAACGGGATTTCGCCAGAACAGATGGCGCGGGTGTTTATCGATCCGCGCCCGGGGGATCCGCGGTTTTCTCCGATGATGTTCATGAAGCCCGCTTTCGCCGAGTACGCCAGACGCGGCCTGTCGATACCCCGGCTGTTGCTCAAGTCTACTGCCACTTATTTGCGCAATCCCTTACGTAATGGATTGCTGGCCTCGTACAACCCCCTGACCCAGGCGATCCCGACCGCACTGTTCGATAATCGGCCGATTGAGGAATTCCTGTCCGATCTGTTCAGCAATCGGGGCTGCAGTGACGATTTTCGCAAGCTCCAGCGCGAGCTGTATGTGGTCGCGGTAGATCTTGATACCGGTCAGGCGGTCAAGTTCGGCGGCAAAGGGGTCGACGATGTCCCGATTTCCAAGGCGGTACAGGCCAGCACAGCGCTGCCGGGGCTCTATCCACCGGTAGAGATCAACGGCCGCTCATTTGTCGATGGTGGTTTGAAACGCACGCTTCACGCCTCAGTCGCACTGGATGCGGGCGTCGATCTGTTGTTCTGCGTGAATCCTATCGTGCCATTCGACGCCGAGCTTGCGCCGCAGACCGAAGACAAGCGGCACGCAAAACTGGTCGAAGGCGGTCTGCCGGTGGTTTTGTCGCAGACTTTTCGCTCTATCATCCACTCGCGTATGCGCGTCGGCATGTCCAAGTACGACACCGACTACGCCAGCGCCAAGGTCGTCCTGTTCGAACCCGATCGTCACGACTCAAAGATGTTCTTTGCCAGCGTCTTCAGCTATGCCAACCGGGCCAATGTATGCCAGCACGCCTACCAGACCACGCGCAGGGATCTGCGCCTGCGTCGCGAGGAGCTGGGACCGGTGTTTGAAAAGCACGGGATAAGCATTCGGGACGACATTCTCGATCAGCGCGGCCGTCATTTCAGCCAGGCGCTGGAAGACAGCGACGAAGTCCAGAACATCGGGCTTTACAAAAACCGCACAACCAACGCGCTGAGCTCCGCCCTGGAACGCCTGGAAGGCTGGGTCGCCGGACGCTAGGGCGGATCAGCTATCGCGTAAGGCGCGGCGGAGGATCTTGCCGACGTTGGTCTTGGGCAAATCCTCGCGGAACACGACTTTCTTTGGCACTTTGTAGCCCGTCAGGTTCTCACGGCAGTGCTTGATTACGTCCGCCTCGCTCAGGTTCGGATCCTTGCGCACCACGAAGAGTTTGACGATTTCGCCCGAGCGCTCGTCAGGAACGCCGACCGCTGCCGCCTCGAGAACGCCCGCCATCGCGACCACGACATCCTCGATCTCGTTGGGGAAGACATTGAATCCGGAAACCAGAATCATGTCCTTTTTGCGATCGGTGATAAACACGAATCCGGCTTCATCCATACGTCCCATGTCCCCGGTGCGCAACCAGCCCCCATCGAACATGGTCTTGGCGGTGTCCTCTTCCCGTTGCCAGTAACCCGCCATCACTTGCGGTCCACGAATACAGATTTCGCCGACTTCGCCGATGGCCAGCTCGGTTCCCGCGTCATCGCGGATACTGACTTCGGTCGAACTGATGGGCAGGCCAATGGAGCCGGTAAACTCAGTATCTGTCGGTGGATTGATACATGCCGCTGGTGAGGTTTCGGTCAGACCGTAAGCCTGCAGGATCGGCTTGCCGGTCACCGCTTTCCAGTGATCCGCCACCGGTTTCTGCACCGCCATGCCGCCGCCGAGAGCGATGCGCAGCGTGCTGAAATCTATCTGATCAAAACCGGGCGTGTTGAGCAGGGCGTTGAAAAGCGTATTGACGCCACTGATAAAGGTAAACGGGTATTTTTTCAGATCAGCGACAAAACCGGCGAAATCACGCGGGTTGGTTATCAGAACATTATTGGCGCCGAGGATGGTGAACATCAGACAGTTCGCCGTCAATGAAAAGATGTGATAAAGCGGCAGCGCGGTGATCACCACGCCGTCGCCCTCGGTCAGCAATTCGCCACACCATGACCGGGACTGCAGGACATTGGCGACCATGTTTCCATGGGTAAGTATCGCGCCTTTGGAAATACCGGTCGTGCCGCCGGTGTATTGAAGGAAGGCAAGGTCGTCGTGATCGAGAGTGACCTCATCCATCGACTGCCACTTGCCCTCTTTCAGCGCCTGATTGAATGGCACGGAACCGCTCAACTTGTACTCGGGCACCATCTTTTTGACTTTACGCACCACGAAGTTGGCGATCATGCCCTTCGGAAACGGCAGCAGGTCGCCGATGCCGGTGACCATCACCGTGCGCACATCGGTCTTTTCCAGGACCTTGTCCAGCGTTGACGCGAAATTCTCGAAGATCAGTATCGCTTTGGCGCCAGAGTCCTTTAGCTGATGCTCCAGTTCACGCGGCGTATACAGAGGGTTTACGTTAACCACGCACAAACCGGCCCGCAGTATTCCAAATACAGCCACCGGATACTGGAGCACGTTGGGCATCATCACCGCAACACGATCGCCTTTCTCCAGACCCGCAATCTTTTGCAGGTAGGCGCCGAAATAGCGGCTCTGCTGGTCGAGTTCGCCGAACGTGATCGAATGCCCCATGTTGGTGAATGCAGGAAGATCGCGGAACTTCTGCATCGAAGTCTCGACCATGTCTTTCAGCGAGCCGAAACGATTGAGATCGATCTCCTCGGGGACGCCCTCAGGATAAGACTTGAGCCAGATCTTGCCGCTCATTGATTTCCTCCAGATCGCCTGTTCATTGTCATGCAGGCGTTGTTATGCAGGCCAACCCCAGTCTACAACGCTTTTTCCATGGCGCCGGCGGGATCGGATTGCTGAATCCTAAGACCCCTGTATATCAGGCTGAGCGGGCATGGGGCAAACTTCGGTCTGCTGTTTCGGATCATCCACCACCAAGCGGCACAGGCTGGGCCAGATGTTGGCGAGAATGCCAGCCTGCGCCGAGGCAGTTGGGTGGATTCCGTCGGCCTGCATCATGCCGGGCTGCAGCGCGAGGCCGTCGAGGATGAATGGCGTCAAGGTCGCATCAGCGGTTGCCGCGGCCTCGGCGAAAACCTGTTCGAACTTTCCTGTGTAAACGGGGCCATAGTTGGGAGGGATAAGGATCTGGGTCAGCAGCACCTCCGCTCCGGCATCCCGGCCAAGCTCGATCATCTGGATCAGGTTGCGGCGAATCTCCGTGACGGGGACCGCTCGCAGACCGTCATTGCCGCCTAATTCGATGATTACGATGGCCGGGTCGTGTATTTTCAGCGCGCGGGGGAGCCGCGCCAGCCCACCGCTAGTGGTGTCGCCGCTGATGCTGGCATTGACAACCCGATAATCCAGACCACGCTGATCCAGGTCACGCTGCAGCAGAGCCGTCCAGGACTCGCCGCTTGCCAGACCGTAACCGGCGCTGAGACTGTCACCGACAATCAGGATGGTGTTTGATCCGGCCCATACGGGCCAGCAAACAAAACATAGCAAGAGGAAAATGAAATTGCGCAAAGACATGCTGTTACCGTCAGAAGAAAGCGTGCTCGCTGCACGAGAGCTGACGCGCAAGGTTAACAGTCCGGAGGGAATCCTGACTATCGTCGACGATGTAAATCTCGAAATCGCTCGCGGCGAGTCGGTCGCCGTGGTCGGCGAATCCGGCGCCGGGAAATCCACTCTGCTCGCGTTATTGGCGGGTCTCGATCTGCCGAGCCATGGCGACGTGTGGCTGAATGGCGAGAGTCTGACCGATCTGGATGAAGACGGCCGCGCCGCGTTGCGCGCCCGACGCGTGGGCTTCGTGTTTCAATCATTTCATCTGGTGCCCTCGCTGACCGCTTTGGAGAATGTGATGCTGCCGCTGGAACTGGCGGGGGTGGCGGAAGCCAGAGAGGCTGCAGAGGCAGTGCTCGCCCGTGTCGGGCTGAGCCCCCGTCAGCGCCACTATCCGCGGCAGATGTCAGGCGGTGAACGACAACGGGTGGCAATCGCGCGGGCGTTTGTTGGGCCGCCGCTGGTCTTGTTCGCCGATGAGCCCACCGGCAACCTGGACGCAGAGACCGGGCAGCGCATCGCTGATCTGTTGTTCTCACTGAACGATGAATCCGGTACCACCCTGGTGCTGGTGACCCATGAGGATCGGCTTGCTGCGCGTTGTAATCGCGCGCTGCGGATGTCGGCCGGACGTCTCGCATGACCACCTTTGGATTCGCAATGCGCGGCGTGGCGCGCGATCTGCGCGCCGGCGAGTTGCGTGTGCTTACTGCAGCCGTTGCGGTCGCTGTGACTGCGATGACGGCGGTGGCCTTCTTTACCGATCGGGTCAGTCGCGCAGTGGATATCCGCTCGGCAGAAGTATTGGCGGCGGATCTGGTGGTTAATTCAAAGCGGGCGATTGAGCCGGCATACCAGGCGCGTGCGCAAGAACTCGGTCTCGCCAGCGCCAGCGTGACGTCGTTCCCGAGCGTCGTGTTGGCAGGAGAGAGCAGTGCACTTGCAGACGTGGAGGCGGTCAGCCCCGGCTATCCGCTGCGCGGGCAGCTCACGTTCAGCGATTCGCTGCAAGGCGAGACGCGGCCTGGCAACGGTCTGCCTGCCCGGGGCCAGGCCTGGGCCGACGCCAAGCTGTTGGCACGGCTGGGTATCGATACAGGCGCGGAGATTTCCCTCGGTGCGATCCGCCTGACTGTTTCCGGCGTGCTCCGATATCGGCCCGATCAGGGCTGGAGTTTTGTCGATCTGGCGCCGACGATTCTGATCAACGACGCGGATCTGGCCGCAACCGGCCTGGTTCAGCCCGGAAGCCGGGTCAATTATCGCTTGCTGTTTGCCGGCGAATCAGAAGATTTGGGCCAGTTGCGCCAGTTCCTGGACGCGCGTCTGGCGCAGGGCGAATCACTGCGGGATCTGGACGACGCCGGGCCGGAGATAAAGCGCGCGCTGGATCGCGCGCACCGATTCCTCAGTCTGGCCGCGCTGGTGGGCAGTCTGCTGGCGGCGGTGGCGATAGCGATGGCCGCTCGCCGTCAGGCGGGCCGGCAGGTGGAGGTGGTGGCCCTGCTCAAGTGTTTCGGCGCGGGACAGGGTTTCGTGTTGCGGGTAATGATGATCCAGCTCGCGATTATTGCTGTCACCGCCGGGCTGATCGGTGTGTTGCTGGGCTTTCTGAGTCAGCTCGGTCTGACCGCATTGCTGGCTGATGTTACCGACCTGGCGGACGGCGATCTGCCGGCACCGGGTATGGCGCCGGTATTTGCCGGATTTTGCATGGCTGCACTGGTGATGGCCGGATTTGCGCTGCCGATATTGGCGCCCCTCAGACGAGTCCCGCCACTTCGGGTCCTGCGGCAGGACCTGCCGCGACCCAGGCCCTCGATCCTGCTGACCTACGGTGCCGCGGGCATCGCCTTGTTCGCCCTGTTGCTGTGGCAGGTTGGCGACCTTCGCCTGACGGGCTGGGTGGCCGCCGGTTTCGCAGCGGCGACGGGGGGCTTCTTGTTGGTAGCTTCGCTGCTGGTCTGGTTGGCGACGCGCATCCGCGGCAGCGCGGGCGCTGCCTGGCGTTATGCAATCGCCAGTCTGGCGCGGCGAGGAGGCGAGAGCGTGGTCCAGGTGGTCGCCTTCGGCCTTGGCATCATGGTGTTGTTACTGCTGACTCTGGTGCGCAACGATCTGATGCAGGAGTGGCGCGCAACTTTACCCGCGGATGCGCCAAATCGATTCCTGATCAATATTCAACCGACGGAGGCTGCGAGAGTTGAAGACTTTCTGGGTGAACGAGGTGCAGCGAGCCGGCTGGTGCCGCTGGTGCGCGCCAGACTGACCGCGATCGACGGCAGATCGCTCAGCGAGATCGAATTCTCATCCCCGCGTGGTCAGCGCCTCGCCGACCGGGAGGGCAATCTCAGCTGGGCGGTCGAGCTGCAGGAAGACAATGAGGTCATTGCCGGAGACTGGTGGGGAGAGCGGTCTGAACCAGGCGAGGTGTCGGTGGAGGCAGACTTCGCGCGCGACGTGGGTATCGAGCTTGGCGACGAACTGGACTTCGATGTCGCGGGAGAAGCGTTCTCCGCCCGCGTTACCAGTCTGCGCACTGTTCAGTGGGATTCATTCCGGCCGAATTTCTTTATGCTGTTTTCTCCAGGCACGCTGGAGGAATTTCCCCGCACCCACATCGGCAGTCTGTTTGTCGATGACAGCAGGGACCAGCTGGTGCTGGACCTGGTCCGGCAGTTCCCCAGCATTACGGTGATCGACATCGATGCCGTCATGGGTCAGGTCAGGCGGGTCATGGATCAGGCGGCGTTGGCGGTGCAATACGTATTCCTGTTTGCCATCGCTGCCGGCATTGTGGTGTTGCTGGCTGTGGTTGAGTCGGGTCGAGAAGAGCGGATGTTCGAGAGCGCCCTGATGCGCGCTATGGGCGCCAGGCGACGCCAGATTCTGGCGGGTACCGCGATTGAGTTCGCACTGCTGGGCACCTTGTCAGGATTGTTGGCTGCCGGCGGTGCGCTGGCCGCTGGCTGGATGCTGGCGGAGCTCGTGTTCCAGCTCGATTTCGGCGGCAACGCCTGGCTCTGGCTG
This sequence comes from uncultured Gammaproteobacteria bacterium, assembly GCA_963704875.1. Taxonomy (GTDB): domain Bacteria; phylum Pseudomonadota; class Gammaproteobacteria; order Steroidobacterales; family XN24; genus CAMYOC01. The sequence goes on along the minus strand of CAVPIA010000008.1, from coordinate 1,189,256 downwards.
ATCGGCGCCGGCGCTGGTTTGCTGGTGGTCGGTTCCAGCGGTTTGCTGGCGACGCGCAAAGTCCTCGACCAATCGCCGATGGCCGTGCTCAGACGATACTGACGCCTTTGCCCAGCTCGCGCATCGTGTCCCGGATGACCTCGCCGACCTGGTGCATGGTAGAGGTTCTGGCGCTGGTGCCACGCCAGGCGGCGGTGATCATCCGGTTGGGTCGTGGGGCATCGAACGGACGCACTGCCAGTGAAGACTCAGGCGATGCGTCCTCATCGATCGCAAGAGCGGGCAACAGCGTCATGCCGATCCCGGCCGCGACCATCTGCCGCAGCGTTTCGAGGCTGGTCGCGCGAAAATCCTGAGGTTCTCGCACCGATACCCGACCGCAAACCTCCAGTGCCTGGTCACGCAGGCAGTGGCCCTCGGCCAGCAACAGCACGGTCTGGTCGTCCAGGTCAGCGATTGAGATATGTTCCTGGCGTGCCAGTTTATGGTCCCCGGGCAGCGCCACAAGGAAATCCTCCTGATACAGGTCCTCGCTCGCCAGACCCTCATCCGCGAACGGCCGGGCGAGAATAGCCATATCCAGTGAGCCCTGTCTGAGCTGTTGCAAAAGCTCCTCGGTCTGCAGCTCGAGCAGCATCAGGCGCAAGCGCGGCAAGCGCTTTTTCAGCACCGCGGCGACCCGCGGTAGCAGGTAGGGTGCCACCGTCGGAATCAGGCCCAGACGCAATTCTCCGGCAAGCGGATCCTGGCGAGATTCGGTCAGGGTCACGATTTCTTCCACGCCCTGGAGCACCCGCCGGGCCCGTTCCACTACTTCGCTGCCGAGGGTGGTCATCATTACGCGACGCTGGGTCCGTTCGACCAGCTGGCCACCAAGCTGTTCTTCGAGCTTCTTGACCTGAGCGCTGAGAGTGGGTTGACTGACAAAGCAGCGATCGGCCGCGCGGCCGAAGTGTCGTTCTTCAGCCAGCGAGACCAGGTATCCCAGTGATCGCAGGCTGATGCCTTTAGTAATAGCTTTCATCTATTAAAAGTATAGTAACAATTGATTAGATAAATCAATCTTCCGATGCCATGCTTCGCTTCCTGGATTAAATGTTCACTTGAATCAAGGAGTAAAAATCATGCTTGGCATCGGAAAACAGTTCCCCGAATTCTCTCTCACTGGCGTAGTTTCCAGCGACCTCAATGACGCCTTCAAGCCCATCTCGTCGGCCGACTTTGACGGTAAATGGAAGATTGTATTTTTCTGGCCCAAAGATTTCACATTCGTCTGTCCGACCGAAATCGCCGCGTTCGGCGCACTCGAGCGCGAGTTCAGCGATCGGGACGCCCAGCTGCTTGGCGCCAGCACCGACTCAGAGTTTGTGCACCTGGCCTGGCGCCGGGACCGCGAAGAGCTCAACAGCCTGCCCTTCCCGATGCTGGCCGACATCCGGCGCGAGCTGAGCAGCGAGCTGGGCATCCTCGACCAGCAAGAGGGCGTGGCTCAGCGTGCGACCTATATTGTCGACCCGGACAACGTGATTCGCTTCGTCTACGTCACCGACCTCAACGTCGGCCGCAGCCCGGAGGAAGTGCTGCGGGTGCTGGACGCGCTGCAAACCGATGAGCTGTGCCCGTGTAACTGGCAGGCCGGCGAAGAGACGCTGAAGGTCGCCTGATCCGAGGCTATCGTTGCGCCCGCACGCGGGTTTGAAATGACCAGGACCTGGCCGGCAGGCGGTTGCGTTGATGCGCGGCCGCTTGCCGGCTCCCCAGTCCCACTGAATAAAGAGGTTTTCTCACCATGTTGAATCTGAATCCGATCAGAGACCGAATCCCCGCCTACGCTAAGGACCTGAGCCTCAATCTGGGAAGCGTTCTGACTGTGCAGGGCGCGCCCGGTCTGAACGAAGAGCAGATCCTCGGCGTCGCGCTGGCGTGTGCCTATGCGGCCCGGGACGCCGCCAACACCGCGGCCTTCGAGAATGCAATCGGAGACGCGGTATCCGATCAGGTACGAAACGCTGCCCGCGGCGCCGCCGCGCTGATGGGCATGAATAACGTCTACTATCGCTTCGTGCACCTGTCCGGCGACAAAGACTACATGTCCATGCCGGCGCGTCTGCGCATGAACCTGCTGCGCGATCCGGGCGTTTCCAAGCAGGACTTCGAGTTGTACTGCCTGGCCGTGTCGGCAATCAACGGCTGTGGTCTTTGTGTTGAGTCGCATGAAAAAACGCTGCGCAAGGAAGGTGTCAGCCGCGAGGCGATCCAGAGCGCGGTGCGGATCGGCGCCGTGGTGCATGCGGTCTCGGGAGTGTTGGCGCACCCGTTGAACGAGGCCGCCTGAACCCTTCCGCTATATACTCGCCGACATGGCGGGGCAGGATGATGTTCGACGTTTGTCTGCCGGAGTGGCATTGGTTCATTTCGGCAGACGACGTCGATTTCTGTTGCTGCGAGCATTCCAGCACTGGGATTTCCCGAAAGGGATGGTAGAAGAAAATGAAACTGCGCTGGAAGCGGCCATCCGCGAGGTCGCAGAGGAAACCACGCTGACCGATCTCAGCTTCGACTGGGGTAAGGAATACGTGGAGACCGGTCCTTACAGCCGCGGCAAGATCGCACGCTACTACGTCGCCAGCACCCGCTCGCGGGAGGTGTCGCTGCCGATCAACCCGTTACTGGGGCGAGCCGAACACAGCGAGTTCCGCTGGGTCAGCTATCGCGAGGCGCTGGAGCTGACCTCGCCACGGGTACGTCCTGTGGTGCACTGGGCTGCCAGGATGTCCAAACCGGCAAAACTCAGCCCCCGGGCAGCGACCTGAACGCGCTCAGCGCCTCCTCGCGCGATTGTTTAAGGTCTACCATCGGCGCCGGATAAGAAACGCCTGGCCTGAAGTCCAGTTTTTCCGCCTCGGCTGCCGGGAACGCCCAGGGCTTGTGAACAAAGCGGGGTGGCAGCTTGCGCAGCTCCGGCACAAAGCGACGCACATAGCCGCCATCCGGATCGAATTTTTCTCCCTGGGTGAGCGGGTTGAACACCCGGAAATACGGCGCGGCGTCCGCGCCGGAGCCAGCCGACCACTGCCAGCCCATGGTATTACTGGCGAGATCCGCGTCGACCAGCGTATCCCAGAACCAGCGCGCTCCGAGGCGCCAGTCCAGACGCAGGTTCTTGACCAGAAAAGACGCGACGATCATGCGCACCCGATTGTGCATCCAGCCCGTCTGCCATAGCTCGCGCATGCCGGCATCGATAATCGGAAACCCGGTGCGCCCGTGCTGCCAGGCTTCCAGCCAGCCGCCAGGATCGGGCCGCCAGGGGAAGTCGCGAAAGCGCGGGTTCATCGGCTGGTCCGGCGTTTGCGGGAAGTGATAAAGCACGTGATAAGCAAACTCGCGCCAGCCCAGTTCACGCAAGAACGCCTCGCCGCCGGTCTCCATTCCCGACTGAACTCTTTGGGCCGTGGTGGCCTGCCAGGCGCTGCGTGGTGATATCTCGCCGAAATGCAGATGCGGTGAAAGTCGTGATACGCCGTCCACCGCGGGATAATCACGTCGACCGTGGTATTGGCCCAGGCTCTGCTCAAGAAACCAGTCAAGTCGTTTCAGGGCAGCATCTTCGCCCGGTGTCCAGTTCTCGGAAATGCCTTGATACCAGCGCGTGCCCGGCATCAGATCAAGTTGCGCGAGATCAAGGCCCCGTGGCCACGATGAAGGTGCCGGGACCGCCTCGGGCGCGGCCAGCGGCGCCGCCGGCGCGGGCCCCTTCAGACACGACTTCCAGAATGGCGTGAACACGCGGTAGGGATCGCCCTTCAGCGTCTGTTGTGTCCACGGTTCGAATAGCAGCCCGGCGTTGAAACTGCGAACGTCCTGGCCCTGCGCGCGCAACGCCTGCTTGATGCCGGTATCCCGCTCTCTGGCCCGCGGTTCGTAGAGCCGGTTCCAAAACACCGTGTCAGCGCCTGTTTCGTCCAGCAGCGAGCGTAACTGTTCCAGCGACTCACCCTGGCGGATGACGAGGCGGCTGCCACGCTGTCGGAATGCGTCGTCGATGGCTGCCAGGCTATGGTGCAACCACCAGCGTTGCGCGCCACCCGGTGCCCAGTCGCCGTCCTCTTCCGCGGCCCATATAAATACAGGTATGACCTGATCTGCCGCCTCAACCGCGGCAACCAGCGCCGGGTTGTCGTGCATGCGCAGGTCGCGTCGCAGCCACAGGATGATGCGTTTCATTGCCGACCTCAGTCGACGCGGCCGCGTCGACCCCCGCCAATAAAGGAGCGAATATTAGCGGCAATCTCGTTCACTGCGCGCTGCCGGGCTTCCTGCGCAGCCCAGGCGATGTGCGGGGTAATGATCAGGTTTGGGACATCAGGATCAAGCAGCGGATCACCGTTCACCGGCGGTTCTTCCGGCAACACATCGATACCGGCGCCGCCGATCTCTCCCGCGCGCAGTGCTGCTGCCAGCGCGGCCGAATCCACCAGGCCGCCGCGGGCGGTGTTGATCAGCAATGCGTCGCTCTTCATCGCCGCAAATTCAGCCGCGCCAAGTAGCCCGCGGGATGTTTCGGTCAGTGGGCAGTGCAGGCTAACGATGTCTGATCGCTGCAGCATTTCCGCCAGCGGGACCCGGACCGGACTGCTGTCATTCTGTTCGGCAGCGGACGCGCTATCCAGCCCGGGACGCTGCGCCACCAGAACGCACATCCCGAATGCGGCGGCCAGTCGGGCCACAGCGCTGCCCAACTCGCCATGGCCCACGATGCCCATGGTTTTTCCAGCCAATTCGCGGATCGGAAAGTCCAGCAGGCAGAATTGCGGGCTGTTGCGCCAGCCGCCCTCATGCAGCAAGCGCTGGTAATCGTGCAGATGGTGAGTCAGCGCCAGGATCACCGCAAACACATGCTGACCCACCGATGCAGTGCAATAGCGTTCGATGTTGCATACCCCGACCCCTTGCTCGCGGGCCGCGTCGATATCCACGTTATTGGTGCCAGTGGCTGCGAGACAGACCAGCTTCAATCCCGGCGCCGCGGCCAGTGCCTGCCGGTCCAACCGGACTTTATTGACGATAACGATATTGGCCTCGTGCATGCGCTGGTGCAGCATGGACGGCTGTGTCACAGCGTACAGTTCGAGCTCAATTCCATCGATGCGCAAGGCATCGGCACAGACGTCATCGTGACTGACTGTATCGAAGTCTAGAAAAATTGTTCTCATGGATTTGGCGAAACTTGTGCTGATGCGAGGTTAAACTATGCGCCATGTCGGCTTGGCGGATCAGAAACACGGTCAGGGGATGTCGGGACACACTATGAAGTATACGTTGCTGGATCATCTGCGCGGTGCATTCACCATGTCTCTGTTTGTTATCGGCACGCTGACCATCTGTGTGCCGTTCTTTGTCATCGCCCTGATCAAGGTGATTCCGTCGCGCTGGCTGCGCCTGCAGGTCGGCCAGTGGCTGGCTCATATCGGCGAGGCCTGGATTGGTCTGAACCGGCGCATTCTGGCATTGACCCAGAATATCGAATGGAGCATCGAAGGTAACGCAGAGCTGAAACGCAAGGACTGGTATCTGGTGATCTGCAACCATCAATCCTGGGTGGACATCCTGGTGTTGCAGCGATCACTCAATCGTCAGATCCCGTTTCTCAAGTTCTTTATCAAACAACAGCTGGCCTGGATGCCTTTTCTCGGGCAGGCCTGGTGGGCGCTGGACATGCCCTTTATGCGTCGCCATTCTCGCGCCTATCTGGAGAAGCATCCGGAGAAACGGGATCAGGACCTGAAGGCCACGCAGAAGGCCTGTGAGAAATTTCGCGAAGTGCCAACAACACTGGTCAACTTCGTTGAAGGGACCCGCTTCAGTCTTGCAAAGCACGAGGCGCAGGGCAGCACTTACCGCCATTTGCTGTTGCCCCGGGCAGGCGGCGTGGCCTATACGCTCTCTGCAATGCAAGGCATTTTGCGCAAGCTGCTTGACGTCACGATTGCCTACCCTGACGGGCGCCCGAATTTCTGGCAGCTTTGTTGCGGCAAGGTGCGCCAGATAGTCGTTCGCTATCGCTGTGACCCGATTGAGGCGTGGATGAGCGAGGGTGACTACGCAGAGGACGAGCATTTTCGTCAGCGTTTGCAGGTCTGGTTGCGCGAGCGCTGGGCGGAAAAGGACGAGTTGCTGTCTGGTCTCGAGACCGAGTATGCCTGACCCTGCGCCAGAGCCAGAGCCAGAGCCAGCCTTCTGGCGTCGCAAGTCTCTGGCAGAGATGGACCAGACCGAATGGGAAGCCCTATGCGACGGTTGCGGGCGCTGTTGTCTGCACAAGCTGGAGGACGCGGACACCGGGCGGATAGAATTCACCCGGGTCGCCTGCCGGTTGCTGGATCTCGATGACTGCCGCTGTAGCGATTATCCGGGACGAATGGAACAGGTCCCGGACTGCATCCAGCTAGACCCTGAAAACGTCTCCGCCTTCGGCTGGTTGCCGTTGACCTGCGCCTATCGGCGCCTCGCCGAGGGTCGGGATCTGGCGTGGTGGCACCCGCTGCTGTCGGGTGACCCGGAGAGCGTCCATCGCGCCGGTATTTCGGTCCGCGGCAAAGTGCTCAGCGAAGCGCATGTGGCTGAGGACGGCATGGACGAGCACGTGATCCACTGGATCAGACGCTAGCCGGTGACGGGCGTCTCGGCAAGGGCCCGGGGACGACAGTGGGAAGCTGCCGCGACCCGTCGGTCACTGACTTAGGGAGCGATGGCATTGAGCGAACAATACAAATTCCGGCCCTGGCATGAATACCGCGGCTATCCGGAGCCGGAAATGCGCAGGCGGGCCCGGGAATTGCGCGAGGAATTGCACGGCCGGCGTTCTATCCGCTCTTTCTCTGATCGACCGGTGCCGCGCGAGATTATCGAAGATTGCCTTCGTACCGCCGGCAGCGCGCCCAGCGGCGCCAATATGCAACCCTGGCAATTTGTCGCGATTGCGGATGCCGCCATCAAGCGTCAGATTCGCGAGGCCGCGGAGGAGGAGGAACGGCATTTCTACCAGCACCGAGCCTCCGAGCACTGGCTGAATGCGCTGGCGCCTCTGGGCACCGATGCGAGTAAACCCTTTCTGGAGCGCGCTCCGTGGCTGATAGCCATTTTCGAGGAACGCTGGGGGTCGGGCCCGGACGGTCAGCGACGCAAACACTACTATCCAACCGAGTCAGTGGGTCTGGCCAGCGGGTTCCTGCTCGCAGCGCTGCACCATGCGGGTCTGGCCACGCTGACCCATACACCCAGTCCAATGAAATTTCTCAACCGCATTCTTGATCGACCAGGCCACGAACGCCCGTTTCTGTTGCTGGTGACCGGATATCCGGAAGACGATGTCGAGGTGCCCGATATCTCGCGCAAGCGTCTGGACGAGATTTCTGTGTTCCTCGACGGCCCAGGCGACAAGGACCCGCGGTCGACAGATGACCCGCAGCATTGATGCCGCTTAGCAGAATGTTACGGTCTGCGGAGTTTGGCTGTTATTGATTCGGCCTGACCCGGTTCGGGCAGAAGACCCGCGAGATGTGGGCGCAAGGGGGTAAGCATGCTGGAACAGGTGACACTGCTGCTGGGCCGGATATCCGATTTTATCTGGGGTCCCTATTGTCTGATCCCCTTGTTGTTGGGCGCCGGCCTGTTCCTCACCGTGCGTCTTGGTGGACTCCAGTTCCGGCAGCTGGGCCCGGCTCTGCGGCTGGCATTTCTTACCCGCCGGGACTCAGAGGGTCCGGGTGAGATTTCTCACTTTCAGGCGCTGATGACCGCGCTGGCGGCCACCGTCGGTACCGGCAATATCGTCGGTGTTGCCACCGCGATTGCGGCGGGCGGACCCGGTGCGTTGTTCTGGATGTGGATGACCGGTCTTGTCGGCATGGCGTCGAAGTACTGCGAGGCGCTGCTGGCAGTCAAATACCGGGTGACAGACGAGTCCGGTCAGCAGGCTGGCGGGCCCATGTATTACCTTTCGCGGGGCTTGCGCTGGAAGCGCACCGGCCGCGTGCTGGGCGCCATGTTCGCACTGTTTACCGCCCTGGCCGCCTTCGGAATCGGCAATATGGTGCAGTCAAACTCGATGGCCTCGGCAATCCAGGGCGCATTTGGCGTGCCCGGCTGGATCACCGGTGTGGTGGTGGCGCTGGCGCTTGGTGTTGTCACCATTGGCGGCGTGCGCTCGATCGGCCGCGTGACCTCGGTACTGGTGCCATCGATGATCCTGCTCTATCTGCTGGCTTGCCTGTGGGTCATCATCGCCAATGCCGCGCAGATCCCGGCGACTGTGTCGTTGATATTCAGCGATGCTTTTACCGGCACCTCGGCGGCCGGTGGTTTTCTTGGCGCCAGTGTTGCTCAGGCAATGCGTTACGGCGTTGCCCGCGGCATTTTTTCCAATGAATCCGGCCTCGGTTCAGCCGGCATCGCGGCGGCCGCCGCGCAGACTCGTGAACCGGCCCGTCAGGCTCTGGTGTCGATGACCCAGACCTTTATCGACACGATCATCGTCTGTTCTTTCACCGGTATTGCGATCATCGCGTCCGGCGCCTGGCAGACCGGAATCAACGGTGCGCCACTAACCCAGGCCGCGTTTGACGCTGCTATTCCAGGTGGGCTTGGCAGCGACATCATCGCGTTTTGCCTCGCTCTTTTCGCCTTCTCCACGATCATCGGCTGGAGCTATTACGGCAGTCAAAGCATGTCCTACCTGTTCGGTCGGCGGGTGGTGCTGCCTTATCAGCTGACCTTCATGGTGGTGTGTTTTGCGGGCACCATCTACACGCTGGATTTTGTCTGGCTGTTTTCAGATGTCATGAACGGGATGATGGCCTTGCCAAATCTGATCGGACTGCTTCTGCTCAGCGGCGTCGCTGCTCGCGAGACCCGGGATTATCTTGTCCGCACGGCTGCCCCCGGTGCATCACCCGGTGTTCTGTAATCCGTGCGCGATGCCATTGACGGTTAGCAGCAGTGCCTCCAGTAATTCCGGATCCTGGCAGCCGCCGGCGCGCCAGCGTCGGAGCAGGTCGATCTGAATCAAACTCATCGGATCCACATAGGGATTACGTAGCCGGACTGCCCGCTGCAATACGGGCTCCCGGTCCAGCAATGAGCCGCCGCCCCTGAGCCGCAGCACGATTTCGGTGGTGCGTTGAAACTCCTGCTGGATCAGCTTGAAATAATGGCCAAGCGCGGGATCCACCAATTCGGCGTATCGCGCGGTGACCTCCATGTCAGCCTTGGCCAGGACCATCTCCACATCGGTTAACAACGCGCGCATAAACAGCCATTCCGAGAACATGTCCTGGAGCAGGGCGTCGCCATATTGTTCAGCCGCCTTTTCGAGACCCGCGCCCAGGCCGAACCAGCCGGTAAAAATGCTGCGATTCTGCGTCCATGCGAAAACCCACGGGATGGCGCGCAGATCGCTCACGCCTTGTCCAGAGCGTCGGCTGGCCGGCCGGGAACCGATCTTCATCTGTTCGATCACGTCGATTGGAGTCGCCTGGCGGAAGAAGCCGTAGAAATCCGGATCCTCGTGCACCAGCGCACGATAAGTGCTTGCACTGGTGCGGGCGATGCTCTCCATCGCCTGTACCCAGCGCGCATCCGGCGATGCTCGCGCCGGTCCGAAACTGGCAACCGCCACCGATCCGATCGCGCGCTCCAGGTTGCGCAGCGCTATGCCACGCAAACCGTATTTGGCATTAATGATCTCGCCCTGCTCGGTCACTCTGAGCACGCCTCTTACGGCGCCGGGAGGCGCGGCCATCACCGCAACATGCGTCTTGCCGCCACCGCGGCTGACGGTGCCGCCACGACCGTGGAACAGGGTCAGGTGGATGTCATGGTGACGGGCACAATCGGCAAGGCTGGCTTCGGCCTGCTGCAGTGCCCAGCGGGAGGCGGCGATGCCAGCATCCTTACTGCTGTCCGAGTAGCCGATCATCACCATTTGCCGACGTTCTCTGCGCTGCAGATGGGCACCGTATATCCCGTCAGTGAACATGCAGCGGAGAATTTCCGGGCTTTGCTCAAGATCCTGCAGGGTCTCGAACAAGGGCGCCACGTCGAGTGGTACTTCGCCTTTGCTGTTGCTGAGCCCGGCCCATCGCGCCAGCAACAGCACACTCAGGACATCGTCCAGCGATTGCGCCATGCTGATGATGTAGGGACCGACCGCTCTCTGGCCGTAGAGCCGTCGACACTCATCGATGGCCCGGAACACTTCCAGCGTGCGTTCGCCTTCCGCGTCCAGGGAGTCTGGTTGTGCGTTGTCCGCGGCCAGCAACTCGGATAATCGCTCGGCGCGTTCCTGCGCCGGCAGCCGTTCCCAGTCCGGTTCGCTCAGGCCGCGGCCGATCACCCGCCGGTGGACCAGGGCATCCTGACGCAGATCGAGCGCCGCAAGATGAAAACCGAAAGTACGCACGCGCCAGATCAGGCGATTGACCGCAAACAAGCCGGCATGCCGCCCGAGATTGTGCCGCAGGCTGCGGGCGATAATTTCCAGATCGGCGAGGAATTCCGCTGCGTCCGCGTACGGGTGTTCGCCGTCGTTCCGGGTATCGCGCAAACGCGAGATCAGCAACTGCGACAGGACCCGGTAGGGCATATTGCGATGACGCGGCGCAACGTGATCCAGAGTGTTCGGGTACCAGCTCGAATACAGCTTGCAGCGCTGATTGATCTCCTCATCGACGGCGACCCGGGTCGGGCACTGGGTCAGGCGCTCGCCCAGATTTCTCAGCTCGTCCTCATACTTGCGCAGAATCGAGTCTCTTTGCGCTGCAAGGGTTGAACGGACAGTGCCCGCGGTGACCCCCGGGTTGCCGTCCATGTCACCGCCGACCCAGGAACCGAATTGAAGCACTTCGGGTATGCGCAGACCGACCGTCAGATCGCCAAACACCGTGGCGAGCGCCTGCTCCAGCGTTTCGTAGAATACCGGCACCACCCGGTAGATCACATCGGTCAGGAAAAAGCGCACGTGTTCGAATTCATCGCTGACCGTCATGCGGTGGGTTGGATGCTCCTCGGTCTGCCAGGTTGAAGTGATCGCCGCCCGGATGCTGGCCCAGGCGGTGGCCGTTTCACGCGGGGTCAGCGAGGGATTCATCAGCTCCACCAGCCGGCGGGCGACCCGTTGTTGCTTGCGTAACACCGTGCGCCGGGTAGGCTCAGTCGGATGGGCGGTAAAAACTGGTTCGACGCGCAACTGATCCAGGACCGCCTGCAGTTTCTCCGTGGTGTCGACGCCGGGGGCGATGGTACGCAGTGAGGCTTCCATGCCGCCAGGTTGCGGCTCGTCTGAATCCCGCGCCCAATCCCTGATGCGGCGCACGCGATGCACGCGCTCGGCGAGATTGACTACCTGAAAATAAGTCGAGAACGCGCGGATCAGGTCGGTTTCCGAACGCGAGTCAAGATCGGCCGGCAACTCTGACAGTTCGCCCTGGTCTGCTTCACGGTGACGGATCGACGCCAGCCGGACAGATTCGACCAGCTCGAACATCGCATCGCCACATTGTTCCCGGATCAGTTCGCCGACCAGTGCGCCAAGGTTTCCCACATCGCGTCGCAGCGCTTCGTCTTTGGAAGGGAAATGCAACTCACCGCGACTCATGCTGCTGCGCCTCGCGCCTGGCGGCGCGGCTGGTCTGCGTTACTGGCCGTTCCCGCGCGCGGGTTGAAATGGCACCTGATCTCGGGCATGTCCCCTCCGGACCCGGGTGAGTGAGACGGGTCGTTGCCTGAGCAATCATCCGGGTGCGCTTGCTGCAACGCAACCGGGGCAGGCGAATTACCGCGCATACGGTGGATTCCGGTGCTGCCATGGCGCTTGTCCCGAGACTAGATTTGATCAGGCGCACAGCGGCAGGGAAGCCTTTGTGCTCAACGCAGGCGGCGAATCCCGACGCCATTGCGATCCAGGGACGGAGCGCGGTGTCGGGATTACCGCCCGCATCTGTTCCTGCCGATGCAGCCGTGATATACGGGAACGCCGGGGCCGCAACCCTTATACTGACGGCCAGCCGGGGTTCCGATATCCCGAGTCGAGCGAGGAGCAGCACTTGCCGGTCACCCTTCCTGACGCCCATGGAATAGCGGCCCTGGCCCTGACGATCCTGGCGCTGATCCTGTTTTCACGCGACCGGATCCCTCTGGAGACTTCCTGTCTGGTTGTGTTGACCCTGCTGGTCGTGGGGTTTCAGGTATTTCCGTATACCCACGATGGTGCGCGCGTCCGGGCGGCAGATTTCTTCACCGGATTCGGCCACGAAGCGCTGGTGACCATCGCCGCACTGATGATCGTCGGAAAGGGTCTCGAGAAGACAGGCGCCTTGCAACCGGTCGCGGTGGTGCTGGGGCGCGCCTGGGGCTCACGGCCCAAACTCGCAATGCTGGTAACGCTGATCGTCTGCGCGATTCTCAGCGGGTTCCTGAACAACACGCCGATCGTGATCATGTTGCTGCCAATCATGATTACCGTCTCGCTGCGCAGTCGTATCGCTTCGTCACGGATTCTGATGCCGATCGGGCTGGCGACCACGCTGGGCGGTATGGGTACCGCGATCGGCACGTCCACCAATCTGCTGGTGATCTCGGTAGCCGCCGATCTCGGCATGCGGCGCTTCGAGATGTTTGACTTCACGCTGCCAGCAGCAATCGTCGGCAGCATCGGGATTCTCTATCTCTGGTTGATCGCCCCGCGCCTGCTGCCGGATCGCGAGCCGCCGATGGCGGACACATCGCCACGGATTTTCAAGGGCATGATGTTTGTAACCGCGGACAGTTTCGCCTGTGGCAAGACGCTGGCAGAGATCCGCGAGCGCACCGAAAAGCGTATGACCATCAACCGGGTGCAGCGCGCCGACGGTCTGTATGTCGCCAAATTGCCGTCCCTGGTGTTACAGGAGGGCGATCGGCTGATGGTGGCGGACACCCGGGAGCATCTGAAGGAATTCGAAACCCTGCTGGGCGCCAGGATGCACGATGCCACCGATCTTGAAGATGGCGGTGGCGATCTGCCCTCGCCTGGCGCCGGTCAGCAGCTGGCGGAAGTGGTGGTCACGACGGGCTCGCCGTTGCACCAGCGGACCCTCAACACTTCACAGTTTCGCGCCCGCTATTCACTGCTGCCGCTGGCGATACATCGAGCACGGACAGTGCCAGATGAGGTGACCGGAGATTTCGACGATCTGCTGCTTCGAGCCGGCGATGTGATCCTGGTTCAGGGCAGCAACAAGCACATCACCGAGCTAAAACGAAGTGGCAATATGCTGGTGCTCGACGGCACCATGGATCTGCCGCATACCCGGCTCGCGCCGTGGGCACTTGGGATCATGGGGATGGTGGTGGTGCTGGCCGGCACCGGGATCCTGCCGATCTTCACCAGTGCGATACTCGGCGTCACCATCATGCTGGTGACCCGTTGCCTTAACTGGCGTGATGCGCTGTCGTCCCTGACCACCTCCGTGGTGCTGATCATCGTCACCAGTCTCGCGCTGGGTCATGCCATCCTCAGTACCGGGACCGACGTGTTTCTGGCGCAGCTGTTCGTCGCCGCGACACACGGGCTGTCCTCCGCCATGGTGCTGAGTTTCCTGATCCTGCTGCTGGCGGTATTGACCAATGTGGTTTCCAACAACGCGGCCGCAGTGATTGGTACCCCGATCGCGATGAATATCGCCCAGCAACTCTCGTTGCCGCCGGAACCGTTCGTGCTGGCGGTGTTGTTCGGTGCCAACATGAGCTTTGCCACGCCGATCGGCTATCAGACCAACCTGCTCGTCTATAGCGCCGGCGGCTATCGATTCTCGGACTTCCTGCGAGTCGGCATCCCACTCTGCATCATCACCTGGATCGGTTTCTCGATGGTGCTGTCGGTGATGTACAAGATCTAGTGCCCTGTTTGCTTAGTTCGCTCGGCGCCAGCGGCCGCGTTTCGGGCGGTTTCCCGCTGCGCCGGGTGTCCCGTGCTGGCCATGTCCCGCGGATGCCGCGCCGGCGCCGCTTTTTCGGCCGGACCTGGTCAGAGGGATTATGGTCAACAATGCTTGACGACCGGGAGGTGACCGGTAAGATGAACCGGCATATGAATATTCGCCGTCTGACATGCTCTCGCGCTTTGCGCTGGTGGTGGCCTGCAACCCCTGGGAGGGTGCGGGCTCGCGGTTGATCGTCAGGTCAGACTAAGGAGAACGAACCCATCTCACGGGAACCGGGGATGGGTTTTTTGTGTGACCTCCCCGGCGCCTGGATAACAAGGGAGGCCAATGGAACCACCATTCGATATTGCTGCCGATCTCGACACCCCGGTGTCGGCGTATCTCAAGCTGCGGCCATTCCGGCCCCGCTTTCTACTCGAGAGTGTCGAGGGAGGCGAGCGGGTCGGGCGTTTTTCGTTTCTTGGTTTTGGCGACGTACTCGAAGTCACGCTGGACGAGAGCGGGTTCCGAATCGGCGACGAATTGAGGCCGCGGCCGGTGGGCCGGGATCAGTTGCTCGGCTACATGCGTGACGCTCTGGCGCGCGCGCCTCGTTTAACGCCTGAGGCCCCGGATTTGCCATTTCAGGGAGGTCTGGTCGGTGCCTCGGCCTACGACATCGTGCGCTTTTTCGAGCGCCTGCCAGAGCAGTCGCGGATCGAGGAGCTGGTGCCCGATGCCGTCTGGATGGCGCCTTCGAGTGTGTTGGTGTTTGACCATCTGACCCGGCGCGCCGCCTTGCTGCATGCCGGCAGCGAGACCGAACGGCAGGCGGTCAGACGGGATGTGATCCGGGCATTGCAGGGTGGCATCCCGGCGCGGCGACGCGGGGACTTTTCGGAGCCAGCGGCAAGCATGAGCGGCGACGACTTCTGTGCCGCCGTGGACCGTGCAAAAGAGAATATCGCCGCCGGCGATGTTTACCAGCTGGTGTTATCGGTGCGCTTTTCGGGCGATTGCACGCTGGAGCCATTCGAGGCCTACCGCGCCTTGCGCCTGCTCAATCCGTCGCCGTATATGTATTTCCTCGAGTTTGGCAGCGGCGCCATTGCCGGGTCCTCGCCAGAAGCGCTGGTGCGTCTGCAGGGCCGACAGGCAGCGCTCAGACCGATCGCCGGGACCCGACCGCGAGGTGACACAGCCGAACAGGACCGGGCGCGCGAAGCAGAATTGCTGGCCGATCCCAAGGAAGCGGCGGAACACGTGATGCTGGTGGATCTGGCGCGCAATGACCTGGGCCGGGTCGGGGTGCCGGGAACGATTCGCGTGCATCCGAGCCGGGCGGTGGAGCGATACAGCCATGTCATGCATCTGGTCAGCGGCGTAGTCGGCGAGCTGGAAGCGGATTACGATGCGATGGACCTGTTCGCAGCCGCATTCCCGGCCGGAACGCTGGTCGGCGCACCAAAGGTGCGGGCGATGGAGCTGATTGAGGAGTACGAGCCCATCCGGCGTGGGGTTTATGCCGGCACGATCGGCTATTTCGATGTGGATGGCGGCATGGACCAGGCTATTGCCATCCGCACCCTGGTGTTTGGCGAAGGCCGCTACAGTTTTCAGGCCGGTGCCGGCATCGTCGCCGATAGCACGCCGGAAAATGAATATGCCGAGGTGCTGGCCAAGAGCGCAATTCTGCGTCAGGCGCTGGAGATCGCGAGGGACGGTCTGTGAAGCCACGGATTCTGCTGATCGATAACTACGATTCCTTCACCTTCAATCTGGTGCAGGGCTTCCGCATGCTGGAAGCCTCGGTTGAGGTGTATCGCAATGACCAGATCAGCGTCGAGCAGGCACTGGCGCTGGATGTGACTCACGTGGTGATTTCGCCTGGCCCGGGGAACCCCGATGACGCGGGCATCTCGATAGACATCATCCGCGCATTTTCCGGCGTGGTCCCGATCCTCGGCGTTTGTCTCGGACACCAGTCACTGGTCGCGGCGTTCGGCGGCAGCATCGTGCGTGCGCACACGCTGATGCACGGCAAGACCTCCGAGGTGTTCCACGACGGCAAGGGTCTGTTCCGGGATCTGCCGCAGCCGTTTCAGGCGGGCCGATATCATTCGCTGGCTGCGCAACGCGAAGATCTGCCGGCCAATTTCCTGATCACTGCGCGAACCGAAGACGACGTGATCATGGGCGTACGCGATGAGCACCTTGGCATCGAGGGTGTCCAGTTCCACCCGGAAAGCGTGTTGACGCCCGATGGGCAGGTTCTGCTGGGCAACTTCCTCTCGATGCGAGTTGCGGACACGGCGCCCGCAGCGGAGGTGGCCGATGAGCGTAGCGCCTAGGGATCTGCTGGATAAACTGCTGGACGGTATTGATCTGACGCGGCTGGAAGCCGAGACGCTGCTTGGCTGCCTGACCGACGGTGAATGCCCGCCGGCCATGGCCGGCGCGCTGCTGGCTGCTTTGCGTGCCAAGGGCGAGACCCCGGACGAGATACTGGGTCTTGCCAGCGCGATGCGGAACATTGCCCGGCGGCCGACGTTTGACTCCGACGTCGGCCTGACAGATGTGGTGGGCACCGGCGGTGATGGCTCCGGCAGCCTGAACATATCTACCGGTACCGCATTGCTGGCGGCCGCATGCGGCGTGCCGATCGTCAAACACGGTAACCGCTCGATCTCCAGCCGCAGCGGCAGCGCTGATGCACTGGAGTCTCTGGGCCTGCAAATGCCGCTGGATGAAAGCGCTGCTGCCGCCTGTCTGCAAATGACAGGATTCACGTTCCTGTTTGCGCCCTATTACCATCCGGCGATGAAACACCTGGCGCCGGTGCGCAGCGCGCTCGGTGTGCGCACGGTATTCAATATCCTCGGGCCGCTGACTAATCCGGCCTCGCCCGGGTTCAATCTTATCGGTGCATACAGCCCGGACATGGCGGCTTTGATGGCGCAGGCCCTGGCCGGCGCCGGGATTGAGCGGGCTTTCGTGGTCCACGGCGAGCCAGGTTGGGACGAAGCCACGCCGGTGGGGCCGTTCCTGTTGTTTGACGTGGGTCCAGGATCGGTCACAAAGACCACGCGTGACCCGGCCGAATGGGGTCTGGCCCGTTGCCGGGCAGAAGACTTGCGCGGCGGTGATGCAGAACACAATGCCAGCCGTTTGCGAGCGGTATTGTGTGGCGAAGAGCATGGACCTCACCGTGACGCGTTGATGCTCGGCGCCGCGCTGGTACTCGAGTTGACCGGGCGTTGCGAGACACCCACAGAGGGTATTGCCGCGGCGGCAGCAGCACTGGATAGCGGCCGCGGTGCCGAGCTGCTGCAGGCCATCGCGGACGCCGGCCGGGAACTGGGCGCGGTATGAGCGGGGAGGACTTTCTGGCGACCATGGCGTCGGCGTCGGCGCGTCGGGCGCGTGCGCTGACGGACACCGCAAACGACGATGAATTGATGGCGCGGGCGATGGCCGAGCCAGCGCCGCCAGGCCTGTCGCTGCAAAGCGGCGGCTTCGACATCATTGCGGAGATCAAATTGCGATCGCCGGCAGCCGGCCAGCTGGCCGCCGCCGGAGAGGATCTGCAGGCCCGGGCCGCCCTATATGCCGGGGCTGGCGCCTGCGCGGTGTCGGTACTGACGGAACCGGAGCGTTTTGGCGGCAGTGAGGCGGATCTTGCGCGTGTTGCCCGGGCCCTCGCGTCGGCGGATGTGCCGGCCATGGCCAAGGATTTTCTGGTCGAGCCGTGCCAGATTGCTGCTGCCCGGATCGCGGGTGCCGGCGGTGTGCTGTTGATCATGACCATGCTGGAGGATGCCCAGTGCGCACGCATGATCGAACGCGCAACAGCGCTTGGCATGTTTGTGTTGCTGGAGACCTTCGACGCCACCGATCTGGACCGCGCCGGCGCATTGCTGGCGAGTGGCGTCGGCCGGCAGGGCCGGGTCCTGCTTGGTCTGAACAGTCGTGATCTGCGCAGTTTAGAAGTTGATTCCGGGCGCTTGCTGGATCTCGCAGATCGGTTTCCCGAGGGCTGGCCCCGGGTGGCTGAGAGCGGTTTGAGCGAACCCCGGCATGCCACCGTGATGGCCGCCGCAGGCTACGATGCAGGTCTCGTAGGTACGGCGTTGATGCGTGCACCGGCGCCTGACCAGCTGATACGACGCATGCGCGAGGCGGGAACAGCGGCTCGCGAGAGCGCCGCATGAGGGTCGCCGCATGAGTCTTGCTGCATGAGTATCAAGGTCAAGATCTGCGGTCTGACCTGCGCCGAGGCGGTTGCGGCAGCGGTGGAAGCTGGTGCGGATGCGCTGGGTTTTGTGTTCGCTGAATCGCAGCGCCGGCTTAGCGTGGATCAGGCGCTGTTGCTTAGCGAAGGTTTGCCGATGAATCTGGCGCGGGTCGCGGTGATGCGGCATCCGTCAGCGGCACAGGTCGAAGACGTACTTGAGGGTTTCCGCCCCGATTTCCTTCAAACTGACAGTCTGGATTTCAGCGCGATAAGCCTGCTTGGACCGTGCCGGCCGCTACCGGTATTTCGCGACGCGGAGATATTGCCGGAGCGTGTGCCGTATCTGATGTTGTACGAGGGGAAGGACAGCGGCAGCGGTCAGGTTGCTGACTGGGGCGTTGCCAGCAGGCTGGCTGGCCAGACACGACTGATTCTTGCCGGCGGACTTTCCATCGCCAATGTCGGCGAAGCAATCGCGACCGTGCGCCCGTATGGCGTGGATGTCAGCTCGGGTGTGGAGCATGCACCGGGCAGGAAAGATCCGGAAAAGATTTTTTCATTCGTTGCTGCCGCGCGAGCCGCGGCCGATTCGATCGAAACCCTGAACACTCACTTTGGAGAAAAGACCGATGACGGCACAAGCCGCCCTACCGGATAACGCCGCCCAACTGCTTGATGATCTGCTCTCCGGACGCATGCCGGACAAGCATGGACGCTTCGGCCCGTTTGGCGGGCGCTATGTGCCTGAAACGCTGGTGCCGGCGCTGGACCGGCTGCAAGCCGGGATCGACGAGCATTTGCATGCACCCGCGTTCCAGACCGAATTCAAGGCCGAACTGCGTGACTGGGTCGGGCGTCCGACTGCGTTGACGCCTGCCAGGGCGCTTGGCCGCGCATGGGGTGCTGAAGTCTGGCTCAAACGTGAGGATCTGGCGCATACCGGCGCCCACAAGATCAATAATGCACTGGGCCAGGCGATGCTGGCGCGCCTGCTGGGCGCGCGCCGCATCGTCGCGGAAACCGGCGCCGGCCAGCATGGCGTGGCGTCCGCTGCGGCTTGCGCACGGGTCGGTCTGCCATGCGTGGTTTACATGGGCGAGATCGACTGTCAGCGGCAGTCTCCGAATGTGGAGCGCATGCGTCGCCTCGGCGCCGAGGTCATTCCCGTCACCAGCGGTGACCGGACCCTGCGGGCGGCGATTGATGAAGCGCTGCGCGACTGGGTATCCGACCCGGTGGACACCTACTATCTGCTGGGATCCGCGGTGGGTCCGCATCCCTATCCTTACCTGGTGCGCGAACTGCATTCGGTGATCGGCAAAGAGGCTCGGGCGCAGGTGATCGATCAGGCAGGTGCGTTGCCGGATCTGGTGATCGCCTGCGTCGGCGGCGGATCCAATGCCATTGGTCTGTTCCATCCATTCCTCGGTGACGCAGAGGTAGAAATTCTTGGTATCGAAGCCGGCGGCAGCGGCGCCGGCCTGGGCCAGAATGCCGCAACGCTGGCACATGGTCGGCCAGGTGTGCTGCATGGCAGCTACTCGATGTTGCTGCACGATACCCATGGTCAGGTTCAGGAGACGCATTCTGTCTCGGCGGGCCTCGATTACCCCGGCGTCGGCCCGGAGCATGCGCTGCTCGCGTCGATCGCCCGGGTCCGCTACGACACGGCCAGCGATACCGAGGCGCTTGCAGCACTGGATGAGTGCTGCGCGCTGGAAGGCATCTTGCCGGCGCTGGAGACTTCTCATGCGCTGGCGGGCGCCAGACGCTGGGCGGCCGACCATCCCGGCGGCCGTATCGTCATCGGCTTGTCGGGGCGCGGCGACAAGGACATGCCAACGCTGGCCAATTTCCCCCCCGGAAGCGTCAAACGATGAAGCCGAAGCAGCGTATTTCTGCGGCGATCGATGCGGCCCGCGCAGACGGCCGCACCGCGCTGGTCGCGTTTCTGACTGCCGGTTATCCGGAGCGCGATCGCTTTGCCGAGCAGCTCACTACGTTGACCGGGGCTGCGGATGTGGTCGAAATCGGGGTGCCGTTCAGTGATCCAATGGCTGATGGGTTGACCATTCAGCGCGCGTCTCAGGCAGCGATTGAGGCAGGCGTCAATCTCGGCTGGATCCTTGACCAGATAGAGACTGTCAGCGCAGCGGCACCCTTGGTGCTGATGAGCTATCTGAACCCGCTACTGGCGTTCGGTTTCGAGCGCCTCGCCGAGCGCGCGGCCGCAGTCGGTGTAGACGGATTCATCGTGCCCGACCTGCCGCTGGACGAGAGTGAGCCGTTGGCCGCGGCGCTGGATGCTCAGGGTCTGGCGCTGATCCAGTTGGTCACGCCGGTGACGACGGATCAGCGTCTGGCGGCGGCCTGCGCTGCCAGCACCGGTTTCGTCTACGCGGTTACGGTCACCGGCATCACCGGAGGCGGCAGTCGCAAGGATATCGGCAAAGATTCCGGCGACTATCTTGGCAATGATCTGGGTGATTATCTGCAACGCGTGGTGGCTGCATCAACGGTGCCGGTCTGCGCCGGCTTTGGCGTCCGCGAACCCGAACAAGTCACCCGCATCGGTCGTTATGTACCCGGCGTCATCGTGGGTTCGGCACTGGTGGAGGCGATGGAACGCGGTCAGGAACCGGCGGACTTTATCCGCTGGTTGGCCGCAGACAAAGCATCCTGATCCCCGGCCTGATTCCCGGCCTGATTCCCGGCCTGAACGTCGCCCTGAGGGTCGAAACACGCGAGAGTGGAAACATTCTGTGTGCTCATCCACCGACTGGCAGCCAATTGGCTGGTAGACGATAGGCAATAAGCGTCAAGGCTGTCACACTTGCAACAACGACTCGACCCGCAGGGTCCAGTCAGTACGCTAAGACAATGCACAGGGGGATGTGAAATGGGGATGATGAGCGAGTTCAAAAAATTTGCCATGCGTGGCAACGTGGTCGACATGGCTGTCGGCATCATTATCGGTGGCGCCTTCGGCAAGATTGTTTCGTCTTTTGTGGCGGATGTGATCATGCCGCCAATCGGGGTGCTGGTCGGTGGTGTCGATTTTTCCGATCTCGGCGTGACCATCCAGGCCGCGACCGGCGACGCGGCGGCGGTGACGCTGAATTACGGCGCATTCTTACAGACGGTTTTTGATTTTCTGATTATCGCGTTCGCGATTTTCATGGCGATCAAAGCGATGAACAGCATGCGCAAAAAGGAAGAGGCTGCACCTGCCGCGCCGCCGAAGCCCTCGAACGAAGAAGTGCTGCTCACCGAGATTCGCGATCTGCTGAAGAACCGCAATTAGCATTCTGCCCCTCCGCAGGCGTGATGCCTGCCCGGATGGCTATAACAAGGGCGTCGCCGGATTGATGTCCGGCGACGCTGGTCTGCGACCGAGAGCGTCGTGAACACCAGACAAGCCAGGCCGGATGATTTGCCGATATTGGCACCGTTGTTCGATGCCTATCGGCAGTTCTATCGACAGCCTGCTGATCTTGATTTGGCCCACCGCTTTCTCAAGGCGCGTATCAGTCGGCAGGAGTCAGTAATATTCCTGGCGCTGGATAGAGCGGAGTCGCGCGGGCTGGGCTTTGTGCAGCTGTATCCCAGCTTTAGTTCCGTCGCCGCCATGCCGACCTGGATCCTTCACGATCTGTTCGTCGACGAATCGGTCCGGCAGCAGGGCGTGGCGCGCGCGCTGATGGAGGCCGCGAGACGCCTGGCGCTGGCGTCTGACGCCGACGGCCTGAGCCTGTCTACGGCAACCGACAACCTCCGGGCGCAGGCCTTATACGAGGATCTGGGCTATGTCCGTGACCGCGAATTCTTTCACTATTTTCTGCCGCTAAGCGACGATGACTGAGCGAAAAAGGAACCGGGCGTTGTCGGTGCGCCCATAGTCGGGCCTGGGCTGCCAGCGTCGGAGCGGGCTTTGCAGCGACTGCCCTTGCTGAGGTCTATACTGGGGCTGTGCCGATCAGAATCGCTGCTTGGGAGGTAGAGCAGATGAAAAGGAATCCGCTGTTGCCTGTTGTAGTGATGCTGCTTGCGGCGCTGGGAGCATGCGAAAAGAGCGTGCAGAAGGTGAGTTTCAGCGACGACGTACAGCCCATCCTCGAGAAGCGCTGCGTTGGTTGCCACCAGCCTGGCCAGCCCGGCTACATCGCCTCTGAGCTGCAACTGGGGTCCTACGCCGAGGTCATGGAAGGGACCCGATACGGTCCGGTCGTGTTGCCAGGCGATCCGATGAACAGTGTACTGATCATGCTGGTCGAGGGTCGTGCTGACCCGTCGTTGAAGATGCCGCATGGAGACGTGCGACCGCCCAACAGCGATGAGATGGCGACCCTGCGGCGGTGGGTCGAACAGGGCGCGCAGAACAACTAGTCGAACTGCCCGCTTCCCTGTCGCCGGAACTCAGGACCCGGACCTTTTCGTGCTGTAAGCAGCAGCCTGGCGTTATCGGGAAACCAGCCCGCGGGCGAAGATCATCAGCCCCAGGCCGATGCCGACTCCGACCCAGCCGACCGCGATCGGTTGCACGTTCAGGCCCAGCCACAACACTGCCGCGATCAGCATCGCGCCCCCGGCTGTCGTCAGGCGGCGCTGCCGCTCTTCCCATGTGCTCTGCACGCGCAGAGCGTCGAGGCCGGGAACCCGGACTTCGACCTGGAGCTTGCCCTCAGCTGCTCGCTGCAGGATGTTATGCACAACCTGCGGAAACTCCTGCAGGCTCTCTCCAACCTCCGGCAACTGATCGCGCAGGCGACTGATAACAGCTTTGCCGCTGACCCGGTCCTGCATCCATTCCTCCAGGATCGGCCTGGCGGTTTGCCACAAATCGAGGTCCGGATATAACTCGCGACCCAGACCTTCAACGTTGAGCAGGGTCTTCTGCAGGAGGATCAATTGAGGCTGAACCTGCATGTTGAATCGCCTTGCGGCGATAAACAGACGCACCAGAAACTGACCGAAAGAGATGTCCTTCAAGGGTTTATTAAATATT
This sequence comes from uncultured Gammaproteobacteria bacterium, assembly GCA_963704875.1. Classification (GTDB taxonomy): domain Bacteria; phylum Pseudomonadota; class Gammaproteobacteria; order Steroidobacterales; family XN24; genus CAMYOC01. The sequence goes on along the minus strand of CAVPIA010000008.1, from coordinate 1,166,056 downwards.
GGCTCGCAGACCGTGCGGAAGGCTGATTCCAGTTCGTCGAGCCGGGTGTCCTCGGGAACCCAGCCGGAATTCACGTGCAATCGTGCAATACGCGGATAATCGCGATTGAAAAACGCCAGAAAATTCTCCGCCAGATACTGCTGATCGCGCGGGTTCAGAGTGCCAACGATGCCAAAGTCCACCGCCAGGTAGCGCGGATTGGCCGGGTCAGCGGCATCCACAAAGATGTTCCCCGGGTGCATGTCGGCGTGGAAGAAATTCTGTCGGAATACCTGGGTGAAGAAGATTTCCACGCCGGTTGCGGCCAGCCGGCCCATATCTACTTCTGCCGACCTCAGCCGCTGGATGTCTCCGATCGGGATGCCAGCGATGCGCTCGGTAACCAGCACGTCACGGCGGCACAGATCCCAATGGACCTCGGGGATGTACAGCAGTGGTGAGTTGGTGAAATTGCGACGCAGCTGCGCCGCGTTGGCCGCTTCGCGCATCAGGTCCAACTCGTCGTTTATCACCTTGTCGTACTCAGCCACCACCTCCATCGGCCGCAGGCGAGGGGCCTCGACCCAGTAGCGCTCGGCCAGCCTGGCCATCGCATGCAGTACCGCAAGGTCGCCAGCGATCTGTTGGTGCACGCCGGGACGCAGGATCTTGACGATGACCTGGCGTCCATCCTCCAGTTCAGCGGCGTGCACCTGCGCGATAGACGCGGCGGCCAGCGGCTGGTCATCAAATCGGGCGAATACACGCTCGAGAGGTTTGCCGTAAGCCGTCTGTGCCAGCAGCCGTGCCTGCTCGGACGGAAATGGCGGTACTGCATCCTGAAGCTTTGCCAATTCGTCGGCGATGTCCTTCGGCAACAGGTCGCGACGGGTGGACAGACTTTGGCCGAATTTGACGAAAATCGGGCCCAGTTCTTCCAGCGCCATGCGGATGCGCACGCCGCGTTTTGACGCTGCGATGTCACGCCGGTTCACGCCAAGCTTCATCATCCAGGTCAGCGACCGCAGCAGCGGACCCACGCTGATGAACTCATCAAGGCCGTATTTGACCAGCACACGCTGGATACGGATAAGCCGCAATACCTGGGCGGGGCGCATCATGAGCCGATCCCGGCCGGGCCGGAAGCTCTGCGTTCCAGCCGCTGCAGCCGGGCCTCGGCCCGGTCGATGTCGCCGCTGAGTTCGTCAACCTGGTCGAGAAATTCGTCAACCTCAAAGCGCGTCGGCAGATCGCGACTCTCCTCGCGCAGATATTCGCTGGTATCACGGCCCAGTGTATCGGCCGCTTGCAGGGACCAGCGCATCAGATCTCGCGCGGCGTTGCCCAATTGGTGAGCCGCCACGTCGCCCACCAGTCGCGACAGCTCTTCCTCCCAATCGGGTCGGGCAAGATCAAGCAGGCGCTGAAAATCCTGCGCCAGCACCGGGTCGCCGCTGATCGACACAGCACCCTTGCGAAACACATCCGGATCGCCTGTCAGGCCCAATCGCGCCAGCGACAGAGGCAGGCCGCTGAGCGTGCAATCTGCCGGGCTGTCGGCCTGATCAGACAAGGCGATGCCCTGCTCGGTGGCGGTGATCTGCAGGGACAATGGCAAACCGCGTAATTCGATGCACAGACGCCGGCCGGCCAGCGTCTGGCTAAGGCGGGTCGCCTCGCCTGAGGCCGAGATGCCCCGGTTGAGCAGGTCTTCGAATGGTCGGTACAGCTGCGCGGGCAAGAAACCGTCTCCGCCTAGAGTCTGTAGCCGCGATGCAAGGCAACGATGCCGCCCGACAGATTGTGATAACTGCAGTTCTCGTATCCGCACTCGATCATCATGCCTTTCAGCGTGTCCTGATCAGGATGCATGCGGATGGATTCGGCCAGATAGCGGTAGCTGTCGCCGTCCCCCGCCACCAGTTGTCCCATCGCCGGCAACATCTTGAATGAGTAGGCGTTGTAGATTGGCGCCAGCCCCGGTGCCACCGGGTGTGAGAATTCCAGCACCAGCAACTGGCCACCGGGCTTGAGCACGCGATACATGGACGCAAGCGCAGCGGTCTTGTCGGTGACGTTGCGCAGGCCAAAGCCGATAGTCACGCAATCGAAACAGGCGTCCGGGAAAGGCAGTTGTTCGGCGTCAGCTACGCAAAAGCTGATATTCGAACCGCCTCCCTGATCGAGCAGGCGGTCGCGACCCCGGCTCAACATGGCATTGTTGATATCGGTCAGAACGACCCGGCCAGTGTGGCCGACTTTTTGCGCCATGCCAAGACTGAGATCGCCAGTGCCGCCGGCCACATCGAGCGCCTGGTCACCCGGCCGCAGCCCGGTCTGCGACACGGTAAAGCGCTTCCACAATCGGTGGATCCCCAACGACATGAGGTCGTTCATCAGGTCATAGCGGTCGGCGACCGAGTCGAATACGCCGCGCACCCGCTGTGCCTTTTCCTGCGCATCAACCTGCTCAAAACCAAAATCGACGGTGTCGCGTCTCTCGCTCACGCTCACTCCTCAACCGGCTTCGGTTTGCGCCGCTGGTACTTCACCTCAGCCAATCGATCCAGATAAGTCTGCCAGTTCTCGTCCTGTTTTCGCGCCAGATGATCCAGATAGGGCCAGGTAAATAATCCGGAGTCGTGACCATCATCAAAGCGCAGACGCACCGCGTAGTGGCCTACCGGCTCAACCGCTGCAATATTCACCGACTCCTTGCCGACCATCAACACCGCCTGGCCGGGACCGTGGCCCTGGACCTCGGCCGACGGCGAAAACACGCGCAGATATTCACAGGGCAGGCTTGCCGTACGCCCGTCAGCGTAGCTAAGCTCCAGCAGACGTGACTTTCTGCGCAGGCGGATCTTGGTCGGGATAGGTGCTTTTTCGCTCATACACTGGATGTCCGGGCATCATCTGATCACCAGCGCCCGAGCGCCGGCGGAGCCCCTATTCTACCGCGAGCAGGGCCGGTTGACGGCCTACAGGATGTAGCGGGTCAGATCCTCGTCCTTGACCAGCTCGCCAAGGTGCTGGTCGACATAGTCGTCGGTCACGTGAACCGCGTGGCCCTCGCGATCCGCCGCCTCATAGGACACCGTTTCGAGCAAACGCTCCAGCACCGTGTGCAGGCGCCGCGCACCGATATTCTCGGTACGTTCATTGACCTGGAAGGCAATCTCGGCAATCCGCAGAATGCCGCTGTCGGCAAAGCTCAGATCCACGCCCTCGGTTCCCATCAACGCAGCATACTGTTCGGTCAATGAGCAATCCGGCTCGGTCAGAATCCGCTGGAACTCGGCTGTCGTCAGCGCATCCAGCTCAACTCTGATCGGAAATCTTCCCTGCAGTTCCGGGATCAGATCCGAGGGTTTGGCGACGTGAAACGCGCCGGAGGCGATGAACAATACGTGATCCGTACGCACCATGCCGTATTTGGTGTTGATCGTGCAGCCTTCGACCAGCGGCAACAGGTCGCGTTGCACCCCCTCTCGGGAAACATCAGCGCCCGCGCCTTCGCTGCGCTTGGCCACCTTGTCGAGTTCGTCGATAAACACGATCCCGTTCTGCTCTACATCTTCCACCGCCTTAAGTTTGAGCTCCTCCTCATTGATCATCTTGGCGGCTTCTTCGTCGATAAGCAGACGAAACGCATCCTTGATCTTGAGTTTCCGGGTGCGGGTGCGACCCCCACCGATATTCTGGAACATCCCCTGCAGCTGCTGGGTCATCTCTTCCATTCCCGGTGGCGCCATGATCTCCACCCCCATTGGAATGGCGCGGGTCTCTATCTCGATCTCGCGGTCATCGAGTTTGCCTTCGCGCAGCATCTTGCGGAATTTCTGCCGCGTCTCGGCGCCGCCCGGGCTCTCGCCTTCCTGTTCGCCGCCCCAGCTATCGTGTGAGCCCGGCAGCAGGGCGTCCAGTACGCGACTTTCGGCGGCGTCCTGAGCCCGGTCGCGCAGCTTCTCCATCTGCGACTCCCGGCTCATCTTGACTGCCTCGTCGACCAGATCGCGGATGATGCTGTCGACCTCACGGCCGACATAGCCGACTTCGGTAAATTTGGTCGCCTCGACCTTGATAAACGGGGCCCGCGCGAGCCGGGCAAGCCGGCGCGCAATCTCGGTCTTGCCGACACCCGTGGGGCCGATCATCAGGATGTTCTTCGGCGTGATCTCACTGCGCATCGGCTCGCTGACCTGCATCCGCCGCCAGCGGTTACGCAAGGCAATCGCCACCGACCGCTTGGCGTCGTCCTGGCCGACGATGTGCTTGTCCAGTTCCTGGACGATCTCTCTGGGGGTCATCTGGCTCATTCTTCAGGCTCCGCGATCGGCGTCTGTTGCCGACCCTTCCAGGGTCTCGATGACGATATTGCTGTTTGTATAAATGCATACATCTGCAGCGATCTGCAGCGATTTAGCAACTATCGTGGGGGCATCTAGATCAGTATTCTCCAGCAGGGCACGGGCAGCGGACAACGCATAGGAGCCGCCTGAACCGATCGCCATCAGGTCTCGCTCCGGCTCAATGACGTCGCCATTACCGGAGATCGTCAGGGATTTTTCCGCGTCCGCCACACACAGCAGTGCTTCCAGGCGCCGCAGAATGCGGTCGCTTCGCCAGTCCTTGGCCAGCTCGATCGCGGCTCGGGTCAGATTTCCGTATTGCTCCAGCTTGGATTCGAAACGTTCAAACAAGGTGAACGCATCGGCAGTACCGCCGGCAAACCCGGCCACGACGCGACCGTCAAACAGGCGCCTCACCTTGCGTGCATTGCCTTTCATTACCGTGTCGCCAAGGGTTACCTGGCCGTCTCCACCAACGGCCACAACGCCGTTGCGACGCACTGACAGCACCGTAGTGCCGCGAAATTGCTCCATGGGGGTCGTCCTTTGTTTGATCTGGCGGCCGCTTCGCGTCAGTCGGAATCTGCGCCCGGGTCAGCATCAGGGTCAGAGACAGAATCGTCCTGGCGCTTACGCGCGCGCGGATGCGATTTGTCATAGATGCGGGCGAGGTGCTGGAAATCAAGGTGGGTATAAATCTGGGTGGTGCCGATATCCGCATGGCCGAGCAATTCCTGGACCGCGCGCAGGTCTCCGCTGGACTCGAGCAGATGCGTGGCGAAGGAGTGCCGCAGCAGATGAGGGTTCACCCCGGAGGCCATACCCAGGCGGCGGGACCATTCACGCAATCGCGCCTGCACCGTTCTGGTGCTGATACGGCGACCGAGGCGGCTGACGAACAGCGCCGTCTCATCCGGACCAGCCTTGTCAGCACGGATGGCCAACCAGCGGTTGATTGCCGTTACCGCCTTGCCTCCAACCGGCAACAGGCGGGTCTTGTTGCCTTTGCCGGTGACCCTCACGCTGCCTTCGCCGAGATCCAGATCGGTGATATCCAGGCCGGTCAGCTCGGCCAGCCGCAGACCGCTGGAATAGAACAACTCCATCATTGCCCGGTCGCGCACCGCCAGTGGGTGATCGCTGTCGATCTCCAGCAGCCGCGCAACCTGATCGACATCCAGCGTCTTCGGTAATCGCTTTGCCAATGGTGGCGCCTGAACGTCGAGGACAGGGTTAGCCTCGACCTCGCCCTCTCTGAGCAGATAGCGAAAAAACCCGCGCAGTGCCGACAGGCGGCGCTGGATACTGCTGGCCGCCAGGCCGCGGCGGTGAGACCAGGAAGCAAACGCACGGATATGGTAGGTATCCACTGCGCTCCAGCTGGCCAGCTGCTCGCTTTCCAGAAACCGGCGCAGCGCATTGACGTCGCGACGGTAGTTTTTTTCCGTGTTGGAGGACATGCGCCGCTCATAGCGCAGGTGTCGCCCGTAGGCCAGGATCCATTCACGATCCAGTCCGGACACGCGGCGCTCCCGTCAGTCTTCTCTGACCGGAACCGCCACCGCGATCAGATCGCCTATACGCTCGAGGAAATCGGTGCTCATCCCCGGGTGGAAGCGATCCTGGTCATGACTGCCGATCGCCAGCATGCCGATACTGGCCTTGGGGCCCAGCGGCACCAGCGCGACAGAGCCGATTTCTTCGGCATGGTCGGGGAACAGAAAATCCAGTTGCGTGTCGCGCGCGCGTCCGCAGCGTGGCCGACCCTGCTCGATAAAGGTGGCAAAGGGTTTCAGGGCCTCATTATTACGTTCGATCCGGCGCAAAAACCGGGTATCCGGCAGCTGGACTATCGTCGACGGCTGATGGAACAGAACCATGACTGACTCATTGGCGCCCAGGTCTTCCCGCAGCGCCAGCTCCAGCCGACGCATGATCTCATCCACGCCTCTGGCGTCGATCAGCCGCAAGGACAAGCGGTGGATCTTGTCTGACAATTCATGATTAGTGCGTGCCACGCCGACCAGTTCCCGCAGGCGCTTGTCGAGCTTGCGATTCTTGGCGCGCAGCACATCGAGCTGGCGCTCGACCAGCGAAATTGTGCCGCCGCCATTGTTGTGCGACAAACGGATGCCGCCAAGCAATTCCGGGTGCCGGTCGAAAAAGTCCGGGTTCTCCGCCAGATAGCGGGCGACCTCATCCTCATGGGGAGGGTCGGTCAGGGCGTTGCTGGTCTGCTGTCGGCTCATTGATTCGTGATTCCTTCGTAAACCCTGACGGCGGGTCCTGTCATCCAAAGTGATTCACCGCTGCCCTTCCAGGCGATATCAAGATCGCCGCCCGGCAGGCTGACGGTAACGGTGTCGTCGGTCTCTCCCCAAACTCTGGCAACCGCGGCGGCTGCGCTGGCGCCGGTTCCGCATGCGCGGGTTTCCCCGCAGCCGCGCTCATGCACCCGCAAGGTGATGTGCTGGCGATCAACGATCTCCATGAAGCCAACATTGGTTCCTTTCGGGAATAACGGATGCCGCTCAAGCAGAGGCCCGATCTCGGTCACCGGTGCCTCGGCCGCGCTGGCAACGCGAACTACCACATGGGCATTGCCCATCGATACCGCGCCGAATTCGACCGACCGTCCCCCCGCGTCAATGGTATAGCTCGGAGCTTGTGCTGTCGCCCCGAACGGCAGCGCCGCTGGCGCAAAATCCGGCCGGCCCATCTCTACCGTCACCAGACCGTCGTCCATCACCCGTGCGCGGACAGTGCCTGCCGGGCTCTCCAGCGACATTTCCCGCCGCCGCCGTGCGCTGGTCTCGTAAAACAGCAATGCCACGCAGCGCAAACCGTTGCCGCATTGTTCTGCCGGATGACCGTCAGCGTTGAAGATGCCAAAGGCGACGTCGCCATCGGCGCGCGGCGGGTCCAGCAGCAATAATTGATCGAATCCGATGCCGGTGTGACGATCCGCCATCGCGCGAATGTCGTCCGCTTGTGGGGTAAAGCTCTGGTAGCGACGATCGATGACGACGAAGTCATTACCGAGTCCGTGCATCTTGACGAAGCGTACGCCCGCGCTCGCCAGCCCGGACGCGACACGCATGCCCGCGCTGTTCACGGCTGCATCCGTATGGCTGAGGTTGGCAGATGAATCATCGATCGGACCTGGCTTTCGCTTTCATCGAAGGGTGAGCCTGATTATAGTGTCGGCGGCAAGTTCCAGACAGGCGCTATGAAATACCGTGATCTACGCGATTTTCTAGGCCAGCTCGAGGCCCGGAATCTGTTGAAGCGCATCAACGCGCCCGTCAGTCCGCGCCTGGAGATGACCGAAGTCTGCGACCGCACCCTGCGTGCGGGCGGCCCCGCCCTTTTGTTCGAACAGCCCGCAGGTTACCAGATGCCGGTGCTGGGCAATCTGTTTGGCACACCTGAGCGGGTCGCGCTGGGGATGGGCGAGGAAACGGTAGACGCATTGCGCGAAGTCGGTGAGCTGTTGGCGTTTCTTCGCCAGCCGGAGCCGCCCAGGGGTATGGGCGATGCGTGGGACAAGCTGCCGATATTCCGTCAGGTTCTCAATATGGCGCCGAAGCTGCGTCGCTCGGGCGCGTGCCAGACCAATGTTGTTGAAGGACCGGATGTCGATCTCGCTACGCTGCCGGTGCAGACCTGCTGGCCTGGTGATGCTGGTCCGTTGATTACCTGGGGTCTGGTAGTAACGCGGGGGCCCGAGCATTCCAGGCAGAACCTGGGCATCTACCGTCAGCAGGTCATCGGCCGCAACCGCGTCATCATGCGCTGGCTCTCCCATCGTGGCGGGGCGCTGGATTTTCGCGCCTGGCAGCGCGCCCACCCGGGCGAGAATTTTCCGCTCGCAGTGGTGCTCGGAGCGGATCCGGCCACCACCCTGGGCGCGGTGACGCCGGTTCCGGATACCCTGTCCGAATATGCTTTCGCCGGTTTGCTCCGTGGCTCGAAGACGGAGCTCGTGAAGTGCATTGGCAGCGATCTTCAGGTTCCGGCTACCGCTGAGATCGTGCTGGAAGGCCACATCGCTCCGGACGACACCGCGCCCGAGGGACCCTTTGGCGACCATACCGGCTACTACAATGAAGTGGAGCGGTTCCCGGTCTTTACCATCGATCGCATTACCAGCCGCGATGATCCGATTTATCACAGCACCTACACCGGCCGGCCACCCGACGAACCCGCGGTTCTGGGCGTCGCGCTGAACGAAGTATTCGTGCCGATACTAAAACGTCAGTATCCAGAGATCACGGACTTCTATCTGCCACCGGAAGGTTGCTCTTATCGCATGGCTATTGTCAGCATACGCAAGCAATATCCTGGCCACGCCAGCCGCGTGATGATGGGAGTCTGGTCGTTCCTGCGGCAGTTCATGTACACCAAATTTGTTATCGTCACCGACGACGACGTTGACGTGCGCTCGTGGCAGGATGTGATCTGGGCCATGACCACCCGGATGGACCCGGCCCGCGATACGACCATCATCGAACGCACGCCGATCGACTACCTCGATTTTGCCTCGCCGGTATCGGGCCTGGGGTCGAAGATCGGGTTCGACGCCACCAATAAATTGCCTGGAGAAACGGATCGCGAATGGGGCACGCCCATCGCGATGGATGAAGACACGCGCCGCCGGATAGACGCCTTGTGGCCCGAACTCGGGCTGGGCTGAGCACAGCGGTATTGGACGATCATTTGGGAGGGGAAGCATGCGCCACATCATTGTCATGAACGCCAAGGGGGGTTGCGGCAAAAGCACGATTGCCACCAATCTGGCGAGCTACTACGCGGTCCGTGGGCACAAAGTTGCATTGGCCGATTTCGACCCCCAGCGTTCGAGCCTGGACTGGGCGGAAACCCGGCCGGCAGACCGGCCGGAGGTGACTGCGCTGGCGGCCTTCGAAGACGGTTTGCGCAACCTTCCGCGTGACGCAGATTATCTGGTTATCGACGCGCCGGCCCGCAGCCACGGCCGCGAACTGACGGATTTGCTAAAGCGCGCCGAGACCGTAGTGGTGCCGGTCATGCCCTCGGAGATCGATATGCGGGCGACGCGCCATTTCATCGACGAATTGATGTCTTCCGGCAAGGTCGAGCGACGCCAGGCCAAGATCGGTCTGGTCGGCAACCGGATACGCGAGAACACAGTGATTTTCGACGAGCTGGACGTGTTCCTGCGCAAGCAGGCCGTGCCGTATGTGGCAACCTTGCGCGAAGCGCAAAATTACATCCGTGCCTATTCCCGCGGACTCGGCGTGTTCGAATTGCCGGAGTATCTGGCGTGGCCGGATTGGGAGCAGTGGGGCCCGCTGACTGACTGGCTCAACAGCAGCGCTTCGCAGCCCTGATCAATCGGGCGAGGGTGGTTCGGCGAAGCTGGCGATGATGCCGGCATCAAGATCGCGATAGCGGGGCTCGAAGCCAAGCTGTTCGAGCATGAGCGTGGTATCCAGGCGTCTGGATTCCTGCAGAAACCCCCGCATCATTGGCGACGAACGCGCCAGCAGGGTTTCCATGTCCTGTTCTTCGGGCGCCGGCAATCCGGCGATACTGGCCACACGCCGGAAATATTCGCCCATGCTGGCGTGGTTGCCGTCGCCGACGTTGAATACCTTGTGGGTCCCGGTATAACTCAGCGCCGCCAGACAGGCACCGCACAGATCGTCGACATGAATCCGGTTGCCAGGGCGCGGTTTCCCGTCGTCTTTGGCGACTGTCGCGCCGGCGGCCAGACGCGCCAGCGGCAGGCGGCCGGGCCCGTAAATACCAGGGACTCGCAATATGCACACCGGGATGTCATGGGAGCGGCCCCAGCGCATCAGTTCCTGTTCCGCGTCCAGGCGCCTGCGGCCACGATCGCTGGCCGGGCGGGTCGGTGTGGTTTCGTCGGCGGTCTGGCCATGGCAGTCGCCGTAGACGGCGCTGGTACTCAAATAAACCAACCGGGCCGGAGGCGTGGATTGAGCCGACAACGCCCGCAGAAAAGCGGCCATACGCGGGTCGGCGACACCTGAATCAGGCGGCGGGACCATATACACTACGGAGCAGCCAGCAAGCCTGGCGGCACAGGTCGGCGGCACGGGTCCGGCGTCAAGATCAAGCAGTTCGCTGCTCACGCCCGCGGCCATAAGCCTGGTCTGCTGGCTCGGCGAACGGGTCAATGCGAATACCGGCAGGCGCTGCTGACGACAGATTTGGGCCAGACGGGCGCCGGTATAACCTGCGCCCACAATCGCTACTTTCATCTCAGGCTCGTCTCTGGTGACCGAACGTTGCAGCAGGATACTCCATGAACCCAACCGTCACCCTTCATCCTTCAGGCAAGCGCTTCCAGGCCGCGGATGGAGAGTCGGTCCTCGCGGCGGCGCTGCGTAACGGCCTGAATCTACCGCATAGCTGTCGTGGCGGCAGCTGTATGTCCTGTCAGGCACGCATTCTCAGCGGCAAGATCGACTACCCGCGAGGCACACCGGCGGCGCTGAGCCCGGCGGATCTTTCTTCCAGTCAGGCGCTGCTGTGTCAGGCGGTCGCGACCAGCGATCTCGAGGTGGAGATCGCGCCACTGGAGACCCCGGGCAATATCCGCATCAGGCGTCTGCCGTGTCGTGTCCAGACCGCCACACGACTATGTCCTGATGTGATGGAGCTGGGTCTGAAGTTGCCAGGGTTTGAGCCTTTCGAGTATCTGGCCGGGCAGTATGTGGACATCCTGCTTAGCGGCGGTGAGCGGCGCAGTTTCTCCATCGCCAATCCGCCTCACACCGCGGGGCTGCTGCAGATTCATGTCAGACGGGTCGCCGGCGGCCGCTTCTCGGACTATGTATTCGAACAAATGAAACCACGTGCCTTGTTGCGACTCGAAGGTCCGCTGGGGCAGTTCTACCTGCGCGAGGATCGACAGCGTCCCGTTCTGTTAATGGGCGGCGGCACTGGCTACGGCCCGCTCAAGGCGATACTGGCCCATGTGTTCCACCTTGGCTGGGATCGGCCGGTCCAACTCTACTGGGGTGTCCGTGATCGCGTCGATTTGTACGACCAGCAGCAGCTGTTGGACTGGTCAGGCACCCATCCTGGTTTCCGGTTCGTACCGGTGCTGTCAGAGCCCGGCGACGACGGAGCCTGGGAGGGCCGTACCGGGTTCGTCCATCAGGCGGTGGTGGCAGATATCCCGGATCTGTCAGGCTGGGATGTTTATATGGCCGGCCCGCCGCCGATGATCGAAGCCGCCCGCGCACTCTTCCCACGGCATGGATTGCCTGCGCAGCAATTGTTCTTCGATTCTTTTGACTACGCCCGGCCCCTGGTCGAGCCCGCAGGCTAGGGCGCAGGCCCTGGGGTCGCGTTGAAGCGCCAGAAACAGGCTGTCAGGGCCTGGTGCCGGGTCCGCTGAGCGCCGGTCTGTCGGCCCTGAACGTCGCCGCTTCGAGACCCAGCCTGAATGCTTCTGCTGCGCCGTCGGATTCACCCATTTTTTCCAGCAACTGGCCGTAAACCCGGTAACCCTGCGCATCGGGCCGCAGCGCCAGGCTGCTCTCCAGATAGCTTCGGGCCTTCCCCCACAACTGGTTTTGTATGCACAGCCTCGCCGCCGCGAGTAACAGCACCGGATCATCGCCACGCCGGGCCAGCCAGGCCTCAAGATGCGCCAGATGGGCGGCTGGCCGACTGGTCTCGAGTTCGCCATACAGGTCAACGAGTTCGGGGTCCCAGGTGGTTTTCAGAACCTTGCGCACCGACTTCTCAAGCTTGTCGTGGCCGCCGCAGCGCATGGCAGCGCGTGCATAGATTGAAAACAGCAGAGGATTTGCGCGGATCGCCGCAGGCAATGCGTTCCAGATCTCGTCGACCTTGCTGCCATCGCATGCATTGGCGGCCTGCTCCATCAATGCTGAGCACATGTCCCGCTGCAGCTTCTCAAGGTCTGCTGCGGCCATCGCCTTGCTCTTGGTCAGGCGCGGCAGGATGTCGCGCAGCCCGTTCCAGTCGCCGAGTGCCCGATAGGCCCGGGCGAGAAGCATCAGCCGGCGGCCGTGATTGGGCGTCGATTCACCCACTTTGTCGAGACAGCGAATCGCCTCCTGGAACTGACCACGTTCGACCTGCAGCTCGGCTTGCGTGAGCAGAACCGCGACTTCGGCATCCGGCTCTTCCTCGCGCGCCAGCAACAGCCAGTTGTCGCGCCGTTCATCAGCACCCTGGGCCTGAGCTGCCCTGGCGGCAGCCAGATAGTTGAGCAATGGCGCTTCGCTGCGTCGTGCACCGCGGGTGAGCAAGCGCTCGCCGCGGGCCGTGTTGCCCTCAGCGATCGCGATCAGGCCGCGGGTATATTGCTTGCGGGCGCGGCCTGAGCGAATAGCGCTCGCCGCCTGTCCGAGACGACGAGGGGCACGGACAAGATGGATAAGAATGCGGATTCCGAGGTAAAACGCGGCCAGCGCCAGAATCAGGCCGGGCACCGACATCTCGATCGCATAGCCGCGCATGTTGATCAACACGTAGCCCACGTCCTGCATCAGGAAATGGGCACCGAATGCACCCGCCAACAGACCGAGGATGATGTATAGCCCGAGTTTCATTGTTCTCCGGCCTGAGGTGTCTCTTCATCCACGATGTCATCGACGGCCCCATTCGCGACCTCAGCTGCGGCCTCGCCTGTGACTTCCTCAACAAGCCGGTCTTCGACTTCGACCGGACGCTGTTCAGGCGGACGCTGTTCAGCCGGCGCAAGCGGCGGCGTTATCAGATTTGCCCCCGGGCGTGTCGTCCGGCGGTCCGCCAGTTCCCGAAATACCCGCAGGGACCCCGAGATATCCGGCAACGCAACAACCAGACGCTGCTGCGCGAGCGCATTGAGATCGCGCACGAAACCGGCTACCGAACTGGCTTCGCGATCAAAATAGGCTTCGGTCCAGCGCCTGGCGGCGCTGATGCTGGCGGCAAATACCTCGGCATTTGTGGACAACACCGCCAATCGCGCGGCCTGAAGCTCAAGCTCAAGATTGCGCCGCAGGAAAAAGGCCTCCTCCCTCGACAACAATGGCCCCGAGCTGCTTTCCGTGCGGCGCACCGCAAAGATACCGGCGACGAACTCGGACACTTTTTGCTTGAATCGCGCCCAGCCCCCGCTTGCCGGCTGCGCCGATGTCTCCAGGCCTGACAATTCCCGCGCATCTGAATTCAGCGGCAGCTGATTCACCTGGCGCGCCAGACTGTCCAGACGCATCGCGATGCCTTCGAGATCAACCCGCTCAGCCGAGCGTAGCGCCAGCACATCATCTGTAAGCTGCCGACGTACCGGCTGCAGGCCTGGATCGGCCAGCCGGGCCAGCAATGCATCCGCTTCGAGCAAGGCCGCCAGTGCGGTGTCGGGATTGCGCGCCAGGTTGAGCTGATAGTTGGCGATGCGTAGCAACTGTTCGGCTTCCGCGCGGCGCAGCTGTGTGCCTGAGGCTTCGCGGCTGCGGGCCAGCCCTGCGACGTTGCTTTCCAGGCCGTCGGTCCGCGCGCTCAGACGCAGCAGCAGGTCTTCGACCGCGGCCTGTTCCGCGCTTGCTGACCTGGCTTCTGTTTCCAACGCTTCAAAACGCGCCGCCAGTTTGCGTGTGTTCGACTCGAGCTGGCCAAGCGTCGCGTTTAGTTGTGCCTGTCCGTTATCGACCATGCTGGCTGCCTGGCGCTGATTCCAGATCACCAACCCCGAGCCGGCGACTGCCGCTACAGCGAGCAGCAGTGCCAGCACCGACAGGCCACGGCCTCCGGGCGGTGCCGGCGGTTCAGCTGTCTTTTCCGGCTTATCAGCGGTGCTCGCGAAATCCGGCGCAGCCGGTTTTTCTGGCGTCACCTGATCTGCCGCGGCTTCTGGATCGACTGCTGTCGCCGTGTCCGGTGCGGCAGCCGCATCCGTCTGACCGGACAGATCCCTGGGCGTGTTTTCATTCATGATCATTTTCCCTGACGGCGGGGTGACTGGTAGACGGCTGTCGCCAGGAGATGATGGCATCGAGCAGGGAATCGTCATCCGGTGCCTGGCTCAGCAACCGCTCCGCACAGTGACCCGCACTCTCTGCCCTTTTTATCACACGTGCGCTCGCGGTCACCAGCGGCGTCCGGTTCAGCAGAGCTGTGCCTTCTGCGCCAAGCGAATGATAGAGATTGTCGAGAATACCCACGCTGGTCGCGGTAAAGACCTGGATACCGCCCTTCTGCCACAGTTGCAGCAGTTCCTCCACACGGTGCGGCGGATGCAGCGCAGATTGCCGTTGGTAGACCTCCAGGTAGACCACCTCTGCGCCACGCCGGCCCAGCTCTTCGGCCAGCAGCTCGCGACCGCCGACGCCACGCAGGATAAATACACGACGATTATTGATATCGGTCAGCGCAGGGTGCGCCAGCAGCGCTTCGGAATCGTGGCCCGAAGACAGGATATCCGGATCCAGGCCTCGTCTTCGCAGCGCGGTCTCGGTGGAGGGCCCGATCGCAGCAAGGGCCGGCTTTAGCGGCGTGCTGAGCAGGTCGGCGCCATGTGTGACTGCGTTGCGGCTGACAAAAATAACCAGGTCTCCGCTGTTGGCATGGCGCAGCTTGCTGGCCGCATCGACATCGGCGATGCGCGACTCGATTTCCAGGCCCGGCCAGCGGATGGCGCGTCCCTGATGCGCTTCCACTGCTTTGCAAAGCGGCTCGGCGAGTTCCCGTGGCCGGGTGACCAGTACGGTGATCCCGTCCAGCTCGCTATTGCTCATGACTGTGCTTTGATCTCCTCCAGCAAGGCGCCGGCGCCGTCGGCAAGCATCTTGCGGCCGAGATCGTTGCCGATCCGACCGCCGTCGGACTGACTGCCTCTCAGCTCCATCCGCATCAGCTTGCTGCCTTCCGGATTGGCTACCACGCCCCGAAGATACAATTCGTTCTCGCGGATCTCGGCATAGGCCGCCACCGGCGACTCGCAGCTGGCTTTCAATGTCGCGGCAAAACTGCGTTCCGCATCGACGCAGCGACGGCTGTTCTCATGCTCGACGGCCCTCAATGCAGCGCGTACTTCATCCTTGTCTTTGCGGCACTCGATACCGATCGCCCCCTGGCCAACGGCAGGCAGGCATTCGTCATAGCGCAATCTGCCGGTAATACGTTCCCCCAGGCCAAGGCGCTTGAGGCCGGCCGCGGCCAGCACAACCGTGTGAAAATCGCCCTCGTCCAGTTTGCGCAACCGGGTCTCGACATTTCCCCGTACCGGCTCGATGATCAGATCCGGCCGGATATACTTCATCTGCGCCTGGCGCCGAAGGCTCGATGTGCCCACTCGTGCGTTCTCGGGCAGCGCATCAAGGGCGTCGATGCCGCCGGCCGAGGCCAGCGCATCTCCCGGGTCAGCGCGTTGCAAAACCGCGCCGATCATCATCCCCTCCGGAAGGTCCCAGGGAACGTCTTTCATCGAATGGACCGCGATGTCTGCACGATCCTCCATCATGGCCACTTCCAGTTCCTTGATAAACAGGCCCTTGCCGCCGATTTTCGCCAGCGAACGATCCAGCACCTCGTCGCCGCGGGTGGACATCGGAATCACCTCGATTTCGATACCCGGGTGAGCCCGTCGCAGGATGTCGGCAACGTACTCCGCCTGCCACAGGGCAAGGCGACTCTGACGGGTGGCAATGCGTAACTCTCTTATCATCCAGATTGAACCTTTCGCCGTAATCCGGCGGTGTGTCTGCGGCTCACCGGCAGTGCTTCCTTGCAGTCCCTGAGCCTTACCTGAAGTTGTCCGCTGTCGCTGCGTTCTATCGCTTCGATATGTCTGATGGCGACCAGCGCATTGCGATGGATGCGGACAAACTCCTGCGCGAATTCTTCCTCGAGTTCCTTTAGTGAATCGTCGATGAGGTGCGTGCCTTCAGCGTGCCGCACACTGACATATTTCTGGTCGGCACGAAAGTAGCGGATGTCCTCCACCGGTACCAGCAGAAGATGGGTACCAACCCGCGCGCTGATGTGACGACGGCGGCTGCTCTCCATGCCGATTCCGGCGAGCTGGGCCCGGGTTGGGCGGGATGCGCGCTCCATCGCATTCTGCAATCGGCTGCGTCGAACAGGTTTCAGGATATAGCCCACGGCGGCGGTTTCGAATGCCTTTAACGCATAGTCATCGTAGGCGGTGACAAATATCACTGCCGGTGGCTGTTCCAGCCGGCTGAGATGACCGGCTGCCTCGATCCCGTCCATGCCGGGCATGCGGATGTCCATCAGCACGATATCCGGGGTCAACGCCTCCGCCTGGGCGAGCGCCTCGCGGCCATCGCTTGCGCTGCCGGCGATCTCGAAGCCGTGGATGTCCTCTACCAGCTGCACCAGTCGCTCTCGGGCCGGTGCTTCGTCATCCACCACCAGCACCTTCATGGTGTTTGCTCCACTCGCGGGAAGCGCAGTTGTACTACATAGCGATCCTGTTCTACGCCGTAACGGACCTGGGCGCGGCCGTCGTAGGCCAGCTCGAAGCGCTCAGTGATATTGGATAAGGCAATCTGATTGCCCTGGCGACGCGACTCATCACCCGGTGCAGGTAGCGGGTTGCTGATTGTCAGTTCAATCGTCCCGGGCTCGCTTTCGCGGCCGCAAACAATCACCTCGCCACCATCCGGTCGCGGCTCGATGCCGTGATAGATCGCATTTTCCAACAGCGGTTGCAGCGAAAGGCCCGGAATCTGGGCGCGCAGCGGCAGCGTCTTGATATCCCAAACCACGCGCAGCCGGTCGCCGAGTCGCAGTTGTTCTATGCGCTGATAGATGCGCGCAACTTCCATTTCCTCCTTAAGCGTCAAGGGCGCGCTTGAATCTCGCAGCGACGCACGGAACAGATCGGCCAGGTCCTCGACCGCTTCCTCTGCCAGTGCCGGATCCCGGCGCGTCAGCGCCGCGATGGTGTTCATACTGTTGAACAGAAAATGGGGTCGGATTCGCGCCTGCAGGGCGTTGACTCGCGAGGTCGCCTCCAGCTGCACATTGCGCCGCCACTGCTGAGAGACATAAAAATAACGCAGGGCCAGGCTGCCGACGATGAGACAGGTCAGCAAATTCGAGGCGAGAAAGCGGAAATGTGCGTCCGGGTGTCCTTCGCTGTCGATCAAACGCATCTGCGCCCAGTACTGATCCAGCCACCATCCGGCCTCCGAGGTCAGGGCGGTGACGGCCAACAGCAGGCCCAGCGCCGCCAATGCTGCTCTGGGAACTGTCAGGCGGGACAGATGCGCCCGGGCCTTGCACAGCACGGCTGCGCTACCGAGACCGATCCACAACAGGAACAGCGATGTCCTGGCCAGGTCTTCCCAGATCGAACCACCAGCAAGCAGATCGCTGCGGCCCAGAGCGAGTACTACCGCGACCAGTTCCGTAATGACTACTACAGTTATCACTGAGTCAGGCGCGCAGAAATCCGGCAGCAGCAAACGCCGGTGCCCCGCTGCTGATGAACGATGCCCCGAACCGCCCACCTAGCTCCCGCCGTCCTGGAACATGGCGGATTTCAGCCGAAACAGCGATGAGATGTCTTCATCGCCATTTTGCTGCGCCAACAACGCCTGATACTGGCGCAAGGTGGTTTCGACGACTGGCAGGGTCACCCCCAACTCTGACGCCATCGCGGCGCAGATCTGCAGGTCTTTTTGGTGCAGATCGACTTTGAAACCAAGCGGATACTCCCCGCGGACCATCGTTGGGCCGCGATGGCTCAGGAACCAGTTACCGGCTGCGCCGCCAGACAATGCGGTGATCAACGGACCCATCGGCAGCTGATGCGCCTGGGCGAATGACAGGGCTTCGGTGACCGCCTGGTTGATCCCTGCGACCATGATCTGATTAGTCGCTTTTGCAGCCTGGCCGGCCCCCACCGGCCCCATATGGACGATCGTGCTTCCCATCGCCTCAAGCACGGGACGGGCTTGCGCAAGGCAGTCCGGATCGCCGCCGACCATGATGGAAAGCGTCCCGGCGCGCGCACCTTCGGTTCCGCCGCTGACCGGACAATCCAGAAAACCGGCTCCCGCCTGGTTTAGCCGATCGGCTGCTTCCTGCGCGGTGCTGGCGCTGGTGGTCGAACAATCGATCATTAGCGTGCCGGGCCGAATATGCGGCGTTAACCCGTCAACAACATCGAGCACGTCCTGATCACGCGACACGCAGCTGATCAGCAGGTCCGAGTCTTTGCACATAGCGGCGAGATCCTGAGCCTGATCACAGCCCAGATCAGCGGCCAGCAGCGCTGCGATGTCGCGGGTGCGGTTCCAGACCGAACCGAGCAGGCCCGCCTGGTGGAGATTGATGGCCATGGGTTTGCCCATGGCGCCGAGACCGATAAAGCCGGCTCTCATGATCCTTCGCAGTCCTCAGCTGATACGACGCCCGAGGCCAGTCGGGTCCAGCAATGATGTCCCCGGATCTGGCAGGTAAAAGATTGACCACGAGTCATGCCGGACCCCTGGTGGATGGGGCCTGCAGTATAGCGCAGGGCGTGTTTTCTGGCGCCGCGGACTAAGGCGCCGCTGACTCAGACTCAGTCACACCAGGAGGTCACGTCATCCATCGCGCTGGCGCGTGCCTGATCGATTTCGTCGGCGGTCAGATATCTGCGGCCGCCATCGGGCTCTTTCTCGTACAGACGTGGCGCGGTGGTATAGGTATCCAGACGCTTGCGCGCGGCGGCACAACCGATCTGCCTTTGTTTGGCGGCCATTTCCTGCTGACGCCTGGCGTCGGCCTGATCTGCCGCATTCACCGCAGCCAGCTGCTCATCCGCCTGATACTGCTCCGCGAGCTGCTGCTGGCGGGCTGCCACCTTTTGCGGGTCGGTGCCCTGGGTGGTCACGCCGGTGGGCTCCGCGCCCGGGTCGGTGGGAACGTCGCTAAAATGCACGACACCCTGGCTGTCCACCCAACGGTAGACTTCCTTCTGCGCATGAACGGTGCCACTGGCGATCGCCAACATGCCGCTCACAATCAGCAATGAAAGATGTCTCATCAGCTTCTCGCTCCCGTCCGGTCTATTCGCTAAAGCGCTTCCGATCCGGTTTCTCCGGTCCTGATCCGAATCGTCGTTTCCAGATCGTAGACAAAAATCTTGCCGTCGCCGATCTTGCCTGTCCGGGCCACGTTGGTGATCGACTCCAGCACCTGATCCACCAGACTCTCGTCCACGGCCAGCTCCAGCTTGACCTTGGGCAGGAAATCCACCACGTACTCAGCGCCCCGGTACAGCTCAGTGTGCCCTTTTTGGCGGCCAAAACCTTTGACCTCCGTCACAGTCACGCCCTGAACTCCAATGTCGGCCAGCGCTTCCCGAACGTCGTCCAGCTTGAAGGGTTTGATGATCGCGCAGATCATTTTCATCGGTTTTCTCCTCGGCAACCCGAGCCGAGTCTACCACCGGCGATGATCCTGCGGCAGGCAACAAAAAAGGCGGGACGGGAGTTTCCTCCCGCCCCGCCAGGCCAGTGTTCTGGAACGATTCTAGACTTCGGCCTTGGTGAACTCCGGATAGGCTTCCATGCCACATTCAGTCAGGTCCACACCCTCGTACTCTTCCTCTTCGCTGACCCGGATGCCCATGATCGCCTTAAGGGCAAACCAGACGATGCCAGAAGTTACGAACACCCAAATGAAGATGGTCGCCGCACCCAGCAACTGACCGCCGAACGAAGCACCTCCGTCTTCGGTGAGAGGATTAGTCAACGGCACCAGCAGCAGGCCCAGCAGCCCGACCACGCCATGGACCGAGATTGCGCCGACCGGATCGTCGATCTTCAGCTTGTCCAGAGTCACGATGGCGAACACGACCAGCACGCCACCCAGGCCCCCGAACAGGGTTGCCTGCAGGGGCGTCGGCGTGGACGGTTCGGCGGTGATGGCCACCAGGCCAGCCAGGGCGCCGTTCAAGGCCATGGTGAGATCGGCCTTGCCGAACAGCAGCTTCGCGACGATCAGGGCCGCGATCAGGCCTCCGGCTGCGGCCGCGTTCGTGTTCATGAACACCACCGCGACGGCATTTGCGCTCTCAATAGTCGCGGTAGCAAGGACGGAACCGCCGTTAAATCCGAACCAGCCCAGCCACAGGATGAAGGTGCCCAGCGTCGCCAGTGGCAGGTTGGCGCCGGGGATGGCGTGGATCTGGCCCTTGGCCCCGTATTTGCCCTTCCGTGGCCCAAGCAGGAGCACGCCTGCCAACGCGGCGGCGGCACCCGCCATGTGGACGATGCCGGAACCGGCGAAATCGGAAAATCCGTTATCACCCAGGCTGAACATGCCGAACACGGCTTCGCCGCCCCAGGTCCAGGAACCTTCCATCGGGTAGATGAAGCCGGTCATGAATACCGCGAAAATCAGGAACGACCACAGCTTCATCCGCTCGGCGACGGCGCCGGAGACGATGGACATGGCGGTCGCCACAAAAACCACCTGGAAGAAGAAGTCCGCGGACGGCGCATAGGTCGCAGCCTCTTCAGCGCCAGCGACGCCATCGCCGACGATCCCGTCCAGGAACAAGGCGAAGTCGCCTCCCCCGTACATGATGCTATAGCCGCATACCATGTACATGATGCACGCAATCGCGTACAGGGCGACGTTTTTGGCGAGGATCTCCGTGGTGTTCTTAGAGCGGACGAGCCCCGCCTCCAGCATCGCAAAGCCAGCGGCCATCCACATGACGAGTGCGCCGCAGACCAGGAAATAGAATGTATCCAGGGCGTAGCTGAGTTCAGCAATTTGCTCCATTTTCAGTGTTCTCCTTTGGCTACGCTCAGACAGCTTCCGGACCGGTCTCGCCGGTACGGATGCGAATAACCTGTTGAAGCTCGGTGACAAAAATCTTGCCGTCGCCGATCTTGCCGGTGCGTGCGCTGTTGGTGATGGCCTCGATGGCCTGTTCGACGATGTCGTCTTCTACCGCCAGTTCGAGCTTTACCTTGGGCAGAAAATCCACCACATACTCGGCACCGCGATAGAGTTCCGTGTGTCCGCGCTGTCTGCCGAAGCCCTTGACCTCGGTGACGGTGACGCCCTTGACGCCCAGATCCGCCAGGGTCTGTCGGACGTCATCCAGCTTGAACGGTTTGATGATGGCCGTAACCAGTTTCATGTTTGTTTTGCCTCCCGCTAGAAATCGGATGACCCCTGTCCTTGGGTGAAGCGAGCGCAAGCGACACCCCTCAGCCAGTGGCCGTTCGAATCCTGTTAAGCACGATGCGTGCCAGTTCGGGGTGGTGCCTGAAATCAGTGACTTAGCCAGCAGATCCACGGCACCGGATCATGCAGCGCACCATGCCGGTGCGTGGCCCGCGCCCGGATTGCGCCATGCCGGGGCGCGCCGGGAGCAAAAATGAGGTTCAATAGCAGAGATATTGCCCATGGCGCCCGGCCACGGTGTGAGGAGAATTGACTTGGTAGACCCGAAGATCATTGACGACCTGGCCAGACGGATTTCCGCTGCGGTACCTGAAGGGGTGCGCGCATTGCAGACTGATCTGGAACAGAATTTTCGCGCTGCGCTGCAGGCCGGTCTCGGTCGCCTGGACCTGGTAACGCGGGAAGAATTTGATGTCCAGCGCGGCGTCCTGCAACGCACGCGCAAGAAGCTGGAAGCGCTGGAAGCACGTCTGCAGGAACTCGAGAAGCAGAATCCGGCGGAGGATTCCGGCGCGCAAGACTAAGTCAGTCCCGTCCGGTCCCCTCCGGCGATGGAGGGAACCATGGGACTGGCCATCGTTCGCAGCCGTGCCCATCTGGGCATGGAGGCCCCGGAGGTTTCGGTAGAGGTCAACACCGCGGGCGGCTTGCCCGGGATGTCTATCGTTGGCTTGCCCGAAGCAGCGGTCCGGGAAAGCAAGGACCGGGTGCGTGCGGCGCTACAGAACTGCCGCTTCGAATTCCCTGCGGTCAGGATCACCGTCAGCCTGGCCCCGGCCGACCTGCCTAAAGCCGGTGGACGTTTCGATCTGCCGATTGCGCTGGGCATCCTGGTCGCAACCGGCCAGTTACCCGATAAATTGATGCGCGGTGCCGAGTGTGTGGGCGAATTGTCCCTGGACGGCAGGCTACGTCCGGTGCGAGGCGCGCTTAGCGCAGCAGTGGCGGCGGCAGAAAGTGGCCATCGCTTGTTCCTGCCACAGGAAAATCTCGCCGAGGCGCGTCTGGTTGCTGGCGCGGATCTGCGCCCCGCAGAACATTTGCTGGAGATCTGCGCTCATCTCGCCGGGACCACCAGGATCGACGCAGCTCCGCCAGCGTGCGAGCCAAGTGCGCTGGCATTACAGGATGGCGAGGATCTGGGGGACGTGCGCGGACAGGCTGCCGCACGTCGCGCGCTGGAAATCTCAGCCAGCGGCGGCCACGATCTGCTGCTGATTGGCCCACCGGGCACAGGCAAGTCAATGCTTGCGCGCCGCCTGGTCGGATTGCTCCCCGCCCTTGCTGCCGATGAGGCGCTGGAGGTTGCCCTGGTGACCGCAGCCGCAGACGGCTGCTTCGACGCCGGCAAATGGGCGCGCCGGCCGTTTCGTCATCCGCATCATTCAGCTTCAGTAGCCGCACTGACCGGAGGCGGCGCGATGCCGCGACCGGGTGAAGTCTCGCTGGCGCATCAGGGCGTGTTGCTGTTAGACGAGTTGCCGGAATTCGCCCGCAACGTACTGGAGAGCCTGAGACAACCGCTGGAGGATCGCCGGATAACGGTGGCTCGCGCCGCGGCCCGCACTACCTTCCCCGCGAACTTCCAGCTGGTCGCGACCATGAACCCGTGCGCATGCGGCTATCGTGGCGACACCCGGGCGACCTGCCGCTGTAGCCCTGACGCCGTAGATCGATATCGCGGCCGAATCTCGGGGCCGCTATTTGATCGTCTTGACCTGCACATCGAAGTGGCCCGGCCGCCGCCAGCCCGCCTGCTTGATGGCAGGGTCGGTGAGGCCAGCGCCGAGGTTGCCCGGCGCGTCGCGCTGGCGCGGCAGACTCAGCTGCAGCGTGGCTGGCTCAACGCGCGCCTGCCCGGACCGCTGTTGCTTGAGAGCTGCGGCGCCGGTCGCGATGTACTGGGATTGCTGGAACGCGCCGCGGCCCGTTTCGGGCTGTCTGCACGCGCCTGCCACAGAATCCTGCGGGTGGCGCGCACTATCGCCGATATGTCCGGATCCTCGGTGGTTGATCAGACGCACATGGCGGAAGCGTTGAGTCTGCGCCAGCTGGACCGCAACCATGGATGAGCAGTAGGGGGCTGGCAGTGGGCTGGCAGTAGGGGCTGAGCAGCGGGGGGTTCAGCACAGCCGTTGCCGCGAGGAGCAAATCGGGTATAGTTCTGCCGCCGTTCGCTGCCATTTCTACCCGTCATAATCTCCGTCTCGATTGACGGCCCGGTCTGAGCCAGCGCTGCGGTCAACTCCTCCTGGTCTTTCCGGTTATTAATGACGCTGAATACAGCCCAGCAGCGCGCTGTCGATCATATCGACAGTCCATTACTCGTTCTGGCTGGCGCCGGCAGCGGGAAGACCCGTGTGATCACGCACAAGATCGCTCGTCTGATTGCCGACGGTCGTTATGCGCCTCATCAGATCGCGGCCGTGACGTTTACCAACAAAGCTGCGCGGGAAATGCGCGAACGCGTTGGCGCACTGGTTCCGGCCAGCGCTGTCGGTGCTGTCAGGGTCAGCACTTTCCACACGCTGGGTCTGAATATTCTGCGACGCGAATATGCGCATCTTGGCTACCGCCGGAATTTCACCATCCTCGACGCCAACGACAGCCGCGGGCTGTTGCGCGATGTATTGCGGCGGGACCGGGCAGACACCGAAGAGGCGCTGGCAGGCGCGCAGTCTGCAATCTCCGGCTGGAAGAACGAATTGCTCGATCCAGGCGAGGCCGCGACGCGCGCCGCCAATGCGCTTGAGGGTGGATGGGCACGGCAATATGCGGCGTATCAGGAAGCGCTGCGTAACTACAACGCAGTGGACTTCGATGATCTGATCAGTCAGCCGGTGCGTCTGTTGCGTGGATATCCATCGGTGCTGGCGGCCTGGCAGAATCGCATCCATTACCTGCTCGGTGACGAGTATCAGGATACCAATCTGGCGCAGTACGAATTGATGCGACTGATCGTCGGCGATCGGGGCTGCTTCACTGTGGTCGGTGATGACGACCAGTCGATTTACGCCTGGCGCGGCGCGCGTCCGGACAACCTGCAATCGCTGAACCGGGACTACCCGGGTCTGAAGGTCATCACCCTGGAACAGAATTATCGATCCAGTCTGCGCATTCTTACCGCCGCCAATGCACTCATCGCGAACAACTCCCATCTGTTCGAAAAACGCCTGTGGAGCGATCTCGGGCCCGGCGATCCGATCAGGGTCCTGCCCGCGCGGGATGGTCGCGACGAAGCCGAGAAAGTCGTGATGGATATCCAGCGTGTGTTGACCGGAACCGGCCTGCGCTGCGCCGATATCGCGATCCTTTATCGCAGCAACCACCAGTCACGGATGTTCGAACAGGCCTTGCGCGCCCGCGAGATCCCGTTTCGGGTGACCGGCGGGCCGTCGTTTTTTGAACGCAGCGAAATTCGCGACCTGATGGCCTATATGCGACTGATCACCAATCCGGACGATGACGCTGCGTTCTTGCGCGTGGTCAATGTGCCGCGTCGTGAGATCGGTGCGACCACGGTAGGCCGGCTTGCTGCCTACGCCGGCCCCAGAGGCCAGAGTCTGTTGACTGCGTGTCTGGAGGCGGGATTGCATGGTGCCTTGCCGGCGCCGGCAGTGGAGCGTCTGCAGCGTTTCGCACGCTGGATCGTCGAATCGGGTGACCGAATGAGTCGCGGTGATTCGGCGCCCGGGTTTGTCGAAGACCTGGTTGAGCAACTGGATTATCGCGACTGGCTGCGTGAGACCGCAAAGGATCCGCGCCAGGCGGAACGGTGCCTGGAAAACGTCGACGAGCTGTTGAAGTGGCTGCGGGCGCTGGCCAAGCGGGAGGCGACCCAGAGTCTTCCCCAGCTGCTGGCCCATCTGAGTCTGATGGATATGCTGGACCGCCAGGAAGACGAGCAGCAGACCGATGTGGTGACGCTGATGACCCTGCACGCCGCAAAGGGCCTGGAGTTTCCACGGGTATATCTGGTCGGGATGGAAGACGACTCGCTGCCGCACAGGAACAGCCAGGACGATGCCGGGCTGGAAGAGGAGCGGCGCCTGGCCTATGTCGGGATTACCCGGGCGATGAGGAGTCTGATCCTGAGTTACGCCCGCAAACGATCCCGTTATGGCGAGACGATTTCCTGCCAGCCAAGCCGGTTCCTTGAGGAGTTACCCGAAGATGGCTTGATCTGGGATGGTCGCAAGTCGGGGTTGTCGGAGGAAGAGCAGCGCGCTCGCGGGCGAGATACGCTCGCCGGGCTGCGCCAGATGCTGTCAGATCGACAGATCGAACGGTAGTTGAAGGTCTGGATCGTGGCCTCCGCATGGCGCACAAAAAAAGCCGGCCAACAGGCCGGCTTTTTTATGCCGAGAAGCGCGCTGTCCTGCGCGCTTGCCTCTGAGCCCGCTATTCGGACTGACTGACCATGTACTCCACCGCATTGCGAATGGAGCCGTCACTCAAATCAGTGCGACCGCCTTTGGGCGGCATATAGCCAGCTTTACCCTGGAAGCCATTTATCGCGTGGTCGACCATGGTGTCCATGCCCTGTGCCACGCGGGGTCCCCAGGCAGCGGCGTCGCCGAGTTTTGGGGCGCCCGCGATACCGGCGGTATGGCAGGCCGCACAGGCAGAGTTGTACACTTCTTCGCCGGACATATCGGCAGCCATCTGCGCCGGGGCTGCCGCCGGTGCCGGGGCAGCAGAGCCGGCTCCCGGTGCGCGCAGACCGGAGTTATCCTCACCGGCGATTGCGATCTGGCCGATCGGCTTGATCCGATCCTCCACCAGCGCTTCAACGGCGCCGTCTTCCTGGATGTAGACGTCCTGAGTCCGAGCCTGCACGGTCTGGGCGAGACCATAGATCCCGATGGCCATCGCTACCAGGATGCCCAGAACGATCATGAACATATCGAAAAACTTGCGGTCTTGTTCGGCAGTCACACTGCACTCCTCGGCTGTACGGACCAAAAAGGGAATTGAACCACAATTATATTCGCGCAGGGCCGGCGCAGCCAGCATTGTGAGCGCCTGAGAGGGCCCCGGTCGCGAAACGACGCACGGCCCTGTCTCAGGATCCGATCGGGGGAGAATGGCAGCTTCGAGGGCTGTTTTGCCTGAATCCGGTCAGGAACTACAGCCAGGGTCACTGACCGTGGCGGTTCAGGCTGAGGAGAGCGGCAGGCCCGAAGCGGCGTGCATGCGGTTGCCGTCAGGTCCATACAGGCTCGGCTGCTTGTCGATGCCGCGCAGCGCATCCAGCGCTTTCTCAACGTAATTCCGCTGCAGCGCCACCAGGCGGCCATTGGCTTCGTTACGGTCCCGGCATTCCTCCAGCAGGCCGACCAGCCGCTGCCAGCGCAGGCGGATGCCATCGCCCTGATGCAGAGAGTCGAGGAAATCCCCGAAGCCCTCCCGATCGGACGGAATACCGGCCAGTTCGGCCAGGCCCAGGCGGTCCTTATCCAGCGCGTCGAGCTCCGCCAGCATCCGGTGCTTGGCATCGCCATTGCGTGACAAGGCGTCCATGTCACGGTTCTTCAGCGTCTCGCGCTCGTCCCGGAGCACGCCTAGCAGGGTCGTCGCGGCGCGGATTTCTTCATCCAGCACGCGACTTATTTCGGACTGCCACTCCCTGGCTGTACTCATGGTTCAGAGGTCCTTTTCAGTTCTCAGCAGCTTGTCGGCGACCCGCCGCGGGTCGATATCAAAGCGACCTTCGGCGATCCGCGTCTTGACTTCAGCCACACGCTTCTCATCCACTTCGGACTTCGCCGCCAGCTGTGCTTCCAGCTTGCGCAGGCTCTGTGCGGAGGCGGTCAGCTCAACCCGTTCTCCAGCAACTGCTTCCGGTTTCGCCTGGTCAGCCGCGGAGGGTTGCTCCGTCGAGTGCTGCCGGTTGGTCTCGCGCGGACCGTTGCTACGCGCTGGCGGGATTCCTGCCCGTCCAGGACCGTCGATCTTTTCAGCCATGACTGCTTCGCTCCGTGGGCGCAAAACGCCCTGTTGAATTCCCTATCGGCCGCCCGCGCCAGAACTTTAGGCCTTGTCTGATCATTTTAGAAGCACCTCCACGCGCTGGGCCGAACGTACGACACCCTCGATCTCTCTTTCCGAGGACAGATTCCGCACCGGGATCCTCTGTCCCTCTGCGCCGTTGGCGAGCGCCAGGCCGGCCATCTTTACTTCGATCATGCCGCTGGCCGCGAACAACGTAACTCGCTGACCGCGCCGGACCAGTGGATCCACCTTCAGCATGGCGGGCTGCAGCACCTGGCCGGCTGACATCGAGCGCCGCAAGCGCTGACCAATCACCGTGCTGGTTTCATTCAGATAGCCCTGGCGCAACTGCGTGACATCCCTCTCCTCCAGGGCCAGATGCGAGGCCTCGAGCACGCTATCGGCCGGGAGGGTGCCGCGGGCGACGACTACCTCGGCCATCTCGGCAATTGCCACCGGCACATGCAAACGCCAGGCCTGCGGCTCAGCACAGCTGACCAGCACCGTCATCCGCTCGCCCCTGGCCAGGCTGGCGGGCGTTTCCGCCTGCATGGGCACGGAACACAGCGGCATGCGCAGCCGTTGATCTATCGGTCCCGCCTGCAGCGTCCTGCGTCCTGCGGCGGGCGGCAACATTTCCGCGGCGGCGATTTCCGCGACCTGCGCGATATCGGCGTGCGCCTGCCATTCGGTCGCGAGCACGCTGGTGGTCCAAAGCGTCAGGAAAGCGCCGAGAAAAGCGTCAAGAATTTGCCGCCTGGTGCCGGGTTCTGACCGGAACCGAAATACTGCCGGGGTATCGGCAGGACCTATATAAGGAGCTCTGCTGGGTGAGTTTCTCAACATTCTCTGTCGCCTGATGCATGTCCGGACGGTGGATACCGAAGAGAACATGCAAAGACCATGCCTGTTGTTGCAGCTACTTCAGCTTTTGCCGTCTGGAGCGGCGGAGATTGTCGCTTTTGCGGAAAAAGTTTGCCGCTTCAGGCCCCGATCTGAATCGATTCTCGACAGATCCGGTTGTTTCCCCCGACTTGGCACGCTGATTGCAAGACTTATCCCGAGTTAAAGCCGGAGCAAGGCAATGCCGACATATATCGATCAGGTTTTTTCAGTCCACGAACAGTCCCTGGCAGTCAATCGCCAGCGTCTGGAAGTTGTGGCGTCGAATCTGGCCAATGCCGAAACGCCTGGCTACAAGGCGCGCGATCTGGACTTCCGCAGCGCGATGCGTCAGGCAGAGACGGGTTCGGTCAAGCTGCGGACGACACGCGCCGAACACCTGGCCGGATCCGCGGCCGGACGTTCAGCCAACCTGGAGTACCGCACAACGAGCCAGCCCAGCCTGGACGGGAATACCGTCGACTCAGACAAAGAGAAGACGGCTTTCGCCGAAGCCTCGACGCGATATCAGGCCAGCCTCACGTTCTTGAGCCAGCGCATCAAGGGTCTGCGTCTGGCGATAACCGGGAGTCGATAGACCATGTCACTGACAAAGATGTTCGATATCGCCGGGTCGGCGATGAGCGCCCAATCCGTACGTCTGAATGCCACCGCCAGCAACCTGGCCAACGTGAACTCGGTTAGCGGAGATCCGGCGGCGGTGTACCGGTCACGCCAGCCGGTATTCAGCGTGGATGCCCTGGGCAGCGACGACCCGGGCGTAGCCGGTGTGCACGTCGACGGCATCGTGCAGACGCAGGACCCGCCATCGGTGGTCCATATGCCCGAACATCCGGAGGCCGACGAGGACGGCAACGTCTATATGTCAAACGTCAACGTGGTTGAAGAGATGGTCAACATGATCGCGGCATCGCGCTCCTATCAGAACGGAGTCGAGGTGGCCAAGGTTTCCAAGGAGCTGCTGCTCCGCACATTGAGCCTGGGCCAGTAGCCAGGTAGACGCACTGGAGGCAGGGATAGGCCATGGACATGATCAACGCAGTAAATGGAAAACTGGCGGTACCGCCGAGCGAGAGCGGACGCACCGATTTGGGCCAGGAGGACTTCCTCAAGCTCATGGTGACCCAGTTTCGCAATCAGGATCCGATGAAGCCGATGGAGAACGGAGAGTTCCTCGGCCAGCTGGCACAGTTCTCAACAGTGTCAGGCATTGAAGAGATGAATGTGTCGGTGTCGCAATTGGCTGATTCGATCCATGCCAGTCAGACGGTGCAGGCCGCAAACATGATCGGTCGCACCGTACTGCTTGAGGGCGAGGTCGGTTACCTGCATGAAGGGCAGGCGCTTGAAGGGGCTATAGATCTGCCTGCCAGCACCGGCAACGCCCAGGTCCGGATCTTCGATCCGTCTGGCCAGTTGATCCGCCAGATCCCGATGGGCTCGCGTCAGGCCGGTATCGCTAATTTCAGCTGGGACGGTTTGAAGTCTGACGGCTCGCAGGCCGCGCCCGGATCCTATGTCGTCCAGGCGGACGCAAATTTCAACGGAGAACGGGAACGGATGCCCACTCTCCTTTATGCCCGGGTCGACAGCGTGTCGCTCTCCACGGATGGAGACGGCGCCCGGGTGACCACGGAGTCCGGAGAGCAGGTCAGGCTCTCCAATGTCAGAGCGATTCGATAACAAAACCGCATCACAGCAGGGCGGGTCAGGGAACGATCCGACAATAGATCAAGGAGATCATATAAATGTCATTCCAAGTTGCACTGAGTGGGTTGAACGCGGCTTCAGCCGATCTTGAGGTCACCTCCAACAATATTGCCAACGCCAACACGACCGGTTACAAGTCGTCGCGGGCGGAATTTGCCGACGTGTTCGCCGGCGGTGCCGACGGCATCGGCAGCGGTGTCCAGTTGTCCGACGTACGCCAGGAGTTCAGCCAGGGTTCGGTCAACTTCACCGAGCGCAACCTGGACCTGGCGATCAATGGCCAGGGATTCTTCATCCTCAATGACGGCGGCAACGAGGTCTATACTCGCGCCGGCGCCTTCGGCGTCAACGCCGATGGTCAGGTTGAGAATGCACAGGGGCAACTTCTGCAGGCCTATCCGGTGCTGTCTGACGGCAGCTTTAACACCGGCACGCTGATCGATCTGGAGTTGACCAATGACGTCAATCCGCCAGTCGCCAGCAGCGAAGTGGAGATGGGCGTCAATCTGCCTGCAGACGCGACGCCGCCGCCGGTGAGTCCGTTTGATCCGGCCAACCCGAATACCTTTAGCCAAAGCACCTCGACCACGATTTTCGATTCGCTGGGCGCGCCCCACACGGCCACCTACTTCTACGTCAAGACCGCTGCCGCCAACGCCTGGGAACTGGCGATGACGGTTGATGGAACGCAGGCCGGCGCGCCGCAGCCGCTGGAGTTCAGCTCGGACGGCAGGGTGACGGTGCCGGCATCTTTAACCATCAGCATGCCGCCAGTGAATACCGGCAACGGCTCCAACGACATCCAGATAGATGTTGAAGTGGGTGATATGACCCAGTTTGGCTCACGTTTCGCGGTCAATTCGCTTAACCCGGATGGCGCCGCCGCGGGTCGTCTCAGCAACATCGAGATCGACCAGTCCGGCGTGGTCTACGCACGCTATACCAATGGCCGCGCCTCGCCGCTGGGCAAGGTGGCCATCGCCAACTTCCCCAGTCCCGAGGGCTTGCAGCAGGCCGGTAATACAGCCTGGGTGGAGACCTTCTCCTCCGGTGAGCCGGTGCGTGGTGAGGCCGGGTCGTCCAGCTACGGTCTGATTCAGGCCGGCGCGCTGGAGTCGGCCAACGTCAATCTGACCGATGAGCTGGTCAACATGATTACCGCCCAACGGACCTTCCAGGCCAATGCGCAGGTGATATCGACGATGGACCAGATCACACAGACCATCATTAACATCCGCTAAGCGGCGTTGACAGGACGGAGTTGAGACCATGGACAGGTTGGTTTACGTAGCAATGACAGGGGCCAAGCAGGCCATGCGGGCCATGACCACGGTCAGTAACAATCTGGCCAATGTGTCGACGACCGGCTTCCGGGCGGATCTCAGGGCGTTTAGCAGTCTGCCAGTGGAAGGCGAGGGTCTGCCGACGCGGGTCAACGCAGTCGCGGAATCCGACGGCTGGGATCCCCGCAGCGGTAATGTCGTCGCCACCGGACGCGATCTGGATATCGCTATCAAGGGCGAAGGCTGGCTCGCGGTAAAGCAGACGGACGGCAGCGAAGCCTATACCCGGGCCGGTGACCTCCGGGTGACAGCGGCCGGCACCATAGAAAACGGTGAAGGCTATCTGGTTGTCGGGAAGAACGGCCCGATCACGCTGCCGCAGTTTCAGAGCATCTTTATCGGCGACGAGGGCTCGATCAGCATCGTGCCCATCGGCCAGGACCCCAGCACACAGGTGGAGGTGGATCGTCTGAAACTGGTCAACCCGCCGGCCGAAGATCTGGCCAAGGGCCCGGATGGTCTGATGTTGATGAAGAACGGCGACGCGGTCGCGGAGGATGGTCTGGTTCGTATTGCTACCGGTCATCTGGAGTCGTCCAACGTGAACGCAGCTGAATCGCTGGTGCAGATGATCCAGCTATCGCGTCAGTACGAGCTGCAATTGAAGGCGATCAAGTCCGCCGACGAACAGGAACAGGCATCCGCGGCATTGCTGAGGATGCAGTAAGGAAACTCACAGGGAATGTGAACAGGAGTAGTTAGTTATGGACTCACTATGGGTAGCCAAGACCGGACTGGAGGCGCAGCAGACACGGATGTCTGTGGTCTCCAATAACCTGGCCAACGTCAATACCACCGGCTTCAAGCGTGGCCGGGTGGTGTTTGAGGACCTGCTCTACGAACAGGTGCGGCAGGTCGGCGGCAGCACTTCAGAGGACACCGAGGCACCTACCGGTTTGTCACTGGGTTCCGGCGTGCGCGTCGTGGCGACGGAGAAACTGTTCACTCAGGGCAATGTGATGGAGACCGGCAATCCGCTGGACGTGATGGTCCAGGGTCGCGGGTTCTTCCAGGTGCTGATGCCTGACGGCGATCTGGCCTACACCCGCGACGGCTCGTTTGCGGTGGATTCAGAGGGCCGCCTGGTGACCGCGAACGGTTACGAGGTTCAGCCGGGCGTGAGCATTCCGACCGATGCGCTGGCGGTCAGCATTTCCGGTGACGGCCTGGTGCAGGCGAAGTTACCGGGGCAATCAGACCTGGCGACCGTCGGCTCGCTGCAGCTGGCAGATTTTGTCAATCCGTCGGGCCTCGAGGCGCGGGGCCAGAATTTGCTGGTGGAAACCACTGCGAGTGGCGCGGCCCAGGTAGGCACGCCCGGTCTCGATGGCCTGGGGTCGCTGGCCCAGGGTGCGTTGGAGGGTTCAAACGTCAACGTGGTCGAGGAACTGGTCAACATGATCGAGACTCAGCGCGCATACGAGATGAATTCCAAAGCAATCTCGACTAGCGATCAGATGCTCGAATATCTGAACTCAACTCTTTAGGCGAACTGAGGCGTAACACATGGACGTATTCCGCCCCCGGATCTTTTTGCTGCTAAGCGTGGCGCTGATGCCGCTGTCAGCGTGCACAGTGATTCAACGCGACCCGGAACCCGAGCCTTTGCCGATCGTGGTGCCACCGGAACCGCCGCCCGCTCTGGCGGGCACGATCTACCAGCCGGGTTACGGCCTGCGCCTGTTCACTGATCCCAAAGCCGGCCGGGTCGGCGACATCCTGACCATCCGCCTGATCGAGCGCACGGCGGCGACCAAGAGCGCACAGACCGGTACCAGCAAGGACACGTCTGTGGATACCGGAATGCCGATTATCGCTGGCGACACGGTGACCCTGAACGGCAATGACATTCTGGAGAATCGCTGGGAAGGCTCGAGCTCGTTCAAGGGCGGCGGCTCCAGTAGTCAAAGCAACAAGCTGGATGGCGAGATCTCGGTCACCATCACCCGGGTCTACCCCAACGGCAACCTGCATGTCAGTGGTGATAAATGGATCACTCTGAATCAGGGCCGGGAGTTTGTCCGCATCACCGGCGTGGTGCGGCATCAGGACATCCTCCCGGACAACACCGTGGAATCCAGTCGCGTTGCTGATGCGCAGATCATATATAGCGGCAAGGGTTCGCTGGCCGAGGCCAATCAGGTCGGCTGGCTGAGCCGCTTTTTCATGTCGCCATTGTGGCCGATGTGAGTCGGGAGCCTACTGTGATATTTCGCAACAAGATCATCTCCACTGTGCTGGCCGTGATATCGATCATGCTGTCGGGGCAGCCGGCGGCAGCAGAACGGATCAAGGACCTTGCATCAGTCGGGGGTGTGCGCAACAACCAGTTGATCGGTTACGGCCTCGTGGTGGGTCTGGACGGGACTGGTGATCGAACGACTCAGGCCCGATTCACGATTCAGACACTGCGCAATATGCTGGAACAACTCGGCATCACCATCCCGCCGGGGATCAATCTGCAGTTGAACAACATCGCCGCGGTCATCGTGAGCGCCGATTTACCGCCGTTTGCAAAGTCGGGTCAGACTATCGATGTCACGGTCTCGTCGATCGCCAACGCAGAGAGTCTGCGCGGCGGCACCTTGCTGATGACGCCACTCAAGGGCATCAATGGCGAGGTCTACGCGGTTGCTCAGGGCAACCTGGTCGTGGGTGGCCTGGGTGCTTCGGGTGCGGATGGCTCAAGCGTCACGGTCAACGTGCCGAGTGTTGGCCGGATTCCGAATGGCGCTTCGGTGGAGCGCGAAGTGCCGGTGAGTTTCGCCCAGACCAACACCATGCAGCTCAATCTGCATCGCGCGGATTTCACTACTGCCTCCCGGCTTGCGGAGCGTATCAATGCCTATGCCGGCGATGGCACTGCGCGGCCGCGCGACGCGACCACTATTGACGTGCTTGCGCCGATGGATCCGGGGCAGCGTACGACTTTTATTTCCATGCTCGAGAACCTTACTCTCAATCCAGGTGATGCAGCGGCGCGCGTAATCATCAATTCACGCACCGGCACCGTAGTCATCAGCTCTTATGTCAGAGTGTTGCCGGCGGCCGTGGCGCATGGCTCTCTGGTGGTGACCATCACTGAGGATTTCGATGTCAGCCAGCCTGCACCGTTTACCCGCAACGGCAGGACCGTGGTGACGCCGGACAGCCAGGTCACAGTCGAGCAGCCGGATAACTACATGTTCCTGTTCGAGCCCGGGGTCGACCTGAAGGAAATCGTGCAGGCAGTCAATGATGTCGGCGCTGCGCCCGGTGATCTGGTGGCGATACTCGAAGCCTTGCGTGAGGCCGGTGCGCTGCGCGCCGAGCTGGTCGTGATCTGAGGTCCGCGATGAGCGTTCAGGGTCCATCCAACTACAATGATTTCGCCGGTCTTGCCGCGCTAAAGGCGCAATCCGGCAAGTCAGACCCGGAGGTGTTGCGCGAGGTGGCGCGGCAGTTCGAGTCGTTGTTTACCAGCATGATGCTTAAGAGCATGCGCGACGCCAGCATGGAAGATCCCCTGTTTGGCAGCGACAGCCAGCGCGCCTATCGCGACATGTTTGACCAGCAGATGGCGGTGGAGATGTCGCGTGGGAAAGGCCTGGGCATTGCCGACATGCTGGTGCGCCAGCTTTCCGGCTCGCTGCAGATCGAGTCCGGCACCGGTTCACAAGCGATCCCGCTGAGCCGCGCGGAGCGTCCCGAGGCCCTGCCCCGGGACACGGCGCCGTTCGAACCGGAGAACCCCGAGGCGTTTGTGCGCGGCATCTGGCCACATGCGCGCAGTGCTGCTCGCGAGCTTGGTGTCGATCCGCGTTCTATCGTGGCCCAGGCGGCGCTGGAAACCGGCTGGGGTCAGCACATGATCCGCGACCGTGAAGGCCGTGCCGGTAACAATCTGTTCGGTATCAAAGCCGGCGCCAGCTGGACCGGCCGCCGCGCGTCGGTTGATACGCTGGAGTTTGAACACGGAGTGGCGCGGCGCCAGCGAGACTCGTTCCGGGTCTACGATTCGCTGGCCGACGGATTCCGGGACTATGTAGATTTCCTCAAGGGCAGTCCGCGATACGCGCAGGCCCTGGCCGCCGGCCAGGATACGGCCGGGTTCGCCGAGGGACTGCAGCAATCCGGCTATGCGACCGACCCGGCCTACGCAGACAAGATTCGCCGCATTCTCGGTGGTGATCTGCTCGAATCTGCTCTTGGGCCACTAAAGGATTCCGCGCTGCAGCCGATACAACGGGATGCAACCGGGGGTTCTTCTACAGAGAGGGTGGCTGCGACTCGCGTCGAGGCCTGATTGAGCCATGTCGATACTCAATAATGCGATCTCGGGTCTGCTGACCGCGCAGCGCGGTATGGATACCACGAGCCACAACATCGCCAACGTCAATACCGATGGCTTTAGCCGCCAGCGTGTAAACCAGACTGCGCGCATGCCTCAGTATCTGGGCGGCAGCTTTGTGGGCACCGGTGTCAGCGTGACCGATGTCCGTCGCATCTACGATCAGTTCCTGACCGACCAGTTGCGTGAAGCGACGGCGGCAGAACAGCAGTTGAGCGTGTTCCGTGATCTGACCGGGCGCGTCGACAGCATCCTGGCCAATGAGGCCGCGGGTTTGTCTCAGGGTCTGACCGAGTTTTTCCAGACTGTCGAAGGTCTGACGTCAGATCCGGCGTCATTGCCTGTCCGTCATGCCGTGCTGAGCCAGGGTCAGGCGCTGGCGGACCGCTTCGGCGTGCTTGACGGCCAACTCGGTGCTCTGGAAGAAGACGCCAACCAGCGTATCCAGGGTGCGATCGCGAACATCAACGGCCTCGCCAGCGCGATCGCCAGTATCAATGATCAGATCAGCGCCAGCGCGGGCGGCGCCCCGAATGACTTGCTCGATCAGCGTGACGCATTGCTGACGCAGCTGGCCGGGCAGATCGACGTCTCGACCACGACTCAGCCTGACGGTGCTCTGAATGTGTTTGTCGGCAATGGACAGACGCTGGTCGCGGCGAACCGGAGCTTCGATCTGGCGGTGGTGCGCGATGAATTCGATCCCACCCGACTCCAGGTCGCGCAGAGCGCTGGCGGCTATTCGATCAGCGGCAGCCTCGCCGGTGGAGCGCTGGGGGGCACGCTGGAGTTCCGTCGCGCGGTACTCGATCCGGCACGACAGGAATTGGGTCGCATAGCGACCGGTCTGGCGGAAACCTTCAATGCCGTGCACCGCGGGGGTATGGATCTGGGCGGCACCGCGGGCGGTGACTTCTTCAAGGTGCCTGCTACTGAGGTGCTGCCGTCCACGCGCAATTCTGGTAACGGTGCGGTCGTGCTCGGCATCGATGACGCCAACCGGCTGGCGGCAGAAAGCTACGAACTGGCGCTGGCCGGGGGTAGCTGGCAGCTGACAAACCAGTCCGGCGCGAGCGTCGCGATGACCGGTGCCGGCACCAGTGCAAATCCGTTTCTCGCTGAAGGCCTCCGCATTGAGGTGCCGGTCGGTGCGGTCGACGGCGACCGATTCATGCTGCGCCCGCTGGCGCGGGCAGCAGGCAAGCTGGGGCTGGCCGTCGGCGGGCCCGAGCGGATCGCCGCGGCCTCGCCACTGGGCAGCATCGCCGCGCTCTCGAATCCGGGTAATGCGTCGATCACCACACCAAACGTCATCGATCCGGCAGATCCTGGATTGACGACGCCGGTCAGCATCGTTTTCGACGACGCGAGCAGCTTTCGCATCCTCGATACGGGTGGCGCAGACCTGAGCGGTCCGCAGCCCTATAGCGATGGCGACGACATCGAATTCAACGGCTGGCGCGTCAGTATCAGCGGTCAGGCCGAGGCCGGCGCCCGCTTCGACATTGCCCCTAACCCGCTGGGCGTCGGCGATAACACAGTGGCTTTGCAGCTCGCCGGCGTTGCTACCAGGGATCTGTTTAATGGCGGGCTGGCCTCCCTGCGGGATCTCGAGGCCGGCTTGATCAGCCAGGTGGGTGTGACTGCCAGGCAGGCCGGTCTCAGTCTCGATGCGCAGACCTCGTTGCGTGAGCAGACGGCGCTGGACGTGCAGTCGGTCTCCGGCGTCAACCTGGATGAAGAAGCGATAAATCTGATGCGCTACCAGGAGGCATACATGGCTGCGGCGCAGGCGATCAGCGTAGCCGATTCGATGTTCCAGAGCGTGCTTGACGCGATGCGGGGTTAGTTCATGCGCGTATCTTCACAAACACTCAGTCAGAGCTGGCTATCGGCCACCCGCCGCAGTCAGGCAGAGTTACTGCGTACCCAGTTACAGGTCGCAACCGGCAAGAACATCCTCTCGCCCGGGGACGACCCCGAAGGCGCGATGCGCATCCTCAGCCTGACACAGGCCACAGACAAGGTCGCGATCCATCAGGACCATGCCGAAGCCGCACGCCGTCGGCTGGCGCTGGAAGAGCAGTCACTTTCAGGCGTCTCTGGCGTTCTCGATCGCCTGCGTGAACTATCGATCCGCGCAAGCAGTCCGGCTCTGGACGCTGGCGCACGCGCCGGACTCGCGACCGAAGTGCGCGCGCTGGAGGAACAGATGTTGCAACTGGCGAACAGCCAGGATGGCAAAGGCGAGTTCCTGTTTGCCGGCAGCCGTGTCAGTACAGAGCCGTTTGTCATCACTGGTGGCGCGGTCAATTACAACGGCGATCAGGGCGCGCGACGCGTGGAAATCGGCGATGGACGTTTTCTGCGAGACGGCGATCCGGGCGACCAGGTCTTCATGAAGGTCCCCGGAGGCAACGGCAAGTTTGTGGTCGGCGCGGATGCTGCGAATACCGGTAACGGCATCATTGCCAGTTCGGCACTGGTCGATCCTGCTGCCTGGTCAGGCCAGAGCTACACGGTCCGGTTTACCGCGCCCGGTACATGGGAAGCGGTCGACGCCGGTGGCAGCGTGGTTGCTGCCGGGTCCCACACTGCTGGTGAGGCCCTGAGTTTTGGCGGCATCGATTTCCGCCTCGATGGCACACCTGCGGTCAACGACGAGTTCGACATCACGCCAGCGGCCCCGATCAGTGTGTTCGAAATATCCGCCCGTTTGTCCGCAGCGCTGGACGCTCCGGCGCCGGATGAAGCAGCCAGGGCGCGTTTGCGCAACGAATTGAATGGCGTCCAGCAAAGCCTGGACCAGGCATTGAACTCGGTGTCCACGACCCGGAGCCAGGTCGGCGCGCGGCTGAGTGCGGCAGAAAACCAGCGCGAGATCAATGAAGGCCTGGCGCTCGAGCTGCAAACCACGCTGTCGGCAGTTCAGGACCTGGATTACGCGCAGGCGCTGTCGCGTCTGGAAACCCAGATGTTTGGCCTCGAGGCCGCGCAGAAAGCTTTCATGCAGACCAGCCAGTTATCGCTGTTCCGCTACCTTTGATTTTCCTCGGTGAGCATCGGGCCACGTCTTTGGCGTGGCCCTTTTTTTTGGCCAGTGCTCGCGCGTTCCGAAGTGGCTGTCGTGGATCCGTGATCGCGATCACAGAAGCCATGCTCAAGTTTCTCCCTGTCCGGCCGATAACTTCTCTGAGACGGGAATCCGACCTCCTCAACAGGGAGCCATCCTGGTCGAAATCCCGGTCCGAAGGACCGGGCGGGAAATTAAGCTAAGGAGTGCTAAACAATGTCGAGCGTAATCAACACTAACGTGATGTCGCTGAATGCTCAGCGGAATCTGACCAAATCACAGAACATGATGGCCACTGCCCTGCAGCGCCTGTCGTCCGGTCTCCGGGTGAACAGCGCCAAGGACGACGCGGCGGGTTTCGCCATTTCGCAGCGGTTCGAGACCCAGATCCGCGGTATCAACATGGGTATCCGCAATGCCAACGACGGTATCTCAATGTCGCAGACTGCTGAATCAGCGCTGGGTGAGATCACCGGCAACCTGCAGCGTATCCGCGAACTGTCGATCCAGTCTGCCAACGGCAGCTACTCGGCCGCTGACCAGGACCTGTTGCAGGTTGAGGTCACCGAGCGTCTGGGTGAAATCGATCGCATCGTCGCCCAGACCACGTTCAATGGTGCGGCCGTGCTGCAGGGTGCAGGCGTGATTTCCTTCCAGGTCGGCGCTAACGCCAACGAAACGGTTGACGTGAATCTTGGCGCGACCACGGTCGACTCCACTGGCCTTGGGGTGAATTTGGTGGATGTCGGTTCCGGTGGCGATGCGCAGGCCGCGATCGCCTCGGTGGACGGCGCGTTGACCACTGTTGCAACGCTGGGCGCGACGCTGGGTGCCAGCCAGAACCGCCTTGAGTCTACGGTGGCTAACCTGACCGCTGTGTCGGAGAACCTGTCGGCTTCAAAGAGCCGGATCGTCGACGCGGACTTTGCCGCCGAGACGGCGAATCTGACCAAGGCGCAGATTCTGCAGCAGGCCGGTGTCGCGGTGTTGGCCCAGGCCAACGCAGCGCCGCAGGCGGTGCTGGGTCTGCTCCGCTAAGGGTAGTCCTGAGAGTGGCCGGCCTCCGGGCCGGCCACTGTTCTGATTAAGCAGGGGATCGGTGAATAGATCGCCGATTAGATACTTAACGACAGCCAGAAAACGCTCTAAGGATACGGGAGCCGGGCCATGCCTGAACGCATAGCAGAATCCCAAGCGACCATGCAGATGCCGCGCCGAGATCCGGCGCCGCAGCGACAGGAACAGGCAGCCGGTGCGAACGGAAAAACCCTGCCGCCCGACGGCAAGAAAGCGCCGCCTGCGCCAGGACCGGAACCCCTGAAAGTCGTGGTAGAGCAGATTAATCAATACCTCGCTGATTCCAGGCGGAATCTGGTGTTCGAGATAGACGATAACAGCGGACGCACAGTGATCCGGGTCGTCAACCCCGAGACTCAGGAGCTGATCAGAGAGATCCCGCCGGGGGAAACACGGCGTCTGGCCAGGATGATGGACGGGCCGGCAGCCCGGATTCTTGATACCCGGGCGTAAGCACGCTGCCAAGTGGCACGAATGTTGCTACGTCTCTAATGCATCCTGATACATCACGGGTCCGGCGCAGCGTCGCCATCCCGGGAGCAACCACGGAGTGACCCATGCCGTCGATAAGCGCAGCCGGAATCGGTTCAGGTCTGGATATCAACAGCCTGGTCGAGCAACTCGTCGCTGCAGAGCGTCAGCCGCTGGCCAACCGCCTGAACATCAAAGAGCTTCGCGCGGAGGCCAAGCTGTCCGCGTTCGGCAAGCTCAAGAGCGCGCTGGCTGATTTCCGTAAGGCCGCAGAGACAGCATCCGGCGCCGCCGGCTTCGGCCAGCGTCTGGCCGCCTCCAGCCGCGATGATCTGGTCACCGCATCAGCCAGCGCAGGCGCGCCGATGGGCGTGTTCCCGGTGGAGGTGCTGAGCCTGGCCAGTGCTCATCGTCTGGCGTCAGCCGCTTATGCGGATAGCGACGCGGTCATAGGCAACGGTACCTTGAGCCTCACCGTCGGCGATCAGACCATGGACGTCGTCCTGGCGGACGGCAGCAACAGCCTGGCCGGTCTGCGCAACGCAATCAATCTGGCCGAAGACAATCCCGGCATCACCGCGACTATCGTCAATGCCGCGGACGGTGCTCACCTGGTCATCTCGTCTGATACCACCGGCGTGGAAAATGCGCTGGTGATCACGCCCAGCGGTGCCGACGCCGGATTGACGACTTTTGTTGGCGGTCTGTTCGAGCAAAGCCCGGCCCAGGATGCGCAGGTTCTGGTCGACGGATTCACGGTGAATTCGCCGGACAATCAGATCTCCGGTGCGGTTGAAGGGATCACGTTCAGTCTTCAGGGCGCGGCCCCGGGAGAAATCGCAGAGATCACCCTGAGCGAAGATTTCGACACTGCCACCGCCGCGGTAGAGGGCTTCGTCGAGGCCTGGAATACCTTGCAGGATACGTTTCGTGAGCTGACCGCGTTCGATTCCGCGAGCGGGGTGTCCGGGCAGCTGCTCGGAGACTCGACCATGCGCGGCCTGAGTTCTGCTTTGCGCCGGGAGGTCAGCGTGGTACTTGGATCAGGTGCGCTGACGATGCTCGCTGACATCGGCATCGAGACCACGGTGGAAGGTGATCTGACGCTGGACAAGACCAAACTGGAACAGGCTTTCGCCGCTGAATTTGATGCCGTGGGCAATCTGTTTGGCGGCACCGAAGGCGTCGGTACACGGGTCGATACCTTGCTGAATTTCTACCTGGATACGGGTGGTCAGCTGGACACTCGCGAGGACAGTCTGCGCGAGGAACTGGACTGGGTCGAGGACCGCCGCGCAGCGCTGGATGACCGGATGATATCGGTCCGCCAACGCTACTCGCGCCAGTTTGCAGCGATGGACCAACTGGTGGCGCAACTCAACAGCACCGGAAATTTTCTGCTCCAGCAATTGAGTTCGCTGGGTGGCTGAGTAAGCCGGGCAAAACACACACAGGGATGTATGCAATGACTCATGCAAGCACAGGCAGCGCGATGCAGGCCTACCGCTCGGTCGGTGTCTACAGCGGTGTCGAAGCCGCTGACCCGCGGCAGTTGATCCAATTGTTGCTCGATGGCGCGGTGGGCGCGGTGCAGGCGGCCGGTGCGCATCTGGCGCGCCGCGACATGCCTGCCAAGGCGCAGGAATTGTCCCGCGCGGTAAAGATCGTCGATGCACTCAGGGCCAGCCTCGACCTTGAACGCGGCGGCGACGTCGCCGCTAACCTTGAGCGTCTGTATGACTATATCGAGCGTCAGCTGACATTGGCGAACGCCCGCAACGACGGCGAACTGATGGTGGAGTCGATCGGCTTGCTGGCCCAGGTCAGAGATGCGTGGGTCACGGTGGTCGATCAGGCGCCGCCAGCCGCAGTCGCCACCCAGGGTGCTGGTTGAGGACAGACGCAATGAAGGAACTCGAACATCTTGTAGATCTGACCGAAAGAGTCCAGCAGCTGGTCGAGTCGGGCGACTGGGGCGAAGCGGCCAGGCTGGACATGGATCGGCGCCCTTTGATAGCTGAGTTCATCGACAGATTTATCGCCCGGCACCCAGGCCAGCAGGCACGGCAACAAGCGGCGGAAACAGTACGCAAGGTGATTGCCATGGACCGGGAGACCATGCAAACACTGGGTGAGCGTCGTAGCTCAGCGCTGGCTGACGCAAGCCGCAGCTTCTCTGCCGGACGCGCGATCCAGGCGTATCTGGCGCAACCGGATATGGAGCGGCCGCTGCCATGAGCGGCATTGCTGACAGCAGTTCCGGTCTGGGCTATTCAGACGAAATCCCGGTCGCGTTCGAGCCTGGCGAGCTGCCCGAGGGTGCGGTTCAGGACCGCACCAACGCGGGCGTGGTCCGGATCATCCGTGCCTTGACCGCATTTGAAGACGTCGCTGGCGATCCCGCTGAGGAAGATTCGCCGTTGAGCCACCTGATGGTGCGCGTCGAGGGCAAGCTCGATCTGTTGCTCAATCTGGTTGGAGGACTGGTGCATCGGCACGTCGAGCTGCCGCGACGACATCGGGTCCGGGTATGCGTTAGCGGCCTTGAGTGGTGCGACGCGCCCGCCGAACTTGACGAAGGCCAGACCGGAGTGATCGTGCTATATCCACAGCCAGCGATCCCGATTTCGTTGCGGGTTCCGGGTACCGTAACCGCGGCGGGTACTGAAGGCGGGCAACGTCTGCTGATGCTCGAGTATTTCGGATTGACATCCGAGGCCCGTGATCTTGTCTCCAAGTATGTGTTCCGGCATCACCGGCGGGAAATCGCGCGTATCCGCGATGCCCAGTGACAGTTTTCCGTCGGCGATAGCGGCCGAGGCCGACGGAAGTTTGGCGGGGATACACAACGGGTCAAAATCTGAAATCAATAAGTTATTGAAATATCAGTAATTACAGAAACTGGCACGGAATCTGCTTCTGTTTCCTTAGCAATGGAAATGCTCACGGAAAAGGAAGACTCCATGGACAGGATCGCAGAGCTGGAACGCGCGTTTACGAACTTCTCATCCGCGTCGCGGGAGCTGGAGCTCTCCTACGCGGCGCTGGAACAACGGGTAGCCCGCCTGACCGGGGCGCTCGGACAAGCCAATCGCGAAAGCCGTCGCCAACGGCGAGACAAGGCGCGCCTGGCGCGGCGTCTGAGCTTGCTGATGGACGCGCTGCCCGGCGCCGTTTTGTTGCTCGACGCGTCAGGGTGCGTGCGTGAAGCCAACCCGGCCGCGGCAGAATTGTTCGGCCCCGACCTGCAGGGCCAGGCCTGGCCGGATATCAGCGAGCGCTGTGTCAGGACGATGAACCGCAGTGGGGAATTTGTTACTCACGGCGGCAGGCGTTTGTCGCTGGCCCGCCGCAGTCTGAGACCGGAGTCAGGCCAGATCCTGTTGTTCACCGACGTCACGGAAGGCCGTGCTGTGGATGACCTGATGGAACGGCATCAACGTTTATCGACCATGGGAGAGATGGCTGCTGCGCTTGCGCACCAGGTGCGCACGCCACTCTCATCGGCCTTGCTGTACGCCTCGAGTGCGTGCGCGCCTCGTCTGCCCGAGAGTACGCGCCGGAATCTCGCCGAACGTGTGGTTGCACGATTGCATGATCTGGAGCGTCTGATCATCGACATGCTGCACTTCGCTCGCGGCGGAACGCCCGCCGACGAGGGCATTGCAACCGCGCAACTGCTGCAGGGAGTGCAGGTCTCAGTGGCGCCGCAGTTGCTGGAGTCGCAGCGTTTACTGATCGAGGTGGCTGCGGATGCGCCACAAGTGCTGGGCAATGAGCAGGCGCTGGCCGGTGCCGTGCTCAATCTGGTGAGCAATGGTCTCGAGTCTGCAGGCGAAGCCGCGGTGGTGACTATCCACGCTTCGGTGCGCGAGCCGGGCAGCATAGATCTGCTGGTCAGCGAC
This sequence comes from uncultured Gammaproteobacteria bacterium, assembly GCA_963704875.1. Classification (GTDB taxonomy): domain Bacteria; phylum Pseudomonadota; class Gammaproteobacteria; order Steroidobacterales; family XN24; genus CAMYOC01. Next base: position 1,121,729 of record CAVPIA010000008.1, on the reverse strand, counting down.
AACGGCCCAGGTGTGGCACAGGGACTGGAGGAAAAGATATTCGACCCGTTCTTCACCACCCGCGCCAACGGTACAGGCCTCGGCCTGGCGGTGGCCCGCTCAGTGGCCAGATCTCATTCCGGCGATGCCTGGCTGGAGCGGCGCGCCGATGGCCGTTCCAGTTTTGTCATCCGGCTTCCCACCCAGGCCGTCAGCACCGACAAGCGCACAACGGGCAAGCGCACTACGGGGACGCCGGCTCTGCCTGAGGTTGCGGCATGAGCAAGGCAACCATTCTGGTGGTTGAGGACGACAAGGACCTGCGCGACGCGCTGGCCGAAACGCTCGAGCTGGCTGGGCACCGGACACGGGTCGCCGGCGACGGCGGTGCAGCGATGGAGATCATTCAGTCAGAATCGGTTGCAGCGGTGGTTACGGATTTCCAGATGGCGCCCATGGACGGGCACGCGCTACTGCAACGGATCCGGGCGCGACAGCCGGACCTTCCGGTTTTGATGATGACGGCCCATGGCACGATCCCCCGGGCGGTTCGGGCGATGCGCGATGGTGCCAACGAATATCTGGTCAAGCCATTCGAGGTCTCTGAGCTTATCGAAAGCCTGCGGCGTCTCACCGCAACGCCGGCCACCGCCGCGGGTATGGTCGCGGAGGATCCGGCAACGCTTGAGGTGCTGGGCATGGCAGCGCGCGTTGCGCTTAGCGACGCCACTGTGTTGCTGAGCGGCGAAAGCGGCACCGGCAAGGAAGTGTTTGCCCGCTATATCCACGCCCGCTCCGCACGCGCCAAAGGCCCGTTTGTCGCGATCAATTGCGCCGCGATCCCGGAAAATATGCTGGAGGCGGTGCTGTTCGGACATGAGAAAGGGGCATTCACCGGTGCTCACGCGGCCCGGGCGGGCAAGTTTGAACAAGCCGAAGGCGGCACCCTGTTGCTGGACGAGATTTCGGAGATGGATCTGGGCTTGCAGGCCAAGCTGTTGCGCGTGCTGCAGGAACGCGAGGTAGAGCGGGTCGGCGCAGAGCGCAGCATCCCTCTCGATGTGCGCGTGCTGGCCACCACAAATCGTGACATGAAGCGCTGTGTAGCCGCCGGTGATTTTCGCGAAGACCTGTTCTACCGACTGAACGTATTTCCGCTGGAGCTGCCGCCGCTGCGTCAGCGTCCGGCGGATATACGGCCGCTGGCCCGGCACTTTCTGGCCTGCGCCGCGGACGACAAGCGTCCCCGGCCGGAGTTCTCGGCTGAAGCGATGCGTAACCTGGAGGCCTATCACTGGCCTGGCAACGTGCGTGAGCTGGCGAATGTAGTGCAACGCGCGCTGATCCTGTGCAGCGGCGAGACCATCCGGCCAGGCGAACTCCGGTTCGAGGCCGTGGACGGCGCGCAATCCGAATCCGAACAGACAGACAGCAGTCTCGAGCAGGGTCTGCGCAGCCGGGAGGAGCGCATGATCGCGCAGGCCCTGGCCCAGGGTGGTAGCAAGAAGCGCGCGGCAGAAATGCTCGGTATCAGTCCGCGCACACTGCGTTACAAGATCGCTCGTCTGCGCGAGCAGGGCTGCATTTTGCCCGGGAGCGACCCGCGGCCAACGGCTTGAGATCGGAGCATCAGCTCTACCCAGGGAAGGGAAGAAATCATGAGCAATATGGAAATCAGCAGAGTACTTGACCAGCTAAAGACACTTGCCGGAGATCTGCAGCCGGCCGCGCACACACCGGCGACGGGCAAGGTCGATTTTGGTGAGGTGTTGAAGGACTCGATCAACAACGTCAGCGACATGCAGGCGGAAGGATCGGCACTGAGAAATGCTTTCGAAGCCGGTCAGCCTGACGTTGATCTGACCGAGGTGATGATCGCTACGCAGAAGGCGAGTCTGTCGTTTCAGGCGATGGCCGAAGTCCGCAACAAACTGGTAGAGGCCTACCGGGACATTATGAACATGCCGATCTGAGGCATAGCTGGAGCTACGACGGGACATGGAAGAGCAAAATTCATCAGGGTTGACGGCGGCTATCGACCGGGTCCCGGGGATGCGTCAGTTCCTGTTGCTGATCGGCCTTGCGGCCAGCATCGCAGCAGGCTTGTCGATCGTCTTCTGGGCGCGTGAGCCGGGATACAGCGTGGTCTACGGTCAACTCGGAGAACGCGAAGCCGGTGAGGTTATGCAAGCGCTGCAAAGCAACGGTATCCCACATCGACTGGACGAAAACACCGGCGCGGTGCTGGTACCCGCCGAACTGGTCAGGGATACACGTCTGAAGCTTGCCGCCGAGGGTCTTCCCCGCGGCACCGGCCTCGGACTGGAGATGATAGAGGGTGAGAGCGGTTTTACCGTCAGCCAGTTTATGGAAGGGGCACGCTATCAGCATGCGCTGGAAGTCGAACTGGCCCGCACTGTCGTCAGTCTGCGTGCAGTGGAGAGCGCACGCGTGCATCTGGCGCTGCCGCGTCAGACTGCTTTCGTGCGTCAGCGTCAGCAGCCCAGTGCCTCGGTGCTGGTGCATCTTTATCCCGGTCGCCGACTGGAGAACTCCCAGGTCGCTGCAATCGTCAACTTGGTAGCTTCGAGCATACCCAATCTGACGCCGGCAAAGGTCACCGTGGTCGACCAGATGGGGGAACTGTTGACGACGCCTGACGACGGCAACGAGATGGCATTGACCGCCAGACAATTCGAACAGCAACGACGCCTGGAGCAGGACTTGAGCCGGCGTATCGAGGTGATGTTGTCGCCGCTTCTGGGGCCGGGCAGCATCCGCGCGACGGTCGCGGCCGAACTCGATTTCACTGTCAGCGAGGAAACCCGGGAGACATTTGACCCGGCCACCCAGGTGCTGCGCAGCGAACAGACCAGCGAAGATGTAAAGATGGGTGACATGGAGCCAATGGGTATACCTGGCGCGGTCAGCAATGAACCTGACGCCGACATATTTGTCGATGAATTCGACCAGCCTCAGCCGGTCAGCGAAGCACGGCAGGCAACACGGAACTTTGAAATCGATCGCACAGTCAGTCACGTGCGCGGCGCCGTAGGCGGTATCAAGCGCCTGTCGGTCGCTGTGCTGGTAGACCACAGGGCCAGTATGGATGCGGACGGCGCGATGACCCGTGAACCGCTCGCGGAAGAGGAATTGGAGGAGTTGCGCACTCTGGTACGCGAGGCTGTTGGTTTCGACGAGGCCAGGGGGGACAGCGTAAGCGTGATCAATGCGTCCTTCCAGCCTTTGCCGGAAGTCGAACCCATGGCCGAGGCTTCTTTCTTTGACCAGGGCTGGATCCGCGACCTGCTGCGGCAACTCGCCGCGCTGGGTGCCTTGTTTGGGCTGGTCTTCGGCGTAGTACGCCCCGCGCTGCGCGGTCTTACAGCGGCGCCGTCGCGAACCATGGCGGCCAGCACGGCCGGTGGTGGTGGCGAGCTGGCGGCCCCGGTCCAGGCGCCCGCGTTGACCTACGAGGAGCGCGTCGCCCAGGCGCGCAGCATGGCGGCACAGAATCCGGACCGGGTCGCGCAGATCGTGCGTGATTGGGTGGTAAGCGATGGCTGACGAAAAATCGATCTCAGGCACTGAGCAGGCTGCAATACTGCTGATGTCTCTTGGTGAACAGGAGGCGGCAGCTGTGCTGCAGAAGATGGGCATGCGCGAGGTGCAGAAGCTGAGTCGCGTGATGGCGCAGATGAAGCGGGTCAATCGTTTCCACGCCCAGGCGGTGCTGGAGAACTTTGCCGGCAACACGGATACCGAAGTCGATCTGGGCGGGGGTAGTCCCGAGTATCTGCGCAAGGTGTTGAGCAACTCACTCGGTGCAGAGAAAGCCGGGAACATCATCGAACGTATCGTCGACGACGGTGAACCCAAAGGCCTCGAGTCGCTGCATCTGATGGAGGCCCGCGAGGTCACCGAAATGATCCGTAACGAGCACCCGCAAATCATCGCGATCGTGATGGCGCGGCTCGAACAGGCACAGGCTGCTCAGGTCCTTTCTCAGTTGTCTTCCGGTCTGGCGACGGACGTCGTCGGGCGCATCGCGCGCCTGCAGGAAGTACCTCAGGCCGCACTCGAGGAACTCGATGACATCGTTGAGAAACAGTTCTCCCGCTCAAGTAACTTCAAGGCGGCGACGATTGGCGGCACGCGTACCGCGGCCGAGATTCTGAACCTGGTGGATTCCCGTTTCGAGAACGAGATCATGACCGCGCTGGAGAAAGAGGATTCGGCTCTGAGTCAGGAGATTCAGGACAAGATGTTTGTGTTTGAGAACCTGATGGAGGTCGAAGAGCGCGGTATTCAGGCACTTGTGCGCGAAGTCACCGGTGACACACTGGTGATTGCGCTGAAAGGTGCTGATACCGCGATGCGCGACAAGATCTTCCGCAACATGTCCAAGCGCGCGGCAGAGATCCTGGCGTCTGATCTCGAAGCCAAAGGACCTGTGCGCCTGAGCGAGGTCGAAGAGGCGCAGAAGGAGATCGTCTATACCGCCAGGCGGCTGGCCGACGAAGGGTCGCTGATCCTCGGCAACGGCGGCGAAGAATATGTCTAGGATTATCCGCATGGAGTCGGCGCCGGATTGCAAACGCTGGCAGGCGCCCGATGTTCACGGCGACGGCTGCGCTGCGACTGATGGCAGTGGCGCAAGCTCCCATCTGCTTACCCGCGAAGATCTGGAAGCATTGCAGGAGCAGATACGCGCGGAGACTCGGGAAGCGGGTCGACAGGAGGGGCTGGCGGCGGCTGCGGCCGAGATAGCGGATCGCATCCAGCGTCTCGATGCGGCGCTCAGCGCATTGGCGCATCCATTTGAAAACCTCGACACAGAGGTCGAGGCGCAGCTTCTGACCCTGGTGCAGGCGCTGACCCGGCAGCTTGTGCGGCGTGAAATGCGCATGGACCCGAGTCAGGTCATCGGCATTATCCGCGAAGCGATCCGCACGCTGCCGGCTACGGCCAGAGAGATACACGTACATCTGCATCCGGAAGATGCCGACGTCGTGCGCGATTGTCTGGGTGCGGAGATCGCTGAGCGTGCCTGGCGTCTGATCGAAGATCCGGTGATGGAACGTGGCGGCTGCCGGGTCGTTGCCGGTAATTCCGAGGTCGACGCGCGTCTCGAGTTGCGTCTTAACCGTCTGATGAGCGAGATGCTTGGCAGCGAACGAGCCAGAGATGAATGACACTGGTTCTACCGATCAAGGGTTCATGGACCCTAAGCGTATGGACCGCGGACATACGGACGACGGCAGTCCGGTCCCGGAACCGGGTGATGACCCGCTCCGGAGCGAGCATCACAGTCAACATTGGGGTCGACGCATTGCTGCGCTGAGCGAACGGGTTCGTGGCAGCGGTCTGGTCACCCAGGGTCGCCTGGACCGCATGGTCGGGATGACGCTTGAAGCAGTAGGTTGCGAAGCCGCGGTCGGCGCAAGATGTCTTATCGATAGCGCGGCCGACAGTCAGGTCGAGGCCGAGGTCGTCGGATTTGCCGGCGAGCGGTTGTTCCTGATGCCGACCGCGGACGTTACCGGGCTGACCCCCGGCGCAACCGTCGTGCCTACCCGAAGAGTTTCCGAGGCGCATGTCGGTGATGCGCTGCTGGGCCGGGTAATTGATGGCGCTGGCCGACCTCTGGACGGCATGCCCGCGCCGGTTTGCGATCGCCGCGTGCGGCTGGCCGGACGCCCGATCAATCCCCTCACTCGCCAGGCGATCCGGCAGCCGCTGGATGTGGGAGTGCGTTCGATCAATGCATTGCTGACCGCAGGCAGTGGTCAGCGCCTGGGCCTGTTTGCCGGCAGCGGCGTCGGCAAGAGCAGTCTGCTGGGCATGATGACCCGTTACACCGAAGCGGATGTGATCGTAGTGGGTCTGATCGGTGAACGTGGCCGCGAAGTGCAGGAGTTTGTTCACGATACGCTCGGACCAGAGAGTCTGCGGCGTGCGGTAATCGTTGCCAGTCCGGCGGATTGTTCGCCACTGATGCGATTGCACGGTGCCTGGCTGGCTACGTCGGTGGCGGAATACTTCCGGGACCGGGGCTCGCGCGTGTTGTTGTTGATGGACTCTCTGACCCGTTTTGCTCAGGCGCAACGAGAAATCGCACTGGCGATTGGCGAACCGCCGGCGACCAAGGGTTATCCGCCTTCGGTATTCGCCCGCCTGCCACAACTGGTCGAGCGCGCCGGCAATGGCGGTAACGGCGCCGGATCGATTACCGCGTTCTACACTGTGCTGGCGGAGGGTGACGATCAGAACGATCCGGTAGCGGACGCGGCCCGGGCGATCCTTGACGGCCACCTCGTGTTGTCCCGCGAATTGGCCGAGGGTGGCGTCTACCCGGCCATCGATATCGAGGCCTCGGTAAGTCGGGCAATGAACCAGGTGGTCAGTCCCGCCCATGCAGAGGCCGCGCGCCAGTTGCGCCAGCTTTACGCCACGTATCGGCAACACCGTGATCTGATTACTGTCGGCGCCTACAAGCGGGGTACCGATCCGGACCTGGACCGGGCGGTCGAACTGTGGCCAAGGGTACGGGCCTTCCTTTCCCAGGGCATGCACGAGCCGGTGTCGATGGCCGAGAGTATTCTGGCGATGGAAGATCTGGTGGCGCCCGCAGCTTCGGTGGACGAGGAGGCGCAGGGCGATGCGCCGGATTAAGCGGGTTGAAGCGGTGATCGATGTCGTCCAGCGCGACGAGAAGGATCTGGCACGGTCTCTTGCCCAGGCCCGCAGGCAACTGGATATTGAGCAGTACAAGCTGAAACGTCTGCGTGCCTATATGGACGACTACCGACTCAGACAGTCGGTCCGCAGCGGTCCGGTGAAGCCGGCCTTGTTGCGGGAAAATCGCGGCTTTCTGCAGCGCCTGGGTGAAGCCGTGGCTCAGCAGCGTCAGCAGCTGGCTGTGGCCCAAGCCAGGATCGATGCGCTCGCCGCGCGCTGGCGGGAAACACGCACCCGGGTGAGCGCCCTGGAGCGGGCAGCAGGCCGCCTGCGTGAAGACCAGGCCCGGCGCGAAGCCCGGCGAGAACAAGCCGCTACCGATGAGGCCGGCAGTCGAACCGGTGGGTTCCGTCTGCGCTGAACTTGCACCAAGTCTGGGCCGAATCTGGGCTCAGCTCAACGAATACCTGCGTGGTTCCGGTTTTGGCACGGGGCTTGCAAAGCTCTGTACAGGAATGACAAGAAATCTGTCTGCGGCCGTTCTTTGTGAGCATCACCGCGGCACATCCACAGCGACTGAACAGGGATCAAGGCATCCATGGAAGGATCAATTCCGACAATCGGCTTGACTGTCGAGACACCATCATCGCAGGGCCCAAGCGGCCACCTGAATGCCTCGCAGGTTAGATCGCGGGAGCCCCAAAGCCCGCAGTTCAATGCCGTACTTAAGGAGCATGGCCTTGCGGAACCCGGCCATGCTGCCGGTGAGCACAGCGGAGAAACTCTGCCGGCAACAGGTGAATCTTTGCCGGTCGCCCCGGTTTCGCCCTCGACCGCGAGTGCAACAGCCGATCTGCCGGGTCTGTTTGACCAGGGTCCGCCGTTGTCGACGGTACATTCGGCGGTGAGGTCGGCGATGCTGTCGGCAAGCCCTGCCCGCGAAGGATCGGCGCAGGCCACACTTCTCCTGTCTTCCGATGGGCTGGCGCCGTCGCTGGAGCCGCAGCCCCGTTTGCCGGTCGAGGCAACTGCCACCGGCCTATCTGCGCCGGGCGTTCACAGCGACCCTGTGCCGGGCGCCGAGCTGATTTCAGCTTCGGACTTGCTCGCGCAAACATCGCTTGCCACCGGCGAAGAATCCGTCCACCCGGTACCAGGCAATGAATCGACGAGTCTGATTGCGGGGTCGGTCGTTGTGCCCGAAGCGGCATTGAACGGCCGCATGACAGATTCTGATCTCGCCGGTGAGCCGTTCGGCGGCCGCGCGGGGGAGGGGCTGCCGCAGGCCCTTCAGATCAACACTTTGGCGACGGCCAACGGACATCCAGCTGCGCAGCCGAACACCGTTTCCGGGCTGCCGCCGCGCGCAGGACAATCCGGCGTCACCCGCGCTGATGATGCGGTCCATGCAGACGGTGACCTGATCAGGCTGGCAATTGCCGAAGCGACAAAGGCTGAGCGCGGTCGTGGTGAACTGTCCGGCGTCAATCCGGGTGCGGGCAAGGAAGCTGTGGATCTTCCGGAGCTGTCGTTCGAGTCGGTACGGGTCACGATTCGCGACCCCGGCGCCGAGCGGGCCTGGTCGGTGCGCGATCCAGCGCTGCAGCTGCCCGGTCCGCGCCAGCCGCTGGGACATCCTGAATGGTCGCGGGCACTTGGTGAACGACTCGCAGTCGTCGTTCGCGGCGAACATCAGACGGCGCGCATGAGTCTCAACCCTGCGCATCTGGGCCCGATCGATATTCAGTTGCGGATGCAGGATGATCAGGCGCAATTGTGGCTAAACGCCCATCATCCGCAGGCGCGAGAGGCGCTTGACCTGGCCATGCCAAGGTTGCGGGAGATGTTCGCTCAACAGGGGATTGATCTGTCCCACCAGCAGGGTCAGGCCGGCCAGTCCGGGGAGCAGCAACAGGATTCCGGGCGCTCAGCCGGGCCCGCCCGCTCTGCACTGTCCGAGGAGACCGAAGCAGCCCCACCACCGCGTGTGCGCGAGAGCGGTTTGCTTGACGACTACGCCTGAGTTCCTGCGTTGCGCCCGGAAACCGACGATCGCCCGTCAAATTTTCGGCGCCATTGGGCGGCGAACGATGATCGATCACCTCGCCGGACCCGTAGTGGACGCATAACATTCTGAATTTAATAAATATTATATAAATTCGAGATTCTGGCACGAGGCTTGCAAGTAATACCCCCGGATCCTCATTAAAGGAACGGGAACATGTCAGGGAATGACGAAACCACCAACGACGACGGACCCGAAACCGCCGTTGTCGCCAAGCCGAAAAGCAAGGCTTTGCCAACCGCGATGAAATGGATTGGCATCGCTATCGGCATGTTTGCCATCGTCACTGTCAGCCAGATCGTGACTGCGTTGGTGACCTCGCATCTGCAGCCGGCCCAGACCCAGTCTGAAGCGGAGGCCGAAACTGCGCGGGCGGGTGACAAGGCCGACCCAAAGAGCAAACAGAAGGCCCTGCCTCCGCCGATCTACCTCGCGATGGACCCGCCGCTGGTGGTGAGTTTCACCGGCCCGTCCACGGTGCGCTTTCTTCAGCTGACGGTGGAAGTCATGGCACGCGACCCGGAGGTCATCGCCGCTGTCGAGCAACACAATCCGCTGATCCGCAACAACCTGCTGATGCTGGTGGGTGGCGCGGATCTGCAGAGCCTGTCGACCCGCGAGGGCAAGGAAGCCTTGCGCGCTCAGTCACTCGCCGAGGTGCAACAGGTGGTCAAAAGTCAGATCGGCGAAGCTGGCGTCGAAGACCTCTATTTCACGAGTTTCGTGGTGCAGTAAACAGCGATGGAACGCGACGAAGTTCTTACCAGGGAAGAGTCCGAGGCCCTTCTTGCCGGAGTGCAGGATGGCCGCGTTGCCACGGATGGCGACGTGGGCTCGGTGCCGGGTGAAGTCAGAGACGTAGACATCACCCAGTGGGACCGTATCGTCCGTGGCCGGGTACCGGCGCTGGAATCGATCAACGAGCGTCTGGCAGGTCTGCTGCGCCTGGGTCTGTTCCAGTTGTTCCATCGACCGGTTGAAGTGATCGGCCAGCCGGTGCAGATGGTCAAGTGGGGTGACTACGCCGATTCGCTGCCGATACCGACCAGCCTGAATCTGATCCGCGCCGAGCCTCAGGACAGTGTGTTTCTGTTGAGCATGGATGCAGATCTGGTATTCGAATTTGTCGATGCTTATTTTGGCGGCCGCGGCGGTGGCAAACGCAAGCCGGATATTGCCGCCTTCACGCCGACCGAGTCACGCCTGACCGGCAATGTCGTCGAACGCGTGCTGGTCGATCTGAAAGAGGCGTGGGCGGCGTTTTTGGAGATGGATTTTACCCACCTGCGTTCCGAATCGAATCCGCAGTTCGCCGCCGTGGCGGCACCCAGCGACCCGGTCTATCTGAGCCGTTTCGACGTCGAGCTCGCAGGTCACGGTGGCGAGTTCCACATCGTCTGGCCATCTGCATTGATCGATCCCATACGCCATTTCGTCAACGTCGGTAGCCCAACGGATCGCGCGCATGACAAGCAGTACTGGGTCGATGCGCTACGCGAGGATGTGCGAGACGCGACGGTCTCGCTGCGCACTGTGCTGGCCGAGACCGATATCAGTCTCGGTGAGCTGGTGGATCTCAAGCCCGGGGATGTCATCCCGATCGACCTGCCGGCCACCGTGGCCGTCTTTTCGGGAGAAAGCGTGGTGCTGGAGGGCAGCTTCGGCCTATCCAGAGGATTCAACTCGGTGAAAGTCTTGCGGGCCGCAGAAGCAGGCCCTGACAACGGGAGTAACAAGCATGAGTAAAACAGAAACAGCCGCCCCCACAGAGGATGCGGTCGCGGACGATGGCGCGGCTGTCGTCGAGCAGGAGTATGAGGCGGCGACCTTCGACGAGCTTGAAGCGGATGCGCCGGGGCGCGAGCAGGCTCATCGTCTCGACCTGATCCTCGATGTGCCGGTCCGCCTGTCGCTGGAAGTCGGTCGTACCCACATGAGCGTCGGCGAATTGCTGCAGCTCAGTCAGGGTTCGGTGGTTGAACTCGACCGCCTAGCGGGCGAGCCGCTGGACGTGCTGGTCAACGGTACGCTGGTGGCGCATGGCGAAATCGTCGTCGTGAACGACAAGTTCGGCATCCGCCTGACCGATGTGGTCAGTCCCGCGGAACGCGTACGCAAACTGCGGTGAATCTGATGAACTGCATCCCTGGTCGGCCTCTTGCACCCGGTGTCGCACTCGCCTTGCTGCTGTCGACGCCGACCTTGTCGATGGCGGCCGATGCCGGGGTGCCGGCAAGCGGTCTCGCCGGTGTGGCGTCGGGTCTGATCGCCGTTCTGGTGCTGATTGTGGTGCTGGCCTGGGGGGTGAAGCGTCTCCAGCTGGGTGGCGGGAATGCAGGCGCCATCCGCGTGATCGCCGCCACGCCATTGGGTGCGCGCGAGCGAATCCTGCTGGTCGAGGTTGGCGACACCCAGCTGCTGGTTGGTGTAGGCAGCGGCGGCATGCGTACATTGCATGTACTTGACCAGCCCTTGCCACCAGATCCAGCGTCTCAGGATCAGAGCCCCTTTGCCCGGCGCATGCGGGATATGGTCGGAGGGCCCCGGCGATGATCAGGCTGGGTGTCCTCGCTGCGATGATATTGCTGCCGTTGGCGGGTCTGGCGGAGACCGGTATCCCGGCGCTTGAGGTCAGCACCAGCGATCAGGGCGGGCAGACCTGGAGCGTCAGCATTCAGGTGCTGTTGTTGATGACCGCACTGACGGTACTACCGTCTCTGTTGCTGGCGATGACTTCGTTTACCCGCATCATCATCGTGCTGGCGATATTCCGACAGGCTTTGGGCACGCCGCAAACCCCGCCCAACCAGGTTCTGGTGGGCCTGGCGCTGTTCATGAGCTTCTTCGTCATGCAGCCGGTGCTGACGACCGCGTACACCGAAGGCGTGGCGCCGTATATGGATGGCAACATGGAGATGATGCAGGCGGCCGGGCAGGCGATGGCCCCGTTCCGCGAGTTCATGCTCGGCCAGACACGGGAGACCGACCTGACCATGTTTGCCGGAATCGCCGGCGACGACAGCTATCCCTCAGAGCTGGATGTTCCATTTTCTGTACTGATTCCAAGCTTTATCACCAGCGAATTGAAGACCGCATTCCAGATCGGATTCCTGATCTTCATTCCGTTCCTGATTATCGACCTGGTGGTCGCCAGCGTACTGATGTCGATGGGCATGATGATGCTCTCGCCCATGCTCATCTCGCTGCCGTTCAAGATCATGTTGTTCGTGCTGGTCGATGGCTGGGGCCTGTTGATGGGTACGCTCGCTTCGAGCTTCCTGGTGGCTTGAGGGCGCATCGGCATGACTCCGGAAACAGTTATTACGATCGCCCGTGAGGCGATGACCGTCACCGCGCTGCTGGCCGCGCCGTTGTTGCTGAGCGCACTTGCCGCCGGCCTGATTATCGGCATGTTCCAGGCCGCGACCCAGATCAATGAGATGACGCTGAGCTTTATCCCCAAGCTGCTGGTGCTGGCTCTGGTTGCAGCGCTGGCCGCGCCATGGATGCTGGAGTTGATCACCGGCTATACCCGTACTTTATTCATGAACATACCGGGGTTGATCGGCTGAGCGCCCCGCTCGTCGGCATTCGTCAGATGGTTATCACCACCCAACAGATACTCGACACGATCGGCACCGGCCTGTTGCCGTTTGCTCGTATTACCGGGATGTGCATGGTGGCGCCGGTGATTGGCGGCCGCCTGGTGCCGGTGCGCGTGCGTGTGTTGTTGTCTGTGGTGCTGACTCTGATCGTGGTTCCGCTGAGTGATTCGACACAAGCCATGACGATGGGCCTGGGTGCGGCATTCCTCGTGCTGCGAGAAGTCGCGATCGGCGTCGCCATCGGCTTCGCGGTGCAGATGATCTTCGACGCGATTGTGATCGGCGGTCAGACCATCTCCATGAGCATGGGATTGGGCTTCGCCACGATGGTCGACCCGCAACGCGGCAACGTGCCGGTGCTCAGTCAGTTCTACGTCGTGGTCAGCACGCTGCTGTTTCTTGCTATCAACGCGCACCTGGCTCTGATCGGCATCCTGGTCGAGAGTTTCGAACTGCTGCCGCCAGGCACCGGCGCGCTTGGCGCGACCGACGCCTGGGCGATGGTGTCGTTTGGTTCGCGCATGTTTGCCGGTGCGATGCAGATGGCTTTGCCCGCAGTCGCCGCGCTGCTGGTGGTCAATCTGGCGTTCGGTGTGATGAGCCGGGCCGCGCCCAATCTGAATCTGTTCGCGGTCGGGTTCCCGGTCACGATGATCCTCGGCTTCCTGATCCTGGCGGTCGGCGTTGGCAATGTGGCACCGGCGCTTGAGTCCTTGATCGACGATGCATTCCGCCTGGCTGCAGGGCTGGCTACCGGAACGGCTGCAGGTGACTGAGCATGGCGGATGACCAGAGTTATCAGGAGAAGACCGAGCAAGCGACACCCAAACGCTTGCGTGAGTCTCGCGAGAAAGGTCAGGTTCCGCGCTCGCGGGAACTGAGTGCCGCGCTGGTGATGATCACCGGCGCGGCGATGATGGTACTCGCCCATGGCCCGATGACCGCAGGCATGCTCAATCTGATCCGCAGCGGCCTCAGTTCGCCCGGGCATCTCCCACGTGATGCGTCACAGCTGCCGGCGGCACTGGGCAGCGCAATCCGCGAAGCTCTGGTAGTTATTGGTCCGTTCTTTCTGGTGCTGCTGGTCGCGGCCGTGCTGGCGCCAACCTTGACCGGTGGCTGGTCCTTCAGTCTCAAGCCGATGGCGCCAAAGCTGGAAAAACTGAATCCGGCGAAGGGCCTGAAACGGGTCTTTGGACCCAAGGGCCTGATCGAGTTGGTCAAGGCCTTCGCCAAGGCGGCGCTGGTGACCGGTCTGGGCGTGGTACTGCTCTGGCGCTGGGCGCCTGAATTGCTGGCGCTGGGTGCTGCACCCGTCAATCAGGCGATCGGCGCGAGCGCCGGGATGGCGGCGATGGCTTTGCTGATGCTGAGCTTGTCTCTTATTTTGATCGCCGCCGTCGATGTGCCATTCCAGTTATGGCAGCACGCTAAACAATTGCGCATGACTCGCCAGGAAGTGCGCGACGAAATGAAAGAAACCGACGGCAGGCCCGAGGTCAAGAGCCGCATCCGCGGTCTGCAGCAGGAATTTGCCCGCCGCCGGATGCTGCAGGATGTGCCGACCGCGGACGTCGTGATCACCAACCCGACCCATTTCGCGGTGGCGCTCAAATATGACGAAGCCAGGATGCGCGCCCCGCGCGTCGTCGCCAAGGGCGCGGATCTGGTCGCGGCGCGGATCCGTGAACTGGCTGCCGAGAACCGGGTCGCGTTGTTCGAGGCGCCTCCGCTGGCTCGCGCGCTCTACCGCAGCGCGGACATCGGGCAGGAGATACCGGCGACGCTTTACGTGGCTGTGGCTCAGGTACTGACCTGGGTCTACAAGGTGCGGCAGGCGCGGATAAGCGGCGCCATGCCGCCGTCGCGCCCGCAGGTGGAAATAGACGAGAACGAGGATGATCCGCGATGAATGGTCCGCAACTGCTAAAGAGCCTGGGCAGAATCGGAGGTTCCGGACTCGGCGCGCCAGCGCTGGTACTGGTGATCATCGCAATGATGGTGGTGCCGCTGCATCCAGTGCTGCTGGACGCGTTCTTTACCTTCAATATCTCGCTCTCGCTGGTGGTGATACTGGCCACGATCTATGTGATGCGGCCGCTTGATTTCGGTGTCTTTCCGACTGTGTTGCTGGCGGCGACATTGCTGCGGCTGGCGCTCAACGTCGCCTCGACCCGGGTCGTGCTGCTCGACGGACACACCGGCAGCGATGCTGCTGGCCGCGTGATCCAGGCCTTCGGCGAATTCGTTATCGGCGGCAACTACGCTGTCGGTATCGTGGTGTTCGCGATTCTGGTGATCATCAATTTCGTGGTCGTCACCAAGGGCGCCGGCCGGGTGTCCGAAGTGGCCGCACGCTTCACGCTGGATGCGATGCCCGGAAAGCAGATGGCCATCGACGCCGATCTCAACGCCGGCATCCTGACTCAGGAAGAAGCCGCGGCGCGGCGCATTGAAGTAAGGGCCGAAGCCGATTTTTACGGCTCGATGGATGGCGCCAGTAAATTTGTTCGTGGCGACGCGATCGCGGGCATTCTGATCCTGTTTATCAATATCGTCGGCGGCCTGGCCGTCGGTGTAGGTCAGCATGATATGGCCTTCGCTGAGGCGGCCCGAACCTACACTTTGTTGACGATCGGCGATGGCCTGGTCGCTCAGATACCGTCACTGCTGTTGTCCACGGCCGTTGCGATCATCGTCACGCGGATGTCGCGTTCGCAGAACATGGGCGACCAGATCGTCATCCAGTTGTTCGGAGAGCCGCGGGTGCTGGCGCTGACAGCCGGTGTGTTGTGTCTGCTTGGGCTGATCCCCGGTATGCCGAACCTTGCGTTCCTGACGCTGGCCGCGATTTGCGGTGCTGGCGCATGGATGGCGCACAAGCACCGTCTGCGGACGCCCGACGATGAGTCGCCTCAGGTCCAAGCGCCCGCGCCGGAGCCGATCGAGCTGAGCTGGGACGATGTGGCCGAGGCCGATCCGGTCGGGCTGGAAGTTGGCTACCGGCTGATTCCGCTGGTCGACCGGGCGCAGGGCGGAGAATTGACCGCCCGCATCAAGGGCGTGCGCAAGAAGCTGTCCGAAGAGCTAGGATTCCTGGTGCCTGCTGTACATATCCGCGACAACCTCGATCTGGCGCCTAATGCTTACCGGCTCACCGTGATGGGGGCGACGATTGCCGAGGCCGAGATCCAGCCGGAGCGCGTGCTGGCGATCGACCCCGGTCAAGCCACCGGCGGCATCGACGGTGTGCCGACCAAGGATCCGGCGTTCGGTCTCGACGCCTTGTGGATCGACCCGTCACGGCGCGACCAGGCGCAGTCCCATGGATATACGGTCGTCGATCCGGCGACAGTCGTGGCCACGCATCTTAATCAGGTCATTGGCGACAACGCACACGAACTCCTTGGTCATGAGGAGGCTCAGCAATTGCTGGACCGGCTGGCCAGGAGCGCGCCACGACTGGTTGACGACCTGGTACCGAAACTGATCCCGATGAGCCTGCTGGTGCGCGTGCTGCAGGAACTGCTGCGCGACCATATTCCGGTTCACAACATGCGCCGCATTTGCGAAGTGCTGGCAGAACACGGGGCCCGTATCCAGGAACCGCAGGCATTGGTAGCGGCGGCACGTGTCGCGCTCGGACGGACCATCGTGCAGCGCATTGGCGGCGCCAGCGGCGAATTGCCTGTGATTACGCTGGAACCCGCGTTGGAACGATTATTGCAGGACTCTCTGAGAGAAGACGGCGATGGTGGTGGCGGAATCGAGCCAGGGCTTGCAGAAACAGTGCATTCACGTCTGTTCGAAACCGTACAGCGTCAAGAAATTGCCGGTGAACCGGCGGTATTGCTGGTTTCTCCGACGCTTCGGCCCTGGTTATCGCGCTTTTTGCGGCACGGAATCCCTGGCCTGAGCGTGCTGGCCTACAACGAGGTGCCGGAGAACAGGAATCTGAGGATGGTGGCGGCGGTGGGTGGTTAGACCCCGCCCGGGTTTAAGGCAAGGAAGCTATCAGTATGAAAATCAGGCGATTCAGTGGACCAGACATGCGCCAGGCGATTCGCCGGGTGCGCGATGAGCTGGGGGCGGAGGCGGTGATTCTGTCCTCTCACACAGTGGACGACGGCGTCGAAATCGTCGCCGCCATCGACTACCGCGAATCCGAACAAGCGCCGCAGGTGGAGATACCTGCGCTGCTCAACGGTGCCGCTTCATCGTCAGCAACTGCTGCAGGCAGCGCCTCGAGCGGCGAAATACGACGGGAGATGCAGGCCATGCGGCATCTGCTGGAATCGCATCTGGCGCAGCTTGCGTGGAACGAACAGGCACGGCGCACGCCGATCCAGGCCCAGGCCATGCGTAATCTGGCCAGTCTCGGCTTGAGTCCCGATCTGGTGGACCAGATTGTCGCGAGTTGTGACGCTCTCGAGTCCTACGACGATGCCTGGCGGGTGCCTCTGGCCCGGTTGATAGAGCGGATTCCGGTGACCGACTCGGATCTGGTTGAGGACGGCGGGGTATTGGCATTGGTCGGCCCCACCGGCGCCGGCAAGACCACCGCGATTGCGAAGCTTGCTGCACGGCACACGCTGCGTCATGGGCCGGGTCAGGTTGCGCTGGTGGCAGCGGATGATTACCGGATTGGTGCGCGAGCCCAGCTGACTGCTTTCGGCGAGATTATCGGCGCGCCTGTTTTTGTCGCGGCGGACGGCGCTGAACTGAAGCGCGTGTTGGACAGTCTGCTTGGGGTCCATCTGGTGCTTGTTGATACGACAGGTGTTGGGCATCGCGACGTACGCATGTCTTCACAGCTGGCCGCCCTCGCCGGTCAGGATTTCCCGGTCAGGCATCTGCTGACCCTTCCGGCGAACGCGCAGATCCAGTCCTTGCAGGAAACGATAGAGGCGTTCGCGCCGCTTGGCTTGTCCGGCTGCGTGATGACGAAGATTGATGACGCAGTCGTGCTCGGTGGTGCTCTGGCTGCGGTGATTCGCAGCGAATTGCCGCTGGCCTATCTGAGCAATGGTCAGCGTGTGCCAGAAGATATTTGGTATGCCGGCCCGCGCCGCGAATGGTTGCTTAAAGCAGCGGCGGAGCGCATCCAGGCAGGGCGCTACAACTTGGATGAAGCGCAAATGGCCGCCCAGTTTTCACGGGAGAATGTTCATGAGCGTGCTTGAGCAAACACCCGCCCAATTGTCCCCGGTGCTCTTAAACGGCGGGCCGCGACCGGTCAAGGTGATCGCTGTGACCGGCGGCAAGGGCGGCGTCGGCAAGAGCAATGTCGCTGCCAATCTGGCCCTGGCGCTGGCGGCCAGAGAGCGACGGGTGATGTTGCTTGATGCGGATATGGGGCTGGCCAATCTCGATGTGCTGCTCGGTTTGCAGCCGCGCTACAGC
The DNA here is from genome assembly GCA_963704875.1 of uncultured Gammaproteobacteria bacterium. Taxonomy (GTDB): domain Bacteria; phylum Pseudomonadota; class Gammaproteobacteria; order Steroidobacterales; family XN24; genus CAMYOC01. Next base: position 1,103,996 of record CAVPIA010000008.1, on the reverse strand, counting down.
CTGAGCGACGTGCTGGAAGGCAAGGTCCATCTTGAAGATATCCTGCTGTCGGGACCAGGCGGCATCACTGTCGTACCGGCGGCTTCAGGGATTTCAAAGATGGCCAGACTCGACGATGCGAGCGTCGCCGGTCTGATCAACGCATTCAGCCAGCTCAGTCAGGATCTCGACGCACTGGTCATTGATACCGCGGCCGGTCTTTCTCCTTCTGTGCTGCGTTTTAGTCAGGCGGCGGGCGAAGTCGTGGTGGTGGTCTGTGACGAACCGACATCGATGACGGATGCCTACGCGATGATGAAGGTGCTGTGCCGGGAATATGGCGTGCAGCGATTCCGTATCGTTACCAACATGACCCGCGCCCCCGGACAGGGCCGGGCCCTGTTCGAAAAGATCACCCGCGTGACTGAGAGATTTCTCGACGTGGTGGTGGACCATGCAGGCACCATCCCGTTTGACGAATACCTGGCGCGGGCGGTGCAACAGCAGATGCCGGTAGTCGGGGCGTTCCCCGGCAGCTGGTCGTCGCTGGCATTCAAGAAGCTGGCTGAACGTGCCGATACATGGTCTGTACCGGTCGCGGCCAGCGGCGGCATCCAGTTCTTTATGGAGCGGATTTTCGGACTGGCGGCAGCCGCAGGAGCAACGCAGTGAGTTTGCGGTCCGGTTACGCAGATATCCAGGCGCAGTCGGCGGACGCGCTGGTGGAAGAGCATGCGGATCTGGTGAAGCGAATCGCGGCCCATCTGATGGGCCGGCTGCCACCGACGGTGGAAATGGATGACCTGGTTCAGGTGGGATTAATGGCTTTGTTAGGCGCCGCAAGACACTACTCGCCGGACAAGGGCGCGAACTTCGCGACCTACGCCGGAATCCGTGTTCGCGGCGCGATGCTGGACGAAGTGCGCTCCATGGGCTGGGCGCCGCGCTCGGTCCATCGCAATCAGCGCCGGCTCACCGAGGCCATGCGGGAAGTTGAGAATCGCAAAGGCGGTGAGGCGCAGCCCGAAGAGATTGCCGCAGCGATGGACGTGTCGCTCGACGAGTACCACCAGATGGTGGCTGACGCAGCGACCGGCAAGCTGTTTAGCCTCGATCAGATGAGCGAGGCCGGCGATCCCCGGGCCGAGATCGAGGGTGACCTCGGCAAGAACCCGGTCGACGCGCTGGAGGACGATGAGCTGAGAGAGGCGCTGGCCGAACAGATCGGCCAGCTGCCCAAGCGGGAAGCCATGGTGATGGCGCTTTACTACGACGAGGAGTTGAACCTCAAGGAAATCGGCAAGGTGCTGGGGGTAAGCGAATCTCGCGTCTGCCAGATACACGGACAGGCGCTGACGCGTTTGCGCGCAAGAATGGAAGACTGGCGGGAGCGCATCGCTGCGGCTTGATGACGCCCGGATAACGAGGGAACGCATGGAAGGCCAAATGGATATGGCAAGAGAGCGCGACAATGGACCCGCTTAGTGTAGCCGGCCTGGCACTGGCGCTGGTCGCCGTGGTTGGCGGCAGCATCCTCAAGGGCAGCGGCCTGGCTGCGTTGTGGAACGGCGCGGCGTTCGTGATCGTGGTGCTCGGTACCTTTGCCGCAAGTCTGATTCAGACCCCGCGCCCGACTTTTGTCAGGGCGATGAAAATCTTTTCCTGGGTTTTTAAACCGCCGACACCGAATCTGAATGCACTCGTCGAACAGGTCGTCGAGTGGAGCAACATGGCGCGTAAGCAGGGCCTGCTGGCACTGGAACCGGCGCTTGAATCCGAGACCGATCCCTTCGCCCGCAAGGCCTTGCAGATGCTGGTCGATGGTACCGAGCCGGACTCGATCCGCAAGATCATGGAGGTCGAACTCGAGGCCCGGGAGACCGCCGACACCCAGAGCGCGAAGGTATTTGAAGGTCTCGGCATCTATGCGCCAACGCTCGGCATCATCGGCGCGGTGATGGGCCTGATGGCGGTGATGAAGAACCTGGCGGATCCAAGCAAGCTGGGCTCCGGAATCGCGGCCGCATTCGTCGCCACCATCTACGGCATCGGTCTGGCCAATCTGTTGTTCCTGCCAGCTGCGAACAAGCTCAAAGAGGTGGTGAAATCCCAGACCCAGGCGAAAGAGATATTGCTTGAGGGTGTCATCGCAATTGCCGAGGGTGAGAACCCGCGCAACATCGAGGTGAAGCTCCAGGGCTACCTGAGCTAGGCATGTAAACATGGCGCGAAAACAACGACACGAGGACCACGTTAACCATGAAGCCTGGGCCATTCCTTATGGCGACCTGGTGACCTTGTTGCTCGCGTTTTTCGTCGTTATGTATTCGATGTCCTCCCTCAACGAGGGCAAGTACCGGGTGCTGTCAGATTCCCTGCGTGCCGCATTCCGTGGCGCGCCACGCGCGATCGAACCGATCCAGATCGGCGAAAAGACGTCCAAGAGTCTGCGTGAGTCGGCGCCAGACGCGATCGATCCCGGCGCGCTGATGGCGTTGCCGGTTAGCCCCGCCGAGCAGATGCGCAGGGGGCCGCTTGCCGGTCGTGGCAGTAATGACGCGTTTCCAGGCGCCCTGAGCGAGGAGGGCATCAACGCCGCATTGCGGCAGATGGCGGATGCAGTAGAGCAAGCGATGCGGCCGCTGATCAAGGATGATCTGATCCGGGTTGAGCGCAGACGTTCGTGGATCGAGGTCGAGATCAACACCGACATCCTGTTTCCCAGCGGCAGCGCCACCATGGCGCCTGATGCGGTCCCGGTTTTGGAACAGATCGCCGACATCCTGAAACCCTTTCCGAACCCGATTCGGGTAGAGGGACACACCGACACCCAGCCGATCAGCACACGCGAATTTCCGTCCAACTGGGAGTTGTCCGCGGCACGGGCCGCGAGCGTGGTCCACCTGTATACGCGTCGCGGTATCGAACCGACGCGCATGGTCGTGACCGGGCTGGGTGAGTACCGGCCGGCGACGGAGAACAGCTCGGCCGAAGGTCGCAACCGCAACAGGCGAGTGGTCCTGATCATCCTCGCCGGCCTCGATGCCACGCCCGAGTATGAGCGGGACGCAATGCTGGGCCTGCCGGGAATCAACATCCCGGACAAGCAGAAGTCGGTGCCGGTGACCGAGACCGAGGCCGAAACCGAGGGGGATGCGGGATGAAAGAACTGCCACCCATTGGTCCGGCGTATCCGGCACGACAGATCCGGCCGCCACAAGCGGAGGGCAAGAAAGACCAGCGACGCCGACCCTCGCCGCAACAGAAACCGAAATCCAGGCAGGGTGATCAGGATGATCCCCCGCACATTGACGAATACGCATAGCAGGGAGGCTTGACCATGGACAAGCTAAGTACTTTGGGATTCATCACATCCGGGCTGGCAGCCCTCGCACTGTGGCGGCTGCTGGATACGTTTCGAGAGCTTCGTCAGGAAGTTCTGCGTCAGCGTCAGCAGCTTTTGGATATGGCTGCGACGACAGCGGCCGCGGTTGCTGCAGCCGAGCAGGCCGCGGCGGTGATGCCGGAATTCCGGCGTCTGGCCCAGCGGGTCGAGCAATCGGAAAAACGGGCCCGTGCGCCGCGCTATGACGAGGCGGTCAGATTGCTAAAAAACGGCGCCAATGAAGGTGAGCTGAGCAAGGCATGCGGGCTGTCCCGGGGCGAAGCGGACTTGATGCGCAGCCTGTGTTCGGGCGCGCAGTCAGAGACCGCGCTGACAAACTAACTGAGGAGGCTCGAGGCGCCCGCAGGATGCCGAGGCCAGAGTAAGGAGAACAACATGGTCAAGAAAATCAACGAAGAGCTGGCTCGCAAACTCAAAGCGGCGGGGAACCTGCCTAGCTTGCCTGCAGTCGGCGCGCAGATTGTCGAGCTGGCCCAGGACCCGAATATCGAAATCCGCAGAGTGGCGCACTCGGTCAGTACTGATCCGGCGCTGGCGGCCAAGGTCATGCGCATTGCCAACTCAGCGCTGTATGCCCAGCGGCGCAAGAGTAGCAATCTGCGCCAGGCGATTATCGTGTTGGGGCTCAACGCCACATTGACGCTGGCTCTGAGTTTCTCGCTGGTACACACGCTGAAGCAGAATCCGCCCAATGGCCTGGACTTCAAGCGATTCTGGCGGCGCTGCATCATGGCCGCGACCTGGGGCAAATTGCTGGCGACCGAGTGCCGCCGCAGGGACGCGGAGGAAGTGTTCCTGGCCTGTCTCTTGCAAGACATAGGTGTGCTTGGTCTGGATCTGGTGCAGAACGATATCTACGTGGGCGTCGAGAAGATGCAGAACGACCATGAGTCGCTGTGGAACCATGAATCCGAGAAGATCGGTTGCGACCACGCAGTGGTCGGGGCGTGGATGCTGGAACAGTGGAATTTCCCCGATCATATTCGGCATGCGGTGTTGACCAGCCATGACCCCGACGCGCGTGGTGTTGATGCGGAACACATCAGTTTTAGCCGCTGTGTCGCGATGTCCGGAATACTTGCTGACGCCTGGATCGAGGGCGCATCGGCTCATGGCATCCGCCGTATCGGCGATCGTACCCAGAACCTGCTGGGGATCCACGGGAATCGTCTCGGCGAGTTGTTCGAGATCATCTCCGACCAGTTGCCCGTAGCGGAGGATCTGTTTGAGATGCGTCTGTTCGATGCAGGACACTCTGAGCAGATTCTTGAGCGCGCACGCGAGGTGTTGATGGTGCGCAATCTCCAGGTTATTTCCGAAGTTGCCGAGTTGCGTCATACCGCAGAGGCGCTTGAGAACCAGAACAAGGAATTGCGCGAGGAGGGTCGGCGCGATCCGTTGACCGGTCTGTATAATCGCGCCCAGCTCGAAGAAGCGCTGAACAAGGAATTCTCGGATTCCGACACTTACGAGTGGCCGGTCAGCATCGTGTTCCTGGATATCGACTATTTCAAACAGGTCAACGATACCCATGGTCACCGGGTCGGCGACATGATCTTACGTGAGACCGCAAGCGTGCTCTGTGTGAGCACCCGGGAGTCGGATATCGTTGCGCGCTACGGTGGTGACGAGTTTGTCGTCCTGCTCCCGGGCACGGATCAGAATCGGGCGGCCACGGTCTGCGAGCGCATGTGCCGCGCAATCGCCGAAAAGGCGCATGTGGTGGATGACGGCAGTTTCCATATCACCTCCTCAATCGGCTTCGCCACAAGGGATTCCGCATACCCGTACAAGACCGTCGAGGAGTTGCTGGAGGCGGCCGATCAGGCGCTGTATCTGGCCAAGTCCCGTGGACGGAATCAGGTGGCCAGCCACGTGGATGCCGGCGACGAGAAACGGGCCTGAACGGCCGCTCTTCGAGCTGGCAATGTGAATTTTCAATGACTGTGCCCGCCAACATCGCCGCGGACGACTCACCAGCGGGAACCCGGGTCTGCATGGTCATCAGTGATCGCAGCGCGGGCGATCAGCTGGTTGCGACGCTGGCGCCCAAGGGAATTACCTGCTCGGTCGTCGGGACTGTCACCGAGGCGGCTCGCAGCGGCGCAGCACACGACTACGATCTGTTGGTGCTGGACGCAGAGGTCTATGGCCCGGAGACCGTCGATGCCTGCCAGCGCCTGGCTGAGAACTGGCCGCAGTGCCCGTTGATCGTGCTCGCGGATGAGGCGATCTCGGAGCAGGAACTAGAGCAAGCGGGCGTTGCCCGGGTGATCCCGCTGGCCGCCTGGCAACGTGAGCACTTGCCTTTGCTGCTGGCCATGCTGCTGGAGAATTTCCTCGCCAGTTCAGACCTGGAAGCTTTCCAGGGCGTGCTGCGTGCGGTGCTGGAGAATATCGAAGACGGTATCGTGCTGATGGATCGGCAAGGTTTGCCCTTGCTTAGCAACCACGCAGCACGCAAGTTGCTGGATCCAGGGAAAGGACATAGCCAGAGTCTGGAGACCGGGACCCCACCGGGGAATGCGGTACGGGAGATACCCCTGACCGATCGCTCCGGACTGCGCTTTGGCGGCATGTTGCATGTGCGACCGCCAGACGATGATGCCGAGGTCAGAGCGTTCGAGCCGTCAAGGGATCCACTCACCGGTCTGGTTGGCGCCGGATCATTCAAACAGACACTCGCAAGAACACTGGCCAGACGGCAACGAGATGGTGGCCGCTGCGCCGTGTTGCTGCTGGATCTGGATCGTTTCCGCGCGGTGCGCGATACCCTGGGCGCCGGCTTTGCCGATCGGGTGATTGCGAGCATGGCCTCTGCAGCAGCAAACGGCATGCGCCGTGGCGATTTGATAGCGCGCATGGCACGTGACGAGTTCGCGGTTTTGATCGACAGTCTCGAGCAGGAAACCGAACTGGTGCATGTGGCGCGCAAACTACTGCAGTTAGTGCGCCGCGCCGCTCGTGATGATTCGCGGTGGCCGGACCTCACCGCGAGCATCGGCATTGCGGTGTCGCCGAATCAGGGCGAGAGCGCAGAGACCATGCTTGAGGCGGCCGACCACGCGCTGTGCCAGGCTAAAGCGCAGGGCGGCAATTGCTACAGTTTTTGCTCCGAGGTATTCCAGCAGACGGTATCCCGTTATCTGGATCTGCATCTGGCGTTGCAGGGGGCGCTGGCCAGGGACGAGTTCAGTTTGCATTACCAGCCGATCGTCGGGCTGGTCCCGCATCGGATCAGCGGCTTCGAGGGTCTGTTGCGCTGGAACTCCCCGTCCGTAGGCGAGGTGCCGCCATCAGAGTTCGTGCCCATTCTCGAACGCACCGGGATGATTCAGACCGTGGGCGAGTGGGTACTGCACAGCGCATGCCAGGAAGCAAAACAGTTGCAGCAACGATTCGCGCGTCCGGATCTGACCCTGTCGATCAATCTGTCGGTGCGCCAGATTCAGGAGGACAGCCTGGTCGGCATCGTGCGCCGCGCGCTCGAGAGCACCGGTCTGGAGAGCAAATGCCTGATCCTCGAAGTAACGGAATCTTTGTTGATGACTGAGCCGGAGAAGGCCACTCATACGCTGCAACGCCTGGCGATGCTGGGCGTCGGTATCTCAATCGACGACTTCGGCACCGGTTATTCCTCGTTGAGTTACATCAAGACCCTGCCGGTGTCCGGACTGAAAATCGACCGGGTGTTCCTGAAAGGGGTGCCCGAGAATCCGCGCGATGTCAGCATCGTCAAAGGCACGCTGGCGCTGGCACATAGCCTGGGTCTGCGGGTGACCGCGGAAGGGGTCGAGTCCATGCAGCAATTGCAGAAGCTCGAAGCATTGGGTTGCGATCTGGCCCAGGGGTTCCTGCTCGGCCGCCCGGCCTCGATTGAGACCGCTGCCAATCGTCTCGCAACCGATCCTCGCTAAGCGCTGCGGACCGCAGTGGTTTCACGCCTCAGATCTACAGGTGCGGACCTGACGGGCGAGTCAGGAGAGGCCGTATTTTTTCATCTTTTCGACCAGCGTGGTGCGGCGTACGTTGAGTCGCCGCGCGGCCTGAGCGATGACACCTTCAGTCTCATGCAGCGCACGCCTGATCAGAGACAGTTCGATGTTGGCCAGGTACTCCTTGAGTGAGACATCCTCGCCAGGCAAGCCGAAGTCCTGCGGCAAGGGTCCCGATTCGCGCGCCTCGTGGATACGCTGACGATCAGATTCGCGCACCGGCGCGTCCGCGGTGTAGCGCGCCGGCAGGTCCTTTATGTCGACGTCGCTGCCGGGATAGAGCACACACAAACGTTCCAGCAGATTGGCGAGCTCACGGATATTCCCGGGCCAGGAATGGTGCCGCAGGATGCGGAATGCGGCGGGCGTCACCGTGACCGGGTTCAGGCCGCTGCCTTCGCAACGGCGGATGATGTTGCCGGCGAGTAACTCGAGGTCATCAACGCGTTCGCGCAGCGGCGGCATTTCGATCGGGAACACGTTGAGCCGGTAATACAGGTCTGCGCGGAACAGGCCCTCCTCAATCGCGTCTTCAAGATCCCGATGGGTCGCTGCGATGATGCGCACGTCGCATTCACGGCTCTTGTTGCTGCCGACCCGTTCGTAGGTGCGTTCTTGAAGGATGCGCAGCAATTTGACCTGCATCGGCAGGCTCATGTCGCCGATCTCGTCCAGGAACAATGTGCCGCCTTCCGCGACTTCGAAGCGCCCGGCTCGTGCCGCGATGGCGCCGGTAAACGAACCTTTCTCGTGCCCGAACAACTCGCTTTCCAGCAGATCCGGCGGTATCGCGCCGCAGTTCACCGGCACGAACGGCTTGTCGCGACGCGGCGACAGATCATGGATATAGCGTGCCGCCCATTCCTTGCCGGTGCCCGACTCGCCGGTGATCAGAACATTGGTGGTAAACGCGGCTACCTGTTCGATCAGGCGCCGGATACCTACCATCCTCGGCGTATTGCCGGTCGGCGTATGTTCGGAGGTGGCTTGCTCCGCAGAGTTCGCTGACTCCCCAGACGCGACACAATCCTCTGTCGCCTGTCGAAGTCCGTCCTCTGCTCTCCTCAGATCCTGACCAGAAATGGCGGATCCTTCCCTGAGATTATCCATCACTGAGACTCCTTTCCCAGTTAACTTCCCTTTTACATAAGAGCCCGGAAAACCGGCCTCCAACCATCAAACTCCTTGTAAGCGATTGCCGGCGTCAACGTTCCGTCGATCCTGACTGAACCCGCGCCTCGCTGATGACTTGACCCAAGACTCTTACATTTCACGCCATATGTCAAAAACCCGGCGTAACTATCATGAACACGTTCATGTTTTTGCTCGTTGTGAGCTACCAAATATCGCTTGCCGGGGCGTCAAAACGCTGACTTGGAGCACCAGGCGCAACGCATCGCCGACGGCGACGGACCAGGTCTCCGCAACCGTGGCGCCAGAATCCCGACAGCGGGACGGCCGGATAGACCTTTGCAGGTCCAATGAGTATGATTGCGACCCCTTTTCGCGCATGCGCCCGTAGCTCAGCTGGATAGAGTACTGCCCTCCGAAGGCAGGGGTCACAGGTTCGAATCCTGTCGGGCGCGCCAAATCATAAAAGGGTCCCATCGGGACCCTTTTATGATTTGAAGGGCCTGCCAACGGAGGCGGACCTTCGTTCGACAAAACGCGTTAGCGTTTTGGGCGGCGCAGCGCAGCGGAGCCGGGTCGCAGACCCGAAGATCGCCTTAAGGCGATCTGAGTCCATCCTGTCCCGTCCGCGCTACCGGCGTCGAATCGCAAGCCAATCGTTCCATCGGGACCCTTTTATGATTTGAAGGGCCTGCCAACGGAGGCGGACCTTTGTTCGACAAAACGCGCCAGCGTTTTGGGCGGCGCAGCGCAGCGGAGCCGGGTCGCAGACCCGAAGATCGCCTTCAGGCGATCTGAGCCCATCCTGTCCCGACCGCGCTACCGGCGTCGAATCGCAAGCCAATCGTCCCATCGGGACCCTTTTATGATTTGAAGGGCCTGCCAACAGAGATCGCCTTTCCTTGCAGAGCCCTGGGCATGAACAGGAAATTCATGCCGCCATCATTTTGTACGCTTCCATGTGCTGGTAGCCCTTGTAGAACAAGAACAGGCCTATCGGCAGAAGCACCACACCGATCAAAATGGATACCGTCGCAACGCCGATGGCGGTCAAAATGGCAGCCCACATCATGAGGTACCAGGTGCTGTAGCCATAGATCATGTTTGTCGTGTCGTTACGTATGAGTATTGCCTTGACGCCGCTACGCGTGTCGCTGCCAACAACAGTTGCATTGTCGCCATCCGTTAGCTCGATGCCCTTGATATTCTTCATCGTGACAGGGCGATTGCCGACACGGAAGCTGATTTCCTTTTCCGTTCGAACCTGTGTGTGACCCGTGTTGTAGGTCTGTGTGCTGGTTACCTTTGTTTCCTCGCGGAAATTGCCGACCAGTCCTGAGATCTTTGTGAGCGCCATTTTTCGTCCCCCTTATGGATTGTCCGATTTCCGTGTGAGTTGCAGACCCATTGGTCCGTACAGACGGTCGCCGCGCCGTGTCAGAACGACGGTGCCCTGGGCGCTGCTGACCAGGATCTTGTCGCCGTCGATGCGATACTCGGCAACAACGTCTGAGCCGAGTACCGAAATATTCACGTTGCCGTCCTCAGCAAACTCGTACTGCGTAACGCCGGCACCGTCCGAATAAGTACCCGACAAGTTGTCGCCGCAGGCACTGAGTGCCAGTGCACTTGCAAGCCAGACCCACTTCGCTTGTGTACGCATAAACCATCTCCGTTGCCTGCACGGTAGGCCAGGTATGGCGCACAGCGCATCGACAGCTAACGGCAGTTAACGCAAATTAGCCGGAGTTTTCCGTTGTGCTATAAGATTTGGACCAAGCATCGCCTCTGGACGATCGCATGTGCCCATCTGCAAGCGCACAACGTAATCGCGGTGTTCGCGCCTCGCGGACAAAGCTCACGCATGCACTGACGAAAGCAGGCATGAAGACCCAGGCTGCGCTTGCAGAGCGCATCGCAGACATCGAAGGACTGGCCAGCGCACCGAAAGACGCAGTGAACAGGGTGTTCCGCGAGCTGCCAGTCGATCCGATGACGATTGAGCGTGTCGCGCGTGCTTTGGAAGTTGATGCGTTTACGCTCTACAAGACAGCTGAAGAAGAAGAGCTGAACATACCGTCGCCTGATCGCTTCAAGCGATCGGGCTCGCGCCGAAAATCCTTCCTTGTTATAGCCGCCACCGTCATTGTGTTGGGAATAGTGTTCGCTGCCCGGGACCGGATTGGCCCTGATGGCGATACTTCGTCCCCGACGACTGTGCACGGCTCGTCCGCGCTGGGTTTGGGCACAACGACCCTCGCGGTGATACCTTTTTCCGGCGATACCGATAGCGCATTCGGCAATGCATTACGTAGCGCATTGCGAAATCATTTCAATGTTGCTCTAGCGACTGCAGATGTGCTCACTCAGTCTCGTGACCCGGCGGAGGTGGCGGAGCGGCTGCGTACCGATGTCGTGATCGACGGAGACTTCGAGAAGATCGGACGACTCGTTGCTGTTCGCGTCTACATTTTCAAGGGCGGTCTGCGACAGCAGGTCTGGGCCGATAGTGTTCCGGCAGCAGCGCTTTCCAGACTCGCTCGCGGTGATCGCGGGAGAGACTGCTCTGGCAGTTCAACGAGCCGTCGGAATGCCGGTGCCCGATGGACGTATCAGCCATTTTCCGCTGGCGCCCGTGCAGGATGACTATCTCGAAGGAGAGTTCCTGCTTGATCAGCCAGGCAATGAGCTGAATCTGAAACGCGCGCAAGGGCGTTTCGAGGCGGCTCTCAGGCAAGATGCGAACTATGCACGTGCGCACGCCGGGCTCTGTCAGGCATTACTCGAGGAACACTGGATGGGCAGCGAGGAGCGAGCGCTCAGGGATGCATCACTGGCGTGCGGACAAGCCGTACAGCTTGATCCTGATGATCGCGTCGTTGCCGCAGCGCATGCACATTTCCTGCAGCGAACCGGGCGCGATCAGGATGCCATTGCGCTATATGAGAAAACGATCAACCTGCATCCTAAGGATGCAGCGGCACTTGCCGGACTTGCGGCAAGCAAGCTCGAGGTCTATCGGGAAAGCGGTGATCGGGAAATGCTGTACAGCGCAAAGGCAGCAGCCGTAAGGGCTGCAGAAGTTGACCCCACAGTGTGGAAGCCGCTTTTCTTGCTTGCGACGATGGAGTGGTTCGATGGTGATGTTGCTGCTGCCATCGAGGCGAGCGAAGCAGCGTTGCAAAGAAACGAGAATGAATACGTGCTTGCCAACCTCGGCAGCTTTTATCTTTGTGATGGCGCCATCGAAAGAGCGCGTGACGCTTACTTGCGCGCCCGCGAGCTGAACCCGCAATCTTACGTCGGCGACGAGTTTCTCGGTCAGGCTCATTATTTTCTTGGCGATTTCGAGTTGTCCGCACAGCTGCGTCAAAGGGCGATTGATTCGGTGGCAAACGGCAACCCCGAGATTCACGAGATGTGGGGCGGTCTGGCTGACTCCTATCGACAGAGTGGCGACAAAGAGAAGGCGATCGCCGCCTATATTCGTGCCGCCGAAATTGCGGAGCGCGATTATCTTCGCGGCACCGCACCCGTCGCAGATCAGGCCGCACGAGCGTACTACTACACGATGCTGGCGCGCCTGGACCCGACTGCGGTACCTGAGACAGTGCTAAAGACCATTGACGATGAGATCGATTTGATCGCCGCTAAACTGGTTTCGGCCTCGGCATTGCGCCGCATGGCGCAAACCTACCTGGTACGCGGAGATGTGGACAGTGCCCGCGCAACACTCGGGCGAGCCACGGAATCCTGCAAAGGCTATGCAAAACTGCCTGATCTTGCCCCGCTGGCATCTGGCGATTGACTCATTTGTGAGCCGGCGTGAGATTCGGGGCACAAGCAGGACCAGAGGCTCGCTTGTTCCCAAGCTCGTAAATGCGATTCGGTCCGGTGTAGCGCCTCACATACTAGAGGGACTCTGTATCTGAACCCTTCTGCTCGCCGCTGGCTCTAGCACTGGCGCCGTCCGACGATTCCAGCGTGGACTTTAGTCTGGCCAGCGCAAGCGAAGATATGTTGATCATGCGTTTCTTCAGCACTGGCATTAGCAGCCTGCTGGGCCCGCTGGTCTGGTAGGTGAGCGTTCTGCTGAACGCTGTTCCACTTGCGCCTGGCTCTAGGTCATATCGGATGATGAGCCAGCCGTCCGTGGTCTCTCCCCGCACTTCCCATGTCCTGAACGGTTCGGCAACCCGTACTGTATAACGGGTTTGCCGTCTCATCCGGAAGGGCAGCGGGGACAGGGGTTGCAGCGCTATCTCTTCTTCGAAGCTGTCTCCGACTTTCAAGGCATCGGAGTCGGAACTGGCCCAAACCGAACTTGGATGCCACTCGTGCCAACGCCATGGTTGCGTCACGTAGCCGTATACGGTTTCTGGCGTGCAGCAGATATCTATCGTGTTTACCAGCCTGGTTGCCATATCGTCTGAAGCTTCTGTCTCCGCTGGATGTTCGCGGCCGCCTGGCCCGTCCCTGACTTCCTTTTCAGAGGGCGCCAGGCAGCGGTGCCGGGATTGGCGCATCGACGGTAATTGTCTCTACCCACTGCACGGCATCCGCAATCTCTTCGCCGAAGCGGCTCGCAGCGTCTGCGTCGCGGGCTTTGCGTTGCTCGATATCAAATGGATTCGCGGCGTCTTTGGCGTGTTGTGAAAGAACACCGGTATCCAGATGGGCCTGCAGGCGGTCTTCGCCGATATCAAGAGCAAAGAACCGGTCCAGAGAATCCAGCGTCCGTAGCGGGGCCGCAAAAAACACGTCGGATCTTAGCGAGCGTACATTCTGCGGGACGGAAAGCAGCAGCCTGAGAAACGGATACATCAGACTCAGCCAGATCAATGCAACAGCTCTTCCGTCACTAAGCAGCTGCCCTGGTAGCTCACCGGGCGGCTCCCCAGCCCGCTCGTCAGGCCAGATCCGAGCCATGCCCACGGCGCTCAGATCCAGGCGCGCGCGGTTCAGCATATTGCGCGCGTACTCGCGTCGGTCGGGGCTGCGCAGCATCGCCACCAGGAAAGTCTCGAGATCGCTATACAGCAGCAGCATCCTCGAGTCCCGGTAATGTGCCAGCAGTGTCGGCAACAGACTGGTGCAGCTATCGGTCAGCTTGATCACCGGTTTCTCCGCCAGGCTGTAGCTGCGACTGTTCAGCGCCACCGCCAGCTCCATAATCGAAGGCTGCGCGGCTTGCAGCCTGGCCTGGAGCTTTTGCTGCAGGCCAAGCTGCCAGATGCCGCTCAGATTATGCAGCAGGGCGGGTTCCTTATACGGGAGGCACAACCCGGGCAGGTCCAGGCATCGGCACAGCAGGGTCGAACCGCATAGGGCGGTATGGGCAATAATGCGCAGAGGTTTTGGCACGGGCGCCTGTTCCCGGCAGGCCCGCATCAGTTCCGCAATCGGCACCGTCTCGACCCGGTCGTCGCTGGCGATGGTCCGGTGATCCAGGAACGTTGAGGCGGAATACGACTCGCGCGACATGTGCAGACATCTCGCGATGCCGCTCTGCCAGTTCACGTCCTGGACATAGAGATCCGGCGAAGCAAACAGATGTGAGAGCGCTTGCTCCAGACATGGAGTCTTGTCTGTCATCGGACCCTTACTCAGTGCACACGGCTCAAATCTCGTGCTGCGCGCTCGGCCTGAACCCGGTTCAGGTTGTGATAGATGGTGGCTGCAATTCTCGGATAGCGACGACGCACCAGATCCAGGTCACTGGTCGTAAATCGCAGCAGGCGCGCATCTTCCAGCACCCTGACGCTGGCGCCACGGCGTTTGCCGAATAAACCTGCCTCACCGAAAGTCGTGCCGCGCGTCATCCGCGACAGCTCGATTTCATGGCCATCACGATCCACCCATGCGAGGAGTTCACCATCGATGACGACAAAGAACTCATCGGTTGCCAGCTCGCCTTCGGCAATCAGGGATTCCCCTTTCTGATGGGACCTGATGTCGGCGAGCAAGGCGAATATCCGGGCCTGGCGAATGCTCAGGCCCTCGAAAATCGGTATCGACTTTTGTGGGTCGCGTCCGAGGTCGAGCTTCAGCAGATCCCAGAGCGTGACGATACGCATCCCGGCGCTCAATGCCGGCGTCAGCGTCAGATCGACCAACCAGGCGACAGCTACAGTGAACGCGGCCAGCGCGCCGAACTGGACCTGGCTACGCAGGTCACTGGTGGTCAACACAAGAAAGCTCAGCACGACCACCAGCGAAGTGAAGGTCACCGGCCGGATCACGCCAGCGAGCGCACGTTGAACCGCGGTACCTTCCTGGCCCGTCGCGCGTGCTTCGGTGTTGAATCTCACCATGAAATGGATCGTGTCATCCACGGCGATACCCAGGGCGATACACGCGATCAGGCTGGTCGTTGTGTTTAATGTAATACCTAACCAGCCGAGGGTGCCGAAGTAAACGGCAACCGTCAGGACATTGGGTAGCAGTGCCATCATCCCGGTCCGTAGCGAAGCGAACATGGCCGCGAGGATCATATATACAACCAGCAGCGCGGCGCTGATACTTAGCAACTGTCCGCGCGCGATATCGTCCACCGTGCGTGCGACCAGAACCAGGTTGCCGGAGATTTTTGCCTCCATCGGGTAGGGGATCTGGCGCAGGCGATCCCGCGTTCGATCCATCAGCCGTGATATATCGCGGGAGTCGTCGACGTTGATCCGCACCAGAACGCAGGCGGTACGATAGGTGCTGTCTACATAAGCATCGATATCCTCGCCACCGCCAAAAAACAGCAGCTGTTTGGCCAGCGGCTTGCTTTCCGGCACGACATTGAATGCCTCGTCACCGTCATGCATCGTCTGGTTGATCAGCTTGATGTGATCAACCAGCGAAGTACTGCCTCCCACTTCCGGTTGATCCGCAAGCCAGGTCTGCAACGATTCCAGCCGCGCGAGATTCTCGGGCTCGACAAAGGTGTCCTCGTCCGGCGACTCGATCACTATGTAGAACGAGTTTGCGCCGCTCAAAGACTGATTTATCGCCTCGAAGTCGATTCGCGCCCGCAAATCCTCGGCCAATCCTCCGGTGGCGGATGTGCCGACTTCGATGCGTGCGGTGCCGATCAAGGCAACGGCGAGAATGACAAGTCCGGCGATCAATATGGGGCGCCGATGACGTGTATCGAAGGCAACCAGCCTTGACCCAATGCGGCGGAAAAGACTGGCACCCTGATCCTGACCCGAGGCCGCAGGCGCAGGAAGCAGACTCAGCACCGCCGGGATGAATGTCAGTACAACAAGGGCGGCGAAGGTCACACCGACAAGCGAGAGCAGGGAAAACTCACGGATCGCAGTCAGTGAATTCAGCGACAGCGCGAGCAAACCCGCCGCCGTCGTCGCGCCGCTAATCACCAGCGGCAGACCGACATGCCTGAGCACCTTAAGCACAATTTCCCGTCGATGCTCACCGGTGGCTGCACGGCAGGCGGAGTAGTACTCCGAGATCACATGCATGCTGTAGGCCAGGCCAAGAGTGATCACCAGGGGCGGGACCAGAATGGTGACCACGTTCAGCGGGCGATCCATGCTGGCCAGCAATGCGAGCGTCCAGATCAGAGCTATCGTGATCGCAAGCACCGGCAGGAGCACCGCGCGGATGCTGCGAAAGGCAAGCAGCAAGACCACTGAAACGATGGCAATAATTGATGGCACTGTGATCCAGAAGCTGTCCATCAATGCGCCTGAGACCGCGGCCTTGACCACGGGTGAACCGCTCACCCAGACGGTGGAATCGCCGCGCTCTTCATCGCTGATCGCATAGATCTGTTGTGGAATCTGCAGATCGACGAAGTCCTGATCCGAGAGCCCCTCGAAGTAGATCACCATTGCCGAGACCCGGCCGTCTTCGGAAACCAGGGTGCCTCTGTAGAGTGGGTTATCGAGGATATCCTCGCGCAGGCGCTCGCGGATCAAGGGATCGGCGAAGTTGCGCTCTTCCATGCCGCCGAATTCGACACCGGACTCATCGGCGCGCAATGACTTCGCCGTCGTCAGCGACAGAACATGATGCACATTCGGCAGCGCTTCGAGACGCTCGGTCAGACGTTCCACCCGCGCCAGATTCGCAGCGCTGAACGCGTCTTCTGAAGACAGAGCAACAACAATTGATTCTTCATTGCCGAACACATATCGCACCCGCTCGTAGTACAGGCGCTCCGGGTCGTCGCCTGGCAAGAGGCTGTCTACGGACGGATCGATTGCGAGATGCAATTCGCCGGTACGGAAATCCACCAGCTGGATAAGCGCCAGCGCGGTGATCAGGATCAGTGCACCAAGGACTATGCCGGGCCGACGGGGGACAAGACTGAGGAGCTGTTCCATTCGTATCAGCTCCGCTGGCGGCAGCGCGGCTTCACCGGCTCCAGAACTGGACCGTGTTGAAATAACGGGAAGAGATTTTTTCGTCTATCTTGATCTCGCGAACCTGAATCCAGCTCTGCGTGTCGTCGCGCACATCGGTCATGGCCAGATCCTTGGCGATCCACTTGCCGCTGACCTGCTCTATGGTGTCGGCATCGACGATCAGCTGTTTGCGCAAAGCGCCATTGGATTCAAAGTACTCTGTCTTCAGTGCAACGCAGGTTTCCTTGTCCACATAGGAAACGATCTGCTCGTAGCCGCTTTCCCTGGCCGGGTCCGGCTGATGCGCGATCACGTAAGTGGCGCGTCCGGCGACCTCGGCATCATCCAGTCGCTCGACCGGGGTATTGGATGATTCCATTTGCAGCAGACGGATATCTTCGTAGCTGAAGTCGGTCGACCAGATGGCTCGTCCGCCACCGCCGACGATACGCCGGGGTTTGGCCAACGCCGGCAGATACACATATACGGTGTCCCGCGGCTCGTTTTCGATCACCAGGTAGCTGGAGCCCTTAAGGTCCTGCGGTGAGATCACCCGGATCATCAGCCGAACCTGACCCTCTTCGTCCTTCTTCCAGTGCAGCCTGGCGTCCATTTTCCGTTCGCCGGCGGCACGGTCGATCGATTTCAACTCGATCAGCTGGATGCTGGTCTCATCAGGCGAGTTATTGCGCGTGCATTCCCGGATCTGTTCTCCGGTTTCCAGCGCCTGGCCAAGTCCGATACTGGCATGCAGCCCGACCATCAGTGCAAATATGGAAGTCCCCGCGCGTTTCATCAATCTGTTCATCTTACGCATCCTTCGGAAATCCGTGCCCGCCCGGTCCGACTCGGGACCAGCCCGCAATCTAGCCAATATAGTAGATAGCCAGACCGTTTATCACTATGTGCAGGGTGTTATCGATCACAATCAACAGCATACCGGCCAGCCACGGTGGCGTGTCCGCCGAGAATCCGGAGGCCGTCTGTTCCGCCCGGCGGGTGCTGCCTGGCCAGGGGCTGTTCTTCAGCCGGACAAAATGTCTCGCCAGATGCCAGCGGTCCAGCACGAAATGGGTACCGCCGATAACCGCGAGGGTCATCGGGTTTTGCGTGATGAACAGAAACGGGATCAGGTAAAAAAGGCAATGAACCAGCGCTGCTGCAGACTCGCTGGTCTTGCGTGAAGCCATCCACTCGTTCTGAAGCAGGTAGTCACCTACCGCGTGGGCGACGAGCTGGTCAGCTGTGAACATGCAGGCACCGTAGGTCGAGGCGTTTGTCCCCAGCCGGTGGGGGAAGTCATTGCCACCCGGCGGATCTGTATCCGGGCCGGCACCCGGACTGTGACCCAGCCCATGGTCCTATGCAAGCGCATCGGCTGCGGTGATCGGAGCCGATGTGTTACTTTTTCCATGCGCGGATCACAGGTCACTGACCAGAGGAATCCACCGAGCAATCGTACTCAAGGGTTCAATCGAGCATGAAATTTCACCATCCGTTAATGGACGATCCTCGCAGCCTTGCCGGTTTTGAGGGCTGGAGTGAGGATGTCTATCAGGATTTCCTGCGCGTTCAGCATGGTGAAATGAGCGGGACTGAATTCGACCAAAAGTATCATTGGGAACGCGCCATCCTGTCCATGGATATGACCGGGTTCACCAAGTCGGCGATGCATCACGGGGAGCTCGAGAGTTTGCTGCGCATCGTTGATGCGCAGAAAGTCTGTATCCCTGTGCTGCAGGAGTGTGGCGCCGAACTTATTCGCTGTTTCGCCGACGACATGGTCGCCTTGTTCACGGAGCCGGGCGCGGCCATTGATGCTGCGCTGGAGACGCATCGCCGGATCCGCTTATTCAATAAGTCAGAACTGGCATCGGAGCGTCCTACCCAATGCTGTGCAGGGATCGGTTTCGGCAAGGTGTTCAGGATCGGTCCGAATCTGGCCCAGGGCGACGAAATGAACCGAGCGTCGAAACTTGGCGAAGAGTTCGCTCGTGGCAGCGAGACGCTGGTGACAGAAAACGCGTTTGCTGCAGCCAGACATCGTCAGGACCTGGAGTTTGAGCTCCAAGGGGAAGACGATCAGATATTTCCGTTTTACCGGGTCGTCAGCAAGCGCTAGTCAGGTCTTGTCGTTACCCCTGGCCGCGAAGTAAAGGCCCACGGTCAGCATCAGGACCTGAAACTCCATGCCGCCGTTCATTACGTTCCAGCCGTTCTTGGCATGCACCATGCCGATGGCGCCGATCATGATGACGATCACGATCAGACCGCCGATCCGGGTTAGAACCTCACGGCCGAACGCGCCTGCGATCAGGCAAACACCGCCCACAACCTCGGCGATCGCCACGGCCCAGGCCATCGGCACTGGCATCCCCATGGCTGCAGAGAATTGCTCGACAGGGAACTTGGCCAGGCCGTGATACAGGAAGGTTGCGGCAAGCGACAGACGCATACCCCAGTGGACAAACGGCGCCATCCTGTTCAGGAAATTCATCAGTGCATTCTCCGTCGCTGAGCGAAATATCAAGCAGGCGGACGAGAATAACGCAATGCGCCCGGCGCCATTGGGTGCGGTGCAGCGAGGTTTCGCAGTACCTCGGGAATGACATCCCGCAACCGCGCTCCAGGTTGCGGCCGCAGGTCGAAATGCGATGCATATTGCTGCAGCGCCATAAGCCGGTTCGCCATGGATAAAATGCGCGAGCGCCTGCGAACGTGCTCACGCGCGAAAAAAACAGGGAGCGCCCGTTGCGGGTCGCTCCCTGCGCCGTCCTCGTCACCGGCAGCCGCGTGGGGGCGCGCGGGGCCGGACTCGGGCCGTTCTTGAGCTGGACTCGACCGTCAGGTCGGTCAGCCGGTTCAATTCACGATCAGGCCGCCTGGGCCTGGCGTACCGATTCTGCTTCGCCATGCAGCGAGCTGACCAGCGCCGGCGGCAAACCCAGCGCGCTGGCCAGACTCCGGAGATAGGTCTGCCCCTGCGGTCGGGTTTGATCGATGGCAATCAGCGACGCGGCATAGACTTCAACCGCGGTCTCGGCATTGCTGACCTGGGCCACCAGTTCTTGCTGGTCGAGTGGCTGACGCAGCTCGTCGAAGAGCATGGCCTTCTCTTCCGCGGCGAGCTCGAGCCGCTGGGTCTCTTCGAAGATGCGCCGCTGCTCGTCGCGGTCCATGTGACCGTCTGCCGCGGCCGCGGCGATCATAGCGCGTACCAGTAACAGGCTGCCGGAACCCGCCGGTGTCGGGTCACCGATCACGGCAGCAAACTGTTGCCGGCCGATCCCCTCCCATTGTGAGTGCTCGCCCGTGGTGGGCGCGTCGCCGGCCTGGTGCCTCGGGGTCGGCGCCAGTGGTCTTTGTGTGTTGTTCGGCGCATTGCCTGCCGGAGTGTGTGTGCCATCTTGCTGATAGCGCTGATAGGCGCTCCATGCGAGTCCGCCGATCGCAGCAAGGCCGCCAATCTTCAGCGCCGATGTGGCCATCTTGCGACCCTTCTTGCCGCTCAGTGCCCCGGCCATCGCCGTGCCCGCAAGACCGCCTGCGAAACCAGATACCGCACCGCTCCTGGAAAGGCCTTGAACGATGTTATTCAGATTGACCATTACGCACCTCTCGTTTCTAACCGACGCCAAATGTGCCCCAATCTCAATGCTCGTGTAAAACGGATTAATTCGTAGTATCTATTCGAGATAGCCGATGTAATGACGTGCCATGGTGCCTCAACCGAACAAGGCTGCTCTGGCGGTCTCCGTGATCTGCAGCACGGCCGGGTGTTTGAGCTTGCGCTCCGGCGAGATCGCGTAATAAGTCTCCTTGACCGTATCAACAGAGCCGACACACTCCGCATGATACATATGCGCAACTTCTTCCCTGATCGCATCCGGCGCCGGGAATATGCCGGTGCCGGCTTCGCCGAATGCTTTTAGCAGGGCGCTGTCGTCGAATTCAGCGACCACACGCGGGGTCACCCCGATCCGGTCAAACCAGTCATCCAGACCACGCCGGACCGCGTTGGTATTCACCGGCAACAATAGCGGCGCTCCATCCAGCGAGCCGGGGAAGTTCGTCAGATACTGCCCGGCGATCGATTTGCTGGCGAAGAGCGACACTTCGCTCTCACCGAGCAGATGGTTGTAGGCCTTCACGTTCAGGCCTGTGGGTATCGGGCGATCCGACAGCAGCAGGTCCAGACGGTGAACCGCAAGATCCGCCAGCAGCTTCTCCAGATCGCCTTCCCGGCAAACGATGCGCACCGGGTCTCCAAGCTCAAGCGCGGGCCGGAGAATCCTGTAGGCGATCAGCTTCGGGATCGAGTTGACGATGCCCACATTCAGCGCAGCCGGGACGCCAGTCGGTTTGCCTCGCACGCGCTGGGTCAGTTCTGCGCCCAGGGAGAATATTTCGTCGGCGTACTGATTGACCAGATGACCAGTGTCGGACAGCACCAGACCGCGTCCCACACGATGAAACAGGGGTTCACCGACAGCTTGTTCGAGCAGTTTCAACTGCCCGCTGATGGTCTGCGGCGTCAGATGCAGCGTCTCTGCGGCGCGTGCGATGCTGCCTTCGCGTGCCACGGTCCAGAAATACAGCAAGTGGTTGTAGTTCAGATGTCGCATCTGGCGATAAGTCTCCTCGCGGCAGTTCGGGTGAGTCAGCGGAATCCAGCCAGAAGATGATCTTGGGGGTCTCTGTCTGAAGAAGAAGCCGAGCAATTATTACCATATGATCGGGAAAACCGAATTCTAATCCATCGTATTATCCTGTCATTAGGCTCTAAAAGATCGAATTGATCGAGATGCCAGACCCGCTATGCTACTCGATGGTTAAACCTGCGGAGTCCAGATTCCATGTCCAATGAACGCGTAATCGACCAGATTCGGAACGTCCCCGCCGGCGCTGCGCCAGCGGACGTCAACACACAGGCCGCCGGGAACGCGGTCCTGCGCAACACCTATCGTTTGCTGTCAATGACGCTCGGTTTTAGTGCCCTGGTTGCGCTCGGGGCAGCGGCGCTGAGACTGCCTGCACCGGGACTGATGCTGACCCTGGTCGGATATTTCGGACTGTTGTTCCTGACCATGCGTCTGCGCAACAGCGCATGGGGGCTTGCGTCCGTCTTCGCGTTGACCGGCTTTATGGGTTACACCATCGGGCCGATCCTGAATGCCTATCTGTCATTGGCCAACGGACCCGCGCTGGTTGCGACGGCGATGGGCACTACCGGGGTCGCGTTTATGGGCCTTTCGATCTATGCGCGTCGCCAGAATGCGGTCAACATGCTGAAGCTGGGCAGCTTTCTGTTTGTCGGCATTTTGACTGCTTTCGTACTCGGCCTGACCGCGATCTTTTTCCAGATGCCAGCGCTTTCGCTTGCTGTCTCCGGCATGTTTGTGATGCTGATGTGCGGGCTGATCATGTATGAGACCCAGAACATTATCAGCGGCGGCGAGACCAACTACATCATGGCGACCGTGACCCTGTTTGTCGCGGTATACAATCTGTTTACCAGTCTTCTCCATTTGTTAGGGTTTTTCGGCGGCGACGAATGAGGGTATTTGCAACGACTGTCACGCTGCCGCACTTGCTCGCAGGCTGGCCGATACGCTGCTAAGCTTCGATACCAACACTGGCCCACCCGGCTGATTGGTATTGGACTCTTTCTTTCTGTCGAATCTCGGTTCGCCGCCGCTGCTGTTTTTTTTCCTCGGCGCGGCGGCGGCCTTACTGCGATCTGATCTCGAGATTCCGACTCAGGTCGCGAAGTTTCTGTCGCTGTATTTGCTGCTGGCCATCGGTTTTAAAGGTGGCGTCGCTCTGTCCGAGAGCGATCTGGACGCTACCGTGTGGCGCACGCTGTTCGCGGCGATCGCGCTGGCCGCGGTGGTTCCCTTTTACGTCTTCTATCTGTTGCGCAGGCGACTGGCGGTAGCAGACGCAGCGGCGATCGCCGCCACCTATGGTTCGATCAGCGCGGTGACGTTTGTCACCTGTGTCAGTTATCTGGACGCCAACGGGATCGCCTGGAGCGGCTACCTGGTTGCTGCTATGGCCCTGATGGAGTCGCCGGCGATTATTGTCGGGATCCTGCTCTACCGGATGCATCGCAGCGCGGATGATGATGAATCGGCCGGTCCCGGCGGGTTCCAGTTGCGAGAGTTGCTGCGGGAATCGTGTCTGAACGGTTCTGTCTTTCTGATCGTCGGCAGCATGTTGATCGGTTGGGTCACCGGCGCGCGTGGCATGAGTCAGGTGTCGCCATTTGTCCAGGATCTGTTTATCGGCATGTTGTGTTTGTTCCTGCTGGATATGGGGATCGTTGCCGCCCGGCGTCTGAAGGATCTGGGTGGAGCGCGGGCAGGTCGCCGCGGCGGATCCCAGGCGTCGTCAGGGCCGTTTCTGATCGGTGCGGCGCTGGTCCTGCCGCTATTGAATGCGGTGCTGGCAGGTCTCGTTGCCTGGCAGCTCGGGTTGTCCGAGGGTGACGCGCTGTTGCTGACCATCCTTGGTGCCAGCGCATCCTATATTGCGGTTCCGGCCGCGATGCGCCTCGCCTTGCCTGAATCAAATCCCAGCACCTATCTGCCGATGTCGCTGGCGATCACGTTTCCGTTCAACCTGCTGATCGGCATCCCTCTGTATCACCAGGCTTTGCGATGGCTGATGCTTACCTAGACCGGTTCCCTATCTGGAAGACGACAACATGACACCCTGCAAGCGCATAGAGATTGTGATCGATCAGCCCCATGCGAGTCGCCTGGCGCAGCGGCTGGAGGAACTCCATGCACCCGGGTACACATTGATACCGCGTGCCAGCGGCAGTGGGGATCGCGGCGAACGTCGCGGCGATGACCCCACAGGCACCGAAACCAATTGTGTATTCATCATCGCCTGCGAAGACGAGACGCTGGCGCAGCAGATCGTCGACGGACTGCGGCCGCTGCTGACCCGGATCGGGGGTCTGTGTCTGGTTTCGGAAGCGATGTCGGTGACGCACTGATCGCAGCATCGGCCGTTTCACGACCAGCAAGGGTTGGGCCGCAGTCACACAGTTCGCATGGATTGATTGCTGCTGGCCAGGATTGAAGGTTCGGCACCTGGTCAAGAGCTCATTGCGGCCCGTCGGATTCCTCAGTGGCCACTAATCCGGCAAATGCTGCTCTGACAAATTCGCCGATCTGCGCGGTCTCATCGTTGCTGACGATAAACAAGCCGGATTTGTCGCCGGGTAACAGGATCAATGCGGATCGAAAGCCATCGTCCCATCCAAAATGGCGGACGATGTGGCGACCACTGTGCTCTTCGACTACCCAACCCATGGCCGCGCCTCGAAATGGACTTTCCTGGATCACCCATATTGGTGTCCACATCTGGTCCACGGTGGTGCTTTTCAGGATCCTGACGCCGTCGAGTTGCCCGCCGTTGAGCAGGGCCATGACAAACCGAGCCATGTCGTTGACGTTGGTGTTCAGCGTCGAGCTGGGCGCGTGGCGCCGGTTGTATGGGTAATGCTCGACTACGCGGCGATTCTCGGCACCGGTGTGTCCGGTAGTTCTCAGTTTCTCCGGCACATCGGGGTAATAGAAGGTCGTATCGGTCATGCGCAAGGGCTCAAATATATTGCGCGTCATATACGTTTCGAATTCCAGGCCGCTCACCTGTTCGATCACGACACCCAGAGTTTCGTAGCCGAGATTGCTGTATCGGCGATCGGATCCCGGGTCGAACAACAGATCTCGTGGCGACTCTGAGAGCACCCAGCGGCCAAGCGATTCAGGATCGTATTGCGGGTGGTCCCACTGGTAGTCTTCCACATCGGGCAGGCCCGATGTGTGGAGTAGAAGCTGGCGGATTGTGATGCTTGCGTGCCTTGGCTCAGACGTCTCGTAGTCCGGCAGGACATCCACCAGGCGTGCGTCCAGATCCAGCCTGCCGGCTTCGCTCAGCTGCATGATCGCGGTGGCCACGAAGGGTTTGGACACCGAGGCCCAATGAGACACTGAACCAGTCTGGAGAGCGGCACCACTGCCGAGCTCCTTTTCACCAAAGGCATGGGTATAGGCAAGTTGTCCACCGACCACTATGCCTGCGGCGTAACCGACCACCGCGTCTCTGGTCGCGATGGCGTCCAGTGCCCGGGACATCGCCGCGCCATCCAGAGCAGAGGATCGCTCTGTGGATGGTTTTGGAAGCTCTGCAGCCGTGTCCGCCACTATCAGGGCCAACACCAGCAATAAGGCTGCTGCTTTTCGTTTCATCGCTACTGCGCTGAGGATTTTATTCGTTCAAAACTCTGGTGATTGCCTGGCTGCCAGGTCTTGCCGCCGTCACCGGAGTATTCCATTTTCGACTCGAATGCATCCGCAGACACATTGAACCGGGTAAAGCGAAGCTGTCCGGTGTCGCCATCAGCGGTCTTGAATTCCTCAGTCGTCCGCGTCTCTCCGCCCAGCGGGCCGGTCATGACCCAAAGACGCCCGTCGGTGCCGACAGATGCCATTTCGATCTCTCGCCTGGCCGGATTGATGTAGAGCAGGATCGCGGACATCTGTTTTAACTCGGGGATCTCGCTCTTTCCGGACAGCACGCGGTCGGGCACAACCCAGGAGAATTCGTAGCTGCCGTTTACCGTGCGCGCGACCGAGCCGTCATCGTTGAGAAACTCGGTGACGACGTCCCACTGGCCCACGACTGAGCGCAGCTGTTCGACCGAGGCTTCCATTGCTTCGTCATGCTCGCCGTGAGCAAGGACGTATCCAGGAGAAGCCACCAGGATCAGAGCGGCGGCCAGTATTAAGGCCCGTCTCGTGGCCCATGTTGCGGCTCGACCGGCGGCTCGTTTTGCGGCCAGCGTTGCTGACTCTGTCGCGGCCGATATCACTTCCGGCTTATCCAGGCATCGGTTCATATGCACGGTCCTCTATCGATTTGTCCGGGCAGGTTTGGGGCACTGGGTTCAGGGCCGCAAGATCACGGAATCGGCGACTGATCGACCATGATCAGTTCATCGGTGGCGAAACCCAGCGCCTTTGCCTTCTCAATAAACTGCTGAATCGCAGATGGGTCAAGCTCCGGGGTCCGCGAAAGCAGCCACAAATAGGAGCGGTTCGGTCCCGAAACGTAAGAGATCTGGTATGCCGGTTGATCCAGCCCGAACACGATATAGGCGCCGTAGAAGGGGCCAAAAAACGAGACTTTCAGATAAGCTTCGTCACGACTCCGCACGAAGTAGGCTTTGCCTTCGGCTTCTTTCCAGGACGCTTTGTCTTCGTCATATCCGCGGTTGATAACCCGAATGCCGCCGTCATCCCGGCTGCTGTATTCCGCGGTGACGCGGGATAAGCCGCGCTCGAAGGAATGATCCAGGCGCGCGATTTCATACCATTTGCCCAGATACCGTTCCGGATCGAAATCCTGGACAGGCTCGATCCCGTCCGGGAGGCCGGTGCAGCCAGCGAGCAGGAATGCCCCCGCGGTCAGCAGAGACCAGGCGCGCCTCCACCGGGAAGATGCCAATCGGGGAGGGCTAAACTTTTCGACATGCATGTTCATGATCTAAGGATCCTGTCGGCAATCGCGCGCCCGCTGTCCAGACAATCCGACAAGCCAGGCCCGCCGCGGTAGTTGGCGCAAAAGTGCAGACCCCGCCAGGATTGCTCCAGGCCTTCGAGGCCAGCGATGAAATCACCATGGCCGACGTTGTATTGGGGAATCGCAACTGGCCAGTGAGTCGCGCTGGAAAAAACCGGTTCACCACGGATACCGAGCAGGTCCGCAAGCTGGCCGGTCGCAAGACGAGCTGCTTCCGCTTCTCCACTGACGGCACAGTCAGGCATCGTGGCGCCGCCCATAAAGATCATAAGCGCGACATGGCCGTCCGGTGCGCGCCCGGGAAACAGGGTTGAGGAGAATATCGCGCCCAGCACGCGACGCTGCTCAACCAGCGGAATCAACATGCCGAAGCCGTTCAGAGGATGCTCGATCTGCTCCCGCCGATAGCCCAAAACCAGGGTTGTCACCGGGGGATAGTACAGGGACGGTAGCTGGCGAATCTCTGTGCCGATCCGGGTCGGCCACGGTAATTCGCCAAGTGCGTGGCACGGCACGGCCATGACCACGTGGTCAAATTGCCCTGACTGTTCTGCGGATGGCTGTCGCCAGCGCAGCGACCAGTGGGTATCCCCAGGTTCCAGCGCCAGCAACTCGGATTCGGTGTGAATAGTGGCGCTGGCCGTTGCTGCCAGACGCCGGGTCAGGGTCTCCGTCCCGTCGGCGAACGAGACCATGCGCGGCTTGTACGCGATCTCACCACGACGCTTGCGATCTCGTCTTAATCTGATCGCGCCGCCAATCAATGAACCGTATCTGGCTTCCAGGTTCCAGACCTTCGGGAACGCATAACGTATCGAAAGTTTCTCCGGATCGCCGGCGTAAATGCCCGAGACCAGGGCGGCTATACCGTAGTCCAGAAACTGGCGACCCAGGCGACGAGTCACAAATTCGGCCACGCTCTGATCCTGCCCGGCAGCCGCTGCGCGGACAAAGGGTTCGGCCAGCAATCGGAACTTCGCGCCGATCGTGTATAGCGGGGTAGTAAGGCCTTCGGTGAGTGACATCGGCAGCGGCAGCACGCGCCCGTTCCTGACCAGGAAGCGCTTGTTTGCGATCGGATTGGCGTCGAGGATCTCTTCATCCAGCCCGAGATCACCAAGAAAGTCTTCGGCCAGCTGGCTCTTCATCAGCATGGAGTTCGGCCCGGCTTCACACAGGAAGCCGTCCTGACGGCGGCTGCGGATCACGCCGCCGGTGCGCTCAGTTTGTTCGATCAGCGTGACGTCGGCGCCTGCATGACCCAGCCGCCAGGCTGCCGCCAGGCCGGACAGACCGCCGCCGATGACGGCGACTCTTTGTCGACCTGCCGGGCTGGGCCGATCGCTTGGGCTGTGCGGAATGCCGGCCTCGTTCATGCTGAGTCTCGATTCATCGCCCGATCATGATGTTCTCAACCGCGCGTGGCCAGGCCGAGCGTCAGGCGCATCCCCCCACTCCCCGGGTCGACTCAGCCGCCGCGCTTCTCTTTGGCCACCAGAAAGTTGATGACTTCCAGCAACTGCTTGTTGCCACCCGCCAGATCGGCGCCGGTGACATACTTGCCGTTGACAATTACTGCGGGCACACCGGTCAGGCGAAAACGCTTTACCTGCGCGTCAGAGCGTCGCAGATTGGTCTGAACGGCGAATGAATCCCAGGCTTCGGTGAATGCCTGTTCCGAAACATTGTAGCGGGCGAAAAACTCGATCATCCGTTCGCGCGTGTTTAGCGGATTCCGGTTGACGTTAACCTCACGGAAAATCGCCGGGTGTACCTCTTCGAGAATGCCCAGCGCCTGGGCGGTGTAAAACAGACGGGCGTGAATCTGCCAGCTTGGGTTCAGGCTGGCCGGAATCTGCACGAAGATGGTGTCGTCGGGGATGCCGTCCAGACGCCAGTCCTGGATAAATGGCTCCAGCGTGTAGCAATGCGGACATCCGTACCAGAACACCTCGGCCACTTCTACCTGACCCGGCCCGGCGCTTGTCGGCTGAGCCACCGGTAAGGTGGTGTAGTGGCGGCCCTCCTGAAAGCGCTCCAGCGCCTTGGGGACCGATGGCTTGGCGACGGTCGGGACAACCGGCTCGTCGGGCACCGTCTCTTCCTCCACCATTGCCTGAGCGACACTTTCGGCGGCATCTTCAATATCCCCGACCTGCTCCACAACCACTGACTCCTCCGCCATCTGCGGCGTGGCCGATTCGCTCGCAAGCTCTGTAGCGGCTGGTGAGGGGGCCTGCGGTTCTTCCCTGCTGCATCCGGCGAGGGCCAGCATGGCGAAGGCGATGGCGGCAATTCTGATCATCTGTTTCTCCGTTGAAGGTCGATTGGCAGGCAGGGTGGCTTAACGCAGCCCCTGCATATAGGCGGTGACAGTCCGGATATCTTCATCGGTCATCCGGCTGGCGATGCTGCGCATCATCCGATTCGGGTCCGAGCTGCGTTCGCCGCTGGCATAGAGACGCAGCTGGCTGGCGAGATAGGTCGCATACTGACCCGCCACGTTCGGATAATCGGCGAGCGGGTTGCCCTTGCCGTTGGGTCCATGGCAGGCGATACATGCAGAAATTCCGCGGGTCGGATCGCCGCCCAGATAAATCGCCTTGCCGCGCTCGACCAGTTTCGGATCGGCTTCCTTTGGTGTCAGCATCTGCGCAGCGTAGTAGGCGGCCAGATCGGCCTTGTCCTGATCCGACAGGTTCATTGCCTGCGGGGTCATCAATACGTTCTGGCGCTCGCCGGTTTGAAAGGCGGTGAGCTGGACCGCGATGTAGTCTTCATGCTGGCCCGCCAGAGACGGCCATTCCGGGTTGATGCTGTTGCCGTCCATGCCATGGCATGCGGCGCAAACTGCGGACTTGGCCTTGCCAGCCTCCGCGGAGCCTTCGCCCAGGGCGACGCCTGTGTTCAACAGGGCCAGGGAGGCAAGAACAACGGCGGGAAATCTGTTAATCATCGGTCAACTCCGGCATTTCGCTGGGCCAGTTTGAAGCCCGGCATGAAGCAATTCGGTCACGATAAGCCCGTGCTAGACTTCGCGCGGGCCATAACAGCCGACAATTTTACACTACCGGAACACCACAGCGTCCACTGATCTCGACCATGGCTGTTTTCACTGAAGCTCACTTTCTGACCAGCGCCAACCGATCGGCCCAATTCCTTCCGGATGAAGGGCGGGAAGTTGCGTTCGCAGGGCGCTCGAATGCTGGCAAATCGAGCGCCCTGAACGTGATCACCGGTCGTCGCGGGCTGGCAAGGATCAGCAAGACCCCTGGTCGCACCCAGTTGATCAATTTTTTCGGTCTCGACCCAACGCGCCGGCTGGTCGATCTCCCCGGGTATGGTTTTGCCAAGGTCCCCGAGGCGATGCGCAGGCACTGGGAGCGCCTGATGGAAGCCTATTTCGAGGACCGAAAGGCCTTGAGCGGTCTGTTTGTGATCATGGACAGTCGCCGCCCGCTGACCGATATCGACCAGCAGATGCTGGCCCTGGCGGCTGCGGTCGAATGCCCGGTCCACATATTGCTGAGCAAGGCCGACAAGCTTTCCCGGGGCAAGGCCGCCGCGGCGCTGGCTGCTACGCGCAGAACGTTGGGTGACGAGGCTTCGGTGCAATTGTTCTCCGCATTAAAAGGACAGGGCGTGGATCAGGCCAGAGAGGTGCTTGCGGCGATGCTGGCGATGGATTGAACAGTAAAAACCCCCGGATAAAAAACCCCGGGATCTGCCGAATCCGGCGATCCCGGGGCCAATCGTCGCATCCGGCGGGGGATCGCCGGGCGGCCGGCCCGCTCAGGGAGGGAAGCGGGCGAGCGTTTCAATAGCGCTCAAAAGGATAGACCGCGGTCTCCGGTCCGAGTTCCGGATGCCGCCGCAAGCCCCGGCAGGCCCGTAGCAGCGCATCCCGGGACCTGGTTTCGGCTCAAACGGGGCACGATTCGCGTGACCCGTAATGATCCCCAATGACCCGCTAGTGAGCCTCGTCCCAGTTGTTGCCGCGCCCGGTATCGACTTTCAGCGGAACAGACAATTCGGCGGCGCCGGTCATACAGGCCACCAGCTCCGTTTCTGTCAGGTCCACGGTGTCCTCAGGGACTTCCAGCACCAGTTCATCATGGACCTGCATGGTCATGCGTGCGGCCGAGCCGCTGTCGCTTATCCAGCGATCAACCGCAATCATTGCCAGCTTGATGATATCTGCCGCGGTGCCTTGCATCGGCGCATTGATCGCGCTGCGCTCGGCGTATTGGCGGCGCTGCGGATGGCGCGAGCGAATCTCCGGCAGATACAGGCGGCGTCCAAAGACCGTTTCCACGTATCCCTGTTCCCGGGCCTGCTCACGGGTGCGCTCCATGTACGCCTTGACGCCCGGATAACGGTCGAAATACAGATCCACGTAGGTCTGCGCTTCGGTTCGTCCGATCCCCAGCTGGCGCGCCAAACCGAATGCCGACATGCCGTAGATCAGACCGAAATTGATCGCCTTGGCCGAGCGCCGTTGGTCGGTGGTGACCGCCTCGGGGGCGGCTCCAAACACTTCCGCGGCGGTGGCCCGATGGATGTCTGCATCGGCCTTGAACGCTTCCACCAGCCCCGTGTCGCCTGACAGATGGGCCATGATCCGCAATTCGATCTGAGAGTAGTCCGCAGCCAGCAAGCAATAGCCTTTGTCGGCCACGAATGCCTGACGAATGCGACGGCCCTGCGGTTTGCGAATCGGGATGTTCTGCAGATTCGGATCTGACGAAGACAGGCGGCCGGTCGCTGCCACCGCCTGATGGTAGGACGTATGCACGCGCCCGGTCATCGGGTCGACCTGCTTCGGTAACTTCTCGGTATACGTGGAGCGCAGTTTCGCCAGCTCGCGATGCTCGAGGATCAGCCTTGGCAGCTCATGTTGATCGGCCAGCTCGGCCAGCACATCCTCTGCGGTGGATGGCTGCCCCTTTGGCGTCTTGCGCACCACTGGCAGCTTCAGCCGCTCAAACAAAATCTCCTGCAGTTGCTTGGGCGAGCCGAGATTGAAGGGTCCGCCTGCGGCCTCATGCGCCTGCTGCTCCAGCTTGTGCATTTCGGTAGCCAGCTCGCGGCTTTGTTTCTCCAGCATCGGCACATCCAGCCGCACGCCGCGATGTTCGATCGCGGTGAGGATCGGCACCAGCGGCATTTCGATGTCCTGATAGACCCTGGCAAGATCGCCCGTCTGCTCCAGCTCGGGATACATTGCCCGATGCA
The DNA here is from genome assembly GCA_963704875.1 of uncultured Gammaproteobacteria bacterium. Classification (GTDB taxonomy): domain Bacteria; phylum Pseudomonadota; class Gammaproteobacteria; order Steroidobacterales; family XN24; genus CAMYOC01. The sequence continues at coordinate 1,072,293 of CAVPIA010000008.1, read as the reverse complement.
GACGCAAGGTGATGTCAGCGTCTTCGGCAGCATAGGGCCCGGCCTGCTCGAGGGCGACCTGGTTAAAACTCAGTTGCTTGGCACCCTTGCCCGCGACCTCTTCGAACTTGATCGTCTTCAGGCCAAGGTACTGCATCGCGACCGAATCCATGTCGTGCCGGGTAGCCGTGCTGTTGAGCACATAGGACTCAAGCATGGTGTCATGACGGATTCCGGCCAGCGCAATGCCGTGGTTGGCGAGAACGTGTGCGTCGTATTTGAGGTGGTGGCCGATCTTGCCGCGCGCGGGGTCCTCCAGCAGCGGCCGCAGCCGATCCAGCACGACATCGCGGTCCAGCTGATCCGGTGCCCCGGGATAGTCATGAGTCAGCGGCACATAAGCAGCCCGACCGGGTTCAACCGCAAAGGACACTCCGACAATTCTGGCCTGCATGTAGTCAAGCTGGTCGGTTTCAGTATCGAAGGCAAACTCTTCCGCTTCATTCAGACGCGCCAGCCAGGTGTCAAAGGCGGTCTCGTCGAGGACCGTGTCGTATTCGACCGCCATCGCCGCTGGCGGCGGGTCGACCGGACCAACCGCGCCTTCATCCGCGGCTGCGTCAGCAGGCTTCAGCTCGCGCCCGCTGGTATCACTGCCCGCACCTGCATTGGCCGACACGGAACCGGGTAGCTGCCGCAGCAATGAGCTCAGCTCGAGGCGCTGGTAGACGCCGCGCAGGGCTTCGGTATCCGCCGACTGGCGTTGCAGACTCTCCGGACCCAGATCCAGCTCGAGGTCGCAGACGATGGTCGCCAGCTTTTGCGACAGCTCAAGCTGCTCCAGATGCTCGCGCAGGCTCTCGCCCACCTTGCCGCTGATCTCATCAGCATGGGCGCGAATCCCGTCGACCGAATCGTATTTGGCCAGCCACTTGGCTGCGGTCTTGGGGCCAACCTTGGGCACGCCGGGGATGTTGTCCGAGCTGTCCCCGATCAATGCAAGATAGTCGATGATCTGGTCAGGGCGGACGCCAAATTTCTGTTCCACGCCGGCCGGGTCCAGATAGCTGTCGGACATGGTGTTCACCAGGGTCACCCGGTCGTCTACCAGTTGCGCCATGTCCTTGTCGCCGGTGGAGACCAATACTCTTCCGTCGATACGCCGTGCCAGTGTGCCGATCACGTCATCGGCCTCGACACCGACGATGCGCAACAACGGCAGCCCCAAGAGCTCAATAGCCTCGAGCAGAGGTTCGATCTGTGATCTCAGCTCATCCGGCATCGGCGGCCGATTGGCCTTGTATTCGGCAAACAGCTCGTCGCGAAAGGTCTTGCCTGGCGCGTCGAACACCACCGCCATGCGCTCAGGCCGATAATCATTGATCAGTTTGTTCAACATGTTGAGCACACCGAGGATCGCGCCGGTCGGCTGGCCTTCGCGGTTACTCAACGGCGGCATCGCGTGAAACGCCCGGTACAGGTAGGACGAACCGTCCACCAGGATGATCAATTCGGGATCGGGCTGAATGGCCATATCGGTCAGGACGACATCAGTCGCCGGGCTCGGCTATCGCTTCGTCCATCGACTCGGCGCCCTCAGCTTCATCTTCCGTTTCATCGGGTCCGGCTTCTTCCAGTGGCTCAAAGTCAGGTTCAGGGGCGACTTCAGGAACCGGTGTCTGCCCATCTTTTTCGGGCAGATACAAAGCCCCGCGCTGACCGCAGGCGGTCAGCGAAAGAATCACGAACAGTAGCAACAGGCTACGCATGGAACTCCACCATCTGGGGCACGATTGTTGAGTATAACCCCGAGTTCAATCGACGCTGGCGTCCGATCGTTGCCAGACCTGCCAGCGCTCGCGTCCGACAAAAACCGGCAAAGAGCCCTCGCTGACGCGATCCTCTATCTTCAGAAACCACGGCGCCAGCAAGGCTTCCAGGTCTGAGTTGTTGATTCCGAAGGGCGGGCCATCGACAGCGTCCGGGTCAGTAAAGAAGAAACCCGCCATTCTGCCGCCTGCAACCAGCAAGCGCGCGCACTGGGTAGCCCACCGGGCTCTTTGCGACGGTGCCAGAGCGCACATGAACGCGCGTTCGTAGATCAGCTCATAGCCGGTCTCGTCGAGCGCAAAGAAGTCCGCTTCGGCAACCAGAGCTCCGCTGCTAGCCGTGATCTCGCGAGCGCGACGTACCGCTGCCGGGCTGAAATCCACGGCCAGGACCTCGCACCCTGCCTGGGCAAGAGACGCCGCTTCGTAGGCAGAGCCGCAGCCCGGCACCAGCGCGCGCAGACCACTCAGGCTGCCGTCAATCCATCTGTCCAGATCTGCAGGAACGCCGCCGGCATCCCATGGCATGCGGCCTTCGAGATACAGTTTTTCCCAATGGTTTCGCCCCGGCTCATTTGCACTCATGTGCCGCTTGCGTCGTCCCGCGCCAGAACCGCGAGCGTCAGGCGCGAAACACACACCAGACGTTCGCGTTCGTCTTCGATGCGGATATTCCAGACCTGACTGCGTCGGCCGATATGCACCGGCTCGGCACGCCCGATCACGTCGCCGTGGCGTACCGGCCGGATATGATTTGCGTTGATCTCCTGGCCGACGCAGAAATAGCTTTCCGCATCCACGCAGAGTGTCGCGCCGGTGCTGCCAAGGCTTTCTGCCAGCACCACAGAAGCGCCGCCGTGGAGGATTCCAAATGGCTGATGAGTGCGATGATCGACCGGCATCTTCGCCTCGATAAAATCCTCGCCGACATTGGTGAACTGGATCCCCAGCATATCCAGCATGGTATCCGCGCTCAGGTTGTTGAGAAATTCGAGATTCGGTTCACGAAACCAGATCGACATCAGCAACTCTCCGCTGGATTCAGTCTTTGTCAGGGCGAAAGCGCGCGCCTACCCTGCGATACGCATCTCTGAATGGCACCCCTTCATCAACCGCAATCCGATACGCCTCCTCGGTGGCATAGAGACTCTCCTCCATTGCGATGTTCTCCGGGATGAAACGTATCTCGGGCAGCGCGCGGACCAGCACGCCGAGCACATCGTTGGCGAGATCAATAGCGCGGAATAACGGTGCCTTAATCAGCTGCAAGTCACGATGATAACCAGACGGCAGTTTGGCCCCAACGTTGAGAATCTCTGTCAGGCAGGCGAGCGAGGTTGAAGTACGGCCACGGATCAATTCGAAAACATCCGGGTTCCGCTTCTGCGGCATGATCGACGAGCCCGTGGTCATGCTCGTCGGCAGCGAGACAAAGCTGAACTCCTGGGTGCAAAACAAGATCAGGTCCGAGGCCAGGCGACTGAGGTCCGACATCAGCAGGTGTATTTCGAACACCAGTTGCGCCTCGCCCTTGCCGCGCGACAGCTGTACCGCGGTGACTGGCTCGTGCACTTCAGCAAAACCGAGCCGCTCCCGGGTAAATTCGCGGCTAATCGGCAAGCTCGGCGCGCCGTAGCCGGCAGCAGACCCCAGCGGATTCTTATCCAGTCGCCGCCGGGCAGCCAACAGACCCGCGGCGTCGTCGCGCAACTCGCTGGCATAGCCACCCGCCCACAGTGGTACCGAACTGGGCATCGCGGGTTGCAAATGGGTATATCCCGGCAGCCTGGTATCGGCCTCTCTCTCAGCCAGTGTCTCCAGCGACTGCGCAGCTGCCGTAGCGCCCGCATGCAGTTGCGTGCAGACATCCAGCAAATACAGTCGCAGTGCCGCGAGCACCTGGTCGTTTCGCGAACGTCCCAGATGCAGTCGCGGTCCGGCTTCAGGCGCCCGGCAGGACAAACGTGTCTCCAGCGCGGTGTGCACGTCCTCCTCTTCCAGGCTGACTCGCCAGCCGCCGGCGGCATGTTCGCTGGCGAGTTCCTCAAGGCCGTCCCGGATCTGCCGCAAATGTTTTTTGCTAAGCAACCCGCTCGCTGCCAGCATCTCGGCATGAGCTATCGACGCACGGGTGTCATACGGCACCAGGCGGTTGTCCAACACGTGGTCCTCACCTGCGGTGAACTCGAGCACTTCGCGGTCGAGCGGATCGCCCTTGTCCCAAAGCCTGCTCATCGTCTTTGACTCCCTTTCCAGGTGCGTCGCAGCGTAGTCGTTTCCATCGTCATCAGTATGCGCCTGCCGCCCTGCCTGACGCTCAGGCGTGACCGCCCGCATTCTGCTCGGCAGGGCTCAGACTCTCGATGTCATCCACCACCAGCGTGCCGGTGCCTTCGTTGGTGAACACTTCCAGCAGCAGACTGTCCGCAAGATCATAAGAGACCACGTGCACCCGGCGAACGCCGCCGCGGACTGCGGCTTCGATGGCATCTGCCTTCGGCGCCATTCCCGCCGCGAGCTTGCCAGCCTTGCGCAGGCGGGCCAGGCCGGCCAGATCAATGAAGGAGATCAGCGAATCCGGATCATCGGGGTCTTCAAGGATGCCCGCTGCCCCGGTTGCCAGAATCAGCTTCTCTGCGCCAAGCGCTGCAGCCAGCGCGGCGGCGACAGTATCGGCATTGATATTTAGCAGCACCCCGGAGTCATCTGCGGACAATGGGCTGATGACCGGCAGAAATCCTGCATCCAGTTGTCGCTTCAGCACATCGCTGGAAACCATCTCGATGTCGCCGACAAAGCCGTAATCGACCAGGGCGTCATCGGAACCGTGTACATCGACGGGTGGTCGACGTGCCGCTTTGATAAGACCCGCGTCCACGCCGCTCATGCCGACAGCCTGAAGATCCAGATCCCGGCAGGCCGCGAGGATGCGGGTGTTCACCAGGCCGTTCAGCACCATGGTGGATATCTCCAGCGCGCCGGCGTCAGTGACCCGGCGTCCGGCAACAAACCGCGATGGCACACCCAGGGCCTCGGCCAACTGCGTCGATTGTGGCCCGCCGCCATGTACCAGCACCACCCGGATGCCCAGCTCATGCAGCAAGCCGACCTGCTCAACCAGATGCCGGGTAGCGGTCTCATCGGCAAACACCGCGCCGCCGCACTTGATTACGAATACCTTGCGCTTGAACATGCGGATATACGGTGCCGCGTTTTTTAGCGCGGCGACGACTACCGCCCGATCCTCCCCGGTCTTCACGTTTTCTTGCTCCTGCTCAACAGGCGATGCAGGACCGCCATTTGTGCGTACATACGGTTTCGGGCCTGAGGAATCACCCGGCTGCGCGGGCCCTCAAGTACATTGCCGGCGACAACCACCTCGCGCCTCACCGGCAGGCAGTGCATGAAATAACATGCCTTCGCCGCCGGCGCGAACCAGTCTTCCTGTACCGTCCAGTCAGAGTAACGCTTGCGTAATGCAGCGTCCGCTTCGGCATCGCCATAGTCAGAGGTGCAGCCCCAGGATTTTGCATACAACACCTGGGCGCCTTCCATGGCCGCCTGCCGATCATCTGTCTCCACCACGCTGCCCCCGCTCTTGACGGCGGCCTTGCGCGCACGATCCATGATGGGTTCCGGCAGGGCAAAGCCTTCCGGGCGCAAGACTGTCACATCCATGCCGCGCAGTGCCGCCATATGCACAGCGGCGGAGGGCACTGCCAGCGGCAGCGCCTTGGGATGATTGGCCCAGGAGAGGACGAACTTGCCGCCCGCGGCCGGCACGTCAAGATCATCAAGCGTCTTCCAGTCACCCAGCGCCTGACAGGGATGATTGGTCGCCGATTCCATGTTGATAAGAGGTACCGGACAGAGGTCGGCCAGTGCTCCGAAAACCGGCTCGGCAAGATCTTCCGCCAGATCCCGTCCGCTGGCGAAGGCGCGCACGCCCAGCACATCCGCATAAGTCGCCAGTACCGGCACGGCCTCGCGGATATGCTCGGCCGCTTCACCGGTCATCGGTACGCCATCGCGGTATTCGAGCTGCCAGCTGGAGCCAGTTGAAATGACAAAGCTGTTGCCGCCCAGTCGCGCCATGCCAGCCTGGAAAGACGCCAGCGTACGCAGCGAGGGGTTCATAAACATCAGTCCCAGCACCCGACCGGCCAGTGCCTCGGGTTGCGGGCTCTGTTCCAGACGCGTGGCCAGCGCGAGTAGCGAGCGAATCTCGCTTCGGCTCAGGTCGGCGAGGTCGAGAAAATTTTTCAAGGCCGAATCTCCATCAGGTTTTGCACGAGTAGATCTACATGGGCGTCTTCGAGCACCAGCGGGGGCAGCAGGCGCAACACGTGGGGATCGCCGCTGGTGCCGGTCAGGATATCCCGTTCCAGCAGGGCATCCCGGATTTGTGCTGCCGGGCGTGTGGTGCGCAGACCGAGCAGGAAGCCGCCGCCCTGCACGTTGGTAACCGGCCCGGTCAGGCATTCCTTGATCAATCTTGCGGACAGGCGGCGCACGTTTTCCAGCAGGTGTTGCTCGCGGATCGCGCGGATCACTGCCTCAATCGCAGCACACGCTACCGGCCCGCCACCAAACGTCGTTCCCAGCTCGCCGATGCCAAGGTCGTCGGCGATTTCATCACCCATGATGACCGCGCCGGCAGGCAATCCGCCGGCCAGGCCTTTGGCCGTGGTAAGCAGATCGGGCGTGACGCCCACGGCATCGGCCACGAAGGGATAACCGCTGCGGCCGATCCCGCACTGTACTTCATCAAAGATCAGCAGGCTGCCATGTTCTGCAGTCAGCTGCCGCGCGGCCCGCAGATAGTCATGAGAAATATCTACCGCGCCAGCGACCCCCTGTATCGGTTCCACGATGAGCGCCGCGACATCTCCGCCGATCGCCGCGGCCAGCGCTGCCGGATCGTCGCGTGGCACGAAGCTGACATCGAACGGCAGCCGGGGGAATCCATACCAGCCCTCGGCAGCGCCCCAGGTCACCGCGGCGCAGGCACTGCTGCGTCCATGAAACGCGCCTTCCAGAGCGATAACACGACTGCGCCCGCTGCGTCGGCAAGCGATTCGCAGGGCATTCTCGTTGGCTTCGGCGCCGCTGTTGACAAAAAATACCCGACCCAGTCCCGGCGGTGCGAAGTTGGCCAGCGCACTGGCGGCACGGCTGCGCACATCCATGGGGACGACGTTGCTCTGGAACAGCAGGCGTTCGGTTTGCTGGCTGATAGCGGCGGTCAGGCCTGGATGACTGTAGCCAAGACAGGCCACCGCATGACCGCCATACATGTCGAGGATCCGGCGGCCGTCGTCGGTGAGCAGATAGACGCCATCACCCGCGACCGGTCGCAGCGGCAATTGTGCATAGACCGGCACCGTATGGCGGCCTTCATCAAGGCAGTCGGTCTGCGCTGTGTTTGCCGTTGTCATCTCAGATCCAGGCCGGGCCGGCCGCGGTCAGGCCTTCAGCTTCGTCGCAACCGAGCAGTCGATTCATCCATTGCATCGCGCCGCCTGCGGCACCCTTGACCAGATTGTCGATAACCACCATCGCGACATAGCTGTCCCGAGCGGCCTGGACATGGATGCGTGCGCGGTTCGAGCCGATCACCTGCTTGATTCGCGGCGGCGCATCGACCACCTCGACGAAGGGGGAATCCGGGTATGCGGCGAGCATCGCCCTGGACAGCTCAGCACCGCCAACGCCAGTCTTGCTCCGGCCCTGGATGGTGATATGGATGCCTCGGGCGAAGGGGCCTGAATGGGGCACAAAATTAACCCGTGGTTCGATCCCGGTCGCCAGTGCAGACAAGGCTTCGACCTCTGGCGCATGACGATGGGCAAGCGGCTTGTACGCAAACAGATTGGCATGACGTTCAGGGTGATGGGTCGTGGCCAGCGGCGTGCGACCGGATCCGGTGCTGCCGGTCACGCCGGCGATAAAGAACTCCGGTTCGACCAGGCCGCTGCGCAGCAGCGGCACCAGCGCAAGCAACATCGCGGTGGCGAAGCAGCCGGGTTGGGCCGCATGCCGGGTCGGGGTGCCCGCCAGGTGCTCAGGGACCGCGCAGCTGAATGCTGCCTGTGCGACAGGCGCGCCGTGGCTGTGGCCATAGATGGCCTCATAGCGAGAGACGTCGGCAAAGCGGAAATCGGCAGAGGTATCGACGACCCGTGGTCCGTCAGCGCCGCACTGATCCAGAAGCCCGGCGATCAGGCCGGCGGCGGCGCCGTGAGGTATGGCGCTGAACACGCCGGCAAGCTCGCCGGCCTTGGCCTGATCGCTCAGGGCCTGTGGAGGCACGAACTGCGTTGCGCCGATGCAACCACTCAGGTTCGGGAAGGTCTCGGCGACGGCCTCACCGGCGCGACTCGACGACGCGACGGCAGCCAGCTCGAAACGCGGATGGCCGGAGATCAGTCTGAGCAATTCACCGGCCACATATCCGGTGCCGCCAATAACGGCTACCGGCAACTTGTCATTCACGGCGATTTCTCCCTCAACCGCGTTCCGGAAACAGGGCCCGGGACAGCACCCCGGCCAGCGCGGTCTCTTCGGTCAGCGCATTGTGCGCCGGAACTTTCAACTGCTCACGGATCATGTCCGATCCAACCGTGTTGTCTGTCGCCCGCCCGGTCACGGCCGCGGGCTCGATGCCGAAACGATCGCGCAACAGCTTCACGCCGCCCCAGGCGGCCACCGGATCATTTGCGCACAGCACGACGGCGCTGAGCGCGGCGCGAATCTCTTCGTCTTCCAGGATCGCCTGGACGCCATATGCGCCAAGCAGGCCATCACCGAGTTCGAACACTATGACGTCCGGACCCTGAGAGGCGAGTTCGGTTAACAAGGATCGGGTCAGGGGCGGGCCACTGGCTTCGGTCGTCGTGACGATGCCGTAGTCGGTGAAGATCCCTGTTTCTTTTGCGCCGGCATCCTCCATTGCCAGCACATCCCGGCGCAGCGAAACGCCGGTTGCCTTGAACGCAGCGACGCGCAATCCGCTATGGGCAAAGCGACTGATAATCGCGCAGGCGGCTGCCGTCTTGCCGGAGTCCATACAGGTTCCCGCAAGTGCGACCACCGGCACTCCACGGGTATCGAGGGCCGGCTTGTCTTGCAGGGTCAGATTGCCGACGCGTGCAGGATGCCCGATCCGTTCGCCCAGATAGGGAAAATGCAGCACGCTCCCCAAGGCTTCGCATTCGAATGGCTGGCCGCGATCGGGATTGACCGAATCGCAAATCCCCAGCACGCCGCCAAGATTGAGGATGTTGATCGCGTCACCGGGGACCAGGCTGGTCGGCAGATGACCGGAGTAGCCGAACAGGGCATGCCGGTGACCGAGAGCGCCGACGACGACGTCCCCCGCCTTGACCTGAGCCATGCGCCCGGAGGTCAGCTCAAGCTGGTTATAGCTGGACTTGTTGTTGAGCACCCGGACCGCCACCACCACGCCTTCCTCGCAAGGTATGTCCGCGGCGATCCGGACCTCGCGGCCCAATTTGCAGCTGGCGGCCACAGAGGCCACTTTGTCAACGACGAGTGATTTCATAATCTTTGCTTTTTGTCGGTGGGGTCATCCGGCCCGGGTGTAAAGGACGCCGGGCAGTGACAGCAGTCGGGAGTAGCCGACCGCATCGGCAGCGGTCCACTCGCCTGCGGCTTCGCCGTACGCGCCGCGGCTGGCTGCCATCAGTGAATGTGGTGAGCTAACGCCCTCGACATACACCTGACCCGGTCTCAGCAGCAGATTGACCTCTCCGCTGACCCGGTCCTGCGAGCATTGCAGCAGCGCCTCAGCGTCCCGGCAAGCTGGATCCAGGTGTTGCCCGATATGCACCATTTCGCCGTAGAAGGCGGCGACCTGGTCCTTCAGTCGCTGCTGTGCACCCGACAGCGTCAGCTTCTCCAGCTCCCTGTGCGCAGTCAGCACCAATTCGGCGGCTGGTGCCTCGAAGGCAACCCGGCCCTTGGTGCCGAGAACGGTGTCTCCCAGATGAATGCCGCGCCCGATTCCGTAAGCTGCGCCCAGCTGGTCCAGCCTTTCGAGCAGCGGGATGTTGTCCAGAAGCTCGCCATCCAGCGAGACCGGTACACCGGCATCGAAGCCCAGCACATGACGTTCCGGTGCGCGCGGCTTTTCGAACGCTGTCTTGCTCAGCACCCAGGCTGATTCAGGGATCGACTCGGTCGAGCCCAGCGTCTCGCGGCCGCCGATAGTGACGCCCCACAGGCCGCGATTGATCGAATACTCGCCGCCTCCGGGAGGCGTTGGCAAACCGCGTTCCTGCAGAAAGGCGATCTGGTCGGCGCGGGCCCAGGCGTGGTCGCGCACTGGAGCCAGAATCGTCAGTTCGGGATTGAGTGTGCGTAAGGCGACTTCAAACCGAACCTGGTCATTTCCTGCAGCGGTGCACCCGTGAGCGATCGTCTCGGAGCCGAGTTCCCCGGCCACCCTCGCCATGGTCTGTGCCTGGATGACACGTTCGGCACCGACGCAGAGAGGATAAAGATTGCCGCGACGAACATTGCCGAATATCAGGTAACGCAGTACCTGATCGAAAAACGCTGTGCGCCCGTCAACGGTGACGTGACGCAGCGCCCCCAGGGCCAGCGACCTTTGTTCAAGATCTTCAGCGCTGGCTTCGTCGAGGCCACCGGTATCGACATTGATCGTGACCACTGGCCGCTGGTAGGTCTCCTTGAGCCATGGGACACAAAAGGAGGTGTCGAGTCCGCCGGAGTAGGCCAGCAGAATCGGACTTTCGGTACTCATGGTTTGCGCGCTCCAGGAAAAATCGCGTCGAGCCGGGCCAGCAACATTTGCTGCTGGCGTTGGGTCGCCGTGGCGACGAAAATCGTATCGTCTCCGGAAATCGTGCCGACGATCTCGGCCCACCCGGATTCGTCCAGGGCGACCGCGACGCTCTGTGCGGCACCCGTCGCGGTATGAATAACCGTCATGTTGGGTCCAGCGGCGGACAGGCCGCGGACAAAACCGGCGAGCAATTCAAACGGCGGATTGCCCGGGACGCGAACGTTCTGCGGCGCCACATAGCGCTCGCCGACTTTGGCCACGCCGAGCTCTTTCAGATCGCGGCTGATGCTGGATTGTGTCGCGTCCAGGCCGCGGTCGGCCAGCGCCCGGACCAGGTCATCCTGACGGGTAATTTCGGAGTCACCGAGGATTTGTACAATCGCCTCACGGCGAGCGATTTGTTGACGGAGGTCAGTGGGCATGATGGATATACTTAAGAATAAAGATGCACATATTGAATACTAAATGTGCATAGATAGTCAAGCCTGGGTAAGATCGCTGAGAGCCGATAGACTGCGGCGTCCTGTTTGTTCAGCCTGGAATTATTCTGCCTGGAGATTCGATGAGTCAATTTGAAACGGTCGAGGCGAGCACTGGGGACAGCCCGACTGCGGCATTGATCTGGTTGCACGGTCTAGGCGCCGATGGCCACGATTTCGCGCCTGTGGTGCCGCAATTGAAGCTGCCCGCCGGACCGGATTTGCGTTTTGTCTTTCCTCACGCGCCGGTACGCCCGGTGACCATCAATGGCGGCATCCCGATGCGGGCCTGGTATGACATCGTCAGTATAGACAGCAGGCCACCGACCGATCAGGCCGCTATCGACGAGAGTACCGAGCTGGTGTCGCGGCTGATAGAGCGCGAGGCGGAGCGTGGAATACCCGCAGGTCGGATCATCCTTGCCGGCTTTTCCCAGGGCGGCGCGATTGCCTTGCATGCAGGCCTCAGATACCCGCAAACCCTGGCCGGGATTATGGGTCTGTCCACGTACCTGCTGATGCCTGAGCGGGTCCGCGAAGAACGCAGCGCAGCGAACGCGAACACCCCTGTGTTTCTCGCCCACGGCAGCTTTGATCCGGTGGTCCCGGTCACCGCCGGCGAACGCAGCCGGGACCTGCTTGCCGAGCTCGGTTACGCGCCGCAATGGCATAGCTATCCGATGCCGCATGCGGTCTTGCCACAGGAGATCGAGGACATCAGGCAGTGGATCGGTGAGCGGTTCGCGGACGTCTGATCGACCCGGGCCCACGGTGGCCGGCACGACTCAGGGCAGGTTGTGGATCGTCAGACCCGTGTCTTCGGTTGACGGCAAACCCAGTATGCGGCAATAAAACTCGTACTCCGCCAACAATGAGCTGCGAATCGCGCTGGCTTCGCGGAAGCCATGTGCTTCGTTCTCAAACTCCAGATAAGCCACCGGGACTCCGTTCTTCTTCAGTTCATCAACCATCAGCTGGCTCTGGTCAGCGGGTACCACTTTGTCCTTGGCGCCCTGGAAAAAGATCACCGGGCTGCTTATCTGATCCGCGTGGAACAACGGTGAGCGTGCGCGGTAGAGGTCCTTGGCTTCGGGGTAAGGGCCGATCAACCAGTGATCGTAACGTGACTCGAATTTATGCGTGGTCTTGAACATGCGTTCCAGGTCAGCGATGCCAAAATAGCTGGCGCCGGCGATAAACGCGTCGGTAAAGGTGAGTGCACAGAGCACCGTAAATCCGCCGGCGCTACCCCCGCTAATGAGCAGGCGTTCCCCGTCCACCAGTCCCTGGCTGGCAAGATATCTGGCGCCGGCCACCGCATCTTCAACATCGGCTTCGCCCCAATGACCATAGAGGCTCTGCCGGTACTCACGGCCGTAGCCGGTGCTGCCCCGATAGTTCAGATCAAGCACCGCAAACCCGCGGCTGGTCCAGAACTGGTTGCGCAAATCCAGTGATGTATTGGTCGCGCCGGTGGGGCCTCCATGACAGCGGATAATCAATGGTGGAGACTCGCCGTCCAGAGCGCAGTAGCACGGGTTGGCGGGCGGATAAAACAATCCGTAAGCGACGGCGTCTTGCCCGGTCGGGAATTTCACCGGGCCAGGCTCGGAGATATAGGCATCCTCGATCTCACCGTTGCTGGCGCGGACCAGAAACCGGGGTCCGGCATCATCCAGTTCCACCAGCGACGGCGCGATGTGCGGATTGCCGGCGAGGATTACGATCCGGCCGTCGCCAGCTACCAGATGCTCGACCGCATCCATGCCCGTCTCCAGCGGCTGCGGCTTGCTGCCCGGCAGCATGACCCGGTAAACCTGCCAGGTACCGTTTTGCGTCGCTGCGAAAGCGACGATGTCGGGTTGCGGGAATCCATAAAGCGACTGACCGAAGACCCATTGCGGCATCCCCGCTTCGGCTTTGAGGTCGCTTAGTCGCAGCGTGATGTCACGATCCCACGCGTAGACATTCCACCAGTTACTGCGATCGGAAACGAAATACAGGCGCCCGTCCGGTCCCCAGTCTGGCTGGAAGATCGATTCATTAACGCCGCCCGAAATCTGTCTTGGCGTACCGACAGAACCGTCGTCTTCGACCGGTCCCAGCCAAAGTTCGGTGCCGTCCCATGGAAGCTGTGGATGACTCCAGGCCAGCCATGCGATGCGTCTGCCATCGTTGGACACGCGTGGCGAGCTGTAGAAATCCCTGCCTCTGGTAAGTACGGTCTTGCGTCCATTTGGTTCGATCGCGACCAGCATGTTAACGGGTTCACCGTCCCCGCTGTGATCCTCGCAAACGCAGACGATGCGGTGTCGGGTCGCATCCCAGTGCAGGTCGGCATGGCGGTGATGGGTCTCCATGGTCAGACGCCGCGGCGGCAACCCCTTGACTATCAAATAGACGGCCTGATCGTTGTTGTCGACGAAAAAGACATAGTCCCCGGCAACCCGATAGGCGCCGCCGCCATACTCATGGACCCTGCTGCGGACACTGAAAGGCGGTGGCACCACGTCTTCAGTGGTGCCGTCCGCGGCCTGCCGGACCAGTACCGTGCGGCCGTCTTCTCCGGGTCGGGTCTCGAGCCAGTAAAGTTGTCCATCGGCCAGCTGCGGTTGAAACAGGCGGTTGCTCTGTCGCACTACTGTCTCAGCGGAAATCGGAGAAGGCCAGCTGCCGCAGGCCATGGATTCGCGTCCTTGCATGAATACCTCTATTGCTCTCTGGCCGCTTCTGCGGTTCTTGTGCAAAACTCGAAACGCTCGTCGCCCGCGCGTTTACCATCGGGATCAAAACGACGCTCATGGAACAAGACCTGACCGTCGTTGCCAACCATTAACACCGTGCTGGCACGAGTGCCGTACGCAGGATGCACGATAAAAGCGGCGGAGAGAAGTCGCTCCCAATCATCCGGCAGGCCAGTGTGGGGCAACTCGTCCTTGGCTGCGGGCTGGCGATCGGCCAACAGATCAAGAAGGTCTTCCGGGTCTACGTGCTCGCCGCCGATGCGGGTTGCGAACCGCTTACGCGCCAGCGTGAGCTTGGGCCAGGGCGTATCCAGACGATGGTTGCTCAGTCCGTAGATCCCTGACGCCAGCCTGGTGTCGCGTTGTACCCGATTACTCAGGTAGTGGCCCTTGGTGGACGAAAAAAGCAGCAGGTTGAAACCAGCGAACAGCGATTCGTCGACACCTGCGCTCCAGATATCCGGGTCGCCTGGCTGGCGCAGGAAGTCGGCCACCAGCGCGCCACGACTGTGCTTTGCGGAGTCGACTGCCGGGGTCTCACGAAAATTTGTCACTACCGCTGCATTGCCGTCGCGCGAGACCCCCAGCCAGGCGCCACCCGCCTCCAGGTCTCTGCCGGCCAGCAGATCCGGCCGTTCCTGCCACCATGCTGCCGGTGCCGCCGGGCGCTGGTGAAACTCGTCCCGGTTTCCGGCCAACACCAGCCGGTAGCGCGGGTGTTTTTGCCAGGCGAATACCAGCAGGCACACTTCAGCCGACCCCCACCCAGGTCACCAGCGTAAAAAGCCAGCGCTGTCGCCGCTCATCTGGCCCGGTCATCGCCATCGCTGCTGGTGCTTTCCGGTGTCGAGTTCCAGGTCCCGGCCGGGTTCATCGTTGTACCAGTCCCTGACCAGGGTATAGGCGATCGACATTGGCGTCGGCAGCCCGACCGCGCCGCTGGCCATGTTGTCACGGCTAACCCACAGGGCTTCTTCCAGTTCTGCATCGACCAGGCGAATCTGTTCGCTGGTCGCGACGGCCGTATAGCCGAGCATCAATGACGATGGGAACGGCCATGGCTGAGAGGAGTGATACTGCGGGTCAGTCGTGTGGATACCTGTTTCCTCATACACCTCCCGTCTTACCGCATCCTCCAGACTCTCGCCTGGCTCGACAAAGCCGGCGATCGTCGAATAGCGGCCTTCGGGCCATGATGGCTGGCGTCCAAGCAGACAATGATCGCCCCGGGTTACCAAGACGATAATGGCGGGATCAACTCTCGGGAAATGGCGGATGCCGCAAGCAGCCTGTTGGCAGATCCTGGCATGCCCGCTGTCCACCGAACGGGTGGCTGAGCCGCAGCGTGAACAAAATCCATGCTGTTCATGCCAAAGCACCATGGCCCGCGCGTACGCCAGCAAGCCAGCATCTTCCTGAAGCAGTTGGTGAGCCACGCTGCGCAGACCCTGGAACTCGTGTTCGGGTGGTGGCTTTGCGTGTTCAGATACAGCAATGGTGAATACCAGGCGGTCGCCTCGCCTGCCGAGCAGGATGGCTTGCTGATGACTGACGCCCAGCCCTTCCAGTTCGCTGGCTGCGATATGAGCGGGCCGCAATTCATCGCCGAGCTGGATCAGATTTCGACTGCCTTGCACCGGCAGGTAATCGACCCGGTCGCCCAGCAGTGCGCGTTCCAGCCAATCCGGCTCGGCCCGACGATGACCAAGCCGGTCTATGCCGGTGGATGCCAGCGGATTCGGCGGTCGCCGGTCCGTCATTGAGCAGTTCCTGGCATTTGGCCGGGTCAGGTCGCGGTATGCAATGCGCGGTGCGCTATCAGCAGGCCGTCTTCATCAGCGTAGAGATAATCGCCCGGGCGGATGGTGACACCGGCAAAGCTGACGGAACCGCCTTTTTGTCCGTCACCGTTCTTGCGGCTTTTTTGCGGATGGGTCGCAATGGCCAGCACACCGACATCGATCTCGATGATTTCCGCACTATCGCGGATGCAGCCATTGATAATCACACCGCTCCAGCCATTCTGCTCAAGCAGACCCGCCAGACGCCCACCCAGCAGCGCACAGCGGTTGGAAGCACCGCCGTCTACCACCAGCACGCGCCCTTCTCCCGGGGTCGATACCGCGTCTGCCACCAGCACGTTGTCCTCATGAACTTTTAGCGTGACGGCGGAGCCATGGAAGCGCTTGTTGCCACCATAGTGGCGGAACAATGGCTCCGCGACCTCCACATCGCTGGCGTGCTCGTCGCAAATGTCGGCGGTAAGAATTTCCACGTGAGAGTCCTTCCGGGGGTTCAAAAAGGGTATCGCTATTGTAAGGCCTTGGTGAGCAAGCCTGCACGTTGACGCCGGCGACAAGGTGGGCAGCTGCCGCGGTCCAGCGCGAGAAAATCATGCACATAGATATTGCCGCAATGATCGCAATCCGCCAGCAGCAGCTCCTGTCGTTCTGTTAGCGCCAGTAGCAGACTCCAGGCATGCTCGAAGGAAATGCGGCGTCGCGGGTGAACGGATTGATAGACCTCGTAGGCCAGGCAGAACCGATGACCGAAGTCCAAACCGCCGGCATGGCCACGCAGGCGTGCCTCCAGGCGACCGCTGATATGGATCAGGCCGTACAGGGCGTAGAGGCTTGCCAGCGTGCCGGCGTCTGTCTGTACCCTGGCATTGCGCATGAAGAAGGCTACGCTGGACGGCGACTTGCCGCGCTGACGCCGGATATTCCCCTGGCTGCCATCGCGGAAGTACGTAGCATAGAGCTTTCTGATCCTGTCCTGAGAGAAGCCGGTGAACCGCGCAATGATATGGGTGCGGGCCTCATGGGCGATCAGCCTGACGGCGAGATCGAATTTCGCCTGTTCGCCGGCGTAGCGGTTGTCCGTGTAGCGCATGGTTCTTCCTCTCCTGCGAGTATATTGGAAAATGATACCAAATATGGTATAACACGCCCATATATGGAATTCCAGAACAATTTTTCACGCGTTTGGGCGATTTTGGTCAGCGCTGGGAAAAATTGCTGAACTGATCGGAAACGCCGGTTGGCGTCCATCAGGGGCTTGCGCAGAATGAAGCTGCAATCCGAACGGGGAACAGATCGTGAAACCAAAAGGCATCGACAGGCAAACGAGGGAGGAGGTCAGCGGCGCCAATCTGATCTTCTTGTCGCTAATTCAAAAGTACGCCATGTCACATTCGCAGGGCGGATACTTCGGGCTTCAGCCGGCCGCCGTGTCAATTATCGGTTCGCTGGGCGAGACCGAAATGGCGCGCCTGAGCCGCTGCCCTTTTGCCTTGTTCAGCCTTGGCTTCGAAGACGAAAAGGCCTGGTTGGCGTTGCTTGGACCACGGGTGTCCGAGAGCGGGGTAGCGCCTGGAGTAGTGCCCGGGGTAGTGCAATGGAGAGCTACCGACCAGTTGGCCAACCAGTTCCTGCTGGTCGCGCTCGCATCGGTCCACAGCATCGCGGCGCGTAACGTATTCATGGCCCGTCTTTTGTACGGCATTCCGGACTCGGTTTGTGACCCGTTAGCAAGGCTGGACCTTGCCGCGCTGCCGAACCTGGCACCCGCAGTGAGTTCCCGTCTTAAGGCGCGATTGGCGACATGCCCCAATTTTTGGAGAGACCTGTTGACCAGCGTCTATGCTGGCGGCAGTGATTCCGATCTCAGCCCTATGCGCCACCTTGGAATGCAATTGACGCTGCAGAGAAGTCTCGGCCTGCGCGGCAGCCG
Source organism: uncultured Gammaproteobacteria bacterium (assembly GCA_963704875.1). Taxonomy (GTDB): domain Bacteria; phylum Pseudomonadota; class Gammaproteobacteria; order Steroidobacterales; family XN24; genus CAMYOC01. The sequence continues at coordinate 1,054,700 of CAVPIA010000008.1, read as the reverse complement.
CAGCTTTGACCGGCGATTGTGTCGCGGCGGCTGACGGCTGCGCGCACTGCTGGTCGGCCAGCGGAGATCAGGCCCGAGACTGGTCACGGACTGGAACCTACAAATCTTTCTGCCTGCTCTCGATAGCTTGCTGCAAAAACGGCAGGTATGCGGCCAGCACGCTTTCTGGTGCTTCCAGCTGAGGGTAATGGCCAATACCGGGCAGCTCTTCCAGGCCGGCACCGGGCAGCAACTCGCGCCAACGGGCTACCATGTTCGCTCCTGAAACCGGATCCAGGGTTCCGTCAATGAACATCAACGGCAGTGGGCAGTCCACGAGCGCACCAACCCATCGATCCCGATGAATCATGCGCTCACGTAGATAGCCCAACAGCTGAGGCATCACCCGGCGACCCTGAGCGTAATCCATCATTTGCCACAGCGCGCTCCGGGTCGCCTCGTCCGGCCGGGTCTGTGGTCCGAATACCTCGCTCAGGCTGTGCATCGCCTGGCGCCTGCTGATCAACCGGCACAGCAGCGGGCCGAGCGGGCTGGCGAGCATTCTCTGGATCGGTCGTGGCTGCTGCCGCTCAGGAAATATGCCGCCGTTCAGCAGGCAGACCGAAGCCAGGCCACGATCCGGCCCATCGCCTCCTCGTGCCAGCAACTCCTGTGCCACGGTGTCGCCATAATCGTGAGCCAACACATGAAAACGTTCGACGCATCTGTGCCTCAGCAACGCTTCGCAGATGTCGGCCTGCAGGGCGAAGCTGTATGCGATGTTCCTGGGTTTGTCAGAAAAGCCGTAGCCGAGAAGATCAGGCGCCAGCAATCTGAAGCGCTCGCCTAGTGGCCCCCAGAGCCGGTGCCAGTCCCATGCCGCAGTGGGAAAACCGTGGATCAACAGCAGGGTTTCGCCTTCAGCGCGTCCGCCCTCATAAAATCTGAGCCGATGTCCGCGGAATTCAAACGAAATACCGGACCTGCGCCAGTCGTCAATAGGAATCATCAGAGAGTCTCCGCTGAGATAGAGGCAGGATCTGCGCCCCGAAAGACATCAGGTGGGCCGGCGGCATCCAGTGGCAGCCGGGCACAGAGTCGACCGATGCGCAGCGCCAACTTGTTAGAATGGCCCATTGATTGTGTTACCGGGTTCGTCTTAACAGGGTCTGTCCAGATGGTTTGTCCTGATGGGCGTTTGTCTCAACGGACGCATGGCCCAATGAGCGTTGGGCTCGAAGGGCAAGCAAACGGACTGCGGATCGCTGCTGCCCGGTACACCCCAATCTGGAATCATCTATGCGTGCGCTACGAATAAACGGCCTGACCAAAGTCTACGGTAACAAGGTTCAGGCCTTAAAGGGCATCGATCTCGAGGTCGAAGAGGGAGAGTTCTGTGCCTTGCTCGGGCCCAATGGTGCCGGCAAGACCACGGCCATCGGGATCATGACCTCGCTGGTGAACAAGACCGCGGGCAGTGTCGAGATCTTTGGCCATGATATCGATCGCGACATTACCGCAGCGAAGAGCTGTCTTGGGCTGGTGCCCCAGGAAATCAATCTCAACATGTTTGAGAAAGTGCTGAACATTGTCGTCATCCAGGCTGGCTACTACGGCATACCTCACCGCGAAGCATTGGCCCGCGCGGAGCGCTACCTGCGCGAACTCCAGCTTTGGGACCGGCGTAACGATATTGCGCGTAATCTGTCCGGCGGTATGAAACGGCGGCTGATGATTGCACGCGCACTGGTCCACCAACCGCGGCTGCTGATACTCGATGAACCTACAGCGGGAGTCGATATCGAGATTCGCCGTTCTATGTGGCGCTTTCTGCGCAAGATCAATGAGGAAGGCACGACTATCATTCTTACCACGCATTACCTCGAGGAAGCCGAAAGTCTATGCCGCCATGTCGCTATCATCGACGAAGGACGGATCATCGTTAACGATCGCATGAGTGCGGTCCTGCGCAAACTGTCAGTAGAGACGCTGGTGTTCAATCTGGCTGACAACCTGAGCGAGTGTCCACAGGTGAACGGTTATCAGATTCGTCTGATCGATCCCGCCACAATGGAGATTGATGTCCATGCCGAGCGGGGCGTCAATGAGCTGTTCGCCGCGCTTAGCAGCAAAAATATCCGGGTCGTCAGCATGCGCAACAAGGCAAATCGACTCGAGGAACTGTTTATGCGACTGGTAGACAGCAAGCAGGCGGCCCAGGATGCGGCGAGCCAGGATGCCGCGGGCCGGGATACCGTGGGCAATGCGGGCGCATGAGGCCGGGTACATGACACGATTCAGGGAAAATGTCATCGCGCTGAACACTCTGATCACAAAAGAGTACCAGCGCATCGTACGTATCTGGGTTCAAACGCTGGTTCCGCCGGCGATCACGATGTCGCTGTATTTCGTTATCTTCGGCAACCTGATCGGCAGCAGGATTGGCCAGATGGACGGTTTCGGGTACATGCAATATATCGCGCCCGGTCTGATCATGATGTCGGTGATTACCAACTCCTATGGCAATGTCGTGTCCTCCTTCTTCGGTGCCAAATTTGCCCGCCATATAGAAGAAATGCTGGTATCGCCCATGCCGGAGTCGTTGATTCTTATCGGTCATGTTGCCGGCGGCGTGGTGCGTGGTTTGCTGGTCGGCTTGCTGGTTACGCTGATCGCCCTGTTTTTCACCGACCTGACGCCGGTCTATCCATTTGTCACCGTGTCGGTGGTTTTTCTGACCGCCGTGGTGTTTTCTCTCGCGGGATTTATCAATGCGGTATTCGCGCGCAAGTTTGACGATATCTCGATCGTTCCGACGTTCGTGCTTACACCGCTGACCTATCTTGGTGGTGTGTTCTACTCCATCCGTCTGTTACCCGAGTTCTGGCAGCAGGTGTCTTTGGCCAATCCGATCCTGTATATGGTCAATGCGTTTCGTTACGGCATTCTGGGTGTATCGGATATCTCGCTCGGTCGGGCCTATCTGATTATCTTCGTGTTTATCATCCTGCTGTATACGCTCGCGCTGACTTTGCTCAAGCGCGGCATAGGCACCAGGGAGTAAACCGGTATGTGTGGCCGTTTCGCGTTCTATACGCCGGCGGAGGCGGTGGCCGCAATGTTCGACGCGGAGCCGGTCGGCCAGCTGGTGCCTAGCTATAACATCGCACCGACTCAGGCGGCGCCAGTGATCCGGCTGGGTGAGGATGGGCGCCGGACACTAGGTGGCATACGCTGGGGTCTGGTGCCGTTCTGGGCCAAGGATCCGGCGATCGGCAACCGGATGATCAACGCTCGCGCGGAAACGCTGGCGGACAAACCTGCGTTCCGGAACGCATTCCGCAAACGACGGTGCCTGGTCCTGGCGGATGGATTTTACGAATGGCAGAAGACCGCGGATGGCAAGACGCCGTGGTTTATTTCGCCGGCCGCCGGCGGACCGCTGGCAATGGCCGGCATGTGGGAGCGCTGGCGGGAAAATGATGATGCGCCACCGATGGACACCTGCACCATCATCACCACCCGGCCAAACGCGATGATGTCAGCGGTGCACAACCGGATGCCGGCGATACTCTCCGGCCCTGCGAGGGAACAATGGTTGAACCAGACGACGGATGTAGCAACGCTGACCGGACTCCTCGAGCCGGTCAGCGACGAATTGTTAAAGGCGGTACCCGTCAGCCGCCGCGTCAACAGTCCGGCCAACAACGACCCCTCGCTGATACAGGCGCTATCTGGCTAAAAGGGGGCGGCTGCCAGCGGGCCGGCGGATAGAGACCAGGCAGGCCGGTCATCTGATCGCTGCGGCTAGCGCGCGCTCCAGGTCGTCGATCAGATCATTCGGGTGCTCCAGGCCTACCGAGAGACGCAGCAGGTTGTCCGGTGTCTTCGTCCCCGGACCCTCAATAGAAGCCCTGTGTTCGATCAGGCTCTCGACGCCGCCCAGGCTGGTGGCGCGTGTGAATATGCGAACTTGCGCGGCTACCGCCATAGCCTCGGCGGCGGCACCGCGAACGAGGATCGACAACATCCCGCCATAACTACTCATCTGCCTGCTGGCGATGTCGTGGCCGGGATGAGCGGCCAGTCCGGGATACAACACGGCCTCCACGGCGGGATGATCGGACAGTCGTTGCGCGATCTGCATGGCGGCAGCGCTTTGCGCTCTGACCCGGTACGGAAGCGTCGGCAAGCTGCGCTGGAGCAACCAGCAGTCGAATGGCGATGGCGCCGCGCCCACTGCGCTGCGCAAGCGCCGGATATCTTCCATCCAGTCCGATGCCGGACCAGCGACGGCGCCGCTCAACAGGTCGCTGTGACCGCCCAGGTATTTGGTTGCGCTATGGATGACGATGCCCGCGCCCAGCGCCAGCGGGCTCTGCAATACGGGTGTGGCAAACGTGTTGTCGCAGGCGAGCATGACACCTTTGTCCCTGCACATCGACGTCAGGGCCGCGATATCGCTGATATCCATTCCCGGATTGGAGGGCGTCTCGACCAATAGTAGCGCGGCTGGTCGAGCCAGAGCCGCTTCTACGGCAGCCAGACATGTTGTATCCACAAAGCGCACGCTGCGACCCCATTGCGGGATCAGTTCACGTAGCTGGCGCAATGTGCCGTGATAGGCGGCGTCCGTGGCGACGATGTCACCGCGTGTCGTTGCAGCCTGAAACACTGCCAGCGTGGCGGCTGATCCAGAACTGAACGAGACCGCTGTGTCTGCGCCTTCCAGGCGGGCGATACCAAGCTCCAGCGCTGCTCGATTCGGATTGTCGTCTCGGGTGTAATTGAATCCGCGAGAGTATTCGCCATCCGGATCGCGGACAAAAGTTGTGCTCAGCTGGATCGGAGGCGTGACTGCGCCGCTGGCGCTGTCAATCGGTCGTGCCGCGTGCACGGCCAGCGTCTCGATCGAGACCTGTTGGTGTTTATCTTTCATCACTGCTGCTCGGCTGGCGGAGTTTGAGAGAAATTATCACAGTGCATCCGGCGCCATGCCGTCGGTGGACTCAGTCGTCTGCTTCTGGATTCCGACCACTATCGTACCGGGTCCGCCGTGAGCGCCCAGCGCGGATCCCAGATCGGTAACGAAGTGTGACTCTATCTGCGGCAGCATCTCCCTCAGCAGTTCGGAAACCCGCTGCGCGCCTTGCTCGTTGCGCGCATGGGCGACGCCGATGCGGTATCGACTCCCGCTATCGCTGCGCCGCGCGATAAAGCGGGCGAACTTTTCGACGCGCTTGCGGCGCCCTATCAGTACACCGCCGGCCGCGATGCGGCCATCCGGAAAGGTGGCGAGCACCGGATCCAGACGCAACAGGTCAGCGAGCACTTTCTTGGAGCGGGGAACACGGCCACCACGGACCGCGAAGCGCAAATCGCCAAGCAACGCGAACACTCTGGTTCTGCCTATGGCCTGATCGACCTTGAGCGTGATCTCGTCAACACTGCAGCCTGCCTTCGCCAGTTCTGCCGCATAGCTCACGATCAGGCCCTGCCCGATCGAGGCGCTTCGTGAGTCAATCAGAATGACCGGACCGGCTCCGGATTGCCGCGGCCCGAGTCTGTCCTGTCCCCCGACACGGGTGGCTGCGGAACATGCCGCCTGGAACGTCCCACTGACCGATGAGCTCAAGTGAATCGAGATCACTGCGGCGTGATGCGCCAGCAGGAACTGGTAGAGCCGGCGAAAGTCTCCGGGCGCCGGTTGCGACGTTTTCGGATGCAGCGGGTTGGTCTGTAACTCGTGATAGAACTGCTCGGGTGAAAGGCCGATCTTGTCCAGATAGCTCTTGTCGCCGAAGTGCACTCGCACCGGCACCATATGGATGCCGAGCCGCTCAAAGTCCTCGTCCTGCCAGTCTCCGGCTGAATCGGTGACGATGGCGACGGTATTGCCGGCGGCGCGTGCTGAGCTCTGCTGCCGATGCATATCATCAGCCTTGCGGCTGCTCACCAAGCCGTGTTCTGCGGCAATGGTGAACAGTTGTTCCGGATCATCGATGTGCATGTGGACCCGGACTTTTCTCCGGGTCCCCGCAACGACGATGCTGTCTCCCAGTGGGCTGAGGGTCTCACGCAGTGCGCGTCTGTCGATATCGTCTCCGGTGATCATGCATTCGGAGCAATACCGGAAATGACTGTCTTGTTCAGCATCCGCCTGAGAGTCTTCGTATTCATGGTCTGAGTCCCGACCTGCCCGCAGCGCCTGCCGATCGGCGTCGACATCCAGTATCGATCCATCGCGCATAAAATCGCGTATACCTTCAAGCAGGTCCACGAATCCTTGCGCACCTGCGTCGACGACGCCGGCGCGGCGCAGTGCCTCGAGTTGAGCTGTGGTAGCTGCGAGGGCCTGCTGCGCCACGGTCAAGCCGCTCTCCAATAGGGCCATCAGATCGTGACCGTGGTCGCGCACCCGGACCAGTTCCTCGGCGAATGCATCCAGGACGGTCAGCAACGTCCCTTCCCGCGGCTCGTTCATCGCTTCCCGGGCGTAATCTGCGCCTCGTCTGACCGCATCGACCAGATCTTCCGTCGTGAGTTGAGGCAGCTCACCTGCGGCGTCCCCGAGACCGAGGAAGAACTGCGCCACAATGGCGCCTGAGTTGCCCCGCGCGCCATCCAGAGCCGAGTCGGCGACCAGCTCCAGCATGCGTCCGGCATGGCGTTCACTGCTTCGCGCGATTGCGGCTGATACGGTATTCAGGGTCATCGCCAGATTGGTGCCGGTATCGCCATCGGGCACCGGGAAAACATTGATCAGGTTGAGGTGATCCTGGTCTGCAATGACCCTGCGGATGCCGGCTCGCAACCCCCGACCAAGGCGGGCGCCGTCGAGATACGCTATTTCAGCACTTTGGCTCATGCTGTGAGGTGTGTCGTGATCACCGCCTCAGTTGGCCTGCAATAGATAAGATCGGCCGCCCTTCTCCAGGATCACGCCCGCGGGGATAATCTCCTTGACTGCCACGCCCTGACCCAGGCTCTCACCTTCCCGGTATCGATTGCCGCCGATAAATACGACGCGGCGTGAGCGTTCCGGATAATAGACATGCAGATCGAGATTGAACTGCGGTCCTGTCAGTTCACCCGACAGATAGAGTTCCTGCACGCTGGGCATTCGTGCGATATCGTTTTCCCTGGCCGTTGACGCCGGTCTTGAGGCAGGCACAGATTGCGCTCGTGCCACTGGTGCCGGGTCGCTGCTGGTAACAGGGCGGTTGGTATCGGCCGTTCTGGATTGCGCCTCCTCGGCCAGCGATCTGACCGTGGTCGATGACGTTTGCCCAGGAACAGCACCGGCATTCGAGCCCGAAACAGAGCCCGCGTCGGCGCGCGATGGAGGGGAGAAAACTGTCCCGGCCTCGACTGAAGATTGAGCAGCCTGTTTGGGGAGCGCTGCCGCGACAGTCTCGCCTGGCGGGCTCGCGACCAGCTCAGGTCGAACGGGCGTCTGCGCGCTGGCCGGACGGGTTACTACGGCATTGCCGACCGGGCCGGGTCCTGGCTTGTCGCGCAACAAAACGATCACGATGACCACGGCGTTGATGATCAGCACTGCGCCGAGTATCCACGGCCAGATACCGACGCGCCGGGCCTCAACCCTTTCCGGCAGATTGGCGAAACCGGGTCCGGTTTGACGCTGTCTGGCGTTCTCGGATTTCTTCAGCGCTTCCAGGATAAAGGACATTTTGCAGCTAGCCTTCCTGATCCAGATGCGGCCGATCCGGCAACTGCAACACCGAATTGAGCGCGATCATCGTGCGCGCGCCTGCGACGCCATCTGGCTCAAGGCGTTGCTGGCGCTGGAACTGAACCACAGCCTGTTTCAGTTCTGCGTCGAATACCGCCGGCTGTTGACTGTTCAGCGCCAGATTCAGTGCGGCAGCCAAAGCCAGCCGCAATGCTGCCACATCGGCGCCCTGGGTCCCCTCCGACAGGACCCGGCCCGAGCCAAAGGCCGGCCGCCATACCAGCAGGAAATCGCCCAGCCATAACGGCATCAATTCGCCCAGACTGACCTGGAGCTCGCGGATTCCGAGAAGCAATATCGCGTCGCCACTGGGGGTCACGGATCGCAGAACAACCTGGTGCTGGCGTCCGTCGCCGTTGACCAGTGACATGATCACCGGCCGATCCAGATTGAGTATCTGACCCCAGGTGCCTTGCTGAAACAGGCAGCGTAAACCAGCTGCAATCGCCACGTCGCACGGTCGACTTGCCTCGGCGCCGTATTCAACGTCCCAGAGCTTGAGCAGTGCCGAGAACGCGGCGTCGGTGCCGGTTGTGCCGCTCCCGGCAGACAGCTGATCGGCGAATGACGTTTGCGGTTCCGGTGCCTGAGCGGGTGCCGGCAACTGCGTCTGCGGTTCGATCTGCGGTTCGATCCGTAGCTGATCCTGCACCGCTTGCGAGACCACGGTTGTTTCCGTAATCACCTCTTCTGGCATCTCTTGCACCGCCTCTTCAGCAGAGGCGACGCTGACAGAGGATGGTGTGCCGGCCGCCGGCGCCAGAATCGTCTCCGATGGCGCAGGCACCCGTGTCGGCCCCCATTGCCACCACCCGAGGCCAAACGCGGCAAGCGCAACAATGACTGCTGCCGCTGTGAACCCGGGTCGCCAGGCCCGCCTGTCTTCACCCGAGACCTCGCGGACCGCGCGCCTCGCGAGGCGCCGATTTACTCTTGGGCGCTCGCGCGAGAAAGCACCCAGAAGCGCACGATCGCAGATCACATTGATCAGTCTGGGGATTCCGTGTGCTGCCCGATGGATCGCGGTGGCCGCTGGCGCGGTGAATATTTCGGCACCGCCGCCGGCGACGCGCAGTCGATGGGATATGTACGCCCGGGTTTCGGCGCGATCGAGCGGCTCCAGGTGATAACGGCCGGTGATCCGCTGGGCCAGCTGACGCAGATCGGTGCGTGCCAGCAGATGACGCAGTTCCGGTTGCCCGATCAGGATGATCTGCAGCAATTTCTGTTTGGCGGTCTCGAGGTTGGTCAGCAATCGAATCTGTTCCAGCACATCCGGACTGAGATTCTGTGCCTCGTCGACGATCAGTACGACACGTTGCCCTTCGGCATGAGCGTCCAGCAGACGCTGGTTTAGCGCATCGACAATAGCCTTCATGCTGCCGCGCTGCTCGAGATCCAGCGGCAGCCTCAGTTCTTCGCAGATCGCCAGCAGGAACTCGTGCGGCGTCAATCGGGGGTTTAGCACCAGCGCGACACGGGTGTCCGGAGGCATCTGCTCCAGCAGACTGCGGACGATAGTGGTTTTGCCGGTTCCGACTTCACCGGTCAGCTGGATAAAGCCGCCGCTCTCGGTGACCCCGTAAAGCAGGTGCGCGAGCGCCTCCGCGTGCCGCTCGCTGAGAAACAGGTAACGCGGGTCAGGGGTAATGGAGAACGGTTTCTCGTTCAGCCCAAAGAAACTGGTGTACATCGATAATGCCGTGCGTCCGGATCTCGTCCCGTGCTACAGGGCTGGCCGGATCGGTCCTGAATGATGCCCTACCGGGCTCGCCCCGTATAGCTTAGTCTCGTTTGCGCAGGCGGCCGCGCGCCACTGCCTGCTCACCAAATCGCTCCCTGATCGTGCTCAAGGTCCGATCCAGATCATGGCCTTCAGCCCCCTGGCTGAAGAGATTCAGCTGGGTCGCCTCGCTGAGTCCCGACACCCCGACGCCCAGCAGTCGCAGGGGTGCGTCCGGGTGGTCGTCGAGCCAGGCGCCGAGCAACTCTCCGGCCACACGCAACAGCGGTGCGGGCTCGGAGAGGGGCGGGGAAACATGGCGCTGGCGAGAAAACGTCTTAAAGTCCTGCCGGCGTATCTTGATCAAAACGACCGCACCCTGGAGCTGTTTTCTGTGCAGACGACGCGCCACCTGGTCGCAAAGCTCGCCGAGCTGGCGGAGCAATAGCCCACGATTGGCGATGTCCTGCGGAAACGTCTCTTCCGCGCTAATGCTCTGGTCCGGGCGATCTACACAAACGGGCCGGTCATCAATGCCCGCAGCGCGTTGTTTCATACGCTGCGCGTAGCGGCCGAAGACCTGGCTCAGGACCCGTTCCGGCGCGTTACGCAATTGGTATACGGTGTTCACGCCGTGACTGGCGAGTCGCTCGACGGTTCTCGGGCCGATACCGCCAATACGGCTGACCGGCAACGGGTCCAGCGCCGTTGCGATGTCATCCCCGAGCAAGATGCAGAGTCCATCGGGCTTCTCCAGGTCGGAGGCGATCTTGGCCACCAGTTTGTTGGGTCCTATGCCCACGGATGCCGCGAGACCGCTTTCCTCTCTGACCCGCTCCTTTATCCGGCGTGCCAATGCCCGCGCAGAGCCAAACAGCGCGATGGATGCGCTGATATCCAGGAAGGCCTCGTCGAGAGACAACCCCTCCACCTCGGGCGTGAATTCCCGGAACACCTCAAACAGGATATTCGACACCGCCTGATAGTGACTGATGCGCGGTGCTACGCAGATCAGGTCGCTGCATCGCCGTCGCGCTTCGGCCACGCTCATCGCGGAACGGATGCCGTAACGCCGCGCTTCGTAGCTGGCGGCGGCGACCACGCCGCGTGCGCCGGTACCGCCGACGATCAGCGGCAGTCCGCTCAACTCGGGGCGATCACGCTGCTCGACCGAAGCGTAGAACGCATCCATGTCGACATGAGCGATACGACGTGCTGGCTGAGCGGCCACGGATGGTCGCGAGTCCTAGAGCGTGAACGCGGTGACGATCAATGTCACCGCGAACATCAGGAACAGGCCGATAAAATACGCCACGCCAAGCAGCGCGTACTTGGCCAGCGTGACGCCGGCGCTTTGCTGGTAGACCACACGCATGGCGCGGTAGAGGTAGACCGGTATGTAGATCATGGTGAGCGTCGCGATCACTGGTGCCGGCCAGTCGGGCAGTCGAGTACTGCCCTCGAATGCCCACTCGACAATCAGATTGAGGGTCAGGACGAAATAGAAAAAGGCGTGAAAATGGACCAGAAAAAGCAGATGTTCGACGTAATATCGCTTGCTCAATGGGTAGGCCAGCTTCATCACCAGGGCCATAACCGGCAGGAAGAAGAACATCATCATCGGGATGTTCTCCAGCAGCGCGCGAGTAAAACTTTCGCCGTGGTCTTCTACCACTTTGTTGCATGTGGCCGTGAGTCGTTCTTCAGTCAGCCAGGTCCGGAGCCAGCCAGACTCCGGGCCGAGGTCGAGGTCGATGTCGAGATCTTCGCAGCGATTCTCGTCCGCCTCGACCGACACCTCAGAGCCGGATTCGGTATCAGCGGTCACGGATTGGTCCGCAGCCGTGGCCACCGGATTTGCGATCTGGTTTGAACCAGATTCTGTATCAGGCGCGAGATCAGTGTCACCGCTGACTTCGCCCGCGGCGTCGTCATCCGAACCGAACGAGATAGACACGCCATTGTCCCCGTCACTGGCCTCGGTGCTCACCCGAGGTCCTTCCATACCGATCCGGGCGCCCAGCGCCAGCAGGAAGAAGAACAACAGGCTAAAAACGATAAACAGCTTCAGCGGCGGGATGTAGCGCGCGCGGCGACCACGCAGATAGTCAAGCGTCAGCTTGCCTGGCCGAAACAGCAGCATACCCAGCGTTCGCCACAAGCGGGAATCGAGATCGGTCAGGAACTCGCTGGCTTCGCGTATCAGCTCCCACAGCGAAATCATCCGCGTGCCGAAGCGCTGCCCGCATTGAGCGCAGTACTGACCGGTCAACATGGTGTCGCAGTTGGTACATACGTCGAGTTCGCCGCTCAGGGCCAGGCGCTGGCCCGCGACGAGAATCCGACGGGTGGCAGTGAACCGTTTACCAAAGCGGTCGACGCCGGCCTGGCGCATACGCGGCGCATCATCCGTCAGGTAGCGCTCCAGCGTCGCCCGATCCTGCAGCTCATAATGGACCGTGCGTGCCGCGCGGCCATCCTCCTGCTCTACCCGGGAGATCGTGGCATCGATAAACCCGGGCAGCGCCAGCATGTCCCGCACATGCTCCTGTAGCCAGTCGTCAAACTGGTCTTCGATCGCCGGGTCCGGCACGAGGTTGACCTCGTAGATGACCGGAGCACTGTGCATGCTTATCGATCAACGCCAGACGTTGGGGTGAGCGATTGACCCCGGCGACTGTTGCGCGGCGGAATCAACCGCCGCCAGCCGCAACTTCCTGTTCTTCGACCGGTGTCGGCCGTCGCGCCGCAGCCTTCTTCTTGCGTGCAACGCGTTTCGGCGCTTTCGGCTCAGGCGGCGCCTGCTGCCGGGCGAGCTCGCTGCTGTCGAAGTCGTCTACCGTGATGATCTCCATGATCTTCAGATCCGCTTCGCGCATCCGGTGCGCTTCATCTTCGGTCAGCACACCGGCGGTGACTGCAGCGGTGATCTGCTCCTCCAGCAACAGCGGCTTGATGATTCCCTCTTTGACCGCCCGTCGCAGCTTCTTCTCGAGTGGGGTGATTGCGATGCTCAGTTCCATCGCTTCCTGCAGCAGCCCGAGGTGACTGCCGGGCTCAAGGGTCCGGTAAACAGGCGCGCACAGCCGGTCGCGGCTGGCCGACGGATTGATCACCAGCTCCACCACACGTCTGGCCAGCAGATCACTGGGCGAGAAATACGTTCGACCGCGGGGGAAGATCAGAAAGCGCAGGCCGGCAGCGACTGCGCGGTTGGGGAAGTTACGCAAGAACGCGTGAAGCTGCTCCTGCGCCTTGTATAGCAGCGTCCGGCATGACCATTCGACCAGAGGCAGGTCAGCCTCCGGGCTGCCTGCATTCTCATAGTGCTTGAGCACAGTCGAGGCCATATACAGCGTACTCAGGATGTCGCCCAGCCGTGCTGACAGCATTTCCTTCTTCTTCAGCGCCCCGCCCAGCGTGAGCATGGCCACATCCGAAGCGAGCGCGAAAGATGCCGAAAACCGGGTGATCTGCTGGTAGTAACGACGGGTCGGTCCGCTGACCGGCACCCTGGCGTAGCGAGCGATTGTCAGGGCCTGAACAAATGACCTGGCGGCATTGGTAATCGCATATCCGAAATGACCGAAAAGGGCACGATCGAATTCTTCCAGGCCGCGTTCCGGATCCGGATCGCGGGCCGCTTCCAGCTCGCGTAATACGTACGGATGGCAACGGATCGCACCCTGACCAAAGATGATCAGGCTGCGGGTCAGGATATTCGCGCCTTCCACCGTGATCATCACCGGCACCGAGGCATAACCGGTGGCGAGATAGTTACGTGGCCCCATACAGACGGCCTTGCCGCCCTGCACATCCATGGCGTCGTTTGCCACCACCCGAGACATCTCGGTGCAGTGATACTTCAGGATTGCCGATGGCACCGCCGGCTTTTCGCCGGTGTCGATGGCCGATACCGTCACCGAGCGAGCGGCGTCGGCGATATAAGTCAGGCCGGCCATCCGTGCGACCGCTTCCTGCACGCCCTCGAAATTGCCGATCGATGTGTTGAATTGCTTGCGGATGCGCGCGTATGCGCCGGTCGCGAACGTACCGGCCTTGGCGCCACCGACTGCGTTGGCCGGGAGCGAGATTGAGCGTCCAACAGAGAGGAGCTCGACCAGCATGCGCCAGCCTTGACCAGCCATTTTCGGCCCGCCGACTATGAAATCGAGAGGGACGAAAACGTCAGTACCCTTGATCGGTCCGTTCATGAACGGGATGCCGATCGGCAAATGGCGGCGCCCGATTTCCACGCCGTCAGAATCAGCCGGGATCAGTGCGACAGTGATGCCGTAGTCCTGCCGCTCGGGATCACCCATCAGACCTTCCGGATCCTGCAGGCGAAATGCGAGCCCGACCACGGTGGCCACGGGTGCCAGCGTGATATAGCGCTTTTCAAAGTTCAGGCGCATCCCCAGCACTTCCTTGCCTTCGAACACGCCCCGGCAGACCACGCCGGAATCCGGGATTGATGCGGCATCGGACCCGGCTCGCGGTGCGGTAAGGCCGAAACAGGGTATTTCGCTTCCGGCTGCCAGGCCCGGCAAGTAGCGTTTCTTCTGCTCGTCTGTTCCGTAGTGCAACAGCAACTCCGCGGGCCCAAGAGAGTTAGGAACCGCCACCATCGATGCGGCTGTCGCGCTGCGACTGGAAATCTTGACCAGAACCTGGGAATGAGCATAGGCGGAAAATTCCAGACCACCATATTCCTTGGGAATGATCATCGCGAAGAAGCCATTGTCCTTGATGAACTTCCATACCGATGGCGGCAGATCGGCGAGTTCGTGGGTGATCTCCCACTCATCGAGCATGCGGCACAATTCCTCGGTCGGGCCATCAAGAAAAGCCTGTTCCTCGGCGGACAACTTGGGTGCCGGATGATCCTTTAGCTTGCGCCAGTCCGGGTCACCGGAAAAAATTTCCCCATCCCACCAGACTGAACCCGCCTCGAGCGCTTCGCGCTCGGTGTTGGAAATATTTGGCAACATCCGGCGATACGCACGCAACAGGGGTTGTGTTACCCGGGAGCGCCTGAGTTCATCGACATTGAGTGCCGCCATCACACCAAAACCGGCCCACAGCAGTAGCAACCACAGGGCCCCGCCGTCGCCAAAAATCGTGTAGCTGAGTAAAGCCGCAGCGACGGCCACGGTGGCGTGGAACAGGCTCACGCGACGATAGGCGAGATACACGCCACCACCGACGAAAAGCAGAATCCAGAAGAGAGTGGACATGGAGTTTTGCCTCCTGATGACCCGCTCGGGTTCACGGGCGGGTGAATACCGTTTTCTCGACTATAGCGCAGTTTTGCTGTGGTGCGCCAAAGTCAGGTTTGCGGTCAAACATAAGGTAAATTAGCGCGCTGTCGATTTCGCAGGTGCAAAAAAAGGGCCGCGTAAAACGCGGCCCCTTTGCGGAATTACCTTATTGCAAAAGGCTACAGCAGATCCGAGACGCCCTCGCGTTCCTCGCGCAATTCGGCATCGGTGAGATCCATCTTCTCCCGGCTGGCCTGGTCGATTTCCAGCCCCTGCACGATCTCGTAGCGCCCGCCGTTGCAGCGCACCGGAAACGAATAGATCACCCCTTCGGCAATGTCGTAGCTGCCGTCGGAGGGCACGGCCATGCTCACCCAGTCGTCTGCCGGCGTTCCGGCCACCCAGTCATGGATGTGATCAATGGCAGCAGACGCAGCGGACGCCGCGGAGGACGCGCCGCGTGCCTTGATGATGGCCGCACCGCGTTGCTGAACGGTGGGCACGAAATATTCGCCAAGCCAAGCCGTATCAACCTGCTTTGTTGCCGGTTCGCCGTCAATTGTGGCGTGGCTGATATCCGGATACTGGGTTGCGGAATGGTTGCCCCAGATGATCATCTTCTTGACTGAAGCCACCGGCCTTTCTGTTTTTGCAGCCAGCTGAGCGATGGCCCGGTTGTGGTCCAGCCGGGTCATCGCAGTGAAGTTGGCCGGGTCAAGATCCGGTGCATTACAGCGGGCGATCAGCGCGTTGGTATTGGCCGGATTGCCGACTACCAAAATCTTGACGTCGCGCGCCGCGTGTTCGTTCAGCGCCTTGCCCTGGGCGGAGAAGATCTTTGCATTCCCCAGTAACAGGTCCTTCCTCTCCATGCCGGGTCCGCGCGGCTTGGCGCCGACCAACAGGGCGTAGTTGGTGTCGCGGAATGCGACGGCGGCATCGTCTGTTGAGACGACATCGTGCAGCGTCTCGAACGCGCAATCGCGCAACTCCATTTCCACCCCTTGCAGCGCGCCCAGGGCCGGCGGAATCTCGAGTAGCTGAAGGATGACCGGCTGGTCGGCGCCGAGCATCTGACCCGAGGCGATGCGGAATGCCAGCTGGTAACCAATCTGGCCGGCAGCGCCGGTGATCGTGACTCTAACGGGGCTTTTCATAGTGTGCGTGTCCTTTGACGTGGTGGGCGGCCAGGCATTGCCGCAGACCTGGTCCGACTCGTGCTGCGACGCATGAACCTGGCCCCGTATTTTAGCAGGGGCCAGCGTCCGGAGCAGTTTTGGCGCGACGCCAGCTTGGATACATCCGGGCTTGCATTTCAGGAGTTTGGTGTTATAGTCAACTACAACACCACTCCACCTACGGAGGCGGTGGGTCACAAGAAGCCCCGGAGGAGCTGCCATGTGGAATGAAAGCAGAAAAGCGCGCTGGTCTTTGTTTGGCCTTTGGACGGGGCTGGCGGTGATTCTCGTCCTGGCCTCGGGTATCCGCAGCACCGGTGCAGAAGGGATTGAATTTGTCGAAGCACGCGACCAACAGACACCCTGCGCGGTTGAAACTGCTGAGCTGGTTCAGGTCGCGAGCCTGGAGAGTGACGCACCCGCTGCGGGCGGCATCACGGATTAGTCCCGGGACGCCCATGGACCCTAACTGGAACGACAATCAGCCAATCTATCGGCAACTGCGCGACCGTGTCGTCGAGATGATCCTCGAAGACGTGCTTGCTGATGGCGATGCGTTGCCATCGGTCCGCAGTGTCGCTGCCGAGTATCGGCTTAATCCGCTCACCGTTCTCAAAGGCTACCAGGAGCTGGTAGACGAGGGGCTGGTGGAAAAACGACGCGGTCGCGGAATGTTCGTGCGCGAAGGTGCCAAGAGCAATCTTCTCGTCGACGAACGACAGCTGTTTCTGGAGGAACAATGGCCGGCGGTCGTGGCGGCAATTCGGCGCCTGGGTCTGGACGCCGAGGATCTGTTGGCCCGGGCGGCCGACCAGCTTGATGAAAACGGGAGGGAGTCCGAGTGACCAACCTGGTTGAAGCCCGGAATCTGAGCAAGCGCTTTGGCAGCGTTCAGGCGCTGGACAATGTGAATCTGGCGATTCCGGAGGGTCGTATTGTCGGGTTGATCGGCCCCAACGGGGCCGGCAAGACCACCGCCTTGAAAGCGCTGCTGGGCCTGACTGCGTTCAATGGCGATCTGGAAGTCATGGGCCTGGATCCAAGGCGCGAGCGTCATCGGGTCATGCAGGATGTCTGCTTCATTGCCGATGTCGCGGTGCTGCCTCGCTGGCTTAAGGTGCGTCAGGCTTTGCGACTAACTGAGGCGCTGCATCCCCGCTTCAATCGCGAACGCGCGGAACAGCTTCTGGCTGCGAGCAGCGTCCGCCTCGACAGCCGTATCGGCCAGCTGTCCAAGGGCACGGTAACGCAGCTCCATCTGGCCCTGGTGATGGCGATCGACGCCAGACTGCTGGTTCTGGACGAGCCGACCATCGGCCTCGACATCATCTATCGCAAGGATTTCTACACCACCCTGTTAAATGACTACTTTGATGAAGGCCGCACCATCCTGGTGACGACACATCAGGTGGAAGAAATCGAACATATTCTGACCGACGTCCTGTTCATCAATCAGGGCCGGATCGTGCTGGACGAGTCGATGGAGTCCATCGGCGAACGGTTTGCTGAAGTGTCAGTAAAACCGGACAGAGCGGAGGCCGCCCGCGAACTCAAACCACTCTATGAGCAGGACATGTTAGGCCGCAAAGTCTTCATCTATCAGGATCGCGCGCATGAGCAGCTGGCCGGGCTGGGCGAAACAAGGGTGCCCGGCATCGCCGACCTGTTTGTCGCCAAGATAAAGGGAGTCGCCGCATGAAGACCATGACCATGCTGTTGCAGCGCGAGACCTGGGAGCATCGGTCTATCTATATCGCACCGGCGATATTTGCGGCCCTGTTTGTGCTTCTGACCTTGTTGGCGGCCGGCGGCGCTATCCATGTTCAGTTGAGCGAGCCTGGTGTTGACGTCGATCTGCGCGCGATGCTCGGGAGCATGGATGCGCGCCAGCTCAGCGCACTGATGCAGACGGGGCTGGGTTCAATGGCAGTGTTGTTCAATGTGGTCATATTGCTGATCACAGCGTTCTATCTGCTGGACAGCCTCTACGCCGAGCGCAAGGATCGCAGTATTCTGTTCTGGAAGTCGTTGCCCGTATCTGACCTTGTAGTGGTCAGCTCCAAACTGCTGACCGCTGCGGTATTGATACCGTCGGTGGGTGCCGTGGTGTTTCTGTTCACGGCGGTGGCGATCCTGCTGATCCTTGGTACCTTCGCTTTGTTCGCGGGCAGCGGCATTGTGTTTGCTGTCGGACCGGGCGCGATCGCTGACACGATGGTCACCATGATCTACGCGCTGCTGGTGCAATCGCTCTGGTATCTCCCATTGTTCGGTTGGCTGCTGCTGGTCTCGGCCTGGGCAAAACGCACGGTTCTGCTGTGGGCGATCTTGCCGCTGTGGGCAATCGCTGTTCTGGAGCAGATGTTCATCCGCAGCCAGCACTTTGCTCAGCTGCTTACCGAACGTCTGGTCGGGGTATTCCCGCTTGCATTCCACACCGATGTCCCTGAGGTCGCCTGGCAATACAACAGCGATGATACAAACATTGATCTGGAGCTTGCCGAGAGCCTGCGTCAGCTGATTGATCCTGGCGCGCTGCTGTTTAGCCCCGGACTGTGGGGTGGCCTGGTCGCCGCCGCCGCGCTGACAGCCGCAGCGATCTGGATCCGCCGCTACCGCGACGAAACCTGAGCCAGAAACCAAAGAAGACTTTCCCCAACCGACGAGATATTCATGAGTACAAAAAGACCCGGGTTGCTGCCGGCGGTGGCCAGCTTGCTTGTGGCGGTTTCGATGACCGCTTGTGTCATCGTAGTCAACGACGACGAGACCGATGCGGAGTGGGTCGGAAGCTACGATCATGAAGGCAAGGTCGAGGCTGACGAGGAGCTCCGCGATCAGGTCGGTGCGCGTCTGGCCCAATCGCCGCGACTGCGCGATGAAGATATCAATGTCAGCGTCGACAACGGTGTCGTCACGCTTACCGGTAAAGTCGATGATGCGTCACTGGTGCCGCAGGCCGTTGAAGCAGCGGCAGCCGTGGAGGGCGTGCGACGGGTTGTGGCCAGGTTGACAGTGGAGGTCAGCGCCAGCTGACATCAAGCGCCGTTTGGCTGCGCCGGATGCGGCATTTCGAGGTAGGCTAGGGCCATTGCGTGTCTCGCGCCGAATCGGAAAGCCAGGGAACATCAGCCATGCCGCATGCTCAGTCAACTCTGCTCCGGGGTGTTTTGCTATCTCTGTGCTCGACCCTGCTGGCCGTGTGCCTTGCGTCCGGGACGGTGGTGCTGGCCCAGGAGTCGCTGCCGCCGGTCGTACCGCCGGTGATCACAGAGCAGCAGACAGAACAAACGGCAGCCCAGCCGTCTTTATCGATCGCCGTTGACGGTGTGTCAGAAACTCGCTTCAACCCCACCTACGGGACGGTGTTTTTCACGGTATCCGGGGGCGATCTGGCCGACGCGGGCAGAGACGCAAGGATCACCGCTGACGACAGACCCCTGGCGCCGACGAGAACGTCGTATTCAAACCGGATCGTGGCCGGAACCTACCAGTTTTCGCCCGGGCCACATCGGCTGGCGCTAAGCGGCTGGGATGCGCTGGGTCAGCCAATCGCAACGGAGGCAAGGATCTGGACTGGCGAACTGCCGTTGCTGGTGAGGGTCACCGACCTTCGCGGTGAGCCGATCACCGGCGCCACAGTTGTCGTCAGTCTCGTCCAGCAGGAACGGGTCAGGGCCAGTCAGGCCAGCCGGGAAGGTATTGCCCGATTCGAGAATTTGCCCGACGAGCGGCTGCGCGTGGAAGTCAATACGATCGAAGGCGATGCGGACACCCGGATCGTCCCTGCGCGTCAGCGATTCGTCGAGTTTCGCATGGCGCGATAATCCCAGGCCGAGGCCAGCCGCCGGTCCGCGGGGCACGGCCCGGCCTATTAGCGTTTCTCAGCCAGGGCGGTTTTCGGGTCGCCGCGGCGACCGGCGATCTTGTGCTTTCGCAGATAGCTACGCAGCTGGTGATAGCTAAGTTGCAGGGCGCTCGCCGCACGTCCCTGGTGATAGCCATGGTCGGCCAGTGCCTGCTGGATACGGGTGCGTTCAAGGTCTCTCACCTCGGCTTTCAGATCCACCGGCCAGGTCGGGCTTTGGCGACCAGATGGTGGCGACTCGGCTGCGCCGAGCCGATAGGGCGACTCGAACGGGTCAAACACGATCTTCTCCACCGGGGCATCCGGAAGCCCGAGGTAAACAGAGCGCTCGACGGCGTTCTTTAGTTCCCGGACATTGCCCGGCCACTCGTGATCCTGCAGTGCAGCCAGAGCCTCCTCCGAGAAACCAGCAAAAAACGGACGCCGTAGTTCGCTGGTAATGGTCACCGCGAAGTGGTCCGCAAGCGGTCGGATATCACCTGTCCGGGCCCGCAACGGTGGCACGGTGATCACATCGAACGCCAGCCGATCCAGCAGGTCGGAGCGGAATTCGCCTCTGTTTGCCATTTGCGGCAGGTCTTCGTTGGTCGCTGCGACAATACGCACGTCCGCACGCAGGGTCTCACTGCCGCCGACCCGCTCGAATTCTCCGTATTCGATGACTCGCAGAATCTTCTCCTGCATGCGCGGCGGCACCGTTGCTAGTTCATCCAGAAACAAGGTGCCGCCTTCGGCGCGCTCGAACCGACCTATGTGGCGCTGTGAAGCGCCGGTAAAGGCCCCGGCCTCGTGACCGAACAGTTCTGACTCGAGCAGGCTCTCCGTCAGTGCCGCGCAATTCAGCTTGACCAGCGGCTGGTCCCAGCGTGGCGAAAGAAAGTGAAGCCGCGCCGCCACCAGTTCCTTGCCGGTACCTCGTTCGCCGATGACCAGCACCGGTTTGTTCAGTTTTGCCGCGCGCGACACGTGTTCGAGCATGGACAAGAAAGCCGGGGACTCGCCGATCAGCGGCGTCGCCTCGGGTGAATGATCGGCCATAGCCATTTTCACCAAAAATAGACTAAATTGGCTATACAATTTAGCCTAAATTACCAAATATTGACAATGCGGCATCTCGGGAATTTTATAAATCTAGTGTTTTCAGTGAGTTGAGTCACCAGGCGGAATTGGCACGATTTTCGCTACCTATTGGGCAAGACCCCAACCACCCGGACAGGAGGCGCCGAACATGGGTATCTTTTCGAGATTCACGGATATCGTGAACGCCAATATCAACTCCATGCTGGACAAGGCGGAGGATCCCGAGAAGATCGTCCGCCTGATGATCCAGGAAATGGAGGACACGTTGGTCGAGGTGCGCTCGTCGGCGGCTCGTGCCATCGCAGATCGCAAACAACTTGACCGCAAACTCGACTCCGTGAAAGCCGAACTGGCCGAATGGGACCACAAAGCGGAGCTTGCTGTGCGCAAGAACCGGGATGATCTGGCGCGCGCCGCACTGGCGGAACAGGCCAAGGTCGCGGAGCGTGTGGAAATCGTCAGAAAGCAGCACGCCCAGGTTGATGACGGGCTGGCTCGCCTGAAGGAAGACATCATCAAGCTCGAGGACAAATTGACCGACGCCAAGACCCGACAGAAGGCGCTGCTGATGCGGCACCAGACCGCATCTGATCGTCTGGAACTGCGCAAGCACACCCACGAGAACAAGATCGACGACGCGCTGGTCAGGTTCGAGCAGTTCGAGCGTAAGATGGAAAACATGGAAGGCCGGGTTGAGGCTTACGATCTCGGACGCAAGAAAGACCTGCGTAAGGAGTTCGTGACGCTGGAAACCGGAGAGTCCGTCGAGCAGGCGTTACTGGATTTGAAGAAACGCATTCACACCGGCGGCGACGAAAGTCAGCAGAAATAAGGGAATCTGCAAATGTCAGAAGTTTTGGGCATCGTATTCGTAAGCGTGGTCCTGCCGCTGGTCATCGTTCTTCACTACGTGACCAAATGGAAGGAAGCGAAGGGTCTCACCAAAGAGGACGAGAAAATGCTCGAGGAGATCTGGGCCAGCGCGAAGAAAATGGAAAGCCGGATCAACGCGCTGGAGACTATCCTCGATGATCAGGCTGCCGACTGGAGGAAGCGCGTATGAACCCGGACTTTTTTGAGCGCTTGCTCAGCCAGGTCAGACGTTTGTATCGTGACCGTGACAACGGCCTGTTTCTTGGCGTGTGTGCGGGGATGGCCGATGCATTCCGCTGGCCGATATGGGGCGTCAGGCTGACCGCGTTGTTGCTGTTGGTGACGGTGTTCCTGCCGACAGTCCTGGTCTATGTCACTGCTGGCTTGTTGTTGCCAGGCAAACGGCTGGAATTTCACGGCAATGCCGAGAGCCGGTTCTGGAAACGCCGCTCGGGTTCTTCGCAGGACAGGAACGCAGTATGAGCAGCAGTATGGGCAATCGCCAGCAGAATCCGCGCCGCAGGATGTACAAGGACCGGGAAAACCGGATGATCTGCGGCGTCTGTGCCGGTGTCGCCGACTATTTCGGCTTTGACCGGGCGGCCACGCGGGTGCTTACAGTCGTGCTGCAGTTCATGTTCCCGGCCACGTTTCTGGTGTACCTGGTTATGTGCATGGTGTTGCCGAAGAAGCCCGGTGAAATGTATCAAGACCGGGAGGAAGAGCAGTTCTGGAGTTCAGTACGCCAATCACCGGTGGCCACCGTGGCGTCTGTACGTCATACGATGCGCGAACTGGACACCAAGCTGCAGAGAATGGAACGCTATGTCACATCTCCGGGTTTCGGGCTCGATCGCGAGTTCCGTGATCTGGAAGATTGACCTGATATCGAAGAACAAGGACGCCGCTGCATGAACGTATATGAACTGGTTTTCGCTATCGTGCTCGTAGTCACCATCGGTAAGGCTATCGAGTCACGTTTTGGAGGCGGTCGCCGGCGGCGCCATCATCAGCCGGATGCGGAGCAGCAACAGGACGAGCAGCGGGTCGAAGCGCTGGAAAAGCGAATCCAGGTACTGGAGCGTATCGTCACCGATCAGGGCTACGAGCTCAGGCAGAAGTTCCGCGATCTCGAAGAGTGAGGATCTGATCGGGCGTGTTATCGTGAGCCGGGCATCTGTTGGCGACGGTGTTGGTTCGTGTCTCGAGTCTTTTGCTGGTTCCTGCTGCTGTTGCTGGCCGGGTGTTCATCTCCGCGACCGGATCTGGCCCGGCTGTACGCGAAACAGGCGAACCCGGCGCAACCCCCAGTCATCCTTATTCACGGCATTCTCGGCAGCCGTCTGAGCGATAGTGACACTGGCCGGGAAGTCTGGCCGGGATCCACCTGGCGACTGCTAACCCATGACTATCGCGATCTCACCCTGCAAATAGATCCCGCTACGCTGGAACCGGAGCCCGGACAGCTGCGTGTCACCGGGATCACAGACCGGGCCGCAGGGCGTGATTTCTACGGCAAGATACTGCAGGTGCTCTCCGAGGCCGGCGGCTATGTCCGCGGGACGCCCGGGCAGGCAGTACCCTCAGGTCGTAAGCAGTTCTATGTCTTTACCTATGACTGGCGACAGGACAACGTTGTTACCGCGCGCGCACTTGATGCATTTATCGAACAGATCCGTGGCGACTACTCTGCGCCGTCCCTCAAGGTCGATCTGATCGCGCACAGCATGGGCGGTCTGGTCGCCAGGTATTACATCCGTTACGGGACAGTCGATGTATTGGGTGATAACGAATTCCCGATCAATCAGCATGGCGCGGAACGGGTGCGACGCGCGATCTTGCTGGGTACACCCAACCTCGGCTCAGTCAGTGCGATTCGAACCATGCTTGAGGGATTCAAGACGCCGTTCAGCGGTATGCCGGTAGAGGTGGTCATCACCTTCCCCTCTGTCTATCAGCTGCTGCCACATCCCTTGAACGACTGGTTGATAAAGAGCAACGGGGAAGCATTGCAGCGAGATTTGTTCGACGCTGAAATCTGGCGCCGTTTCCAGTTTTCGCTTTTCTCGCCAGAGGTCCGGCGTGAAATTGCCGGGCAGGCAAAAGACCGGCAGGCAGGTGAGCAGCGGATCGAGTTGCTGGAGCGCTATTTTAATAGACAGCTGGAGCGAGGGCGTCGCTTTGTCTGGTCTCTGACCGTTGCCGTGCCGGAACCCGAAGTTCGTTACGTGGTTTTTGGCGGCGACTGCAACCTCACGCCGGCACGGATCCTGGTGGAGGAGGTGGATGGCGAATCAGTGGTTCGACTGTGGCCGAAAGAGATCACCCAC
This sequence comes from uncultured Gammaproteobacteria bacterium, assembly GCA_963704875.1. Lineage (GTDB taxonomy): Bacteria > Pseudomonadota > Gammaproteobacteria > Steroidobacterales > XN24 > CAMYOC01. The sequence continues at coordinate 1,030,652 of CAVPIA010000008.1, read as the reverse complement.
CCGCAGCCGGGTGTCGATTACGACATGTTGATGCTGGAGCCCGGCGACGGAGTGGTGACCAAGGCATCTTTGCTGGCCCGTGAATCGCTGGACCCGACCGTCCAGCGGCATCGTTATAGCTTCTTCCCGCTGCGCTACAGTTTCTTTCTGTGCGAAGCGCACAATCGACTGACCGGGAATATCAATTTCCAGGACAATCTGCTCAATGCGCTGCTCAGCGTGGATGAGGACGGATTCTGAATGCAGCTCTTGAGGCGCGGCCAACGGCAGCGGGGCTTGTGGATTACGCTGGTCCTGTCGACGGTATGGATGCTGACCGCATCCGTGTCGGCCTGCCAGCCCGTCAATGGGCGGGCGACAAAAGTATTCGATGGCGACAGCTTTCTGATGCGTGACGCGGAAGGCAAGGAAGTGGAAATACGCTTGTTCGCTATCGATGCCCCGGAGCGAAGTCAGCCCTGGAGCCGGCGCAGTCGCGAGTCTCTGCGGCGGATGATCCGTGACCAGGATCTGTCCGTGGAGCGGGTCGACACTGATCGCTATGGCCGTGTGGTCGCGAAAGTCACGCGACTATCGGATGGGCTGGTGATCAATACAGAAATGATAAGACGCGGCGACGCCTGGGTATATCGTCGCTATTCCGGTGATCTCGAGGTCCTGACGCGCCTCGGCTTGCAGCAGCTGTTCGAGCTCGAACAGGCCGCCCGGAACCAGTCTGTGGGGCTGTGGTCTTTACCAGAGGCCGAGCGGACCCCGCCGTGGGAATGGCGCCGCCAGCAGCGAGCCCAGACCAAATGACATTCATCGATAAGCCGGCAGCGATTGCCGTGCCTGGCGCCGGCACATCCGTTACTGTGGAACTCACGTGAAACAAGCAGCGCATATTGAAATCCAGGCTCTGAGCAAGCATTACGAAGGTCGGGGTCGCCATCGCCTGGTGCTCGACCATATTGACACCCGCATCGCACATGGTGAGTTCGTCGTGCTTGTCGGTCGAAGTGGTTCGGGCAAGTCCACGCTGCTCAATTTACTCGGTGGCCTGGACCGGCCGAGTACCGGCGATGTGTTGCTGGATGGGCAATCCCTGGTCGGGCTATCAGAGGATGCCCTGTCCCGCATGCGTCGGCACAAGATCGGTTATGTGTTCCAGTTCTTCAATCTGGTACCCACTCTCACAGTGGCGGAAAATCTAGGTCTGCCGCTGGAATTGGTCGGTGTTTCCGCGGCTGATGCGGAAGTCAGGATCAAGGAGTGGCTGAGTGCCGTCGGTCTGGCGGGACGCGGGCCAGATTATCCGGATGAGCTGTCAGGCGGCGAACAGCAGCGCGTGGCGCTGGCCCGGGCGTTGGTTCACCAGCCGGGTTTGTTGCTGGCCGACGAACCCACAGGCAATCTGGATCTGCATACCGCGCGCGAGGTTCTGCGTCTGCTCGATGAACTGTGCCGGCGTTCCGGGACCACCCTGGTCATGGCGACGCATAGTGATGAGGTGATCGGCCTGGCAGACCGGGTGCTGACGATCCGTGAGGGCCGGCTGGTAGCTACGGAAGGCGCGCGCGGCTCGTGAGCAAGCTGGTGCGGCGCGCCGGCTGGCGCTTCTTTTTACGTCATCCGTGGCAACTTGTGCTGGCGATCAGCGGGGTTGCCCTCGGTGTGGCTGTGGTCACCGGCGTGGACATTGCCGGCTCGGCCGCGTTGAAGTCATTTGATCTTTCACGAGATGCGGTGATGGGCCGCGCCACTCACCAACTGTTGTCCCAGGATGGTCGTTTTGACGAGTCCGTCTATCTGCGCCTGCGTTCGACAGGTCTAACCCGGGTCGCGGCGCCGGTGGTCAGCGGTCGCGTCAGAACCGGAGTGCCAGCAATTCCGATGCTGACCATGATGGGCATCGATCCGCTGGCCGAGGCGCCGTTCCGGGAGTACGCGACGGCGCGCGGAGGCGACCGGCTGGGGCGCCTGTTGACAGTGCCCGGGGCAGTCCTGATCACGCCCGAGCTTGGCGCCAGCCTGGGGCTCGAATCCGGTGACAGATTCGCCGTTTCCGCCAACGGCAACAACGTGACTCTGCAGGTCATCGGTTGGCTCCAACCCGCACCGGAACGCCGCGAAGCGCTAAAGGAATTTCTTCTTGCCGACATCTCCACTGCGCAGGAGGTGCTGGGGATGATCGGTCAGATCAGTCGCGTGGACCTGATCCTGTCGCAGCAGGATCTCGATCAGGTATCGGCATCGTTAACGGGTGATGTCGAGTTGGTTTCCGGCGCCGCCCAATCCGAGGGCATGGCGCAGATGACGCGCGCCTTCCGGATCAACTTGATGGCTCTGAGCCTGCTGGCTTTGCTGGTCGGGGCATTCCTGATCTACAGCACGATGTCGTTCCTGGTAGTTCAGCGACGCACCGTGATCGGTACCTTTCGCACTATCGGCGTCAGTCGCCAGCAATTGTTTGTGGCCGTGCTGCGGGAGTCGTTGCTGGTCGGCATCCCGGGGACCGCGCTGGGCCTGATACTCGGTGGCCTGCTCGGTATCGGTCTGACGCAACTGGTCGTAAGAACCATCGATGATCTGTATTTCCAACTCCAGTTCTCCGGGCTGTATGTCGATCCAATTGCCATCGCCAAGGGACTCCTGCTGGGCCTGGGAGTGACGCTGGCGGCAAGCATCGCGCCGGCGGCGGAAGCTGCCGCAGTGCCGCCGCGAGCAGTGCTCAGCCGCGCGTCGCTGGAACGGCGAGCCAGGCGCAGATTGCCGTGGCTCGCGATCGCTGCGCTGATCGCTTCCGTGATCGGGATTGGATTGATTCGGTTCGGGCCAGGATCGCTGACAACAGGATTTATCGGCCTGCTGTTCGTGATTCTCGCGGCTGCGCTAATGGCGCCGCCGGCGATCATCGTGATGACCAGCCTTGTCGGCGTTCTGGCCGGTCGCTTGCTGAGCATCCCTGCACGGATGGCGGTACGTGGTGTCGGCCGGACCCTGAGCCGGACCGGTGTTGCGGTCGCTGCGCTGATGGTCGCGGTGGCCTCGGTGATCGGTGTCGGGGTGATGGTAGGCAGTTTCCGCAGCAGTGTGGATAACTGGCTGCAACACAGCCTGCGTGCGGATCTCTACATCAGTATGGATGAGGCCTGGCACGCCGGTGGCGGCGATGGCGATGCGCTGGCTGCCGGCCTTGCCGCCCGACCGGAGATTGCGGAAGTCACGCGGTCGGTGCGGCACCGACTGGAGAACGATGGCGAGCAGATCCGTTTGTGGGCGCTGGATCCGGGCCAGGGTGACTGGGGATTTTCTTTGCAGCAGGGTGATGAAGATATAGCGCGCCAGGGATTTCTTGACGGCACAGCGGTCTGGGTGTCGGAGCCGTTCGCCAGCCATCGTGGGCTGGTTCTCGGAGACACTCTGGAATTGCCCACCGAGCAGGGCAGAAAGGAATTCATTGTGGCTGCCGTATTTCGGGACTACACCTCTGACCGGGGCGTGGTGGCCATGCATTTGCCGACGTTTCGAGCCAACTGGGGCGTTCAGCGGCTTGGGGGTCTCGGCCTGACGGTAGCCGAGGGCGCAAGCCTTGATCAGGTAAGGCAGGTTGCAGATCAGCTGCTTGGTGACACGACCGGGATCAGGCTGGCCTCCAATGTCGAAATACGGCAGGCATCGCTGGCGATTTTCGATCGCACATTCACTATCACCCGGGTGTTGCAGGTGCTGGTCGGCATCGTGGCGTTTCTTGGCATCCTCGGATCCCTGCAGTCTTTGCAGATGGAGCGGGTTCGAGAGCTTGCTGTACTGCGTGCGCTAGGCTGGACGCCAGCCCAGTTGCGGCGTCTGGTTATCACCCAGACCGGTTTGCTGGGTGCTGCGGCCGGGCTGTTGGCGGCGCCCCTGGGGCTGGTGCTGGCGGTATTTCTTGTCGAGGTAATCAACATGCGCGCTTTCGGCTGGAGCATGGGTTTCCATCCGGATTTCGCTACGGTTGTCCAGGGGATCGCGCTGGCAGTGCTGGCCGCCTTGTTGGGTGGTGCCTATCCGGCCTGGCGCTCAGGGCAGCGCAAGCCAGCGGTCGATTTGAGGGACGAATGAAATCTCGCAGCGTAATTGTCGTGCTGGTGTCGGCTCTGGTCGCGGCTCTGGTAGTGAGATACTTGCTTTGGCCCGACGAACCGAGGCGCGCGCCAGCAGTCAGTGAAGCACTGGATGTCGTCGATTTGCTCGGTGGCGACGATCATCAGGGATACCAGCGCGCCTGGCCGGGCGAAAGTCCGGACCTGCCCGCGGACCATGGCCCACATCCTGATTTCCGTTCCGAGTGGTGGTATTTCACCGGCAATCTGCATGGCCCGGATCAACGCCACTTCGGTTTTCAGATGACCTTTTTCCGCTTTGCGATTGCGCCTGAGCCGGTACAGCGAGCCTCTGCCTGGGGCACCCGTCAATTGTGGATGGCACACCTGGCGTTGACCGACAGCCAGGGTCAACGCTTTTTTAGCCAGGAGCGACTGACCAGGGGTGCTCAGGGTCTGGCCGGCGCCCAATCCAGCCCGTTCAAGGTCTGGCTTGAAGACTGGTCTGCAGCCTCGTTGGATCAGACATTTCTGCCTTTGCGCGTGGCGGCCAGCACGCAGGACTTTGCGCTGGATTTGCGGCTGGAGCCAGGGGCGGCACCGGTGCTGCAGGGCGACGCCGGCTACAGCGCGAAAGGACCCGAGGCGGGCAATGCATCGCTTTACTACAGTTACACACGGATGCCGGCGTCCGGAACGGTCACGCTTGACGGCGTCAACCATGAGGTCGACGGACTGGCCTGGCTGGACCGCGAATGGAGCACCAGCGCGCTCGGGCCGGAACTGGACGGATGGGACTGGTTTTCGCTGCAAATGGATGACGGCAGCGATCTGATGTTTTATCGGCTACGCCGAAAGGATGGCAGCAGCGACGCCCTGAGCGCGGGATCGCTGCGTCTGGCCGATGGCGATGTCCTGCGCCTGGATGGCGACAGTGTGCAGATAGAAGCTGTGGCCGAGTGGACAAGCCTGACCACCGGTGTCCGCTATCCGGTGAGCTGGACGATTTCGGTCCCGTCAGAGGACCTGCAGGTGCAGGTAGAGCCCTATATGAAGGGCCAGGAGATGGATCATTCGGTGCGCTATTGGGAGGGCGCGGTCCGGGTTCGCGGCACGCGCCGGGGTCGGGACGTCAATGGCAACGGTTATCTGGAGATGACCGGCTACGAAACGCCGGAGTGATCCTGTTCCATGATCAGGACTGCCGCGCCGCTCAGGCGACCATGACGAAGATCTGCCAGCGCTTCGTTGGCGCGCTCCAGGGGGTAGGTGACGGTGCGGGTTCGGATCGGGATCTTCGGTGCCATCTCGAGGAAGTCCAATGCGTCGCGCCGGGTCAGGTTGGCAACCGATCGCAATACCCGTTCTCCCCACATCAGCCGGTAAGGGAAGCTTGGGATATCAGACATATGGATACCGCCACAAACCACGATACCGCCCTTGCGCACCGCAGCCAGCGCCATTGGTACCAGATCCCCCACCGGGGCAAAGATGATCGCGGCATCCAGCAATACCGGCGCAGACTGGTCCGAGTCGCCGGCCCAGTGCGCGCCGAGTTCGCGCGCAAATGTCTGCGCCTGGGTATCGCCCGGCCGGGTAAACGCATACACCCGCCGACCCTGCCAGACGGCGACCTGAGCGACGATATGGGCGGCGGCGCCAAACCCGTAGATGCCCAGCTCCGATCCTTCGCCGGCCATCGTCAGCGCGCGGTAACCGATCAGGCCCGCGCACAACAAAGGGGCCGCCTCGACGTCTCCATATGCGGGGTCAAGCTGAAAGCAGAAGCGCTGGTCGGCAATGACCCGGTCAGCGAACCCGCCGTCCAGTTGATAGCCGGTAAAGCGCGCCTGATCACACAGGTTTTCCCGGTGCTCATCGCAGAAGCCACAATGGCCACAGGCAAAGCCGAGCCAGGGCACGCCCAAACGCTGACCGGGCTTCCAGTGGACGTCGCTGCCGGTAGCGATGACCTCTCCGACGATCTCGTGACCCGGGATAACAGGTAACGGGATATCGGGTAATTCACCATCAACAAGATGCAGATCGGTACGACAGACCGCGCAGGCGAGGACCCTGAGCAGCACCTGTCCGGGTCCGGGCTGCGGATCATCACGCCTTTCCATAACCAGGGCCTGGCCGGGCTGACGAAGTACCATCGCACGCAAGATTCCTGCCTCCTGCCAACAGTGTAGTCGGCACGAGACAGATTGAGCCAGACAGGACTAGGCGAACAGCGAGGCGTGTAATGGCGAGCCGCCCTGCTGGCGGACCAGCAGGTCAACGTACTCGTCAGCGCTCAGGGGATGGCCAAACAGATGGCCCTGGCCAAAATGGCAATCACGGGCACGCAGGAAGTCGAGTTGCTCCTGCGTTTCGACGCCCTCGGCCACCACGTCCATTTTCAGATTCTGACCCATGCTGATGATGGTGGACACGATGGTGGCAGGTTCGTCCTCGTGGTCCGCGGTGTGGACAAAGGACTTGTCTATCTTGAGCGTGCCGATCGGGAAGTGTTGCAGCACGCTCAGCGAAGAATAACCGGTGCCAAAATCATCGATGGAGAGATGCAATCCAAGTTGATAGAGACGGTCGAGCATCTTCAGCGTAGCCTCGCCGTCGCGCATCAAGGTTGATTCAGTGATCTCAAATTCCATGCAGGAAGGGGTCAGCTTGTGTCGCTCGAAGGTTTTCTCGATGCGTTTGACGAAGTCGCGCTGGCGCAATTGCTGCAGGGACAGATTGACCGACACCCGGCCCGGCCACGCGAGCCGGCCCTGCCACTGGGTATAGTCGTGACATACCTGGTCGAGCACCCAGGCGCCGATCTCGAAGATCAGGCTGCTGTCCTCAGCCATCGGGATAAATACAGACGGTGGTACTTCGCCGCGTTTCGGATGGCGCCAGCGCAACAGCGCTTCGGCACCGACAATTCGGCCGTCGCGCAGATCCACTCTGGGCTGATACAGGACCTGGAACTCTTCCCGTTCCAGCGCCCGGCGCAACTCACTCTTGAGCATCAACCGGTCCACCGCATCGGCGTTCATTTGCGGTGTATAAAAGCCATAGTTATTCCCGCCCGACTGCTTGGCGTGATACATCGCGGCATCGGCATTGCGGATCAGATCGACCACATTGTCGGCATCATTCGGACACACGGCGATACCGATGCTCGCGGTAACGAACAACTCCTGCTTGTCGATAAAGAACTCACCTGCGACGCGATCCAGCAGCATACGGGCCGTGGCCGCGATGGCCGGCTGCAGGTCGTCGCGTAACGGCAGGTTATCAATAAGAATCGCGAATTCGTCTCCGGCCAACCTCCCTATCAAAGTGCCGGGATCCATCGCGTCGACGACGCGCCTGGCGGTGATTTCCAGGCTGCGATCGCCCACCGGATGCCCGAAGGTGTCGTTGACATCCTTAAACCTGTCCAGGTCCAGATACAGCAGCGCAAGCCGCACGTTGTTGCGCTGGGCGCGAGCAATGGCCTGTTGCAGCTTATGTTGGAACTGCATCCGGTTTGCGACCCGGGTAAGCGCGTCATAGCGAGTCAGATACTGAATGCGTTTCTTCGAGACATCGCTTTCCGTCGGACTATGCAACAACATGATATGTCCGGCGGAGGCCGCGTCGATAACCGTAAAATGCACAGAAACCGATTGCCCGACTTTGCTGACCAGCTCCGCCTCGCCTTCGCTGCGCACGCGCTGATGCTGGTCGAGAATCGTCTCTGGATCGCCGGGGAACAGCGCCGCCAGGGACTGCCCGATCAGTTCCTCTTGCGGATAGCCCAGCAGTTTGCCGGCGACAGGGTTGATATGGGTGATTTCAAGCTCGGGTGACAGCCGGACCGCTGCGTCCTGGATTTGTCCCAGGACCCTGTCGAGCAATGATTCCGACGCCGGATCGGCGGCTGCGGCGTTTTCGCCATCCAACGGCATCTGCGTCTGAGTCTGCGTCTGTCGCTGTGGAGGAGCCGCAGGCGTCACCTGGGTCGGCGATGTCGCCGCCGAACCCGAGTGCGAACGTCGACGCAAGGTGACCAGGGCCAACGCGAAACCCAGCAACAAGCCCGCAACCGCGGCTATCGTTGCGCCGCGCAACAGATGGGTCAGTCCGCTGGTGATTTCGGCTTCCATCGAGCGAGTGCTCGAATCGGGATATGTCACCGGCATCTGGACGATGACCCGGTTTCCCCTCAGGCGGCCTGATATCACCGTGGCCTCTCCGGTGACTGCGGCATCCATCAGTGGACCTGTGCGTATCAGGCTGTCGCCCGCGGGTCCCTGGAGTTCGGCAACGGCGCCGCTTGCCGGCGGGATCATTTGCGCGAGATCGGTTTCTGTCTCTGGCGCCATGTCACCGCGCTGGGACAAAAATCCGGCCAGGGCCAGGGCCAGATCAGCCGCGCGCCTCTGTACCGCCTGCTCGGCCGCCGCCCGGGACTGTTCGTCGCTGAGCATGGTGGTGGACTTGATGACCTCACCGTAATGCACGGCGAGATACGCAACAGGAACACCCAGCCCGACCACGAGTGTGGTGAGCAGGCCCGCGATCAGTCTGCGTTTCATAGGGTCGCGCCCGACCCTGGACCGGCGGTCTTTGCAGACAAAGCCAGGATGCGGAGTATCGCCGGTCTGCGCCGACGGGAAAGTGTGCGCGCTGTCATCACCGTCTTTTTACCCGCGGTGTTTCGTAAAGCGGTCAGGAAAACACAAAGCGTCCGGCGAAGCCAGACGCGCTGCGGCATACTGATAGCTCTGGATGGATTTCCTGATATGACCCTGGGGGTAAGAAATGAGTGTTTCAGCTGTTGCCCTGGTTGGTTTTGCCGCCTGGACTCTGCTTTTGGTACTGGGTATCGGACTGCTTCGCCTGGTGACTGTGCTGAAAGGCCAAAGGGCACCCAACCAGTTTGATCCCGGTGGCGCCGATGTGTCCGAATTCTCCCGGCGCCTTTGTCGCGCTCATGCCAACTGTTATGAAAATCTGCCGATCTTTGCTGCCCTGGTCACAGTGGCTTTGATCACGGGAAAACAGCAACTTATCGAACCGCTGGCTATGTTTGTGCTGTATCTGCGGGTCGCCCAGTCGCTGGTCCATGTGGCCTCGGGAAGCAATCTGGCGGTCAATCTCCGCTTCCTGCTTTTTCTCGGGCAGTGGGGGCTGATGGTGGTCATGGCTGCGCGGCTGTTGCTGGCCTGAGGGCTACGCCGGCTACTCGCCTGCGCCGCGCTTCTCCGCAAAGCTCTTGATATCTTCCGGGCTCAGCGTGCTGAGCTTTCCATCCACCCTGGCGCCTTCGCCGATCGCTATCTGGGCGGCCGAGACACTGCCTGTCACCCTGGCGGTGGGGCGAATTTCCGCTTTTCCGCTGGCTTCGATATCGCCGTCCACAGTGCCCGCGATAATGACATCGGCGGCCCGGAGACGACCTTTCCAGCGGCCGGAGGGGGCGATGGTGACGGGACCGCTCAGGTCCGAGTCGCCATCGACCAATCCCTTGACCAGGACATGGCCCTGGCCGCTCAACTCGCCATTGAATGCAGCGTCTTCGCCAATCACGCTGGCGGGAGCGCCGATGGCGTCCCGTGTCCGTCTGAGATTGCCAAGCACGGTTACCGACCTCCGATTGTAGTTGCGGAGGCCGCATTCTAGGCCAAGCCAGGGCCGAGTGGGGGAACTGAAGCGGGTCAGAACCGGTCCGAACAGCATCAATGGCGTTCGGCCATTCCGTGTGCCGCGCCGCAACATCGGGTGATGCCGGCTTCTGATAGGATGCCGGGCTTTGTCCCCGCCGCGAGGGAAATATGCGACAGATCTTTCTTTCGGCCGCCATACTATTGGTCCTGGCCGCCTGTGATTCAGGCACAAGTGAAACCGGTATCCAAGCCGTTGCGTCAAGTGCTGATCAGCCCCCGTCATCAGGTCTTTCGGCTGAAGACATGGACACCAGCATCCGCCCTCAGGATGACTTCTATCGCTACGCCAACGGTGGCTGGCTGGCGCGTACCGAAATTCCGCCGGAGCGGTCTTCTTATGGTGCGTTTACCGAAGTCCACGAGCGCAACGAGAAACGCCTGAAAACGATCCTCGAAGAAGCGGCGACGGCCGATGCGCCGGCCGGCAGCGACATGCAGCTTGTGGGTACTTTTTACGCCAGCTATATGGACCGGGCCCGCGCCGACGCGCTCGGATTAAAGCCACTGGATCCCTTGCTTGCGGAAATTGCGGAGGCCAGCACCCACGAAGATATCCTGCGGCTGTATGGCCAGTTTATCCGGCTAAATGTCCTGGCGCCCTTCGATTTCTATGTTGACCGCGACCGTGGGGATACCAGTCGCAGTCTGTTTTACTTCTGGCAGGGTGGACTGGGTCTTCCCGACCGAGATTACTACACCAAGGATGATGAGAAATTTGCCGCCATCCGCGACGCATATGTGGACTATGCGGCGACCATTCTGAGCCTGTCCGGCGAGCCGGATGCGAATGAGAAAGCAGACCGCATTATGGCGTTGGAGAAACGTCTGGCAGCGCTGCACTGGCCTCAGGAGAAGCTCCGAGACCGTATCGCAACATACAACCTGATGGACCGGGCGGCGCTCGCGGAAATGGCCCCCGGTTTCGACTGGGATGTCTATCTGGAGTCCACCGGCCTCGGTGAGCAGAGCGATTTCGTTGTCGGGACGCCGAGCTTCTTCACCGGTTTTGCCGAACTATTTGGCGAGACCGGGGTGGATCTGTGGCGATCCTATCTGCGTTTCAAATTGATCAGCAGTTTTGCCAAAGAGTTGAGCGCAGACTATTTCGACGCCCATTTCGATTTCTACGGCAAGGTCCTGCGCGACAAGGAGAAGCCGCTCGAGCGCTGGCAATACGCGCTGGGCGAGATCAATGGCATCCTCGGGGATGCATTGGGCAGAATCTATCTCGACCACTTCCTGCCTGAGGAAGCCCGGGTGCGCACCGTCGCCATGATCGACAATCTGCGCGCCGCCTTCCGCGAGTCCATGTCTGATCTAGACTGGATGTCGCCCGAGACCCGTGATCAGGCCATGCGCAAACTGGATGCGCTGACTGTTTATGTGGGCTATCCGGGCTCCTGGCGTGAGTATGCCGGCCTGGAGATCGTGCGAGACGATCTGGTCGGCAATGAGATGCGCGGCCGGATCTTCGACTTCGAAGCGAATCTCAGGACCCTGGTTGAAGGGCCAAGGGATGGGGAGTTTGGTTTGCCCACGCATGCCGTAAACGCCTATTACCGGCCCACTGCCGGTGAGCTGGTTTTCCTGGCGGGGGTATTGCAGCCGCCGTTCTTCTCCCTCGATGCCGACGATGCGATCAACTATGGCGCGATCGGTGCGGGCATTGGACATGAGATGAGTCATGCCTTCGACGACCAGGGGCGCAAGGTTGACGAGAAAGGTGAAAACCGCGATTGGTGGACTGCAGAGGATGCCGCCCGCTACGAAGCCAGAGCCGCAGTACTGGCCGAGCAATTCTCGGAGTACGAGCCGGTCGAAGGCATCAACATCAATGGCCAGTTGACGCTGGGCGAAAACATCGCCGATCTCGCAGGCCTGACTATCGCCTACCGGGCCTATCAACGATCGCTTGGCGGTCGCGAGGCGCCGGTGATCGATGGTTACACGGGCAACCAGCGGTTCTTTTTCGGCTTCGCCAACATCTGGCGAACGCTCTCGCGCGAAGGACATCTGCGGGAGATCCTGCTGAGCGACCCTCATTCACCGGGCGAGTATCGGGTGATCGGTACTCTGAGCAACATGCCGGAGTTTTATGAAGCCTTCGAAGTGACAGAAGGCGATGGTCTCTATCGGGCGCCCGAGGACCGGGTGCGGATCTGGTAGCCCGATTTCGAACGGGTGTTTCTGGAACAAACGCACGCACAAGCGGGCCGATCCCCTGAGGGATCCGGTAGTGGTGCGTTGGTCTTTTCTCGGAAGGAATCTAAATGATTAAAAAAACGGGGATTTTGCTGTTGGCGGGGCTATCTTTGTCCGGGCTTGCAGCGTGTGGAGAAGCGCAGAAACCGGCTCCGGCCGGCGCTGAAGAAGAGCAGGCGACCATCGCCAGCCTGACCGAAAACAGTGATCGGATGGATGGCCTGTTCACCGTATTTGTCGATCGCGATACCGGCGAAGTGCGCATGTTGATCGAGCCGGCCAATTTCGACCGGGAGTTCCTGTATGTGGCGACCGTCCAGGACGCGCCGCTGGAGAGCGGGCGTTTTCGTGGCCAGGTCTACCCCTTCGGCGTCGATGCCCTGGTCACCTTGCGGAGGCATTACAAGCAGGTCGAATTCGTCAAAGAGAATGTGCAGTTCTATGTCGACCCTGCCAGCGCCCTTAGCCGCGCCGGGGAGGCCAATATCAGCCACGCGGTGATGGCGGTCGCTGAGATCCTGGCAGAAGATGCAGATACCGGCGCGGTCCTGATCGATGCCGGGCCTGTCTTCCTGAGTGAATCGCTGTCTCAGGTCAAACCCACGCCGGATCCGAAAGCAGAGCCTGGACAGGCACTCGATCTGGGTTCGCTGAGTGAGGAGAAGACCCGATTCACGCAGATCCGCTCCTATCCGGGGAATGCGGACTTTTTCGTCCAGTTCGTGTTCGAGAACCCGGCGCCGCTTTTTACCGGCGAAGCGGAGATAACGGATCCGCGATATGTGAGCATCCAGTTCCAGCACAGTCTGGTGTTGCTGCCTGAGAATAACTTCAAGCCCCGATTCGACGACCCGCGCGTTGGCTACTTCACCAGTCAGGTCACCGAAATGGCGGATCCGAGTGCGTCGCCGTGGCGTGATGTGATCAAGCGCTGGGATCTGCAGAAGAAGGACCCGGACGCGGCCGTGTCAGATCCGCTGCAGCCGATTGTGTTCTGGCTGGAAAACAGTATGCCGGAGGAATATCGGGACGATATCAGGAACGGCACGCTGGCCTGGAACAAGGCCTTCGAGAGCGCGGGTTTCAGCAACGCGATCGAGGTGCGAATCCAGCCGGATGACGCCGACTGGGATGCGGGGGATATCCATTACAACGTGATCCGCTGGCAGGCCTCACCGACGCCGCCGTTTGGTGGCTATGGGCCGCATTTCGCCGACCCACGGACCGGTCAGATCCTCGGTACCGACATCATGCTGGATCATGCCTGGGTGACTAACCGGATACGCACGGACAGTCTTTTCGGTGACAGCAAAGCAGGCGCGATGACCGAAGGGCCGGTTTTTTGCAGGGCGGGCGAGCACATTCTTGCATCACGCATCGCCGGCCAGGCGATGCTCGCAGCCACCGGCGCCGGCGCGGATGCGGAAAGCCAGATGCTCCGCGAATCGCTGTACGAACTGGCCTTGCATGAGGTCGGACACACTTTGGGGCTGAACCATAATTTCCGCGCCAGCCAGATGCTGACGCCAGCACAACTCTATGATCCGACGGTAACCAGGGAACGCGGTCTGAAGGGATCGGTGATGGATTACACCGGGCCTAATCTCGCGCCGCCGGGCAAGCCGCAAGGCCTGTATTACGATGTTGTTCCCGGGCCTTACGATCACTGGGCGATCGAGTATGGGTATTCCCCGGGGCTGACGGATCCGGCTGCAGAGAAGGCCCGTTTGGAGAAGATTCTGTCGCGTTCGACGGAACCAGAACTGGCCTTTGGCAACGATGCTGATGATATGCGCAGTGTCGGTGCCGGTATCGACCCCACGATCATGATTTTTGACTACAGCAACGACGCGATCCGCTATGCCGCGGACCGGTTTGATCTGGTCGATGTCACGATGGAGACTTTGCTGGACAAGTACCGCAAGCCGGGTGAGACCTATAGCGATCTGGCTCAGGCCCATGCGATGTTGATGATTGATCTGCAGCGCCAGGCCACCGCCGTTTCGCGGTATGTGGGGGGCGTCCTTATCGATCGCGCTGTGGTCGGCCAGCCGGGTGCAACCGAGCCTTTCCGTCCGGTAAGTCGCAGCGAGCAGAAGCGGGCCATGGACTTTATGGCGCAGCGGGTGTTTGCCATCGATGCGTTCCAGGGCTCGGCTGAGGTCTACCGTCATCTGCAGGTGCAGCGACGCGGTTTCGAGCTGTTTGGCAAAACCGCCGATCCGAAAATTCACGCCGCGGTGCTGGCGATTCAAGCAGGCATGTTCGACCACCTACTGAACCCGGTGGTCCTGACCCGGATAAGCGATACAGCGCTTTATGGCAACCAGTATCCCTTGTCCGAGATGTTCACCGACCTCAGCAATGCGGTTTTCCAGGCGGATCTCGGTGGTAGCGTGAACGGCTTCCGCCAGAATTTGCAGAGTGATTACGTTAACCGCCTGGTGGCTATCGCCGCGCCTGGTAACGCCGGGGGGTACGATTCACCCAGCCGGTCGATGGCGCTCTACGAACTTATAGAAATTCGCCGCCGGCTGGCGTCCGCTTCGTCGCCGGATCGTCAGACCCGGGCTCACCGCGCCGCATTGACTCTGGTTATCGACCGCGCGCTTGATGCGGGGGCAGCAAGCTGAACGGCTGATTCCTGGCCGGCATGCGTAGCCGGCCAGGAATCTTCGCAAGGCCTGTTTGGCTTTGCCAATCCTGAGGCTGTGACGCGCCAGGGTCTGCTGATCGCTGTGCTAGATTGCGCAGCCTGGGCCACCACATTTCATTCAGGCTGCTGCAGGCCATTGGAGGAACTGCGTGGAGAAGATCTGGTTGAAGAACTACCCGGCAGACGTGCCGGCGGATATTTCCATGGCATCCGGTGACACGCTGGTCAGCATGCTGGAGCACAGTTTCCGCGAGTTCGCTGATCGACCGGCATTCGCCTGCATGGGCAAGAGCCTCAGCTACGGTGAACTCGAGCGCGAGTCCGCCGCCTTTGGCGCGTGGCTGCAAAATGGCGCGGGGCTGAAGCCCGGTACACGTGTGGCCATCATGTTGCCGAATATCCTGCAATACCCGGTGGCGCTGTTCGGCGCGTTGCGGGCCGGTATGGTGGTGGTGAATGTCAATCCGCTGTATACCGCCCGAGAGTTAAAGCACCAACTGGTGGACTCGGGCGCAGAAGCGATCGTCATCCTGGCCAACTTCGCCCACGTGTTGCAAAAGGTGATTGGCGGCACTGCGCTGAAGCAGGTGGTCGTGACCGAGTTCGGCGATCTGCTGGGCTGGCCGAAATCGACGTTGGTCAACTTCGCGCTCAAGCGCGTCAAGAAGATGGTCCCCGGCTACAGACTGCCCGGGCATCGGCGGCTGAATAAGGTACTGGCCGAGGGCGCACAGTCCAGGTTGTCTGCCGCGCAACTCGACGGAGAGTCACTGGCGTTCCTGCAGTACACCGGCGGGACGACCGGGCCATCAAAGGGCGCGATGCTTTCCCATCGCAGTGTCTACGCCAACGTGTTGCAGATGTCGGCGCTGACTGATCCGGTGACCGAGCCCGGCCGCGAAGTGGTCATCACCGCGCTACCGCTCTACCACATTTATGCGCTGGTAGTGAATTGCATGTGTTTTGTGCGCGTTGGCGGTTTGAACGTGCTGATCCCCAATCCCCGGGACGTGCCCGGGTTTGTGGCGGAACTGAAGAAATGGGACTTCACCGCCTTCTTTGGTGTCAACACCCTGTACAACGCCCTGGTTCATGATCCGGGTTTTTCAGAGGTCGGCTTCGGCGCATTGAAGATGGCCGGCGGTGGCGGCATGGCGGTCCAGCGCGCGGTGGCGGAAAAGTGGCACAGCCTCACCGGGCATGTGCTGCTGGAAGGCTATGGCCTGACGGAATGCTCGCCGGTGGTGGCGATGAGCCAGATCGGCCGCACCGAGGTATACACCGCCGATGTCGGGCTACCTTTACCATCCACCGAAATTTCGATCCGTGACGAAGCTGGCAACGAGTTGCCTGTCGGCGAGCGCGGAGAGTTGTGCGTGCGTGGTCCTCAGTTGATGCAGGGCTACTGGCAGCAAGAGCAGGCCAGTCAGCAGAGTTTCCATCAGGACGGGTTCCTGCGTACCGGCGATATCGCTGTGATCAATGAAGGCGGGTATTTACAGATCGTGGATCGCGCCAAGGACATGATCCTGGTGTCCGGATTCAACGTTTACCCCTGCGAGGTAGAGGATGTGGCAACCCAGCATCCCGGGGTCCTGGAAGCAGCCTGTATCGGGGTGGAAGACGAGAAGTCCGGCGAAGCAGTTAAATTGTTTATCGTCAGGCAGCCGGGCAGTCAGCTGCAGGCAGACGAGCTGATTGCGCATTGCCGAGCTAATCTGACCGGCTATAAGGCCCCTCGTCAGATCGAGTTCCGTGACGAGTTGCCAAAAACCAATGTCGGCAAGATACTGCGTCGCGCATTGCGCGACGGGTGAACGAAATCATACCTTTTCGACTCAAACCTCCAGTGAACAACGGGATCATCAGGCTGGCTCTGCTGATATTGGCGTCGCTCAATGCGGCCCAGGCTCTGGCCGTCACTCCGTACAAGGCTGAATACAGAGCGCTGATCAAACTGATTCCGGTCGAGGTGGAAGTGACGCTGCGCGATGCTGGCGACGGCGTTTATACCTTGAAATCGGATATCCATACGCGCAGCTGGGCATCCCTGTTTAGCGGCAGCGTGGTCGAGACCAGCCGCTTCCGGATCGGCGAGACTGGCGTAGAGCCACTGGAATACGAAAAGCGCGACGGCATAAGTGACGACGAGAAAAACATCAGTACGCGTTTTGAAAGCGACGGCAGCGTCATCTCCAGATTCGGAGGCAAAGACAAGCGCATAGAGCACGAGGGTCAGATCGTCGACCTGCTCACGCTGCGCTACCTGCTTGCCTATGACCTGAGTCGCGAGCAGCTGGCCGAGCGCTATTTCATTGTCGACGGTAAGGGCCGTCTCAAGGAGATCGAGGTCCTGGACTTCGGTCTGGAAACGGTTGATACCGGGATGGGCCCGATGCAGGCGCGACGCCTGCAGTACGCTGCGGTCGATGACCCGGTATATACGGTGTGGGCTGCGCCCGAACTCGACTACCAGCTGGTGCGGATTGAGCAGCACAAAGACGGTAACCTTCGTGCGAAGCTGACGCTGGAGTCGTATCGCCCAATCATCAAAAAGCAGAAACCTGCGGCGAAGTAATCCTGGCAACAGGGAACTGCATCTGAAACCTTTCTACCGAGAATGCGGCAAAAACCTGGGTCCGGCTGATCGCCGGAAATAGCGCCGGATTTGTTTCAATGCAGTGAAGCCGCGCGGCGCTCATGCCCCCGCTTGCCTTCGGGGTGAATTCGAAGCGCTGCCCGTCCAGATCCTGAATCAGAGTGTGCAGCGATGCCGGCAACAAGCCAGTGGATACCGGTAGCGTGGGTCCTCGCGACTCCCAGGAGAAACTCGCCAGATGCTGCTTGTCGCTTGTCTCGACCCGCACACTGCTGCGACCCTCAGACGGTTGCGCCAGATCGAATTCCGCCTGCTGCTTCGGAATACCCCAATTGGCCCGGCCGCCAGCCACACTTTCGGGAGTGCTCACCAGGATGCGGGTGATCGACCATCGTCGGCGCGCACCGTACTGGAACCGACCGGGGATAAACAGCAGTTCCCGGTACGGGCCGGCTTCTGCTCGCCAGTAGTCGACAAACATCATCAGCCCAAAGCCGCGTTGAGCGAATTCGCCGGATTGTGGCAAGGCGTACCAGTGAGCATCAGGTTCGGCCCGCGGCGGTTTCAGCAGCAGGATCAGGCCGCTTCCCTCCAGGCGCCAGGGCGCGGCGATTACCCGATGCGTCAACGCGCCGGCCTGGGCCTGCCCGGGCCGGGTTTCAGCTCAGCAGGTGTCACTGACAACTGGTTTCGTCTCTCGGACTGAGCGCCGAATGGGCGCTGATTTTGAGAATCGCCGGGTAGTTGGAAGCCATGCCGGTGGTGGCCCGTTCCCCAAACTCGCCGGTGACTCTTACATAGACCGGTTCCAGCGGGCGACTGACAACCCGATCATATTCTGTGCGCAGACGCTTCATCTCATCGGTTTCTGTATCGACCCAATAGACTTTCGGGTCACCGCAGGGCTGGAAGGTAGCCAGCGGCTCGCCGAGAATCAGATAGCCTTCATATTCCCCGGCCGCCAGCTGTGGTCGCTGCCGCGCGCGCAGCTCAACACCCAGTTGCCTGGCGCGGTTGCCAATTGCGGTCAGCTCAAACGTCTCAATCGGCACCGGCCGCCCCTTGAGGCGTTTCATCTGCTCAACGGGTCGACCGAGTTCATCAAAGGCGACAAACATCACGACATCGCCAAGTCCCGGCGGATCCGGCGGCATGGCGATCAATTGACTGCCTTCGCGATGGAAGAAGACCAGTCGATCCTGGTCGAAGAAATAGCGGTCGCGGGTCGCGCCATATTCGCCGGTGACGACTTCTTCATCCAGCAGTACCGGTGCGTCGCCATCGAGATAGGCCCGATAGCGGGTCTCGATATCGCCGTCTGTCGATTGCCCCTCAACCACCGGCAAATCCCGTGCTGCGGCCTCGAGGCTGGCAAGTTCGGCTGGTAACTGCGGCGCCGACGTCTGCGCCGGATCGCCATCCGCCGGTTCCCGGCCGCATGCCGTGGCAAACACCAGCACCGCTATTGTCGCCATGGCCATCCTGGCCCAACAGCGTTGCCGATATGGTTCGTAGGTACTCGATCATCTGGTCTTCCTTATCAACTCAATTCGCGGCGCTATCCCGCATGCCGGCTATCCACCAAGCGGAAAGAAGCGCTCATTGTGGCGCACAATTGCTTTTCCTGATCGAGCGCATCCACCTGAGCCTCAAACGCCGTGTTGCCTTTTCGGGTGGTCGCCGGAGGAGCAAAAAATCGCGCGCATACGATCATATTCGACAAGCCTGGCCGAAGAAATTCAATACTGGAGTCCTTGACGAAAATATCGCCGCTCTTGCCCATGGCTGCGGCCTTTTCCTCACATAGCCGCCAGGCGGCAAGCACCATCGCCGAGTACAGGCTGCCGCCGAATACGGTGCCCTTGTCGTTGCGATTCCCGGCCAGCGGCAGGGCCATCACAACCTCGGTGTCGGAAGCGTGCGTCTGGTCGAACCCGAGACTCTTGTAAGGCTCAATTTTCTCCAGCTTGTGCTTCATCAGGGATTCACTCCGGTGTCGATTTCCAGCAGAAGACTACAGCAGGTGAGGCCGCCGTCGGCCTTTGCCAGTTCATCATTTTCTATCGCCACAGTTTCGATCCCGCGTGCGGCGAGTCGTTCCCGGGTTCTCTCACCGCTCGCATTCAACAGGACGAGTTTGCCTGCTTGCAGCGCGTTGGCGGCGTCCGCTTCGCCCGCTGCGACGGGTATGACTTGATGGCCGGCAAATGCCCTCGTATCGACCCGCGATTCATCAGCAAGTATCAGCCCGTCCCCGATCAGCGTCGCCGCCGACTTCAGATGCAGGCAATCTCGGATTGCCACCACGCACAAGACGATAACCCAGCGGTGTAATGATGTTCTCAAGCTGCCTGATCCCGGCGGCATTGCTGCGCCCGGACCGGCCGACGAACACGGTCTTGCCTGAAACCAGCACATCGCCTCCGTCCAGCGTGCCGGGGTTCTGGATCCCGGCAAGCGGTCGGTAATTCGACAGCAGACTGGCAACGCTGGTCACTTCGCCGCGGCGCGAGGCTGCTCCTGGCCGGGTGATCACCGCAACTTCGTCAAGCACGATCGCGGCATCTTCGACAAATACGCCGTCAGGGTGCTGATCCGCCGCGGGCAGACGCTGATGTGAACAGCCGGCATCGCGCAATGCGCGCTCATATGCGGAATGCTGAGACACTGCGCGCTGATAATCTATCGGGCCGGGTGCAGCAAAGGTGATTTCACATCGTTCTATGGCCGGACTTACCGCCCGGGTAATGGCCAGGATCATCTGCGTTTCTCAGGTCTACAGTTCTCAGGTCCAGGCTTCACAGGCCCAGGTTTCTCAGGCCAGGAAGCCGCCATCCACCGGCAGCGCCGCTCCAGTGATATACGACGCGTTGTCTGATGCGAGGAAAACGATGGCCGGCGCGATCTCATCCGGATCTGCGACGCGATTGAGCGGGATCAACGGCAGGATCATTTTTAACATCGTCTCATTCTGGGTCAGCGCAGCCGCGAACCGGGTATCGGTCAGGCCAGGCAATACCGCATTGACTCTGATTTTCCAAGGTGCACATTCCTTTGCAAACGCCTGTGTCATGCTGATCACCGCCGCCTTGGTTATCGAATAAATACCCTGGTAGGGACCCGGCCGGACACCGTTGATGGAGGAAGTATTGACGATAGCGCCGCCGCCGTGGTCTTTCATCAGCAGGGCGGCCTTTTGCGACATGTGAAAGTAACCACGGACGTTGACCTCGACCGTCTTGTCTACCATGTCCAGAGGCGTTTCAGCGATGTGGCCGAAGTGCGGGTTCGTGGCCGCGTTGTTTACCAGCACATCGAGCCGCCCAAACTCAGCGGCAATCCGTTCAAACGCCGAGTTGACTGCGTCGGCATCGCCGACATGGCACGCCAGCGCGCTTGCCATGCCGCCTGCGTCCCTGATCGAAGCAGCCACCGACTCTACTGACTCTGTTTTGCGGCTGGAGACGATGACATGCGCGCCGCGGGCGGCAAATAACCTGGCGGCTGACTCACCGATGCCGCGGCTGGCGCCTGTGACCATGACTATCTTGTCAGTGAAGTCCATAACTGGCTGTTCCTGCATCGGTTTGTGTCTCCTCTAAAGTGTTCGGGTGCCGGCTGCGATGGCTTCGGCATTGCGCGCGAGACTGGTGCCCAGCGGGCCGAAGCCCGCGAAACGCGGGTCGGCTGTCTGGCCGCGCACATAGCGAAAATATATCTGCTGCACGATGACCGCGAGACGGAACAGACCAAATACATAGTAGTAGCGGAAATCGCTCACATCGCGTCCGGATTGTGCGGCGTAATATGCCACTACTTCGCTACGACTCATCATCCCCGGCAGATGCGTGGGTAACATCCGCGCCGCCAGCATCGGGGGCGGATCGCCGGCTTCGATCCAGTAGGCGAGCGAACAACCCAGATCCATTAAGGGGTCGCCTATGGTCGCCATCTCCCAGTCCAGAACACCGCGTACCCTCCATTCTCCGGCCCGCTCTTCCAGTACCACGTTGTCGAATTTGTAGTCGTTGTGAATTATCGATGCAGCTGTGCTCTCAGCAGGCATATGTTCCAGCAGCCAGCTCATCAGCGCTGCGTTGTCGGGCACGTCATCGGTCCGGCTGGCGCGATAACGCTTGCTCCAGCCCTCGACCTGACGTTTGACATAACCCTGGGGTCGTCCCAGATCGCCCAGACCGGCGCTCTGATAGTCGATGCGGTGAAGCTCCAATTGCACATCCAGCAGCTTCCTGCACAGCGCTTTGGCTTGTGCGGGCGGAAGTTCGAACCCGTCCGGGAGGTCGCGCCGCAGGATGACGCCCCGCTGCCGCTCCATCAAAAAAAAGGGTTCGCCGACGATCTCGGGGTCGTCACAGTAGACCAGCGGTTTGGGGCAGTACGGGAACACCGCGTGAAGATTTCTCAGCACGCTGAATTCGCGGCCCATGTCGTGTGCAGTGCGGGCTTTGGTGCCAAAAGGTGGCCGCCTCAACACCAGCTCGCGATCGCCGCTTTGTAACAGATAGGTCAGATTAGAGGCGCCGCCCGGAAACTGGCGTATCCGGAGGGTGCCGGACGGGCCTGCGAATTCGGGCAGTGACTGCCGCAAAAAACCCTGGATCCTTGCGGCGTCCAGTTCTTCGCCCGGCCGCGGCCGGGTGGTATCCGATGACGGCTGCATCTCTCAGGCTCCGCTCTGACGTGCCTTGAGCAGATGCCTGGCCAAGGCAAGCTTGTGCACTTCATCGGGACCGTCATAGATGCGTGCAGCACGTTCTTCGCGATACCAGAAAGCCAGCGGGGTGTCGTCGGTGACACCCAGCGCGCCATGCACCTGGATCGCGCGGTCGACGATGCGCTGAAGCGTGTTGGCGGTGAGAAACTTGATCATCGAGATATGGTCTCTGGCCGCCTTGAAGCCCTGCTTTTCGATCCGCCAGGCGGCTTCCAGCACCAGGGCCCTGGCCGCGTGCAATTCGGCGCTGGATTCCGCGATCCAGGTCTGCACAATCTGCTGCGAGGCCAGCGGCCGCTCCGGCGCCAGGTGTCTGGCCAGCGCGTAGTCACACATCATCTCCAGCGCGCGGCGGCAGATGCCCAGCCAGCGCATGCAGTGATGAATCCGACCTGGCCCCAATCGCTCCTGCGCGAGCGTGAAACCTGACCCCGATTCGCCGAGCAGATTGCCCGCCGGCACCCTGCAGTCCTCCAGACGAACCTCGCCATGGCTGAAATAGCCGTGACCGGCATGACCCATCACCGGAATATTGCGTATCAGATCAAAGCCAGGTGTGTCGCAATCGACGAGAATCATGCTCGCGCGATGGTACTTGCCTGCATCCGGATCAGTGACAGCCATCACGACTGCGAAATCCGCCTGGTCGGCGGCGGTGGCAAACCACTTGTGGCCGTTTATGATGAAGTCATCGCCTTCACGGATCGCGCGGGTGCCCATCTCTACCGGATTCGAGCCGGCGAACTCCGGTTCGGTCATGCAAAAGCAGCTGCGGATAACGCCTCTGGCAAGTGGTTGCAGATAACGCGCTTTTTGCTCCTCGCTGCCGTGTTGCAGCAACAGTTCTGCATTGCCTGCATCCGGCGCCTGGCAGCCAAACACATAGTGTCCGACCGGCGAGCGACCGAGTTCCTCTGACCACATGCCCAGTTCGACCAGGTCCGCGCCGGCACCGGCGGCGCCGGCCGGCAGATTCGGTGCCCACCAGCCGCGATGGCGCACTGCTTCCCGCTGTGCATCCAGCGCGGGCATCAATTGATCCCAGTGGCCACCAAGCAACATGGGCTCCAACGGCACCAGATGCTCATCTACGAATGCGCGAATCTCTTCGAGGCGTGTAGTCGTCGCCTGGTCGACAGAAAAATCCATACAGTTCAGCGGAACGTGATCAGGTTCCGGTCTCCTGTGATTTCCAGATGGGTGATGTTGTTGTACCCCACCAGCAGCCGGCCGCCGGCACCATGTTTGGCTGGGCAAGAGAGCTGGGTGATGGAGGCATTGTACAGACTGACCGCCAGCCCCAGCGCGGTTTGCGCGGATAGCCCCAAAAGCCTGTCGAGCAGTGCCGTGATTATGCCTCCCGAGGTGAAAATCGCGACTCGCGAGTCTGGCTCGCAAGTGCTCAACAGCTCGTCAAGCGCGTCACCGGTACGTTGTTTGAAATCGGACCAGCTCAACACCGGCGCTGCTTCGTTTGGTCTGTCGTTCAGCCAGCTTGACAGTACAAATCTCAGCGCCCGTTCCAGCAATTTATAGTCGCCAAGCAGGTCATCCAGGCTATTGACCGGCGCGCCCGATTCAGCGAGGAAGGACGGCAGATACGCCTTGAACAAGGCGACGTGGTCGTACTCCGCAAAAGCCGGGATGGTTCCCACTGGCGGCGCGCTCTCCCCCAGCGCCTCGCGGGCGATCGTGGCGCTATGTTCCTGGCGCACCATCCCACCTGAGAAGATGCGGTCGAGACGCGGCAGATGGTGCCGCATGTGCTCACCCGTGACGCGGGCCTGGCGCTCACCAACAGACGAAAGCCGGTCATAGTCCTGCTTGCCAAAAGAGGCCTGACCGTGGCGAATCAGATAGACAACGGTCATCAGGATACTCGGCGCTGCCTGCGCTGCGGACTGGTTGGCAGACATTAGGCACGCGCTATCCGGGTGTCAACCGCGCCAGCTTCGTCTTGCCACTGTTGCCGAATAGTGCATCATCTGGCCTTTCTCTCATCTGGAGCAAGGCATGGGCGAGACCCGACAACGTGTATTCATTACCGGAGCGGCCAGCGGTCTGGGCCGTGCCCTGGCGCTGCGGTTTGCCCGCGAACAAGCTCGTGTAATCATCGCCGATATCAACCAGGACAGGGCCCGGGAGACCGCGGCAGAGCTTGTTGCCGGCGGCGGCGAGGCATTGGTCGTGAGCTGTGATATCACCGATGACGCCAGTGTCGAACATGCTGTTGCCGAGGCCGTTGCGGCCTGGGGCGGTATTGATGTGCTGGTCAACAATGCTGGCGTCGCGAGTGCCGGCACGGTGTGTGATACATCGATGCAGGACTGGTCGTGGATGATCGAGACGAATCTGCTCGGCGCGGTGCGCATGTGCCGCGCCTGCCTGCCTTTGATGCAGGCGCAGAGGGCGGGCCACGTGATCAATGTGGCCTCGGCCGCGGGTATCGTGCAGTCGCCCGGGATGGCCAGCTATAACGTCGCCAAGGCCGGGATGATCGCCCTTTCGGAAACCCTGAATAACGAATTGCGAGGTTTTGGCATCGGCGTGACCGTCGCCTGCCCCTCCTTCTTCACCACCAATCTGATGGAGTCATATCGCGGCCCGGCGACTGGCGTCAGGGAGATGGCCGGGAAACTGATGAAGCGGTCGAAACTCAGTGCCGACGATATCGCTGACGCCGTGTACCAGGCGATGGTGAAGGGAGAGCTGTTCGTCTTTGGGCACGGTGAAGCGCGTATTGCGTATCACTTCAAGCGCTTGTTGCCGGGTACGTTTTACTGGAGCACGGCGCGGGCGGCGCAAAAGATGTTCGGCAATCTGGTCGAGCTGGAGCCGGATGCAAACAGACAGAAGAAATGAACCCGTCAGGCTTTCGTGTCAGAGGCATCAGCGATGAGTGAGTCGGGGGCAAGCCCTTTGCTCGAGCCGTTCAATCCGCCGAGCCTGATCGCGGGGGCTCATATGCAGTCCGTGCTTGCCAGTCTGCCTCTGCGTCGGCCGATGGTCGAACGACAGGTCGAAGGGCTGTTGCGGCGATCGACCGACGTGTTGCTGGATTGCGGCGATGGCATCCGCCTGCATGGTTACTTCGCGCCGCGTAGCCGCGCTAAACAGCGGCCGGCCCGTGGCCTTGCAGTGCTGATCCACGGCTGGGAAGGGAGCTCAGATTCACTCTATCTGCTGTCTACCGCGAACCATCTGCGCGAAACCGGCTACGACGTATTCCGTCTCAACATGCGTGACCATGGCCCCAGCCATCACCTGAATGCGGAATTGTTCCATTCCAACAGGATCGACGAAGTCGTGGCTGCAGTCGCAAGGATCGGTTCGCTGTTTCCTGAGCTGCCGCTGATGCTGGCGGGATTCTCGCTGGGGGGCAATTTCGCCTTGCGGGTTGCCTTGAGGGCAGAGGCCGCGGGCATCGATTTGCGCCAGGTGGTTGCAGTCTGTCCAGTGCTGGAGCCGGCCAATACGCTGCACGCGCTTGAGACGGGATGGGTAGGGTATCGCACGTACTTTATCCGCAAATGGCGGCGTTCTCTGCTGCGCAAGGAGGAGTGTTTTCCGGAGCTCTATGATTTCAGGAATCTGGAGGACCTGAAGACTCTGACCGAGATGACCGAACACTTCGTTGTGCATTATTCCGGATTTCCGGATCTGCACACTTATCTGAAGGGCTATGCGCTGACCGACGACGTGCTAGCGCCTCTAAGGGTGCCTTCGCATCTGATCACGTCGAGAGATGATCCGGTAATCCCCTCGGTTGATGTCAACCGTCTGGCACGGCCGGATGCGCTGACAATCAGCGTTACCGAGCACGGCGGACACTGCGGTTTCATGGACAGCCCACGCAAACTCAGCTGGGCAGTAAGACAGGTCTCGAGCCTGTTTGAGCAGGCCCTGGGCCGGTGAGCAGTGACACGCAAAGCGGCGGTATGACCGCCGAAGTCCTCGCGGTGGCGGCAGCGGTCGTGTTTATCGCTGGCGGCATCTATCTGTTACGCGCGCCGGAGATGGTGGTTCTGCGGCTTGCCGTTTTGGGGTGGCCCACCTGGCCGACCTATGTGCTCGGGGTCGTGCAGATTGTTGGCGCCTTGGCGCTGTTGAGCGCCCGCCGCCGCCGCCCGGCATTGGTATTGCTGGCCCTGGTCAGTGTCGGCGAGCTTGTCGCAGCGCTGGTCTATCGGGAGCTCCAGCCAACAGTGCAGGCTCTCATGCAACTGGTCTTGCTGGCTGCGATTCTTGTTCTGGGGCGACGCCGGTCTCGCGGCAAATAGATCAGGCGTCGGCTGCCTGCTGTAGTCGGTTTTGCTCCCCGAACTGGAGCTCGGCCAGGCGAGCATAGATCCCACCCTGAGTCAGCAAATCGGCGTGCGTACCGGTGGCGACAATACGGCCATTGTCCATGACCAGGATCCGATCTGCTTTGACCACGGTCGCCAGCCGGTGCGCGATGATCAGAGTGCTGCGGTTTTCCATCAGATGCTCGAGCGCGTTTTGTACCTTCAATTCGTTCTCCGCATCCAGCGCGCTGGTGGCTTCGTCCAGCAGCAGCACTGGCGGGTTCTTGAGAACCGCTCGGGCGATGGCGATGCGCTGCCGCTGGCCGCCGGAGAGGCGCACGCCACGCTCGCCCAGATGCGTCGCATATCCTTCAGGGAGCGGCTGGATGAACTCGTCGGCCATCGCTGCCTTCGCTGCTGAAATCACCTCGTCGTCGCCGGCGTCCGGTCTGCCATAACGAATATTCTCCATAGCACTGGTGGAGAAAATGATGGTCTCCTGCGGCACGATACCGATGCGTTGACGCACCTCAGCCAGTCTTGCCGTCGCGATGTCGGTTCCATCGAGCAGGATGCGTCCATGGCTGGGATCGTAGAATCGCAGCAGCAGGCGGAAGACGGTCGTCTTGCCGGCGCCGGAGGCGCCCACCAGCGCCACGGTTTCACCTGGCGCGACCTCAAAGCTGACCTGATCCAATGCGATCTCGTCCGGCCGCGAGGAATACCTGAAACTTACATTTTCGACCGCGATGCTGCCGCGCCCAATCTGTAATGCGACCGGATGCAACGGATCCCTGATGTCGGGCTCGGTCGCAAGCAATTCGAGGATGCGCTCCATCGCGCCTGCGGCACGTTGCAGTTCACCCCACACCTCGCTCAAGGCCGCCAGAGAGCCAGCGGTGAGGATTGAATACAGCACAAACTGGCCGAGTTCGCCTGCGCTCACTGACCCGACCACCACCGCCTTGGCCCCGAACCAGAGGCCAGCGACGATAGAACCGAAAATAAACAGGATGGCAACTGCAGTCAGCAATGCTCGCGCACGCATCCTTCCCAGCGCGGTATCGAATGCATCTTCTACGGCGACACCAAAGCGCTTCGATTCCCATGTCTCTCTGACATAAGCCTGCACCGTTTGCATCGCGCCCAGCACCTCGCTGGCCATCGCGGTGGTGTCGGCAATACGGTCCTGACTGGCGCGGGACAGCTTGCGCACCCGCCTGCCAAACAGAATGATGGGCAGCAGTACGATCGGGATCATGATCACGATGCTGCCAGTCATCGACGGGCTTGTGATCATCAGCATTGTGAACCCGCCAAACAGCAGCAACAGGTTTCGCAGCGCGATCGAGGCGCCGGATCCGACCACCGCTTGTAGTACCGTCGTATCTGAGGTCAGGCGCGACAGTACCTCGCCGGTGCGGGTGGTTTCGAAGAATGTCGCGCTCAGGCCGAGCAGATGATCAAACACCCGGATGCGGATATCCGAAACGATGCGCTCCCCCAGCCAGGTCACCATGTAATAACGCGCAGCCGTAGCCAGTGCCAGAACCGTGGCCACCGCCATCAGCATCAGGAAATATCTGTCAATAGAAGCGGCATTGTCCTGGGAGAAGCCCAGGTCGATCATCTGTCGCACCGCAACCGGCAGGCTCAGGGTGGCGCCCGCCGCGACCAGCAACGCGGCCAGCGCCATCAGCAGGTGTCCTCGATACGTGATCAGGTAGGGCAGCAGGCCGCGTAACGGCCGCAGATTCCGGCTGCGTGGTGCGGACGGATCGATCGGAATATCGGTTGATCTCATAGTGACGAGTGCTCGCCGGCAACGGCTACTGGCCAGTGATGGTACGGTGCCGGCCCGCGATTATACGGCAAGCTGAGTCAGAGCCCGCCCCATTTCGGTTTGCCAGCGCTGATGTCGTGCCAGCAGCGCGGTCTGCATGAGCGGTGGGTAGATATCCGGTTTCTTGTCTTCCGCCCAGGGCGTCGATTCTCCGGTGCAGAGCCAGGCCAGGCCCCTGGCCGTGGCTTCGGTCACCTGAGGACGCTCGACGGCCACGCCGGTGACGCTGGCCAATGAGGAACAAAACAACGGCATCCGGCTTAGCCCGCCACTGGCAACGATTCGTGCCAGCGGCTGATCCTGCCGTCTGCAGCGCTGCAGGTTTTCCGCGAGCATAAACACAATGCTCTCAAGCACCGCAAACATTCGCGTATTCGCATCACCATCGCCAACATAACGGCGCGGAAATGACGCGAGCCACCAGGGTGATCCCAGGCCTGCATGGCCGTTCAGAAAAACGGGTATGTCGATGTCAGGTGCCGCGACGTCTTCCAGCACCGATTGCCAGTCCGGAACGCCCAGCGCTGCCGCTTCTGAGTCAAGCGCGGTCGCTGCACCATTGACCGTTCCTTCGAGGGCAACTGAAAAACGGGCGTGGTCTCCGCGGATGACGCTGATCAGAAGATCTCGTGATGTTTCGATCTCCGCCAGCGGTCGCAATGCAAAAGCGCCGGTGCCTGCATTGACGAAGGCGCTGCCCGGGTCCGGCCGACCACGCGCGTGCAGTGCCGCCGATTGGTCGCCAGTACAACGGATCAGTCGTATTCTGCCGCTGCCCGCGCGCAGGTGACCAAAATCATGGTCTTCCGGTACCGCTGTCGGAAGCCATTCAGGTCTCAGCCCGAAACTGTCCAGCAACGCGTCGGACCAGTCCCGGTGCCGTACATCCCATAGCAGTGTGCGCGACGCATTAACCGGGTCTGCGGCTGTGCTGCGTTCGCGCGTCAGCCGGAAAACCAGAAAGCTCGCCAGCGGCCCCCAGAGCAGGCGTCCCTGATCACTGGCTCCTGTTACCGCCGGGAGATGGTCCAGACACCAGCGAAGTTTGCTTGCCCCGTAATGGGCCGAGATTCGCAGGCCGGTGGTTTGGTGCACCCAGGCTGGATCCAGTCCGAGCCTGTCGAGCCATTGTTGGTTCCGGGTATCGCGCCAGGACAGGACGGGTGACAAGGCCGCCCCGCTGTGCCTGTCCCAGCAAACGATGCTCGATCGCTGGGTCGCCAGACCCGCGCCAAGACAATTCGCTTCCGGCTGGCGTTCCAGCAAACGTCCAATCGCGGTTTCCACGGTCCGCAACAAGGCTTCGGCGTCGTGCTCATACCACCCGGCATGAGGGTTCCTGGTGATGACAGGAATCTGCTCTCTGTCCAGGATCAGGCCCTGGGGGGTAAACGCGATCGCGCGGCTGGCATGAGACCCCTGGTCGAGCGCGAGAAAATATTCAGCCACCTGGCCAGACCTCATCGACTGGATTCAGCCGCAGTCGACGAGTGTCGGCTTTCGCTTTCCTGTCTGGCAGGGACGGAGCGATGCGATGCATGACCTTTTCCGCCGTTGCTCGCCACGCTGTGAGTTTGCCGCCGAAAATTGACAACACCCTTGGGCGATCTGTCTGATCGGTCTCCAGTCGGGTCTCACGGCTGCGGTGAAACGCATGGCCATCGCCGGTCGGGAGCACACGCAGGCCTGCAAACGCTGCGGTGTTGGCGAGGTCCTGCGGCGCTGTATCAGGGAAGTAGTGGCGCAGGGTGGACAACAGATAGCGTTTCTCAGCCGGCCGCGCCCGTACCGTCGCGGGATCGCCGTGAAAACGCGTTTCGGTCGTGCCAACCAGAGCGGCGTCACGCCATGGCAGTACGAAAATGCCGCGTCCATCGCGCGGGCTCTCCAGATAATGGCAATGGCGGACAGCCCAGTCCCTGAACACCACATGCGCGCCTTGGACCAGATCTATATTGATCCGTGGCTGAACCGGCCTGATGTTCTCGAGCAGGCTTGCCGCCCAGGGACCTGCTGCGTTGACCAGCACCTTGCAGACAATCTCGGATTCGCCTGCATCGGTGCGACACCGGGCCGAAACCCGGTCCGCACTGATTTCTGCGGAAGTCAGTGCGGCAGGCACCAGCAGTGTGGCGCCGAGTTCCATCGCGCTCGCCATCACGGCACGGGTCAGCTCACGATCGTCTGTGCGCGCGTCCTGGTAGCGGAACACTGCCTTCAAACCCTGCTGCAGCAGACCGTCCAGCGGCCCGGCCAGCGCAGGTTTCAGACGGCGAAAGTCAGCCCCGGCGCCAAATCCCGCCAGCGCCGCATACATGGAGAGGCCCGCGATGAGTTGCCACTGGTAACGTCGGCTATTTTGGTAGACCGGTATGTAGAAATGCTCCAGCCGGACCAGATCGGGCGCAATGTCGAGCATGATCTGCCGTTCGCGCAAACACTCCCGCACGAGGCGTACGGAACCCTTTTCCAGATATCGCAGACCGCCGTGGATAAGCTTGCTGGAGCGACTCGAAGTCCCACCCGCCACTGCCTGCTTTTCGAGCAGGATCACCGAATGCCCGGCCGCCGCCGCCGCCTGGGCCACGCCGACGCCGTGGACACCGCCGCCAGCCACCAGCACATCACACCGGGTCGTCAAAATGTTTCGCGGTCCTTGTCGTGATTGTTGGCCAGAAGCGGGTCGCTCAGCATCTCGCCGATGGCCATGGTTTCGATATGGCTGGCGCCTTTTTCCGCCAGCTCCAGTGCCAGCTGAGCGTTGGTGACTTCGTACAGCACCCACTGCCAGGGACCGGAAGGAAGTTTACTCATCCCGGCCGGCAGCTTGCGATAGTTGCAAAACAGAAACTCTGGCGCCAGCGAAAGCGCCTGATCGCAACTCTCCTGGTCAAAACGGCTGAGCACCCAGGCAATTCTCGCCTGGCGTTTCTTGCGGGCCGCCAACAGCACTTCATCGTTGAAGGAGGTGATCACACACCGCTCCAGCACCGGATCCAGCGCATGCAGACATGCGTCAACAACACGGCCGACGCCAAATCGCGACAGGCTCTCGGTCTTGATCTCTGCAAATGCTGTGACATCAGGTTCTGTTTCCAGCCAGTCCCGGATAAGCGCCAGCGATGGCAGGCGGGCATGCGCGCAGGCGTCCCCCAATCTTCCGGTTTCGCCCACCTTGATGCGTTTTAATTCGTCCCACTGCATGTCCAGTGCACATCCGGCGTGTCCGGCGGTACGTTCCAGCGTGGCATCATGCAACAGTACTGGCACACCGTCGGCGGAAAGCTGGATATCAAACTCAACATGATCGGCGCCGGCATCAACCGCAGCCATCAATCCCTCGAGGGTATTTTCCGGCCAGCGTGTGGCCCAGCCCCGATGCGCGACGAGTGTTGGCATCATTGCTTGATATTCCTTTGTCCTTGCTACCTGCCTCAAGTCTGGCAGAGAGCGCGACTGACATACAGGCCGGATGCGGAGCGGAGAGGCGGGCCACATCACTCCAACCCATGGCCGTGACCGCAGCGGCGCTAGAATGGGATCCGCCATGAGCTATGTAAGCCACCTTCAGGGCATCGGGTCCGGCGCTGTGTATCCACCGGATTCGGTGATGAATCTTTGCCCGCAAGACGGCAGGCCGGTGCAGATGGTGTTTGATCTCGAACGACTCGCCGCCGATCAGCCCGCCGCCGCCTGGTATCAGCCGACGCGGCAGAACATGTGGCGATTCGGTGCGCTGCTGGCCCTGGACCCGGATGATCCCGTCGATCGCCAGCATGTCGTCTGTCTGGGTGAGGGCCATACGCCGTTGACGGATCTGGCACAGGACCCGATCGCAAGGCATCTGGGCATTGCCTTGCAGCTAAAACAGGAAGGCTGGCCGGAACCTGGTTTCGGATCCAATCCTACGCAGAGTTTCAAGGATCGCGGGATGGCCATGGCGGTATCGATGGCGCGAAAACTGGGTCTGCGCCGGCTGGTGGTACCGACGCAGGGCAACGCCGGCGATTCGCTGGTGGAGTACGCGCTGGCCGCGGGCGTCGAGGTTGCTGTAGTGATGCCAGAGGATACGCCGATGCCGATCCTGGGCCGCGTTGCCGCCCTGGCTCACCGACATCCTGCTGTCCACCTGGAGCTGGTCAACGGGACGATTCGCGAAGCGGGTTTGCGAGTCCGGGAACACTGGCTCGGGCGCGGGTTCTTCAACCTAGCCACGTTTCAGGAACCGGGCTGGCGCATCGAGGGAAAAAAGACGCTGGGGCTGGAGATCGCGGAGCCTAATGCCGGCGGCAACTGGTCGCTGCCGGATGCCATCATTTATCCAACCGGGGGCGGCACCGGCATGCTCGGCATGTGGAAAGCATTCGATGAGCTCGAATGTCTGGGTCTGGTGGACAGCAGGCGACCGCGTATGATCGCCGTGCAAAGCGAAGCGACCCGACCTCTGGTCGACGCCTTCGCTGAGGGTGCCGAAGACACCGTATCCGGGAGCGCCGGTGACACGATCGCCGTAGGTCTGAACGTCCCCGGCGGCGTCGGCCATTTCCGGGTTTTGCAGATACTGCGGGAAAGCGGCGGCGGCGCGGTGGCGGTCAGCGATCAGGCCATGGGTGAGACTCTGCGACGCTACTGGCAGGAGCGTCACTGGTGGCTGGCGCCGGAGGGCGCGGCGACGCTGGCGGTGTTACCTGCGCTCGCGGAACAGGGTCTGATCCGACAGGGTGAGCGTGTAGTCGCTGTGAATACCGGCTCGCTCGAGAAATACCTGCCGGATCTGCGCCATTGGCTGCTCTAGTGGGTTGCTTGCCAAATTCCTGACCCGCTGAAAGTGTAAAAATTTAGCAAGCAGCCCACTGGCGTCCTTCAATGGACTCCCTTCTACCAGCTCAGCGCATCGCCGTTCGCGTGCCAGAAGCCACCGCTGGTCTCCAGCGTCAATTCATCAAGCCGGGCCAGCAGGCCGGCCGCCGCATGATCGGCATCGACATCGCCCTGACCGCCGGTCATTTCCGTCATCACATAGCCCGGATGCAGTACCGCGATTGCTACCCCCTGCTCGGCAAGGTCCCGCGCCAGTGAGGCGCCGACCATGTTGGCTGCGGCTTTCGACATGCGATAGCCGTAATACCCACCAGAAGTATTGTCGGCAATCGAGCCCATCCGGCTGCTGACGATACCGACCCTGGCGCCGGACCCAAGGCATGGCAACAAGCCCTGGGTAACCAGCAGCGGGCCAATGCTATTGACTTTGAACTGGGTCACGATGTCCTCGACGCCATTGCCGTCGATATTGCCCAGCCGGTCCCGGTACAAAACACCGGCGTTGTTTATCAGCAAGTCTATCGGCCGGTCTCCCAGACGCTCACTCAGCTTCCGCGTGGTGGCGATATCGCTGACATCGACACCGTCGATGATTTCAACCCCGAGATCCGCCAGCGCAGCAGAGGGTTGGCGGCAAACTACTGCGACCTGATCGCCGCGGGCGGCGAGTTGCTGGGTAAGCGCAAGGCCGATGCCCCGATTGCCGCCGGTGATTACACTGCATCCCATCGTTGTATTCTCCGTCTTGGTGGCCGTTCTGGCCGCCGGTGTAGACTTGAAATTGGCGAACCCCTGAGCGTTATCGTAATGCATCGACTTCCAATCGTCCTTTTGTCTGCGATCCTGAGCGCGTGCGTCTCAAGCAGCGGTGCAGGCTCCACCCTGGTCCTTGAGGGCAGCGACGATATTGCTGCAGCATCGGCGCTTGAGGGGTATCTGCGTGGGGCCGGGCAGCCGGTTGAGCGCTCGTCCGATCAGCTCGGTGTTTTCGTCTACCGTCGCGGGATGGCGACACTGCTGACGCCTGTGGTGCAAAGTGACGGATTTGACCGGATCGTTGCCACCCGTATCTACGGTCCGGCTCCTGGCCGTGGCGAGCCCGAACTAGCTGCGCTTGCGGCCAATCTCAACGCGACACTCAATGTCGGTGTATTCAGCCTTGAGCAGGGCGCGCTGGCTTTCCAGGCCCAGCTGGGGTTTGTCAATCGTGTTTCCTTGCAGGAACTGCTGGCATTTCTGGACTGGCTGGATGCCGCGGAGCTTGCTATTGCAGCGGTAGATGACGGTGCCGGCACCCTCGGCCTGACCGCAGGTGCCGCACCCTAGTTGTTCGACGCACGCCAGGACGTCTAAGCTTGCCGCATTATCGATACTGACCACGGAGGATGTCCGGATGAGCACAAGTGTGGAAGCGATCCACGAATACGACCACCCGGTGGAAAAGGTGTTCGCCGCATTCACCGATGCGGATTTCTACCTGGCGAAGTTTGAGGGGATCGGCGCCCGAGAGGTGGAAGTGATCGCGTGCAGCGAATCAGATGGCGTGTTTTCAATCGAGATCAGCCGCGAAGTCCCGCTGGATGTCCCAGCGGCATTGAAAGCGGTGCTCGGGTCATGGACCACGGTGATCCAGAATGAAGAGTGGGTGGAAGGCGAGAATGACGATTTCCTGAACGAGCTCGATATCTCTTCGGAAGGCGTGCCGGCGAAAATCACCGGCACGATGGTACTTTATGGTAACGAGAACGGCGGCTGCGTAAACGAAGTAACGATCTGCATCGACTGCAGTATCCCGCTGGTCGGTGGCCGGCTGGAGAAATTCGTCGCCGAGAACACCAATGAGCAG
Organism: uncultured Gammaproteobacteria bacterium; assembly: GCA_963704875.1. Taxonomy (GTDB): domain Bacteria; phylum Pseudomonadota; class Gammaproteobacteria; order Steroidobacterales; family XN24; genus CAMYOC01. The sequence continues at coordinate 995,895 of CAVPIA010000008.1, read as the reverse complement.
CTTGATGCCGAATACGAGTTCATCCAGGAGTACCTGGATGAGACGCAATAAGACCTCACCCTACCCCTGGTCCAGTAACTCGCGCAGATTGATCACCGCGGAGTTTGCGCGAGACAGATAGGAGGCCATCACCAGCGAGTGGTTCGGGAACATGCCGAAGCCCGAGCCATTGAGCACCATCGGACTGCGCATCGGCGCCTGACTGGCTTCGAGTTCACGGATAATCTGACGCAGGCTGACCACCGCATTCTTGTCCTCAAGCACCTGTTTGAAGTCATACTCCGCCGCACGCAGGAACTGCACCAGCGCCCAGGCGGCACCGCGAGCTTCGTAGAACACGTCGTCGATCTGTAGCCACGGTGTTTTGACCTGAACGTCTCCGGGACGCGGCTTGGAAGAGTCCGCCGCCGGGTCGCCGGCCAGATCGGTGTTGACACGCCGTTGACCGACGCTGGCGCTTAGTCGCTGAGACAGATCTCCGAGTCGCTTCTCTGCGACTGCCAGCCACTCACGCAGGTTGTCAGCGCGCGCATAGAATTTCGCGTTGCTGGTCTCTGGTGTCAGCAATCGGTCGCGATAGGCTTCCAAATATTTGATGGCGTCCCGGTACTTGCTCTCGGTCGTCGGCAGAATCCAGGATTCGCTGTCAAAATTGAAGTCAGGTTCGGCCCGCGCCAGATCGGGATCTTCAAGAGACTGGGTTTGAGAACGGCTGTAGTCATTGCGCAGGACCCGGGCCAGGTCGCGGACCTGCACCAGCACGCCAAATTCCCAGTTCGGAATGTTGTCGAGTACCACACCAGGCGGGGTAATGTCGTTCGACAAATAGCCGCCCGGTTTGTTGAGCAATGTACTAGCAACAGCAACCAGCGTATCCGCAGTGGCATAGCCCGGCACCGCGGGTTCTCCCTGATAGTCCCACTGGACCCACAACGGCGCAGGTTCCCGCGACCAGTACCAGGCCAGGCCGAGCTGTAACACGAGGAAGACCGCAAGCAGGGCCAGAGCGACCCGTGTCCACGGGCTATGCTCCCGCGCGGCACTGCCCGGCTGCCTGGTAAAGACCCGTCTGCCGCGCTCGGCCACCCGCGAGAAGAATTCTTTCATCCGGTGTTTCCTGTAGAGATCAGTTGTCGTAGAAGGGTTGCTATCAGAGATTTCGGGGCAAAAAGGCGGATTTCAAGAGAACTCGCCCCGGCCTTGCCTGCGAATCGACCCGACGGCGCATGGCGATCGCTCAATAATCAGCATGCAAACCGCCCGTGACCTCAAGCCAGTCGGCGATATCTTCGCACATCCGCTGTCTGTTTCCGTCGGTCACATCCAGTCTCAGCACAGGGAGCAGCGAGGCCGAAGCCAGCTTGTCAAAACTGGCTTGCTCGTGAACGAATTGCTTCAGGTCGTCGTATTGGGACGGATTGCCGGAAACCTGCAGGCGCTCTTCGCGTGCCTGAGAAAAGCTTTCGGGGTCGCGGCTGCACAGGACGATGCGAAAGCCGATCGCGAGCAGACGTCGTTCCAGCCAGCTGAAATCGAGCGTCCTGCTGCGGTGAAGCTGTTGCCACACCTGGGTCGACAGATGAAAGCGATCGACGATCCACGAGTAGTAGCGCAACTGCTCGAATAACCGTGCCCAGGTGTCGTAGGTAGCGAGTGCCTGGTCGGTTTCCTCAGCCTCGAAGTTGATCAGCCCCCGGCCCCAGGGCGTATTCGTGAAACCACACCATTCGGCGGAGACCAGCGGTGAGTGGTAGCGATAGCGTCGCGGCCCCACCAACCGGGGATGTTCGTTGAGCGAAAACGCCAGTTCGGTCTTGCCGGTCAGGCGGGTGCCCTCCAGGATCAGTTTTGGACAAAGTTTGGCCACCAGTCGCTCACTCCTGAAATTGCGTCGGGCACTGACGTATCATGCCGCCATAGAAGTCTGATCATGCTAACAATCATAAAGACATACTGGGGCCGCATTATTCTGGGGCTGGGCCTGTTCGGCCTGGTGCTTGCCTGGCATGTGCTGCCGGAGACCAGCTACCGGGTCGTGATCGCGCTTGAGCGGGCCCATGCCGGTCTGTACCAGGCTGAGGTCGAAGTGGCGGGAGCGCCGGTGATCTACCTTGATGGTGGCCAGGGAGACGTCCTGCTCCTGCTGCACGGGTTCGGCGCCAACAAGGACAACTGGACCCGGGTAGCCCGCTTCCTGACTCCGCATTATCGCGTCATCGCCCCGGATTTGCCTGGCTTCGGAGACAGCGAACTGGCCCAGGGCGCGGACTATTCAATTCCGGCGCAGGTTGGAAGATTGCGCGCGTTTGTTGAGGCGATGGGTCTCGGTTCGGTCCCGATCAATCTGGGCGGCAGCTCGATGGGCGGCAATATCGCGGGGGCGTATGCCGCGAGATTCCCCGATCAGGTGCAAAGCCTGTGGTTGATTGCCCCGCTGGGCGTCGCTGGCGCCAGGCCCAGCGAAGTCGACGCGTTGATAAATGCGGGTGAGGGATCGCCGCTGATGATTGAGCGGCAGCGGGAATTTGACCGTTTGCTGGAGTATGTATTCGAGGAGCGGCCGTGGATCCCGCATCCAGTGCGCGAGCACCTGTCCTCTCAGGCGGCCGCGCGTTATCACCACTATCACTGGATCCACGATCAGATCCGGATACAGGGTGCCGGTGGCACGCGCCCTGCGACTCCGCTACAGCCGCTGCTTACCGGGCTGGATCTGCCCACGCTGATCGTATGGGGCGAGGAAGATCGCGTGCTGGATCCTTCAGGGGCTGCCTTGCTGGCCGCTGTTCTGCCGGCTTCCGAACTGCAGATTCTGCCTGGGATTGGTCATCTGCCGATGCTGGAACGACCGGAAGAAACAGCGGAACGCTATTTGCAGTTTCTTGGCGAGATCGCCGCAGCCAGAGCCGATGAAGAGACGCCCTAGGTAAGATTGCTGTTCGGGGTGTTTGCCTAGAATCCGCAGTCGGGTTTCAGACCACGAGCGCGCGCTTCCTCAAACTTGGCAGTCGCCACCGGCATGTGTTTGCTCAGATTGGCGATCCGCGTTTCGCCCGACGGGTGAGTCGACAGGAATTCCGGTGGTGCGCCACTGTTGGTGCGGCCCATGTTCTCCCACAGGGGAATTGTCTGGGTCGGGTCGAAACCGGCCGCGGCCATGTATTCCATGCCGATGATATCCGCTTCACTCTCCTGTTTGCGGTTGAAGGGAAGGATGACACCGTAGGTAGCGCCGACACCGAGCAGACCCATCATCTGACCAGAGACGGTCCCGGTGCCACCGGCCATCGCCTGCGCCAGGCCCACGCCGGTTTGCGCGGCCGCAGCGGTGGAAACGCGTTCATTGGCGTGATGGGCAATCACATGGGCCACCTCGTGGCCCACCACGGCGGCAACCTGATCCTGGTTGCGGGCTGCCCGGAACAGGCCTTCGTAGACCCCGATCTTCCGGCCCGGCAGAGCGAAAGCGTTGACCGCCGTGTCGTCAAATACCAGAACTTCCCAGGCTCCGCCCGCACGGTATTCCGCCGGCAGCTGATCGACGATTGCGAAAGACACGCAGCGGACGATACTGATCGCATCGGGGTCGCGCGACAGTGGGGTTTCTGATTTGATTTCGCTGAATGCCTGTACCCCCATCGCCTCCACTTCGGCCTCCGGAAACAGTGTCAGCTGAGAACGGCCGGTTGGCGTAGTCGAGCAGCCGCCGACAGCCACGCCGGTGAGTATGGCAAGCAAAAATACATGGAATTGGCGAACTGTCATGTTGGGCTCCGTCCTGTCCGGTTGGTCAAAGGATACCCGGCGATGCCAGCGACGGCTATGAGATCAGTTGTCAGCGCATCCGAGACTAAAGATTCCTCGGTCAGGTCCGCCAGAACACCTGTCCCCGGTGGTCGCGGAGCGTGTGGTTCAGCGCAAATATGAAGAACTCAAGCTGGGGTCTGATTTCGCTGCCCAGGCCCGGGCGGGTCACCGGGCAGCGTCGGAAAGTGACCCTGTGCGTCACCCCGGGCTCACCCTGATCGGCTTTTAACATATTGAAAATAAAGTGATTAGCAATCTTGGCACGGGCCTTGCTTCAGCTTCAGGCAGAGCATTGGCCCGGAGCAACAATATGACCCACGAAGTCCTGGCAGTAGTCATGCCCCGACAGGCAGACGGCGAGAGCGGGCGGCCACAGGCGCTGGTACGCACCGCGGAGGGCGCATTTGAGCTCAGCGATATCGCTGACGGCGCTGCGCTGTCCAACGGGGTGACTCATTTCGCCCAGGGTGAGCCGATCATCGATCCGGACACCCGAGAGGTGATTGGTTACGAAATGCAGGTAGTGAACGGCTAGGCCAAAGTCGTTCGGCCCACGCTGCCGACCCGATTTGTTTTTCAGGAATTCAGACCGACCACGAATTTACCGACAACCGACTCCCCCCCCTTGGCGCCGCGCCCCAACGAAAGACGGGTCGATCAACGGCGCCATCTTTTTTTGCGTCCGACTATTCCGGCTGATTATTCCGCGCCTGAGGGTCAGCATGGCGAGACCGGTCTGCGCCAGCGGACGGCCATCGTGCCTTGTCAGCCCGATGGCCGCCCTCCCGATGCTCGTAAGCCCGATGCTCGTAAGCCCGATGCTCGTAAGCAATACCGTCCGCCAGTTGTGAAGCGGCGTCGAACCAGCGTGGGTTTCGCGGTCACCCGATCAGCAACAGCAGCGCCATTGCGGAACTAAAGGCGGTCCAGTTGCTGAGCAATTGCGGCGACTCATTCACGCCTATCGCGCCGCGCAAGATGCCCCATAACGCGTGGACAATAAATGCCGCGGCAATTGAGTGCGGGCTGCCGGTGGTCGTGACCAGCCACAATGCGGCGATACCGGTGCTGATGTCGAATACAGCCAAGCCTGGTCTTGCAGACAAAAATGCAGTGCCCAGATAAACCAGAACGGCGCTGCCGGCGAGCGCCCCCAGTGGGTCATGCGTGCCTGCGACATGGAACAATGAAAACGTCCCCACGGCGAAGGCAATGCCTGGCACCACGGTGGCCAGCGATAGCATCAGGCGCATCAGGGCCGATTGGCTGTGCCTGGCGGTTTCCTGAAAGCTGCGGGTTCCGGCTGTCACAGCCGGGTTGTTTCCGGTCAGCGCCGGCGCGTTCATGGTCATGGTGTTCATGGCTTATTTCTCCGTCGGGTGACCGCTTGTTCGGTCTGTTGATTCATTAACAACTTACTAATAAGTAAGTACATAGGACAAAAAAAATCAGGCGGCTGCCGTGGCGGCCTTGCTGTACAACTCCTCGCGAAGCACCTGAAGCGCGGTGGACAAGACTTCCGAGCCCATCATCCGGGCCAGCTGGCGGGCGCCCTGGAGTGTGGACATGATAATCAGGGCCCTGGTTTTTGCGTCGCCCTCAAAGCACAGCTCGCCCTGGTCCCGGCCGACCTCAAGAACCTTCATCAGCCAGGTAAATACTTCCTGCTCAAGCAAGGTGCCTTCTTCACGCATCGAATCAGGGATGCTGAAGTAGTCTGAAGTCAGCACACCCATCGGGCACATGGTCTGGTTTTCCAGCGCTTCCTGCATAAAAAACTGGACATACCCTTCCAGCTGTCGCCGGGCGCTGCCACCATAACCCATAAACTCCGCCGTCGAGTCTTTCAGTAAATTTCGGTACCGTTTGATGATTGCGACGCCCAGATCCGCCTTGGTCGGAAAGTGGTAATGGATCGCGGCGTTCTTGACCCCCAGTGGCGCGGCAATGTCGTGATAGCTGAACCCCTGATAGCCGCGGGTCGCAAGCAATTGCTCGGCGATATCAAGAATCCGTTCACGAGTGTCGGTGCGGCCGGTCATTTTCAAGCGGGTTCCGTGCTGTAGGTCCTTCAGCGTTGAGCCAAGTGTTACTTACTTATAAGTAAGTTTCTTCTCTTTGTCAAGCCCAGGCCTGGAGCTTCTCCGGGACGCAACTTGCCGCCAGGGCCGCATCCAGGTCGCCCCAGAGGTCCTCGGGATCCTCGAGCCCGACCGACACCCGGAGCAAGCTTTCACCGATGCCGAGCTTTGCCCGATCCGCCGCAGAGACAACGCGGTGGGTCAGGCCGGCCGGATGCTGAATCAGTGTATCGACAGATCCCAGGCTGACTGCCGGGGTCATTATCCGTACTGCTTTCATCACCGTGCTGGCTGCGGCATGCCCGCCCGCGAGTTCAAACGCGAGGATTGCCCCGGGACCTTGCATCTGTTCGCGCACCCATGGTGGTGCGGAATCCCAGTCCGTCCCCGGATAATGGACGCACCGCACCTGCGGATGACCGCAAAGGCGCCGTGCGAGCATCATTGCGCTCTGCTGCGCACGTTCTACCCGCACCGGTAGTGTGGCCAATCCCCGGTGCAGCAGATAGGCGCCCAGAGGATGCAAGAGCCCGCCGGTCATCAGCCGCACCTGGCGGAGCGCGCGGGCATGGGCCTCGTCGGTCGCAACCACGCCCGCGATCACATCGCCATGTCCGCCGAGAAATTTTGTCGCACTGTGAACAACCAGGCTCGCGCCCAGGTCCGCTGGCCGCTGCAGTACCGGCGTCGCGAAGGTCGAATCCACCAGCACCGGCACGTGCCCCGCTTGTTGCACCACCTGACGGATGTCTATCAGCTGCAAAGTGGGATTAGCGGGCGTTTCTACAATAATCAGACCGGTGTCCGGGCGGATCGCCCGGCCAATGTCAGCCGGGTCGGTCCAGCTGACTTCCAGCCCGAGCAGACCGCAATTCAGCAGGTGGTCAGTTGTGCCATATAGCGGGCGGACGGCAACGATATGGCTCCCTCGCTGCCGTGCCGCCATCAGACACGCGGTAATTGCCGCCATTCCGGAACCGAAGGCGACCGCCGCCTCGGTATTCTCAAGATCTGCCAGAGCGGTCTCAAACCGGCCAACAGTTGGATTGTGCAACCGAGCGTACACCGGACCGCCGGACGGGATTTCCCCGGCCACAGCCTGGTCGAGACTCGCGGTTGCCTGATCGAGATCATCGAGAGGGTAGGTCGTCGACAGATCCAGCGGCAGCGCATGGACGCCGAGTTGTCGCAGATCTGAGCGACCGCTATGGACAGCGCGGGTCGGAAAAGCACGCATCACACACCTCTATATATTCAGTAATGCGTGATTAGTATCAGGTATTATGCAGGTATTAATCAGCAAACCGAATAATATTCGATATGAGGGCGATTACATGAGTCTTGACCGAATCGACCGCGAAATCATCGGCCTGCTGCGGAAGAATGCGCGGATTTCCAACAAGGACCTTGCCGAACGGGTTGGTCTGGCGGCTTCCACCTGCCTGGATCGGGTGCGTCGTTTGCGGGTCGGGGGCGTTTTGACCGGGTTTCACGCCGAGGTTGATCCGGGCAGTATTGGTATCGCTCTTCAGGCGATGGTGGCGGTAAGACTGGATCGTCATTCGCGGCCAGCAGTGGAAGCGTTTCGCCGCCGGATGCTTGCACGTGAAGAAGTGCTAGCGGTCTATCATGTGGCCGGCGCGAATGATTTTCTGGTTCATCTTGCCGCCAGAGACGCGACCCATCTGCGCCAGCTGACGATGGAAGCGTTTACCGAGAGTCCCGAAGTGGCTCACATCGAGACCGGTCTGATATTCGATTACGCGCGCAGCGCAAATCTGCCTGTGTATCTCGACAGTGAGGACTAACTACTCGCGACCGAGACAGGCATTCCAGTGTCCCAGCCATGAGGGCACCTCTTCGCCGCGCATCGGACGGGCGATAAAGAAGCCCTGACCTTCATCGCACATCAATTCCGCGATCAGGTCCCAGTCCTCCTGTCGTTCGACGCCCTCTGCAACCACCTTCATGCCGAGTTTGTGACCCAGCTCGATGCTGCTTTCGACGATCGCGCGCGCCTCCCTGTCCGTGGCCGCATTACGGATAAATGACTGATCCAGCTTCATCTCGCTGTATGGCAACTCGTTGAGCTGCGCCATGGTCGAATAACCGGTGCCGAAGTCGTCGATCGACAGCTGGAAACCGAGCATGCGCAACCGGGTCAGAATATCCAGCGCGGCCAGCGCATCTTCGCTCAACCAGCTCTCGGTGATCTCGAGGATGATGGTCCCGGGGTCGACGCCAAATCTGGAAGCCATCTCTTTGAACATTTTTGGCAGGCTCAGATCGGTCAGCAGCAAGGGTGAGATATTCACCGCTACGTGCAGCGACAGCCCACTCTGTTGCCATGCGGCTGCCTGTTCGAGCGCCTTTAGCAGCACCGCGCGGGTCATACGACTGATGAGACCGGATTCCTCGGCCATTGCCAGGAACGCCTGGGGACGAAGGACCCCGCGGGTAGGGTGCTGTAGCCGGACCAGCGCCTCTACGGAGACGAATTCCAGGCTGCGCACGTTCACTTTCGGCTGGTACAGGACATCTACACAGCCGTCCTCCATACACTGGAGCAATTCTGTCTGTGCAACCTGCACATTGATACGCCTGCTGTCCGCCCCTGGTTTGACGACTCGTCCGTCCAGCAAGCGGCGCAGCGCGAGTTCCTGTACCGGCTTGGGAAGTGTGCCGGCAATACGGAGCTGTCGCGCACGACCAAGGCGTTCGGCGGCGCTGAGAATGCGACGATCGGCATCACCGGTGATGATAATCGCAGCTTCGCAATCAAGATCTGCCAGTTCCCGGAGTATCTCCACCCCGTCAACGCTGGTCAGCATGAGATCGAGCACGATGACCTCAGTGTCGGCTGAATAGCCGGCGCGAAAAGCGGCGGCATCCGCGACGTGCTCGGGTTGAAAACCATGATCAAGCGCGACTCGTTTTATAAACTCGGCCTGAGCCGCGTCCTCGTCAACCACAACCATGCGGCGCTTTTTGCTCATCCGTTCCTCTTCTTTGCCGGTTTCGTTGTTGATGACGGTGCCGTCTGCACCGCGACGGCTGCAGCCGATGAGGCGTCCGTTTCGACAACTACCTGTTGCGGCTCCTCAGCGGATGCGGTCCCTCGGAGCCGGTCCCCGAACACCCTGTTGCCGCCTTTCTCTTTGGCCAGACCAAGCGCCAGCGCTGCCCGCTCCAGAACCCTGCGCGTGCGGTGCTGGCTCTCCGGGCTTACCTCGGTGATCCCGATGCTGACCGTAACTGGCGGGATGTCGTCGCCGTCTTCAACCGGGATGGTCCATTGCTCAATGTGCTGTCGGAATTCCTCGGCGTAGGCAACTGCGGCGCGGTAATCCGTGTCCGGCGCCAGTATTGCAAAGCGATCCGCCGCCAGTCGCGCCAAGGTGTCTCCGCCGCGGCGGAACAATGATTCAATCTTGCCTCCCAGGCTCTGCAGCAACAGGTCGCCGCGTTGCTCGCCGTGGGTTGCGTTGAATTGTCGAAATTTGTCTACGTCGCAGATCATGACGGTCAAAGGCTTGCCAATGCGCAGGCAACGGCGCAATTCCGCCTCGAGCTGTTCGGTGAAGCGCGCGCCATTGACCAGCCCCGTAAGCGGGTCGTTCTTGACCAGCTCCCGCAAACGCGCGTTGATCTGCTCCAGTTCATCGCAGTGCTGCACCAGCTGGTGATTGTGTTCTGTGAGATGACTGGTGCGTCTTTGCGTCTCCTGTTCTGCGGCGTCTCTGACGTCCAACAAGTGTTGGCGTGCCTGCCGCGCTTCGCTGCGCGCTGAGATCGTCGTGTCACGATCTGCACGGAGTTGTTCGCGCAAGCGGATGATGCGAAATGCGGCCAAGGCGAGCAGGATCAGCTGCAGCAGAACGACTGCGACCAGGACGTCGAATGCCCACGGGCTGGCCGCGGGCGCGGCGGGGGGCGCGAGCTCTGGCGCGTCAATGGTCGAGGCCACCAAGGGGCTATTCTGAGGGGCGGCAAACGGATCACCCGCGTCTTCGCTGCCGTCGCCGGTCTCGGTGGCGGGCAAGTCGATCCGGGGGTCTGGTTTGGTGTCTTCGTTCGCCATGATCAGCTTAGTCAGCGCGGTTCCCGCCGGGACACGGTCTATCCCTGATATTCATCAAGGCGTCCCGCATCCTGTCCAAGTTAGCGAAGTGTGGCCGAAGGCCGGGGTTTTGTCACACTCGCAGTGCCGCTCGGGACCGGATGACCAGCCTGGCGCGATAGGGCAGAATCCCGGCAGATATCAGGTTTAAAGTCAGGAGATGGCCTTGAGCAGCGAATTCCGGAGCTTTAGCGAATTTTACCCCTACTATTTATCCGAGCATGCCAACAGGACCTGTCGTCGGCTCCACTTTGTCGGCACCTTGTTGCTGATCTTGCTCGCCTTGTACGCGGCGTTTTCCGCTCGCTGGGGACTTATGTGGCTGCTGCCCATAGTGGGCTACGGCTTCGCCTGGGCGGGCCACTTCTTTTTCGAACACAATCGGCCGGCCACCTTCAAGTATCCTTTTTACAGTCTGGCCGGAGATTTCGTGATGTTCCGTGACATGCTCACCGGCCGCATACGGCTCTAGGCGATGCCGGAAGGGCCGGAGATTCGTCGGGCTGCTGACCGCCTCCAATCGGTTCTGGCCGGACAGCGAATGGAGCAAGTGTTCCTGGCTTTCGAGTCATTGAAGCCATGGTGCGAGCGCCTGCGGGGTAGCTCGGTCATCTCGGTGGACACGATAGGCAAGCACATGCTGGTGCGATTTGACTCGGGGCTACGGCTCTATAGTCACAATCAGCTGTACGGTCGATGGTTTGTACAAGCGCGGGATCAGTATCCCGACACGGCCCGCAGTCTTCGAGTCGGACTGCACACCCGGCGTCATTCCGCGCTGCTTTACAGCGCTTCGGCGGTTGATGTGATTCGCGAGGACGATCTTGGCCAGGATCCCCGGCTGGCGAGTCTGGGGCCGGACCCCTTGCATGCCGCGCTCGACCCGGCCCTCGTCCGGCACAGGTTCGACGATCCACGGTTTCGGCGCCGCCAACTGGCGGGCTTATTGTTGGATCAGCGCTTTTTTGCCGGGCTTGGTAACTATCTGCGCAGTGAGGTTCTGTTTGCTGCGGGTGTACATCCACTGCGCAGGCCAGTGGATTGCACACCGCAACAGCTGCAGGGTCTGGCGGACGCGATCCTGCGCTTGACGCGTCGCTCATATCGAACCGGGGGTATCACCAACAGCGACACGCTGGTCAAGCGTCTCCGCGCGGATGGTGTTTCGCGTGAAGCTTTGCGTTTCCGGGTATTTGCACGAGAGGGGCAGGGCTGCTACCGCTGTGGTCAGGAAATAGTCCGTAAGACTATGGGCGGACGCCGCGCCTACTTTTGTGCCCGCTGCCAGCCACTCGAAGACGTATAATCCCGCCTCTGCACAGCAAGTTCGCTCCGGCGCCGGGTGCCCGCCCTCGATCACAGGGCAGGTGAACGCTAAGCGATGATGTCCTGGACAAGCCTGATTCTGGAGGGCTGCATGTTCCGTGTTCTGCAACAGCGTCTGGATAGACTCGCGGCGGTCGCCGATCCGGGGATCCTGAGGCGAGGCCTCCGGGGGGTGGAGAAAGAGTCGTTGCGGGTCAGCCACGATGGCCAGATTTCGATGCGCCCTCACCCGGTCAGTCTGGGCTCGGCGTTGACGCATCCCTGGATAACAACAGACTTTTCCGAAGCCTTGCCAGAGCTCGTGACGCCACCTTTCGCGGACAATTGGGAGACGCTTGGTTTTCTGTGCGAGCTGCATCAGTTCGTTACCCGCAATCTGGATCAGGAGATGTTGTGGGCGACCAGCATGCCGTGCGCGGTACGCAGCGAGGACAGCGTCCCCATCGCGACCTTCGGTAGCTCCAATGCGGGGCGCATGAAGGAGGTCTATCGTCGCGGTCTGAGCCATCGATATGGACGGGTGATGCAGGCGATCTCCGGCGTGCATTTCAATTACTCGGTGCCTGAAGACGCTCTGCCCACGCTGGCAGGTGTCTACGAATTCGACCGTGACCTGAAGACACTTCGGGATCGCCTGTATTTTGATCTGCTGCGCAATTACCGCCGACTCGGATGGCTGGTTCTGTATCTTTTCGGAGCTTCTCCGGCGGTATGCAAGTCATTCTTTCTCGGGCGAGCCAGTGGCCTCCCGGATCTCGATCCGACGACGGCGTTCGGTCCACATGCAACAACTCTGCGCATGAGCGGCGTCGGCTACCGAAATTCCAATCAGGCCAGCATAAGCCTGTCCATGAATGCCCTCGACGAGTATCTCGCCGGACTGGACCGTGCCATCCATACGCCGTTTCCTGCCTATCAGGAGATTGGCACAAAGGTAGATGGGGAATGGCGGCAATTGAGCACATCCATCCTGCAAATCGAGAATGAGTACTACGGATTCATCCGGCCGAAGCAGGTCGCCCGCTCCGGTGAACGGCCGGCGGCCGCGCTGTGTCGGGCAGGCGTTTCCTATGTCGAGGTGAGGGCGCTGGATGTCAGCCCCTTCGATCCTGCCGGCATCAATCAGAACGAGATGCGTTTTCTGGAAGCATTCCTGCTGATGTGCATGCTGATGGACAGCCCGCCGATGAGCGAAGAAGAAGCAAGCGGCTGTGACCAGAACCACCTGCTTGTTGCCGAGAAAGGTCGCGCCCCTGATTTGCAGCTGGTGGCCGGGACCGCAAGCCGGAGTCTCAAGGAGTGGGGTCTTGAGATCGTTGCCGCCATGGCGCCGATCTGCAAAGTGCTCGATGCCAACGGGGACGATTCCTACACTGAGGCCCTGGTTCTGCAGCGCGAGAAGATCGTTGATCCGATGCTAACGCCATCGGCCCGGATTCTGACTGAGTTGAATACCACCGGGTTAAGCTTTTTTGAGTTCGCCCGCAGCTTGTCTGAAAGTCACAGGGACTATTTCCTGCAGTTGCCCGAATTGAAAACTCAGCGACGCCAGGAGTTTGAGCGCGAGGCGCTGGACTCGATTCAGCGACAGCGGGACATCGAGGCCGCCGACAGCATTCCTTTCGACCAGTTTCTGCAACGCTACTTCGGTAGCGCGTGATTTTTGCGCCGGGTGGATTGATCGCGTGTGGTCCGGCTCAGGCCGCGAAACGATCCCTTGGGCAGGACGTTTCAAGCTGCTAGACTCGGTCGAATATCAGCTTCTGCCGCCCGGGCTGCGGCTGACAGGTCGACGGCAGTGTTGGCAGCGGATACAGAGTGATTTCATGCTGAACAAGATTATTCACGTATTTCTTAGAAAGGACTAACGCAGATGAAGATGCTCGTTTCCGGTTTGACGATTGGACTGGTGATTCTGTTGAACGGATGTGCAGCGCCAACATCTACCAAGACCAAGGATCTGGAGGTTGCGCCTCAATTCACCGAAGAGGAAAAAGAGGCGATGTCTCAGGAAGAAAAGGTCGCCGTCTACAACGAATCGATGAGCAGTGAAAAGGAAAAGCTGGTCTGTCGGCGGGAGAAACCGACCGGTTCCCGCATGTACAGGACAAAGTGCTATACCCGGGCCGAGATCGAAGAGCAGAGAAATGATGCCCAGGAGGCGTTGCACGGCGCAGGGGCTGGGCTACCGGTCGGGAACTAATTCGGCGATGCGTCTGTTCAGGGCACTGGGAGCAGGATCGCACCAGCGCCGTGACCTTCGCGCTAATCTGGTTCCGAGCAAGGATTTCGGGGCAGAGTCGGGATCAGGGTCGGGCTCAGGGATGGCGGCCGGGAGGCCGTGATAGCCGCCGGCCTACAAGGCAATCCATAGATGGTCAGTACGCGCAGCCTTGAGCATGGCGTTGATTCGGCGATCGCACGGCAGCTGGAGGCCGGTTTCCCGTGGCTGCGCTTCCACAAGGAGCTGGAGCCCGCTTACCGGGAGGAGCATTTCGAGAGAAGCCGACTGTTTATTCGCTTGTCTCTGCTTCTGGGTCTCCTGCTAAGCGCCACGTTTTTCTGGCTGGGGCGGTCTGCCACCTCTCCGGGCGCTGCACCGCTGGCTGATGTCATTCGATTTGGTCTGCTGACGCCGGCGTTTTTGATCACCATCCTGATGAGTTTTCTGCCAACACGCCGGACTCTGTTCCGGCGTTTTCTGTTGCTGACCGCGTTGAGTGTCGCATTAGCCCATATTGCGCTCAGTCTGATGATGCCGCTGGATCAGCACCATCTGGCTTTCGTCAGCCTGCCGGTAGTGATCGTGTTTGTCTTTTTTGCCCTGGGCCTGTTTATGCAGACGGCCTTGTTTGTCTGTGTGCTGGCGCTGCTCAGTTATGTCGGTGGCGCGCTGCTGACCGGGATGCCGACCGGCCAGCTCGGCTACAACGCGGCGGTCCTGATGGCCACTATCGTCATCTGCGCAATGGGCAGTTATGTGCTTGAGCATGCGATGCGCGAGCGCTATCTGGAAAGTCATCTGCTTGCCGAGATGGTGGAAAGAGATGGCCTGACCGGCTTGTACAATCGCCGCGCGTTTGACCGCTATCTGGAGAGTGCCTGGGCCATGGCCAAGCGCCAGCGCTGCACCTTGTGCGTGATGCTGGCCGATATCGATTTTTTCAAAGCCTATAACGACCATCATGGACATCAGGCCGGTGACGAGTGTCTGCGCAAGGTGGCTTCCGCGGTCTCTCGTGCCGCTCGCAGACCACTGGACTTTGCCGGTCGTTTTGGCGGCGAGGAGTTCATCCTGCTCCTCTATGATGTCGATCAGGATGCTTCGACCATGCTGGCCGAACGGGTGCGCAATACGGTGGCAGGTTTGCGCTTGCCGCACCGTTCGTCATCGGTGGCGCAGGTGGTCACCGTAAGCATTGGGGTTGCAGTCGTCAGCCCGACCGAGACTCCGCGCAGCCTTCAGGGCGTCATCCAGCTAGCGGACCAGGCGCTCTATCAGGCCAAGCGAGAGGGGCGTAATCGAATCGTGGTTGAAGAAGCAGCGGATGCGCTGATTCAGACCGGCGTTTTCAAGACCTCCTGAGGGTCAAAACGGCAACGGTTCTCCGTTCTGCCTCACCCAGTCACCGTGCAATTCCATCAGACGCCCGGTCGTCGGGCCCGGCTGACCATTGCCGATGCGGCGACCGTCGATCTCCAGTACCGGTGTCAATTCTCCCATCGTGCCGGTGGTAAACACTTCGTCTGCGTTGTACATCTCGGTCAGTGAGATATTGCGCTCCTGTGCCGGGATTCCCTGTCGCCGGCACAGGTCCAGCAACAGGCCGCGGGTAATCCCCGGCAGACAACTGTCGGCATGCGGTGTCACGACCTGACCGTGGCGCACCGCAAACACGTTGGTGTCGTTTGTTTCCGACACAAAGCCTGCGACATCCAGCATCAGGGCGCTGTCGACGCCGGCCACATTGGCTTCGATGCAAGCCAGGATGTTATTCAAAAGGTTGTTGTGATGGATCTTCGAGTCCAGGCACTGCGGTGTGTTACGCCGGGTCGAGGCTGTGATCAGACGGATGCCGGTGTTCCCATAGACCGGCGGCTTCCACTCAGCGAGCACGATCAGACATGGGCCGGACCGGTTGAGTCTCGGATTCATCCCCGAGCTGATCTTTTCGCCGCGAGTCAGTGTCAGGCGTATGTGTACCCCATCTCGCATGCCGTTGGCCTGCAGGGTCTCGAACACCGCCTGACGGATTTCATCCGTGTCCGGCACCGTGGCGAACGCGAGCGCGTGGGCCGACTCCAGCAAGCGGTCGAGGTGTGCAGCAAATTCCGCAATCCTGCCATCGTAGACACGCAGTCCTTCCCAGACGGCATCGCCGCCCTGGACGGCGCTGTCAAACACTGATACCCGCGCTTCTGATCGGGACACCAGCGCGCCGCCGACATGAACCAGGATATCGGCATTTCTTGGATCTGGCGTTGACGCGGTCATGGTTTCTCCCGGGCCCGCAGAGCCACAGCATACAAGCGTTGATAATAGGGCTGGCATTGCTCGAGCAAGCCGCTCAGTTCCTCCGGGAACGGGCGGTTCGGCGCGCGCCATGGATGGAAACCATCCGAACGATGCACGTTGCCGTACCAATGGGGTGCCCAGATCCCGTCTTCGGCGCGCGGACCCGGCGCCCAGCTCAGCATCGAGGAAGAAAATGGCAGACCCAGTCTAGTGCATGCCTGGATTAGCACACCCTCCGGATCGGTCAGCAATTCGCGTGCGTCCACGCAAAACGGGGTCTGACCCTCTCTCTCCAGATGCTCAAGCAAATCGACCTGACGGTCGAGACCGGTGTCTTTCAATACAGGCTTGTCCAGCACGCGGGCCAGCGAAGGCAGCATCTCAAGTGGGTCCCTGATCAACAAAAAGTTGAGCGAATGGTGCAGCAAGCGATAGTCGATGCCGAGCAGATGATGGGCCATCTGTTTGACGAAAAGAACATTGCGCCCCGCTGCAGCCGGGCCGCGCTGGCCTAATTCACGCATCACACGTTCGCCGTCCAGGTCCATCGCCGCCAGTATCTCTGCCCGCCCCGGGTGATCGGCGCCGCTGTTCTTCAGATAGTGACCGTACAGCGGTTCGTCCACCACCGCAGTGTCCGGCCTTTGGGCAAAGCTGTACATCACCGCGGTGGAGACATTGCGCGGCCCGGCCCACATCTGAACCACGCGCACGTCGCTGTTTGAGTGCATTGTCATGATGGCGGGACGATAGCCCCCGGGAAAGGCAGCGGCAAGCCTGTCCGCGCCAGGTGTGCGCTTGCGCTTGCTATTTAATCAAACGTTTGATTAAATTTACAGACATGAACGAATCAGACAAAAACCGAGGGAAGATTGGTCGGCCAGAGCGAGGACTAGAGCGTCGACCAGAGCGTCGACCAGAGCGTCGGCAAGAGTCTCAGCAAGGGCGCCGGCAAGAACAGGGCAAAGGCTCAGGGGCTGCGCGACACGGTGGTCGCCCGACCGGCGATGACCCCCGAGACGTACGTGCGCAATTGCTGGTCGCGGCCCGCGACTTGTTTACCCGCCATGGTTTCGACGCGGTCTCCACCCGCAAACTGGCCGCCGCGGCCGAAACGACGCCCGCGATGATCCACTATTACTTCGGGGACAAACATGGCCTTTATCGAGGCTTGCTTGAGGAAGTCATTCCGCCAGTGCTGGCCCAGCTTGAAGCACGCGCAGACAGCCCCGGGCGGCCGCTGTCAGTGGCTGAATTCATGCATGCATACATGAGCATGTTTCGCGCTAATCCGTGGCTACCAAAGCTTGTATTCAGCGAGATCGAAGCCGGTGGTGAGGGCTTCCAGCGCCACTTTGCCGAACGCTTTGCATCGCGAGCGAAGAAACTTCTTGGTGCGGCTCTGGAGCGTGAGCGCGCAGCCGGAAAGATGCGTGCGGAGCTTGATACTGACATGGCATTGATCTCGGTCATGAGTCTGTGCGTGTTTCCGTTTCTCGCCCGACCGATGCTGGAGCGCGTGCTCGGAAAGCCGATGTCCGCCGGGTTCATGGAGTCCTGGAGTGATCACGCCAGCGACTTGTTTGCTCGAGGGGCTGACGCATGAGCGCGGCGTATCGGAGAGGGATCGCCGCGGTCCTGCTTGCGCTCTTCGGGTCGGCGTTGCTGGCGGGCTGTGACAACACTCAATCGCCGCTGCCTCTGGTTGGCACGCTGGAGCGCGACCGGATCGAGATTCCCGCTGAAGCCTGGGAAACGCTGCTCGAGATCAAGGTCAGCGAGGGTGATCAGGTCAACGCCGGACAGCTGTTGGCGATCCAGGATCCGGCTCGCGCCTCAACCAGGCTGGCCCAGGCGCAGGCCGTCCTGAACCGTTCACGGCGACGCCAGGCTGAATTGGAGCGGGGTCCGCGATCAGAGGATATTGTGGCGGCCCGGGCGCGGTTCGAGGGTACCGAGGGTCAGCTCGCCTCCGACCAGAAGGCGCTTGAGCGCACCGCAGAGCTGGTGCGTAAGGCGCTGTTAAGCGATGCCGAACTCGATCAGGCCCAGGCCCGCAGGGATGTGTCGCGGGCGGCCAGGGATGATGCCGCCGCTTTGCTCAGGGAGCTGATTGCCGGTACCACGGAAGAAGAACTCGATCAGGCAAAAGCAGCTGTGGACGAGGCCGAGGCGGTTCTGGCCGAGCAATTGCTGCTCGCCTCGCGTCTGCAATTGAGAGCACCGGTGCCCGGAATGATCGATACCATTGCCTACCGCAAGGGCGACCGGCCGCCTGCGGGCGCAAATGTCATGGTGTTGCTGGCCGGCACCGCGCCATATGCGCGGGTCTACATCCCGCAAACCGTGCGTGCCGCCGTTCATGCCGGGATGGCAGTACGGGTGACCGTTGACGGGGTTGCAGGGGTGTTCGAAGGTCGGGTTCGCAGCGTGGCATCGGAAGCATCCTTCACTCCCTACTACGCGCTCACTGAACGTGATCGCAGCCGGCTCGCCTATGTCGCCGAGATCACGCTGATCGATGAAGCGGCCAACGCGCTGCCGACCGGGCTGCCGGTCGAAGTGAGCTTCCCCGATTTGCCGGCAGGAGGCTAGCCGGTGGATTCTGCCATTGTCGCCAGAGGTCTGACCCGCCGGTTTGGCGATGTGACCGCGGTCGACCAACTGGATCTGGATATTCCACGCGCCCGCATCTACGGATTCCTCGGCCCAAACGGCTCCGGCAAGTCGACCACCTTTCGTATGCTGTGCGGTTTGCTCCGCCCCACCTCAGGTCAGGTCGAAGTGTTGGGCCATGATGCGACAAGCGACGCCGAACTGGTGCGTCTGCGTATCGGCTATATGACGCAGCGCTTCTCGCTGTATGAGGACCTCAGCGCGGACGAGAATCTTGATTTCATGGCCGAAATCTACGGCCTGCCCAGACGTGACAAGCGGGAGAGGATCCGGTCCGCGCGTCAGGAATACCATCTGGAAGATCTCCGCAGCCAGCGCGCGGGCACCCTGAGTGGCGGGCAGCGGCAGCGACTGGCCCTTGCGGCGGCGACCCTGCATCGCCCGGAATTGTTGTTGCTTGACGAGCCGACCAGCGCCGTTGATCCCCAGAGCCGCAGGGAATTCTGGGAAAGTCTGTTTGACCTGGTCGACGCCGGGACCACGATTCTGGTTTCGACTCACTACATGGATGAGGCCGAGCGCTGTCATCAGCTGGCAATCCTGGACCGGGGCCGCATCGCCGCTGAGGGAGCGCCCAAAGTACTGATGAAGAATATCGACGCAACGGTGATAGAGGTAAGTTGCGACAGACCGAGGCTTGCGCATCATGCGCTGGACGCTCTGGCCGAGGTGCGCAGTGTGACCCAGCTCGGATCAAGGCTGCACATTTTGGTAGACCCGCGAACTGACAAACCGGAGCGTCTGCTCAGCGCAGCGCTGGAAAACGCCGGTCTGGCTTCGCAGGTAGAGCGAACGACAGCCAGCCTTGAAGATGTGTTTGTCGCCGCCACACGCAGCGCAAAGCGGGCGGCGGCATGAAGTCGCTGCGCCGGATTCGGGCCATCGCCGCCAAGGAGGTGCGCCAGCTGCGACGTGACCGGCTCACTATCGGGATGGTCGTAGGCATTCCACTCATGCAGATCCTGTTGTTTGGTTTCGCGATCAACATGGATGTTCGCGATCTCAGTGCCGGGGTCGCCGATCAGGCTAACAGCGCATGGTCGAGGCAACTGATTGCCGATCTGCAGGCCAGCCAGGTCGTGAATATCGACACCAGAGTCGCGACGCCCGAAGCGCTTATCGATGCGCTGCGTCGTGGCGAGATCACGGTGGGGGTATACATTCCCGACGACTTTGAACGACGTCTTGATGACCTGGGCCGGCCCGCCGCACAGTTGCTTGTCGATGGCAGCGACCCCAGCATCCTGAATGTCGCCCGCCTGCTGCTGGAGATGCCTCCGCCGGCGCGGCCGGGCCAGTCTGCGCCAGGCAGTCAGCTGTTCGAATTGCGCAATTTCTACAACCCTGAGCGCCGCTCCGCGGTACAGATTGTCCCGGCTCTGATCGGCGTCATTCTTACCATGACCATGGTGTTGTTCACCGCAGTGGCGATCGTCCGTGAACGCGAGCGGGGTAATCTCGAGCTGTTGATTACCACCCCGGTGCGCACTATGGAGTTGATGCTCGGCAAGCTCGTCCCCTACATCCTGATTGGCCTGGTGCAGGTCACTATCGTGCTGATAGTGGGGCGGTGGTTGTTCCACGTGCCGATGCGGGGGCACCTGTTCGATGTCTATGTGGCCGCACTGACCTTTATCGGCGCCAGTCTTACCCTGGGCCTGCTGATATCCACACTCGCGCGAACCCAGTTCCAGGCGATGCAGTTGACCCTGTTTCTGTTCCTGCCGTCTATCCTGTTATCCGGCTTCATGTTTCCGTTTGACGGCATGCCGGTGATCGCCCAGTGGATCGCCGAGGGATTGCCGTTGACTCATTTCGTCCGGCTGGCTCGCGGCATTATCCTGCGGGGCGCCAGCGTCGCCGAGATGTTGATGGAAATCCAGGCCCTGCTGATCTTCTTTGTCATCGCCATTACGCTTGCTGTGCTGCGCTTCAACAAACGCCTGGACTGAGCCCCCGCGGGTCGGCGATCAAGGTTGTTCAGCCGGCGTTCAGGCACGCTATTGCATGCTCCGTCCGATCGGGAATTCCGCGATTCCGGTCTCGTTATAAGGGAGTGCCCTGATGCTAGGATTGAACGGGGCTGGCTGACCAAAACAGCAAGCCGCGGCCCGGGCTCGCGCAGAGGAACACCATGGCGGTAATGAGAAACATCAGTCGGCGGCGCTTTTTGTCCATGGCCGGGAAAGGCCTGGGCTATAGTGCATTGACGGCCGCGGTTACGGCCTGCGGCGGCGGGGGCGGCGGTGATCCGGTTGCGCCGGCACCCAATCCGAATCCGCCGGTTGGCACGCCCGATCCTGATCCACCGGTGGCATCGAGAATCCCCGCGCCGTCCGCGGAGTATTCGGTCCTCAAACGCACGAGCTTTGGCGTCAATAAGAATGCCCTAGAGGAAATCAACAATCTGGGCATCAGCGACTATCTGGCGCGGCAGCTCGATTATGAAAATATAAACGCAAGCCAGATCGAGAATGCGGTCGCCAACCTGTTCCCGCTGGCTGACAGCTCCCCCCCGGAGTTGCGCCCTGGTTTCCCGGACAACATCGGCGAAGTGGTTCGTGATCTGGTTGGCGCCACGCAATATCGTGCGTTTTTCAGTCCGCGTCAGCTCTACGAAGTGATGGTCGAATTCTGGACGAATCACTTCAGCATCCAGCTGATAAACGGGTTCGAACCGGTACTAAAACCTGCTGACGACGCCATGGTCATTCGCCCACATGCGCTGGGGAACTTCCGCGATCTGCTGCATGCCTCGGCCAAGAGCAGCGCAATGTTGTACTACCTGGACAATTTCCTGAACACTGCCGAAGCGCCGAACGAAAACTACGCTCGGGAACTGCTCGAACTGCATACCCTGGGGGTGGACGGCGGCTACACCGAACAGGACATCAAGGAAGTCGCGCGCTGTTTTACCGGCTGGACTCTGGATTTCACGACCGCCGAGTTCGCCTTTGTGCCGTTTTTGCATGATGGCGGCGACAAGACCGTGCTCGGCCAGCTGGTGCCCGCCGGCGGCGGTCTCAGCGATGGCGAGGCGGTGCTTGACCTGATCGCCGCGCATCCATCTACGGCCCGGTTCATCGCCAGCAAGTTGTGTCGACGTTTCATCAGCGATCAACCGTCAGCAACGGTTATTGATACGGTGGCGCAGGCGTTCACGGCAAGCGGTGGCGATATCCGCGCTACGCTGGCAGCACTGTTCTCCAGCGACGAGTTCCTGACTGCTGCCGACAGCAAGCTCAGCCGGCCGCTGGAGTTTCTCGGCCAGGTCGTGCGCTCGCTGAACCCGCAGCTGACCCTGCCCGGTGACAACGGTGAGCTGCTGTTCGGCGTCGCATCGGTGCTCGGCCAGATCCCGTTTTACTGGCCGACCCCCGATGGATATCCGGATCAGGCCAGTTACTGGGGCAGTACGGGCGGATTGCTCAATCGCTGGCGGATCGCGCTCGGACTAAGTTTTGGCGGCTTCTATCCATTGACGGATCTGCTCGGCAATGAGAGCACGACGGCGACCGTTGTTGGCCGACTTGCGGACGAGATCCTGATGCGGCCGATGGCGGCTGAGGACCTGCAGCTCCTGGTCGACTGGTTGGCCGACGCCGTCGGTCTGCCGCCGGACGCGGAGCTCCCGGCAGCGGTTGTGCCCGAGCTGGTCCCCATCGTGACCAGCCTGTTACTGAGCTCGGTCTACTTTCAATTGCGCTAGGAGCATCTCGGGATATGTCCTTTACTCGCAGAGACATCATCAGCCTGCGCGCGGTCAACCCGGATCGGGACGTGCTGGTGTGCATTTTTCAACGTGGCGCAGCTGACGGGCTCAATTCCGTCGTGCCCTACGCTGACCCGGACTATGCGCCGAGTCGGCCACGCATCGCATTGCCGCCAGCTGGCGATCCTGGTGGCGTGATTGATCTGGATGGCTTCTACGGCTTGCACCCATCGCTGGCGCCGCTAAAGCCGCTGTATGATGCGGGCCGGCTCGCGCTGGTACACGCTACCGGCGTCCCGCACCAGTCGCGATCGCATTTCGATGCCCAGGCCCTGGTCGAAGGCGCGGTGGTCAGCAAGGTCGATCTTGCCGAGGGCTGGATCGGCCGCCACTTGGCGACGAGTCTGGCGCTGACCAACTCCTCGTTCAGAGCGGTCTCGATAAGTGGCAACGTGCCGTTTTCGCTGACTGGCGCCATCGAGCCGATCGCAATCGAAGGGATAGAGGAATTCGGGCTCGGCGAATTGACCGGCTCAAGTTACCAGGCGCTGCTGTCAGACTGGTACGCAGAGCAGGTGCCTTACAGCGGAACCGCGCAGGCCGCGATCCATGCGATGGATGAACTGCTGCTTGCTGATCCTTCCCAATTTACCCCGGAGAACGGTGCGGTCTACCCTGAGACCGAGCTGGGACGAAAGCTGCTCCAGGCAGGTCAGCTGATCAAGTCGCCACTGGGTACAGAGGTCATTTGCCTCGATGTCGGTGGCTGGGACCATCACGAAAATCTGCCGACCTTCCTGGCCCCTGCACTGAGCGACCTCGCGGCAAGTCTCGCCGCGTTCGATACCGACATGGGCGCACGGATGGGCAATATAACGGTGCTGGTTCATACCGAGTTTGGACGTCGCGTAGCAGACAATTCCGCCAGCGGCACCGATCATGGAACGGCCAGCGTAGCGTACCTGCTCGGTGGTGGCGTCAATGGAGGCCAGGTTGCCGGCGCCTGGCCAGGCCTCGCAGTCGATGATCTGGAATTTGGCGAGGATCTGAGGATCGAGACCGATCTGCGCACGGTGTTTTCTGAACTGCTGTTAAAGCGCCTTGGCCGCTCGGAAACCGGGCTGGTGTTCCCCGGCTTCAACGGGCCGGCAGATCTGTCGCTGTTTCTCTGAAGCAGGCTGATCCCGGCCGCGGTCCTATAGCCCGAGACGGCGGCGCATCGACGCGCCCGGGCGAGTCCTGAACACGATTACAGTCAGATCGTCGGGTTTGCTGGGGTGCCGTGACGATTCCTCTGCCATCCGCCCCCGGGCAGTCGCGATCAGTTGTTTGAACTGGCGGTCAAGCGGGCCGGCGCGTAACAACTCACAAATCTCAGCTAGCTGGAGGTTATCAACCAGGCCGTCGCTGCACAGGACCAGGGTGTCCGCCGGCTTCATCGGAATCTGGCTGCCAACCTCGATCCGCATATCCCGGGTGCCGAGCACATTCGACACCAGATGGCGGTCGGCGTGAGAAATCGCCTCCTGCGCATCCAGCAATCCAGAGTGATAGGCGAAACCGACCGGTGAGTGCGGTACCGATTGAAATGCAAGCCGGCCGCGTTGACCGAACAGCATCAGCTCGGAGTCGCCGACATGATAAGGACGTACAAAACCTCGCCCGATTTCAGCCACTGCCAGCGTGGTGGCGGAGCCAAGTCCGGTATCAATGATCTCCCGGTTCGCGGCTTCTATCGCATCCAGAATGACGCTTCGGTAACCTGAATCTGCCGGTCCATGTGCTGCCACGGCATCGGCAAGCACACGGATCGCGCAGGCTGCCGCTTCCCTGCCGCCGGGCAAGCCACCCATACCATCTGCGACCGCCAGCAGGGCGCTGTCGGGGCCGACAGGAACGATGGCCAGCGCATCCTCGCTGCGACCCGACCCGGTAGGCGATGGAGACGAAAAGTAGGCCGCGACACCCGCCGCGACAGGAACCAGGCCCTCGACTGCCTGGCCGATATCGGTGTGGACCTCTGCCCTTTCCGCCCGTCCTTGCGTTGGGTCTGCCAAGATTACTTGACTGCCCTGCGCGCCGCCGGGTTGCGGATGCGATTGAACGCCGTCTGTAACCGCCCTGCATCGGGAAAACGCTCTTCAGGGTCTATCTCGATGGCACGGCGGATCAGGCGGATCATCGAAGGGCTCAGTTTTTGGCGTAGCCTGGCCGCGCCAGCCGGTGGCCAGTCGTAGGGCCATCGCGGCAGTCTGCCGGCAAACATCCGAAACAGCACGAGACCGGTTGAGAACACATCCGACTGGAACATCGGCCTGCCCATGGCCTGCTCGGGAGCCACATAGCCGACGGTCCCGGAGCCGGATGCGTCTATTCGGCCCCGCCCGAGCTTGGCAAAGCCAAAGTCGGTGAGCCGCAGGCGATCGCGATCAAACAGGATGAAATTCTCCGGCTTGATGTCGCAGTGAATGATGTTCTGGGCGTGCGCGTGGGCAACAGCAGCGATGATCTGGGCGGTGAACTCAAGGGCTTTGGCCGTCGAGATTCTGCGCGTCAAACGGTCACCCAGCGTTTCCTCGCCGAGCGGCATCGATATCACAAAATATCCGCCGATGAAGTCGGCGTTGTGGATCGGCAGGATACAGGGGTGTTCCAGTTTGGTCGAAAGCCGCGCTTCCTTGCGGAAGTCTTGCAGAAAGTACTCGTCCATAAACCGCCGGTGCGGGATCTTCAGTGCGACCCGCATGCCCTGGACAGTGTCGTAGGCGCGGTACACCGCCGCCAGCGGTCCATTGGCCAGACGCTGCTCGATTTTGTACTTGCCCAGTTTCTGCCTGGCCTTAAGCACTCTGGCTACTCCGACGGATTCGTGGGTCCCACAGCCTGTGCACTATATGAGAAACCGCAGGCACCTGCTACGGATCGGGAACTCACAGATTAGAATTGGTCTAAATTGCTTGGAACGAACACAATCAGGGTGCAAATCTCACACCCACGGCCCCTCATCTACGGCGAGACATATGGCGAGCAAACGAAAGCCCCGACGAAGCGTCAAGGACCCGGATCCGGAGTCTTATCCGGACCCGGAATTCGATCTGTTGCCCGGCTTCGATCCGGATCGTGGCATGGACAATATTGTCGTGCGCGAAACCCGGCGCAGCGGTCCCAGTACCGCCGCGCGGCGGGCTCTGGAGGCGCTGGCCGAAAGTCGCAGGCTCAAGCGCGAGCTGCGCGAGCTGGAGGATTTCGAGCTGTAGCCGAGTTATAGCTTAGCGTGGAGGGCCGGGCCCGGTGCCACTTTCCCGGGTCCGGCCGACAACGCTCAGGGCGTGGGCCCGGCGCCGATGAACTCCTTGAGCCAATCCCGTTTCTGCTGATACCAGAATATCGAGTTGTCGCGCTTTAGTACCCAGTGATTCTCGTCCGGGAAATAGACCAGCCGGCTGCGTACGCCCTTGTTCTGCAAAGTCTGGTAGAGCTCGATACCATGATTGAGCGGTACCCGGTAATCCTGTTCGCCATGGATCACCAGGGTCGGCGTCGAAAACGCATCCGCACCGTTGGTCGGTGAATTGCGACGAAAAATTTCCTGAGACTCCCAGTGCTCGCCAAAGCGGCGCTTCCCGGCACCATAATCCGCGCCATATTGCGTCAGCCAGTTGTAGACCGCGGCATGCGCCACCAGGGTTTTGAACGGGTGTTCGTTGCCCAGGAGTATCGAGGCCAGATAGCCGCCAAAGCTGCCGCCGCCTGCAGCCATCCGGTCCGGATCGATCCACGGTTTTGCTGCGAGGTACTCTGCGGCCAGGATCGTGTCCTGGTAGGGGAGGTCCGCCTGATTCGGATTGATGGAGTCAGTAAACGCCTGTCCGAAACCGCTGGAACCATGGAAATTATGCCACGCGGTTACATAGCCCCAGCCGGAGAACACCTGCGCGTTCCAGCGGTAATGAAAGCTGTCGGTAATGCCGTTGTGCGGGCCGCCATGAAGCAACAGATACAGGGGCCACCGTTTCGACTTGTCGAAGCCTGGAGGGAAGTTGATCCACATCTGTACCGGCTCGCCCAGAGCGCCGGTATAGGTCACGCTCTCAAAGGTGCCAAAGTCGACACCGGCCAGCACCTCGTCATTGAACCGCGAAAGCTTGCGGACCTTGCCGTTGTCGGGATCGATCCGAACCAGGGTAGCGGGCTCGATAAAGCTCTGGCGCAACCCGACCAGGCTCTGCCCCGCGACTGCCAGCGCAGAAAAGCTGTTAGGTCCCGTTATCGCGCGCGCGGCGCCATCCTTGATTGCGATTTCGTAGACCCGGCTGTGGCCGGCATCGTCGATCGCGCCGTACAGGCCTTTTGAATCCGGCCCCCACACCAATCCTGAGACGGAGCGATCCCATGATTCGGTGAGATCGGTTTGCTCGCCGGTTTTCAGATCATGGCGGATCAGTCTTTCCTTGTCGCCGTAAAAACCCTTGATCAATTGTCTCGAATAAACCAGCCACCGGCCGTCGGGACTGAACAGCGGTGAGCTGTCATGGCCCGGGTTATCGCTGCTGATATTCTGCGCTTCGCCGCCTCCAGCCGGGATCAGATACACGTCGTAATTGCTGTCTACACCACTACCATCAGTATCCGCGTTAAATGCGATGGTCTTGCCGTCGGGCGAGATGTCATAGGCGTCGATTCCCGGTCCGGTCTCGGAGGTGTTGTGCTCCGGCAGCTTCAGACCGGAGCCAGGCGTTACTCCAGCGGGTTCCCCGCCGCTGACGGCAATGGCGAAGATGTGTGCTTCGCGATCGTCGATCCAGTGGCTCCACCAGCGGATCGGCGGCCGATCCCAGACCATCGCGCTCATCTTGCTTTCGGCGCGTGACTTGCTTTTCTCGGCTTGCGCTTCCCAGCTCTCCAGCTCCGGCCAGACGCGAGTCACAAATGCCAGCCTGGTCGAGTCCGGAAACCAGCGAATCGCAGTGACGTCGGCCGGCAAATCAGTGAGCCGGCGGGCTTCGCCACCGTTGGCGGGGATCACGTAGAGCTGGTCGACCTCGTCGCTTCCGCGTTTCGCAGCAAAGGCGATATAACGCCCATCGGGGCTCCAGCTGGGCGTGCCGGACTGATCCGAAGTCAATTGGCTGGGGTCCCCGCCCTCAGCGGGGATCATCCATAGACGGGTTGCTCCCTCTCCGGACTCGATGTCGTAACCTGTCACCGGCACGACCGCGCGGCTGCCATCCGGCGACAGGGCCGGCGAGCCCAGACGCTGAATTTTCCACATCGTCTCCGCATCCAGCGGTTTGGTCGATGCCACCGTCGAGGTGCTGATCATCAACGACATACCAATAATTGCCCATTGCAGCAAACGCATCGCGTCACTCCTTTGCTCCTGTTTGTTTGGCCCGGAGCCTCTTCTCCGTGAAGCGTCCGGTGCCGGGGTCAATGCCGATCAAGCGACGGTCGACCAGGGACTAAAGACCGTTAGCCGCAAGCACCCGGAAGAAAACATCGGGCTCCGGGCGAACCCGATAATTGTCTGTTTGATCCGTATACAGGATGCGTCCCTCGGCATCCACGATCACCACGGTGGGCATCACCGTGTGCTTGCCATAGGTATTTGCCATCCCGCCGGCGGGAACGCCGTACTCGCTGGTGATGCCCAGTGTATTGGCCGCCTTGAGGTCGGGGTCTACCCAGAATTTCACCGGCACATCGAAAATCCCGGCGACTCGTTGCGTCAGCTCGGTCGGCTGCGGGCTGATCAGCGCTATCGTTACGCCCCGCTGCGCAAGCTCCCGGTAGCGGTCGGTAATTTCCCGAACCTGCGCCATGCAAAACGGACACCAGTTGCCGCGGTAAAACATGAACAGAGCGGGATGACCGCGAAGATCGCTGGCACGCACGGTGCCGCCATCCAGCGCCCGGGCTTCGAAGTCCGGCATAATCTTGCCGGTCGCCAGACAGTCGTTGACGCGGCGGCCAAAGCTGGAGTACCAGAAGTCGAACAAGAAGAACCCGGCCACGCCGACTGCGGCGGCGAGTATGGCACCGTGACTGGCAAAGCCGCCTCGCCAGTATCCGTAAGCAGCGAGCACCCCTCCCGCGACGGTGACCAGCACCAGCAGTGGCAGGCTATGACTGGTCCGGGCCATCGTCTTCGACGTCACTGCTCGCAGATACAGACCAATAAAAGGCAGCGCAGTGAGCAGCGCGCCGGCCCACGCCAGATCGGGTCCCTGGATGATCATCGACGCGGCTGACGCGAGCACGATCAGGATCACCGCAAGCGGGTACCAGACGACGAACAAGGATTTGAGTCGATTCACGGGCAAAGAGGGGAGATTCCCGAGTTAGATCCTGTTGTATCTTTCCATTGTGCCGGATTCGCAAAATGCAAGCGAGCACGCCGCAGCACGGCAGTTATTGCGCCTCCACCGTTGCGATAGCGCCGGACTATGGCCTCAGCGTCCACCGTGAGTTGACCGAGTGGGGGATGCGGCCATGCGGGCCGCCAGGCACCGGTGGTGTGTTCGCGACAGGCCGGGCGACGGTCGCCAGGGCGGCACATCCCGCTCGGGTGATTCAATCTGCCGCAGGGCTGCCGCTGACACCCGCATCCGACTACCATAGCTAGGTGTCTTTTTACGGAGCCCCCAACCATGCCGGGTCCGACATTGATCATCCACGGAGGTGCGGGTGCCCGTGAGGGCTCTCATGCCAGCTTCGAACGCTATCAGCAAAGCCTGCTTTCAATCAGGGAGGCTGCGTGGGAGGTGCTGCAGACAGACGGCGCTCGTGCGTCGGTGCTGGCCGCCATTCGCTTGCTCGAAGACGACCCGGTGTTTAATGCGGGCCTGGGTTCCCGGCTGCAGCGGGATGGGGTTGCGCGCATGTCCGCGGCGATAATGGATGGCCGGTCAGAGTCTTTTT
The DNA here is from genome assembly GCA_963704875.1 of uncultured Gammaproteobacteria bacterium. Lineage (GTDB taxonomy): Bacteria > Pseudomonadota > Gammaproteobacteria > Steroidobacterales > XN24 > CAMYOC01. Next base: position 966,736 of record CAVPIA010000008.1, on the reverse strand, counting down.
CCGGCGTGATCAATATCGAGGGCGTTCGCCATCCTATCGATATTGCGGCGGCATTGTCCGGCGCCAGACACACGGTGATAGCAGGCGCGCACGCTACGGCTTTCGCACGCAGCCTGGGCGTAGAGGACTTCAACCCGGTCACCGAACATCGTTTGCAGGAACACCGCGATCAGCTGGCAGGCAAGACCGGTACGGTTGGCGCGATCGCGCTGGATGTCGATGGTGGCTTGTGCGTCGGTACCTCAACCGGTGGGGTGGGGCAGGAGATTCCGGGCCGGGTAAGCGATAGCGCAACCGCAGCCGGTACCTATGCCAGCCGGGCTGCAGGCGTTTCCTGTACCGGCGTGGGTGAGCACATCGTCAATCACGGCGCTGCGGTTCGCATCGTCACCCGGGTTGAGGATGGCGCTGGCCTCGAACGTGCTGTGTCCATGACCATCGACGAAGCGGATCGGCGGGATCTGGAGTATGGACTTATCGCGCTTGACCACTCAGGCAGGGCGATCGCCGCGTGCACTCGAGGCGTGGTGACGCTATTTGCGTCCAGGCAATCAGCGTCCGGGCAATCATGGTCAGATCAGGACTTTCTTGGCGCGCCTGCTGCGGCGAGAGATGCTGGCGGCAATTTCACCTGAGCTTATCGCCTGACCTTGTTACCTGACGTTATCAGGAACGCGGTGATTTGCCCGGGCGCGGGATGACCTGGCAACCGGCGCCCTCGTGACTGACGTCGACAACGATGTCGTCCTTGATCAGGAAGTTCATATCACAATCGAGTTCATCTATCTGCGGGCGGGGAGAGGGAGGCCGATCCGACAACAGCAGATTCGGGTCCCGCTTTACGTCTTCCTGGTCATCCCGGTAGGTGGTGCTTTGATAGACCATCTCCGGGAGCCCGGATTTGCCGATTATCGTGCGCGTGGGTGGCCCCCAGGCATTCTCAAGTTCGCTCACCGGCGCACCGATCCAGGCCTTGAGTTCTTTCTCGTACCAGGGGCGTGCGGACAGACAAGCCGTCAGCAGCAGACAGCCGACGATCAAAGTCGCGCGAGATCTCATATTCATTCTATTCCCACCTCAGATGCGATCATATCAGTAAGGCTGTGATCGCCCCAGTGGATCGCGGGCTTGTCGCGTCTGCCCGCGGCAGACAGAATGATACAGAAGCTGAAGGCAGCAGCTGTTCCCCTCTCATCGTTGTTACGGATCCGCATATGTTCAAGGCTCTGATTGACGTCACCTATCGCCAGGCGCGGCGTCTGGTGATATTCGTCGTCGGGATGTCGCTGGTGCTGGCAGGCGTGGCGATGATTTTCCTGCCGGGTCCCGCCATCATCGTTATTCCGGCAGGCTTGGCGGTGCTGAGCCTGGAGTTCGCATGGGCCAAGCGTTTCCTGACCAAGGTCCGGCAGCGCATCAGTGAACAACAGCGCCGAATGCGGCTTAAGGACAGCAATTAGCGAGCTCGGAGCCGAGTCGGAGCGGATGGCCCGGCGTTCACGTGAGCAAAGATCATTGCGCCGGACATTCGCTGGCGGGCCCAAATCAGTCAGCGGACCGGGGTCCGCCTTTCCCATTCAGTCCGCTCCCGTTCGTCAATGAATGCCGGGATGTTCCTGCTGCTCCGGCGAGCCACCCGACAGCTTTGCAGTATTGGATTGCGCTATTGGTTTGCGCTATTGGGTCGCGCTAACCCAGGGAGGCCAGCCACTCGTCATCGGAGGTTTCATCCACATCCGCCAACAGCGGCGTGCTCAGGTAACGTTCGCCGGTGTCCGGCAGCATTGCCAACAGCACCGCACCCTTCTCGGCCTTGGCCGCGACCTTGAGCGCAGCCGCAACAGTGCCGCCCCCGGAAATCCCGGTGAAGATGCCTTCGCGCCTCGCCAGATCGCGGGAGGTGGAAATGGCCTCTTCATCCGTCACCAGCACCACCTCGTCCGCGATATCCCGGTTCAGCACGGCCGGAACAAAGTCCGGGGTCCAGCCCTGGATCTTGTGCGGCTGCCATGGGTCACCCGAGAGCATCGCGGCGCCCGCCGGTTCGGTTGCGACGACCTTGATATCAGGCCGGGCGAGCTTCAGCATTTCACCTGCGCCTGTGAGTGTGCCACCCGTGCCCCAGCCTGAGACCCAGAAGTCCAGCCGACGATTCGCGAAATCCCTCAGGATCTCAGGCCCGGTTGTGTTCCGGTGGTAGGCGGGGTTCGCCTCATTCTCGAACTGGCGAGCGAGAAACCAGCCGTGCTTGGCGGCCAATTCCTCGGTCAGCCGCACCATGCCGCTGGCACGATCGGCGGCCGGAGTCAGCAGCAGTTTGGCGCCCAGCGCTTTCATCAGCCGCCGGCGTTCGATGGAGAAGCTATCCGCCATGACCGCGACAAACGGATACCCACGCGCCGCGCAAACCATGGCCAACGCGATGCCGGTATTACCCGACGTGGCCTCGATCACTGTCTGACCCGGTTTCAGCGTGCCTCGTTTCTCTGCGTCGAGGATGATGCCCAGCGCGAGTCGATCCTTCACCGATGACATCGGATTGAAGAACTCCGCCTTGACGAACATGTCCACATGATCCGGGCCGATGCGGTTCAGACGCACTACTGGCGTCGACCCAATGGTGTCGAGGATGCTGTCATAAATCATTTTTTTGTTTCCTTACCAGGCATGCTGGGTGTTCATCCGGCCAATGCAAGCTGGCTCCAGATATCGTTGTCGGTTGCCGTCTGCTTATCCCCCACTGACGCCGTTCCGGTCGCCAGTGCGGCTGTCTCCCCGACGACGATCAACGCCGGGGCGCCAATATGATGGTCGTCTATCAGGGTGGAAAGTTCCCCTAGCTCGCCAGTCACCGTCTTCTGGCCCGGCGTCGTGCCGTTCTGGATAATAGCAACTGGCGTCGACGTGCTCCTGCCGTGCTGCAGCAGGCGAGCCTGAATTCGGCCAGCCCGCCCAAGGCCCATGTAGAACACCAGGGTTTGTCCGGGACGGCTCAGACCCCGCCAGTCGATGGCGTCGACGGTGGCGTCGTCGTGGGCGGTCAACAGGGTCAAGGCTCTTGCGCTACCCCGATGAGTCAATGGCAGCGCAGTGGCCGCGGCGCACCCCAGCGCCGCTGTGATTCCCGGAATGATCTCGTGGGCGATACCAGCCTCTCGCAGCGCGAGAACTTCCTCGCCGCCGCGCCCAAACACAAACGGGTCTCCCCCCTTGAGTCGCACGACATGCTGGCCGGCGCTTGCGAATTCGATCATCTGCCGGTGGATTTCCTGTTGCGAGGTCGCTGGTCCACCAGGCGCCTTGCCGACCGGCACTCTTTCGGCGTCCCGCCTGGCCAGGTCCAGAATCTCGGGAGAGACAAGCCGGTCATGCAGGATCACGTCCGCCTCATTCAGCAACTGCAGCGCTCTGATGGTCAGTAGCGCCGGATCGCCGGGCCCCGCTCCGACGATAGAGACCCGTCCTTGCTTCGACAATCCAGCTGCGGCGGCGGCATCCAGCTCACGGTGGAACTGTTCTATTGCGCCTTTTTTGTCACCACCCGCCAGCACTAAGCGCGCGAACTCACCCTCGAGCAAGTGTTCCCACAAGCGCCGCCGCGCACGCAATGAACCCAAACGGGACTTTGCTTGCGTGCGTAATTCGCCCGCCAGCCTGGCCAGTTCGCCCAGACGCCGGGGTAGTCGTGACTCCAGCCAGCCCCGGATCCGTCGCGCAAGCACTGGCGCCGTGCCGCCGCTGGATATCGCCACGATGACCGGTGAGCGGTCGACGATAGCGGGTGTAATAAAGCTGCATTTAACCGGATCATCAACGACATTGACCAGAATGCCCGCGGTCTGCGCTGACTTTGAAACGCAGGCGTTGATCGCGGGATCGTCGGTTGCCGCCACGACCAGGGAGTGTCCGGTCAGCATGCCCGGCTCGAACTCCGTCCTCAGATGCGTGATCTGGCCGGGGTAATCGAGATCGGCGAACTCCCGGTGGAGCCATGGCGCGCAGACCGACAGGCGGGCACCGGCGCCAAGAAGCAGGCGCGCCTTGCGCAGAGCGACTTCGCCACCCCCTACCAGCAGGCACGGTCGCTCACGCAGATCAACAAAGATGGGGAAATAGCGCATTTCGGCCTCTCGCTGGTAACCAGGTACGAGCATAGGTGGCAAGATGGATAGGCTGGAAATAATGGTTTCGACTGGATTCATGCGATTTCGTTATATGAGCCCGCTTGACCGTGTTTGCTGGTGCCTGATACAAACAGACGCATGAACTTGTTTTCCATCCGCGCTGTCCATAGCCCTATGTGTTGTTGTCGAAGTGACATAACCGGCACGGTGGCGGTGCGGAATCGCGAGGTCTGAGCGGACCGAAACGGAACCAGCAAGGACTATCAGCCATCGAGCCACCGCGCGAAGAGCGCAGGTGGCTTTTTTGTCTATTTAACAGATAGGTCTTGGCAGTTGGGTCGCGACCGGATCGGCGACCTCGATACCCAAGCCAATTCGCGCTCTGGACTTGTGTGAGCCAGAATCGAAGCGCATCGATGAGGACACCGAGCAGATGAAGCTGCAGCAACTCAGATACCTGGTGGCAGTCGTCGACAACGGCCTCAACATCACCGCGGCCGCGGAACGTCTGCATACCTCACAACCAGGTGTCAGCAAGCAGATAAAGCTGTTGGAGCAGGAGCTGGGTCTGAGCCTGTTCGTGCGCAAGGGCCGCAGCCTGGCGGATATCACCGAGGAGGGCGCAGAGGTGGTGCGTCGGGCGTCGCGGATACTGCGGGAAGTCGAAGGGATTCGCGGACTATCCCCGCAGATATACGAAGAGGCCAGCGGCCGTCTGTCGATCGGCACCACCCACACCCAGGCTCGTTATGTGTTACCCGACGTGATCGGTCGATTCCGCGAGCGCTATCCTGATATCACCCTGGATCTGCATCAGGGGACTTCGGAGCAGCTGGCGGAAATGATGGACAAGCGCCAGATCGACTTCGCCATCGCTTCGGAATCCCGCCAGCGATTCCCCGAACTGGTGCTGCTCCCTTGCTATCACTGGGATCGTGTCGTTCTGGTGCCGGAAGCCCACGAGCTCGCAACCCTGGACCGCCCACCGTCGCTCGAGGATCTGGCCCGTTTCCCGCTGGTCACATACGTATTCAGTTTCGCCGGCGAGTCGACCCTGAAGCGGGCCTTCCGGGAACGCGGTCTGGAGCCCGAAGTGGTGTTTACAGCCAGAGACGCTGATGTGATCAAAACCTATGTGCGTATGGGTCTGGGTATCGGCATCGTTGCAAGCATGGCTCACGGTCGTAGAGGCGAGGACGGCCTGATCGCGCTGGATGCATCAGGCCTGTTTCCGCGTTGTACGACCTGGCTTGGCTTTCGCCGGGATCTGATCCTGCGTCGCTACATGTATGACTTTATCGAGTTGTTCGCCGACCATCTGGATCCGCGAACGGTCAGAGATACGCTGGTTCATGACGACCAGGCGTCAGTCGATCAGATGTTCGAGAGCATCCGTCTGCCGTTGAAGGGGCCCTGCGCGGAAATCATTGCTAACGCCGAATAGCGTCTTAGGCGAGCGCGCTGACGTCGCGGGATATGTCGGTCGATGGCAGCCCCGAGCCTGATCGCGGGCTCGGGCCCGGGCCCGCGATCGATTCGTCCGTGGGTGCGGACGGCAAGCCGGCTTCGTGCAGACCGCATTCCCGCTTCAGACCGAAGAACCGGGTGTCCTCCGGATCGTCAACTTCGCTCAATGGCCGGGTGGTGTGCACATCCCCGATGGACACATAGCCGGCGTCCCACAATGGGTGATACGGCAAGTCATGGCGCTGCAGATACTTGTAGACATCGCGGTCAGTCCAGTCTGCAATCGCATGCACTTTCCAGATCCCATCGTGGCGTTGGATATAGTCAAGCCCGTGTCGGCTGGCGGATTGATCGCGTCTTAGCCCCGCGAACCAGATGCCGGCGCCAAGTTCGCTCAGCGCCCGTTGCATGGGCTCGACCTTGTTTTCGTGGTTGTAGGCTTCCAGTCCATCGATGCCCTGGTTCCAGCGCTGACCCTCTGCCGCTTCCTGCCATGCCGGACTGCGCAGACTCCGATAGACCCTCAGATCGAGCTGCAATCGTGCGGTCAATTGTTCGACAAAGCGATAGGTCTCCGGGAACAAATAACCGGTATCGATCAACACGACCGGGATCTCGGGACGCAGCCGGGTGATCAGGTGCAGGCTGACCGCAGATTGCGCGCCGAAGCTTGAGCTCAGCAGCGGAATTCCGGGCAGTGTTTGCAGCGCCCAGCTAATCCGCGACTCGGCCGGCATCTCCGCGAGCGTCGCATTGGCTGTAGCGAGTGCCGCCAGTTCCGAGCCGGTCTCGTCGAGCATCGTTCCCGGCGCGTTCACAAGCGATTCTCCGGAAAATCGTGATAGCTGCTGCGAACAGCTCCGGCAATGCCTGCGCGCAACAGGAAGTCGCCAAAATGCTCACCCGGGTGCCGCTGGCGTGAATAATTGCCGAACAGATCGTCAAGCGCTTCGAGGATCGTCGATTCATCTGCGTTTTGCAGATAAGGCTGACTGAGCCGGTCACCGATATTGCTTGCGCCGAGATAAAGGTTGTATCGTCCGGGCGCTTTGCCGACCAGTCCGATCTCGGCCAGATAGGGGCGGGCGCAACCGTTTGGGCAGCCGGTAATGCGCAAGGTAATCGGCGACTCTGTCAGGCCATGACGCGACAGCATCGGTTCAATGCGCGCGAGGAGCTGCGGCAAATAGCGTTCGCTCTCGGCCATAGCGAGGCCACATGTCGGGAAGGCAACGCACGCCAGCGCTCCGCGGCGCATGGCCGAGGCTGCCTGGTCCGGCAACAGGCCATAGTCGCTGGCCAGCTGGGCGATGCGCGTGCGATTGTTCTCCGTGATGCCGCTGATAATCAGATTCTGATTCGGTGTCAGAAGGAATGTGCCCTGCTGCAATTCGGCGAGGGCGCTGGCAATCGCCCGCAGCCCGCTCATTAATAGCAGGTCCTGGCTGTCGACCACACGGCCGGCTGGCACCTGCAGAGCCAGGTGCCAGCGCTGGTCCTGGCCCTGGCTCCAGCCAAGCGCGTCGCCGGAAGTCAGGAACCGGTAGGGCCTCGCACTCTGCAGCGGCTGATTCAAACGCGACCCAAGCTCGCCACGGAACCACTCAAGACCGTGGGCGTCGATCGTATATTTCAGCCTCGCCTGTTTGCGGTCAGATCGATTGCCGAAGTCACGCTGTACCGTGACAACTTTCTCGGCGACATCCAGAACCTGATCCGGAGTACAGAATCCGATCTCATCCGCGATTCGGGGATAGGTCGCGGGTTCGCCATGACTTACGCCCATGCCACCACCGACAAGCACATTGAATCCGATCAAACGCCCCTGGTCTGTGATCGCGATCAACCCCAGATCCTGGGAGAAGACGTCAACGTCATTGGCCGGCGGAGTGGCAATGCCGATCTTGAATTTGCGTGGCAGGTAGGTCGCCCCGTAGACCGGCTCCGTATCGTCCTGGCTTGCGCCCGGCAGCGGCATGCGTTCGCCATCAAGCCATATGTCGTGGTAGGCGGTAGTTCGCGGTGTCAGGTGATCGCTGATCCTCTGCGCCCAGCTCAGGGTCTCTTCATGCAGCGTCGACAGGTCCGGATTCGGGCTGCACATAACATTCCGGTTCACATCACCGCAGGCCGCCAAAGTGTCGAGCAAGGCGTGATTGATCGCGGCGATTGTCGGCTTCAGGCGGCGCTTGATGACGCCGTGCAGCTGAAACGCCTGGCGCGTTGTCAGACGCAGGCTGCCGTTAGCTTGATCGCGGGCCAGTCGGTCCATCGCAAGCCATTGCTCAGGAGTGCAGCGTCCGCCCGGGACCCGGGCCCGGATCATGAAACTGTAAGCTGGCTCCAGGCGTTGCTGCTGGCGCTCGTTGCGCAGATCGCGATCATCCTGTTGATAGATGCCATGGAACTTGGTCAGCTGGGTGTCCGACTCGGCGAGCGCGCCGGTTGCCACATCGTTGAGCCCCTCGACTATGGTGCCGCGCAGAAAACCGCTGGCGGTCTTTATGCGTTCGACCTCACTGAGCACCGTTTTGTCGTTTCCGTTCATGGGCATCCCGGTCTTCAGTAAACGTCGCGCCGGTAGCGGCCCGAGCGTTTCAAGCCATGCAGGTATTCTTCGGCGCTTTCCGCATCCATATTGCCGTGGTCGATCAGGATTTCACCCAGCGTCCGCTCCACATCCGGTGCCATGCGGCTGGCATCGCCACAGACGTATACGTGAGCGCCTTCCTCCAGCCAGGCAAAGAATTCGACGCCACGCTCGGCCATCACATGCTGCACATAGCGTTTCTGTGCCTGATCGCGGGAGAACGCGACGTCCAGATGATCGAGCAACCCCTGGCGCCGGTAGCGCAGCCATTCGGTTTGATACAGAAAATCCTGCCCGAAACGGCGGTCGCCAAAAAACAGCCAGTTGCGGCCGCTGGCCCCCTGCGCCTGTCGCGCCTGCAGGAAACCGCGGAACGGAGCGACTCCGGTACCGGGTCCGATCATGATCACCGGCGCATCCGGATCCGCGGGCAGGCGGAAGCGATCATTGGTCTCGACATACACGCGAAGCGAATCGCTTTCCTCGCGTGCCCGTGCCAGCCAGCTGGACGCGGCGCCCCAGTGGGGATATCCATAGGCGTCGTACTCCAGCAATGCCACCGTCAGGTGCGCCTCCTCCGGGGCAAACTCCGGCGCGGAGGCTATCGAATAAAGTCGCGGTGCGAGCGGGCGCAGGATGTCGAGCAGTTTCCCGGCGCTCAACTGTGCCGGGTACTCGCGGACGATGTCGATCAGCTGTCGCTGACTCATCCAGCGAGCGAGCTCGCCGCGCTCGCTTTCGGCGAGATGCCTGGCCAGCGCTTCGGCTCCGGGCTGTAGCGCCCATGCTTCCAACAGCGGACGATTCAAACCGGTGATTTCGTGGTGATGGGTAAGCGCCTCCAACAGCGTCTGTCCCTGCGCATTGGTGGCGTCAGGATCGAGCCCGAGCGCATCGATCAATGGCTCGACAATCCAGCTTGGGTTGGCGTGGACGACGCCGAGAGAATCACCCGGCAGATACGAAGGCCCGCCGTCCAGCGACAACTCCAGGTGCTGGACAATCTTGTCCGAGCCGCGGCCGCTCAGGCGTTGCTTGAGTAACAGCTCCGACTCGAACGGGGCTTCCCGGGTCCAGCGCGGCACGGGAGGTACAGCGCGAAGCGCCGGCCCGGGGGTGGTCGAGACCTGCGGGTCGGGCTTTGTTTCGGCGGTGACGCCGAGAATCCGGCTTGCCTGCGCCAGGATCTCCCCGGACCATGCGCGGGCACTGTCCTCATAATCCAGATCGCATTCCACGGCGGGCAGGAGCTGTTGTGCGCCGGCCGCCAGTAAGCGCTGATCGAACTCACGCGCTGTCTGGCAAAAATGTTGGTAACTGCTGTCGCCCAAACCCAGCACCGCATACTGGAGAGACGCCAGACCCGTCGCTCGCCGGCCGCCGAGAAACCGATGCAGCTCCAGCGCGTCGTCAGGGGGATCGCCGTCACCGTGAGTGCTGATCACAAACACGACCAGGCGATCCCGGCGCAGACGGGCACCGGGATAGTCGGCCATGCTGACGGCTTCCGCGCTGATGCCGGCCCTGGCCGCGTCTATCTGCAGGCGTTCGGCGATTTGCTTGCCGTTTCCGGTCTGAGAACCGTAAACGATGCTCAATAATGTCTGGGCGCTTGTCTCGGCAGCCCCCTGTACATCGGCCACAGGTGCGGCGCCCGCCGCTGCGCCGCCAGCCAGCCCAGCCGCGAGGCCGGCAAGATAGCCGCTGGCCCACTGCAGCTCGGTCGGCGACCACCCCTGTACCGTCGCTGTCAGCGAATCAACGGCAAGTTGTGTAGGTGATCGGTCTTCGGCAACGACCGGGGATGGATGTGCCAACGGATACTCCTGCATCGGCCCCAACACGGGCTTATCGGAGTATCGAGACTAGCTCCCGGTCTGCCGGGATAGAACGTATTTGCGGTTATGGCCCAATAACCACAAGTGATGACGGGGCCAGTTGTCCGCGTGTTTTGGGTCGGGGCCTGGTCAGAGCAGATCATCAATCTGCAGCGAGACCAGACGGCCATGTTCAAAGAAGAACAGGTACCGGAAGCAAAGGCAGGTAAACGCCCGCCTCTGATTTCTCACCAGGCTTCAAAAATCGATCAAGATGAGGGAGCCGGCGCTGCTGGCGCCGGCAGACTTATGGCCAGGCCTAGTCCTTGCTGGCCAGTCGACTGTTGTCCTCGCCCGATCCTTCCGGGCTCAGATAAGCCGTTTCCTCTTCCACCTCGTTCCAGATCTGGTCCCAGTTTTCGGGCAATTTATGCACGATGCCCTGATGGCAATCGATACAGCTTTGCCCGCGTTCCTCAGCTTTCGAGTGGCGTCGCTGGGCCATGCGTGGCTGATCGGCTTCTACCATGTGATCAAAGGCGTGACAGTGCAGGCAGAACTCAGATTTGTTCTCTCTGTATTCGATCCAGACCTTTTTCGCCCACGGGCCCCGGTGCGCTTCGTAATCTGCGGGATCGTGCGCGATACCGCGTATTTCGGCGATGATGTCGAGAGACACGATCATCTTCATGCCGACATAACGGAACCAGTGCTCTTCGGGATTTGGCAGATGACAATCCGCACACTGCGCGCGTACGCCGCTGGCATTATTGGCGTGGCTTGAAGCCTCGTATTCGTCCACCGAGTTGACGGTATGCGTATGACAACTCAAACAGAATTCGGTGGTACTGGTGACATGTAAAACCGTGTTCATCACCAGCAGTCCTGCAGCACCGACCACCAGCATCAGGAACCCGCCAATCGGGATGCCTAGCAGCCATTTGCTGGACGGCCGTTTCCACAGCACTGATCCCTTTTTTTCGGATTCACTCGCCATGATGTTGTCCTTTTCGGTTTGTTGCCTGTCTGCGGATTCGCACCTGCCGATGCGGATTCTCGCGGCTCCGGCCCGATGGCGCGGGTTCGCGGTAATTCATCGCAGTAATTCGCTGCGCTGCGGTAATTCTACAGTTACCGCAAGCCACAGGCCAGCGGCAAAAAAAATCGCCAACAGCCCACGGTCGCATAGCCCGCGTGCGTTGACGCAGGTTAGCATGGGAGACAGAAGATGGGAGCCGCAAAAGTGTGGGCCGCCATCATGGTCGTCGCGGGTGACTGGCCTGGAAAGAGGTAAAAGCAGAATGGCCCTGGGATTCCGAATGTATAACCCGACGCTTATCAGGCAACTGCGCCGATCCGCGCGCCTGAGTGCGTTGCTTGTCGTATCCGTGTTTTTTTTGGCTGCATGTGGCAGCAATGAGAGTCCGGACCACGGCGGCACGTCCGACCGGGCACCGGCCAGCGACGAGGGCCCACAAGTGAAGCAAGACACAACACAGGCCCCTGCGACAATGGATCTCGCCCAACAGGTCGAATTCGCACGCACAGAGTTGTCTGCACGCCTCGGCATTGAGGGTGGGCAGTTGCGCGTGTTGGAGGCTGAAGAGGTACGTTGGGGAGACACATCACTGGGATGTCCGCAGCCGGACCGGGCGTATACACAGGTGGTTACTGCAGGCGTGCTTATTCGTCTTGCTCATGGCAAGACTGTCTATGAATACCATGCCGGTCGTGGTGGCAAACCCTTTCTGTGCGAGCCGCCGGCGATCATAAATCCACCGATCAGATCATCCGCCGGTTCGCCGATAAGGGGATACGATGACGGAACCTGAGCCGGGTCATAGGACTCGTCGCGATGGTGGCTGCATAAGCCTGGCCTGTCTGTTGCTGCTATTCGGCTCCGCCTGTTCGCGGGACGACAACAACAGCAGTGGGTTTACGCCGCCAACGGTGCCCACCGCAGAGCTCGGCGCCGCTGCCCGCGAGCAGCTTGATCAGGCACTGGCCGCAGCGAAAGCGTCGCCTGCGGATGACGATGCCATGGGCGCATATGCGATGCTGCTGCAGGCCTACGGACATGTTGACGCAGCCGCATCGATATACCGGTATCTGCGCAAGAAAGACGACGATCCTCGTTGGTCCCGCTATCACGGCTTGATCCTGCTTGATCTGGGTGATGCAGTGGCCGCCGAAGCCGCGTTCCGCGAGTCGGATCCCGAGAACGCGGAGCCGATCATGACGGTATATGTCGCGCGCGCGCTTGCTGCGGGTGGAGACAATCAGCAGGCTTCGACCATCTTGCGCGGAGTCGTCGAGAAATATCCCGAGCGCGTGGACGCATTGATCGAGCTTGCGGCCATCACCATGCAGGACGCGGATCCTGTGGTCAGTGAAGACTTGTACCGACGCGCGCTAGCCGCAGTCCCGGATCTGAAGCCAGCGCATTATGGTCTGGCGCAGGCTTTGCGGGCGCAGGGACTGGTCGAGCAGGCATCGGCCGAGATGGCGTTGTTCGAGTCCGCGAGCCAGGAGGGCTACACGCCCGAAGACGATCCGCGCCGCGAATTGGCAGCCATGGTCGTCTCGGACAGCCGTCATGTGGAGCGGGCGAAGCGAGCATTGGCCGCTGGCGACTATCAGCGCGCCCGTGAGGAGCTAGAGCAGGCGCGGGGATTGAATCCCGACAATCTCTCGACGCTGACCAATCTGATCGCCGTTTACGGCCGGCTGAGAGAACCACAGGCAGCGCTGAACGCCTACCAGTCAGCGATCGCCATAAATCCGGATTATTATCAGGCGCATTTTAACTTTGGCGTGGTCATGAGTTATCTCGGCCGACCGCTGGACGCCGAGCGCGCCTATCGTCTTGCGGCGGCCGCGGATCCGGAACGCCCAGAGCCCTACGTGGAATACGGGCGCATGCTGAGCGGGGCGGGTCAGGGCACGCTGGCGATGGAGCAGTTCCGCCGGGCACTCGACCTCGATGCGAACAATGTTGCGGCTCGTTTTCTGCTGGGGAGACAACTGGCGCTGGCGGGTGATCCGGAGCAGGCGATCTGGCATCTGCAGCAGGCCACACTAGGCGACGGTCCCGGCGTACCGGGGATGATGCGAGCGCTGGCCGGCGTGTACGGCCAGGTTGGGAGGATCGATGACGCGCGCGCTACGCTCGAGTCGGCGCGCGAGCGCGCAGCGCAGCTCGGCCAGCTTGAACTTGCGGAGCAGATTGGCAATGATCTGGCGCGGCTGCCGACGGACCGGCCGGCAAGTGATTGACCGAACGCGGCTGGAAGCTGACCCGGTGTTGACGGGTTTCCCCGTCGCTTCTCCACGGCGCGGACTCCCAGGCGTGATTCGATGATCAGCAGAAAGGGTTCAGGCTGGTGGCTGTTGGCCGGAGGCGTGTTGGTCCACAGTGGCACCGGCTGCGGTCGGGTCGAGGGGCCGGGCCCGATCACTGATCCCGCGCAAACCGCGGCGCCGATGTTTGAGGACCTTGCCGCCGAATCCGGTCTGAGCTTTTTCCACTATCCGGGCGCAACCGGTGAATATGTCTTCGTGGAGCCGGTCGGCGCAGGCGCGGCCCTGCTCGACTATGACGGTGACGGCGATCTGGACATTTACCTGATCCAGTCTGGCGCCATCCCCGGGTCTGCTGGCGGGCAGCCCCTGCTGGGTCCGGACCAGCCGGTCGCCGATGGAAATCGCCTGTTCAAAAATAATCTGCTGCCGGACGGCGACCTGAGCTTTACCGATGTCACCGATCAGGCCGGGGTTGGCGATCCCGGATATGGCATGGGCGCTGTGGTCGGTGATGTCGACAATGACGGTGACCCTGATCTGTATGTGACCAATTTCGGCGTCAACGTGTTCTATCGCAACAACGGTGACGGTAGTTTTACCGACGTGACGTCAGCGTCCGGCGCCGGCGACAATCGCTGGAACACCAGTGCCGCCTTTCTTGACTATGACGCAGACGGGGATCTTGATCTTTTCGTCTCTGCCTATGTGTCGTTTTCAGTCAACGGTAACAAGACCTGTTTTACCAACGACGGCCGACGCGACTACTGCGGCCCCGACAGCTTCAAGCCGACAACTGACCGGCTGTTTCGCAATGATGGAAATTTCAGGTTTTCCGATGTCAGCGAGACCACAGGCATCGCTGAGCTTGCCGGCAAGGGTCTGGGCGTATCGATTGCAGATTTCGACAGTGATGGCCGTGACGACATCTATGTAGCCAACGATCAGTGGCCGAATCATCTGTTCCTGAATCAGGGCGACGGCCGTTTTGTCGAAGGGGCTGTGATGGCCGGCAGTGCCTATAACGCAACCGGCGAGGTCGAGGCCAGCATGGGCGTCACCGCAGGAGACTTCGACGGCGACGGCGACCCCGATCTTTTCATGACCCATCTGCGTGGTCAGACCAACACGCTTTACCTCAATGACGGCAACGGGCAGTTTTTCGATGTCACCGATCGCCTGCAGCTGGGTGCTGCGAGTCGCCCTTATACGGGTTTCGGCACCGCCTGGTTTGATCTGGAGAACGACGGCGATCTGGATCTGTTTGTCGCCAATGGCGCGGTCACGCTGATGCGCGATGCTGCAGCTGATAACGCCTACCCGTATCAGCAACCAAACCAGTTGTTCCGCAACGAAGGCGGCCGCTTTGCCGATATCAGCGCCATCGCAGGACCGGCGCTGGCGGTTTCCGATGTCAGCCGTGGCGCCGCGTTTGGCGACGTCGATAACGATGGCGACACCGACATTGTCGTCGCCAACAATTATGGCCCCGTGCGGCTGCTGATGAATCGCGCCGCAGACGGTGCCCCGTCGCTGAGCGTTATGCTCGCCGGCAAGGCTTCGCCCCGCGACGGGACCGGCGCCCACCTGACGCTGGTTCTGGATGACGGCGGCGAAATCCAGCGCCGGGCCGGCACCGACGGCAGTTACCTGAGCGCCGGCGATCCGCGGGTCATATTCGGAGGGTTGGATGGTGCTGCTCCCAGCCAGCTTCTCGTGCGTTGGCCCTCCGGACGCAAAGAGACGTTTGTTGTCTCGCCGGAATCGTCATCATTGTTGGCGGTTGAGGGGCTGGGAAAGCTGGTCGACGACTAAAGCAAACATTGCGTGACGGCTGGCTGGATCGGACGTCGCCAAATCTGACACTACATACTTCGGATCATCAATCCTCAAATCCAGCCCCCTTAGGGATTCACCACACATCAGCGGTCGCAGGCGTTGCAGTGTGCTTGGGATGCTCCTTTCAGGGCAAGCCTGGTTCCGACATCCCAGACAAAAAAAGGGCCGCGTGAGCGGCCCTTTCGGTTAGGGGACTGCGGCCGGCGACACCGGCCGCAGTCCGATTTCAGACCAGGCTAATCCCGCAGGGAGACCTTGATCTTGCGCACGATGCCGTCCGGCAGCACCGAGGCAATGGTGTACTCGCCGGCGGCAAGGCCGCTGGTACGCCACAGGTACCGGTAGGCGCCTGAACGGTAGTTGTCGTAAACCTCATCAACAACCACATTCATGCCAGCATCGTAGATCACGATACCGACATCCAGACCTGGCACCGGCTGTCCGGTATTGCCATCCACCATCTCAACGGTGATCGGCAAAGTCCGGTTGACCCGATGAACCGAGCCCTCTACCACCGGCGGCTTGTAGCCAGTGAACAGGTACTGAGACACATCGATTGTCGCCGTCGATGACTCCTCAGCGGACCCCGGCGTCGACACCGTATCGGTCTCGGTCACATCGAAGCTCTGACCTGCAGTACCCGTGTCAGCAAACACCGCGAAGGTGAGTTCGTCTGGCGTTGCGTCAAAGGGCTCCAGGTCGTAGCAGACCAGCAAGCCGTCGTACACCGAGGTAAACAGTGTGTCGTAGGCGTACTGGGTGCCCTGCAGGCCGGTCGGGTTCTCAACACCAACAGTCACAAACTCATTGGCTGAGGCCGGGTCACCATGCACGACGTTGTCGAAACCGATGAAAATCTCATACGGTCCCAGCAGGTTCTCGCTGGCGATGATCATCGCCTGGGCGTCGTAACTGGCGGTTTCCGTCTCCCAGTCGGTGGCATCGTCATACTCGATGACACTGAAGCACGGCGGGCCGCAGGTAAAGCCACCTGCGCTGATACCCGCACCACCCAAAGTCTGGGAATCCGGCACGATCAGGTCCTTCCACAACGGGGCGATCATATCGTTCGGGTCCAGCGTCGTCGGGATCGGGAAGTTGACGAACTCCAGCGGTCCTGGCGTCGACTCGAAGAACATAAAGCCGTTGGTATTGACGTTCACCGCGGTGCCGTTGTCCTTGCCGTAGAACGGCATCGGCTGCAGGCCACTGATGGTGAAGGTTTCGTCGTCGCCACCGGCGATCGGCGCGATGCCGAAGTCTGCCAGGTTCATATAGGAACCCAGACCGAAGGGCAGGGTACACGCGGCTTCATAGTCGCCCCGCGTCGGGTCGTTGGTGACCTGACGATAATCGCGGGTGGCCTGAGCCAGACTCTCCTGAGTCACCGAGAAGGTCACCGAGGAACCGTCGAACACGCCGCCCGACGCATCGGCCGAACCATCAACATAGGTCAGACCAGCCGGGATCGGGATGCTGATCTCGTAGCTGCGATCCTCATTGGTGAAGTTCTTCCTCACGCTCGTCGTAACGGTGGCGGTCTCGCCGACCTGGATCTGATCCGGCAGCGCGCTGATCACCACATCGTCAGCGCCGCGCTCGGCGCGCACGTCAATGGTGCCCAGATAGCTGGTGGGATCCCCGCTGGCGTCCGCGTAGAGGTTAAAGCGACCGTAGAAAATGTCGCCCTCATCCATCGGCGCATCCCAGAAGATACGGGCATCAAACGGCTCCAGCTGCGGCTGTGATGACGGACCGTCAAACGCCATGGTGCCGGTATCAGCCGGTCCCACAGTGGTGATGGCCAGCGTAAAGGCATCATCGGCATCCGGAGCAGAGGCGCCCCAGTTCTGAACCAGCACCCACCAGTCAGGCAGGCCGGCATTTGCGCCACCCAGATCGAAATCACAGACTTCGAAGGCGGTACCCGATGCGCTGACACAGAACTCCTCGTCGGCGCTCGGCAGGCCGTCGCCATTGAAGTCCAGACCAACGAACATGTCGAGGTCGGGTGACTCACTGGCGGTGATCTCGGCGATAAAGCGCTGAGCATCATCCACAAACGGGGTCAGCGTATACACCACGCCATCCGTCAGATCGTCATATGGCGATGAGTTGTCGCTGTCCTGCTTGACCGTGAAGTCCAGCTGATCGGCCTTGTTCAGACCAAACGTTTCTGTCGTCAGCTGGGTGATCTCGATCGCGGTCAGGTTCTTCAGCAAGATCGAATCGGCATCACGCGAGGCGTCAATATTGACGTTGCCCGGAATGTCGCCACGAGCCGGTGCCACCGCCACGGTGATGTGCTGCGTCGACATGCTCTGATCCACAGGCATCAGTGTCAGCGTATCGAAGGCATAAGCCTCGGCCGGCAGAATGCTGCTGTCCGCGGTGATCTCCAGCGTCTGGGTCTCACCCGCCAACAGCGTGAACTCGGTCACATCGGCGCTGGTGAAGTCGCCAGGAACGACTGTCCAGGTGCCGTCTGCCACCGCGGTTACGGTGCGCTGCCAGCTACAGGACTGTACGCAGCCCTCGCTGACCGCATGCGGCACGTTCAGGCTTGCGGGATCGCCGCCCTGGGCGGGGTCTGCAGCCAGATAGTTGGACTCGCTTTCTTCAAAGATTAGGCCAACATTATTCGCCACAGCCGGCTGCACACGGCCACCGCCAAAGTCGAACGGATCTGCCGGGGTGGCGCCGTCTTCCTTGCGCATGTCCATGGTGCCGGTGGTCATCAGCGCCGAATGGCGCGCGTCAGCCGACCAGTCGCCATGAGTTGCGGTCAGCAGCGCCAGCGAGCCCGCCACATGCGGGCTGGACATCGAGGTACCACCGATCTGGCCGAATAACTCGTTGACCGCCGGGGCGTCATTACCCACACCCTGGTGGACGAAGAGATTGCCCGCGCCGGCGGCGTAGATGTCAACGCCCGGGGCGGAGACATGCGGGGCCAGCAGATCGTAGCCCGTGAACGGTCCACGCGAGCTGAAGTCCGCCATGATGTCAGCCACTGAGGAATCGGCCTCGGCCGGGAGACCCGCGCCGATGGTACCTGCATGGCCGTCGCCGGTGGCTAGCCAGGCCCGCATCTCGTCGCCAAAAGTGGCATCGATATGTATTGCGGGAATCACATGGGCATCAGCCACCACGCTGGTGGCGCCGCCGGGGATATTCGCCAGAATGAGGCCGGCTGCTCCGCCTGCCTGGACGTTCTGGCCCTTCGCGACGCGCGCAATCGCGCCGCGGTCGCAAAGCACGATGGTGTCGGCCGGGAAAGTGCCGGCCGGGAATGGCTCGAGGCACTGCTCTGGCTCATCAAAATTCGGTTCGCCCGCATTGCCGACCGGGTAGTCGCCGGCGTAAACGATATCGCCGGTGTATCCGCCGGTGATCGCCAGACCGCTGATACCGGTCGGTGGTGTGGTGTCGCCACCGCTCAGGCCGTCAAGCGCCTTGGGCGGATAACGGCGATCGTGCGTGCTGGCCGCAACGCCCAATACCCAGGGGGCACTGTTTGCGTTGACCGTGTTCGGGGCCGGGCCTGAGTTGCCGGCCGAGTTGGCCACCGCAACGCCGGCAGTGTTGGCCGACAGGAACGTCTGTGCGGTCAGCGAACCCCAGGGATCGTAGGCGTTACCGATGGACATATTGAGCACATCTACGCCGTCAACGATTGCCTGCTCGGTGGCGGCCGCGATATCCGAGAAGAAGCAGCTCGGTGCGCAGACCTTGTAGGTAATGATATTCGCATGCGGGGCGACGCCGGAAAGCTGAGGAATCAGGAAGCCCGCGTCAAGTTCACCGTTGGCATTCACGATCGGGATATCGAACAACAGGTTACCGGCGACGGTGGACGCAACATGCGAGCCGTGACCGTCGGTGTCCTTGACGTTCCAGATCGGATCCGAGGTTGGGGAGAACTGGTCACAGCTCTCCTGGGTCGGGTCCACACCCGCACAGGCGGCTTGCGCATTGATAAAGGAATACACGCCAACCAGCTTGTCGTTACAGAAGGGCGCCGCGTCAGCAATGTACTGATCGGGATTGTTTACGTCGCAGGCGCCGAGATAATTGCTGTTCCACACCGAGTCATAGCCATCGGTGGCGATGACTGGCGGGGCCAATTCGGCCGCGTCCTGGAACGAGAAATGGGTGATAGGGCCGACGCCGTCCACCGCGTTGGCCGGATCCAGTGCGACACCGATTGCGGCGCCTGAGTCCAGGATGCCGACCAGCACGCCTTCACCGTAGGTGCCCTGGCCATTATTCGCGCTGCCGTCCCAGATGGACGGGGCGCCGATCCAGGTCGGGCCACGGTCAGTGTTCAATTCCATCGCCCGGTTGCGCTCGACAAAGCGCACGTTGGGCAGCATCGATATCCGGCGGGCCTCGGCCTGGGTCATCTTCATGACCACCGCGTTGGCTGCGAGCTGGAAATCCTGGGTGACCTCGTAGCGTCCGGTCACCTCGGTGATCCGGTTCACATGTGACGCCTGTTGAGTCTTCAGGAACTGCTTGTAGGCAAGCACTTCAGGGCGATCAGCCTTGAATTTTGCGCGACCGCTGCCTGACTTGCTGAGTTTCTTCGCAGTGCCCTTGGGTCCGCCTGCGTTACCGCTGCGGGCTGCGGCCTTCTGGCTGGATGCCGAGGCTGCGCTAAACCCTGGCTTTGTAGCCGGGTATCCCTTGATGCCGCCTTCATAGGTGACGGCCGGGGCTTCGTTGAACATGACGATGTATTGATGTTCGCCCGCAAGGTCGGGTTCCGCTGCAAATTTGGGTGTGATGTTCCGTTGCCAGCTGACCGTGGGCTTGACCAAGCCTGCGGAGGCAAGCTCGAAGGTGTCCTTCGGGCCTCCGATCTGGATGCCGGAGCCATCGGGTGACGGCTTAGCGCTACCCGCTGCATTGGCCGAAGATCCGCCAGATCCGCCGCCGCAGCCAGATGCTACGCCAACGAATACGGCAAATACCGCGGACAGCAGTACCGTTCTAATTGAATTCGTGTTCACTCTAGACCCCCTCAAAGAAGCTTCCATATACAACCCAACCGTGCCTTTCAAAATTTGCGCGAAACGTACGCGCGAAACATATTCGCTACACAAAAAGCGGCGACGACCTAACCACGATCACCGGGATTCATTGCCCATGGCGATCTTCAGTCGACGACCTTGTTTGAACCTTGGGACCCTGACGTTGACCGGGTTTCCGGCCAGCGGCGATGTCCTCCCCCTCATATCGGCGCCCAGTGAAACGGTTCGCCGATACCTAGTTATAACCTAAACCATGTGAAAAATAGACCCAAATCACAGATTCTTTTGTCGTTCATCTCACCCGGGAGGCGCTTTCCTGCCCTCGCTACGCCCTTCATGCTGCATTGAACATTCAGCCAAAACAGAATGTTGCAGAATTTTTTAAGCTCGGTTCACACGACCTGAGATGAGCGCGATGTTCCTCTTCGCCATCCGATCGGATGACCGGGATTCACGTCTTAAGTAAAGCAAAAATGCATTAAGTTAAATCCCGTTTTTCCCTATCTGACAGCCACGCGCAAAAAAACGAATTCCGCTTCCCGATTCCAGTGGGACAAGCTATCGAAACTGGCCGGTCTGCTCAGCTTTGGAGGCAGATCCGCCAGCCCTGGATTCGGATGGGGCATGTTCGGATACGGCATCGATCTGCCGGCGCTCGACGGTGGAGAAGAAATCCCGCCGCTGAAATCGCCGGCAGATAGCCCGGGCGAAGGACTCGGAGTAATAGGTCCCTGCGACATAGGCTTCCCCGCCGGCTCGCGGATGCAGCACCGGATCGGTCACAAGTTCATTAACTCGCTTGAAGTGCTCCGCTCGCTGCGGCACCAGCAGGACTTCATACATCTCTGCTCCGGCGCCTTTGCTGCTCAGGTAGGCGCTGGCTGCGCCACTGACTTCGTCAAGCACTATGGCTTCGTCCGTGGTCACCTGGCGATCGGCATGGATCATGAAACGTATCAGGTCCACGACCTTTTCTACCTGATCGTGTTCCGGATGCAATCCCAGATAGTCTGTGAACGCTTGCCGGACTTCGCCGATGTCCGCGCTGTCGCCGACATCCTGGCCGGTCGTGAATTCGTCAGGATGGATACCCCAGGGACGCGCAACGCTTTGCAGGATTTCTGTCTCGCGCGCGTCGAGGTGCTGGTCAACCAGTGAGACCAGACGCAATATCCGCAGGATCGCAGGCGCTTCGCGAGGTTTGGTGAAGGAATGGATCAGATAGGAAATCTCGCCGCGTTCATTGGCGATCGCCCGACGAAGCAGACCCCACAGGCCCGGATTCTCCTGTCGTTTGACCCAGTAACCGATACCGACCAGGAAGAATACAAAGAAGACCAGCAGACTCAGCAGAAATTTTCCGGCGGCGACGTAATCCTGATCGATCACCACAAATTTGATCAGAAACGGCAGGGTCGTGAACAAGCTGAGGATGGCGGCTACCACGGAGATACTCTCCGCAACTTCCTTGATATGTCGGCGGGCCCACAGCTTGTTTACTTTCAGATACGAGATCACGACCGATATCAGCAGGCCGAGAATTGCCAGCGACGTCAGGACCTGCTGCAGAACAGTGAGCATCTGTGTCTCCAACGCGAACCAGTTCCTCCACGATATCCCGCGATCGCAAGCACCCTGGCGCGGCAAACGTGATTATCCACCGTCAGTGTCGGCGCGACCGCAGGGGTTCTATTGTGCACGAAGCCTTTGCCTAATCCGGGAGGATCAGTGTATCGCCCGGCCGCCAGGCGACCCACAAGCGCCCCGAAATCTCGGCGCCGGCCGCCTCACGACTGTCATTACGGACGCTGACTTCGAGCGGCAGTCCGCGTTCGGTGGCCAGGAATATCCGGCTCTCGCTGCCGTAGTACGCGATCTTTTCCACGTCTGCCTCGAACGCCAGCAAGGAATCGTCCGGCCGTTGCGGGTGCAGGCTCATTTTCTCTGGCCGGACGGCCAGGCCGACGTCATTGCTGATGCGCTCATCATAAGGCAGCTCGATCCGGCCCAGGCCATTCACCAGCAAGGTAAGGCGGCCTGATTCCCAGCCGACGTTGGTGCCCTCAAACAGGTTCATCTTGCCGATAAACTCGGCGACAAATCGATCTCTTGGGAATTCATACAGTTCAGCCGGCGTGGCCACCTGAAGCACTTCGCCCTGATTCATCACCGCGATGCGGTCGGCCATGGACAAGGCTTCGTTCTGATCGTGAGTCACGATGACAAATGTGATGCCGACTGTATCCTGTAAGCGCACCAGTTCCATTTGCATCGTCTCGCGCAACTTCGCGTCCAGCGCCGACAGCGGTTCATCGAGCAATAGCACGCGCGGCTTCTTCACCAGCGCCCGTGCGAGCGCAACGCGCTGGACCTGACCGCCGGACAGCTGCCCCGGATTGCGCTGCCCGAGCTGGCCGAGCTGAACCAGATCCAGCGCCTGCTGGACCCGATCGGGTATCTCGCTCCTGCTGACACCGCTTACCTTCAGGCCGTAGGCAACATTCTCGGCCACGGTCATATGCGGAAATACGGCATATGACTGAAACACCATGTTCACAGGTCGCCGGTTAGGCACGACGCGAAGCATGTTGCTGCCGTCGATAAATATATCGCCTTCGGTCGGTGTCTCGAAGCCGGCGAGGCAGCGCAATAGCGTGGTCTTGCCGCAGCCCGACGGGCCAAGCAGGGCAAAGAACTCGCCTTCCTTAATCTCCAGATTGACATCGCGCAATGCCTGGACGCCGCCGGGGAAAGACTTGCTCACGCCGTTGATGGAAATAATTGGCCGCTTACTGTTCATCTCTCTTCCCGGGATCAGTCGCGGCTGCGATTCTGCAGCAATATGGCGGTGGTCGTCAGCACCAGTGTAATGGTCAGCAATGCAGTCGAAGCAGCGTTGACCTCCGGTGTAACCGAGAACCGGACCATGGAGTAGACCTTCACTGGAAACGTCACGGTGTCCGGCCCGGCGGTAAAGAACGTGATCACGAAATCGTCCAGTGACAGCGTGAAAGCGAGGAGCGCGCCGGCTATCAGGCCGGGCTTCATATAGGGCAGTAATACATCTCTAAAGGACTGCCATTCGCTGGCGCCGAGGTCTCTCGCGGCCTCCTCCAGCTCACGATTAAAGCGGGACAGCCGCGCTCGCACGACCATGGCTACGAAAGGAAAGCTGAAGGAGATATGCGCGATCGTGATGGCGCCAAGATTGATCGGCCAGGGCAGACCCGATGGCCAGCCGATGCGAGCGAAGAACGCCATCATCGCGACGCCCATGCATATTTCGGGAACGATAATTGGCAGGGAAACGGCTCCCTCAAACGGCGCCTTGCCAGCAAAGCGGAAGCGCCAAAGCATCACCGCCGTCATCATGCCGAGGATTACGCTAAATACCGTGCTGAAGAACGCGATAGTCAGACTGTTGGTGAAAGCCTGGATCAAAGCGTCGTTGTTCCATGCTTTTTCGTAGTACTTCAAGGTAAATCCGCGCCATACGATGTTGCGGCGGCTGTCATTGAAGCTATAGAGCACCAGAATCGCAATCGGCGCGTACAGGAACAGGAAGCACAGCCAAAGAGAAATCCGCATCCACCAGCGTCGGCCATATTCCAGCGGTCCGTAGATTTTTCGCACCCGCTTCATACGATGCTCGCCCGCGCATCTCGCCGCGCTGTCCACAGCGAACGCAGCGCAATGGCGAAAAATGTGATGTACATGAGGATAAACGACAAGGCCGCGCCGAACGGCCAGTCATTCGCCGACTTGAACTGGCGTTCAATCACATTGGCAATCATCTGGCTGTCAGTGCCGCCCAACAGGTCCGGTGTCAGGAACGAGCCCAGAGCTGGCACAAATGTAATGATGACGCCGGACACGATGCCGGGTGCCGCAAGCGGAATGACCACGGCAGCAAATGTGCGCAGCTGCCCGGCACCGAGGTCGAGGCTGGCTTCAATATAGGAACGGTCCATCCGCGCCAGCGCGGCATACAGCGGCAGAACCATAAACGGCAGGTGGACATAGACCAGACCGATGACCACCGCGAAGTTGTTATACAGCAGATGCAGCGGCTCGAATTGCTCGCCCAACAGCTGAAATTGCGCGAGGCCGAAAAAGTCGAGCAAGCGATGACTCCATTCCCACAATTGCTCCAGCCCGGCATTGACAGTGCCCTTGGTACGCAGGACCGCAATCAGGGCGTAGGTTCGGATCAGCAGATTGGTCCAGAACGGCAGCATGACGAGCAGCAACAGGATAGGGCGCTGCCGGGAAGGCGCGAAGGTGATAGCAGTCGCGACCACGAAACCGACCAGCAGGCAGAGCACGGTGGTGATGCCCGCGTACCAAAAAGATTTGAGAAAAATCTGCAGATACAGCGGATCCAGCGCCCGCAGATAGTTGTCGGCAACCCAGGTGATCTGGATATCCAGCAAGCCGCTCTTTTCGCCAAAACTGATGACCCAGATCAGGCCAAGCGGGACAAGAAAGAACAGCGCCAGCCATGCCGCGGGCGGAATCGCGAAGATCCAGAAGACCAGCGGGTTCTTACGCCAGCTGTCCACCGTCTAACTCCATAGCAAGGCAGGCAAGGCCTGGTCTTGCCACCAGGACGAGCTCAGGACGCCATGATCCGCGTGTAGGCCTCGTCAATCATGCGCGTGTATTCGGGACCGTTATAAGTCGCGACTTCGCAGCGTTCGATGGTTTCCTGAGACGGGAAGATTGCCGGGTTGCTGTTGTATTCGGCCGGCAACAATTTGCGCGCCGCGGTATTGGGTGTCGCGTACTGAATAAAGTCGGCGATCTGTGCACCAGCTTCCGCGTCCAGGATGTAGTTGATGAATGCATGGGCATTCTCCGGATGCGGTGCGCCGGTCGGGATGCACAGACAATCCTGCCACAGCAATCCACCCTGCATCGGCACGACATAACCGATGTCGTCGTCTTCCTCCATTACCTGAAGAATGTCGCCGTTCCACTCCATCACCACATCCACTTCACCAGACAGCAGCAGGTCCTGCCCGTTGTCTTCGGCGAAGACCAGAACGTTTGGCTTCTGCCTGATCAGCATCTCCTCGACCTGCTTGATATGTGCAGGGTTGGTGTCGTTGAGCGGGTAGCCAAGGAACTTCATCCCCATCTGGATCAGCGTCGGTGCATCGCCCATCAGCGCGATCTTTCCGGCGTAGCGGTCGGAGTCGAATAGCCATTTCCACGAATCGGGCACGCCTTCGACTTTGGATTTGCGATAGCCGATGCCGATGGTGCCCCACATGTAAGGCAGGCTGTATTTGCGGCCCGGGTCGAACGCTGCATCGCGGAATGTAGGATCGATGTTGTCGATGTTGGGGATATTCTTGAGATCAAGCGGCTCCAGCATTCCGGCGGTGATCATCCGCTCGACGAAGTCGTTGGTTGGCACGATGACGTCGTAACCAGGATTCCCGCCCTTCAATTTTGCGAACAACTCATCGTTATCCGCGAACAGGTCCATGGTGACGCTTATCCCGGTGGACTTGCGGAAATCATCCAGCGTGTTCTCGCCAATATAGGTGTCCCAATTATAAAAATTGAGTTCCTTGGGCTCGGCTGCCAGCGCCATACCCGGTGCAAACTTGACTCCCGCGGCGGCGGCGCCGAGGCCGGCCAGGAAGGAACGACGGGAAAACCGGCTTCTGTTATCGTTTGTCATCTGTGCCCCCCTGGAAGACAGCGATCATCGTGACTGGAGTTTATGTTGCGATCGCGCCGGGCGCGAAGTAAAAAGAGTATTGATCCCGGCCCCAGACAAATCAAGTAAGCAGCGTGATTGGAGTCACCCAACGCGGGACTCGGCGTGACGGGTCGGGCGGCCTGTAGTTTTCGGAGTGAATCAAGATGGCCATTGAGAGTATCAATCCTGCGACTGGCGAGTCGATCAAAGTCTATCGTCCGATGGACGACATTGAAGTCGAGTCGGCGCTGGACGAGGCCTGCCTTGCCTGGCGTGAGTGGCGTCGAACTGAAATTGGTGAGCGCGGTGATCTGATGCGCCGGGCCGCTGTGATCCTCCGTGAACGCAGCGAAGAATACGCCATGCTGATGACCTCCGAGATGGGCAAGCCCATCGCTCAGGCTCGCGCCGAGATTGAAAAATGCGCGACTGTATGTGAGTTCTATGCCGAGAAGGCAGTGACTTTCCTCGCGCCAGAGGAGGTCGAGACCGAGGCCAGCCGCAGCTTTGTCAGCTACGAGCCGCTCGGCCCGGTGCTTGCGGTGATGCCATGGAACTTCCCGTTCTGGCAGGTGTTCCGTTTCGCGGCGCCTGCGCTGATGGCCGGCAATGGCGGTATCCTCAAGCACGCCAGCAATGTCTATGGTTGCGCGCTGGCAATCGAATCGATCTTCCGCGAGGCGGGCTTTCCCGAGCATCTGTTTCGTACCCTGGTGATCGGCAGTGACCAGGTCGCGTCGGTTATCGATGACCGACGCATCGCGGCGGTGACGCTGACCGGGAGCACGCCGGCCGGACAGGCGGTTGCCGCACGCGCAGGGCAGGCATTAAAGAAGACCGTGCTGGAGCTGGGCGGCAGCGATCCCTATGTAATCCTGGCTGATGCGGATCTCGATCAGGCGGTTGCGGCCTGTGTGACCGGTCGGTTGCAGAACACGGGTCAAAGCTGCATCGCGGCCAAGCGGTTTATTGCGGTTGCCGAAATTTACGATGAGTTCCAGCAACGATTGCTGGAGGCCATGTCCGCGAAAACCTATGGCGATCCGACCGACGAGGATATGGATCTTGGGCCCATGGCGAAGCTGAGCCTTCGGGACGAGCTGCATGACCAGGTGGTGCGCAGCATTGAGGCCGGCGCCAAATGTCTGCTGGGCGGTGAGATCCCGGATCGCGACGGCGCGTATTATCCGCCGACGTTGCTGGCTGCGGTCAGCGCCGGAATGCCCGCCTACCATGAGGAGCTGTTTGGACCGGTGGCTACGCTGATCCGTGCGGCCGACGAAGCCGAGGCGATCATGATTGCGAACGATACGTCGTTTGGCCTCGGCGCTGCAGTGTTTACTGCTGACCTGGAGCGAGGCGCAGAGATTGCGCAGCACCAGATTCAGGCAGGCGCGTGCTTCGTCAATGACTTTGTTCGCTCTGATCCTCGCCTGCCTTTCGGCGGCATCAAGGAATCGGGCTATGGTCGCGAATTGGGTGTCTTCGGCATCCGTGAGTTCGTAAACATCAAGGCTGTCTACGTGCGTTGATCCCTGAGTCGGCCCGGTAGCGGCCAGGGGCGGTGCCGCTCCAGCGCTGAAAAGCATGGCTGAAGTTGGCGGCGTCGCTGTAGTTCAGCCGCGCCGCGATTTCTTCTATCGTCAGACTGGTGTCCCGCAGATATGCTTTTGCCAGCGTTTCTCTTACCTGACCCAGTACCTTGCGGTATGAGCTCGATTCGGCGGCAAGCTTGCGGCGCAGGCTTCGCGCCGATGTCTTCAGTCGCAACGCGACCTGATCCAGCGTGGCAAATTGTCCGGGTTGCGCCATCAATATCTCGCGCACCGCCTGCACGGTGCTGCCAGCCCCGCTCATCTGCGCGACCAGTTGCTGGCACTGTTCTTCGGCCAGATGTGCAGCCATTGGATTCGCCTGGATCGGCCGCGCATCCAGCCACTCCGGGTGCAGCATGATTTCCGCATCGGGTCGGTCAAACAGCAGCTCGCAGGCGAAGATCTCCTGATATCGACGCAGAGTCCCCGGGGCAGGATACGGCAGCGCGATCCTGGCCAGCGCCTGCGGTTTACCCAGCAGATCCACCAGCAAGGTTGCTGCTGCGGCGAGGTCGCGTTCGAATACGAAGCGCCGTGCGCCGGCCAGCTCCCATCTTTGCCTGAGGCTCAGCATGGGGCCCTCCCGGCTATTGGCAAACGACCAGTGGAGGAAGGTATGGGTCAGGTCGATATAGCGCAAACCCAGCCGGATGGCGTCCCTTACGGTCTCGCTGCTGACAATGGCCATCCCCCACATGCCGAAGACGCCGAAATGGTGCCGCTGACCGGCCAGCAAACCGAGTTCCGGGTCAAGACCCAGATCGACAACGCGCTGGATGAAGCCCAGCTCACGACTCGCAGCCACTGTCCTGTGACAGGACAATTCGTGGCTGGCGGGCAAACCTTCGGCGGCCAGCAAAGGGTCCGGATCCTGATCGAACTCGCGCAATAACTGGACCAGCACCACAACGCCTATGGCCGGTTGCTGTCGTTCGCGCAATGAACCGTGTGGGTAGGATTTCAAAGGTCTGGACCCGCGAGTCCTGGCGTCTCAGTGACGGAGTGTGGCCGAAAATAACAAAAATACGCGTCTGCCGAAACATCGTCCAGTGTTGCGCGCGCTTCTATCATTGACCCGTGGTTTGGACAATGAATTGCCATGCCAATCCGTATGCGAAACCGCCAGACACCGCCAGACACCGCGAGAGTGCCAGCATGAATACAACCACCCTGACACCCCAGACCGCGACATTCGTAGATCACCGCCGGCTCGGCTGGCTGCTGGCAAGCGGCCTGACCCTGATGCCGTTTGTCGGCATCGGCTTGCGTGAGGCGCTGGGGTCTGACCTGTGGCTGTTCGTACCGACGCTCGTTCTCTACGTCTTGTTGCCCCTCGCCGACGCCGTGATCGGCGCGGATCGCAGCAACCCTGCGGAAAGCGACGTGCCATCGCTGGAAGCAGATCCGTTCTATCGCCGGGTTGTGTATCTGTCGGTGCCTCTGCTGTATCTGACGCTCGTGGCGGGGGCCTGGTATGCGATGAACGCTGATCTCAGCTGGTACGGCTATCTCGGTATTGCCATCGCCATCGGCTGGACCGCAGGCGTTGGTATCAATGTGGGACACGAACTCGGCCACAAGCGCAGCGTCACAGAGCGACGCATGGCGCAACTGGCGCTGGCGCCAGCGGCTTACGGCCACTTCTGTATCGAGCACAATCAAGGCCATCATCGGGATGTGGCGACCCCGGAAGATCCGGCCTCAGCCCGGCTTGGCGAAAGCTACTATCGCTTTATGGTCCGTGAGATTCCTGGTGCACTGATGCGTGCCTGGCGTCTGGAGCAGGCGAGGCTGGCCCGCGAGCACCGGGAGAGCTGGTCAATACACAATCAGATCCTGCAGACAGCGATACTCACCGCGGTTGTGTGGGGTGGCTTGCTGGTGTGGTTGGGCGCAGGCGTATTGCCGCTCTTGCTGGTGCAGGCTGTGGTGGCCTACTCACTGCTGTCAGCGGCCAACTACATCGAGCACTACGGTCTGCTGCGGCAGAAGACGGCCGACGGCCGTTATGAGCGTCCCCGGCCGGAGCATTCCTGGAACAGCAATCACGTATTGTCCAATATCCTGCTGTATCAGCTGCAGCGACACTCCGACCATCACGCCCATGCGGCGCGACGTTATCAGGCTTTGCGTCACTTCGATGAAGCGCCACAGTTGCCGTCCGGATACTTCGGCATGTATTTGCTGGCGTACTTACCGCCGCTCTGGTTCAGAGTGATGGACCCCCGGGTGCTGGATCACGCCGGATATGACGCCGCGAGAATCAACCTTGATCCAGCCCGCAGGGACCGTCTGGTCGCTCGCTACGGACTCGCTGATAAAGCCGCGGCTCAGGAATAGCCGAGCAGCGTACCGGTCTGGAACACCAGAAAGCTGGCGACCCAGGCGAGGACCGTCATGTACGCGAACATGAAAGCAGGCCAGGACCATCCACCGGTCTCTCGCTTGACCACCGCCAGCGTGCTCATGCACTGACAGGCGAGGGCAAAAAACACCATCAGCGACATGCATACCAGCGGGGTAAAGACCTGACGACCATCAGGCCACTTATCCGACCATATTTTCGAGCGCAGATCTTCCGATTCCTCGTCCACATCCTCGCCGATGCCGAAGACAACGCCCATTGTGCTGACGAACACTTCACGGGCCGCAAAAGCGCTGATGATGCCCACGCCGATCTTCCAGTCGAAACCGAGTGGCTCGATCAACGGCTCGATCGCGTGCCCCAGGCGACCCGCGTAACTGTGCCGGGTCATGGCACCTGCCCGTT
Source organism: uncultured Gammaproteobacteria bacterium (assembly GCA_963704875.1). Taxonomy (GTDB): domain Bacteria; phylum Pseudomonadota; class Gammaproteobacteria; order Steroidobacterales; family XN24; genus CAMYOC01. The sequence goes on along the minus strand of CAVPIA010000008.1, from coordinate 936,485 downwards.
CGGCTTCGATGCGTCCCAGGCGTTCGATCAGTTCGGCCTCGTCGGCGGGAGACATCTCCTGCGACAACTGTTGCTCTATGGCCTGCTTTTGTTGATCAAACGGCGCTTCGATCTGTGCGTCGCGCGGAAAACTCAACAGCGCCCAGATGACGATCGAGCCGATCAGGATGATGGTGCCCGCGGTCTTCATGAAATCTCCGACCCGGCGCAGGACCATGCGCCATACCGATGACCAGTGCGGCAGGCGATAGGGGGGCATCTCTATCACCAGCGGGATATAGCTGCCACGGAGCATCGTCTTGCTCAGCACCCAGGCCACGATCAAAGCCATCGCGGTGCCAAACAGGTACATGAACGACATCAGCAAACCCTGTACGAAGCCGGCTTCCTGCCATGGGGGAACCATGGCCGCAATCAACAGCCCATACACCGGCAAGCGCGCTGAGCAGGTCATCAACGGCAGCGCCATCATCGTCAGCAGGCGGTCACGTCGCCGCTCCATGGTGCGGGTCGCCATGATCGCCGGCACCGCGCAGGCATAGCCCGACAACATCGGCACGAAGGCGCGGCCATGCAGTCCCATGCTCTTCATCACGCGATCCATCAGCACCGCCACCCTGGCCATATAGCCGCTGTCTTCCATCAGACCGATAAACAGAAACAGCATCAGGATCTGCGGCAGGAAAACCACGAAGGCACCGACTCCGTCGATCACGCCGTTAACCAGGAATTCGGTGAAGAGACCCGGGCCCAGTGCCGAGCCGACGGTGCCACCGACCCAGGCCACGCCCGACTCGATCAGACCGATCAGCGGGTCAGCACCGGTAAACAATGCCTGAAATACGAGGGTCATCATCGCCAAAAACAGGATCAGGCCCAGGGCCGGATGGAGCAGCACCCGGTCAACCCGGTCGGTCACTGACAGGTGCCGGGCGTCCTCGTGCAAACAGCGCGATACACAACGATCGATCCACTGATAACGACCTTCGATGATCTCGCGGTCCAGATCACGGCCAGCTGCTTCGGCGGCGAGACGGCAGCTCGCCGCCCCCTGGCTCACTGAATCCGGAACCTCTTCAAGGGTGTGCTCGGCATCGATCGAAAGTAACGACCAGAGCGCCAGTGCCCGGCGCCGATCGTCGCAATTCTGGTGCCACGACTCCGGAATCGTGGTTTCAAGGGTCTGCAGATCATCGAGCAGCGCACTCGAATCAGGCACCCAGCGCCAGCCCGGCAGCGCGATCGCGGGATCATCAAGCACCCGTGTTATGGCGCCCACCAGATCGCCCAGACCACGACCACTTCGCGCCATCATCGGCACAACAGGTACCCCGAGTTGCTTTTCCAGGATGCCGACATCGATTTGCTGACCGCTCTTTTCGAGCGTGTCTGTCATGTTCAGCGCGACGATCACCGGTACCCGCATTTCGATTATCTGCAGCACCAGATACAGGTTGCGGCTCAGCTGTGAAGCGTCGACAGTCACCACAACCAGGTCCGGCCGCGGCAATGGGGCAATACCGGCGATCGACTCCAGCGCTAGCAGTTCCTCGCTGCTGCGCGCCGCCAGGCTGTAAGTCCCCGGCGAGTCCTGTACCGAAGCCAGACGGCCGCCCGGCAGCATGATTCTGCCGATGCTGCGCTCAACGGTAATCCCGGGGTAGTTGCCGATTCGGGCGCGGCCGCCCGTCAGTTGATTGAAAACCGTCGATTTGCCCGTATTGGGGTTGCCGGCGAGGACGATCGTCGGCGCCGTCGATGTCGTGGCGGACTGCAAGTGGAACCTCAGGCAGTCGCGATTACATGCAGGTGGGTGGCTTCAGCATGCCGCAGCGACAGACGCGAGCGGCGAACTTCGAGTTCAAGCACACCACCAAGATCGAGGCGTCTTATCAGCTGCAATGGGGTGCCTGGCAACAGACCCATTTCCATCAATCGCCGGCGCAAGGTCGACTGGCCGTCAACGGCGATCAAAGTGGCTTTCGCGCCCTCTTCCAACTGGTCCAAACTGGTCATCAATGCTTGCCCTAAACCGGTTTATGAGAATAATTCTCATTTCTGGTGCTATTTATAATCGCTCCCACCCGCTAAGGCAATGATCTGAGTCAAAACCGCCGCCCTGTCCATCTTCGGCATCTATCCGTACCATCTGCGCCCAACAATATGAATATGCCTATTAGTGAACAGGTTTTCTGGGTCACCGGCGCTGCCAGCGGTGTCGGCACCCATCTGAGCGACTGCCTGCTCCGCCGCGGCGCCCGGGTGATGGCAACCGACGTAAACCTTGATGGCCTGCGTCGCGCAGCGCGTGGCCGCGACTGGCCGACCGAGCGCGTGCTACTGCGCCGGCACGACGTAAGCGACGCGGAAGCCTGGGACAGCGGTTTACGCGAATTGCTCTTGCGCTGGCAGCGTCTGGATGTGCTGATGAATGTCGCCGGCATGATCCATCCCGGTTGGCTGGTCGAGGCTGCCGTGAGTGACATAGACCGGCATATCGATGTCAATTTCAAGGGCGTTGCCTACGGATGCCGCACAGCCGCTCGCCAGATGACTTCAGCGGGCCATGGCCACATCATCAACTTCGCATCGCTTGCCGGAATCGCCCCGGTCTCCGGCATTGGCCTGTACAGCGCAAGCAAGTTTGCGGTCCGCGCCTATTCGGCGGTGCTGGCCCGCGAATTAATATCGAAGGGCGTTTATGTCACGGTCATTTGTCCGGATGCGATCGAGACACCGATGCTCGTGCAGCAGGAAGGCTATGAGGAGGCTGCGCTGACCTTTTCCGGCGGCGAGATCCTGACGGTCCACGATATCGAACGTGTGATCTTCAGTCGCATCCTGCCGCGCAAACCCAGGGAGGTCACGATCCCGTTTAGCCGCGGCCTGCAGGCGAAGCTGGCTGGCTTGTTCCCGAGATTTGCAGACCTGTTGACCCGGGTACTGCAAAAACGCGGGCGCGAGGTGCAGCGTATGCGCCAGCGGGTCGGCCCAATCAAGCGATAAGTTCAAGCGATAAGTTCAGCCGATAGGTTCAAGCGCCGGCAATGGGCGAGAAGGTGCGGCGCGAAGAACAATGCGGCGATCTTGCTGCCGCAGAGATCCATGCGACAGGCTCAGGCCGATGTGTGCTCTGGTTCAAACTCTTCCAGCATGCGGATGTAATTTGCACGCTCGAAGGCAGAGGGGTCCGACACCCGGGACAGGCTCATGCTGCCGCGCAGCGGCGCGAGGCTGGCGAAACCATGTCGTTCCATCCAGTCGTCCAGGTCATCGCGCAATTCGCCCAGGTATCCGATCCCGTGTCTGAGCAGGCTTGAGGTGGTCATGACCGCATCGGCGCCTGCCATCAGGTATTTGACGATCTCCGTATGGGTCTCCACACCGGTCGTCGCCGCGATCGATGCGCTGAGTTTCTGGTAGAGCACCGATATCCACAACAAACCAGTCCGGATCTCCTCGGCCCGGCTGAGATCGAGAGCCCGGGTCACCGCCATCTGTTGCAGATCGAAATTGGGTTGATAAAACCGGTTGAACAGCACCAGTCCGTCGGCGCCGGCGCCCACCATCTGATGTGCCATGTGGCTGAACGCGCTGAAGTAGGGTCCGACTTTGACCGCGACCGGGATGGAAACGGCCGACTTGACCGCGCGCACAATATCAAGATAACGGGCTTCCACTTGTTGTCCGGATTCCGCGGCATCTGCCGCGATGTAATAGATATTCAATTCGATTGCACTGGCACCCGCCTGCTCCATCGCCGTCGCATGCCCGGTCCAGCCAGTAGGGGTGATGCCGTTGAGGCTGGCGATAACCGGGATGTCGACCGCGGCACTGGCTGCGGTCAGAGTCTCCAGATAACTCTCCTCACTGGCGCGGTAGTCGCCAAGAGGTGGGAAATAGGACAAGGCCTCGCCGAAACTGTCTGCCGATGACGACAGCAGCGTGTCCATGGCCGCGGCCTCCTTGCGGATCTGTTCCTCGAACAGCGAGTGCATCACCACGGCAGCCGCGCCGGCGTCTTCCATGCGACGGATGTTGCCCAGGTCGCCGGTTAATGGTGAGGCCGAGGCGATTATCGGATGTGCAAGTTCCAGCCCCAGGTAGTCGGTGCTTAAATCCATGATCGGTACCTCGAAATCGGTTTTTCCTGATTAGCCTGTGGGATTGGCGAAATGAACGCTCGCGTCACCGCGATTCGCCATCTCCTCGTAGATACCCCAGCGCACGTCCACATCCTGCTGTGCGGCGCGCATCAGTTTTTCGGCCTGTGCAGGGTTGCTGGCAGCCAGCATGCGGAAGCGCAATTCACGTTCGGCATAGTCCTTGAGCTTGATTCCGGGGCGTTGCGAATCGAGCATGAACGGGTTACCACCTTCCTCCCGTACCACCGGGTTGTATCGTAGCAACGGCCAGTGTCCGCTGGACACGGCCATCTTCTGCTGTCGCATGCCGAAACGCATGTCGATGCCGTGGGCGATACAGTGGCTGTAGGCGAGAATCAGCGAGGGGCCGGAAAAGCGTTCCGCTTCGCGGAAGGCGAGTAATGTCTGCTGCGGGTTGGCGCCCATTGCGACGCGCGCCACATAGACGTTGCCATAGGCGATGGCCTGCAATGCAAGATCCTTCTTCGGCGTCGGTTTGCCGCCGGCAGCGAATTTAGCGACCGCTGCGAGCGGCGTCGCTTTTGAAACCTGGCCGCCGGTGTTGGAGTACACCTCTGTGTCGAGCACCAGGATATTCACGTCGCGACCCAGAGACAGCACGTGGTCCAGACCTCCGTAGCCGATATCATAGGCCCAGCCATCGCCGCCGACGATCCAGACGCTGCGGCGGACCAGATGATCCGCGACCGATTCCAACTGGCGTGCGTTCGCTGAAGGCAGCTCCGCGAGCTTCTGTCGAAGCGCGTCCACCCGAAGACGCTGAATGCGTATCTCTGATTCCTCGATCTGATTGGCATTGAGCAGATCATTGACCAGGTCATCGCCCAGGTCCGATCGCAATCTTCCGAGCAATTCCTCGGCCTGCTGTCGGTGGGTGTCAGCGCTGAGGCGGAATCCGAATCCGAACTCCGCGTTGTCTTCAAACAGAGAATTCGACCAGGCAGGGCCACGGCCTTCGTTGTTGGCTGACCAGGGCGTGGTGGGCAGATTGCCGCCGTATATCGATGAACAGCCGGTGGCATTGGCAATCACCGCGCGGTCTCCAAATAATTGCGAGACCAGCTTCAGATATGGGGTCTCTCCGCAGCCGGAGCAGGCGCCCGAAAACTGGAACAGCGGTTCCAGATGCTGGACGCCGCGCACGGTGCTGAAGTCGATTCTGCCCCGATCCACCTCGGGCAAGGATTCGAAGAAGTGCAGGCTCGAGCGCTCCTGATCCAACACCGGCGCCTTGTCCACCATGTTGATCGCGCGCTTGCCGGACTGCTCACCACTGCGCGCCGGGCAAGCGTCCACGCACAGGGTGCAGCCGGTGCAGTGATCGGGGTGGATCTGCAGGGTGTAGCGGATATCCGGGTAACCCCGACCATGGAGCGGCGCAGAGCGGAAGCCGTCTGGGGCTCGATCCAGGTTTGACTGGTGATAAAAGCGCGACCGGATAACGCCATGCGGACACACCAGGCTGCAATTGCCGCACTGTATGCACAGGTCCGGCTCCCACAGTGGAACCTGGGTGCTCAGGTCACGGAGCTCCCAGGCCGAGGTACCACTCGGCCAGGTCCCGTCTACTGGCAACGCGCTGACCGGCAGTTCGTCTCCGCGGCCGGCGATCATCATTGCAGTCACCTGTTTGACAAAATCAGGGGCGTTGGCCGCAACCGGCGCCCGCCCCGGAGGTGCCTGTTCTTCAACGGTCGGCGGTAGAACTTTTTGGATCGCCGCACGGGCCGCATCGACCGCGGCAAAATTTCGCCGCACGAGTTCCGCGCCTTTGCGTTGATAGCTTTTCTTGATCGCCGCCTTTATCTGCTCCATCGCGGCATCGATCGGCATGACATCTGAAAGGGCAAAAAAGCCGACCTGCATCACGGTGTTGATACGGCGCCCCAGGCCGGCCGCTGCGGCCACCGCGAACGCGTCAATCACATGGAAATCGAGGCGCTTGTCGCGAATCGTGTCGCGCACCGGCGCCGGCAGATGTGCCCATACTTCCTCTGCGTTGTATGGGCTGTTCAGCAGAAATGTCGCGCCCGGCGCTGCGAGCCCGAGAACATCCATACTGCTGACAAAATCGAACTGATGGCAGCCGATGAAATTCGCGGCCTGCACCAGATAGCTTGAGCGGATCGGGCGTGGTCCAAAACGCAGATGGGAGACGGTTTTCGAGCCGGACTTCTTTGAGTCATAGACGAAATAGCCCTGCGCGTATCGGGTCGGGTCCTCGCCGATAATTTTGATGCTGTTTTTATTGGCACTTACGGTTCCGTCAGCACCCAGTCCGTAGAAGACGGCGCGAAACGTCTCTGCATCCTCGATAACGAAGCTGTTATCTGTCTCGAGGCTGGAATGCATCACATCGTCCTGGATCCCCACGGTAAACGGATGCTTCGGATCTGGATTGGCAAGATGATCAAACACCGCCTTGACCATCGCGGGAGTGAACTCCTTGGAGGACAAGCCATAGCGTCCGCCGACAAGGGTCAGTTCCGGCCGCTCTCGCGCCAGACATGCGCTGACGTCCATAAACAATGGCTCACCGAGAGCGCCAGGCTCTTTGCAGCGATCCAGAACAGCCAGTCCCCGTACCCGCGGCGGCAGCGCAGCCATGAATGCGGTGGTGGAGAACGGCCGATACAAGCGTACCTGAATCATGCCTACGGCTTCGCCGCGCGCGCACAGATAATCTACTGTTTCCCGCGCGGTCTCCGCGCCGGAACCCATCAGCACGATGACCCGTTGTGCATCCTCGGCGCCATGGTAGTCGAACAGCTTGTATTGCCGTTTGCAGCGCGCGGCCAGCTGGTCCATCGCATCTTGTACCTTGGCAGGGAGCTCCCGGTAGAACGGGTTGACCGTCTCCCGCGCCTGGAAATACACATCCGGATTTTGGCTGGTGCCGCGGATGAACGGGTGCTCCGGGCTCAGCGCCCGCTGGCGATGCGCGAACACCTGCGCGTCCGGCAACAGCGCCCGGATATCGTCGTCTTCCAGCAGCTCGACCTGGTTGATTTCATGCGAGGTGCGGAAACCGTCAAAGAAGTGCACGAAAGGCACGCGGCTGGCAAGACTGGCTGATTGTGCGACCAGCGCGAGGTCATGGGCCTCCTGCGGCGACGAAGAACAAAGCAATGCGAAGCCTGTGCCGCGCACTGCCATGACGTCCTGGTGATCGCCGAAAATCGACAGCCCCTGCGCGGCCAGCGATCGTGCCGCCACGTTGAACACCACCGGTGTCAATTCGCCGGCGATCTTGTACATATTGGGAATCATCAGCAACAGGCCCTGAGACGCGGTGAAGGTCGTGCTCAGGCCGCCTGTCTGCAGCGCGCCGTGAACTGCCCCGGCGACCCCGCCCTCGCTTTGCATCTGGGTGATGACCGGCACCTGCCCCCACACGTTAGTCAGTCCCTGATTGGCCCACTGGTCGGCGAGTTCCGCCATCGGCGACGACGGCGTAATCGGGTAAATGGCACAGATCTCATTAGATCTGTAGGCCACATGCGCGGCTGCCTCGTTGCCATCTATCGTCACCCGGCGCGGTTTTTCGGTGTTCGAGTTCACGGATTGTCCTCCGCTGATCGCTGCGTGGGCGGTGGTTCCGGGATCATCTGTATCGCGTGGCACGGACATTGCTCGAAACAGACCGCGCAACCGGTGCAGCGTGCGAAATCAAACCGATAACGGCGCTCCGGGCCAAGCTTGATGATCGCGTCCTCGGGGCACGCCCCGAAGCAACCATCGCATTCGAAGCAGTTACCGCAAGACAGACATCGCCTGGCCTCGTACACGGCCTCTTCCTGGCTAAGGCCCAGCGTGACTTCCTCGAAACCGGATTGACGGCGCGCCTGCTCGATCTGCCCCTGCGCGCGTACCTGGGCGTCGGTGGCAAACCAGGGGCGCAGCAGATCTGCGCTAGCGAGATGCCGCGGTCCACGGTCCGGGACCGCTTCACCGCGCAGGAACGAGTCAATGTTTCGCGCGGCTTTCTTGCCGTGACCGATGCCGTTGGTGACGGTGCGTTCAGTCGGCACCATATCGCCGCCGGCGAACAGTCCCCGGCAGCCGGTCATCAACTGTTCGTCGACCAGCACGGTGCCGTCCTGTTTCAGTTCGACGCCCGGAATGCGGCGCAGAAAACTGGTGTCCACGTTCTGACCCAGGGCCAGGATCAGCGAATCCGCCTCCAGGGTCTCCAGGCGCCCGGTCGGATGGGGGCGGCCGTCCTCTCCGATCTCCATTTCTTCCACGGTAAACCGGGTCTGGTCGATCTCGCGAATCGTCCGTAGCCAGTTGATCTTGACGCCTTCTTCCACTGCCTCGTCTGCTTCGAAAGGGTGGGCAGGCATGTGCTCACGGTCGCGCCTGTAGATAATCAGGGCCTCTGTCGCGCCGAGACGCTTGGCCACGCGCGCTGCGTCCATCGCTGTATTACCGCCACCGTAGATAGCCACCCTGCGGCCAAGTCGCGGCGACTCGCCCTGTTCAACGCTCTTCAGGAAGCTGACAGCATCGAGAATCTTGCCCGCGTCCCGTGCCGGGATGTTTACGTTCTTTGACAGGTGCGCCCCTACCGCGAGGAACACCGCATCAAACCCGCCGCTTTCCTGCTCGGCGAGCACGTCTTCCACCTTATGATCGAGCACGATGCGCACGCCCAGCGCCTGGATGCGACGAATCTCCGCGTCCAGCACGTCTCGCGGCAAGCGATAGGCGGGAATACCGAAGTGCATCATCCCGCCGGGTACCGGGCCCGCTTCGCGGATCTCGACCTCATGACCCATCCGGCGAAGATGATAGGCGGCGGCAAGACCACTCGGTCCCGCGCCGATCACCAGCACACGACGGCCGCTGGTTTTGCTTGGCGCCGGCAGGGGCCAGCCCTTTTCGATGGCCAGATCGCCCAGATAGCGCTCCACCGCATGGATACTGACTGCGGCGTCCATCTCCGTGCGGTTACAGTGATCCTCGCAGGGGTGATAGCAAACACGGCCGTGAACCGCCGGCAGGGGATTGTCCGCCACGAGAATTTCCCAGGCCCGGCGGGGATTGCCATTCTGTGCCTGATCCAGCCAGGCTTGGATGTTTTCGCCGGCCGGGCAGGCGTTATTACACGGTGGCAGCAGGTCCTGGTAGTCGGGACGACGACGTCGCAGCGGACCAGAGAAGGGTTCGTGGTGAAGATCCGCTGGGCGAGTCAGGTCGTGGCGTCTGTCAATCAAGGTCCGTTCCTCATTTGATCTTTGGGGCAGCGATCAAATATGCCCGCGCTGCGAAACGAAGGCGGCGGTGCGACATACCCGCCGCGAAATAGCTACACTCAGCGCTGTCACTGGATTCCTGCCCCCGGCGGGCCATCGAACCGGGACGACAAATACATGGCCAGATTCCAATGTCCTGAATGCCCTTATGTTTACGATGAGGACCTCGGCGACGAGGCCCACGGCATCCCATGGCGTACGGCCTGGTCGGAGGTAGATCCCGAGTTCTGGTGTCCGGACTGTGGCATGGTGCCCAAGGCTGATTTCCTTCCTGTTGACTGAGTCGTCGTTGCCGTCGTCATTTCTGAGTTGCCCGGACGGGTACCAGCAATACCGGACACCGCGCGTTCTTCAGCACTTTTTTGCTGACGCTGCCCAAGATCAGGCTCAGCGTCGCGCCGAAGCCATGCGAGCCCATGATGATCATCTCGGCCGGCAGATTTTCGGCCTGGCTCAGAATCGTTTTTGCCGGCGGGCCTTCGACCAAGACACCCGTGGCCTCGATTCCGGCGTCGCGGGCGCGAGCCACGGCTTCGCGGAGCAAGCGATGCTCATTATCTTGCCCGCCCGGTTCTTCCTGTTCGTGTTGCGTTTCGGGATGGTGCTTGATCAGGGAGGCCGGCGACGCAACATGCAACAGCCTCAATTCGCCGCCAAGCGCCTGCGCCAGGCGTTGGCTGACTGCAAGCAGGGCCTCTGTCTGCGGGGAGAAATCAACTGCGACCAGGAGTTTCAAGGCGACCTCAATCTTTCCACCGTCTGCTTCAAAGCTAGCAGAAGTGGGGCTCGACAACCTTGCCCAGGATCAATTGCGGGCAACAGCCGACTCAGGCGGGTCCAAGCGATGTCACCAGTGCCTGTGCCAGGAGTTCGTATTGGCCGGGGTGGTTGTAGGCCTGCGCGGAAATACGGAGCAGTCTGGCCGGTACCGCCGGCCAGGGGATCACCGGCACCTCGATCTGCCACCCGGCCAACAATTCGTCCTGTAGTGGATCCGTGTACATGGCGGATTTCGGTGGATGCATGCTTCCGTCCGGCAGCGGCAGGGCAGCCAGTGAGCCGATCATGTCCTCCGGGGCGGGGATTTCTGCACCGATGGCCCTGGCAATAGCTCGCCGGCCGTCCAGCGTCAGCTTGCGATTGTGGGCCCGCAATGCAGGCCAGCCGCCTTCGAACAACTCGCCCATGCAGCGGATCGCGGCCGGCACGCACAGCATCGGCGTGGGATCGGCGGTGCCTGTCCAGTCAAATTCCTGCAGAAAACGTGATCGGTCCAGGCGTGGCGAGTTCGCGCCATGGCTGATTGAGACCGGCCGCACATCCTGCTGCCGCTGAGGATCAACGTAGAGGAACCCGGCGCCCTTGGGCGCGCATAGCCATTTATGGCAATTGCCGGTGTAATACGCCGCGCCGATCGCGTTGAGGTCAAGATCCAGCATGCCCGGTGCATGCGCGCCATCGATCAATGTGTCGATGCCTTTGTCGGCCAGCGCCGCTACGATCCTGCCTGCAGGCAGGATCAGCCCTGTCTGACTGGTGACGTGATCGATCAGGGCCAGACGGGTTCGTGGGCTGACGCACACGAGTATCGCCGCCAGCGCCTCGTCGGCACTGGTGAGCGGAAAAGGGATACGAGCGACGACGACCCTCGCACCTGCGCGATCAGCGACAAAGTCGAGCGCATTGCGGCAAGCGTTGTATTCATGATCCGTGGTCAACAATTCATCGCCGGCTCGTAAATCCAGAGATCGCAACACCGCGTTGACCCCGGCAGTCGCGTTTGGCACCCAGGCAATGTCTGTCTGATTCGCGCCGAGAAAACCGGCAATACAGCTGCGCGCTTCGTCGAGCAGACCTTCGAGGTCGCGGACAAAAAATTGCACGGGCTGATTTTCCATGCGCCTTCGGATGCGGTCCTGCTCTTCGAGCACCGGCTGCGGGCATGCGCCGAACGATCCGTGGTTGAGAAACACCAGATCAGGATCCAGCGCCCAGAAACTGTCGCGTACTGCTTCGCTTGTGGTCATTCGCGGGATACCCCGGTGACGGTCGTGAGAACATGGTGCAGAAACGTCCGGCGTATCTCCATCCGCTGCCTCGGAGATGACCCGCGTGTACCGCTGCGACGGGCTATCCCCGGCGATCCCGGTTTACGCGCCGCCATTCTGTTCACCCGGGTGCGGGGCGGATTCGCCGCAATGCCATGGCCTACACTTGGCTCAGGCACAGCTTATACGGAGACCGCGATGGATCAAGCGCTGGATACGACCGTCGACCGCCGGCGCGATGTGGTATTCAGGGTCGAGGCCTTGACCAAGGTTTATCTGATGGGTGAGGTTCAGGTACATGCTCTGCGCGGGGTTGATCTGGAGCTCTTCGGCGGCGAGGTGACTGCGCTGCTGGGTCCATCCGGAAGCGGCAAGTCCACGCTGTTGAATATCATCGGTGGTCTCGACACGCCGACCACCGGTCGGGTCTGGTACCAGGGCCAGGACCTGACAGCAGCCGGAGATCGTGAACTCACCCGCTACCGGCGCCGCCATGTCGGCTTCGTGTTTCAGTTCTATAACCTGATCCCAAGCCTGACCGCCAGGGAGAATGTCGCGGTGGTCACTGAGATAGCCGAGTCGCCGATGGCACCCGAGCAGGCGCTGGAAGTCGTGGGTTTGGGCAGCCGGATGGATCACTTCCCGGCACAATTGTCCGGTGGCGAACAGCAACGCGTGGCCATCGCCAGGGCCATCGCCAAGAACCCGGCAGTGTTGTTATGCGATGAGCCCACCGGCGCGCTCGATTCCGCTACCGGAGTTGTGGTGCTGGAGGCGCTGGAGCGGGTCAACCGCGAGCTGCATACCACTACCGCGCTGATTACCCACAATGCCGCCATCTCGGCAATGGCGGACAGGGTCATCCGTCTTGCCGACGGCCATCTCGCAGAGACGGCGCGCAACCCGCAGCGCAAGCCGGCGCGCGACATCGAGTGGTAGGCGATGCCGACCGCGTTACACAAGAAGCTGTTGCGCGACTTGTTCGACATGCGCGGGCAGGCGCTGGCCATCGCCATGGTCATCGCGGCCGGCGCCGCCACCTACATCATGTCCGTCAATGTCTATCAGGCCTTGAGTGACACGCGGCATCAATACTACGAGCGCCAGCGTTTCGCAGATGTGTTCGCCAGCCTGACCCGGGCGCCGGAGAATCTGGCCCGACGGATCGAGATGATCCCGGGGGTGGATCGCGTACAAACCCGGGTGGTCGCCGCGGCGCTGATCGATGTGCCGGGATTTGACGACCCTGTTACCGGGCGGCTCGTCTCGATCCCTGATGACGGCGAGCCGTTGCTAAACAGCCTCCATCTGCGACGCGGTCGCCTGCCGGAACCCGGCCGTGATGACGAGGTGTTGGTCAGCGAAGCCTTCGCCACGGCGCATGGATTGGAGCCGGGTGATCGCCTGTCAGTGTTGATCAAGGGTCGTTACAAGACCGTGAGCCTCGTCGGAGTCGCATTGTCGCCGGAATTTATTTACCAGATTGCTCCGGGCCGCATCCTCCCCGATTTCAAGCGCTATGGCGTGCTCTGGATGGCACACAAGCCGCTCGCGGCGGCCTACGAAATGGAAGAGGGGTTCAACGATGTGCTGCTTGGACTGACGCCTGACGCATCAGCAGAGCCAGTGATTGAGCGCCTCGATCTGTTGCTGGAGCCGAACGGCGGTCTCGGCGCTTTCGGTCGCGAGGATCAGATCTCACACAAGTTCCTGAACGAGGAATTCCGTCAGTTGCGCCAGACCGCCGGACTGTTCTCCGGAATTTTCCTCGGCATCACCGCGTTCCTGCTCAACGTCGTGATCGGCCGGCTGGTTAATACCCAGCGCGAGCAGATCGCGATCCTCAAAGCCTTCGGTTACCGCAATACACAGATCGGCTGGCACTTCCTGCAGCTGGTCCTGGTGATCGTAGCCCTGGGCGTGGCCGCGGGAACCGGATTCGGCGCCTGGCTCGGCGCCGGTCTTAGCGAAATCTACATGGACTACTATCGTTTCCCGTTCCTGCGTTACCGGATCCATGGTGACACAGTGATAGTGGCAGCCCTGGTCACCGGCATCGCGGCCATCACCGGCACCCTCGGGGCGGTGCGCCAGGCCGCCCGGCTACCACCCGCCGAAGCCATGCGCCCGGCCGCCCCGGAAACATATAAACCCTCCTGGCTCGAGCGTGCCGGTTTCACCAGGCGACTGGATCAGCCCAGTCGGATGATCCTGCGTCATCTGAGCCGGCGGCCGGTGAAAACTACGCTGACAGTGGCGGGCATCGCGATGGCCTGCGGCGTCATGATGCTAGGCACATTTTTCACCGACGCCATGGATGAGATGGTGGAGATCGAATTCGGCCAGGCTCAGCGGGAGGACCTCGCGGTGACGTTTTACCAGGCGACGTCCCTGAGCGCGGTCTACGAGCTGCGCGCGCTGGAGGGTGTGAACTACGTCGAACCGTTCCGCAACGTACCGGTAAGACTGCGAGCGGGATCGCGCAGCTACCGGACCAGCATTTCCGGATACCGGCCGGATGCGGTGCTGCATCGAGCGCTGGACGATCAGCTGCAGCCGCTGAAATTGCCCGATGAAGGATTGCTGTTGACGGAGCAGCTTGCCGAAATTCTCGGTGTGGCCACCGGGGACTCGCTGCAGGTGGAAGTGCTGGAAGGCCGGCGGACGCACAAGGACCTTTCGGTGGCGGGCGTCGTCCGGCAATACATCGGCATTGGCGCCTATACGAGTCTCGATGGCCTTAATCGCCTGATGGGAGAAGGCTATGCTGTTTCCGGCGCCTATCTTGCGATAGACAGCCTGCGCCGCAACGACATCCTTCGGCATCTGAAGAGTGTTCCGAGGGTGGCGGCAACCGAGTCCAGCGATTCCAGATTGCAGAACTTCTATGATTCGATTGCCGAATTCCTGCTGACCTATATGGGATTTATCAGCGCCCTGTCCGCGGCGATCGTCTTCGGGATCGTGTACAACAGCGCGCGCATCGCACTGGCTGAGCGTGGTCGTGACCTTGCCAGCCTGAGAGTGCTCGGATTTACCCGTGGCGAGGTCTCCTACATCCTGCTGGGAGAGCTGGGTCTTCTGACCTTGCTTGCCATCTTGCCCGGCTTTGCGATTGGTTATGTGCTTTCAGCCTGGATGGTGTCGACGCTGCCGCATGAGTTGTTCCGGATCCCGCTGGTGCTGGAGCGTGATACCTACGCTCTGGCCGCTGCCGTGGTGCTCGGGGCCGCGGTTATTTCCGGTCTTGTCGTGCGGCGACGTGTGGATCAACTGGATATGGTGGCCGCGCTGAAGACACGCGAATAGGATTGCCTTATGCATGCTGGAAGAAATATCGCAATGAGCGCGCTTGCGCTTGTGGTACTTGCGGCGCTGGTGTTCGGTTTTATGCCGCGGCCGGTGCCGGTCGATACGGCTACTGTCCGCCGCGGTCCATTACAGGTGACAGTAGAAGAAGAGGGCCGCACCAGGGTCATCGATCGCTATGTGCTGTCGGCGCCGGTCGCCGGCCTCGCCCGACGTATCGAGCTGGACGTCGGCGATCAGGTGAACAAGGGTGATGTGTTGCTGGAGCTAGAGCCGATGCCCGCAGAGGTGCTCGATCCGCGCAGCCGGGCGCGCGCTGAGGCGCGGGTGCAGGCGGCCAGCGCCGCGCGCCAGGGTGCTGATCAGAGCGTCGCAGCGGCCAGGGCGGATGCCGAGTTTGCCGATCACGAATTGGCCCGCAAGGAGCAGCTTCGCGCCGATGGTCTGATTTCTGAGGACGACCTCGACCGGGCCCGGGCCCGGGGGCGGGTCACGGTCGCCAATCTGCGCTCGGCCGAGTTCGCGGTCGATGTCGCTCAACATGAGCTGGAGGCGGCAAAGACTGCGCTGGTGTATTCCACCGCAGCGGCTACTGGACAGGCGCTCGAGATGGTGCCGGTGAGCTCGCCGGTCGCCGGCCGGGTGCTGGACCTTATCCGTGAGAGCGAGGGTGTGGTCAGTCCCGGCCAGCCACTGGTCGAAATTGGTGATCCGGCAGCGCTGGAAATAGAGGTGGATGTACTGTCCGCCGACGCGGTGCGGATCACGTCCGGGACGGAGGTGGAGTTTCACCGTTGGGGCGGCGATGCCCCCCTCGAAGGCGTGGTTCGTGTGGTTGAGCCCCGGGGTTTTACCAAGATCTCGGCGCTCGGCGTGGAGGAGCAACGGGTGTTGGTGATATCCGACATCGTGTCTCCGCGTGAAACCTGGGAACGCCTCGGCGATGGTTACCGGGTCGAGGCGGAGTTCATCATCTGGCAGGAACCGGATGTGCTGAAGGTCCCGGCCGGTGCGCTGTTTCGTATGGGCGACGCATGGGCAGTCTATATTTTCGACGACGGTCAGGCGCAGCTTCGCCAGATCGGGGTTGGCCGGCGCAGTGGTCTCGAGGTCCAGGTGTTGACGGGACTGGAGTCAGGTCAGACGGTGATCGTGCACCCAAGCGACGATGTGGCTGATGGAGTGCGGGTCAGGAATCGCTGAAGTCAGTCAACATACCGCTCGGACGACCGGCCTCGGCACGTTGCAGGCGTTTTCTCACGCCTTCGATGTCTTCATGTACCAGCAGGATCGCCAGATCTCCTGGTTCCAGCCATGCCAGCGCCTTGCTGACGGCAACGGCTTCTTCGACCTGATAGTCGATGGCAGTGGCCTCGGCACCTTCGGCGATCAGGCTCTCCCTCAGGATCGCGGCGACTTCGCCGGGCTTGCGCCCCCGCGCATAGTTGGCCAGTTCCTTGATAATTACCTTGTCTGGTGAAAGTGTCCAGGCGGCGCGCGCCAGTTCGCGAATGCTGTCGTCGCCGCGGTCACCGGCCTGGCCCAGTAGCAACAGGCGACGGCCGTTACCCAGGTGATTGGCGATGTCCGTCAGCGCCCGGACACCGTCCGGATTGTGGGCAAAATCCAGCAGCACCCGCGCGCCACCGATCTGGAACAGATTGGCGCGGCCGGGATTGGCATCGTCGGTGAAACCTCGCAAGCCATTTGCGATCGCGTCCAGCGGCAAGCCGAGAGCATCAGCCAGTGCCGCAGCTGCGAGGCTGTTGGCGATATTGTGCCTGGCCGCGCCCCGCAAGGTGATCGGTATCTCCGCAGCGTGCAGGACAGCCGTCTGCTGGTGACCGTCAAGCCGCACCAGGTGTTGCTCGTCAAGCACCCAGGCAAGGCCGCCATTTTCCAGGTGCGCAGTCAGGACGGCCGACGACGCATCCATGGAGAACCAGATCAGCGGGCAGGTCAGACTGGCGGCTCGGGCGCGCAGGCGCGGATCATCGGCGTTCAGGACTGCGATGCCGCGGGTACCCAGCAGCGAAGTCACCAGCCACTTGATATCGGTCAGGCGCTCGAGATCATGTACGCCGAAATCCTCCAGGTGATCCGCAGCGATATTTGTTATCAACGCGGCGTCGGCATGCGTCATTGCGGTACCTCGGCGCAGCAAGCCGCCCCGGGCGGTTTCAAGAATCGCGCATTGGACGCTGGGATCACGCAATACCGCACGGGCGCCGCCGGGGCCGGAGTAATCACCTGTGTTGCGAATCTCTCCGGCAGCGAACACGCCATCGGTGCAGCAATACCCGGCCTTCAGGCCGGCCGCCTCGGCGATGCTGGCGGCCAGTCTCACCGTGGTTGTCTTGCCGTTTGTTCCGGTCACCAGGCCGACCGGAATCGATCCAAATTCTTCCCAGGCCAACTGCGTGGGATGTGGCAGGTGTGCTACCGCCCAGGTGCGGCTCCTAGCGCCAAAGCCGAGACTGAAAAAGTCATCATCCGCCAGAAACGGCACGCCATGAGCCAGCGCCGCGTCGTGCAGGTCGACCAGCTTCGGATTGGCTTCTGCTTCGATCAATTGACGCAGCCGGGAAGACTCGAGCGTCAGATCTGTTCGCGACCCCGTGCCAAGCCTTGCCGCAGTTTCAGCATATGCCCAGTCGTTTATCTCGGTCGCCGCGTAAAGCGCATCAAGCGGTGCGGTAAAGCCGAGGCTCACCCCGTCCTCCAGCCGGCGTTCGAGCAATATCGAAGAATCCCAGCCGACCAGGTTCAACATCTTTGCCGCCAGCTCACGCCAGATTTCGACAAAGCTGTCGAGTTCGCCCGGGTCCAGCGAGACGTCGATAATAGCGGCGGGTCTCAAGCCCAGTATGTTTGGGCCGGTCAGGCGTCGTGAATCCAGTAGCTCCAAGATTTCAACCTTTCGTGGCTCAGTCGGATTCCTCGATTTCCGGCGCAAGCATCACGCCGCGCTCGTCACGCAACAGTGTCACACCGGGTTCCTGGGTGAATGCCTCGCCCGCCAATTCCAGCGGTTTGTGGTCACTGCGCCCGGACTCTACGGTGATGCTGCTCGGTTTCGCGTCGCCTGGCTTGAAGTAGATAATCTGCTTCCAGCAGCGCTTGATCGAGTCACCGAAGATCATCACCAGATCTCCCGCGTTGGCACTGCTGAGGGCGGCCTGCACCGCCTGTTGTTCATCAGCGACGATCTGGATCTGCGATTCCGGCACGCCCGCCTCGATCAGGCCATCACGCAGTTTGGCGGGCACTTCACCATCAGTGCGGCCGCGCAGGCCGTCGTCCTGGCGACAGATATAGTGGTCAAAATGGCCCGCCGCGGAGCGTGCGATTTCGCCGATGTCCTCGTCACGCCGATCGCCCGGCGCCGCCAGCACCAGGATTTTGCGTCCGGATTCATTTAGGCGGTCAACCAGGTCGCACATGGTTTTGACCGCCGCCGGGTTATGGGCGTAATCCAGGATCACCTTGAACGGCAGTTCGTTGAAGATGTTCATGCGTCCGGGCGCCTGGAAGAACGTCGTATCGAAGGTGCGCAAGCCCTGACGGATGTTCTCCAGGCTGACACCGAGACTGAAGCCGAGGCCGGCAGCAAACATTGCGTTCTGCACATTGTGCAACGCACGTCCCTCGAGCGTGGCCGGGATCAGGTGTGTCCAGACCAGCGGGATGTGACTGCCGCCATCATAGATTGCGATCATGTCGCCGCTAAATGCTTTTTCCAGCACCACGGCGCGGCCGCCTGCGCGGACGTGTTCCTTAACCAGACTGTGGTCGGGATTCATCGTCACATAGCAGACATTGCGCGCTTCAGTATGGCTGGCCATGTGCAGGCAATAAGTGTTGTCTGCATTGAGCACGGCAGTATCCTGCGCGACCTCGATCGGGATGCGCTTGATCAACGCCAGTTCTTCCAGTCTGTTGATGCCTTTCAGGCCAAGATGATCCGAGCTGACGTTGATGCACGCCGCTACATCGCAGCGCGGGTACCCCAGGCCGCTGCGCAACAGGCCGCCGCGCGCGGTCTCCAGAACCGCTGCATCGATGGTGGGGTCGCGCAGAATCATTTGTGCCGACTGCGGGCCGGTCATATCGCCCTCAACCGTCAGGTTTCCATCGACGTAAACACCGTCGCTGCTGGTCAGGCCGACGGTGTACCCGGCCATTTTCATTATGTGCGCCAGCATCCGCGACGTTGTCGTCTTGCCGTTGGTGCCGGTAATAGCCGCGATCGGCACGGTACTGGGTGAGCCCGGCGGGAACAGCATGTCGATCACCGGGCCGGCCACGTCTCTGGATTTTCCTTCGCTCGGCGCCACATGCATCCGGAATCCGGGTCCGGCGTTGACTTCGCAGATGCCGCCGCCGATTTCGCGGTAGGACTTGCTGATGTCATCGGTCAGAAAGTCGACCCCGCCGATGTCCAGGCCGATGCCCTTGATCGCGCGGATCGCCATTTCCCGGTTGTCAGGATGGACCAGGTCGGTGACGTCAACCGCGGTACCGCCGGTTGAGAGGTTCCCGGTAGAACGCAGATAAACCACTTCACCTGCCGGCGGAACGGTAGTGGTTTCATACCCCAACTGGGCAAGCAGTCGCAGCGCCTGATGATCCAGTTCGAGACGGGTCAGGACTTTCTCATGACCGACACCACGGCGGGGATCCCGGTTGATCTCGTCAATAAGTGCTTCGATCGTTTGTTCGCCGTCGCCGATGACGTGGCCCGGCACCCGCTTGGCGGCTGCGATCAGCTCGCCGTCAATAACCAGCAATCGATGATCGAATCCGCTGATGTATTGCTCGATAACCACAGCACGGCCGTGCTCCCGCGCTTTCTCAAACGCCACCTCAACATCTTCAGGCGTCCCCACGCCGATCGAAACGCCACGGCCGTGATTGCCACTTAGCGGCTTGGTTACGATCGGGTACCCGATCCGCTCGGCGGCGCGTACCGCGTCGGCGGCTGAATACACCAGGCGCTGCTGCGGAACCGGCAGGCCGAGATCGCGCAGCAGCGCGTTGGTTTCGTCTTTATCCGACGCCAGGTCTACCGCGATATTGCTGGTTTTGCCGGTGGTGGTCGCCTGGATGCGGTGTTGGTACTTGCCATGGCCAAACTGCACCAGGCTGTAACGGTTCAGGCGAATCCACGGGATGTCGCGCGCCTCTGCTGCTTCGACCAGCGCACCGGTACTCGGTCCGAGCGCGCGATTTTGAGCGTAGCGGATAAACTTATCGCGCTCGGCAGCAAAATCCCAGTCATCGCCGGGGGCACCTTCGGGGCGCAATTCAGGCGGCAGCAGGAAGCCAAGCAAATTGAGACCCAGCCGGCTGGCTTCCCGGGCCATTTCAGCATCCTTGTACTGGAAAACCACGGTGTATTGTCCGGGCGCATCCGGGACCGACCGGGTGCGGCCGAAGCTGACGTGGAACCCGGCGATAGTCTGCAGCTCAAGGATCACGTGCTCCAGCACATGACCAAGCCAGGTGCCCTCATCTTCGCGCATGCGGCGCAGAAACCCGCCCGCGGTGTCATAGGAGCATGTGTGTTCGCCGAGGCCGGGCAGCGCCTCGACCAGACTGTCGATAAAGCTATCGCCCAGGCGACGGGTAGGCCACGCCTCGAGTTCGCCGAGATCGATCACGTGCCGGATAACCGGGAACTTGGCGTACAGGTTTGGGCCCACATATACGTTTGTCGATAACAGCTTCATGACTCGTCTTCCCGTGCGCTTTTGGCGCTCGCTGTTCTCGTGTTGAGGTCGAAACCGCCGCCAGCGACCAGGATATGGAGCTTGACACCGATCAGGCATACCGGATCACGGCGGTGCGCGCTGTCCATCGACGAGAAACTGATCTCCGAAGGATCGACAATCGTCAAACCGCCACTTCCTACCACTTGAAGCTGATTGTCCGGACCGATAAACGCGGCTGTGTCCTCGTCCAGGCCAATGCCAACGGCAAACGGGTTGTAGGCGAGCGCAGTGAGCAAGCGACCCAGTCGGTCACGTTGACGGAAGTGTTGGTCGACGATGACGTGGTTGGTCAGGCCCAGACCCGGCGCCAGCGTGACCATGTCCGGGCTGGGTGTCGATCCTTCATAGCCACCGGCGATCATGTGTTCCGGCAGAAACGCGGCGCCTGCAGACGTGCCGGCGACATGCATACCCTTGGCATTTTCGCGGCGCAAACATTGCGAGAGGCGGGTCCCCCCGAGTGTGGTAGATAGTCTAAGCTGATTGCCGCCAGTGAGAAAAACGCCGTCCGCCTCGTCCAGTACGTCAAGATGCTCACCTGACTCGCAATCCTCGCGTGTCACCAGCGGCAAAACCTCGGCTCGTTTGACCCCAAGCTTGCGAAACAGGCGTTCGTAATGCGGGCCGGTATCTTCGAGCTCAGAGGCCGTCGGGATAATGGCGATATGTGCCGATGAGCCCCCGCACAAGTCCAGAAACCGTTCCAGAATGCGAGGGTCATTGAGTTTATTCTCGGCGCCGCCGATCGGGATGATAAAGCCCCGGTCTGCGCCTTTGGGCGGCTTGGCTGGCACGGACATTTCTCCTTGTTCTCGCGTGCGGTCGGCCGCTGATCCCCGGTAATGGCAGCAACATGCAGTGATTTTCCGGGCGCGGCCGAGCGACGAAGTTTAGCATGCCAGGCAGGCTCGCTGAGCCTTGCTGGTGGGCCTGATCCAGGTATTTGAGGGCTTGCCACAGCTCGCAGCGGGCGTAGTCAATGGCGGCCCCTGTGCGGGTGGCACTTGCCAGGTCACTAGTGCGTGTTGCCCAGGGGCTGGCTCACGCACCGCGCAGCGCCAGATCGCTGCCCCGGCCGGGTTCGGAAGATCGGAAACAAAACCGCGACCCTGCAGAACCCTTTGCTGATCCGCGTGTCGAACTTCATGAACAGAGCGACGCCTGCTTGCGCTATGGCGTTCCCGGAGTTTTGCATTCGGAGAAAAGACTATGAAGAAACCACACCGCTTGATGGCCACGATGCTTGTCGCATTGGCCGCTGTGGTCATCACTGCCTGCGCTTCAAGCGGCACAGACAATGTGGACTACGCGGTTCTGACCACCAATGCATCTGACATACCGGGCAAGATATATCCCGCCTTTCTGGCCAAGGTCGACGATCGGGAAATCACCGGCGGCAGCGGCTTGTACGGCAGAAAATCGGCGTTGAGGGTATCGCCGGGTACGCACACCGTCCGGCTAACCGCAGATTTGTCGCAGGCGACCGGCGTCGTCTCTTCGACCTACACCCCGCGCGACAAACAGGCCGGCAATATGGAGATCGATGTCGAGGCCGGCAAGCGCTATTTTCTTGGCGCCAAGCTGACCGCAGATCGTACGGATGAGTGGCAGCCCGTCGTGTGGCGAGTCGAGGACATTCAATAAGACCTGCAGCCAGGGCCCGTTCGCGCGCCTTTCGAGGCCGGAAGTCCTGCGGTCAATAGGTGAGCTTCCGTATTGGAATTGGCATCACCAGACCCCATATATAAGTGGCTGGGGAAATGGGTTCCCCGGCCGCGCTATCGCGTGTGGAGGAGGTAAATATCATGTCAACCGTACGTGAGATTCTTCCCAAGAAAGTAAGCAAGTCGGCACTGCCGATTTCCCGGACCCTGCCATTTGGTCAGGGCGTTGAGGACCTGTTCGAGAACTTCATCAATCGGGGCTGGCTGGATCCATTCATGGGCCGGCGGAGCATGCTGCCCGAGGTGGAGCCCCGTTTTGACTTGCGCTATCCGTTGGTCGATCTGGTCGACCAGGATCATGAGCTGGTCATCCGGGCCGAGTTGCCTGGTGTTAAGAAGGACGAAATCGAACTCATCGTCACGGATGAGGGGTTGAATATCGTCGTCAATCGCGAATTGAAGGAGGAGGAAAAGGCCGAACGCTTCTATCGTTGCGAAATGGTACACGGCACGATGGAGCGGACAGTCATGTTCCCGATCGAAGTCGATGTCGATAAAGCCAAGGCCGAACTCAAAGACGGCCTGCTCAGCATCGTGGTCCCGAAAGCCAGGAAGTCGAAGAGGCACATTCTGAAAGTTGCGTAAAACGCAGGACGCCGCGCCCGGCAGCAAGCTGAGGGCGTGCAGCGAGACGAGCGAGGGCCGGAGCGGTATGACGCCGCCCCGGCCCTTTTTTTGCCTCGGACTGGCGTTGCAGCGCGTCTCGGGCTGACGCATGGTAAGGCTATGGAAGCGTCAAATGCAGAAATAGGCGTGCTTGTCCGCAGCCGGCAACGGCAGGAGGTCATGGACGCCCGGCTGGTGCTCGACGCTGCGGGGATACCGGCTGAAGCAATCTACCGGGACGGCTGGTGGCTGTTGCTGGCCGCAAAGCAGGATGGGCAGCGTGCGCTGGATGAGCTGCTGGCATACCGATTGGAAAACCCGCGCGGCCCCAGACCGGCACCGGTCAGGGTGCCGGTCTTTTCCGGAGGACCCGCCGGCGTAGCCAGCTATGCGTTCGTTCTGCTTCTGGTGTCGGTTGCCGCCAATCGCTGGGTCTTTGGAATCGACTGGGTGGACGTCGGCGCAATGCGTACCGGCCTGGTCAGATCCGGTCAGTGGTGGCGTACGATTACCGCGTTGACCTTACATGGTGATGCGGGGCACCTGAGTGCCAATCTGGCTTTCGGCGCCGTGTTCGGGCTGTTTGCCGCCCGTGCGCTGGGTGGTGGGGTTGCGTGGTGCAGCATCGTGCTCGCCGGGACCCTTGGCAATCTGCTAAATGCGCTGGTGCAGCCCGCATATCACTCGTCGCTGGGGGCTTCGACCGCTGTGTTTGCGGCGCTTGGTATCCTGGTTTCAAATGCGTTTCGCTACCGTTCTGCGTTGCTTGCAGGCGGTGGCCTGATCAGGCGCTGGAGCCCTTTGGTGGGCGGCATCGCTCTGTTGGCATACACCGGCACAGGTGGCGAACGCACTGACGTGGTGGCACATCTGACCGGGTTCCTCGCCGGACTGGTAATGGGGTGGGTCGGGACTCGATTGCCGGAACAGCTGCTGCGCAGGGCTGAGGTGCAACGTGCTGCCGCAGCCGTGACGTTTGGCGTGCTGATAATGGGCTGGGGTCTGGCCCTGACCGGCGCCTGATCCCGGTTCTGGTCTGGATTCAGCGCGTCTTGGATCCCGGATGCCCGGGAGTCTGTGGCCACACATGGCTGGCGACAAACACCGCAGCGCTGGCGATGATCACCCCGGGCACGATTTCGTACAGATCGAAAATGCCGCCCTGCATTTGTTTCCAGATGATTACGGTAAATCCACCGGCCAGTACGCCGGCCAGCGCGCCTGCACGGCTCATCCCGGGCCAGTAAAGCGACAACAGCACGACGGGACCGAAGGCCGCGCCGAACCCGGCCCAGGCATAGGCAACCAGATCCAGTACCTTGCTATCCGGATCTGCAGCCAGCCAGAACGCGACACAGGCGATGACCACAACTGCGATCCGACCCACCCATAGCAACTCGCTGCCTGAGGCCTGATGGCGGAACTGGCCCTTGTATAGGTCCTCAGACACCGCAGAGGAGGCGACCAGCAATTGCGAGTCGGCGGTGCTCATGACTGCTGCAAGTATGCCGGCCAGGCAGATGCCGGCGATAACCGGTTGCATCAGCAAAGCGGTCAGCACCATGAATATTTTTTCGCTGTCCGCGCCTTCCAGCGCAGGCTCGGCCAATACAATTCCGGTGAGACCGACGATCGAACCGGCCAGCAATGCGATGCTGACCCAGATCATCGCGATCTTGCGTGATGCCGGGATCGCGGCCGCTGACTTTGCGGCCATAAATCGGGCCAGCACATGTGGCTGGCCAAAATATCCGAGGCCCCAGCCCAGCAAAGAGGCGATAGCAATCCATCCCAGTGGGCTACCTTCGGTGTCGGTCCAGGGATTCAGCAGTTCCGGATTGATTTCCCTGATCTGTCCAACCAGAGACTCGACACCGCCGATAGTAAACAACGCGGTGACGGCTACCGCGAGCAGCGCCAGAAACATCAGGATGCCCTGCAGCAGATCGGTCCAGCTGACCGCCAGGAAGCCACCGAAAAACGTATACAGCACCACCGTGATGCCGCCGGCGCATACCGCCCAAAGATAGGGTAGTCCGAACACGGCTTCGAACAGACGTCCTCCGGCGACCAGGCCGGAACTGGTGTAGAAGGTGAAGAAGACCAGGATGAAGATCGCGGACACAAGACGCAGCACGCCGCGATCATCGAAGCGATGCTCGAGATACTCGGGCAGGGTTAGCGCATCACCGCAGCGTTCGGTTGCCTGGCGCAGGCGTTCGGCGGTGAACTTCCAGTTCAGATACGTGCCGCTTAGCAAACCCAGCAGCAACCACGCTGATTCGAGTCCGGCGACATAGGCGTAACCCGGCAGACCCAGCAGCAGCCAGCCGCTCATGTCCGAGGCCTGGGCGCTCAGCGCGGTTACCCAGGGCCCCAGTCGCCGTCCGCCGAGGATGTAATCCTTCAGATCCTGAGTACGGCGCCAGGCGATGATGCCGATAGCCAACACGACTACCAGATACACGGCAAAGCTAGAAATTATGGCGGAGCTGATCTCGATCATCGGCACTGCCTGCGGCAAATTGCGGATGGTAACCGATTGATTGATAGTCCGGTTTTTTGCGATTGTCTGACTGGTTAGCCGAGCCATGGCGATCGCCGGGATTGCGCACCGCAGCATCGTGCGCAAACGTTGCCTGTCCGGCAACGGCCCCAGGATGTCGTACAATCCACCAACTTTTTCCGCCGCCGGTGCCGTCCCGCCGGTCATGTACAAGGAACGCCATGAGTAAAAAAGACGAGCTCAACGAGCACGGCCTGGAAGATGTCAAACAACTGGGCCTGTTTGCCGCCATTGCCAGCCTGAGCTACGTGTTCTGGATCGTCGGCGGCATGGAAATGATCGAGCGGCTCGCCTACTACGGTGTCAGATCAGTGTCCGGCCTGTATGCAACGGCGCCACTCTCTGAGGGTGGACTCGGCGTGTCCGCGGAACAATTGGGCCAGATCTTTTTTATCTGGGCCTTGTTCCAGTCTTTGATCCCGGCATTGGTCGGTGGACTCTCGGATCGTCTCGGCTACAAGCAGACGATATTCCTGTCCACGGTGACCAAGATCTGCGCTTATCTGGTGATGGGTTTTTACCCCAGTTTCGAGGGCTTCGTGGTCGGGGCAATCGTGCTGGCGACCGGCACCGGGATCTTCAAGCCGGGGATTCAGGGCACCTTGGTCAAGGCCACCAATCGCAAGAACAGTTCCATGGCCTGGGGCATCTTTTATCAGACGGTAAATATCGGTGGCTGGATGGGTCCGCTGCTCGCGGCCCAGCTCAGACAACTGGCCTGGTCCGACCTGTTCTTCGCCTGTGCCGGCATCATTTCGATAAATTTCCTGTTTCTGCTGATGTACAAAGAGCCGGATATGGAGGAACGCCTCGAGCGTCGGCGTCAGATCAAAAGCGGTGAGCGCAAGGAAGACAGTCTGATCTGGACCTCGCTACGCGAACTCAGCAAGCCGTCGCTGTGGGTATTCCTCTTAATCATGTCCGGCTTCTGGTTCATGTTTAACGCCCTGTTCGATGTCCTGCCTTTGTACATTCGTGACTGGGTGGATACTTCAACTATTGTCGACACGCTGTTTGGCCCCGGGGGCACCAGCAATCCGATTCCGATTTTCCTGCTCGGCATGAGTCAGGATGGAACACGCATCATGCCCGAGGGTCTGCTCAACCTGAATGCAGCGATGATCATGATCACCTGCTTCCTGTTTGCCCATCTGAGCAGCAAACTGCGAGCGGTGAGCAGCATGACTCTTGGCACCTTGCTGACTGCGCTGGCTTTTGCACTGATCGGATGGACCAACGCTGCCTGGGTATGTCTGTTCGGTATCGTCATTTTCAGCACTGGCGAGATGCTCTCCAGTCCCAAGATGCTCGAATTTATCGGCAACATGGCGCCTCCGGACAAGAAGGCGATGTATCTCGGCTTTTCCCAGCTTCCGCTGGCCGTGGGTTGGGTGCTCGAAGGCTATTTTGGTCCCTTGCTCTATGGCCGTCTGGCGGCAAAAGAGACGCTCTCCCGGAACTGGCTGCAGGACAATGGCATGAGCGCGGATCAGCTCCAGGCCATCCCGCAAGGAGAGGCATTCTCCTATTTGACAGAATTTGCCGGGCAAGCGCCGCAGGCACTGACCGAGATGCTGTACCAGGCCAACAGCGTCGGTTTCGTCTGGGACCTGATGGCACTGATCGCCCTGGCTTCGGCCATCGGCCTGTTCTTCTATGGTCGCTGGATTCTGGCTCTGGCCAGGGTCCGCCGGCCGGCTGCACCACAACCGGCAGGGGGCTGATCGCCGCCGGCGATCACGCCCTCGGTTCGGTCCGGATCAGGAATCCGCGTCAAGCTGGAATTCGATGGTTTGTACGGCGCGGCGGCTGATTGCGTTGCCGTCGACAAACCGAGGCTTGAATTTCCATCGCAGCACTGCCTGGACGGCGCTGCGGTCGAAGGTTCGCTGTGGCTCTGAGGCGACGACCACTGCGTCGGTGACACTACCCTCTGCGGTTATCGTGAATTCGACTTTGACCCAGCCCTCGAGTCCGCGCAGCAGGGCGTCGCGCGGATAACGCGGTTCGATACGCACGATCGGCATGACGTCGCCGTCGGGCATATTGGAATTCTGGCGGCCACCGTAGTACTCGCCAATATACGGACCGCCACCCGCGCCAAATCCCATCTCAATGTCCGGCATGTCCATATTCATCATCGATTGCGGGATTTCGGTCGGGCTGTTGACGCGAACCTTGGGCGGTGGCGGTGGGCGATCCGGCGGCGGCGGCTTCTTTGGCAGACGCCGTTCCTTGGAGTAGACAAACTCATCGGGCTGGACATGGATGAACTCCAGGATCTTAACCCGCGCAATGTCATCATCGAAGTTCTTGGGACGGTTTATCAGGGCGCTGTCAAAACGGAATAGCAGCAGGCTGACAATGGTTGCAAGGGTCACGCAGACCAACACTTTGAGTAGACTGCCGGCCGCGGATTCAGCCCGGGCTACCATCGACAGATGTTGATGGCTGTTGACCGTGTTCATGGTCTCATTCGATGCGCTCATCGGTATCGCGGATACCCGTCGGTATCCCCTCCATTTTAGGACACCTCACTGTAGTTATAGCAGTTATTTCGGACCCGTACTGATACTCAAAAGGCGTCGTAAGTAATTAGAATTATTCGCAATTACAAAAAGTCCGTGGTCAACGCGAGCGCCTGTTTTGATGCAGGTGCAGCATGCGGACCGGGCTTGCGGTAGGATGCCCCACGTTGGTGCCATCAGGTACCCGCCGCTGGAGATCGGATCAGGCATGAATCAGCACGAAAAAGCGGGACCCCGAATGGCCGCGACGAGCGGCGGGCTGAGTTTTGGCTATCGCCTGCAGAGGGTCTATGTTCGGCTGATGATGTGGCTTGTCGGGCGCCTGCTTCAGGCCAGCTCGGCGGTGGACCCGGTGATTCAGGATGAAGTGGCGCAATTGCCGGACGGCTTCGCTTTCGCGATGCGCGTGCGCGCCGGCGGCCCTGGTTTTGCGATGCGCAAGCAGGCGGGGTCGCTGCGCTTGCTGCGCTCAGACCACCGCCAGTCGCTTGATCTGAGTTTTGATTTCAAACATCTGACTCACGCGTTTCTGGTGCTGGGGTTCATCGAGGGTACGGCCACCGCTTTCGCTCGTGATCGTATGTCGGTGGACGGCAATCCGTCAGCCGGGATGAAAATCGTTCGTTGCCTGAATCGAATGGAGTCGATCGTGTTACCGGCCTTCGTGGCGCGCCGGGCACTCAAGGAATACCCCGCGATCGGTGTTGGCGCGAAGCTGCGGATGGCGACAAAGATTTACGTACGCATGCTGATCCAGCTTGCGGGAGGAAAATGATCAATGAGTCAGGACTTCTTTGAGTTTTTTTGCCCGGTAAAAATCGTCTGCGGCTCCCGAGCGCTTGAGCACATTCCCTTTGAGCTGGAAGTACGCGGCGCGCGGCAGCCGCTATTGATCAGCGACGCAGGGGTGGTTGGCGCCGGTCTGGTGGACCTCGTCAGCGGGGCGATGACTGCCGGTGGATTGGGTGATGCCCCTGTGTTCGACGCAGTGCCGCCAGACTCCTCCATGGTCTCGGTAGCCGCCGCGGTCTCCGCTTATCGGCAACAGGAGTGCGACTCCATCATTGCCATCGGCGGTGGCTCGGTGATGGATACAGCCAAGGCGGTCAATATCCTGGCGACTGAAGGCGGTGAGGACCTGCCCCGGTTCGCCGGGGCGAACAATCTCAACCGCCCGTTGAAACCGTTTATCGCCATTCCCACGACTGCAGGAACCGGTTCTGAAGTCACTTCGGTGAGCATCATCAAGGATGAGCAGTCAGGCACCAAAATACCGTTCATGTCGCAGTTCCTGTTGCCCGATGTTGCTGTTCTCGATCCGCGCACAACCCTGAAACTGCCCGCCATGATCACCGCCGCGACCGCGCTGGACGCCCTGACCCATGCCTGCGAGGCGTTTACCTGTCTGGCCAAGAATCCGCTCAGCGATGCCTACGCATCAGCCGCGATCAGGCGCATCTCCAAATCGTTGATCCCGGTGCTCGATCGGCCGGATGATGCCAGCGGGCGTCTGGATCTGGCGCTGGCCGCGACCATGGCCGGCATAGCATTCAGTAATTCGATGGTTGGCCTGGTGCATTCCCTGGGGCACAACGTCGGTGCCGTCGCCGGTGTCCACCACGGCGTCTGCATGGGCATCCTTTTGCCCCACGTACTCGAGCACAACCTCGAGGCGAGAAAGCAGGAAATCGGCGAGTTATTGCTGTACCTGGCGGGTGCTGACACCTATGCGGCGACGCCGGCGGCGGAACGCGCGTCAGCGTCGATCAGCCGGATCAGGCAGATCAGAGAGGAGGCCCACAAACGTTGTGGCCTGCCGCGCAATCTGGCGGAGACCGGCAAGGTGAAAAGGGATGACCTGTCAAAAATCGCCAGCATGTCGCTGGATGACGGCTCGATAATATTTAATCCTGTCGAGATCGGACACGAAGACGCGCTGGCGGTCCTGAATCGAGCCTGGGCCTGAGCGCGTCGGCTCTAGCGCATCGCAGGCACATCTCAGGCGAGCTCATGCGGCGCGAACATTGCGTCCGTCAAGCGAGGCGGCATCCGCTTGTTCAAGAATCGCGTGTATTTCGGCTATGGCGGACAGCGCAATCGATGCCGGCGAGTCACCACCGATGTTGAGCCCGACGGGTCCGCGTATCCGGCCCTCCAGCGCCACTCGCTGCTCCGCCGACAACTCTCCCAGCAAAGCGTCCCGCCTGGCAGTCGGGCCGAGCAGGCCTGAATAGACGGGCGGTGTCTCGGCCAGAGACTTCAGAAACCCGCTGTCTGCGACGAAATTGTGAGTCATCAGCAAGGCGGCAGACACGCTGTTGAGATCCACCGCTGATGCCAGGGCTTCTGGCGCGCACTGTATCTGATGTACAGACGCCGGGAAGAACCCTCTGCCGGGATTTTGTTCGCGATGATCCGCAATCGTTACGCGCCAGTCCAGAGATGCAGCCGCACGTGCCATAGGTACTGCGTCGGGGCCGGCGCCGATGATCAGCAGATGATGCTGGCGTGGAATCACATCGACGAACATCCGGCCTGCGTCACCGGCATCGAATCCCTGGGGCGAACCGCCAGCGAGCAGGTCCTCGCAGCGTTGGGCAAGACCTGGATGCGTTTCGGGAGCGACACCCAGGTCGTGCTTTCCAAGCGGATCTACCGCCAGGGAAAGACCCAGCAGTTCGCCAGATATACCGGTTGCGATAACTGTCGGGCGAAGCGTCGCCACGTTTTCGCACAAACAGGCCAGCGGCTGGTATCCGTGCTCCGGGTCGAGCGGCTGCAGCAATAAGCGGACCAGCCCGTTGCAACCCAGCCCCAGGCCCCAGATCAGATCCTCGTCGCTGCGCATATCGAACTCGACCACGGCCGGCTGACCTGAAGCCAGGACTTCGCGCGAGCGTTCTACCAGGTCACCCTCGAAACAGCCGCCGCCAAGGATGCCGTGGTAGTTGCCTTCAGCATCGATGATCATGCGCGCCCCGGCCTTGCGATAGGTGGAGCCATCTGTCTCGACAATCGTGCACAGTACAGCGTGGCTGCCCGCCGCGCGCAGCGTGTGAAAAGCGGGAATCAAACTGGGAATATCTCTGCTCATGGCTGACGGTCTCTCGATAATCCGATGCTTAAGGGCCGGGATTGTGCGTTCCGAGGGTGTTGGAACTCAGACTATAGACCGGGTCCTGGTTGTGGCCAAAAGCCGCGCGATCGGGAATGCGGGTTTACAGGGACACGTTTGCTGCTGCACACAGAAATTTCATGAATCCAGTCGCGTGCCTGAACTGCTCGGCTACGTGCGTAACCAGGCCAGGCCTCCACAGCAATTGCGGATCCAGTGTCGTCATCGCAATAAAATCCTTGCGCTTGATATCTTCGATACAGGGATGCTCCGCATCGAATCCGCGGGGTGCCCGGATCAGCGAATCGCCGCCGAGCCGGTAATTTGCTTTGAACTTGCGTCCGCCAAGCGCCGTCGCCCATTGCCTGGGATGCTCCGCGATACGCAGACGGATCGCATACAGCAGCTCCGCTGCCGGTCTCCATGCGCCGACGCCGAGGAAACACTGATGCGGGTCTATATGCAGGTAATAACCAGGCGCGTGGACGTCCCTGGCTGATTCATGACGGAACTGGATGCCCACGTTGGTCTTGTACGGCCTCTTGTCGCGCGCGAACCGGACGTCCCGGTGGATTCGCATCAAGGAGCCGCCGCTTTTCTTCGGCCAGGCCAGGAAATGCGGAGCGAAACCGGCCAGCGGCTCGGCCATGGCGGCGATGAAATCCAGGCACGGCTCTCTGACGTCCTTCTCGTAGCGGGCCTTGTTTTCAGAAAACCATTGACGGTTATTGTTCGCGTCCAGTTCGACGAGAAATTGCATCAGAGCGGGCTGGAGATGTGAGAACGCGGGTTCTGGCATCAGTCGGTGCCTCCTTCCCGGATGATAACCGGCGGTGACGCCGGCGAAGGTCACCGGGTCGATGCGGACAAAAAAAGGGGCGCCCCGTAGGACGCCCCTGCAGTTACTCTGCCTTGCAGCTCTAGTGGTCGCTTGCTGATGCCGCGGCGCCTCTCGGGACGCGGATATCTTCCACCAGATGCTGGATGTGTTCCGGCGGCGCAGCGGTCGCGCGGGACACAAAGAAAGCAGTGGCGAAATTAAACGCCGCGCCAACCGCACCAAAGGCCTCCGGTGAGATACCCAGAACCCAGTGGGCAGCATCGTTGGGCGCCATGTTGGTGCCTGGAACAAAGAACCAGCCCTTGAACCAGAAGATGTACAGCAGCGTAGTGCCGAGGCCGACCAGCATACCGGCGATGGCGCCCGAGCTGTTGGCCCGCTTGTCGAATATACCCAGCATCAGCACGGGGAAAATCGACGATGCCGCGAGACCGAAGGCCAGCGCCACCACCTGGGCCGCGAATCCTGGTGGATTCAGACCGAAGTAAGCAGCGACGCCGATAGCGAATGCCATCGCTATGCGGCTTGCCAATAGCTCCTGCTTCTCCGAAATATCCGGCCTGAATACGCCTTTGAGCAAGTCATGTGAGATCGCCGAAGCGATTGCCAGCAACAGTCCGGCAGCCGTGGATAGCGCCGCCGCGATACCGCCGGCCGCGACCAGGGCTATGACCCAGTTCGGCAGGTTGGCAATCTCCGGGTTGGCCAGCACCATGATGTCCCGGTCGACATTGGTCAACTCGTTGCCGGCCCAGCCGTATTCTGCCGCCCGCTCGCCCATGCCCGCCTCATCGTAATACTGAAGCCTGCCGTCGCCGTTCTTATCCTCCCAGGCCAGCAAGCCAGTCGTCGACCAGCGGTTCATCCATTCCGGAAGTTCCGATATCAGGATGTTGCCGTTCGGTGAGCCCACCGGGCCGGTCTGGATCGTTTCCATCAGGTTCAGACGGGCCATTGCGCCAACCGCCGGCGCAGTGGTGTAGAGGATAGCGATGAAGACCAGCGCCCAGCCCGCCGAGTAGCGAGCGTCCCGGACTTTGGGCACGGTAAAGAAGCGGATGATCACGTGCGGCAGTCCCGCCGTTCCGATCATCAGGGAGAAGGTATACAGAAACATGTTCAACATGTTCCCGTTGGAGGCTGTCGAGTACTCCTTGAATCCCAGATCGGTCACGATCAGGTCGAGTTTGTCCAGCAGATGCAAGCCCGAGCCGTCGGCCATGGCGCTACCCAGGGCCAGCTGCGGGATCGGATTGTCGGTCAGGTTCAGGGAGATGAAGATCGCCGGAACCGTATAGGCAAAGATCAGTACGCAATACTGGGCGATCTGGGTGTAGGTGATGCCTTTCATTCCCCCGAGCACCGCGTAGATGAACACGATCCCCATGCCGGTAAACAGCCCGGTCGATAACTCGACTTCCATGAAGCGGGAGAAGGCCACGCCGATACCCCGCATCTGCCCGATAACGTAGGTGACCGAGGCGACGATCAGGCAGATCACCGCGACGATGCGCGCGGTCTGCGAGTAGTAGCGGTCGCCGACGAATTCCGGCACGGTGTACTTTCCAAATTTGCGCAAATACGGCGCCAGCAGCATCGCTAGCAGCACATAGCCACCGGTCCATCCCATCAGGAAGACCGAGCCGCCGTAGCCGAGGAAGGCGATCAGGCCGGCCATCGAGATAAACGATGCCGCGGACATCCAGTCCGCCGCCGTCGCCATGCCGTTGGCAACCGGGCTGATGCCCTTGCCGGCGACATAGAAGTCACCGGTGGTCTTCGCGCGGGCCCAGACAGCGATGCCGATGTAGAGGGCGAAAGTCAGCCCGACGACAATAAATGTCAGTGTTTTGAGTTCCATGGCTGCCCCCTAGTCCTCGTGAACGTCGAATTCTTTGTCGAGCGCATTCATCTTTCGTGCATAAACGAAGATGAGCACAACGAAGACATACATGGATCCCTGCTGGGCAAACCAGAACCCGAGCGGATATCCGCCAAGAGAAATTGCGTTGAGCGGCGTCACCAGAATGATGCCGAACAGATAAGAGACAACGAACCAGATCGACAGCAGTATGACCATCAACCGCAGGTTTCTCTTCCAGTACTCAGCCGGTGATTTGTCTTGAGGCGTGCTCATGACCCCTCCCCCTTGTTCTAATTGTGGAATATGACCATTGCAATCTAGCAGAGAGCCATGGTGGAAAAACCACGACTTTAGTCGAAGGGATAATCTACGGCGCCGAACGCAGGCCCGCTGGTCCACGCGCAGTTTGTGCACAGCGTTCGATGCTGCACTGCATTAGGCAGAATCACCAAACCGGAAGTTTGTGCTCAGCCAGTTTCAGTTTTGCTCACGACCTCGACGAGGGTAGCATCGACCGTCAAGCCGGATGATTGCGGAGCACAACGCATGTGCTCGCGCCGCACAAAATACACAACAACGCCGGCAGGGGAGGACCACAAAGTATGCTCCACACCTGGGTGCCTCCAGTCGTGGCTCTGGTTTATGCCGGCATGTTGTTCGGGATCGCGTATGCCGGTGACAAACACCGCTGGCCAGCGCGGCTTCTGCCCGCGCCCCTGATCTACAGTCTTGCGCTGGGCGTCTACTGCACCTCGTGGACGTTCTTTGGTGCGGTCGGGCGTGCGGCATCCTTTGGCTGGGAATTCGCAGCGATATATCTTGGGCCGGCGCTGGTGTTCGCTGTCCTGTACAAGGTTCCCGAGCGTATCGTGCGGATCAGCAAGCGTCAGCGGCTTACATCGATCGCCGACTTTATTGCCGCCCGCTATGGCAAGTCCCAGGCACTGGCGGTGCTGGTGTCGACTGTGGCGTTGGTCGCAGTCCTGCCCTATATCGCCCTGCAACTCCGCGCCGTGTCCCGCAGCTACGAAGTCCTGGCGGGTGTGCCCCATGAACAGATGAGCAAGGGCCCTTATCTGGATGGGGCCCTGGTGCTGGCCGCGGTGCTGGCGTTGTTCACGATCCTGTTTGGCACCCGACAGGTAGACGCAACCGAGAGTCACCGCGGCATGGTACTGGCGATCGCCGCGGAGTCGGCGGTCAAACTGCTCGCCTTTGTCGCCGTCGGCTTGTACGTCGTGTTCGGCATGTTCGATGGCCCCGGTGCATTGTGGGAGGCGGCATCCCGCCGCCCTGATGTCTCTGGTCTGTACTGGCCGGTCAACCTCGGCGCCCCGTTTCTGGTCCACACTGTGCTTGCGATGCTGGCGATCATGTGTCTGCCACGTCAGTTCCACATCGCGGTCGTCGAGAACCGGTCACGGCGCGATCTCGCGGTGGCGCGCTGGGCATTCCCCGCATATCTGGGCATCTTCACCCTGTTCGTGATTCCGATTGCGCTGGCCGGACTGCTGAATCTTGGCGGTGCTGATGCGGATACATTTGTGCTGCGCCTGCCGCTGGAGCAGGGAAACACAGCGCTGGCTCTGCTGGCCTTTGTTGGTGGATTCTCTGCGGCCACCGGCATGGTCATCGTCGCGACTATCGCCTGCAGCACGATGTTGTGTAACGAGATCGTGATGCCGGCCTTACTGCGCTGGAAGGGCAACTGGGTGCCTCAGGGCGACCAGTTGCCACCCTTCCTGATCCGGGTCCGCCGGATTCTGGTGATACTGATCCTCGGTCTGGCCTGGATCTGTTATCGCATCATCGGCAACTACGGCGCACTGGCCTCAATCGGTCTGTTGTCATTTGTGGCGGTTGCACAATTCGGCCCACCGTTGTTGTTGGGTCTGTTCTGGAAAAGAGCAACACACCAGGGCGCTATCGTGGGTCTGGTGCTGGGTTTTGCGATCTGGGTCTACACCTTGTTGCTGCCTGCCGCTGCCCAGACCGGGTGGTTCTCATCCGGTTTTCTCGAGCACGGGCCCGCCGGCATCGCCTGGCTCAAGCCGTACGAGCTGATGGGTCTGTCGGGCCTGGATCCCATTACCCACGGCACTATATGGAGTCTCGGCGT
Organism: uncultured Gammaproteobacteria bacterium; assembly: GCA_963704875.1. GTDB lineage: Bacteria > Pseudomonadota > Gammaproteobacteria > Steroidobacterales > XN24 > CAMYOC01. Next base: position 900,567 of record CAVPIA010000008.1, on the reverse strand, counting down.
CAACATCGTCGCGCTGGTGCTGATTTCGTTTTGGGGCGTTCCGGGTCTGCTCGAGCGACGCCAGGCCGGGATATTCGGCAGCCAGGCAGCGCTGATCCCAAGCTATGGCCTGCCTCCGCTCAAGGGCACCGCGACTACCGGTGATCTGCGTGTTCTGGCGGAACGCTTTGTCGGCGCTGCCAAGGCTACGTCCGCCTTCAGGGAATACTTTGCCGCCCGGCAACTCGAGCCTACGGATGGCATGCGTGGCGACGATGCCGCGGTCGAGTTGACCGAGCGTTTGTTGTCTGGCGCGATGGGTGCGGTGGCGGCACGGCGGGTGCTGGCGTCGGCATTGAAGGGGGGCGGGCTCGGTCTGGACGATCTGGCCAGTATTGTCGGTTCTGCTTCCCGCACGTCCAGGTTCAACCGCGATCTGCTGGAGATCACGCTGGAGAATATCGCGGAGGGGATCAGCGTGGTCGATGCACAACTGCGCATCGTGGCCTGGAACCGTAGCTACGAGAAGATGTTCCTGTATCCACCCGAGCTGCTGCGTATCGGCACACCGATAGCGGAGTTGATCCGCTACAACGCGGGTCTGGGCCGCTGCGGACCCGGTGAAGTTGAGGAGCATGTGCGGCGGCGTCTGCGTCATATGCGGCGTGGCGGCGGGCATGTCTATCAGCGTGTCCGGCAGGATGGGATGGTGCTGGAAATGCGGCAGAACCCGCTGCCCGGCGGTGGTTTCGTCACCAGCTTCAGCGACGTCACGGCGCACAAAAAAATCGAACAGGCATTGATCGACAGCGAACGCAACATCCGTGCATATACCGACATCGTGCCCGTGCTTATTGCCTTTGTAGATCGTGATCTGCGTTTCCGTTTCGTCAACCGGGCTTACGAGCGGGCTGTCGGCTTACCGCGAGAACAGATTATCGGGCAACGCGCTGACGAGGTGCTCACCGAGCAGCGGTTTATCGAACGCAAGGATCGGATGATCGCGGCGCTTGCAGGCGAACGCCAGAATTTCGAAGTCGAATCGGCAGACACCGATGGATCACGGCGCTATGCGGAAGCCACCTATTTTCCACAGCGCGGTGAGGGCGGTGTGGTGCAGGGATTTTTCGCGGTATTTCATGACATCACCGAGCGTCGCCGAGCCGAGATCGCGTTACAGGAAGCCTATGGTTCTCTGGAGCAGCGGGTAGACGAACGCACCCGCGAGTTATCCGATCTCAACGAGCGTCTGCGCAGAGAGAATGAGCTTCGGCGCGGAGTCGAGCATGCTTTGCGCGAGGCAACCAAAGCTGCAGAGACTGCCAATCTGAGCAAGACCCGTTTCCTCGCTGCAGCCAGCCATGATCTGTTGCAGCCACTGAATGCTGCCAGGTTGTTTACTTCAGCACTGGCCCAGCGCGAGCTGGATGAATCGACGCGGACCTCGATTCAACGGATCGACAGTTCGCTGGTCGCGGCTGAGGAGTTGCTGACGACACTGCTGGATATCTCCAAGCTGGATGCCGGCGCGCTCGAGCCACAGATTGGAGAATTCAGTCTGCAGGAAATCATGACGGCGCTGAGTTTGCAGTTCAGTGTGGTCGCCCGCGAGCGCGGTCTCGCGCTACACACCATTCCCAGCCGGATACGCGTGCGTACGGATCGTCGATTCCTGAGACGGATTCTGCAGAATTTTCTTTCCAATGCGCTCCGTTACACCGCCCGCGGTCGAGTCGTGCTTGGTTGCCGGCGCATGTCAGGCGCGGTCCGGATCGAGGTCTGGGATACCGGTGCCGGTATCGATGAGAGTCAGCGCGAGGAAATATTCGAAGAATTCAGGCGATTGCAGACCAAGGACCAGATCGGAGAGAAAGGCATGGGACTGGGTCTGGCCATCGTCCGGCGCATGGCACGGGCCCTCAACCACCCGGTTGACGTGCGCTCATGGCCAGGCAAGGGTTCGATGTTCGGCGTCACGGTACCGGTCGGCAAGACCAAATCGCGTGCATCCAGACCGGGACCCAAGCCACGGCGGCCAAGCGGCCTGCTTGACGGCACACGGGTGCTTTGTGTGGACAACCAGGCCGACATTCTCGAAGGCATGTCACAACTGCTTGGCGGCTGGGGTTGCGAAGTCATCTGCGCGGCCAGCACAGTGGAAGCATTGGCCGCGATCAGCGATGACTGTCCCCATCCGGACATGGTACTGGCGGATTATCAGCTGGACGACGGAGATACCGGCTTGATTACACTGGCTGCAATCGGCGAGCGTTTTGGCGACATCCCGGGTGCTGTGATCACCGCGGATCATGGAGACGACATCCGCATTCTGGTCCGCAACGCCGGCTATCCGATGTTGCGCAAACCGATCCGGCCAGCCGCGCTGCGCGCCATGATGCACCAGCTACGGGCGCAGCGCGCCAGATCGAACTAAGCAAACAGGAAACTAGGACGAGGTCAGCCGGGCCGCCTGCTCGAGGCGGCGCGCGGCCACCGCGGCCTGAGTGCGGCTGCGCACATCCATCTTGCGGAATATGGCCGTGACGTGCGCCTTGATCGTTGCCTCTGACACGTCAAGCTCTGCGGCAATCTGCTTGTTCAGCAGACCGTCGGCCAGCATCATCAGCACCCTGAATTGTTGCGGGGTCAGGCTGGCGATCCGTTTCGCCAGCTCCTGATCTTCGTTGAGGCTGTCGTCATCGATGCCGCGGGCTACTTCCGGTAGCCACACTTCCCCGGCGAGGATCGCCTGGACTGCTTCGGCTATCGTCGCCAGCGGTGAGGATTTCGGGATAAACCCCGAAGCCCCGAATTCCACTGCACTGCGCATGACTTTCGGATCGGAGGCTGCCGACACCATCACTACCGGCAAGATGGGGTGTTGCGCGCGCAGCCAGGCAAGCGCCGAGAAGCCATGCGCACCGGGCATATCGAGATCCAGCAATACCAGATCCGCATCTTCATTGGCGCCGGCTGCCTGTTCCAGTGTCTCTACCGAATCCGCTTCGATAAATGAGACGTTGCGGATGATATTCCCAATCGCCTGCTGCAACGCCTCGCGGAAGAGCGGATGGTCGTCGGCGACGATGATGCGAGCGCTGTTTTGCATGGGGATTGGGGACAGGCTTCTGGCCGTTGTGTCCTCAGGCCTGCTCCGGGCGCTTGCTGATCAGGTCGTCTACGACCCCTGGATCCGCCAGAGTCGAGGTGTCGCCGAGGCTGCCATCCTCTCTGGCCGCGACCTTGCGCAGAATGCGTCGCATGATCTTGCCGGACCGGGTCTTCGGCAGCGCGGGCGTAAACTGAATCACGTCTGGCGTGGCGATCGGACCGATCTCCTTGCGTACCCAGCCTTTGAGCTCCTTCTCCAGCTCCGGCGTGGGATCCTCACCCTTCAACAGCGTGACGTAAACGTACACGCCCTGACCCTTGATATCGTGCGGGTAGCCTACCACCGCCGCTTCTGCGACCTTGGGGTGTGCGACCAGTGCGCTTTCGATCTCGGCGGTGCCCATGCGGTGGCCCGAGACGTTCAACACATCGTCAACGCGACCGGTGATCCAGTAGTAGCCGTCTTCGTCACGGCGCGCGCCGTCGCCGGTGAAATACATGCCGTCGAAAGTCGAGAAATAAGTCAGGATAAAGCGATCATGATCGCCGTATACCGTGCGCATCTGACCCGGCCAGCTATCCAGCAAGACCAGGTTGCCCTCGGTCTCTCCCTCCAGAATCTGACCTTCCGCGTCAACCATCGCCGGCTGCACGCCAAAGAACGGTAGCGTTGCCGAGCCTGGCTTGAGCGCGGTAGCACCGGGCAGAGGCGTGATCAGGATGCCGCCGGTCTCGGTCTGCCACCAGGTATCGACAATCGGACAATGCTCGTCGCCCACAATGTGGAAATACCACTCCCATGCTTCCGGATTGATCGGTTCTCCTACCGTCCCCAGCAATCGCAGGCTCTTGCGACTGGTCTTCTTTACCGGTTCGTCGCCCTGCCGCATCAGCGCCCGGATCGCGGTTGGAGCGGTATAGAAGACCTGCACTTTGTGTTTGTCCACGACTTGCCAGAAGCGTGAAAAATCGGGGTAATTCGGCACCCCTTCGAACATCAGCGAGGTTGCGCCGTTCGCCAGCGGGCCATAAACGATGTAGCTATGGCCTGTGATCCAGCCGACGTCGGCCGTGCACCAGTAGATCTCGCCGGGGCGATAGTCAAACACATACTGGTGGGTCATTGAGGCAAAGACCATGTAGCCGCCGGTGGTATGAAGAACACCCTTGGGCTGACCGGTAGAACCGGACGTATACAGGATAAACAGCGGATCCTCGGCACCCATCTCCTCGGGTGCACACTCGGCCGCCTGATCAGCGATCAGCTCGTGGTACCAGACGTCGCGGCCATCTTTCCAGTCCACATCGCCGCCGGTACGGCGTATCACCACCACATTGTCGACATGATCCAGCGCGTTGTCAGCGATACTGGTGTCCACGTTCGCTTTCAGCGGTACCGAGCGCCCGCCACGCAGACCCTGGTCGGCGGTGATCACGGTCTTTGAGTTGCATCCCTTGATCCGACCGGCGAGCGCCTCTGGCGAGAACCCGCCAAAGACCACCGAATGTGGCGCGCCGATACGGGCACAGGCGAGCATCGCTATCGCCGCTTCGGGCACCATCGGCATATAGATTGTGACCACATCGCCGCGACCCACGCCAAGGCTCTTGAGACCGTTGGCGAAACGGCAGACCTCTTCATAAAGCTCGCGATAACTAATGTGGCGATCCTCGCCTGGATCATCTCCTTCCCAGATGATGGCGGTTTGATCGCCACGGCTTTCCAGATGGCGATCAAGACAGTTCACCGAGGCGTTCAGCGTACCGTCGTAGAACCAGCGGATATGGACGTCCGGCTTATCAAAAGATACGTCTTTGACCTTTTGATACGGTTTGATCCAGTCGATGCGTTTGCCGTGCTCGCCCCAGAATCCCTCCGGATCCTCCACCGAGCGGGTGTACATGTCCTGATATTGAGCCGTCGTGCAATGGGTATTTTTGGCGGCGGCCGGAGTCACTGGATAGACTTTGATTTCTGACATCTTTTTTCTCTCAAGGCGGTTTCGCAGCGGAAATTCAGGTTGATTATGGCAGTCTTGCCCGCCGCGCGAGGCGGGTACATTAGACTTTTGTCTGAAACCGGCGCAGCGGGGCGTTAGACCTTTGACTAATACCGCCGCACGGCGATGCTGGTCCATGATTCATCTGCTTATACCTTCCGGACATAAGGGAGATCGGAAATGAACTTAAGAAAAGCCGGGCGAACCATGATTTTGCCCGCCGCGCTCGCGGCAATGACGTTCAGCGCCGGCGCTCAGGCCGGTTCTGCGGATTTCGGGGATTTCGAACTGACGTACGGCGGTTACATCAAGCTTGATGCGCTGTATTCAGATTACAGCAACGGCAATCCACCCGGTGGCAGCATCGGTCGCGACTGGTATGTACCGTCCACCACGCCGATCACCGGCGACAGCGAGGACGGCGTATTCGACATGCACGCCAAACAGACCCGCTTCTGGCTGGCGACCGCCACCGAGATAGGTGAGCACAAGGTGGGATCGCGTATCGAGATGGACTTTATGGTTAGCGGGCAGGGTAACGAACGGATATCCAACAGCTATAGCCCGCGCGTGCGCCACGCCTTCCTGACCTACGACAAGTGGCTGTTCGGTCAGACCTGGAGCGTGTTCCAGAATCCGGGTGCGCTGCCGGACACCGTTGACTTCATCGGCCCATCCGAGTCAACGATCTTCGTGCGTCAGGCCCAGGCCCGCTACACCACCGGTCCGTGGGCGTTCGCGTTGGAAAACGCCGAAACCACGATCTATGCGCCGGGTGGTGCGTTCTACACTTCCGGCTCCAACAGCCTGCCTGACCTGACCGGACGGTATAACTATGTGGCCGACTGGGGCAACATCTACATCGCCGGCCTGTTGCGGCAGCTAAAGAGCGATGAGTCGTTCTCAAGCTCGAATGAAGACGACACCGGCTATGGCATCAGCGTGTCCGGCAAGATCAACGTGTTCGAGCGTGATGACATCCGCTTTATGGCCTCCGCCGGTACCGGACTGGGTCGTTATATCGGACTGAACTATGCTGCCGGCGCGTCGCAAAGCGCGAATGGCGACATCAGTGCGCTGGACAGCTGGGGCGCCTTCGCCGCCTATCGGCACGTCTGGAATGACGAGTGGCGCAGCAGCTTTGTCTATGGCTATCTCGACGTCGATAACGACACCGCGTCGGGTAATGGCGTCCGCGAGACTGCGTACAGCGTCAGAGGCAATCTGATCTACTCGCCGGTCAAGCAGCTATCATTCGGCTTTGAGTTGAGCTATGCCAATAGCGAGAATGCCGCTGGCGACGACGGTGACTTTACGCGCGGGCAGCTCATGGCCAAGTACGCCTTCTGATAATTGCTATTTGAAGAGATATTCAGGGCCGGCCGTGAGGCCGGCCCTTTTTTTATGTCTTTGGAAAAACCGGCCGGCGGGATTATCTTTAGCCTATGAGCAGCTTTCTCGATCTAAGAGAACCGCCGTTCGCCGGTCTGGCAGCGTCAGAGCGGCAGCGTATCCGGGACAATATCGACGTGGCGCGATTTGACACTGGCGATGTTGCTCAAGAAAGCGGGAAAGCGCTGGAAGCATCTGTATATCGTGCTCCGTGGCAGTGTTGATGCGCTGGATGAGGGTGGCAACCGGGTTACACAATTCGGCGTTGACGACCTGGTGGGCGCACGCGATCTGCTGCGTGGCGACAAGAGCCGACAGATAGTGGCGGAACGGCCGACGGTGTGCCTGTCCATCCCGCGCGAGATCATCGATTGGCTGTGCCATCAAAACACCGCTTTCCGTCTGGCTCTCGGTGCTGAAGGCCAGGCGCGTCCCGAGGTTCAGACGCGCAGTGATGAAGACAGCTTTACCCTGGCCAGGGTAAAGGATGCCGAGATCCGCAAGGCGGTGGTGATGGACGCCGCCACGCTGGCCCGGGAGGGTATCCAGGCCTTGCGCGAGCGTAAGGCCGATTGCCTGCTGGTGCAGCGTGGCGAGGACTACGGCATGGTCACCGGCACCAATCTGCTGGTGGCTGCGGGTTCTGATGCCGGTATCGATACGCCCCTGGGTGACGTCGCCAGCTGGGACTTGCTGACCATTTCCCGCGACGAGTACCTGTTCGACGCGCTGGTGGTGATGACCCGCCAGCAGGTTGAGCGCCTGGTGGTGATGGACAAAGGCGAATTGGTCGGGATTCTTGAGCTCAATGACGTCCTGGGCCTGTTCTCCACGCAGTCCCATTCGCTGGGTATACGGATTCAGCGAGCTGAGACCATCGAGGAGCTCGAGTCCGCGTCTGCCGCGACCATCGATCTGACCCGCAGTCTGGTGGACCGCGGCGTTACCGTATCCAGGGTGGTTGATCTGTTGTCCGCGCTCAACGGTCGCACCATGTCGCAGGTGTTCCGCATGTGCGTGCCGGAGCCGGTGTGGAAGCAGGCATGCCTGATCGTGATGGGCAGCGAGGGGCGTGGCGAGCAGATCATCAAGACAGATCAGGATAACGCCATCGTGATGGCTGATGATGTGGACTGGCCGGATCGCCAACGGGATCTGGAGCGTTTCTCCGAGCTGTTAAGCCGGCTCGGTTATCCGCCGTGTCCCGGAAACTACATGGTCAGCAATCCGGACTGGGTGATGACCGTCAGTGAATGGCAGCAACGGATCGAAAAATGGATCCGCCGGGCCGGTGGTGACGACATGCTGGACCTCACGGTATTTTCCGATGCGCGACCGGTGACCGGCAATACCGCTCTGTTCCAGGAGGTAAAGAGCTGGATGCTCGAGCGGTTCCACGGCAATGTCGGTTTCATTTCAACGTTTGCCCATCCGGTGATCCGGTTTTCGGTGCCGCTGGACCTGTTCGGTCGTATCAAGAAGCCAGATGAAGGCATCGACATCAAGAAAGGGGCGGTTTTCCCGTTGGTCCACGGCGTGCGCAGCCTGGCCCTGGATAATCGCCTTCGGGCTACCAATACTTTTCGCAGAATCCGGCAACTGGTATCGCGTCGGGCGCTGGACCCGGCCACCGGGGAAGATCTGGCCGGAGCGCTGGAGACATTCATGTTGATTCGTTTGCGTCAGCAATTGGAAGCCATGGCAAGCGGTTTGCAGCCGGACAATGTGATCCGGCCCGCCGGTCTGCCGCGGATGGAGCGCGACCAGTTGCGACGCGGCCTGCGCATCGTCAAGGCGTTTCAAACCACCGTCGCGCGTCGCTATCACCTGGAGTTGTAATCTGCGGGGCAAGGCCCATGAAACTTGCGTTACACCGCTGCTTCGAGCGGATCGAAAAGTGGATCTATAGACGGAGGATGAACCGGTGCTGCCGCGTCGCCTGAGGATCGCGCTGGATCGTCGCCGCCACAAGGGTGGACCCTGGGCCGCATTGTTCGAGGACTACTCCGGCGATGAGCTGGTGTCACTGGATTGTGAGACCTCCTGCGCCGACCCGTCCCGGGCTGACATCCTGTCCATCGGCGCGGTTCGCATCCACGGTCGGCGCATTCTCACCAGCGATACGCTGGATCTAAAGCTGGCGCCGCCGCATGTGATGGATGAGGATTCACTGGTCGTTCACCGATTGCGTCGCCAGGACCTGCAGGGAGGTCTGAGCGCCTCGGAAGCTATCGAAAAAACCCTCTCCTTTGTCGGCAATCGGCCGATCCTCGGTTATCACGTCCGTTTCGACCTTGCGGTGCTGGATCGCCAGATGCGCCCGCTGCTCGGATTTGGCTTGCCCAATGGGGCCGTGGAACTTGCCGAGATTTTCCTCAGCCGCTGGGGGCGTCCCGACGACGGGCTGGATTCGGACCTGAGGCTCGAGACTATCGCGCGCAAGCTCGGCATGCCTGTTCCGAAAGGTCGGCACACGGCCTACCGCGACGCCTTATTCGTCGCGGTGCTATACGTGCGGCTGTTGCACGGCGACCGCACTCGATGAGCCCGATACAGAAATTGCGTTTGCGACGCCTGTCCGGTCAGCTCGGCAACTATCAGCCGCAAGCCGCGGCGTTCCCGGACGATCCTCTGGGCGTGGCGGTCTGCCGTTTGGCCATCAGTGCGCTGGCTGCCGGTAATTACGGGGTCGGCGCCGTCATCGCTGACGATAACGGCCAGATTCTCATCGAGGCTGCCAATGGAGTCTTCACGCCGGCATTTCGCAGCGATGGTCATGCCGAAATGCTGGCCGTCGATGCGCTGGAGCGGCGCATGCCGGATCTGGCGCCGATGTCGCTGACGCTTTGCGTCAGTCTGGAGCCCTGTCCCATGTGTTTTACGCGGCTGAAACTCGCGGGTATCGGGCGAATACGGTATCTGAGCGCCGATCGAGCCGGCGGCATGGCCCATCTGAGCGGGCGCCTGCCGAAGATCTGGCGACTGCTGAACCCGGAGCAGGATGTCGCTCCGGCGGCGGTCTCTCCGGAGTTACAGCGAATTGCGTGGCGTCTGTTTTTAACCAATCTCAGAGCGCTGAGGCGGAAACTGGTGTCGCGATTTCAGGAGCCTGCGTAGCGCTGGCCGAGGAATTCGACAAACCCGCGCACCGCCCTGAAAGCTTCCCTGAGCAGCGACATATCGCCGGAGGACAGGGTCCCGGTATGAACCGTGTTGGCCAGATCGGCGGAGACGGGCGTCGCTTCCTTGTCTTCCAGGCGCCGCAGTTGCTGGGCCAGTCGCAGCTGATTCAGAACCAGGAACGCCTCAACCAGATCATCTGCCAGACCGCCGTCGATGCTCCCTGATTCCTTCAAGCCTTCCAGACGGCGGAAGGTATTGGATGCAGACAAGCCTGCCTCCAACGCCAGGGTCCGGGCGCCGTGGACCAGCGGGAACAAGCCGAAACGCTTGACGTCGATTTCGCGTCCGTTGCGGGTGCCGCTTTCGAAAAACTGCGGCGGTGCGCCGGGTTCCAGCGCCGGCTGAACAAAGCGCTGCCAGAATCCGGACTCGCGCGGCAGGATGTCGGCGAGCAATGCGTCCAGCGGTTCGAACAAGCCGGCCCTGCCGGCCACCGGCGTGGCGTCGAGGAACGCGGAGATGCCCAGCACGGCGTCGCTCGTCTCTGCCTGCGCCCATTGCTTCAGGCGTATGGCCCACTGATCCGCACCCATGCTCCAGTCCGGGTTGCTGACCACCATCCTCCTCGGAGATGGTGGATAACCGAGCTGCTGGGTACGGCGGGTGAACTCCTCAAGCTGCGCCTGCCGGTCCGGCCAGACCAGCTCCGGCGAAATCACCAGCGCGTTGCTCTGGTCCGTGCGCATCACCTGTTCACCGCGGCCCTCGCTGCCCAGCACCAGCAAACAGGTCCCTGCCAGCGTTTCCTCGCTGGCCAGCAATTGATAGTTCCGCGCGACGATACGTCGGTGCAGCTCGGCGAGCAGATCCATGATGAAACGGACACTGACCCGCTGCGCGAACAGCGAGCGCGCAAGCTCGAAGATGCCGGTGGACGCGCTGGTCAGCGCGGAGAAGTCTTTCGCTGCATCTACCCGGAGAGCGATCACATGGCTGTGGCTGGACAGAAACCCGAGGATATCGCTCATCTCCACCAGGCCGACCGGCGTGGCGTCAGCCATCACTACCAGCCGCTCGATACCATGCCGGGTCATCTTGATCAGCGCATCGAACAGGAATTCACCCTCGTTGATGGTGATCAGGTTCCAGGTCGCGATAGCGCCCACCGGGTCGCCCAGCGAGTGATCCGACAGTGCAACTGCCTCGAGCAGGTTGGTGCGGGTGAGGATGCCATAGTCGCTGCCGCGACGGGCCAGCGCGCAGTCAGAGCGGCTGGCCTTTAGCGTCTCGACAACCGAGCGGATGCTGTCTTCGGACTCGACCAGCACCGCCAGTCGCATACAGCTCTCATCTACCCGCGCCAGGTTGAAACTGACCAGGTCGCGATACGCGCCGCTCTGCGCCACCAGTTTGGTCTTGGTCGCCAGGTCCTGCAGAAAAAACTGTCCGAACTGCGGATTGCTGTAGACCAGTTCCCTGAACACGTCGCCGCTTAGCTGGTGACAAAGCGTGTCCTCCATCGCGACATAGCGATGACGGGCCCGGCCCCGCAGCACAGCCAGCGACCCGAATACTTCGTTGTCCCTGATAGTGGGCGACTGCACGGCCTTGCTCGCCGGCGGCAGGGTCGCGTTCCTCGACCAGCCCCTTGTCGACCACAAATACGAACCTGGACTCCGCGCCGCCTTCTATCAGTACATCGCCGGCCGCATAGAAATTGATGTCCATCGCGCCGATAGCCTTGCGGCGTTCGGCCTCAGTCAGCAGCGAGAATGGCGGGTCGTCGGTGTCGAAATCCGAGTACATCCGCACAGGCTGAATAGCCCGGGCCGGGGTGTCAATTCCACCAAGGGATGATGCAGCGGCGGGGAAAACTTCCGGCTGCTTTCGGCAGCCCTCAATCGCTGGCCGGCGAGGGCTGATCCGACGCCGAGGTAGGAACTCCAGGGTCGCCCGCAAGCGTCGCCTGCAAGACAAGCGGGTCATCGAGCAAAATTGGCTGGCACGGCGAATCCTGAGCCGACCCGGTTGAGCCGTTGCTTCAGAATTTCGCGCGGATGCGTTCACCGGTGATGCGTCCGAGCCGGCTTTCGCGCCAGATGATCAGACTGTTCGAGGCGATCACGACCGCGGCGCCGGTCAACACGTTCGGTAGCGGCCATTCATTCCAGATCAGCCAGCCAAACAGCGTCGCCCAGACGATGCCGCTGTAATTGAATACGGTCACGATCGCTGCCTTTGCGTTGCGGAATGCGATGGAAATAAGCCATTGGGCGAGCGCGCCGGAGAGGCCGACACCGAACAACAGGGGCACCTCAGCCATAGTTGGGGTGACCGCGACCAGCGGCAGCGGCAGGGCCATGAGCAGGGCACCGATCACGAGAAAATAGAAGGTAATGGTCTCGGGTCGCTCGAAGCGGCCCAGATAGCGAAGCACGATCTGCAGCGTGGCATGCATCAGCGCAGCGGCTATTGCGACGGTGATTCCAAGCAGGTTCATATTGCCGCCCGGACCCGTCATGACCACCACGCCTGCAAAACCGATCACCACCGCAGCCCAGCGGTAGGGCCCGACTTTCTCCGCGAGAAAGATCACGCCGAGTATCGGGATAAACAGCGAGGCGGTAAACAGCAACACCGTGGTTTCAGCCATCGGCATCAGCGAGAACGCGGCAAACGTGGTGACCAGAGAGATCGCGCCGAGGACTGCCCGGAAACCGACCAGCGACGGCTTGCTGCGGATCACCAGGATGTCCCGCTTGCCCAGCACAAAGACCAGGAACAGGAATGGCATGCAGGCGATCAGGTTGCGGTAGAACGCGATTTCGATCACCGAGTGCCGGACGCTGAGCAGTTTTGCGAACACGTTCATCAGCGTGAACAGAAAGAACGCGCCCATCGCGGCCAGCATGCCGCGGACGACGTGTTCCTGATGAGGATGCTCTGTGGTTTCGGCCGACAAGTGGATTCCGTTTATCCGTCCGGATGGACTGGCCCCGCCTAGAGTAACGAATTAATTACGCTGTGGAGACATGGATTGCCTGTCGAATATGTGAACACAGGTATCTGTGGCCGACGGCGCCGCGTGGTCTGGACATGCTGTCCCGCGTCTTGTATTCCGAGCCGTTCGCGGGCTAACCTTCGCGAGCGCGAGGGTCACTCCATGTGTATGCATCATGTATAGAACGCACCCATAGGCTCTGCAAGCTGGAGAAATTCGAATGCAACAAAACAGACTGAACGTGTGGGCGGGCGTGCTCTCAACACTTTTTCTCGTCGGTTGTGCATCGGCACCTCCGGAGCGAACCCTCTCGCAGGTCCCTGCTTCGTATGCTGCGCTGCCAAATGGCAACGACCCGCTGCACCCGGACCAGCCGTCGCCGCTGTATGCCTCGATGGGGGCGAAGCCGGGTGACAACGTCGTTCGCGATACTGGAGCGCAAGCGCGGACACGCTCTCAATATGCTCTCCATCTCAGGTGGTGGCCAAAACGGCGCGTTCGGTGCGGGCTTTCTCGACGGTTGGAGTGAGAGCGGCCGCCGGCCGGAGTTCGATGCTGTCGGCGGTGTAAGCACCGGTGCGTTGTTGGCCACCCACGCGCTGCTTGGCACTGCGGCTGACGACGCGACGCTGGAGGAGATGTACACCCAGATCACCAAGGACGATATCTATCAGTCCCGCGGCCTGATGAGCATCGTGTCCGGTACCGATGCGCTGCGGGACACCGCGCCACTGGCGGAGATGATCGCGAAGTACATCACCGCGGAGACCCTGGAGCGCGTCGCCGCTGCGTTGGATGACGGCCGGCTTCTGGTCGTCGGTACGACCAATGTCGACTATGGTCAGACCTGGGTCTGGAACATGTCGCTGATCGCGAAAGCCGGAAAGCTCGAGCTCTATCGCAAGGTGTTGCTTGCCTCCGCTTCGTTCCCGGTCGTCTTTCCGCCGGTGGAAATCGATGGCCATCTTTTTGTCGATGGTGCGGCCCGTTCGAACGTTGTGGTCGCCGGAATGGGCGGGACGGAGAGACCCGGGCCACCGCTGTATGGGCCGGGCAATCTTTATCTGATCAACAACGGCAGAGACAATCAGCCTCCCGACGCCTTGCGCAGGTCGCTTGGCCCCGTGGCAGCCACCACAATCAGCGTGATGATGGATCAATCCATGCAAACAGCTCTGATACGGTCCTACTTCGGCGCCAAGGTCCTGGGATACAGGTTTAATCTGGTGTCGATCCCCGACGACCTGGATATCGGCCATGACCCGCTTGCGTTTGATCCGGTGCAGATGCGTACCGCCTTCGATGCGGGACGCGCGATTGCGATGCAGGAACAGCCATGGTTGAGTGCTCCCGAAAACCTCGGTGACATTCCGTCATGGGCATTGGAAGACATCGAAAAGAATTTCCAGGACTAAATGTGGCGCTATTTTGATGCACCTGTTCTGGTGCCGGTCATAACCTTATGGCTTCCTGGTCCGGTTGCCTGGCATCAACGTCAGGATGCGTCTGGTTAATCTCTGGCCTCGGTGGCTGAATATCCAAAGCGACGCATCGGGGGTCGTAAGCGTCCCGGAGACTTCGGATCCATTTCCCCAGCGTTCCTTAATCTAACGACGTAGCGCGACGCGTGGGTCGTACCAGGTAGGCGCTGTCGCGTGCGACGCACAGACTCAAATCGAAACAAGCTATAAAGCTATGGTCGGTACCTGCGTCTGGCAATCGAGCCATAACCGGCACCCGCATCCTGCTCAGTCGATGTAATAGAAGACCACATAAGCCGTCAGCAGCACGGCGATCCAGATAGCGGTCGTGCCGATCGGCCAGGCCTGTGCGAATATGCCGCGCGGCGAACCGCCGAAATAGAAACTAGCCTTTGATCGAAGCTGCTCGATCAGTCGCTCCCACAACCCCGAGAGCGTCACGCCTATGCGAGCAAGGAGAGATTCTGTGGCGGTCCAACAACGGTGCAGACCGACACGCCAGATCCAGTCGGTGTCCAGCGTCAGGGTGTTGGTCCGCCGCATCAGTGGCAGCAGCAGGAAGAACGCCAGCCCGCTGAAAAGCAGCAGCTGCAGGTAGAACACGACTTTGCCGGGCGCGTAGGCGTGATAGTCCACCGGATACGGCAAGTAGCGGTAGAGCAGCTCCGGGGCGACGCCGAACAGGATGCACAGCACCGAAAACAGCACCATGGCCGCGGCCATGTTCCAGGGCGCATCTTTCGGCCGCAGACCGGAGTCACGCTGAAAGAACACAAACCATGGGAACTTGATGCCGGCGTGCAGGAAAACACCGGCGGAAGCCGCCGCCAGCATGAAGTACACCGTGACCAGGCCTTCATCCGCAGCGGCCTGGGAGATCATGGTTTTGGTGGTGAAGCCGGACGTCAGCGGGAAACCGGAAATCGCCAATGCGCCGATGATGCCGCAAATGGCCGTCAGCGGCATGGTGCGGAATAGCCCGCCGACCTCGGTGCATTTGTTGAACCCGGTGCGATAGACAACGACACCCGCACTCATGAACAGCAGGGCCTTGTAGATGATATGTGCGAAGGCATGGGCCGCCGCACCATTGATCGCCATCTGGGTCCCGATGCCGACCGCGCAGACCATAAAACCCACCTGGTTGACGATCGAGAATGCGAGGATGCGGCGGACGTCGTTTTCCAGCAGCGCGAAGATGATCCCGTACATCACCATAAACAGTCCGACCCCGATCAGCACCGGCTCACCCGGGAAGAGCAGGATCAACGCCAGCACGGCGGTCTTGGTGGTGAAGGCGGACAGGAATACCGACCCGGTCGGGCTGGAGCGCGGATACGCATCGGACAGCCAGGCGGAGACCGGCGGTGCGGCGGCATTGATCAGGATGCCGATCAGGATCATCCAGGTATCGAAGTTGGTCGCCAGCATCGGCTGTATCTCGATGGAGCCGGTGTGCACCATGACACCCTCGATGCCCACCTTGAGGATCACGCCGCCCAGCAGATGCATGATTGCGTAGCGAATACCGGCGGCCCGCGCTTCCGGCGTCCCGCCGCACCAGACGACCACGGTCGAGAACAGCGCCATCAATTCCCACCACAGGAACAGGCTGATCAGGTCGCCCGCGAAACTGACACCAATCGCACCGGCGGCGTAGGCGAAAGCCGCCGCCAGCTCGAACCATTTCGCTTGCCGGTAGGCGAACAGCCCACCTGCGAAAGCCATGATGGCGAATACCGTCGCGAACAGGCGCCGTACCGGGCTGCCCTCGACGGGCTCGATCGGGTAGTTGAGGAAGTTGACCGTCGTCACGACGCCGTCCGGGACCCCCCAGATGGCGACCATTGTCAGCAGCGGTGCCGCAAGTACGACCAGCGTTCGCACTCGGCCGCGCACCACGCCAATCAGCAGCGCCGCGAGCAGCATGATCAGCGCAGGTGGCAGGAAATCAGTCATCCTCGTCCACCCGATAGTAGTTCTCGTCGCGTTTCAGGAAGAGACCCAGGCCCTTCGCGAACAGCACCATCGCCAGGCAGACCAGGAAGCCGTAGACGGCACCGAAACCGAACCAGCCATCGATCCCGAAATAGCCCTTGACCTTGATCACCAGCTGGGCGGCGACCGACAGAGCGAGCACGATCGAAAAAATCCACCAGAGCAGGCGGATCGTCGTGGGCCTGGCCAGCCAGGCGTCGTCCTCACCCTGATGTCTGGCCCGGTCCGCCGGCTGCTGCGGCCTGTCCGTTTCCCTGCTCATGGATTCGTCGGTCCCGATGCGGCGCCCATGAACAGCTGCGATTCGAGCTCTATGAGCGACTGGTTGAAAAAGAAGAAGGCCAGCGTAAGAAGTGCTGTTATGGCGAGGGCAAGCACCGCGGCGAAGGGCGCCTCGCCGTGTTCCTTGTCTGCCGGGGTCTGATCGCGCCCGAACCAGGCCATGTAAATAATCGGCAAAAAGTAGGCCGCGTTCAGGGCGGTGCTGGCGATGATCGTCGCGATGACGAAATAGTTGTCGGCCTCGAAGGCGCCCGCGAGGATAAACCACTTGGAGACGAACCCACCGGTCGGGGGCACGCCGATCATGCTGATGGCACCGATGGTGAACGCGGTCATGGTCACCGGCATGCGGCGGCCGATGCCCTGCAGCTGACTCAACTCGGTTTTCTTGGAGGCGGTGTAGATGGCACCAGCCGCGAAGAACAGCGTGATCTTGCCGAAGGCGTGCGCCACCATGTGAATCGCGGCACCCACCTCGGCCAGCGGTTTCAGGACGGCCGACGCAAGGACGACATAGGACAGCTGCCCGATCGTGGAGTAGGCCAGCAGTCGCTTCAGGTTCTGCTGCTTCAGCGCCACTACGCTGGCGACGATGATCGTGAACGCGGCCGCGTAGATCAGCCAGCCGCTGCTGGGCTCGGCGAACAAGAAGTCGATGCCGAAGACGTAGACGATCACCTTGGTGATGACGAAAACGCCGGTCTTTACGACCGCGACCGCATGCAGCAGGGCACTGACCGGTGTGGGGGCGACCATCGCGGCCGGAAGCCATCGATGCATGGGCATCACGGCCGCCTTGGCTGTGCCGAAGACGAACAGGGCCAGCAGCAGTCCGACCAGCGGTCCGTCCATGTGTCCGGCCAGGATGCCGCCGGGTGTGAAGTCCCCGGTGCCCGCGATCAGATAGGTCCAGATAATGGCCGGCAGGAGCAGGCCGATCGACGCGACGATCAATACGCCCAGGTAGACGCGTGCCGACCGGATCGTCGCCGGATCGCCCTTGTGAGCTACCAGCGGATAGGTCGACAGGGTCAGCATTTCGTAGAACAGGAACAGCGTGAACAGATTGGCGGCCATCGCGACGCCCATCGTGGCGGCCAGCGACACGGCGAACATGACGTAGAAACGCGTCTGGTTCTTCTCACGATTGCCGCGCATGTAGCCGATCGAATAGATGGAATTGATCAGCCATAGCCCGGAGGCGAGCGCCGAGAACATCATGCCCAGCGGCTCTATCCTGAAGGCGATCGAGATGCCGGGCAGGACCTCGCTCAGCGTGACCTCGGGACGTGCCCCGGCCAATATGTCGGGGAGAAGGCTCCACACGGCCCCGATCAGGGCGATCGCCGTGAGCAGCGTGACGCTCTCGCGCAGGTTCGGGCCAATGCGACCAGCGAGCCCGATCAGCGCGGCCCCGATCAGTGGAATGCACAAGGCCAGCAGAATGGCGGCCTGCGAACTCACGGCAGCTCTCCGAGCAACATCCTGGCCCCGTCAGTCGCCAGACTGACCTGCAGCCATGGCACAAGACCGAAGTAAACATTCGCTATCGCGGCGAGCCACGTGACCGCCAACATCAGCGGCGGCGCCTCGCGGAGATTGACACTCTCCGTCGGCGGCTGCCGGAACCAGGCCACCTCGACCACTCGCCAGATATAGGCCATGGCCATCAGGGAGCCGAGGACGATAACAGCGACCAGCAGCCATCCGGGGCCGCCCAGTTCCATGCTTGCCGAGATCAGGTACCACTTGCTGGTAAAGCCAGCGGTGCCGGGAACGCCGATCAGGCTCAGCCCGCCGATGACGAATGCGCCCATGGTCCAGGGCATCCGTTTGGCCGCACCCGCAAGATCACCCAATTCCAGTTTGGGGAAGCGCATCGCCAGCGACATCACCGCCAGGAACAGGGCGCCCTTGGCCAGCGCGTGATTGAACATGTGCATCAGGCTGGCGGTCATGCCGAGCATCGATACCATGCTGGCGCCGAGCAGGATATAGCCGATCTGAGCCACGGACGAGAAGGCCAGCATCCGCTTGAGGTTCGGTTCGAACAGGGCCACGGCGGAGGCCGCCAGGATGCCCAGAACAGCTAACGGCATCAGAAAGGCCGCGAACTGGGTTTCGTGGCCCAGCAGGTTCTGCTGGAACACAACGAAGTCGAAGCTCAGCAGGACATAGAGAGAGACTTTGGTCGCGCAGGCCGCCAGAAATACCGTCGCCGCGTGGGGCGCAAAGTTGTACGCATTCGGCAACCAGACGTGTAATGGGAAGACCGCCGCCTTCAGCGCAAGCCCCACGGTGATGAAACCGGCCGCCACCAGGATCGGGCGGAGGTCGACAACGTCCTGGATCCTCACCTGCATATCAGCCAGGTTCAGCGTGCCGGTCA
This sequence comes from uncultured Gammaproteobacteria bacterium, assembly GCA_963704875.1. GTDB lineage: Bacteria > Pseudomonadota > Gammaproteobacteria > Steroidobacterales > XN24 > CAMYOC01. Next base: position 881,811 of record CAVPIA010000008.1, on the reverse strand, counting down.
TCATATAGACCAGACCGATCCCGATCAGATAGAAGGTCGCACCGATCGTGCCCAGGATCAGGTACTTGAAGACTGCCGGCATCGCACGTCGATCCGGCCCACCGGCGACCAGTATGTAGCTGGCCAGCGAGGAGATCTCCATGAACACGAAGATGTTGAACGCATCCGCTGACACCAGGATGCCGGACAGTCCGGCCACCACCAGCAGCCACGCAGAGAAGAAAAGCGGTTGCCGGTGGGCCTCAATCTGCTGATCCAGGCTGGCTTTCCCTGCAAGCAGCGCAAGCGTGGAAGCACCCGTGAGGATAAGCAGCAACAGCGCGCCAGAGCTGTCGACGCTCAGTTCGATGCCGTAGGGTGCGGTCCACGCGCCCAGTTCGTATCGCTGGGTCTCGCCATCCAGCGCGCCGGCAGCAAGCGCTACGGCAATAATGAACGCCATCAAACTTGTCGCGGTGGCCGCGGCCCAGGCGAGGCCACTCGGTCGCAGCATGATCACCAGGGGAGCAATCAGCAGCGGCACCACGACCTGCAGCACGGGCAAGTGTGCGTCGAACATCGTCACTGCCGGTCGATCTCCTGGATGTCCTTCTCATCGATGGAGCCGTACTCCTCCTGGATGCGCACGATGACGCCCAAGCCTAGCGCCGTCGTCGAGATGCCGACGACGATGGCCGTCAGAATCAGCACTTGTGGCAGAGGGTTCGCGAAGATCGCGTCGCTAACGCCTTTCTGCAGAATCGGCGCCGTACCGCCGGTGATCTTGCCCATCGTGATGTAGAGCAGGAATACGGCAGCCTGGAACAGCGACAGGCCCATCAGTTTCTTGACCAGGTTGGTCTTTGCGACCACGGCATAAAACCCGATCATCAACAAGACCGCGAATACCCAGTAGTTGTATAGCCCGAGCAGGTTCATTGCACACGACGCCGGGAGACAAAGGCGTGGTAAATAGTGAGCAGGACACCGCACACGGTCATCCCGACCCCGGCCTCGATGAGAATGATGCCGAGTTGCTGGCCCGCGACGGGATCGTCAGCGAGGACAGAATAGGCCAGGAAATTCGATCCCATCAGCATGCCGGCAAGCCCCACGCCGCCGTAGAGCATGGCGCCACCCACCATAAGCCACCTCAGCGCCCGTTCGGACAGCACTTCGAGGGCTCGCTGCGGGCCCTCTATCAGCGTATAGAGGATAAACGCCGCCGCGATAAGGGCGCCGGCCTGAAAGCCACCGCCGGGACCGTATTCACCGTGAAACTGGACGTAGAGGCCGAACAGCAGAATGAAGGGAACCAGAAGCCGTCCGACGACGACGAGTAGTTGTTCGTCGCGCAGTCCGACTGCCTTGCCCGCCGGTTCCTCGTGTCTCTTGCTGCGCGACCTCGTTCGGCCGGCCGAGAACAGGAACAGCACGCCGATACCGGCGGTGAAGACGACGAACACTTCTCCCAGCGTGTCATAGCCGCGGTAGCTGCCAAGCACCGCCGTGACGACGTTGGGAATGTCTATGTATTTCGGCGTTTCCTCCAGGTACCAGGGACCGATGTGTTTCAGCACCGGGGCCTCGGGATCGCCGAAGCGAGGTTTGTCGAAAGTGGCGTAGATGAGGACCATCGTGGTGCTGACGACGACCAGTAGCGACAGCCAGCGACGGCCTGACCTTCGATGCTCGCGGTCCGAGGTGAACGCAAGGGCGCCCAGGAACAGCACCGTGGAGATACCTGCGCCGACCGCCGCCTCGGTCAACGCCACGTCGGCCGCGTCCGACAGGAAGAAGTTGATCGCCAGCAGCAGGCTGAAGATCCCGAGCAGCATCACAGCCACGACCAGATTGCGGGTATGCACCACCGCCAGCGCGGTGATGACCGCCAGGGTCAGCAGAAAGACGCCGAACAATACGGTCATTCGTCCTCGCCTTCTGTGGTCGTGTTATCGGCAGCCCGGCCGGCGTCGGGCCGGATGCCGGCGAGCAGCGCGGCGCTGGCGAGGGCGTAGGACGAGGTCGGACTGGTGATCAGCAGAAAAAGCAGGATAGCGACCAGCTTGATCGTCGCCAGCGACAGCCCGGCCTGCACCATGACCCCGGCGAGAACCAATACCGCGCCCATCGTGTCGGTCACGCTGGCGGCATGCATCCGAGTGTAGAGATTCGGCATACGCAGCGCCCCGATGCCGCCTATCAGCACGAACGCACCCCCGGCGGACAGCAACACCCAGCTGACGATATCCAGCAGCATCGCCATCAGCCGGTTGCCCCGCGATCCCCGTTCGGGTGGCCGTGGTCCGGGCGCCTGCGGTAGAAGTCGAGCATCGCCAGCACGCCGATGAAATTGATCAATGCATAGGCCAGCGCGAGGTCGAGGAAATCGGGGCGGCCGCCGAGGAAAGCGATGACCGACAGCAACAGTACCGTCTTTGTCCCGAACATGTTGACGGCCAGCACCCGGTCGTAGACCGTCGGTCCCAGTACCGCGCGAATCAGCGCGAGAGCCATGGTAACGAGAATCGCAATGGTCGCGACAATGTACATCTCAGCGCTCCCTGAGCCTGGCGACGCGGCGGTTCATCTCTCCTCCCGTCACTTCGTCGGCCCCCTCGCGCATGAGCGCATGGACGATCAGCCTGCCGTCGCGGATCCTGATCGTCAGCGTCCCCGGTGTCAGCGTGATGCAATTGCCGAGCGTGGCGATATCGACCGGATGGCGGCTTTTGGCGTCCAGCTCGGCCACCGTCGGGCTGATGGCCATATCGGGGCTAAGCACCGCTCGGCTGACCTGCAGGCTGGATCTGAAAATCTCCTTCCCGAGCCAGGCCCAGTAGCCCAGCAGCCGCCAAACGTACCTGAAGCTGAAGACGCTGTAGTCGAACAGGTGCATGCGCCAGCCCAGGTAGACCACCAGCGCGCAGGAGAACGCTCCCAGTGCCAACAGCAGAGGCTTGTACAGCCCTGACCACAGCAGCCATGTCGCCGCCAGAACGACGGCGAGCGCCGTTGCCCTCCCGGCCATTTCCCGTAGGCTACTCGTGGCGCCGTCGCTGCTCGATGATCCGGTCATGATTGAACTCTTTAATTACATGAACGACATCGGCCTCCCGCGGCGGCCGATGTCTGAGACCGGATTCCTGCGAGCGCAGGAGTCCGTGCCCTGACGATCTAATTGTCGAGGCAGGTATTGTAATGCGTGATCGGGTCGGGCGTGACACCGACCCGATCATCGAAGCGGAAGCCCCCGTCGGGTCTGCCCGAGGAAGACCCGACCTCGCGGGCACGCACCTGGTCCTTGCATCAGGCGGGGACCCGCTGCCCCCGGTCCGTATCTTAGCCAAAATTCGCCGCCCTGAAACGACCCGTGGCGCTTAGCCGTTCTGTCGGCGTGTCCGGGGACGCGGCCCGGCGATCGTCGGGCAACAGCAGACCCCTTCTGCGAACCCCCCACTCCAGGTCGGTCTCGCCCCGAGAACGACGTTTGAAGTACTGGGGTGACGCGGACGTCGGTGCGTCGGCAGAGAGCTGAATCGGCAGACTCCGGAGTCTCCGGTTCTGTTGAGAATTGCGGGGTAGTTGCTCGGGTCTTAGGCTGAAATGTTCTGGCAGAGCGTACCCGAACATCGGAGGTCGGGGCAGTCGCGTCTTTATCGAACCGCCCAGGTTCGAAGCCTATAATTCGTTTGAGGGTGAGCTACAGGCCAACCGGAGACATCGCCATGGATACCTTGCTTTCGAGACATTGGCATCATTTGTCGCGAGACGAAATCGAAACGCTGCTGGAGTCAGACGGCGCCAAGGGTCTCGATATGTTTGAGGTAGCGCGCCGGCAAACGCGTTTCGGGCCGAATCGCCTCACGTTGAAGAAAGGAAAGAGCCCCCTGGTCCTATTTCTGATGCAGTTTAATCAGCCGCTTGTTTATATCCTGTTAGGCGCGGCATTCGTCACCTTTGCATTACAAGAATGGATCGACAGTGGCGTCATCTTTGGTGTTGTGCTGGTAAATGCAGTAATCGGTTACATCCAGGAGTCCAGGGCACTAAAAGCCATCGAGGCGCTGGCGCGCGCCATGAAGGGTGAGGCGATGGTTGTAAGGGCGGGAACAAAAAGGACAATCGCAGCCACCGAACTGGTTCCTGGAGATCTTGTGTTGGTGCAATCCGGGGACAAGGTGCCTGCGGATCTGCGCTTGCTGCGTTCCAGAGAGCTTCAGATCGATGAATCGGCGTTGACTGGCGAGTCCGTTTCTGTCCAGAAAAAAACCGAACGGCTGCCCCGGGAAACGGTGCTTGCCGACCGCAACAACATGGCATATTCGTCCACCCTGGTTACCTTTGGTGCCGGTGCCGGGGTTGTCGTCGCGACAGGTGATGGCACGGAGATCGGACGGATCAATGCATTGATCGCCAGCGCCGATACGCTGGCAACACCACTAACCAGAAAGATCGCGCACTTCAGCGGGATCCTCCTGTGGGTCATTCTGGGTCTTGCTGGCTTGACCTTGCTGGCAGGCTGGCTGCACGGGGAGCCCCTGCTCAACACCTTCATGGCGGCTGTGGCACTGGCTGTTGGTGCAATACCGGAGGGTCTGCCTGCCGCGATGACCATCATGCTGGCGATCGGTGTGAGCAAAATGGCACAGCGAAACGCGATTATCCGCCGATTGACTGCAGTCGAAACCCTGGGCAGCACGACTGTCATCTGCTCCGACAAGACCGGCACCCTGACCCAGAATCAAATGACTGTGCAGCAGGTCTTTGCCGGTGGTAAGTGTTACCGGATCTCGGGCGTGGGCTATGCGCCACAGGGAAAGGTTTTCCTTGATGAATCGCTGATCGATACACAAGCGCATCCTGCGCTTCTGGAGTGTATGCAGGCGGGCCTGCTATGCAACGACTCGAATGTAATCAACATGGGTGAGCAGTGGGGAATTGAAGGAGATCCAACAGAAGCTGCGCTGATCACGGCTGCTGCCAAGGCTGGGCTTTCACGCGAGGCGTTGGAGCAGGATCTTCCGCGTATCGATACCCTGCCGTTCGAATCCCAGCATCAATACATGGCTACGCTACATAAGACACGAGCAGAGGCAGCGGCTGTCATTTATATAAAAGGCTCCGTTGAAAGCGTGTTGTCCCGCTGTCGCGACGTCTATGGTGCGAATTCTGAACCCACTGTGCTTGACCAGGCGAGTATCCACCGGGAAGTAGAGCAGATGGCTGCCAGGGGATTACGGGTGCTGGCGTTTGCACGCAAGGTTCTTGCGATCCCCAGTCAATCAGTCACGCATACCGATGTGGCCGATGGTCTTACTTTTCTCGGCTTGCAGGCCATGATGGATCCACCGCGACCGGAGGCGATCGCAGCCGTCAATGCCTGTCAGCGCGCCGGCATCCAGGTCAAGATGATCACCGGCGACCATATAGCGACTGCCGCGGCGATCGCTCACCAGATCGGTCTCAAGGGCGCTGCGGGAGGTGCTTCGGACAGTTTCGCGATCAACGGTCAAACGCTCTCACAAATGGCCGATCACGAACTCCTCGATGTTACCCAGTGGGCGGTGGTTTATGCGCGGGTATCGCCTGAACAGAAGTTACGTTTGGTGGAAGCCCTGCAGGCCAAGGGAAATGTCGTGGCAATGACCGGTGATGGTGTCAACGATGCGCCTGCGCTCAAACAGGCCGATATCGGCGTCGCTATGGGTGTGGGCGGCACCGAGGTGGCGAAAGAGGCAGCCGATATGGTGCTCACCGATGATAATTTCTCGACCATCGAGGCGGCCGTCGAGGAAGGCAGGGCGGTGTTCGACAACCTGGTCAAGTTCATCACCTGGACCCTGCCTACCAATATAGGAGAGGGATTGGTGATCCTCGTTGCCGTATTCGCCGGCCTTACACTCCCTATTACACCGGTCCAGATTCTATGGATCAATATGACTACAGCGGTGTTGCTTGGTCTGATGCTGGCCTTCGAGGGTAAAGAGCCGGGGCTCATGGAACGCCCACCTCGACGTCCGGAGACACCGGTAATTACGCTGCAGCTCGGTATTCGAATTGGTCTTGTCAGCCTGATGCTCTTGTTTGGTGCCTTTGGTCTTTTCGAATGGGCGTTGCTGCAAGGCAGGAGTGTCGAGGCAGCGCGGACCGTCGCAGTCAACATGTTCGTGTTCGGCGAGCTCTTCTATCTGTTCAACTGTCGGTCGTTGCGGTACTCAATGATCACGCTAGGCATTATGTCAAACCGATGGCTTGTCCTCGGTGTGGTCGTAATGGCATCACTGCAGGTCCTGTTTACCTACACTCCGGCAATGAACCGGTTGTTTGGGACAGCCCCAATGGACGCTATCGAATGGATATGGGTTCTGACTGGCGGGCTGGTCATCTATTCGGTGGTAGGTACCGAGAAGTGGCTGCGTCGTCGCTCCGGCTAAGAGACAGGCGAGTAATACCCGTATTTCCTGACACCTTTCTAATCATAAAAGCGCTGGAATTGAATAACCGGCACCAGTCTCTTGCTAGCCTGCCAGGTACAGGCGTCAGCGGAAGGCGTGAACCACTCATCATGATGTCGTGAGCGGATCGTCCTGACGTGGGCACGGCACTTCATCCTCGCAGATGACCGTGCATCCTGGCTTCGGGCGCATTTAGCGCGGCCCGACGTACTCGCCGAGCCCAGGTATTCAACATGAGGGCGCCACATCCTGGCCGGCCGGCGCAATGCTTGGTCCCGATACCTTGACCAGGCGTAATCAGCGGGATCAATCTCCATGCCGGCGCGGACCGGATTGAGCTGAATCTCTATTTAATGCTGACCACCGGGGGCCAGATGCGCGGTCCTACCCGCGATCCAGCATGTGACTCCCGGCTGACGCCCGCTGGCAGGTCCGGGCCTTGGCCTGGGTGATCTTCAGGTACATCCGCCGTCGCGACCAATCGACGCTCTCGACCCAGGTCACCGGTATTAGCTTGTCGCTGCCGGGTAGCCAGTCGCGCGTATCCACGACCAGAAAACGCACGACGAGGCCGTCGGAGTCCACCAGGAAATCCGCCGCTTGTCCTACCGGACCATCCTTGGCGTGGACGATGAAGCCGGTGACCTTCGTGATGACATGCAGGATAGCGTCGTCGGGATCCTCCGGGATGGGCAGCATGACCGGGATGCCTTCCACCGCCAGTTCGGCGGCAGCGGCATCCGCCGCCGAGAGACCGATCTTCAATCGGCGTGCCTCGGTGTCGTATTCCTGGATCGTGCCGGCCGGGATCAGCCGCACGCCGCTGGACGTATCGACGATCAGGGTGGTGATCAAGTCGGTGCCGGTATTGGCGTAGGCGTCGACCAGCCGACCGATCGAAGTGCCGTCGGCGCCAAGGACTTCGACTCCCTGCATGGCGATCGCGCTGTATAGCATGGTCAGTCCCCCTGGCGGTCGCTGCCGCCTTCTAGCCGCCGAAGTCGTCGAAGTAGATGTTCTCCGGGTCGACGCCCAGACTGTCGAGCATCCGGAAGCAGGCCGACATCATAGCCGGCGGGCCGCAAAGGTAGTACTCGATATCCTCCGGTGCCTTGTGGTCGGCGAGATAGTTATCCAGCAGCGCCTGATGCACAAAACCCGTCATTCCCGTCCAGTTGTCCTCGGGTAACGGATCCGAGAGCACCAGATGCCAGTCGAATTTCTCGTTGTCAGCGGCGATCCTGTCGAACTCGTCTGTGTAGAACGCCTCTCGGAGACTGCGCGCGCCGTACCAGAAGCTGGCCTTGCGGGTCGTGTGGACCGTCTTGAACTGATGGAACACATGCGAGCGCATCGGCGCCATGCCGGCACCGCCGCCGATGAACACCATCTCCTTGTCCGTGTCCTGGACGTGGAACTCGCCATAGGGGCCGGAGATCCTCATCCGGTCCCCGGGCTTGCAGTTGAAGATATACGACGAGACCTTCCCCGGCGGAGCGTTGGGAGCCTCGGGCGGGGGCGAGGCAATGCGCACATTGAGCTTGATGATGCCCGTCTCCGCCGGGTAGTTAGCCATGGAGTACGCGCGTGTCACCGGTTCCTTGACCTCGGAAACGTAGCGCCACATATCGTACTCGTCCCAGTCGCCCCGATATTGTTCCTCGATGTCGAAGTCCTTGTAGGCCGCAGTGTGGGGCGGTGCTTCGACCACGATGTATCCACCGGCCGCAAAAGGCACGTGCTGCCCCGGCGGCAATTCGAGGGTCAACTCCTTGATGAAGGTCGAGACGTTGTCGTTCGACTTCACGGTGCAGTCCCATTCGGCGATCGAGAGGATTTCCTTTGGCACCTCGACGGCCACGTCCTGGCGGAGCCGGACCATGCAGGCGAGTCGTTCACCTCCCCGTGCCTGGGCCCGGGTGATATGCGACTGCTCCGCCGGCGTGAGCGCGCCGCCGCCCTCCGTGACCTTGACCCGGCACATGCCGCAGGTCGCCTGACCGCCGCAGGCGGCCGGGACGAGTATGTTGTTGTTCCTCAGCGCGTTAAGCAGCGAGCCGCCGCGGCCGGCCTCGATCGTATTGGCGTGGTCGTCGTTGATCGTGATCTTCACTTCGCCCGTCCCGATCACCAGCCTGCGGGTGACGAGCAGGACGACGACCAGCAGCAGAATATATCCCGCAAACATCGATCCGCTGACCAGGATGAGATTCATACCGGCGACCTCAGATGTTGATGCCGCTGAAAGCCATGAAACCGATCGCCATAATCCCTATCAGCCCGAAGGTGATGCCTACCCCGCGCAGCGGCGCGGGCACGATCGAATAGACCATCCGCTCCCTGAGCGCGGCCAGCGCGACGATCGCCAGCAGCCAGCCGATGCCCGAGCCGAAGGCGAAGGCCGTGCCCTCCGCCAGCGTGTAGTCGCGGTTTACCATGAACAGCGAGCCGCCGAGGATCGCGCAGTTGACCGCGATCAGCGGCAGGAACACGCCGAGGGCGTTGAACAGAGCCGGCAGGTAGCGATCCATGACGATCTCCACGATCTGGACCAGAGCGGCGATCGTGCCGATAAAGCAAAGGAAGTTGAGGAAGCTCAAGTCGGTCGCCGCCAGGTCTTCGCTCAGCCAGGTCAACGCGCCGCGACTCAACAGATGGTTGTAGACGAGATTGTTCAGCGGAACCGTGATGACCAGCACGAAGGTCACGGCGACGCCCAGACCGATGGCGGTCTCGACCCGCTTGGATACGGCGACGAAGGAACACATCCCGAGGAACAGGGCCAGTGCCATGTTGTCGATGAAGATCGCCCGGACGATGATGTTGAGATAATGCTCCATGCCTTACGCCTCCTCGACCTGATCGGTCTTCCAGGCGCGGAGTAGCCAGATCAGCAGCATGATCACGAAGAACGCGCCCGCCGGCGAACTCAGCAACCCCACGGGATGGAACCAGCCGCCGTCCTCAACCGTCGGCAGGATCTTGTGGCCGAACAGAGCGCCGGCGCCGAACAGTTCGCGGATGAAGGCCACGGTGACGAGCACCAGAGCATAGCCGAGGCCATTGCCGACGCCGTCGAGCAGACTGACCCCGGGTTTGTTCTGGGAAGCGAAGGCTTCTGCGCGACCCAGCACGATGCAGTTTGTGATGATCAAACCCACGTACACCGAGAGCTCGGACGACAGGGCGGGGAAGAAGGTCCTCAGGACCTGGTCGGCGACGATGACCAGGGAAGCCACGATCACCAGATAGATGATGATGCGGACGTTCTCGGGTACGAAGTTGCGGATGGCGGAGATGCTGGTGTTGGAGATGGCCAGCACGGCGGCCGTCGCCATACCCATCGCGAGCGCGTTCTCCATCGCGGTACTGATGGCGAGCGCGGGGCAGATGCCCAGCATCTGAAAGACGACCGGATTTCGCTCGAGGAGCGGATCGACCAGGGATTTCACGGGGCGCTCGGTCATGAGTCTAGGGTCCTCCTCCGCTGCCGCGGTCGCTACCACCCGCCGCCAGCTCTGCACGATACTCGGCCAGGAACGGTTTGAAGGCCTCCGGGCCCAGCCAGAAGTTGATCATGTTCTGGACGCCGGCCGTCGTCACCGACGCCCGCGACACCATATCCACGACGTAGGGGTCTTCCTTCGCCGGCGGCGCGTCGGCGATCAGCCTGAGCGCGACGTCGCCGGATTGGTCGAAGACTCGGCGGCCCGGCCAGTTGCTGCGCCATTTCGTGCGAGTGATCCGCCCCCCGAGCGTCGGGGTCTCCTGATGCTCGTAGAACACGATCTGGCGCACGGTATTGAGGTCGGGCTCAAGGGACAGGAAACCGTATATCTGCCCGCCGTAGCCCTGCCCATGGATCGGTATCAGGATCTGGTCGAGTTGTCCGTCGTCTCCCAGGCGTTCGTAGACGATCGCGAAGTCGGGGATGCGGCGGACGCCCGCGTCGTTTGCCGGGGCGACGAACGACTGGGTCGGGTCATTCGCGGCCTCGCGCTGATCGAACAGCCGGGCTTCGATCGAGTCGTCGAACTCCCGCGTTTCCATGTTGACGGCCCGGGGTCGGATCGCCGCGAAGCGCTCCAGGATCTCCGCTTTCTCGAGCGGCTCGTCGGCCTCGGCCAGCTCCGTCAGCCGCAGGATATCAAGCATGCGGGCGACCGCGGCATCCGCCCGCTGACGCCCATCCAGGGCGACGAAGGTGCCGGCCACGACCATGCTGCAGACCGTGCAGACGGCCAGGGTAAAGAGCACGGTGTAGGCTGCGCTATTCCGATCCATAGCGGACCTTCCTGCGCTTGATGTTCGCCTCGATCACGAAGTGATCGATCAGGGGGGCGAACAGACTCATGAAAAGCAGTGCGATCGCGGTGCCGTCGAGCTGCACGGGATTGAGGACGCGCACGACGATGACGAAGGCGCCCGCCGCGAAACCGTAGATCAGCCGGCCGGTCCGGGTATGCGCGGCCGTCACCGCGTCCGTCACGATAAAGGCGAGCCCGAAAGCCCAGCCACCGAGGACCATGTGCCAGTGGAAGGGCACGCCGAACATCGCATTGGTGGCTGACTCGCCCTGGAACAGCAGCGAGGCCAGGAACGAGCCGGCGACGAAGCCGACCACGATGCGCCATGACACCAGCCGGGCCAGCAGCAGCGCACCCAGTCCGATGAGACAGAACAGGGTCGACGAGACGCCCAGTGGGCCGGGCGAGAGTCCGATGAAGGCGCTCGTCCAGTCCACGCTCTCGAGGCCCGCCATCCCCTGCTCGTCCACGATGTCGATCAGCATCGGGGCGTCCTGGTTGACGGGCACCCAGACGGCTTCGCCGGAAAGGGAATTCGGATAGGACACGTAGAGGAAGGCCCAGGCGAGCAGCACCGGGTGGACCACGTTGCGGCCGGTGCCGCCGAAGATCTCCTTGCCGACGATGATGCCGAAGGCCATGGAGATGGCGGCCTGCCAGGCCGGCGTAGTCGGCGGCAGGATCAGGGCAAACAGCAGCGCGAAGATCCATGTTCCCGGCTGCAGGTCGTCGCGGCGGATGACTGCAAAAAGCAGCTCGGCCAGACGCGCGGTCACATAGACGGCGACCAGCAGCGGCAGGAAATAGAGCGCGCCGTGGGTGAGGCAGGCAAGGAAGCTCCCGGGATCGAAGCCGAGACCGAGCATCTGCATGACAGCGGTCTGCCAGTTTTCCAGCGGCTGCGCGTCGCCGGCCCGGGCCAGATGGATCTGCAATCCTGTGTTGTAAAGGCCGAATAGGATCAGCGGCGCGAGCGCCACCAGGTAGACCGCGAAGACGCGGCGGACACTGATGGCATCGCGGATGTGCGCCGCGCGCTGAGTGACCCGGTCACTGCCGGTGGCGAGCGCATGGAAGGCGGCGCGGATCGGGCCAAGCGCCTGTTCCTTCGTGGCGCGCAGCGTGCGGGTATCATCCGGGTTGCGTTTCCCTACCGGCACCTCAGCCCTCCTTCGCGATCTGTATCAGCATGAGCCGCAACGCGCGCTGCCAGTCGTTCTTGCCCGCATCCACGAATGTGCACAGGGCGAGGTCCTCTTCCGCCAGCTCGAGGCAACCAAGGCGTTCCGCCCGCACAGCGTCGCGCGCGGCAAGTGCCCGTAAGAGCGGCACGGGCAGCAGATCCAGCGGCATGATGTCTTCGTAGGCTCCGAGCGGGATCATGGCGCGCTGAGCGCCGTGGGCCGTCGTGTCGAACTCGTAGACCTTGCGTTTGAAGAAGGCGGACATATAGGCGCCGGTCACCGTGAAGACGTCGAAGCCCAGCCGGGCCCAGGCCGGCTGGATGCGACCGCCGCCCTCGAGCAGAGCAGTCACCTGAAGGTCGTGGCGGCCCAGGAAGCCCGTCTCCTCGGTGCCCGCCGGATGGCCAGACAGCACGGATCCAGTGATGATGCGCATCTCGCCGTCGTCGAGCTCGCCCTCGGTCAGGTTGAGCGTCGACGCACCGAGTCGAGATTTGAGCAGTCTGGGCTGTCGGACGCCTGGACCCGCCAGGGAGATCACCCGCTCGACGAACAGCTCTCCGTGCGCGAACAGCCGCCCGATCATCACGACGTCGATGGCGGAGAGGTGCCAGACCCGCTTGTTGGCGTCAACCGGATCGAGGAGATGGATATGCGTACCCGGCAGGCCGGCGGGATGCGGGCCAGCGAACTCCTCGACGCTGAGGCGCTCGAGCTGCTTCGGCGTCAGCGAACTGTCGGCCGCCTTGCAAAACCAGATTGGACCGCCGGTCAGCCGGGGCAGGATCTCGAGGCCGCGATTCAGGTCATCCTCCAGCCCCTCAAGCTGGATCTCGACAGGCGGGGCATGTGGCTCCGTGGTTATCGCCGTGACGAAGATCGACGACGGCACCGCATCGATGGCGGGTACGCGATTGAAGGGCCGGGTCCGGAAAGACGTCCAGAGCCCGGACTCGATCAGCAGGTCACGGATCTCCTGATCACTCAGCTGTCCGGCCTTCCGGCCCGTGTAGCTGTCGAAGGCCTTGGTGGAATCGTTGTCGTGATCGATGCGCACGACCACTGAGCGCAGACGGCGGCGCGCGGCGCGCGGCGCCGACAGGACCGTACCGCTGGCTGGAGCACACAGTCGGATGCCGTGATGCAGGGCATCCGAGATGAGCAGGTCCCCGCGCCGGACTGTCTGCCCCGGCTCGACCCGGACGCGCGGCCGCATCTCCCTGAAGTCGCGTCCGAGGACGGCGACCCGCGAGACTTTCTTCGAATCGATGCGGCTGGTTTCCGGCGCACCGGATAGCGGTACGTCGAGGCCCTTCCTGATGACATGTCGCGCCATGCGTTCCCGCCGATCTCTCCCCGAGGTGTTCGCACTAAATTAATAGATCATTCGGAGCCCTGCCACCGAGGATAACCGAAACGATCGCGGGGCTCTCGCGGCCGTGCCCCCTGTCCCGGGAGACGGTTCGCGGACGGATCCGCAGGCCAGTCCATGGGGTCAGGGCAAGAGCCGGCACAAGTTCTTGCTCTCACCCCGTAGCCCGCAAGGTGATTACTCTGATCCCAACAATCAGAACTAGTTTTTACACTGACCCCAAAAATCAGTAATGCGTGATCAGCCGCGGCGGGGACGCCGGCTCGATTTTCCGGGGACAAGGTGGTCGAGGGGAGGATTCGCGGCGCCGATGAGATCACGCTTGCCACCACGATGCAGTGTTTCGGCATCCGGGATGCCCGCCATGTCCAAACCTGGACACATCGCGGACCGGTTCTGGCAGCTGCCCGTCGGCCTTCGAATAAGTTGGAACTTCGATTAATAACTTTGCGGCGCACCGAGGCGCTGGATTTGAATGACCGCGACCAGTCTCTTGCTAGCCAGCCGGGTACAGGCCAAGGATACCTATGGTGTTGCTCGAGAGGCGGGCTGACGTGTTCGATTTCTCAGTTAATGAGTGGAGAAGGACATCAAGTTGGCCGGGCCGCTGCTAGCCAGCTATAAGTCCGGTATAAGCAGAGGGGGACAGATAATGAAGAGAAGCAGAAAAGTCCTTGTCTGGGCGCCGAGACTGTTGCTGATCGTTTTCGCACTGTTCCTGGTCATCTTTTCGTTTGACGTATTCGGGGAGGGAAAAGGGGTCATGGAGACCGGGATAGCGTTCCTTGTGCACAACATCCCCTCTTTGGTCCTCGGATGGGTCGTCTTTGCAGCCTGGCGTCGAGAGTGGATCGGTGCTTTGTCATGCCTGGTGCTGGTGGTGGCGTATGTCGTCTGGTTCTGGGGGCGATTTCCACTGGCGGTCTACTTCATCATTACAGGCCCACCGCTTATTGTTGCGGCGTTGTACGTGGTGAATTGGCGGCACCGGAGCCAAGGCAACCGGATAATTGGGGGACAGTGACCCTAACTCTTGGCAATCAAGGTCACAGTTCCTTCAAGTGCCCTGACATGCCAATTCCTCAAATCATGCGCGGCTCGGCTCGAGGGCTGCGGTCATTTGTCCAGCGTGATTCGGCCGATTTGGTGTCGGATTACTTTACATATGCTGTAAGTAAAAACATTCCGCTTTGTTCAACGTGTTGTAAAGGTACGAGTTAGTGCTTTTGGCACAATTGTTGCTTTTTAACCGGTAGCGCAGATTTCCTGCCGAGGACAAGAACGATGAAATCAAGAATCAATACAGCCTCGACGGCAGGCTTGCTGATGGCCCTGGGCCTGTGCACCTTCTCGTTATCCGCCAGCGCCGAGACCATCGTCTTCGACGATATGGAGCACGCTGATCCCTTTGGAAATGGCTGGTTCGCCTTCAATAGTGCTATCGGGGGCGGAGGTATCGGAGCAAATTCCAGCGATCTGCCACCCGTGAACGGCGGCTCATATTCGCTGGAGACGGGATGGGGGGGAATCGCGCCCGGCTTTTTCGGCGGCTTCGGACGGACCTTTCCCACGGATTTGATTGGGGGAAATAGCTTCAGTTTTTGGATCAATCCCGATGCGGATCAGGACTACACACTGGAGATCAATTTCCAGGAGGACGATAACAACGACGGCATGATCATGCAGGCCGACGATGACGAATTCCAGTTTAACTGTGTGATTGATGCAATAGGCACTTGTGCTCAGAGCGGGGGCGGATGGCAGTTGGTGACGATTGATTTCAGCGATTTGTTCGACGACAACAGCTTCCTGTTTGGTGGAAACGGAGTTTTCGACCCCTTCGCGAGCGGCAACGGCGAGTTAATCAACGTTGTGTTTGCTGTCATCAGTACTAACGGAGGCGACGCAACGTTTCGCACCGATTACTGGACGTTCGACGTGCCCGAACCCACTTCACTAGCCCTGCTCGGCCTCGGCCTGATTGGCATGGGTTTGAGACGGCGCAAGCTTGCCTGATCGAATAACAACAACAAGTGATCATGAACCCCGCCTAGTGCGGGGTTTCTTTTTTGTCAGATTCAATTTGCCGGACTAAAGAGACAGCGATCTTGTCTTTTCCAGGATCGGGGTCAGAGTTGTTCGCCTTTGACCCCGCCTCCCGTAAATCAGCTTGTGAGTGGTAACAGCGTGCTCACACTCATTGCCAGTACTGCCAGCAGGGTGTAAGCCGCAAATACCCTGTGAAACACAAGATTGTCTGTACGTAAGGCGACCAGTGACAACGCTATCAGCGGTCCAACAAACGCCGCGTATTGCAGACGGCTCGCGATTGATATGTCTTTTTCCAGCTTTATCCAGTAATCGAGAAGATCAAAGCAAAGAAATAGTACGAACACACCGAAAAACCAGACCCGATTTCGCATGAATTGGGCGCGATAATCATGATCCGGCGGTACGCTCTCCGGAAACAAGAGAGCCATCAGAAAGAACAGAAACGTGGAATAGGTGAACAGGAAAATAAATAGCCGGAACGTCCATTGTGTTTCTTCGGCAAGAACAAACGTAAACCACCAGAATGCGACGGTCCAAATCAGGATCACAACAGACCATAATAGCTGCACCCATGAAATCTTTACCTCACCTCGAACATGGATGATGCGCACTAGGTTGGTGAGAAAAGACGTTACGGACAGCCCGACCACAACGGAAACCAGGACTGTCAGATATTCGAAGACCATGCATACATTATGCGCTATGTCGAGAGTAACGCTACCAGCCAGGCCTGGTTGCTGTGGCTGATTCAGGAATTTGTTTTGATGGGCGTAATCGGGCTCGGCAATCAGGGAACGGAGACCTTATCTTTTCGATTGCCCCATCTCCGCGACGCCGAAGCAAAATATTGGGAACGATCACTCCCGTCCAAAATTGGCCGCTAAACCAACCTGCCGCACCCCGATTCCGGGCGGCTCAAAATGTTGTCAGGTTCATTTGTTTTTCCGTTGGCTGATGCAAAAGGAAAAATAGACCTGGCACCTTGAGCCATCCGGCCACGGGGGAAATCACGATACCGAAGAAAGCCTCGCGTCGCGGATAACAGGCACACATCCACCGTCGGCCGCGGTCCTTCTGACAACTGTCATGATTTCTTCATGATGCCCCGATGACCAGGATTTTCGCGAAGCTCATCCATTCGCTGGTCGAGGAAACCTCGGCGCGCCGGTAGAATGGCGACACGATGGTCTGGCGTCGCCTACGACTCAGGAGGTCAAATGGACTGGAATACTGCGGCGTCGATTGCCGAAGTTGTGAGCGGGGTGGCCGTTATTGTGTCGCTCGTCTACCTCGCCATGGAGGTGCGCAACAACACGAAAGCGCTGAAAGCCTCGGCCGGGTTTGATGCGTCATTACAGATGTCCGAGCTTAATGAATGCCTGTTTCAGGCGATGCTCGGCGACACCGAATACCAGCAGGGCAGGGAGTCGCGCTTTGCCAGTCTCGTGAGCAAGATTTACGACACGGAAGCGGGCGTAGATGATTTGCAGACATCCGACCTGATCCTGCTGCTGTTTATCCATCGCGCCGTCTTTCAGAAGATAGAGGGAGAATACTATCTGTATCAGCACGGTTTTCTCGATGCCGCCCGGTGGGAGGCCAGAAAATCCTGGGCCTGCGGCTATATCGAGCTGCCCCTCGTCAAGGCCTGGTGGGAGGACGAGATCAAACAGGGCATCTTTCGGCCCGAATTCATCGCCGCCATCTCCGGCGAAATCAGGGCACGGCTGAAAGTGCAGGTCGCGGCGGAAAGGGGCGCGGGCGGGGGAAACTCCGCGGCGCGGAAATAGGGGTGGAACCGCAGCGAAGCCAATAACTGCGGTTCGACCCTTTTAATGTTCGGTTTGAATCAGAACTGCAAGGGCACGGGCGGCGGGAAAACCCGCTTCGGCGGGGCTGCGTTTTTCTGGGGCCATCAATAAAGGGGCTGCCATATGGCGACTCGATGGCGGGCGACATCATTTGTCTGCGCTTCGGACAGCGACCCGCGGCTAGAGGTCTCCTGAGAACTCCACGGCCAGCTCCGCCCGGGCCGGGATCGCCCGTTCAGCCGTTGCTGACCAACGCCGCCTTGATGCAGCCGTCCCGCCGTCCCGCGAAAACGTCGTAGGCCTCGACCCCGTCGGTCAGCGAAAACCGGTGAGTGATGCACCAGTCGAGGTCCATGGGCTGCCGGGCCAGTTGCCTCGCCAGATCCGGCATCAGATGGCGGGCCGGACAACGGCCGCTGCGATAGACGAGATTCTTATCGTAGGCTTCGCCGGGGCTGAAGGCGAAGTGCCGCGCCGCGTGACAGCCGATCGTCGCCAGCGTGGCGCCGGGTCGCGCCACGTCGTAGCCGAGCCGCTGGGCGGCCGGTAGCCCGACGACCTCCATCACGGCGTCGACGCCACGACCCTCGGTCGCCTCGCGGATGGCGGCGTCGAAGGCCTGCTCATCGGCCGACACCTCGGCGCCGAGCCTGGCCGCCAGCGCCCGCCGGGCCGGGACCGGGTCGATTGCGAAGACACGCGCAGCGCCGAGCCGCAGGGCCCACGCGACTGCCAGCAGGCCGACTGTCCCGCAGCCGACAACGGCAACCGCGCTGCCGGCCTCGACGCCAGCGAGACGGGCGCAGTAGTAGCCCGTGCTGAGGTTGTCGCCCAGCAGCAGCGCGGTCTCGTCGCTGACGCCGTCGGGGATCTTCACCAACGTGCCGTCGGCCAGCGGGACCCGCACATACTCGGCCTGACCACCGTGCAGACCGACGCCACCACTGCGCCAGCCGAAGATCTGCCCCCGCGTGCAGCGAGCGGTCAGCCCGGACCGGCAATAGAAGCAGTCGCCGCAGCTGGTCGTGAACGGTGCGCAGACACGATCGCCCACTACAAACTTCTGCACGGCGGCACCCGCAGCCACGACACGACCCACGAACTCATGCCCCATCACCGTGCCGGGATCGAGGCCGGCCTCCCGGCCGAAATAAGGATGCAGATCAGAACCACACAGGCCGGCAAGCGCCACCTCGACGACGACGTCGCCCGGCTTGACGGGCGCGGGATCCGCCATCGTCTCAACCGATACCCGTTCCACCGCCTGGAAACAGATCGCCTTCATGTCGCTCCCGGTTTGACCGCTACGCTCTGTCGCAGGGTTCGAGAGGAAGCATCCACAATCCACGGCGAGGGTGCAACGATTACCGTATGGCCGTGCGGGTCTATTCTGCGGCGCGGTTAGTCCAAACAAGACTGATACGGAAAGGACCCGCGCACGCAAGGATCGCTGTTGGAACCACGTCGAGATCCCGTTGGTGCACAGGCTGTGGAGCGAGCGATGAGCGTGTCAGGCGCAGAGGACAAGAAACGCTGCGCCACTCATCGCGGGCTTCATGCAATTCTCCAGGCAAGCAAATTCCGGGCGCGGCGCTGCTGGGTCGGGGCTCCGGCCGAATGATTGCAGAGGGGGAAAATTCGGTATTCGTTCGGAACATGTCCAAGGGCGTCCCGGAACGTTATCCGCGCCCATTGAACATAATAAGACTGTATATCCATCAATAGGTTAAACACCTCATGGGAAATTGAACCCATTGACCTAGGGTTAAGGCGAGTCTCCTGAGAAAAGGAGCAAGCCATGAGCAGTAAGAGAAACGCCCGCGGGACAGCTATCGCTGCCTTCCTTATCGCGTCGACAGCCTATGCGATTACCCAGCTGGAGTTTTCCTCACCGGTCGAACTCTCCGATCAGGCCCCGGATATCGGCCTGGCCTTCAAGCCGAAGCTGGTCCTGCTGGCAAACGGCCAGCTTGTTTCGGTCTACGGTGACGCGATCGAAAATGACCCGACGCGCTATGTCTACGACCCCAAGTCAGACCTGCTGCATCCGGCCCGGGACGTATTCGCACGGCGCTGCGATTCGGTAAACACGGATTGTGCAGACCCGGCGAACTGGAGCCCACCGGTCAATATCGCGAACACTGCTGCATCGTCCAGCATCGACTCGGACTGGGACGGTGGTCTGGACGGCAGCAACGTCCGCAAACCCTACTATGGCGATTCGGACAAACCGAACGTATATCGCGCCGGTAATCGAGTGGTGGTTACCTGGGTCGATAAGTATTGCCCGGATGGCGATGTCGCCACCCCGGCGATCGAGCCGACCGCTCAACGCACCGTGACTTATGAGGACCGCGACTCTATCGAAGTGCCCTTCGGTTGCCTGTACGTGGTCTCGTCGGCCAATGGCGGAGCCAGCTGGACCCCGCCCGTCCAATTGAGCAGCGGACTGCGCGATGCCAAGCAGGATGTGAGCCGGGGTCTCGGATCCGGCCACTGGGCCGTGATCTGGCAGGAGGATCCGAGCGGACTGAAACTCGGCGAAGCCGAGGGCCCGGGTGACGGCGCTGCCGGCGCCAGGGTCGCCAAGGGCACGGACATCTGGTACACGTTCGCCGATCCAGCCTGGTCGGACCCGGACGATTCCGATGCTCTGGGATTCTGGCATCCACCGGCCCGGCTCACCGACAATTACGCGGGGCAGGCGTCAGGCGGCGACATGGATGTGGTCAGCGCGGCTGACGGCACCATCGTCGACATGGGTGAGATCGAGGGCGGCACCGCCGGTGCGTCCCGGCCGAACCTGGCGCTGGTGGATGACACGGCGCGCAGCGGAAAATACATCGCAGTGGTGGCCTATGAGGAGACCAAGGGGTCCCAGGGACTGGATGAAGGAAAGTTCATCCGCTACCACAGTTTCGTCTGGAATCAGGTCGGGTCCGATGATCCGTCCGGCTGTGTTATCAGCGCTCCCGATGAGAACTCGCGCCGGGTTCGGATCGTGGCGCAGAAAGGCGTCGGCCGCCTCTCGGGGTTGCGGGTCGCGGTGTTCTGGCGCCAGGGTACTTATAACCAGGGTGGGCCGTCCGACATCATGCTGCGGTTGGGATACGCGGATCATGCCGAAAAGACCGTCACTGGCCTCGAGCCGGCACAGATGATGCCCCCGGTCGATCCGGCGTGCGTAACGTCCGACTACGATATGGCGCTCACGCTGGACAATCAGCCTGGATTCAATGTGAGCAGCCAAACGCCGAACGCGATTTCGGCCAATCTCGCGGATACGACCGGCGCCAACAGTTACGAGGATGCTCGCGCCCACCGCGGTGTTCTGCGTGGTGACGACTTCTATATCGGCTGGACCTACACCGCGGATTGGGCGGTGGCACGATACACCGACATGGAGAACTATAACTTCTGGCTCAGACATTTCGACGGTGCGCTGGATAGCTGGGGCGTTCCGCTGAATGTCTCACGCATCGAGGACACCACTATCAGTGTGAGGGAGCCGCGCCTGATGGGCATGCCCGGCAATGGGCCGAACTGCGCCGACCCGGCCAACCCCGTCGATCCTGAGGAATGTCAGAACGCCAGCACGCTGATCGCCGCCTGGGGGACCGAAACCAACGTCTATGAGCATGTCGGCGGCGCCGTGGATCTGGAGATCTATTACACCCGGACCACGGACAAGGCTGCGAGCTTTGAGCCGGCGGTCGTAGTACCGGGCCGGGGCGATAACGCTCGTTCCGAGAGCCAGCTGCGTGTCCGGCCCGCGGGCAACGTCGTTTATGCTGTATGGAGCGAAAGGGACGCGAGCACACAGGCCGAGAATGCGATGTTCGCCACGGCGATCGCGACGACTGACGAGCCGCCCGTTGCGCTTGTCTCTGCGGCCCCGAGTGTCGGCGTCGGCGAGGTGGTGACCCTCGACGGCAGTAACAGCTCCGATCCGGAGGACCGCGCTCTCAGTTATTTCTGGACGCTGCGCGCGCCTGCCGGAAGCACTGCGGTCCTGTCAGATGCCTTCGGCATGTCACCAGAATTTATCGTTGATATCGAGGGCCCCTATGTAGCTACCCTGATCGTCAATGACGGGGCCCAGGACAGCGCGCCGACCACTGTGATCCCGATTGCGCTGACAGACCAGGCCCCGGTGGCGGAGGCAGGTGCCAACCGCACCGTCAATGTCGGTACGCGAGTGACCCTGGACGGAAGCCGCAGCAGCGATCGCGAAGATTCTGTGCTGGCGTGGACATGGACCTTGTCCGGGCCAGACGGCAGTCGAGCGGTCCTGTCGGATCCGACTTCGGCGAAACCGGATTTCATTGCGGATGTAGCGGGCACTTATGCAATGACCCTGGTCGTCAATGACGGGACTCAGGACAGTGTCCCGGACGAAGTAGTGATTACCGCGGTGCCTCTGGATGCGGATCTCGGCATCAGCCTGGGCATACCTGCGACCCGTATCGCGGCCAGCCGCGCCTTCAACGTCGAACTGACCGTTACCGATGTCGGTCCTGGCGAAGCCCATGACGTGTTGGTCCAGATCGATCTGCCAGCCGGTGTAGAGCTGCGCCGCAGCGCCGATTGCCAACCGTCGGCAAGCGGCATCAGCTGCCGTGTTGAGCGGATGGGCGCCGGCAGTTCCGGCACCCTCAGCGCGACGCTGTATGCGACCGGAAAAGGCCTCGCCACGATCTCGGCCAGCGTGAGCAGCGAGATGACAGATCCCAACGCAGCGGACAATGCGACGAGCGCCAGCTTCGAAATCGTCTCCGACGACAGCGGAGGGGGCGCGGCCGGTCTGCTGGAGCTGATGGTGCTCGGGGCCATCGGCCTGATTGTCAGCGGACGACGCCCGGATCGGCTCTAGGGCACCAGCGTGCGGTGCAAGCTGCCCTCTCTTTGCAGGGTTCTTCGGCATTCGCGGTCAGGCTAAGGAGCAGTACGGTGACAAAGGCCGCCGCGGCCATGGACCCCAGGGTCGCGCCAGATCTTAGGGCGAGTCAGCCACTATTGCGCGAAACCGGAACGCTTCCGAAAAATCGTGTCAGGTTTATTTCTTGGCCGTTACCTGATGTAAAAGGAAAAACAGACCTGACACCTATATACGATTGGGGCCAGAGTCGTTCTACTCTGACCCCGTCTCCCGCAAGCTATTATCGTAAAATGCCTTTATCGAATCTGTGAACGCCACACGAGATGCCTCCCACGCATAAAACATGTGCCCGCCCTTGTAGTGCTCGACGGTGAGATTCTGCTTCTGGGCGCCGGTTAGCTTCATGTGGTCAACCAGGCGATCCGAAGAAAAATAGGGCGTGACCATGTCGTACAGGCCATGAGTGATAAACACCTTCATGTACGGGTTCAACGACATCGCGTACCGAAGGTCATCGGTTGCCCCGACCTGTAGTTCAAAGGCATGGGTCTGTGTGTCGACCTTCCAGGAAGAATTGACGTCCATGCTCAAAAGCCTGTAATCCCGGTCGGTCTCGAGCTTCAGGTTTTGCCGAATTTGTGTGTTTATACCTCCGGCGAACACGCGCTCGATTGCGAACAAAGTAGGGTCCGGCGCCTGGTGGGTGTCCCGATCAGGGAACGGATCCACGGCCTTCACCGTGGCATCGTAAAAACCGCATACTTCGCGCGTGTCTTTCAGCAGCTCGCGGCAGAAGCGCTGCATAGGTATGCGCCCGTTAAAGCGATCGACGAAGTCCTGCTCCAATCCCAGGAAATCCGCGATGTTTTTCAGCACGGCACGTGTCTGCTCCTGTGGAAAGCGCGCGCCCTGCACCAGGTAGTTGGTCAGATCAGTCGTGGCGAAAGTCTCAGCCTTTTGCTTGAGCTCCTCGAATGTCTCACTCGGCACCCGGCTTCTGCCGTGGTGGCGGGCCGCCAGCGCCATGGTGGGAAACGTGTCCGTCCAGTGCAGAAGGTCGTAGTCCGAGGGATCCAGAAGCGCCCACTCCAGCGCCGGTGAAATCAGGATCGCACCGTTTAGTCCGACGCCGTAGCCCTCCTGCAGGAGTCTGGCGAGTTTTCCGACCCGAAACCCACCGTAACTCTCTCCGGCGATGAACACCGGGGAGTCCCAGCGCTTGTTTCGGGACAGGTATTTTTGAATGAATTCGCCGAGAGACTCCAGGTCCCGCTTCAATTTATAGAATTCCTTGTTCTGCTCGTCGGGTTTCTTGGCGGCATCAGGTTTCTCGGATTGGTCCGGCTCCTCAATCGTGCGGCTGAAGCCCGTTCCAATGGGGTCCACGAACACCAGGTCGGTAAACGCAAGCCATGATTCCTGGTTATCGACGAGCTTGACCGGCGGCTTCTTTGGCGTCCCTTCCTCGTTGAACAGCACGCGTTTGGGGCCGATGGCTCCGACGTGCAGGTAGGCGGAGCTCGCTCCGGGGCCGCCGTTGAACACAAATGTCACCGGCCTTTCGGACGAGGGCTCGTCCTTCTTGATGTAGGAAATGTGGAACATCTCGGCCCTGGGCTTCTCGTTCGTGGTGAGAACGATCCACTCCGCGGTTGCCTTGTACTCCAGCTTTTCGTCACCTGATCCCAGTTTGTGGTCGGTGGTTATGCCCTTGGGCGCCTTGTGCTTCTTTTTCTTGCGGTCTTTTGATTTGTCGTTTGACATGCTCGGCTCCCATTCAGTGCAATTCCCGGCCCGCTCTCCATCCGTCACCGCATTCAATCATAAGTGAACATTCGCTTACTGCTCCACACAGCGAAGTTACGCCGGTTTTGAAGTTAAGCTTTACAAATGATTCCGGTGTAAAGGCATTCCAAGACTACCGAAATTCCCAGGCCTCCGGAGGCCTGTTGAATTGACGGGCGGCACAAGAAAAGTCGCCATCAGGCGACCTCTCGTAAGCCGAGCACTGACAATAGGGCCGAACCGCGGCTCTTTCCTGGCATCGAGATAACGCTCGTCGTCGTCTGGCCGAAAAACGCTGCTTGACGATCCACACCGCCTTGGACCACATGCTGCAGAAAGCCAGGGACAAAGTATTGGGGCTGGCGAGGCGCTGAGCTTCCGGACACAAGCAGTAAATCTCACCCTGGCCTAGATTCATCTTGCCGCGGCAGACCGAAAAATTGCAGTTCGACCCCAGTGACTTACCGGCTATTGTCTTGCTGGCGCAATGTCATTCATCGCTAATGGCATATCTAAGTATCTGAACCACTTGCGATGGAGTTGTGGCCCATACCATAGCAGAGGCATCCACTTCTTTGAGCGGATGGATATGGACAGCTTCTATGCGATATTGCGTGGATGCCTGCCTTCGTCTGGCGGCGAAAATTGTAACGCAGTACAGGTGAACGTCTCAGAACGGCCAGTTGCGTAGCCGGGGCGTAACTGGTCTGATCTATTGGATATCCCAAAACACCACGCCGCGCTGCTGGTAACCAAGGTGGCAGATCTATTTTCTGCCGCTGCGGGCAGATAGATAAACCATCTCCTGAGTCATAGAGGCTCGACTCCAGTACATGTTTCAGGCAATGGCTGCCATGAGTCCGGAACCGGATTTTCGAAGCAAACCATTTGCAGGGCTGTGACACGCTGCGCAGCGAGAATCGAGTCCAGCCTCGATTCGAGTGCCTGGAACTCCGGCGAATCGCGGAATGCAACGAATGCCGGTTCCGAAAACAGGGAAGGGTCGCGAGGTCCATGCTCAATCGCTTTCGCGATGTTCTCTAGCGCTGAAGCATTGTTTCCTTCCAACGCCGCGACTATTGCGGCGGCGCGATAGTATTCTCCGTGGACAAAGCCGGCCCGGTTCCTCTGCCGCAGGTCCTCTTTGGTCAACTCGATCAGGTTCAGCGCGCCGTCCTCATCACCCGACCTGAGACGGCCAAGCGCTGCCCTGGCTGTAGGGGCAACGCTCTCCGACGTATTGTCAAGAATGGCTTGTCCGGAACGTAAGGCCAGAAGATTCTCGTAGAGCACCTGGGCTCCTTCGATATCGCCGGACAGGTGCAGGGCATTGGCGAGGTACAGAATGCTGTTCGGGTCTGATGGATCGCCTTCGAGTCGTTGCCGGGCCGATGCGATGGATTCCGGCCACATTCGCAGATTGAGATACGCCCAATAGTGTGCGTCATTTGCCACCCTGAGTGCCTCGGGCAGAAGCCTCAGCTGTCCCACGACGCGGCTCATGTTTACGTTTATGGCGGTTATGGCTCCCCCGGGGCTCTGACTCCCGGCCCTGAGGAGCCATTCAAGGGCTTCATCGTCCCGGCCTGCGTAATATGAGATCGCCGCATTGGTCACGTAGCTAAACGTTGGGCTCTGCTCGTACAGGCTGTCCGCGATCGCGCGGGCGGGGGCCGTCTGGCCTTCAAGCAATGCCAGTCTTCGGGCACGGTTGTAGCGACCAACAATGGAGAGAGGGTCTATGTCGAGCAGCCGATCAAGGGCCTCACTGGCCTCCACATGCTGCCCGATAGCAGCGTGACTGATATACAGCCAGTTGAGAGCGTCCGCATAGCTGGGATTCAGCTCCAGTGTGCGCTTCCCGTTCACGATAGCGGCGTCATTGTCCTCCATCATCAGGCTGTAGATAGTTCGGGCTGCGAAAGCTTCGGAAAGGTCTTCGTCCAGTTCCAGAGCCTTTTCAATATGGGGTAGCGCGCGCCGACGCACCTCTTCAAGGGTGAAATTACCGTATGCGCCAGGGCTGTTGCTGAGCAGCGAAATCGCGATCGCCAGCTGCGCGTGTGCCGGAGCATAATTCCCATCAAGCGCCAGGGCTTGCTCAAGATGAGTGACGGCCTCTTCAAGGTTTCGTCTGCCGCGAAGGTTGATCAGTTGGCGGCCCTTCATATAGGCATCGAATGCTGCCGGATTGGCCGCAGCCGGCACAGTAGGCGTTGCACCTCCTGAGCTACTGACCAGCGCAAGCTGGATGCTTAGTGCATCGCCAATGGCGGCGGAAATTTCGTCCTGGATGGAGAACACATCGATCAGTTCCCGGTCGTAGGCCTCCGACCACAAATGAAAACCTGTCTCTGCTTCGATCAACTGCGCGGTAATACGCAAGGTGTTGCCAGACTTGCGCACCGAGCCTTCCAGTACGTGGTTGACGTTTAACTTTTCCGCAATAGCGTCAATGTCCGGATTCTGCCCCTTGAACTGAAATGAAGAGGTGCGCGCGGCGACTCGCAGGCCGGGGTACTGCGCCAGCACATTCAGCAATTCCTCGGCAATGCCATCCGAGAAATATTCCTGCTCCGGGTCGTTGGACATGTTGACGAATGGCAGCACGGCGATGGAGTGGCCCGGGGTCGGGACGAGTCTTCCGGTGGTTGGCTGTTCCGTATTGGCCGCTTCGATCTCATCAGGTTCTTTGATTGCCGGCGTGCGGGAGAGGGGCGCAGACTCCGGGATGAGCCTATCGGCAGCTACCGCAAGGATGGCGAGAGCCAGCATGATGATGATCAGGACGTTGATCTTGCGCCCGGTCTCAGGCGCGATCGACCGGTTGCGGTCAATGTCTTTCTCTCTTCGCAACCCCTCTGGCGTCATCTCGTAGACCCAGGAGACGACCAACACCGGAAAGAAGCCCAGAAGCAGCAGCATGACCACGAACGAGCCGGTCCATTCCGGTACCGGCAGCAGCGACGAGAGCACATCCGTCACTTGCAGCAACAGCCACGAGGTGATCGCGTAAAGCGCCGCCACCCTAGCGACGTTGCGCCGCTTGAGTTCCTGGAAAAAAGACATAGCTGTTGTTATTGAGTCTCCGGTCGCTTCCGGGATCATGCTAAAAATCCGGCGACTTGTCGATTGCGTGGCTGCGATGAAGGCCGCTGGTTGCCTGGTGTGGCTGGAGGAATCAAAAGCCAGAGGGGAGGCGGTGGGCCCGCCACATACAATATGCGTAACTGGGGTCGAACCGCGGTTCTCTCAGGGATCGAGATAACGCTCGTAGTCGTCAGGCCGAAAAAAGACTGCCTGGCGATCCACGCCGCGTTGGACCACATGCTGCGGAAAGCCAAGGGTAAAGTGTCCGGGCTGGCGAGGCACGGAGCCTCCAGACACAAGCAGTGAATCTCACCTTGGCTCCGACTGATCCTGCCGCGGCGGACCGAATAACTCCGGTTCGACCAGGTGCCGAAGCTGGGGTCAGAATCGCGCCGGCACGTCGCTCAGCGCATCCTCCACGGGCCTGGTGACGCTAAGCTGCTTCAGACGCTCGCGATGACCTTCCAATTTGACGAATGCGAGCAGCCCGGCGCCCAGCAGGCTCAGTCCGGCCATGATCATCGTTTCCTGACCAGCCTCGAGGTGAGGAGACAACTCTCCGTACGCTTTCGCGCCGAAAGAACGGGCGAGGTTTGACCAGGCCATGTAGACGGCGAACTGGGTTGCGGCGACCTTCGGCCAGCAGATCGTCATGTGCAGCGAGATGAATGACACGAAGATCACCTGGATCGAGAAGTTCACGGCGAACATCCCCGCGATCCAGACATACTTCTGATCCCAGGCGTCCGACATCATGGCGAGCGTGAAATAGGAGATCGCACAGGCAATGAAGCCCACAATGAAGAACCTGCGGGCACCGTGCCGGTCGATGAAGGGCCCGAGAAACACGCCGCACAGGGCCGCAATGAAACTCGAGTTCGAGTACCACATCGAATAGTCACTGCTGGCCCAGCCGAATTCCTGGGTCAACACCACCGGGATGGCAGTGATGAAGATACCGTCGCTGATTCGCCAGCAGAGCGTAACGAGCATGAGCAGCAGGCTCATCGGCAGCACGAGCACACGCACAAGATTGACGGAGATCGATTTCCAGCTGGTTTGCAGAAGATGCTCCTCATGCTGCACGCTGCCGGCCGTCCACGGCAGCAGTTTCTCGCCATCGCGTTCCCGCAGCAGCACGGCGATCAGGAGAATCGCGGCGACGCCGACCGTCATAGCACCCGCCGTCATGGAGACGCCGTATCGCACGAGCAGCCATCCGCACAACGCGCCCGATCCTGCGTAACCGGCGACCTGCCCAAAGGCCATCAGGGCGTTGGCGCGCCCGCGCTCGTCCTCCGGCAATACATCGATTGCCATGCCGTCCACCGCCACGTCCTGGACTGCGGCGAAGCTGTTGATCACGAAGCAACTCCAGGTAAGAAACGCAAGATCCTCCGTCGTCCCGCCAATCATCGCGAGTCCCAGGAGAGCGACCAGCAGTCCCATCTGCGCGAGCATGACCCAGGGCCTCCGTCCACCCAGCGTGGGGAAGCGGAATCGGTCCATCATCGGGCCAGCGAAGAGCTTGAATCCCCATGGCAATGTCGAAATCGCAACGAACCCGGCGACCTCACCGGCGCTCGCGCCGGCGCCGGCGAGCCAGGCCGGCATTGCGACCGTGATCATGCCGATCGGCAGGCCCTGGGCGACATAGAAGGAAGTGAAGGCGAACAGGCGGAGACGCCGACTGGCCATCAGACTGGGGAGAACTACTCTCGACATAGCATCAGATCTTCCACTTGCTACCGGGATTGTGGCCCTGCCACTTACATCGAACAGCACCACTCTGCCGATACAGGGGTAGGGACAGGACCGCCGCGAATCTAAACATTTCTGACCGGGATAGGCCAGTTCCGGCCAGTGTGAGCAAACCGAGCCCGCCGCTGCAGATCGGCCTGGGGTTGCTTGGTTGTCGCTTTCTGACAGGAAAACGAGCGTTCAGGACGAGGTCTCTGTTCCCGTGCAGGCGTGACACTAACCCCATGGCCCCGAGTCCTCAGGTTGAGAGTTCTGGGTAGATGTCCACGTCGATAGGCCTCGACCTGCGCGGCCACTCTATACACCGACCAAGGGATTATGAGTAGCAGATATGAGCTGACGGCGGGCTAGTAGACTGTCGTACTCAAGGTCTTCTTCCGACCCAATCCGGTCATTGAGAGACCTCTAATCGTGGCCACATAAGTCCGATGGACAGTGCTTGATTCTGTCGCTCCGAGGATTTCCAGCTCCGCGTTCCTGCCTAGGCCCACAGCTTGGGCATCTACTCGACTCGATAACGGAAGTGATGGCCGATGTCATGCCGCCAATGGGCGCAATTGCTCATATACGCGCATATTGATCTCAGAACTTCATCCTTTTCCCGATTGCGGACTTGCCAGAAAATCATCCGATTCTTTCTGCATCAATGACTTGGACCATCAATTCGGCACCAGCGCCAGAATTGATGTTGACCCGACCCCGCAGCGTTGGCATCAATGCGTTCGAGGCTGGGAGGGCACCATGAACTGGCCAGCCCAACACCGCGCAAGGACCGAGTAGCACCCAAGTGGATGCTTTCCAGGGAGAGGAAACATGGCGAGATTGAGATCGGGCACGAATGACACTATTACCGTCAACTCATCGAGGATTCTATCGAATTCGGCCCGCTCAAGATCGCTAGCACGATCATCAGCCGCCAACGCTTCTCGGAAAACGACATGGTCGTTTGGACACCGCATCGGCCCGGTGTTTATTGCCATACTCTGCTCTCTGACTGGGGGGCCTGCTCAAGCCGAGTATCAGCCCGGTCCCGGCGAATGGGTGGTTTGGCGGATGACGTATTGCGCCTGGGACGCAATGTTCGGGGTGGATTGCGGCTTCGACGCAGAGTACCCGAGCTATTAGTCGGGCATTCAAAGAGCCTATGACCTTTATCCACCCTCCACCGGCTCCGAGTACGTAAAATATAAGACGCCCGCTCGAGGGCCCGACATACGTGCAGAATGGTCCCGGTCAGGCGGCGCAAGCATCAGGATCGTACTCGTACAAACACCCCATATACCCTTACATCAATGGCCCGGGAGGAGCGCTTAGGGCCCAGGAATTCGTCACCACGGTCGAACCCCCATGGTCATCCGGCGATACGCGGAACAAGAATCAAGGCTGCCCCGGCAATGACTCGGCGATTGCGACCAAGGCGCGGCCGGAGATGGCCGGCAATCCCTGCAATATTGCGTCAGGAAACAAATATCAAAAGGAAGTCGATCGTCCGGGCACACTGGGGCGGCTGCCAATCATTCGTCACTACAACAGCCTGGGAGATGACCGGGATGTTGGCTTCGGTCATGGCTGGACCGCCAGCTTCCTGACACGCATGGAGCCTCTCGGCGACGACTGGCGGGTACGTCGAGCTGATGGCAAAGGCTACCGATTCACCAGCAACGGCGTCTCCTGGCAAACCGATCCGGACGTTCAGACAAGCCTCCTGGACGATGGTTCGGGTTACCTGGTCGTCACGCCGGACGGAACGGAGCAAGGCTTTTCGGCGGACGGACGGCTGTTGTCCGAGATTGACCGGAACGGAAGGACACTCAGCTACATCTATGACTTGTCGGACAGGCTGATTGAAATTGCCGGGCCTCTTGGCGACACGCTATCCATCTCTTATTACGGTGGCGGGCATATCGCAACTATTACAGACGATGCAGGTCGCCAGTGGGGCTACCGTTACGACAGCGATGACAACCTGCAATTTGTCGACAACCCAGACGGCTCGACACGCCAGTATTTGTATGAAAACGGCCTGAGCCAGGATGGCGAGCGTTTCTTCCCCCACCGTCTCACCGGGATCATTGACGAGCGTGGCATTCGGTACGCCACCTTCGCCTATGACAACTCCGGACGCATCATCTCGAACTATCACGCCGGCGACGCAAATCGCATCGACATCACCAACATCACCGGCACCAGCCGGAACCTGAAGAACAGCCAGGGCCAGAATACGAGCTACACCATCCAGACATTGAACAACGTCAATCTGGTCAAGTCGATCGCTGGCAAGGGATGTTCAACCTGTGCCGAGGCGACAGCCACTTACACCTACGATCCGGCCAATAACAACGTTCTCACCGAAAAGATTCACAACTTGCTGACCGAATACGGGGACTACAATTCAGACGGTAATCCCGGCTATGTGATCCATCGCAAAGGCACAGCCGGCGCAAGACGCGTCGACTACACCTATGACCCGCGCTTCCGGGACCGGGTCAGTACGATGAGTGAACCCTCGGTCAGTGCCGGCAACAGCAAGGTCACGACCTATGAGTACGACGACGCGGGGAATGTCACCTCGATTCGGATAGACGGTTTCACTCCTGCTGGCGTGGCCGTGTCGCAAACCACAGCCTTTCAATACAACGGCCCCCTGAACCAGCTTAGTCTGATAGACGGGCCGCGGACCGATGTCGCCGACATCACCGCCCTGGACTACTACGCCGACGATGCGTCCGAGGGCGATAATCGGGGCCGGCTGAGGAGCGTCATCGGGCCGACCGGTATCGCTGATCGGGACAACATCCAGTATTCGGCGACGGGCAAGGTCCTGTCGGAACAGCGCCCCAATGGTTTATCGGTGACCTACACCTACTACCCTGGCAACGACCGGCTGGAGACGATCACCGAGACCGACCAGGGCAGTAGTGATGACAGAGTCACTCACTTCACCTATTTGCCGACCGGCGAGACGGATGTTGTCACTACAGCGCACGGCACATCCGATGCCACGTCTATTGACTTCGACTACGACGACGCCAGGCGCCTGACCCGGATCACCGATGGGCTGGGCAATTACATCGAATACGAGCTCGATACTGAGGGCAACGTCACACAGGAGGACATCTATGACAGCACGCATGTGCTGCGGAATGCGCTTAGTCGTACCTTCGATGCGTACAGCCATGTGGACCTGGTCACCCGGGAAAATGAATCGCTCGACTACTACGTCGCCGCGGATGGGCGGCCGATTACCGTAAAGAATGGTCGGGGAAAGACCACGAGCCTGAGCTATGACAACGCGAAGCGACAGACTACCCAAGTGGCTGACTCGAGCGGCGTTGCCGCGAACACCGGGTTCAATGACTATGATGCCGCGGACCGACCCGGCTACATCAGGGATCCGGAATTCAATCAGACCTACTTCGATTACGACGACCTCGGCGACCTGCTG
Source organism: uncultured Gammaproteobacteria bacterium (assembly GCA_963704875.1). Classification (GTDB taxonomy): domain Bacteria; phylum Pseudomonadota; class Gammaproteobacteria; order Steroidobacterales; family XN24; genus CAMYOC01. The sequence continues at coordinate 849,688 of CAVPIA010000008.1, read as the reverse complement.
TCCCAGGATAGTCCTGATACGGGGCTGACCAGCTTTGATGCCTACGACGGCGCCGGCAATATCCTGCAAAAGACCGATGCCAAAGGGCTGGTATTCCAATACAGCTACGATGCGCTGAACCGGCTTGTCGTCGTTGATGTCCAGGGCAGCACCGATGACGATCTGAGCTTCGTCTATGACAGCTGCACCAACGGTACGGGACGGCTGTGCTCGGTGGCCAAGGGCATCGGCGGAAGCAACCCGGTCTCGGTGTCTTATGCCTACAACGCCTTTGGCGACGTGACCACCCATCAGGGGCTGAGCTATGGTTACGATGCGGCCGGCAGGATCGCCTCCGTGACCTATCCCTCCGGTGCCTTGGTGGAATACGACCACGATGCGGCTGGCCAGACCACTGAAGTCACGTTGACAATAGACGGCCAGACCCAGGTGATGGCGCAGAATGTCCTCTATGAGCCCTTCGGCCCGCTGAAGTCCCTGCAGTACGGGAATGGCCTGACGCTCAGCCAGATCGTGGATACGGCCTACCGCATTCTGGACATCACGGTCCCGGGCGTGATGGAACTCACTGATGGGACGTATGATGAGGCGGGCAATCTGATAGCGCGGACTGAAGACACAGGCACCCCCGAGTTGGCCCAGTTCACCTACGACGGCATCAATCGCCTGGACACTGCCGATGGCGCGTTTGGCAGTCGCGACTACGATCTTGACCGCAATGGCAATCGGAACAAACTGGTGTCCGATGGCGTGACCACCACGTATACCTATCCCCGCAACCGATATCGCAAACACGAGAACCAGCCCACCAAGGACACGGTCTGGAACTACACCCACGATGCCAACGGCTCCATTACCGCCAAGACCTCCATTGGCGCGGGCCCGGACCGGCTTTTTGCATACAGCGCCCACAACCGGCTGCTACAGGTGAGCGAAGACGACGGGACGGTGACGATCCAGGGCGAATATGCCTATAACGGCCTTGGCCAGCGGGTGCGCAAGGACGCAGGCGGAGAGAGTTTCGAGTACCGCTACGGATTGGGCGGGAAGTTGCTGGCTATCCTTGATGACACCGGCCAGCCCGTCCGGGAGCTTGTCTATCTGAACCGTCAGCCGCTGGCGGTGGTGGATCACGAGGCGGATGCGGTCTACTACGTCCACAACGATCACCTGGGCACGCCGCGGGCGCTGAGTGATGAATCCGGCACCCGTGTATGGACCGCGGTCTATGATCCGTTCGGGGCCGCGACCGTGGATGAGGATCCGGACCAGGATGGGATATCAGTCACCCTGAATCTGAGATTTCCGGGGCAGTATTACGATCAGGAGACGGGGCTGCATTACAACTACTTCAGAACCTATGATCCGAGTACGGGACGGTATCTGGAGAGCGATCCAATCGGCTTGTGGGGCGGAACAAACACCTACGAGTACGTCTATAGCAATCCGCTGATCTACATTGATCCGTACGGTCTATGGGCGCTGGGTGATCCGCTGCCGCAAGGTTTTGTGGATTTTTCGGCTGGCCTTGGTGATGCGCTGCTACTTGGCCAAGGGCAACGACTCAGGGATTTGACAGGAGTCGATGGTGGCGTGGACAAGTGTAGCAACGCTTACGATTATGGTTCCTACGCTGCGCTAGCTGCCGGTGGTGGGCGTTTGGCTTATGCTGGACTAGCCAAGGGAGGATCGCTATTGGCTTCCTCAGGGGCTCAAGCCAGCGGCTTCAGGCAAGGCTTGAAGACGTTTTTCCGTGGTGGTTTTGGACGGAACTGGAGGCCGCCAAATCTAAGAGGGAAAACTGATGCTCAGCTGCGCGCATCGGCTGGAAAGACGAACTTCGGTATTAACGCCTATGGTGCTGGTGTGACGGCTGCTGCCGCAGCCGGTGCCGCAGAATGCGGGTGCGAGCAATGATGTCAAAGACTGGCTTCAGCCCAAAGATGCTTGTAGCGATGCTTGCCGTTTGCGGGGTGATCGCTGGGCTTGCGGCTTGGTTAACCGGTCTGAATTTTTTGGTTCTTTATGCGATCTGCGTTGTAGCTGTTCTACTGAATGGCGTGGTCGCAACGATCGAAGACCGACGTAATAGGGAGTAGATAAAGGAGCGCGCGCAACGTCAATGATTGGCGCAATGTGCAGTCAATGAGGACTTACGAGCTTCATCGTGATGATGGCTACTTCTTGGCCTTCGAGATCGAGAACATATACGTTCGGCCGAAGAAGATAGGGGGAATCCTAAGCACGGTCGATGACGTTACAGACGTGAAGGTGCGAAGGCTCTTTGGTGCATCGAGCGATGTACATGTGGCCTTCAAGTACCTGGGCATCGATTACATCGTCTGGGAGCCGTTCGGAGACAACAGCCGATACTGGATCGGCCCGGAGCAAGAGAAAGAACAGCCATCGGATATTGATATTACGCCGCTAGCGAATGCGTTCCGAAATTACGAACCGCCGTTTCTAGTCAAGGTTTTTGGCGACCTCATTACCCTAAACTTTAAATCGCTGTTCGGTACCTAGGTCGTGCGCAAACTGCGCCGACAATCGGGGGCCTGATCGTCAGCCGCTCTGCTGCAGCACGGTATCGAGCGTAAGCTTCCCCGAATGAGCGGCAGGTAGAAACTGGAGTCTTCTGGCAGGTGGCCTCATCCCGGATATTCGGACAGTTGCCCCCCGCGGGCTAGCCCGAATCGCCGACCAAGGGATCCCAATCCCCTGGTCTCATCGCCTCCGGTGCCGTCGTATCCGATTGACCGACAAGGAAAAGTGGTGGGCCCGCCAGGACTCGAACCTGGGACCAAGGGATTATGAGTCCCCTGCTCTAACCAACTGAGCTACAGGCCCTTCAAGGGGACGCCATAATACAACAGTCGCCGCGCTGCGCGCTGCTTCGGCCGCGCGTTGATTCGCGCATCTGAAGCCTGGACGAGGCGAGGCGTGCGTGAGCAGTAGCGAATCTCCTGGCACGACTTGAATGCCGGCGGAGGGAATCCTAGTCTGGACGCTGGCCCCACCGCCTGGCGCAGCTGCCAGGCCGGGGAAGCGGCGATCGCGTGAGGCATTCAAATGACCGACCAGGATCTGGCTTGCTGGAAATGTGGAAGCGGCATCACGGACTTACCTTTGCCTCTGTCCAGACGGGCAGAATGCACGAACTGTGGGGCAGAATTGCACGTCTGCCGGATGTGTCGGTTCTACGATCGCGCGGTGGCAAACGATTGCAGGGAACCGGTTGCGGAGCCGGTGGCTGACAAGACGCGTGCGAATTTCTGTGGCTATCTGGAGCCCCATGCTGGCGCCTGGTCAGGCGCGGCTGATCCGGGGGGTGGCACGGCAAGTCCCCAGCTTGAGGCCTTGTTCGGGGGCTCGGCAGAGGAGGGGGCGTCACCGCAGGGCGAGGGTTCGCCGAATCCGCTGTCGGAACTGGAGTCTCTATTCGGCGGCGGCAAGGAAAAATAGTGCCAGCAGCCACCGCGTCGGCAAACAAGCTGCCGGCGCGGTGGCCAGAGCCACAAAAGCGGCCACAATGGCCAGAAAAAGAACTGGCGGCTAGTCCTTCGGGATAAAGATCTTCTGTCCGGGATAGATCTTGTCGGGGTCCTTGATCACCTCGCGATTGGCCTCGAAAATCTTCTTGTAGGCCATGGCATTGCCGAGATGCTTCTTGGCGATCCCGCCCAGGGTGTCGCCTGACTTGATGGTGTAGTACTCGCCCGGTTCTTCCTCGGCTGTGGCCGCGCTTGGCGCAGCCGCGGCGACGGCAGCCGGGGCCGCAGTCGGGTCCGCAGCCGCACGTACCGTCAATGCGTCGGCATGGACCGCTTTTACGCCCTTAACGTTGCCTGCGGTCAGCGTCGCGACACGTTTGCTGCGCGCGGTATCGCACTCACCCGCCAGCGTCACCACGCCATCGTCGAAATCGACCTTGAGGTCCGAGATCATGCCCGGCATGCCCTGGGTGAGCTGCTTGTGAATCTTTTCCGCAGCGTCTTTATCGCTGGTGAATAACTTTTCGCCGACATCGGCGATGAAATCGAACATACCCATTTGTGTTCTCCCCGGTTGTTCAAGAATGAAAGTATTGCGGATCTTTGTTGCAGCTTATCGTTGAAGACTTGGGCTGCGCCTGATGGTTGAGGGAAACAAGCATGTCGTCTAGCGACCGAAGAACTTGCCCGCCATTCCCAGCAGATCATCCGCGATCGAGCCGTCGCCATCGCTGTCCAGCATTGACCCAAGGAGGCCGCCCACATCGTTGCCGCCTGCGCCCGCTTTCTGGCGTTGCTGACCCATAGCACCCATCACTGCAGCGGCCACCATCGGCAGCATCTGTTTGACCAGACCATAGTCAACTCCGGTCCCTTCTGCGGCACGCGCCGCCACACCGCGGCTCACGTCCTTGCTACCCAGGATGTGTCCGAGGATCGCGTTGCCGTCCTTGATCGCGGCCGCTCCCTCAAGCGCCTTGGCCTGTTGCAGATACTTGCTGTGCCCGCCCTGTTGCAGCGCCCGCCCGAGGGCTTCCAGGCCACCTGGTTGGGCCGCATTCTTTTTCAGACCGGCGCTCAGTGCCGGTACCAGTTTTGCCATCACAGCCTTTGCCTGAGCCTGATCCAGGCCAAGATTGGCCGCAATTTGCTTGCTGGCGTCGACGCCGGTGGCGCCGCCCAGGATGTCCATCAGATTCATTTCGGATTCCCCTAAGAGGTTTTGCCCGGAGCATTTGGGCGCAGAACTGCTCAGCGCAAAAAAAATCGCCAAGACCTAGTGTCAAAATAGCCCGAAGACGCGGCAATTGCCACCCATGACAGCCCGTCATGACCTGGCAACCGCCGGCTACCAATCCTGGGGAAGTCAGGCATCGCAGCCGCTATACTGAGCATTGCCTTAGCCGGTTCCGGCCGGCCCGAGCCGGACCAGGCTGAACACGGGGCGCAGTCCAGAGCACAAAGGATCATTACAGAGCGACGCAGGCCCACAGGAGCAGACATTGAAAGCATCAGATCTTCTCGTCCGTTGTCTTGAAGAGGAGGAAATCGAGTATGTATTCGGTGTCCCCGGTGAGGAAAACGCCGATTTCATGATGTCGCTGGAGGCGTCCGAAAAAATTCGCTTTGTGCTGACCCGGCATGAACAGGGCGCTGCATTCATGGCCGAAGTTTATGGCCGCCTGACCGGCAATCCGGCCGCTTGTCTGGGGACTTTGGGTCCCGGCGCGACCAATCTGATCACCGGTGTCGCCGACGCGAATATGGACCGGGCGCCGATGCTGGTATTGACCGGGCAGGGTTCGACCCGGCGTCTGCACAAGGAATCTCACCAGATCATGGATGTGGTGGCGATGTTCGAGCCGGTGACCAAATGGGCCACCAGTATCCGCCACGCCGACACGATTCCCGAGATCGTGCGCAAGGCCGTACGCCTGTCGCGTACCGAGAAGCCGGGCGCCATTCATATCGAGTTGCCCGAGGACATTGCGAAACAGACATCGACCGCGCAGCCGCTGCAGCCTCGGCGCTATCGTCGTTATGTGCCAGACGACAAAATCGCGGATCGCGCGTTTGAGATGATCTGCAACGCCGAGCGGCCGGTGATCCTGGCCGGCAACGGGTGTATCCGCAAGCATGCGCACAAACAGCTGCGCGAATTTTGCCAGCGCACCGGCATCGGGGTGATCAGCACCTTTATGGCCAAGGGCGTCGTCGACTGCGACGAGGACTACTGTCTCTACACCATCGGCCTGGGCTCCAAGGATCTGCCCGCCCTGGTCATCGACGATGCGGACCTGGTGCTCACGCTCGGGTTCGATATGGTCGAATATCACCCGCAATTGTGGAATCCAAATGGCGACAAGCGGATCATCCACGCCGACTTTCTGCCCGCGGAGATCGACGAGCATTATCTGCCCGAGGTCGAATTGATCGGCGATCTGTCGCATACGCTGTGGATGCTCAATCAGAGACTCGAGCAAGCGTCGCCGCCGAGCTTTGATCTGAGCGGTCAGCACAGCATGCGCGAGCGCATGGGCGAGGAACTGTCGCGTCACGCAGACGACGACACCGACGGCCTGATCCGCCCGCAAAAGGCCTTGTGGGATGCGCGCCAGGTGCTGGGGCCGCAAGACATCCTGTTATCCGATGTCGGCGCGCACAAGATGTGGATCGCCCGCCACTATCATTGTCATGAGCCCAATACCTGCCTGATCCCGAACGGGTTTTGCTCGATGGGGTTTGCGCTGCCAGGCGCCATCGCCGCCAGCCTGTTGTACCCGCAGCGGAGGATTCTCGCGGTCGCCGGCGACGGCGGGTTCCTGATGAACGTGCAGGAGATGGAAACCGCGCGCCGATTGAACTGCAACTTCGTCACCATGGTTTGGGAGGACGGCGGTTATGGTCTGATCGCGTGGAAGCAGGACAACGAATTCAAGCGCCATACGGATCTGTCTTTTGGCAATCCGGACTGGATTGGTCTGGCGCAGGCGTTTGGCTGGCATGGTCATTGTGTGCAACGCAGCCAGGACCTGCGTCAGACGCTGGAAACTGCGTTTCAGGAGGAGGGCCCGAGTCTGGTGGTGATTCCGATCGACTATCGTGAAAACCCGGCGCTGACAAAACGTCTCGGCGAGATCACCCAGCCCATGTAGGCCCGGCCACAATCAATGAACCACACTGGAGTCAGACTATGACCCGTTACCCGATGGCGATCGTCAGCGACCTGCCGGCGGTCGGGGTCGTCACGGTGACCGCCCCCTACGACGGCCAGCCTGTCGCCGAAGTCGAAACCGGCGATCAGCGCCATGTCGACGCGGCCCTGAGCGTGGCCGAAACGCTGTTTCGCGATCATGATGCGTGGCTGCCGGTGCATCAGCGGGTCGAAATTCTGGAACGCGCGGCGCAGATCATGAGTGCGGAGAGCGAGTCGCTGGCGATGACGGCCGCGCAGGAAGGCGGCAAGCCGTTGATCGACTCGCGGGTCGAGGTTGCGCGGGCGGTCGACGGTCTGAAATTGTGTATCGAGACTATTCGCACTCATCAGGGCACGGTGATTCCGATGCGCGGGACCGCCGCAGGTGCTGAGCGCTTTGCCTTCACCCGTCGCGAACCGATCGGTCCGGTGGTCGCGGTCAGCGCGTTCAACCATCCACTGAACCTGATCGTCCACCAGGTCGCGGCGGCGGTGGCCGCAGGATGCCCGGTGGTGGTCAAGCCGGCCGAAGACACGCCCTTGTCCTGTCTGCATTTCGTCCAGATCCTGAGACAAGCGGGCTTGCCGGACGGCTGGGCCCAGGTGCTGGTCGCGGCTGATCGGGATACCGCGCAGGCGCTGGTCACTGATCCCCGGGTCGCGTTCTTTTCGTTTATCGGCAGCGCCCGGGTCGGCTGGATGCTGCGTTCACAATTGGCTGCCGGCACCCGCTGTGCGTTGGAGCACGGCGGCGCTGCGCCATTGTTCGTGGCCGCCGACGCAGATCTGGATGCCGCGGTCGCGGCGGTCAGCAAGGGTGGCTTCTATCATGCCGGTCAGGTCTGCGTGTCGGTGCAGCGCGTATTCGCACACCACAGTGTGGCGCGCATGTTCGCCGAACGTCTGGCCGCAAGTGCTGACAAGCTGCGCATTGGCGATCCGACACTGGCGGAAACCGAAGTCGGCCCGTTGATCCGTCCGGCCGAAATGCGACGGGTCGGTGAATGGGTAGAGGCGGCGAGTGCCGCTGGCGCGGAAGTGCTGTGCGGCGGCGAGGCGCTGGAGGAATCCTGCTACGCGCCGACGGTTCTCTATCAGCCGCCCGACGACGCCGAGGTGAGCACCCAGGAGATCTTCGGCCCGGTGGTATGCGTCTACCCCTACGATGACCTGGATGAAGCAATCAGCCGCGCCAACGCGCTGCCGGTCGCGTTCCAGGGCGCGGTGTTTACTGCCGATCTGGAAACCGCGCTGCGGGTATTCACCCGTCTGGATGGGTCGGCGGTGATGGTCAACGATCACACCGCATTCCGTGTCGACGGCATGCCGTTTGCCGGATTGCGCCAATCCGGGCTGGGCACCGGAGGCATTCCGTATTCGATCGAAGATATGCAAATTGAGAAGATGATGGTGATGAAGTCGCCGCAGCTCAGGTAGTCGGCTGCCATATGTCGGCTGGCATATATCGGCTGCCATGGATCGCCTCTGAATTGACGATGCTGGCAGATCGATTGCAGCAGATTGACTCTCGCAGCCTGATTCCGGCGCGGCACCTGCAGACACACACGATCAAGTGACTGAATTGTCGATTCCAGGAGACTCCCCGTGAGCAACAAGATGTGGCACATTCCGGCGCCTGGCCAGGCGCTGCCGTTGACCCGTCGTGGCTATGAGCTGATTCGAAATCCGTTATTGAACAAGGGTTCGGCTTTCCCTGAGTCCGAGCGCCGGAGCCTGGGTCTTGAAGGCCTGCTGCCGACGCGGGTCAACACCATGGATCAGCAGGCGCGACGTTTTTGCAGGTCTCTGGACCAGTTCAAGGAGCCGATGGAAAAGTATCTCGAACTGGCCGAACTGCATGATCGCAACGAACAGCTCTTTTACCGCGTGCTGCTGGATAATCTGCAGGCACTGATGCCGATCGTCTATACGCCGACCGTGGGCCAGGCAACCCGCGAATTCAGTCATGTGTTCCGGCGCGGCAGAGGTGTCTGGGTGACGCCTGATCATCGCGGCCGCATCGCCGGTATCTTGCGTAATGCCGCGGCCGGGCGAGATGTGCGACTGCTGGTGGCAACCGACAACGAGTCGATCCTCGGCATCGGCGATCAGGGTGCGGGCGGCATGGCAATCTCTATCGGGAAACTGTCGCTGTACTGCGCCGGCGCCGGCATTCCACCCGCTAATACGCTGCCGGTTTGTCTCGACGTGGGCACCAACAATGTTTCCCTGCTGGAAGATAATCTCTATCTGGGTTGGCCGCATCGGCGACTGACCGGCGAACCCTACTTTGATTTCATTGAAGAATTTGTCGAGGCCGTGGCCGAGGTCTTTCCCGACGCCTTGCTGCAATGGGAGGATTTTCGCAAGAACAATGCCGCCATTCTGCTGGCGCGTTATCGCGACCGTTTGCTCAGCTTTAACGATGATATCCAGGGTACCGGTGCAGTGGCGCTGGCCGGTATCTTCGCCGCCTTGCGCAAGACCGGGGGCGAGCTCGGCAAGCAGCGTTTTGTGATCCACGGCGCCGGCGCGGCCGGGCTTGGTATTGCGCGCCAGATTACATCGGCGGTGACCTCCGCCGGCGGCAGCGAGTTCCCGGTCGCCTGTCTCGACAGCCGGGGCCTGCTGGTCGATGATGTCGCCTCGGTCGACGGTTACAAGGCGGATCTTGCCTGGCCGGCGGCGCTTGCCGCGAAACTGGGGATGCAGGACATTGCCCACAGGCAGCTGACAGACGTTATCGAACGATTCGAACCGACGGTGCTTATTGGCACGTCGGGACAGCCGGGTTCTTTCGATCGGGCGATCGTCGAGGCCATGGCAGCACACTGCGAGACGCCGATCATCCTGCCGTTCTCGAACCCCACGGATTTCGCCGAAGCGCGTCCGGAGGAGGTCATCCGCTGGACCGCAGGCCGCGCGCTGGTCGCTACCGGTAGTCCGTTTGCTGACGTCGAGTACGAGGGCCGTCGGTACCGGATCGGACAGGGCAATAATGTGTTCATTTTTCCGGGGCTTGGCCTCGGCAGTCTGTTGTCCGGTGCCACCCGTATCACCGACACGATGATCACCGCCGCAGCCACGGTTCTTGCGCAGCAGGTCGCCGACGACGAGCTGGCGGATGGCATGTTGTACCCGGCCGTGGAACGTCTGCGCCAGGTGTCGCGCGGGGTGGCCGCGGCGGTGATGCGCCAGGCTGTCATCGACGGGGTCTGCGAAGCGCTTGACGACGCCCAGATCGAGGAACGCCTGGGCGCTGCGATCTGGAGCCCTGACTATCCGGACTATGTGCCGGGTTGAGCGTGCTCGATTGAACGTGCCGGCAACCCGGGGTAACCGCACAAAAGGCGATTCGGGGCAGCCCGAATCGGTCGCGATTGACCAGAGGGGGTGCGAAAAAGCCCCAGTTGGTCTATCTTTAGCCGCCGAACCTGCAAAGGCCCTGAATAAACAAGAGGCTCAGGATGAAATCCGAACAAAAAATCGACAAGAGAATCAATGCCGAGTGGCGCTTTCTGGCCCGGCGGGTGCTGGACCTTTGCGCCGAGGTCAGCGAGCGGGGGCTTTTCGGTCGTGATCAGTCGACATCCTCCGAGGGCGAGCGTCAGCTGGCAGCATTTGTCGAGCGTCGCGAATCTGCGATGACCCTGCTCAGCAGCGTGAGCCTTGAACCGCAGTTTGGGCCAGGACGAAACCTGGCGCAGCTCAGGCGTCTGGTGTCCGGCCTGGAGTGCTCGCGCTCCTACTTCGTGCCGGACGCGATTAGCAGCCAGCCGGATCTGGCAGAACAGATGGGCGGCAATCGCTGAGATATCGTAGCGGCGGCCAGCAGCCCCGCCGGTCCGGTTTTCGTCCGGACTACTGTTGCGACACCGGAAACGACGACGCCCCGCGTCCTGGCGGGGCGTCGTGTGTCGCTCTTCGCGTGTTGAGCGCCAGGGGCGCGCTGCTTACTCCTCGAGCAGGAAACTGCGCAGCTGCTCCGAGCGGCTCGGGTGACGCAACTTGCGCAGTGCCTTGGCCTCGATCTGACGGATCCGTTCCCGGGTCACGTCGAACTGCTTGCCGACTTCTTCCAGCGTGTGATCGGTATTCATATCGATACCAAATCGCATCCGCAGGACCTTGGCTTCTCTCGGGGTGAGTCCGGCGAGGACCGCATGGGTGGTTTCCTTGAGGCTCTCGACGGTGGCGGAATCGATCGGCGAAGCCACTGATCCGTCCTCGATGAAATCGCCCAGATGCGAATCTTCATCATCGCCGATAGGTGTCTCCATCGAGATCGGCTCCTTGGCGATCTTGAGTACCTTGCGGACCTTGTCTTCAGGCATCTCCATGCGCTCGGCCAGTTCCTCAGGCGTCGGCTCGCGTCCCATCTCCTGCAGCATCTGGCGCGAAATCCGGTTGAGCTTGTTGATTGTTTCGATCATATGCACCGGGATACGGATGGTGCGCGCCTGATCTGCGATGGAGCGGGTGATGGCCTGGCGGATCCACCAGGTCGCATAGGTCGAGAATTTGTAACCGCGACGATACTCGAACTTGTCTACCGCCTTCATCAGGCCGATGTTGCCTTCCTGGATCAGATCGAGGAATTGCAGACCCCGGTTGGTGTACTTCTTGGCGATCGAGATCACCAGACGAAGATTGGCTTCCACCATCTCCTTCTTGGCCCGGCGTGCCTTGGCTTCGCCGATAGACATCTGTCGGCTGATTTCTTTCAGCTCGTGGATGCTCAGGTAAGTATCGTCCTGGACCCCGATCAGCTTGCGCTGGCAGCGTTCGATATCCGGCCGCAATTTGGCCAGCTGGGAGGAATGCTTGCGCTTGGCCCGGATATGCTTGTCCAGCCAGTCCAGATTGGTTTCGTTCTGCGGGAAACTGGAAATAAAGTCCTTGCGTGGCATACGCGCGCCGCGGATGCAGATCTGCATGATCTGGCGTTCCTGCGAACGGATGTGCGCTATGGTTGCGCGCAGATTGATCGACAAGGCCTCGAATTGCTTCGGGCCCAGCTTGAGTTCCATGAACTCGTCGGTGACCTTGCCGCGCAGCGCAAGCACTTTGGGGTCCTGACTGCCGGTCTTGAGCATGCCGCTGACGACCTGTTTATGCAGCCGGCGGATCTTGGCGATTCGCTTCGCCAGTTCTTCGAGGTCCGGACCAACGGGGCCGGTGGAGCCTTCCTCGTCAGCCTCGTTTTTCTTGCCATTGGCCGCTTTGACTTCTTCATCGGCAGTCGCTGGGTCGATAAAACCGGTGACGATGTCGATGATCCGGCCCTGACCACCGATCGCCGCGTCATAGTTGGCGAGCAACATCTCGACCGTGCCAGGAAAAAGTGACAGCGCGCGGCGAACCTGCTCCAGGCCCTCCTCGATACGCTTGGCAATGCGGATCTCGCCTTCCCGGGTCAGCAATTCCACCGTACCCATCTCGCGCATGTACATGCGAACCGGATCCGTGGTGCGTCCAAACTCGCTGTCCACGGTGGCCAGCGCGGCGGCGGCTTCTTCGGTATCGTCGTCGTCATTGCCGGAAACCGCCGAATCGGTCAGCAGCAGCTCCTCGGCATCCGGGGCCTTTTCATAAACCGTGATGCCCATGTCATTGATCATATTGACGATATCCTCGATCTGTTCTGGATCGACGATATCGTTGGGGAGATGATCATTGACCTCGGCATAGGTCAGATAACCCTGCTCTTTGCCGCGGGCGATCAACAGCTTCAGCTGCGACTGCTTGTCGTCAGGAACGATGGCGCGTTTCTCGGTCACACAAAGACCCTCGATTCAACACAAACGAACGCACCAGTATAGCAGGCAGGTGCGACTATCTCTATATCAAGCTGCATTTCACGCGGCGCCCATCAACCGGTCGTGCTATCGCCACCGACCGGCTTTTCCGCTATACGGCTAAGCAAGCCACGCAATTCCTCTTTTTCAGGCTCGTCCAGGCTGTCCTGACGCGCCTTTTCCAGCAGCACTTCCATCCGGCGCTCCGGGCCGGCCTGTCTCACCAGCCGGGCGAGGATGTCGGCCAGCACCGTCGGCGCCACTTCTTCGGTCACCAGGGCCTCGCTGGCGGCCAGCTGCAGAAGATGCGGCTGTTCGGGCTTGCCCCGCCAGCGCTCAAGCAATCCTGCCGGACTTATATCTGGGTTTGATCCCGAGATTTCAAGGAGTTCCATCAACAGCGGCACGCCCTTGAAGTCAGAATCCGCCAACTGATCAGGGACATCGGCCTTTGCCGATGCCTTGGGATGGTGCAGCACCAGCGCGATCGCCTGACGAACCAGGCTCGAGCGCGGGCTGGGCGGGCGTGGCCTGCCGCGTGTGGCGGGGCGAAACGCCGGCGTTTCCTCACGGTCTCCGGCGAGCAAGTGTGTCAGACGCTGCGGGTCCAGACCCACCCGTGCAGCCAGCTGACGGGTCAGCAGATCACGATAGATGCCCTCGGGGATGCGTTTCATCAGCGGTCGTGCCAATTCGGCCATCCGGGCGCGCCCATCGAGCGACTGCATATCCACCTGCGAGGCCAGCTGGTCGAAAAAGTAGTCTGACAGCGTTGTGGCTTGCGCCAGCCGGGCGGCGAACGCATCGGCGCCTTCTGCTCGCACCAGCGAATCCGGGTCTTCACCGTCTGGCAGGAACAGGAAGCCGATCTGATGGCCTTCCTGAAGCGTTGGCAGCGCATTCTCAAGTGCGCGCCACGCGGCCTGCCGGCCCGCGCGATCGCCGTCGAAACTGAAGATCACCTTATCCGTGACCCGAAACAGCCGCCGCAGGTGTTCTTCCGTCGTCGCGGTGCCCAGCGTGGCCACCGCGTATTGGATGCCGGCTTCGGCCAGTCCGACCACATCCATATAGCCTTCGACCACCAGCAATTGCGGGATATCGCGCAGCGCCTGGCGCGCTTCGTACAGGCCGTATAGCTCGCGCCCCTTGTGGAACAGGGTTGTTTCCGGGGAATTCAGATACTTGGGTTCGCCGCTATGCATGACCCGGCCGCCAAATGCGATGGTCCGGCCTCTGGCGTCACGGATGGGAAACATGATCCGGCCGCGGAAGCGGTCATACCAGCCGCCCTGTTCACGCTCGATGATCAGGCCGCAGGCTGCCAGACGATCGATGCCGCTCTGGTCGGAACCCAGTCGGGACAGCAAACTGTCCCAGGCGTCCGGCGCATAGCCAATGCCAAAACGGGCCGCGGTTTCGCCGCTCAGACCACGCTGCTTGAGATAATCGATAGCGCTCTGATCCTCGCGCAAGGATCGGGTGTAATACTCCGCAGCAGCGGTCATGGTGGTGTAGAGATCGTCACCCACCCGGGGACGTCCGTCGCCGGCTTCTCTGGGGACCTCCACGCCGAGTTGCCGTGCCAGCTCCTCGACCGCCTCGACGAAATCAAGGTGATCGTGCTCCATCAGGAAGCCGAGCGCGGTGCCGTGCGCACCGCAGCCAAAGCAGTGATAGAACTGCTTGCCAGGGCTGACGGTAAACGAGGGCGTCTTTTCGCCGTGGAACGGGCAGCAGGCCTTGAATTCGCGTCCGGCTTTCTTCAGCGGTACCCGGGTCCCGACGACTTCGACGATGTCGACACGCGCCATCAGATCGTCGATAAAACTCTGCGGGATTCTGCTCATGCGCGATCAGTCATCGCCAGCCCGTAATAGCGGTGTACGCAGTCCGGCCGGGGTGTGGCCGACTGTCGTGGCTGGCTATTGCAGCCGGCCCCTTGGAACCGGGATCCCTTGTGTCCGGGCCTCTTGTGCTCGGGCTCCTTCCACTCCGGTATCGGGCAGCCTGGCGGCGGCGCTAAGGCTTGTTGGCTATTCGCATCCATCCGCATTGTCTATAAATAGCCTAGCCTGCAGGGAGGTCAAGAATCGGGTGCCAATCATTGCGGTTCACCTTGGCCGCTCACCTTGGCGATGCACCTCTGCGGTTCACCGAATCGCCCCGGTGTGGTCGCTGTGTCGCTGCTGTGACGGAACGGTCCAGGGCGGTGACGATAACCCAAGCGTTGGTCAGGGCCGGGCCCCTGGTCAGAATCAGGCCGCGCCGAGGCGGGCTTTAACTTTGCCGCCTACCGCACCCATGTCGGCCCGGCCTTCGGCGAGGCGTTTGATTTGTCCCATGACCTTGCCCATATCGCGCAATGTCGTCGCTCCGCTGTCAGCGATAACTTTGTCAATCAGGGCGTCCAGTTCGGTATCGCTCAGCGGCTCGGGCAAATAGTCGGCGATGAACACGATTTCCGACTCTTCCTTGTCCGCGAGTTCCTCGCGGGCGCCGGCGCGATATTGAGCAGCCGACTCTCGTCGTTGTTTGATCATCTTCTCCAGCACCGCGAGCACCTGCACGTCGTCGAGCTCAATACGCTCGTCGACTTCACGTTGTTGGATTGCGGCCAGTGCCATACGCAGGGTGGACAGGCGAGCTTTGTCGCCAGCGCGCAGGGCCTTCTTCATGTCGTCGCTGAGGCGGGCCTTGAGCGACATCGTCTGACCTGGAACGATCAGTAAAGGCGGACGCGCCGGGACTGGTCCCGCTGCACCCGCTTCAGGTGGCGCTTGGTGGCGGCGGCTTTCTTGCGCTTGCGTTCCTGGGTCGGCTTCTCATAGAACTCGCGCCGGCGCAGCTCGGTCAGAATGCCGGCCTTTTCACAGGCGCGCTTGAAACGACGCAGGGCTGCGTCAAAATATTCGTTCTCTCTGATCCGTACGCTGGGCATCTAGAAATCACCGTCCTTACAATCACGCAAGCGCCGCCCTCGAGGCGGCGCAAAAAAGAAGCGGAATGATAGCGTTTGACGGGTAGTATTGCAATCTCACCTGCCGCCGAGAGGGCTCCATGAGGGTTCTGGGAATAGAGAGTTCCTGTGACGAGACCGGTGTCGCGATCTGTGACACCGAGCGTGGCCTGCTGGGGCACGCCCTTTACAGCCAGGTCAAACTGCACGCGGAATTCGGCGGAGTGGTTCCGGAACTGGCTTCGCGTGACCATATCCGCAAGCTGGTTCCGCTGATCCGTCAGGTGATGGCTGAATCCGGGACCCCGATTGGCGGAATAGGCGGTGTGGCGTATACCGCGGGCCCCGGGCTGGTCGGGGCCCTGCTGGTCGGGGCCTCGGTCGGCCGCAGTCTGGCTTATGCCTGGGACGTGCCGGCGGTGGGCGTGCACCATATGGAGGCACATCTGCTCGCGCCGATGCTGGAGGCGTCGGCGCCGGAGATGCCGTTCGTGGCCTTACTGGTGTCCGGTGGCCACACCATGCTGGTGGAGGTGCAGGGTCTGGGGCAATACCGGGTGCTGGGGGAGACCCTGGATGACGCCGCGGGCGAAGCCTTCGACAAGACCGCGAAATTGCTGGGATTGCCCTACCCGGGTGGCCCGGCGTTAGCCAGGATCGCCAATGACGGCCAGCCGGGGCGGTTTAGTTTCCCGCGCCCGATGCTGAATCGTCCGGGTCTGGATTTCAGTTTCAGTGGCCTGAAAACGGCAGTCATGCTTGCGGTGGACGGGCTGGATCTGGACCGTCAGGGCAGGGCCGATGTGGCCGCCGAGTTCCAGCAGGCAGTGGTCGACAGTCTGGCGGTGAAATGCCGCCGCGCGCTGCGTGAATCAGCCGCCAACACGCTGGTCGTCGCCGGTGGCGTCGGTGCCAATCAGGCGCTGCGCCAGCGCCTCCAGGCGGATGGAAAAACCCACGGCTGGTCTGTGTTTTATCCGCGCCCGGAGTTCTGTACCGACAATGGCGCGATGATTGCCTACGCTGGTATGCTCCGCCTCCGCGCGGGCGAGCGCGCCCCGCTCACCATCGAAGCCCGCGCCCGGTGGAGCCTCGAGGACCTGCGACCGCCGGGCCAGGCCGGGACGGATTGAAGGCCAGTTAATGGACACTATTTTTCTCAAGGATCTGCGCATCGAGACAGTCATCGGCATCTTTGACTGGGAGCGCTGTATCCGTCAGACGGTCAGCCTCGATCTGGAGATGGACGCCGACATACGTCAGGCGGCAATTACCGACGGCATCGACGACACGCTGAACTACAAGGCGGTGGCCAAGCGGCTGATTCAGTTCGTGGAGGCGTCGGAGTTCGGCCTGATCGAGACGCTGGCCGAGAATGTCGCGCGAATCGTTGTGCAGGAGTTCGGGGTTTCAAGAGTCCGGGTCGTGTTACACAAGCCGGGGGCGGTCCGCGGTGCCCGGGACGTGGGCGTGATCATCGTGCGCGGTCAGGATGACTACCATGACTGAGGTCTATATCGGTGGCGGCAGCAATGTCGAGCCCAGACGTCACTTGCGTGCCGCGCTGGCCGGTCTGGCGGAATCTTTCGGCGTGCTCAGAGTCTCACCGGTTTACCGCAACAAGGCGGTGGGATTTGACGGCGACGACTTTCTGAACATGGTGGTCGGCTTCGACACCGACCTGGGCATCGCAGAAGTCGCCGCGGAACTGGATCGGATGGAAGTGCTGGGTGGCCGGGTCAGAGACGGTGTCAGATTCGGTCCGCGGACCCTTGATCTGGATCTGCTGTTGTTCGGTGACAAAGTGCTGGAACACCAGGGCATCAAGGTTCCCCGCGACGAGATCACGCGGTATGCGTTTGTATTGCGGCCGCTGGCGGATATTGCCGGTGACCGTAAGCATCCGCTTTCGGGTCGCAGCTTCGCCGAACTATGGGCTGATTTTGATCATTCCGAACACGACCTGGAGACGGTCGACTTCTTTTGGGTCAGCGAGTAAATATGAATATCAGAGCACGACAAGCCATCCTCCTGACCCTGACCGCGCTGCTTGTCATGATCGCCGGCTGCGGCGGTTCTTCGGGCGGTTCAATCGCTCAGCCGGCGAATTGCACCGTCGTCGGGCAGAATCAGTTCGTGATCGACGTGATGCAGGATATCTATCTGTGGAATGATGAATTACCGCAGATCAGCGCCAGCGACTATGCCTCTCCGACGGCGACGCTGGAGGCGCTCAAGGTTGCCCAGGACCGGTTTAGCTATATCACTTCGACTGCCGCGGACGATGCATTTTTTGGTCAGGGGCAGGTCGTCGGTCTGATTGGGTTCAGCAGCGCGAGTCGCGTTCCAGGCGAGCAGCGGATTACCGATGTGTTCGAAGGCAGTCCGGCAGATGCCGGCGGTCTGGTCCGGGGTGACCGGATTACCGCTGTCGACGGGCGGCCGATTGCCGAGGTGCTGGCCGACGAGGGCTTCAGCGCGTCGCTGGGCCCCAATGAAGTCGGCGTGACCGTTGAGCTTTCCTGGCAAAACGTCGCCGGCGAGGAATTCACCGACGTGTTCGAGAAGGCGGTTGTCACTATCCCGCCAGTGTCAGCAGTGGAAGTGCTGGACACAGTCACCGGTCCGATCGGCTATCTGTTGTTCCGCAATTTTGTCGAGCCGGCGGTTGCCGATCTCGACGCAGCGTTCGCGACCCTGGGTGCGGCCGGCGTGGATGAGCTGGTGGTAGACCTGCGTTACAACGGTGGCGGCTTGCTATCGGTATCGGAGGTGCTGGCCAATCTGATCGGCGGCGAGATCACCCAGAACCAGGTGCAGTACAGCCTGGAATACAACGCCAACAATAGCTTCCGCAATCAGACGGTGCTGTTCAGGGATCGCTTGCGCGCGCTGGATCTGCAGCGGGTGTTTTTTATCGTTACCGGCGCCTCGGCTTCGGCCAGCGAACTGGTGATCAACGCCTTGCGTCCGTATCTGCAGGTGGTGCTGATCGGTGCGGATACCTTTGGCAAGCCGGTCGGACAGCTCGGCTATAACTTCTGTGAGAAGACCCTGAGGCCAATTTCATTCCGCCTCACCAACGCGCAGGGCGAAAGCGACTATTTCGACGGATTTGTGCCTGATTGCCCGGCAAACGATGATCTTGATCGTTTATTGGGTGATCCTGCGGAAGCGTCCTTGTCCGAGGTGCTGCATTTCCTGGAAAACGGCCGCTGCAGCGTACCCGCCGCCGCCAGCATGAAGGCCGCTCCTGAACCTTCAGAAGACAGCGCACCGGGTGCCTGGCGTCTGTACCAGGCGGATTGACCGCAAGCGCTTTCTGATCCTTACCAGCCCAGACCGCGGCCGCCATCGACCGCGATAATCTGGCCGGTGACGAAGCCGGCGCCCAGCAGGTATCGGGCGCAGTCAACAATATCGTCCGGATCACCGATCCGGCCCAGACAGGTCTCTGCCAGAACCTGCTGCTTCGCGGCGCTGTCGCCGCCTGATTCCGGCCACAGAATCGGGCCGGGCGCGATGCCATTGACCCTGACTTCCGGCGCGAGATCCCGTGCCAGCGCCAGGGTAAGCGCAGCCAGCCCTGCTTTGGCAGCGCTGTAGACGGGGTGATCAGGTAGCGGTCTCCGGGCATAGATGTCGACCATGTTGATGATTGCGCCATGCCGTTCGCGCAGCATCGGCGCGGCGGCCTGACACAGAAACAAAGGCGCTTTCAGATTGCTGCCCATCAGGTCCGCCCAGTCGATTTCCGTGATCTTGCCGATCGGCGTCGGGTAGAAGCTCGAGGCGTTGTTGATCAACACATCGAGGCCGTCAAAAAAACCACAGGCGTCCTCGATCAGTGCCGGCAGCCGGTCGGACTCCCCCAGATCGGCCCGGATTGCGGCGGCACTGTCAGGACGCAGCTGATTGAGCTCATCGCGCAGCGCGTTCGCGGCAACCGCGGACTCCCGGTAATGGATCACGACCCGATACCCGTCCCGATGCAGACCGCGCACAAGCGCGGCCCCGATCCGCCTGGCACTGCCGGTGATCAGTACCACTTTGTCTTCGCCGGGGTGGTGGGAATGCTTCGCTGCCATTAGGATTCCTGCTGCGTCGGCCAGCGGCCGGTGAATCGAGAGTGTAATGATACTTCGCCATGGCCGTTGACCCGCACCCGGACGCAATGCCGCAAGCTGATGCGCCAGCGCTGGCGCACAGCCAGGCGCTGACTGCACTGATTGTGAGCAGGATCGATGCCGCAGGCGGCGCGCTACGCTTCAGCCGCTTTATGGATCTGGCCCTGTACGCCCCGGGTCTGGGTTATTACAGCGCGGGTGCGGCGAAATTCGGGCCCGCCGGTGACTTTGTCACCGCCCCGGAGATTTCACCGTTGTTCGCCCGCTGTCTGGCGCGCAACTGCGCGCCGGTGATTGATTCGCTGTCTGGCCCGAGCGAGATTCTCGAACTCGGGGCGGGCTCCGGCGCAATGGCCGCCGATCTGATGCTGGAGCTCGATCGGCTCGGCGCGCTGCCGGCGCGGTATCTGATCCTTGAGCCAAGCGCTGATCTGCGTCAGCGGCAACAACAAATCCTGGCGGAGCGGGTGCCGGGGCTGGCGGAAAGAGTTCATTGGCTGGAGCACATGCCCGACCGCCTGCGTGGCGTGATTGTGGCCAACGAAGTGATGGACGCCTTGCCCTGCGAGCGCTTCCAGGTCGGCGACAACGGCATCGAATATCTCGGCGTCATCCAGCGTGGCGGGTGCTTCGACTGGCAGCCGCAGCCGTCGGACCCGGCCTTGCTGGCACAGCAGTCTTTAATTGAGGCCGCGCTCGGCGAAGCGCTGGCGCCCGGCTTTCGTTCAGAGTGGCATCCTTCGCTGCCTGCATGGATCGCCAGCGTCGCCAGTGCCCTGGATCAGGGTTTGTTGCTGCTGATCGACTACGGCCTGCCCAGACGGCAGCTGTATCATCCGCAACGGAGCGACGGCACCCTGCTGTGCCATTACCGGCATAGGGTTCACGCCGACCCGTTTTTCTTGCCGGGTCTTCAGGACATCACTGCCTGGGTTGATTTCACCGCGGTCGCCGAGGCGGCTCAGGACCAAGGGCTGACCCTGGACGGATTCGTGACTCAGGCGGCGTTTCTGCTGGGCTCCGGTCTCGACAGCATGCTCAGCGGACCGGTTGGAGACCGCCCGCGCGAAAGCATTGACCAGGCGCGTCAGGTCCGGTGGCTGACACTGCCGGGCGAGATGGGAGAGCGCTTCAAGGTAATGGGCTTTAGCCGGGGCTGGGACGGCCAGTGCCCGGGCTTGACCGGCGCTGATCTTTCGGGCTCCCTTTAGCACCCATATGGATCTGATTCATGCTATCTGGCTGGCTGTGCTGCAGGGCTTTACCGAGTTCCTGCCGATTTCCAGTTCCGGACACCTGGTGCTGGTGCCGCGCTTTCTTGGCTGGCCGGATCAGGGACTGGCATTCGATGTCGCGGTCCATCTGGGGACGCTGATTGCGGTGGTCGGCTATTTTCGTCGCGAGTTGTACGCCATGGCTGGCGCCTGGTTGCGCTCGGTCGGCGGCGCGGCTGCAACGCCGGAGTCCCGGCTGGCCTGGGCGGTGATCTGGGGAACCGTGCCGGTAGCGCTGGTGGGGTTTGCGCTGGCGGACGTGGTCGAGAGCGAGTTACGGTCCCCGTTGCTGATTGCGGCGACAACCGCGGGATTTGGCATCCTGTTGTGGCTGGCGGATATCCGGGGCCGCCGGCAGCGCAATGAGTTCAGCCTGCGTTGGTCCGAGGTGATATTGATCGGATTTGCCCAGGTCCTGGCGCTGATTCCCGGCACCTCACGCTCAGGTATCACTATGACTGCCGCGCTGATGCTGGGTCTTGATCGTGAGGCCGCCGCCAGGTTTTCGTTTCTGCTCGCGGTACCGGTGATTTTCGCCGCGGCGATGCTGGAGACTGTACGTCTGCTGCAGGCGCCGGTCGCGCCCGACTGGGTGGCCATGGGTCTGGGGACGCTGGTGTCGGCCGTGGTCGCCTATTTGACGATCCGCTATTTCCTTCGCTTCCTGGGTCGGATCGGCATGCTGCCGTTCGCGATCTATCGTGTATTGCTGGCCTTGCTGATCGTCTACGTTTTCGCCTGAGGATCGCTGCCGTCCGCCGCTGGCCTTGCTCCCGTCGACGCCGTCTCCGACTGCTTAAGGGCCGCCCGTGACGCTGTGACAGCTTGCAGCCGGCCTTGCCTGAGCCTGCGCCCGATGTCCTCTCCGGAGAGTCCCGGACTACGATCCACTTCTACGGCCGATGCAGCGTCACACGCGGCGCGCAATAAGGTCGCCTGCGGGTATGCGCGGTGTTCAAAACCCGTGCGGCCACGCAGATCTGCTTCGCAGGCGATGAGAAACGCCTCAAAACGCTGCGGTCGCCGGAATGCGTCCAGACGCTCCAGCAGCTTCAGGATGGTGTCGGCGCGCAACTCCGCTGCGCGATGTGCGAGACAGTGATAGCGCGACACCAGCAGCGCCAGATCCCTGCATTCGTTGGGGATGCGCAGACGGCGTGCCAGTTGCCCGATAATTTTCGCGCCGCGCTCACCATGGCCATGATGAGCGGGTAGCAGATGTTGCGGCGTCGTGCCTTTGCCCAGATCATGCACCAGCGCGGCAAATCTGACCGCGATCGATTCACTCAATTGAGCCGCCTGGTCCAGCACCAGCAGCATATGCAAACCGGTATCGACTTCCGGATGCCAGCGCGGCGGTTGTGGCACACCGAAAAGGCGATCGAGTTCCGGGAATATCCGCTGCAACGCGCCGCATTCGCGCAACACTTCGATATACACAGACGGCCGGCATTCTCCCAGCGCGCGTTCGGTTTCCTGCCAGACACGTTCCGGGACCAGCGCGTCGACTTCCCCCGATTCGACCATCTGCCGCATCAGCGCCATGGTCTCCGGCGCGACCCGGAATCCCTCACCGGCAAACCGGGCGGCGAATCGTGCGACGCGCAACACCCGCACCGGGTCCTCGTTGAAAGCCGCGGACACGTGACGCAACAGGCGTCGCTCCAGATCTGCTCTGCCGCCAAACGGATCGATCAACTGACCCTGCTGATCCTGGGCGATAGCGTTGATGGTCAGGTCCCGCCGCTGAAGGTCTTCTTCCAGCGTGACGTCTGGCGCAGCATGGATGACAAAGCCCCGATAGCCGGGGGATGTCTTGCGCTCGGTCCGCGCCAGCGCATACTCCTCGCCGGTCTCCGGGTGCAGGAACACGGGAAAATCCCGTCCCACCGGGCGGTAGCCTTGCTCCGTCATTGCCTCAGGGCTGGCGCCGACGACGACCCAATCCCGCTCTCTGGGCTCGTGCCCGAGCAGGCGATCGCGTACCGCGCCACCGACCAGATAGATTTCCATGGCGCGATTCTAGCTTGAATCTGACCCCGCTCCGGCCCGAGGCCGGCATCGGGCGGACAGGTCTTTGCGGCGGTGTTGTTGCCTGACGGCGTGATAATGTTGGGCCGTGCGGCTATTGCTACCGATCATCGTGTTGTTGACCATCGCTTCCAGCGCAGGCTGCGGAGGCTTCTATGGTCAGGCGGTCCGCGGGCATATGGATGTGATGTCAAAGCGCCAGCCGATAGCCGAGGTGCTGCTTGCGCCGGATACCAGTGAAGATCTGCAGCGTCAGCTGGCCCTGGTCCTGGAGGCCCGACAGTTCGCCAGCTCACAACTGGATTTGCCCGACAACGACAGCTACACGACCTATGTGGCCCTGGACCGCGACTACGTGGTCTGGAACGTGTTTGCGACGCCCGAGTTCTCTGTAGAGCCCAGGCAGTGGTGTTTCCCGGTTGCGGGCTGCGTCGTATATCGGGGTTATTTCGCCCAGGCTGGCGCGAACGCCTACGCCGGCAAGCTGGCCGACCAGGGCTTCGACGTTTATGTGGGCGGCGTCGCCGCGTATTCGACCCTGGGACGCTTCGACGATCCGGTGTTGAGCACGATGATGTCCTGGGATGACGATCAGCTGATCGCGATCCTGTTCCACGAATTGGCCCACCAACGTCTGTATGTCAAGGACGACTCGCAGTTCAACGAAGGATTCGCGACCGCAGTCGAGGAACTGGGGATGGCGCGCTGGTTTGAAGGCCTGGGTGATGCCGCCGGATATGCGGCGTTCAAGCTGAAGCAGGAACGATCGCGGGCATTCAATCTGTTGTTGAGCAACACCCGCGAGCATCTGGCGGAGATCTATCGCGGGGGCGAAGACGACACCGTGATGGCGCAGCTCAAGGCACAGGAATTCGAGGGCCTGGAGCGGCGCTATCAGGCCCTGCGGCGGAGCTGGAACGGATATGCTGGCTACGATCGATGGTTCGCAAGCCCGATCAACAACGCGCGATTTGTGCCGGTTTCGACCTATGGTCGACTGGTGCCCGCGTTTCGTGCCCTGTTCCGTCAATCCGGAGAAGACTTTGCGGCCTTTTATGCCGCCTGCGAAGAACTGGCCGACCTGGCGCCTGCGCAACGTCAGGCAAAGCTGGATGCGCTCCTCGCAATCTCATCGCCAACGGCAGATTCTCAGTTGCCGGAGTCCGGGACCGAGTGATGTTTGCGCATCCGTCTGAGCTGGCTCTGCACCGAGGGTTCAAACGCGTTTGGCTCGATACCCAGGTCACGCAATCCCGGTGCGCCACTGGAGCAGATGCTGTGCACCGACAGAGTCAGATAGTTGTCGAGAGAAAATGGCTTGCCTGGAACCAGTTCGAGCAGGCGTGACATCAGTCTCGACGAACTCGACGAGAGCGGCACGATCAAGCGCCGCCGGCCCGAGGCCTGCGTCGCCAGTTGCACGATCTCGCGCAAAGAAAAAACCCGCGGACCACATAACTCGTAAGTCTTGCCGATACTCGAGCGTCCCCGAACGACACGCAGCGTAGCCTCGGCGACATCGCCGACAAACACCGGCGCCAGCCGCGCGTTGGCGCGGGGCAGTGGAATCACGGGCAGTCTTATCAGCAGGCTGGCCAGTCGATTGATCAGTTTGTCCTGCGGCCCGAACACCACCGATGGTTGCAGAATCGTCCAGTCCAGGCCGCTCTGGCGCACGATTTCGTCGGCTTTGCCTTTGGTGCGGAGAAACCCGCTGGCGCCGCCGGGATCCGCCTTGAGCGCGCTGAGCTGTACCAGGCGCCGGGTGCCGGCGTTGCCACAGGCGGTCACCAGCTGCTGTGTCAGTTCCACGTGAGCCCGTTGAAAGCTGTTGTTGCCGCGCCGGGATTCGTTGCCAATACCGATCAGGTTGATCACCGCATCACAACCCGAAAGCACCTGGGTGACGGTATCGACGTCGTATGGGTCGCCTTCAATCAGGCGCAAGGTCGGCAGCACCAGCATGTCCCTATGGTTGGCGCGCGAGCGGGTGAGCACGGTTACATCGTGACCCGCGCGAACCAGCCTGGCGGTCAGATGCTTACCGATAAACCCGGTGCCGCCCATCACGAATACGGACAGGCGTGGGAGAGTCTTGCGCATCAGCTGAGTTTCCGTTGGCGCTAGCCCGGAGGGCGGACCCGCCATTATAGTCCAGTCGCGCCGGCGCCGGATCAGGGATTGTCAGCCAACTAAGCAAACAGGACACTAGTCCTGTGTCGCGGTCACCGGCGGCATGCGATCGGAGATCGGTCGCGCGCTCCCGTTGATCCGCCAGTCAAATACCACGTCGCTGGCCAGCACCCGCCGCACATAGCCGCGGGTTTCCCGGAACGGGATCGAGTCCACCCAGACATCCGCCGGCATCGGCTCCGCGCTCGGCAGCCAGGCGCGTACGCGGTTGGGCCCCGCGTTGTAAGCCGCGGTCGCCAGCACCGGGTTGTTGTCGAAACGGTCCAGCATTTTCGCCAGATATTGTGTGCCCAGCGTGATATTGGTCTGCGGATCGGTGAGGCTGTGCCAGCCGCGCCAGGGGATTCGCGCCTGGGCCGCCGTTTCCTTGCCGGTGCCGGGCATCAATTGCATCAGCCCGATGGCACCTGCTGCGGAGGCCACATCCGGCATAAACAGGCTTTCGCTGCGAGCGACGCCGTAGGCCAGCGCAGGGTCGATGCGTGCAATCTGACTCAGGCGCTCGAACTCAGCTCTCCATGGCAGCGGATAGCGCAGCGCCAGGTCGTTGGTCTGCCCGCTGCGGGCCGCGGTCGAGATCGCGCTGGAGTATCCGCCCCAGCGCAGCGCAAGGATCGCTGCCTGATCGCGCCAGTCGGGCGGCAGTTGCGAGATCGCCTGCTTCCATTCCGTCCGCGCGCGACTGTGCATCCCGGTCATAAACAGTTCCTGCAGGCGGACGAATTCTGTCTGCGCTGCGATCCGGGCAATGAGCGGTTCTTCAACGGGTGTCGGCTCATCCGACCACGCGTATGGCAAATTCAGATGATCTGCGGACAGAAAAGAGTAGTAGCCCCGCTCGTCGGCGAGTTGCTGGAAATGCTCCCCGCCGGCTTCTTGCGCGCCGCTTTCCTGCAAGGCCCGGCCGCGCCAGTAACCCCAGTTGGTGTCATTGCGGGTGTCTGGCGGCAGTTGTTCGATCGCTGTCAGTACCACGGGCCAGTCGAGGTCCCTGAGCGCTAGTCGGACACGCCATTGCGCGACCAGCGGATCGTCGTCGATAGCCGCCTGCTGCTCAATCGCGCTGCGGCCGCCAGGCAAGAAATTTCTGGCCAGCCCGAGCGCGATCCGGCGCTGCAGCTGCAGATCCTCACCCGGCTCAAATCCGAAGGCGGCGAAGCTCGGCCATAACTGCCGGGCCGACTCGGGGTTCTGGGACGCCAGGCGCCCGATACCATAGGCCAGCAGTCGCCTGTTCTCCGGCGTATCCGGGATGCGCTCTGCCAGCGCAAGCTCGCGCGCCGGGTTGGCCCGCATTTTCGACCAGCGGTCGATCCTGGCCTGATCATCCGGGCCCAGCGGCCGGGCAAGGTATCGCGCCAACTGAACCTGGCCAGCCTCCAGCGCCAGATCGATCCGCTGCCGGCGGCGATCCGGGGTGATCAGTTCCTGTTGTTCCAGCCAGGCAAGTACCGGGTCGCATGCTTTCGGTCGGCTAAACGGATAAAGCCAGATTGCCAGCGCCTGATTGGTGATCTGCGTGCCGCGGCCGGTATTGATCTGCGCTCGCAAAGCCAGGCAATCGAGATTGGTGTCGCCCCGGTCCGCGTAGTAGCTCTTATAGAGATCCAGAAACGCCTGCCAGCGCTGGCGCTTTGCCAGCGACAGGGTCCAGCTCATGCGCAGGCTGCTACTAAAGCCGAGGTCCGGATAACGTTGCAGAAAATCCGCCGTCTCCTGGTCTGTGCCGGTGCCGAGGCGCTTGTTTAGCCAGGCGGCACGCAGGTCCGGCAACAACGGATAGTCCTGCAGGATCTCGAGGAAGGGTTCTACGTCTTGCCAGCGGCCGGCCTCAGCGGCCGGCCGCGCCGCGATAAACGCCTCACGCTGGACTTCGCGGGTGACCGGCGCAACGCTTGCCCCTGCAGGGGGTGCGCGCATCGACCAGACGAGCAACAGGATCAGGAAACAGGCGCGCATGATAAAGACGGGGATGGCTGAAAATCTGCTAGCTTGGAGCCGGCCGGGCTCTGGGAGTTCAATTATGGCGTGCTTATCGCCGTCTGCAATGAAAAATTTTCTGGCGTCGTGTTTGTCGGTCGGCTGCTGAAATGGCGTTGGCTAATCCGATGATGTGGGTGCTGTTCCCGCTGCTCGGCGCGGTGTCGGGTTTGCTCGCCGGGATGTTCGGGATCGGCGGCGGCCTGGTGATCGTGCCTGCCCTGAATCTGATTTTTGCCGACCCGGCACTGGATATCCCGACCGCGACGAGGATGCATTTCGCGATTGGTTCTTCGCTCGCGGTTATTGTCTTTACCGCGATTTCCTCTCTCCGCGCCCACCATAAGCGAGGCGCTGTGTTGTGGCCGGCGGTGTGGAGACTGGTGCCGGGAATCGTGATCGGGGGGCTGCTGGGGGCTGTGTTGGCAGACGCGATGAGCAATCGCCTGCTGCAATCGACCTTTGGTGGCTTCGTCGTCGCCATCGCCGCCTATATGGCAATCGGACATCGGCCGCGGGCGGCGTTGCCGCTGCCGTCGTGGCCCGGTTTCGCCGCCGCCGGCACGCTTATCGGCGCGGTCTCCGCGCTGGCCGGGATCGGCGGAGGGGTGTTGACCGTGCCCTTTCTGGTCTGGCGTACGGTAGCGCTGCACACCGCAGTGGGGACCGCGGCTGCCTGCACGATGCCGGTGGCGCTGGCCGGCGCGACCGGGTTTGTCCTGACCGGGATTCGGGCCGGCTCGGACGTAGGCCTGGCCACTGGCTACGTGTACTGGCCGGCGGTCCTGGGGATCTCACTGGCCAGTGTGCTGACGGCCCCGCTAGGAGCGAGATTGGCGCACAGCTTGCCGGTGGAGAAGCTGCGCCGCGCCTTTGCCGTGCTGCTGGTGATCGTTGGCGGGCGCATGCTGTTTGGCTGAAGCGCGCCAAAAAAAGAGCGCGGACCGTTGCCGATCCGCGCTCTGAGTCGATCCCGCCCCGCGTGTTGCCGGGCGCTTGCGATGACGCAGGCGATGCCGCTAGCGGATCGGTAGCAACAAGGCCGTATTGCCACGCTTGATATTTAGCAACAGCGACGGGCTGCCTTCCGCCGCATCGCGCAGCGCCTGGACGTTGGCGACCCGCTGCCGGTTCACGGCGACGATCACATCGCCTGCGCGTAAACCGCGCTGGGCCGCCGGACTGCCGTTTGCAACTGATGCCACGAGGACCCCTGCAGGCCCGCCGCTTGCCGTATCGGCATCGGTCAGTTCGGCGCCCGCCAGACCCTGATGGATGTCGGCCGCAGTGACAGGCTCGGCAGATGTTACGCCTTCACCCAGTTCGGCGGTCAGGTTGCGCGTGTCGCCGTCTCGAACAATCTCCAGGCGCACCTTGGCACCCACGCGCTGCATACCGATCGCGTTGCGCAGCTCGGTGGCGCTCTTGATCTTCTCACCGTTCACGCTGGTGATGATGTCGCCGGGCTCGAGACCGGCCTTATCAGCCGCCGAGTCGGGAACCACCTGAGAAATCAATGCACCGCTGATCTCGTCCACCCCGTAGGCTTTGGCGATGTCAGGAGTGACGGTATAGATGTTGACCCCGAGCAGACCGCGGCGCACTTCGCCAAACTCCAGCAGCTGGTCCATGACCACTTTGATCATATTGGTCGGGATTGCGAAACCGATGCCGATGTTGCCGCCGCTGCGAGTCAGGATGGCGGAATTCACGCCGACCAGTTCGCCATTCAGATTGACCAGGGCGCCGCCGGAATTTCCGGGGTTGATCGACGCGTCGGTCTGGATGAAATCCTCGTAGCCATTCGGATTCAGGCCCGAGCGGCCGAGAGCGCTGATAATGCCGGAAGTCACTGTGTGGCCAAGACCGAATGGATTGCCGATCGCAACCACGAAATCGCCGACGCGGACGTCGTCCGAATCAGCCAGCGGGATATCGATCAGGTCTTTGGCGTCTATCTTGATGACCGCGATGTCCGAACCGGGATCGGTACCTATGATCTCGGCGGTGTAGGTGCGGTCATCCTGCAGGGTCACGGTGATCTCGTCGGCATTTTCGATCACATGTGCGTTGGTAAGCACATAACCGCGCTTTGCGTCGACGATCACACCTGAGCCCGCGCTCTGGGTGTTTCGACGCTGCGGCTGATCCGGTTCCATTTCGAAGAAACGGCGGAAAAACGGGTCTTCCATAAACGGGTTACGGAAGCTCTGAACTTCGACGCTGCCGCTGGTGGCGATATTCACCACTGCCGGGGCGGCTTTCTCGATCATCGGCGCCAGCGTCGGCATATTCTGGCCGTTTACGCTCACCGGCATCGCGGCCTGGGCTGCATTGGCTGCGAACAACAGCGCTACAGTCATGCCAGCGATTGTTCTTGCTAGGTTATTTTTCATTAATAAGTCTTCCTGTCGCGCCGGAGTACCGGCAGAAACCTGAACCCAGAAATCTGAACCAGATGGTGGAGTAGAAACGCAGGGCGGGCGAAAGTTTCCGCCCGCCCCGTGTCAGGATGCGGCCAAACGCAATTTGGTCGCAGTCGCCTAGCTGACCTTGACGTCGATGCGCCGCGGCTGGACCTTGGCCAGTTTGGGAATACTCACCTCGAGCACACCCTGGTTGAAACGGGCCTCAATGGCTTCCGAGTCGGCGGTATCCGGCAGCGTAAAGCGCCGGTAAAAGCTGCCGCTAACCCGCTCCACCCTGCGGTAGCCGCTGGCTTCCCCGTCGGCTGCAGTATGGCGCTGTCCCCGGAGTGTCAGCACGCCACCCTCCATGGTGATCTCGATGTCTTCAGGGCTGATACCCGGGATGTCCGCGTCAAGTACAAAGCGGTCGTTTTCTTCCCGTATGTCAACAGCGGGCGTCCAGTCAGCCACGGCGGCGGCACTGGTGTCGTCCAGACCCCGCATGCGATTTTCAAGCACGCGGTCGATATCTCCCTGCAGGCGGTTCATCAGGGTCCACGGATCATGTCTTACTAACATATCTTTGCTCCTTCGAATCAAAATTCAGGCAAACCAATATTCGCTGTTCAGATGATCACTAGATAGGGACGTCCGGGGGCTTTTCAAGGGCGCGACAAGCGGGCCCGGGGCGTGTTTCAGGGTGTTGCGTGGCCACCACAATGTGGCCGAAAAGCACTATTTAAAGGACTACAACATCTTGTAGTGCAGCATCTCAGGGGTTTTTGCGGGGCACAAGAAAAACATCTCGGACATTTCTGGGAAGATTCTGTAACTCTTTGTTTTTGCGCCTTAAAAAAACAGGCAGATTTTTCAATTTGGGCCTTGACAGAGACCCGAGGTGGACATAATCTACCACTCCGCATTCACTACATCTTGTGGTTGCCAAAACAAGCGACGGGCGCAGCGCCTGGTGGGTTTGCGGCGGGTCCGGGGGGTCGGGCCGTAAGACCTTGAATTCCGGGTCAAATAGAACACCTGTCTACGCCTTCAACAGCTATAAAAAATTAATATGGGGGATGACGCAAGTCATGAAAACAGCGCTCAAGCAAATGAATAGCGCATCCACAGTCGCCGAGATTCCATTCCAGCCCGCTTCAGCGGATATCTGGGAAAAGAAGTACCGTCTGGTCGCGAAAGACGGCACGGTCATCGACGAGACGATGGACGATACTTACCAGCGCGTTGCGCACGCTCTGGCCGATGTCGAGGAAGATGAAAAGCGGGAATACTGGGCGGAGCGTTTCGTCTGGGCGCTGCGCCATGGCGCCATCCCGGCCGGTCGAATCATGTCCAATGCAGGGGCCCTGGCCCACAAGCCAGCGACCTCAACCATCAATTGCACGGTTTCCGGCGCAATCCAGGACTCCATGGATCAGATCCTGGGCAAGGTCCACGAAGCCGGTCTGACGCTCAAAGCCGGTTGCGGTATTGGCTACGAGTTCTCGACCCTGCGCCCGCGTGGCGCCTACGTGTCGGGCGCCGGCGCCTACACCTCGGGCCCGCTGTCGTTTATGGATATTTACGACAAGATGTGTTTCACGGTGTCGTCAGCCGGGGGTCGCCGTGGTGCTCAGATGGGCACCTTCGATATCGGTCATCCCGATGCGCTCGAGTTCATCCGCGCCAAGCGTGAGAATGGCCGCCTGCGCCAGTTCAATCTGTCGTTGCTGATCAGTGATGACTTCATGCAGGCGGTGAAGAACGACAAGCCCTGGCAGCTCGCGTTTCCGGTCTTGCAGCAGGAGGTTGAAGACGAAAATCTGAACCTCGAAGACCCGGAGATGTTTGTCTGGCGTGAGTGGCCGATAAGCAGGGGATACGTGTGTAGCGAATCCGGACTTGTGGCATGCAGGATTTACAAGACCCTGCCGGCGCGCCGGGTCTGGGATTCGATCATGTCCTCGACCTATGATTTTGCAGAGCCCGGTTTTGTTTTGATCGACCGGGTCAATGACCGAAACAACAACTGGTTCTGCGAGAACATCCGCGCCACCAACCCCTGTGGCGAGCAACCCCTGCCGCCCTATGGTTCGTGCCTGCTTGGCTCGGTCAATCTGACCCGTTTCGTGGTCGATACGTTTACCGAGAATGCGCGTTTTGACTGGGACCAGTTCCGCGAAGTTGTGAAGGTGTTCACCCGCTTGCTGGACAACGTGGTGGAAATCAACGGCCTGCCGCTGGAGCAGCAGCGCAAGGAGATTTTTGACAAACGACGTCATGGCATGGGTTTCCTGGGTCTGGGTTCGACGCTGACCATGCTCAGGATGAAGTACGGCTCGCAGGCTGCAGTCGAGTTCACCGAGAAAGTTTCGCGCGAGCTCGCGCTGGCCGGCTGGGAGACTGCGCTCGAGCTGGCGGAGGAAAAGGGCCCGGCACCGATCATGAACCGCGAATTCATCGTCACCGAGGCGATGTTGCGCAAGCGTCCGGAGATGCGTAGGGATGGTCTTCGCGCCGGCGACAAGGTCCCCGGCCGTATCCTGCATGCCCGTTACAGCCGCTACATGCAGCAGGTGGCGGAAGAGGCGCCGGAGCTGGTGGCAAAACTGGCCGAGGTCGGCGCGCGTTTCACCCACCACAGTTCGATCGCGCCAACCGGCACGATATCGCTGTCGCTGGCCAATAACGCCAGCAACGGGATTGAACCGAGTTTTGCCCACCACTATTTCCGTAACGTGATCCGGGAGGGCCGTAAGGCGAAAGAGAAAGTCGATGTGTTCTCTTTTGAGCTGCTCGCGTACCGCTCGATGGTAAATCCCGAGGCGGCGCCGGACGCGGATACGGAAGAGGCGCAACTGCCTGATTACTTTATTACCGCCGAGGATGTGACGCCGACCCAGCACGTGGATATCCAGGCCGCGGCACAGAAATGGATCGATTCCTCGATTTCCAAGACTGCCAACGTGCCGACGGACTTCCCGTATGAGGATTTCAAGGACATCTACATGTATGCCTACGATCAGGGGCTCAAGGGATGCACGACATTCCGCTTCAATCCTGAAGCGTTCCAGGGTGTGCTGGTGAAGGAAAAGGATCTTAAAAACACCACCTATTCGTTCACTCTGGACGATGGCACCAAAGTGGATTTGCGCGGCGATGAGGAGGTTGAATACGAAGGCGAAGTGCATTCCGCCGCCAACCTCTATGACGCCCTGAAAGAAGGCTATTACGGCAAGTTTTGACGTCAGCGCGCCCGCAGGCGCGCGGCACAAGCGGAGATATCAGAAAAAATGTCTGCGACAAAGATTGGAAAAAAGATAGTCGGTTACACGGTCGCCCGACCGGAGGACGAGAAGAAAGCGCCGGCGCCGGCAAACGTCGACAGCAATGTCGTGCGTATGCACGAAAAGCTGGAGCGGCCGGAGCAATTGATTGGCACGACCTACAAGGTGAAGCCGCCGATCGAAGAGCATGCGATGTACGTGACCATAAACGACATTATCCTCAACCAGGGCACCCCGCACGAAGGCCGGCGCCCGTTCGAGATATTCATCAATTGCAAGAATCTCGACCATCATCAGTGGATCGTTGCTCTGACACGCCTGATGTCCGCGGTTTTCCGCAAGGGCGGGGATGTGACCTTCCTGGTCGAAGAGCTGAAGGCGGTGTTCGATCCTCGTGGTGGTTACTGGAAACCCGGCGGCAAATTCATGCCTTCCCTGGTGGCAGAGATCGGCGATGTGGTCGAGAAGCACCTGGTCGGGATCGGCTTGATCAAGAAATTTGGCGTCGATGAGAATCGACAGAAACTGATTGACGAAAAACGAGCGCAATTCGAGGCCGAATCAAAACAGAAGGACGCGTTTGCTGAAAGCCCTTTCCCTGAGGGCGCGCAGCTTTGCGCCAAGTGCAATCATGCCGCTGCAGTGTTGATGGACGGCTGTATGACCTGTCTGAATTGCGGCGATTCGAAGTGCGGCTGATCGGGGTTTCCTGCTGAATCTGTTTTGCTAACGCCGGCGCAAGCCGGCGTTTTTTCAGCAAATCCCGGTACCTCGGTTACACTCGACTGCATGTACGAAGCTACTCAAAAAATCAGTGAGCGGGTCTGGCTGCTATGCCTGTCTGCGGCGATATTGTCATTGCTTCTGAGTTCCGCGCCAGTCAGAGCAGACCAGGACCCGCCGGCGCGTCTGCTCTACATCGTGGTCGAGCCAGGGCGCATCGCGGCGTCAAACATCCTGTTCAGCAGAACCGACGAGTTTGATCTGGCGGCAAGAGAGGAGATCGTCGAGCAGCGCGCCGCCAATGCGGTCGCGGCGTTTCTGACCAATCAACGCATCCTTGGCTATAGCGTCTACACCGCATCCTGGATGGCGCTGCCGTTGAAGCCAGGAGAAATCGTAGAGCAATTCGAGGCTGAGGATTATTCTGCGTTCGTTCTTACATCGAAGAGGATTCTGAACTTCAACGGGCGGATCGGCTACTGGTCCGTGACCCGACGCTAGTGTCCTGTAACCACAAGGGGCGTGACGTCATTCGGGCGAAGCATGCGCTTGCAGGATCGAGGAGAACCGAGATATGTCAGAGAAGGATATCGAGACCGTGGTGCTGGACGAGGCGCTGGTGCAGGAAATCATCAAGGATGAACGCCATGACGCTAAACGTGACCGGCAGTCGGGCGGACGGGTCATTCGTCTTGATCCCGGGTTAAGAAAACCTGCTGATCGAACTGATGAGGCCGACAGCTGAAGGCGTTCGCTGCATGCTTGCTGATGGCCGCGGCGATCCTGAGTCCGACAACATCGGCCGTCGCCTGCAATCCGGATGCGCCGCTGCCGCCGGTGCTTGAGGATCACGCCTACGATGATCTGGCACGGAAAGTGCTGATGACCCAGGCCGGGACCATCGCGATGGCGCGCTTGCTTACCCGGGTAGATCTGGTGTTCGAGAGCGATGGTCCGGTTGCGCGAGCCGAAATGCCGGTCTACCAGTTCGATGTCAAAGATGGCTGGAAAGCACCGGGCCCGCGGCGCCTGAGCCTGGATGGTCACTGGGTTTCATGTGATCTGGATCTGAAGCCCGGCGCCTGGTTCCTGATTTTTCTCCAGGGCGACTGGCCGCTTTACATACGGCCGGCAGATGATGCCAGCGTTGACCTGCAGATCCTCGGTGAGATCCAGTGGTTTTATACCCGGAGTGGAGAGCTGGTATTGCCGGAACTGGTGGAGGACGTCCCTCAATCCCCGCGCGAGACCATCGAGGTGACGGTAGATGAAATGCCAGATGGGTCGCTGGATGGATCGCCAGATGGATCGGTGGATGAAACCGTAGATGAATCCGTAGATGTGACTGGCGAAACCATCGATGAACCGGGACGCGAGCCAGCGAGCAGGACCGAATGATGGATCGGCGCAGGTTTATCGGTGCCGGGCTTGGCCTGGCTGCGGCCGCAATGGCGGGCAAAGCACTGGCGAAGAAATCTGGCCAATTGCAGATATTGATTCTGGGCGGAACCGGCTTCCTTGGCCCACAGGTGGTTTACGCGGCGCTGGCGGGCGGCCATCAGGTCACGCTGTTTAATCGCGGCAAGACCAATCCTGACATGTTCTCGGACCTGGAAACTATCCTCGGTGACCGGGACGGCGATCTCTCTGGTTTGCATGGCCGGCATTGGGATGCAGTAGTGGACACCTCGGGTTACGTGCCGAGAGTCGTCGGGGACTCCGCAGGCGCGCTGGCGGGATCAGTGGATCGCTACCTGTTTGTCTCCAGCGTTTCTGTTTATGCGTCGCTCGGGGAAGCGGGGATAGAGGAAACGGCATCTGTCGGCACCTTGTCCGACCCGGCGACAGAGACTGTCGACGGCGACACCTACGGGCCACTGAAAGCCCTGTGCGAGCAGGCGGTGAATGAGGTATTTGGCGATCGCGCTACTGTCATCCGGCCTGGCCTGATAGCGGGTCCCGGTGATCGCACAGATCGGTTCACCTATTGGCCAGTCCGGCTCGCTCGCGGGGGTGAGGTGCTTGCGCCGGGCGACGGGCGGGATCCGGTGCAGGTCATTGATGTTCGCGATCTGGGCCAATGGATGATTCATTGTCTCGAGCAAGACATTGCTGGTACCTACAATGCATGCAGCCCCCGTGGAGAATTGGACATGGCGAGCATGCTCAACGCTTGCCAGCCAGTGCCGTCCGCGAGCTTGCACTGGGCCGATAGCGAATTTCTCGCTGCCAGGCAGGTCGAACCCTGGAGTGATATGCCGGCCTGGGTGCCGCGCGGCAGCGAGTTTGCCGGGGTCATGGAAGTGTCTTCCGCTCGTGCCCAGGCAAACGGACTGAACACGCGCCCGGTGGCGCGCACTGCCCGCGATACTCTGGCCTGGTTCGAACAGACTCGTGGTCTGCGGGACGCGCTGAGAGCGGGTCTGTCGCCGCAACGCGAACAGGAGCTGCTGGCATTTCTGGACGCACCAGCAGCGGATCGCTGAGTCGGGATCCGGCAGTTTCCGCGGCGGCGTCGTCTGACGGAATAATCGTGACAGCAATCCCTGGCCGGGGCTGTTGTCCGTGTATTGCAGCCCCCGAGGCAAAATGAAACAGTCGTCAAATAGCACGCAAAGTTGGGCAGACACATAACCGGAACAAAGGTCACATGAAGATGATGTTGAAGAGAGCCGTCACTCTGCTGTTTGTTATCGTTTTTACTGGCACCGCCTTTGGCGCCGGGCCGGCCAGCAACCCAGGCGACAGCCCAGCCGACCACGATCTGCCGACGGAGGTCGGTGTGCCGCCGGCCCTGTTAGTGGACAAGTACGCCACGGTCAGGTTGGAGGCGGACCTGAGCGGGCTGAGTTTCCTGCAGCGCCAGACGCTGCCACTGCTGATCAAGGCCTCCGCGATCATGGACGAGTTGTTCTGGCAACAAGCCTATGGCGATCCGGACCTGTTGCTTGAGAGCATTGAGAACCAGGACCTGCGTCGCTTTGCAGGGATCAATTACGGACCGTGGGACAGGCTGGATGGTGATGCGCCATTTATCGCCGGAGTCGGCCCGAAACCAGCCGGCGCACGCTTTTATCCGGCCGATATGACGCGCGAGGAGTTCGAAGCGGCGGCGCTGCCGGAAAAACGGGACTGGTACACCCTGTTGCGCCGTGGTCTGGACGGCAATCTGGTGACGATCCCTTATCACCAGGCCTATGCCCAAAAACTGACTGTTGCCGCGCGCCTGCTGGCGGAGGCGGCTGATCTGACTGACGAACCCGGGTTTCGTCGCTATCTGAGTCTCCGTGCCAGGGCGCTGATCACCGACGATTATCAGCCCAGTGATATGGCCTGGCTGGATATGAAAGATAACAGCCTGGATCTGGTGATCGGGCCTATCGAGCAGTACGAAGACCAGCTGTTCGGCTACAAGACCGCGTACTCCGCCTATGTTTTACTCAAGGACCTGGCCTGGAGTCAGCAGCTGTCCCGCTTCGCGGCGTTGTTGCCAGCCCTGCAGCAGAGCCTGCCGGTCGCGCCACTGTACAAGGCCGATACACCGGGCACCGACTCCGATCTCAACGCCTATGACGTGCTGTATTACGCAGGTCACAGCAATGCCGGCTCAAAGACCATAGCCATCAATCTGCCAAACGATGAGGCGGTGCAGCTGGCCAAGGGCACGCGGCGCCTGCAGCTAAAGAATGCGATGCGGGCAAAATTCGACAAGATCCTGCTGCCGATCAGTGGTTTGATGATCGCCGAGGATCAGCAGGATAACGTCACCTTTGACGCGTTCTTTGCGACCACCATGTTTCACGAAGTCGCCCATGGGCTGGGGCCGAAGAACACCGTCACCGGCCGCGGCACCGTGCGTGAAGCCCTGTTGGATCGTCACTCCGCGATGGAAGAGGG
Source organism: uncultured Gammaproteobacteria bacterium (assembly GCA_963704875.1). Taxonomy (GTDB): domain Bacteria; phylum Pseudomonadota; class Gammaproteobacteria; order Steroidobacterales; family XN24; genus CAMYOC01. The sequence continues at coordinate 812,327 of CAVPIA010000008.1, read as the reverse complement.
CAAGGCCGATATCCTCGGGCTGTACATGATCACCTGGCTGCATAAGCAGGGGGAATTGCCGGATACGGATCTGATGGACTACTACGTAACGTTCGCCGCGACCACATTCCGCTCGATCCGTTTCGGCGCCAGCAGCGCGCACGCCAAGTCGGATATGGTGCGCTTCAATTTCATGCGCGCGTTTGATGCGATCGTCAGAGACCCTGTCAGCGGCCGCTACCGGGTCGACATGCAGCGCATGCGCGAGGCGATGGATTCACTGTCAGCCCAATTACTGACGCTGCAGGGCAACGGCGACTACCAGGGCGCAGCCAGGTTGATCGACGATATGGGTTTTGTCGGTCCTCAACTGGCCGAAGACCTGGCCGCGCTGGAGACGGCGGGAATCCCGGTCGATATTGTGTTCGAGCAAGGTGTAGAGGTGCTGGAGCCATTTTGAGTTCGACATCGATCCAGGTCGCGTCTGCATCGGCAAGGCCGCTCCCGAATCAATGAGTGTATCCATGCCCAATAGTGCTGAGCCGATGGCAGACTGGCTGGCGCGGGAGCCCTACACCCTGGTGATGTCTTCGGGATTCTTCAGCTTCTTCGCACATTGCGGTTTGCTTGCTGCACTGGAGGACGCTGATCTGCTGCCGCAGGCGGTCGCTGGTTCCAGCGCCGGCGCACTCACCGGCAGCTTGTGGGCCGCTGGCTTGTCCCCCGAGGCCATTGCCGAGCTCTATTTTTCCCTGAGCAAGGGCGATTTCTGGGATCCCGCTCCTGGATTCGGTCTGCTCCGCGGACGACGATTTCGCGAGTTGCTGCGGCGAGCCAGCCCGAGCTCCCGGCTGGAAGATTGCCGCAGACCGGTCCAGATATCAGCGTTCGATTTGCTTCGCTTGAAAACCCGGGTGCTGGCTAGCGGGGACTTTGCTGACAGTGTCTATGCATCCTGCGCGGTCCCGCTCATGTTTCATCCGATCCGCAGTCACGGCGGCTGGCTTGTGGATGGCGGTTTGGCTGACCGGCCAGGGCTGGCGTCGATAGAACAGGGCCGGCGGGTCCTGCACCATCATATTTCCAACCGGTCCCCCTGGCGGACAGGTCACAGCGCGGCAATGCAGGCGCCGCGGCGAAATAACATGGTGACCCTGGTCATAGACGGTTTGCCGCAACCCGGTCCGAATGCGCTAAACCTTGGCCGGCAGGCCTGGCACGCGGCCAGACTGGCGGCTCGCCGGGCGCTGCGTATGCCGATGCGCTGCGCGCAATCCAGAATCGACGTTGACCCGCAATGGCTGGCAGAGGGCGCCGCATGTTGACCGAGTTCAGTCGTGGTTATCGTTATGGCCTGGCAGGTCTGGCGTGGCTGAGGCGTCGTGAAGTCCGTGCGCTGGTCGCATGGCCGTTGCTGATTAATATCATCATATTTTCCGCGGGAACCGTCTGGTTGTTCGGCGCGCTGGAATCACTGCAGCTATGGCTGACGACCAGGCTGCCTGACTGGCTGGACTGGTTGAGCTGGTTGCTCTGGCCTCTTGCGGTGATCGCGATGATGGTTGTGGTGTGGAGCGGCTTTACGATGATCGCCAACCTGATCGGGTCACCGATCAACGGATTGCTGTCGGAACGCGTACAGAAAACCCACCGGCCGGATATCGCCGTGACACCGCTGCCTTTGTGGCAGGAGGTGTTGGCAGCGCCGCTGGTTGAATTACGCAAGCTGGCTTATTTTCTGATCCTGGCGCTACCGGTACTGCTGCTGTCCCTGCTGCCAGTAATCAATGTTCTGGCACCGGTGATCTGGTTTGCTTATGGCGCCTGGGTGCTGGCGCTTGAGTATTGCGAGTACCCGTTGGGCAATACCGGGCTGGGTTTTGTCGCGGCGAGGCGACTGTTGCGCCAGCGTTCGTCGCTGGCACTGGGTTTCGGCGCCGGTGTCATGACGCTGACGCTGGTGCCGGGTCTGAATCTCGTAGCGATGCCGGCGGCGGTGATCGGGGCCACTCTGCTGTGGTGTGATCAGCTTCATGGCAAGGTCACAAACAGCCAGTTGTAATAGAATATCGACGTGCATACAGATTGGCGATCATGGACCAAACCCACTACCGCAGAACCCGCCCCGATAACATCCTGATGGCTGGCGTCAGAGCCATGGCCGCGGCCTTGTTGCTGATGCCGGTCGTCCCGGGCCTGCTGCCCGTGGCGATTGCCGACGGAGCGATGAGCTCGGCCATGTTCTCCGCCAATGACGCGGGATTCGCGGATCGGGTGGTCGTGGTCAAAAGCGAGCGCAAACTGCATCTGTTCCGCGGTGACGAGATCCTGCGCAGCTACCCGATATCTCTGGGCCAGAGCCCGGTGGGTCACAAACGGATGGAGGGCGACAACCGCACGCCGGAGGGCGAGTATCTGCTGGATTGGCGCAATGCCAACAGCGACTACTACATGGCCATGCATATCTCCTACCCCAACGATTACGACCTGCGTCAGGCTCGCAAGCGAGGCGTGCCTCCTGGAAACATGATCATGATCCATGGCTTGCCAAACGACAGCGAGCCCACGCTCAGCGACTATCTTGGCGAAGACTGGACCAATGGCTGCATTGCGGTCAGCAACCAGGCGATGATTGATATCTGGCTGTCGGTCAAGGACAACACGCCGATCACGATTTTGCCCTGATGAGTGCTGACCCGTCAGGTGTGGCAGATCCTGAGCCGGTAGTGGAACCCTCGTTCGCGGTTCCTATCGCCCATTGCCAGCTTCCGGATGGTGACGAGCTTTGTACGCAGCTTGCGCCGCTATTCGTCGAGCGGTCGGAGCAGGGCGATACCTACCGTCATAAAAAACGCATCGATACCATGCATGGCGAATTGTTCGAGAGCAGTTTTGATCTGTTCCGATGGCCGGACCCGCCGGTGCGTCAGCTGGCCGCCTCCTGTCATCAGGTCCTTGCGCGGCTCGTGCAGAAACTGAACGGATACAGTGACACGGAGATGGCCGCGCTGCGTTTCAATTACCACGCCTGGTTCCATGTGACGCGCAAGCTCGGCTATCAGGGTCAGCACAATCACCCGAACGCGTCGTGGTCAGGGATATTCTGTGTCGACCCGGGTGACGACCTGGACGAAAGACCGGACAGCGGTCTGGTGCGGTTTCACGATCCGCGCACACATGTCGATATGTATTCCGATGCGGGCAACCGGCAATTGCAGCCGCCGTGGAATATGGGCAGCTGCGACTGGCGGCACAAACGCGGCCAGCTGGTGATGTTCCCTTCATATTTGCGGCACGAGATTTATCCTTACCTGGGTGAACGTCCCCGGATCGTGGTCGCATTCAATTGCTGGATTCATCGCCAGGGCCAGACCCGACATGCCAGCGGTGAAGTGATTGAGTGAATCCCCCCGGGTGTTGCCGGACGCCACCTCCGTTTTGCAGACAATAGCTCGCGGCGAGCAGACTGCGGAGCAGGTTGTTGAGCGTCACCTCGCGCGATTGCATCAGTGGCAGCCGCGAATCAACGCGGCCACCACGGTATTTGATCAGGAGGCGATCGCACAGGCGCGCAATCCACGGCCAGGGCCCTTGTGCGGTTTGCCGGTGTCGATCAAGGAGACCGTCGGCCTCGCCGGCCACCCGATCACCGCCGGATCGATGCGGATGCCGCCGCTGATACCCGCGCGTGACGCGATCGCCGTGGCGCGACTCAGATCCGCCGGCGCGATTGTCATCGCGCGCAGCAATGTGCCGGAATTCGCGATGGCGGGGGAGACAGACAACCCGCGTTTCGGGTGTAGCAACAATCCGCTGGACCTGGATCGTACCTGCGGCGGTTCCTCGGGCGGCGAAGGGGCTCTGGTGGCGTCGGGTTGTGTCGCAGCAGGTCTAGGTAGCGATATTCTAGGTTCCATCCGGATCCCCGCCAGCTTCTGTGGCGTGGTCGGTTTCAAACCGGGTTCAGGCGCGATTCCCAAGCGCGACAGCTGGCCGGACCTGAGCGGTTTTTTCACTGACAGCTGGCTGGCGCTGGGTCCAATCGCGCGCTCTGTCCGTGATGTGCGCTTGCTCTACCAGGTACTGAGCGAGCAGGTGTTGCCGGCGCCTGCCCCTATCGCCGGATGCCGTCTGCTGATGCCGGAAGGATTCCCGCTGAGATGCCGTGATCCGGTCATCGGCGAGGCGATGACCGCGGCATCTGATGGCCTCGCTGCCGCTGGCATGAAAGCGGATCGCCGCAAGCTTGGGGATGTGCCCGCATGGTACCGGCACATGTCGCGCTATCTGGCCTGGGAGCTGGCGCCCTTGCTGAAGTCCGGGTTGACCACGGCAGACGGGAGCGAGTTCTCCCTGCTGCGCGAGAGCCTGGCCAGGCTGCGCGGCGGCGGTGAAATCTATGCAGGTCTGTATCGTTTGCTGATGGTGGGTCCATTGCTGCGCTATCGGCGCGCGAGCAGCGCTGCCGGGGCGAGATTGCTGCTGGAAACGGCTCGCGTTCATGTGCGTCAACGTCTGGATGCCGATGGCATTTTACTGTTGCCGACCATCGGCGTGTTGGCGCCAGCGCATGGGGACATGAATCGACTGTCGTTGCGGCCAGGGGTAAATGGCCTGATGACGCCGCTGACCCTGTGTAACTATCTTGATCTGCCAGCGATCACGGTGCCCGCGTGGCGCCATCGGGATCCGGCGACCGGCCTGGTCCCGGGTATCATGCTGGCCAGCGCCCCCGGCGCGGAAGGCCTGTTGCTGGATGTGGCGATGGTGCTCGAGTCCATCATTGGCCTGCGCCCGGCCCAATGTCCGGGAGCGGCGCCCGGCACCGCCGCGGATGGCGTGAGCAAGAACGACCCTGACAGCCGACCGGGAACGCAGGCATATGGAGACTGAGCCACTGTGAATGCCCTCGAGAATAGAGTCGTAGTCTCGCCCAGCGGGAGTCTCGACGTGTTGTCGCAGCACGAAGTGCTCAGATTGATGGATGCGAGTCTCGGCGGCAACCATGAATTACTGCGGCGCTGCTCGCTGGCGGTTTTGAATTGCGGCAGCGAGACCGATGACGCGCACCAGGTGTTCAGGAAATTCCGCGACTTTGATGTTGAGCTCCTGCAACTGGAGCGCGGCGTTGCTCTGCGTTTGCACAATGCGCCGGCCGCCGCGTTTGTCGACGGCAAGCTGATCCGCGGTATCAGGGAGCACCTGTTTGCGGTCCTCCGAGATCTGGTTTACGTCATCAATGAGATCGAGGGCCGTCCTGAATTCGCCCGGCCCGATGGCGCCACCGAGGCGGTGTTCCAGATCCTGCGCAACGCCGGCGTCCTGCGTTCGGGCACGGACCCGAATATTGTCGTCTGCTGGGGCGGGCACGCGATCGGTCGAGAGGAATATGACTACAGCAAGGCAGTAGGCTACGAACTGGGTCTGCGCGGTCTGGATGTGTGCACCGGCTGCGGCCCCGGGGCGATGAAAGGTCCGATGAAGGGTGCCGCCGTCGGCCACGCCAAGCAGCGTCACCCCGACGGCCGCTACCTGGGTATTACCGAGCCAGGGATCATTGCCGCCGAGGCGCCAAACCCGATCGTCAACGCGCTGGTGATCATGCCGGATATCGAAAAACGGCTGGAGGCATTCGTTCGGTTTGGCCACGGTTTTGTTGTATTTCCTGGCGGCGTCGGCACCGCGGAGGAGGTGCTCTATCTGCTTGGTGTACTGCTCAACCCCGGGAACGACGAGTTGCCTTTTCCGCTGGTGATGACAGGCCCTGCGAGCAGCGAGGATTACTTCCGGCAACTGGACACGTTCTTGCGCGGGAGCCTGGGAGACAGTGTGGGTTCGCGCTACGAGATCATTGTCGACGATCCGGCAGAAGTGGCGCGGTGTATGCGTGACGGCATGACCAAGGTACGAAAACACAGACGCGGGACCGGAGATGCGTTCTTCTTCAACTGGCGGCTGGTGATCGATGAGGCATTTCAGCTGCCGTTCCCGGGCGATCACGAGTCGATGGCGGGGCTAAAGCTCAACCGGGCGCAGCCGGTACACGAACTGGCTGCCAATCTGCGCCGCGCGTTTTCCGGGATCGTTGCCGGCAACGTGAAGGATCACGGCGTACAGGCGATCAAAGCGCTGGGGCCGTTCGAGATCCATGGCGACGACGATGTGCTCGAACCGCTGGACGAACTGCTGCGGGCGTTTGCAAATCAGTCTCGCATGCGTTTGCCCGGCGTCGACTACAAGCCGTGTTACAAAGTCGTCAGATAATCGCAGATTAAGTCAAATAAATCAGACAAATAGCGTTAATTCGCTCACAGATCGGCGGTTTATTTGCCCACCTCGCCGGAGTCTGTGAATCAAGTCACGCCTGGAGCTATTCAAGCGCCCTATATTGCGTTTTCATCAGGGCCAGAACGGAGCACCGCGTGGCAACAGATCAGCGGCCAAGATCACTCGCCGACATCGGCAACGGGTCCGCACGTGAATCGCGGGCAGGCGGGGCCAATGGGAATGGTGCGCGAGTCAACGGCAATGGCGGCAATGGCGGACCTGTGTCGTCGACCGCTATCGGCTGGGATATCTACCGCGGGCTGGCAGATACCAACGACGGGGCCGGCGCCTCCAGGCGTCAGGGCGCGTCAAAGCTGTATACGCTCAAGGCCTACAAGGCGTGGGCTGCCCGGGTTCGCGCGAATTGGGATCCGGAGTCCTGAAACCGGTATGCCTCTTGGGGAAGAGGGGGGAGCAACGATGTACGTCGTCAAAGGCGGCAAAGGGAAAATGTCCAGCGTGAATCCAACAAGTCTGCGTGCTCGTCTGGCCTGGATCAGTGAAGCCAGATCTGTCGCCGCATCAGCGCGGGAATGTGAGCGCGCAAAAAAACACCCCGAATTCTTCCTCAGCCTGCCGCACCAGAAGCAGAAGAACAGCCGCTGACGATTTCCGGCTCACCCCTGTTTCGGGACCGGGCCCCGTATACTCCATACGGTGGCAATTGCGGGAGTCTGAATGATTGCGCTAGGCGTGCTGTTATTGCTGGTCACGATTGCCGGTGTCCTGATAGCGGTCGGCCGTTTCCGCTATCGACGATCCAGACGCGCGCACCGCCGCACATTCAACGCTCTCGCCGTCCCGGACATTTCCGGAACCCGTACCGATATGCGGCAGCTGGCACTGCTGCCGGAGCCCGCCGCTCGATATCTGCGTCACGCGCTGCCTGCCGACGGCCATCTTGCGAGGACCGTCGATCTGTACCTGGTCGGCCGAATCCGGCCTCAACCGCAGGCCGAGTGGATCGGCTTCGAGGCGCATGAGCGCATTTGTCCGGGGCGTGGCTTTATCAGCGAGGCACGGTTGCAGGGTCTCGGGCCCTTCTCGGTCGAAGGCGCGGACTATCTGTTGGGTGAAGATGCTGGCAGTGAGTATTTTCTCGGCGGCTTGCTGGGGCTGGTCAAAATCAGTGATCAGGACCTGCGCCGCTCAGCCGAAGGACGCCTGTTGCTGGCGTCGATCTGGTTGCCCTGTTCTCTGCTCCCGGAGAGCGGTGCTCGTTGGCGCCCGGGCGACGCGACGCATGCGACTGCGGTGGTTCCCGCGGCGGATTCAAGTGCAGCGCTGAACTTCACTATCAGGGATAGCGGCATGCTGGCCGAGGTGGCCATGATGCGCCACGTCGATCCGACCCAGAGCGCTCAAACGATGGGTCCGGCACGCCGGTCCCCGTTCTCGATTGTTGCGGAAAGCGAGAGCTGCTGGGATGGATTTACCATCCCCAGTCGGTTCACTGCCAGTTGGGACCATGGGACCGAGACACCATTTCCGTTTCTGCAAGCCCGGCTGGAGAGCGCGCGCTTTTTCTGAGAGCCGGACCGCAGCCTTCGCCGGATAGATAGGGCGCCGACCAGGCGCGACCTGCCACCTGCCCCGACTGAGACCTGTTTCACGGTGTCCGGTCAGCCGCCGGACTATGCTTTGCCTCCCTTTGGCGAGAGGCAGTGCGGAAAGCATGGAACGGGTAGTGCAATTTCTGGATGAAGTCGACGAGATCGTGATGCTTGCCGGAGAAGCCTGTGCGGCGCCGCCGCGCGCGATGCTGCTGGCGTCCGGTTTGCTGCTGACCCTGATCCTTATGATTTGTCTTGCCTGACCCCATTCGGACCCCTCCAACTGACCGTTTTGAGCCGATTCTGTGACACCGCGCACAGCCTTATCGGGCATCCGCAGCTAGTCTCTGAAACGTAGTCATTTAGCAGGAGCGGGTACCATGGGTAGAGACAGAAAGACTGCGCCGGATGGCGACTCCAGGCCCACCGGATCCAGCGATTCCTATCTCGGCGATCTCGCCGCATCCAGGTCCGGCAGTCAGCTGGAAACCACCTGTCCGCAGGGCAACGCCAGCGTCTGGGCTGGAGACGACAGACGGTCTGACACGATCACCTGCTTTGACCCCTACATCGTTGAACTGACCCGGCCGCTGCGCTCGGACTTCTAGCAGCAGACCAGGGGCAAATCCGGCTTTGCGCCGATCCGGCGCAGCCAAGACACCGCCGGCCTACCGCGCCGCCTGTTCCGGCGCATCACGCAGACTGAGCTGCGCAGCGCAGGCTTACACAGGCAAGGACCAGGGCAGCAGGCCCCGTGCGCCTTCCACTGGCGATGTCCGCATCTTTCGACCCGCATTTCGCTTCCAGACGTTTGCCTGTTGCCGTCTTGCCGGCCATTTCGGCGGACATTGCGATAGGCCCACAGGACCCTCCATCTGGGATATATTCTGAGGTCGAGGGAGGGTTGATGGACAAGAAGACAGATCTTGACGAAGCTGAATTGCGTGCCAGGTTGACCGAAGAGCAGTACCGGGTGACCCGGGAAGGCGCCACGGAACGTCCCTTTACTGGCCGCTATGTGGACTGCAAGGAAGACGGTACCTATCGCTGTATCTGCTGCAACATCCAACTGTTTAGCTCCAGCAAGAAATACGACTCCGGATGCGGCTGGCCGAGTTTTTGGCTGCCAAAGGCCGGAGAACGGATCAAGACGCTGATCGATCGCTCGCATGGCATGGTTCGCCAGGAAGTGCGCTGTGCGGCGTGCGACGCGCATCTTGGCCATGTTTTCGAGGACGGCCCGCAACCCACCGGCCTGCGTTATTGCATCAATTCGGCTGCGTTGCAGCTGGATCCTGAAGCTGCGGACGAATGACCGCCATGGCCGCTGTTCCAGCACTCTGCAACCCGATGGCGTCTGGTCCGGCGTCAGTCGGGGAACTGCCGGGTGTGCAGATCCGGGGCCATGCCGCCTTGCGACACGCTCTGCGTTGCTCAATCGGCCCGATGCACCCGGGTCAGTGGTGTGACTGCCGCGATGACTGAGCCGCTGCAACGCTGGATCGGCCCCTTGCTGGCCGCCACCGTCGTGGTTCTGGCCTTGATGGTCGCAAGCCTGTGGGCCTTCGGCGCCTTCGATATCGAGCGACTCCATTATACCCAGAGCCTGCGTCTGCTCGGTGATAATGAACGCCGCGACCTGGCCACAGAACTGGGTGAAGCGCCTGCGTCAACCCGTCCGACTCTGCCGCCCATGGAGGAAATTCCGCCGCTGGAAATTCCCCAGCGCCAGCGCACCGGGTTTGTACAGCTCGAATTCACGGTCGGAGCGGATGGCCGGGTGGCCGAGGCCGAGGTCGTGCGCGCCGCGCCGTCCGGCTATTACGAAGAGCAGGCGCTGGCGATCCTGCGCAGCCGGCGTTTTGAAGATCTCGCGCCTGGCGAGACCAGCACCGAGATTATCGACTTCCGCATCGAAGTCGACGACGGCTCCTGATTTCCGATCAGATATCGACAGCCGGGTTCAGTGAATAAACCCCGGTCACATGTGCTTCGGCGAGCACATGCCCGGCGATGGCGGCCTCCAGTTCGGCACCAGTGAACGCACCCTCGACCGGGCAACGTTCGAGATCGGTGGCGTAGAGAGAAAAATGATAGTGATGGGGAATCGAGTCGTTCCACGGCGGACATGGCCCGTCATAGCCCAGATAGCTGCCCGCCATGTCCTCATCATTGGCAAACCAGCCAGTGTAATCATTCTGACCCTGGCGGGTCGCCGCCGGACCCGGCGGCCCGGATTTGCCGCGTGGCGTCACACCATCGCTGCATGCCGCTTCAGCTATGTGGCCGGCCCGCGGCGGGATATCAACCATCAGCCAGTGATAGAACTTGGCGCGCGGGAGACTCGCCGGGACCTCACGGCCTTCCTGGTTGACGTCATCAGGCCGCGTTGGGACATCGGTATCTACACAAACCAGCACCAGTGAACGGGTCCCCGCCGGCGGTTCTCCCCAGCGGATGCCCGGGTTACGGTTTGCGCCCAAAGCCACATGCGTTTCGGGATCGATGATGCCAAACGCGAAGCGCTGGTCAATGCGCTTTCCTGGTTCCAGGCCTTCAATTTGCAACTGCATCAGATTTCTCCTCGTCATCTGCCTCGCTCAGGAGGCTTTGCGCACGCTCTCCAGCTCCTCGAGGACTTCCCGGATCTGGGTCACTGCCCAGGCCAGCAACTTGCGATCGATGCCCAAAGGCGGGGCAAGCCGGACCACGACCTCGTGTGTCTCCTTGCTCAGCAATCCGCGTGACATCAGGCGCACGCAGATCTCCCGGGCGGATGCCTGTGCCGGATCTATCTCGATGCCGATGAACAGACCGCGACCGCGGACTTCGCGGATCAGCGGGCTGTTGATCTTGCGCAGTTCACCGAGCAGCCATTCGCCCTTGCTTGCGCTCTCCTCGATCAGGTTCTCCTCGATCAATACATCCAGCGCCGCGAGTCCGACCGCCGCCGCGAGCGGGTTGCCGCCAAACGTCGAGCCATGGTCGCCTGGCTTGAATACATTCATCACGTCGCGCCGCGCCAGAAACATCGATACCGGAAGCACGCCGCCGCCCAGTGCCTTGCCGAGTATCAGGCCATCGGGCTTGATCCCCTCGTGGTCGCACGCGAGCAGCTTTCCGGTGCGGCCGAGACCGGTCTGGACTTCGTCCGCGATCAGCAATACCCGGTGCTTGCGACAGATTTCGGCGCAGCGTTGCAGATAGCCCGCCGGCGGGATCACGATGCCGCCCTCGCCCTGGATCGGCTCCACAATCAGCGCCGCGGTGTTTGGTGTGATCGTAGCCTCCAGAGCATCAGCATCGCCGTAGGGGACCAGCTTCATGCCGCCGGGGAACGGACCAAAACCCTGTTTGTATTGCGCCTCTGACGACATCGCGACAATCGCAATCGTGCGTCCGTGGAAGTTGCCTTCGCAGGCGATCAGCTCCGCCTGATCCGGCGCCACGCCCTTGACTTCGTAGGCCCATTTCCGCGCCGCCTTCATTGCGGTTTCTACAGCCTCCGCGCCGGTGTTCATCGGTAGCGCCATTTCCTGGCCAGTCAGCTCGCAGGCGCGTTCCAGAAATGCCGCCAGGCGGTCGGTATGGAATGCCCTGGAAACGATGTTGAGGGTCGCGGCCTGCTCGACCAGTGCCTGCACCAGACGCGGGTGGGCATGGCCATGGCTGACGGCTGAATAGGCGCTCATCATGTCCACATAACGCTTGCCCTGGTCATCCCAGACATATGGCCCTTCGCCCCTGACCAGGACCACTGGCAGCGGGTGATAGTTGTGTGCGCAGTAGCGGTCCTCGCGCTCGATGATCGGATTCATGACTCTGTCCTCGGGGCGCCGCATCCCATGTGCGGGTCCGGCGAAGGGGAAAACAATGATCTTAAGGGAATCCCGTTGCCGGTTCACGCCACGGTTGCACTGCACAGGGCCTGCGGCTACCGTAGCCCCCGAATCAGGGGGGCTAAAATGCACACGCAAGCTTTGCTGCCGGTATTGATCCTGGCCGTGGGCATCGCCGCCCAATGGCTGGCCTGGCGTACCCGTCTTCCCGCCATTGTTCTGCTCGCTGCGGCCGGTTTGCTGATCGGTCCGGTGATGAATCTGGTGCCGTCCGGCCCGGAGATTTCCGCGACGATACAACCCATCGTCAGCCTGTGTGTGGCAATCATCCTGTTCGAAGGCGGGCTAAGCCTGCAGCGCACAGAATTACGCGTCGCTGCAGTCGGCGTCGGCCGCCTGGTCTATGTAGGGGGGCCCCTGGCCTGGCTGCTGGGCACCCTGGCCGCCCACTATATCGGCGGTCTCAGCTGGTACGTCGCCACGGTGTTCGGCGCCATTATGGTAGTCACCGGACCGACGGTCATTATGCCGTTGCTGCGCCAGTCCAGCCTCAACCGGCGGACCGCGTCTTATCTGAAGTGGGAAGGGATCGTAAACGACCCTATCGGCGCGCTGATGGCGGTACTCAGTTTCCAGTTTTTCGTTTTTGCGGGTGAAGGCGAGGGCGGCATCGTCCAGGGCCTGCTCGCGGCGATCGGCGCGGCCTTGTTACTCGGCGCCCTGTTTGGGTGGCTGATCGGCAAGGCGTTTCAGCGCGGCATGGTGCCGGAGTATCTGAAGTCGCCGGTTCTGCTGACGCTGGTACTGCTGGTCTACCTGCTTTCCAATCGCCTGCAGGCTGAAGCCGGGCTGCTGGCGGTGACGGTGATGGGCATCGTGGTCGGCAACATGAATCTGCCGGGCCTGCAGGACATGAAGCGATTCAAGGAATACATCACCGTGATGCTGGTCTCGGTGGTGTTTGTGCTGTTGACCGCGACGCTTGATCCGGCGGTGATCCAGAGCGTCGATGTTCGCGGCGTGTTGCTGGTCGGGGCGATCCTGTTCCTGGTGCGTCCGCTTGCGGTCATGCTGGCAACGCTCGGCGCCGGCATGGATATCCGGGACCGGGTACTGCTGGCGTGGATTGCGCCGCGCGGTATCGTCGCCGCGGCTACCGCCGGCGTCATGGGGCCGGCCATGGCACAACGCGGCTTCGAAGGTGCTGAATCATTGCTGCCACTGGTGTTCGGCGTGATCTTCGCAACCGTACTCGCGCATGGCCTGAGCATCGGCTGGCTGGCCAGACGTTTGGGCTTGTCCTCTTCTATTCGCGACAGTGTGCTGATCGTTGGCTCGTCGCCGTGGACCGTGGAACTGGCGCGCACCCTGCAGAGTCTGGAGAAGAAGGTGTTGGTGGCTGACAGCTCCTGGCACAAATTGCGTGCCGCGCGGCTCGCCGGTCTGCCAGTGTTTTACGGTGAGATCCTGTCGGATTTCGCTGATGAATCGGTGGAACTGGGTCATGTCAGAATGGTCCTGGCCGCTACCGATAACGATGCCTATAACGCGCTGGTTTGTACTGCGATGGCGCCGGAAATCGGCCACGACAGAGTGTTCCAGCTGGCGATGGGCGATGCCGCCGAGGATGATCCGCGTGGTGTGGCGGAAGGTCTGCGGGGCCAGATCGCGTTTGGCGAGTCTGCGGAATACGAGAACCTGTGGCGCCACCACGTGGACGGCTGGGTTTTCTCCAGGACCCGGCTTACAGACAGTTATACCTACAGCGAATTCCTGGGCGATGCAGACAGCCGGGCATTGCAGATACTGCTGGTCAAAGATGACGGGCGATCGCTGTTTCTGTCACCGCAGCAGGAACTCGAACCAGGCCCGGGTGACGTTCTGGTCAGCTACGGGCCGCCGCGGCAGGCTGAATCAACGGTGCCGGCAGCATCGCCTCCGCTGGAGGATGATGCCGCCGAGATAAGTCCGTGACCCGAGCGCCGATCACGGAGCCGGTATCGATACCCGGACCCGCTGGCAACATCGAGGCCATTATCGAAAGCGGCAGTGCAGGACTTGAGGATGCAGTGGCGGTGGTTTGCCATCCGCATCCGCTGTATCACGGCACTATGAACAACAAGGTGGTTCATACCATTGCGCGCAGCGTGGCCCAGTTGGGCCGACCGGCGGTGCGCTTCAATTTTCGCGGCGTCGGACACAGCGACGGCGCTTACGCAGAGGGTGTTGGTGAAGCGCTGGATGCCAGAGCCGTGGTGGCCTGGAGCCGGCAACGCTGGCCGCAGGCCAATCTGTGGCTGGCGGGGTTCTCGTTCGGTGCGTTTGTGGCGCTCTCGGTCGCCAACGACGAAGCGCCATCGCGCTTGCTGATGGTGGCGCCACCGATCCAGCGCTTCGACATGACGGATATGGCGACGCCAGGGTGTCCATGGTTGGTCATCCAGGGCGACAGGGACGAACTGGTAGACGCAAGCGCCGTCGAAGCCTGGGCCGCGAGCATGAGTCCGGCGCCGGAGCTTGTTCGCTTCGCCGACACAGACCACTTCTTCCATGGCCGCCTCACCTTGCTGCGGCAGGCCGTCAGCGGTTTTTTTGACAGGCAGTCTTTTGACGGGAAATCCTTTAACGGGAATGGGACATGCTGAAATCGATGATGAGATTCCTCGAGACGACGTTCGCGGGTGACGAGGAGGGGCAGGAAAGCGCTGACTCCGAGCACGATCTGCGATTGGCCATGGCCGTGCTGCTGGTCGAGATGAGCCGCGCGGACTTTGTCAGCGATGTCGCCGAGGCCGAGGCCCTCAGAGGAATCCTCGCGCGGCATTTTCAGCTCGAACAGAAAGAAGCCGAGGCACTGATGGGGCAGGCCGGCGCTCGTGCCGAGGAGATGGTCTCTCTGCAACACTACACCCGGGCAATCCACGAAAATCTTAGCGAACCACAGAAGCACAGGTTGATTGAGATGCTGCTTGAAGTCGCGCTGGCGGACGGACATTTTGATAAACATGAGCGTCATCTGCTGGACAAGATCGCAGACCTGATCTATTTGCGGCGTTCAGACTATGTGGTCATCCGCGACCGCGTGGTATCGGCCACCGGGGGCGCGGGCCAGGAATAGAAAACGCCCGATACGAGACCGTACCGGGCGTCATTCGGAACCGCTGGAATGCGGTTCAAACCATGTCTTTCAGGCCTTTCAGCGCAAGAACCTTGACCGCCTTGCGGGCTGGCTTTGCCTTGAACACCATCTCTTCCTTGGTGAAAGGGTTGATGCCCTTGCGTGCCTTGGTGGCGGGCTTCTTCACCACCCGGATCTTCATCAGGCCCGGCATGGTGAACTCGCCTGCGCCGCGACGGCCCAGGCTGCGCTTGATTTCAGTGTTGAGCGAATCGAATACTGCGCCAACATCCTTGCGCGTCAACCCGGTCGATTCCGAGATGCGGCTGATAATTTCGCTTTTGGTGGGCGCCTTCGGAGCAGCAGCAGCTTTTTTCTTGCTCGCCCGCTTTTTCGTTGCAGCCATTGTTTTCCCCCTGGTCTATAGGTTCAGTGTTGCTGATTAAGTGATGCTCGAAAATATCACAGTAACTGGATTTGCCAACTTTGGCGCCGAGCCGATCGAGCGACGGCTCTGAATCCCCGGAAAATTTATGTCATAGCCGTCATTCGGCGTAGAACTGCTGACGGAATTTTACGCTAATCGGTCTGGTTTCGCCTTCAGGGGTGACCTTGATGTCGAAGATCAGCGTTTCCTGGTTGGCCACAGGTATCTCACCAATATAGTAGATCGCCTCACCTTCCTCGATCCGGCGGACGGTGACGCTCTTGAGTTGACCGGTGAGGTTGCTTGCGTTTACCGCAACGTTCGCTGCCACTGGTTCGCCGATAGACCCTGTCTGCTTGCGGATCACGCTGACGTTCAGCAGCGCCCGGCTGCCGCTGCGCACAATACCGTAGGCCCGCGCGACTTCGGCTGGCAGCATCTCGGTCGCCAGCGCATTGAAGTGAACAACGTAGTCTCCCGCATCGACGAAATTCTCGCGGGTCATTTCCTGCGCGGCCGGCGCGCCGTCGACAGGCCCGCCGGAAGGGCCGCATGCGGCGAGCAAGCTCGCGGCCGCGACGCAAATAAAAATTCTCTGAAAGTACATTCTTGTCATCTGTCCCCGCTTACGCGATCCGGCCTGCGACAGGCCGACAACAGGCTAACTATAGCCTATTCGTGCCCGGATGAATCTATGCACGCGCGTATTTCCTCAGGCAATGTAGCGGGGCGGTCGATCTCCACCACCTTGTCGCGATCGAACTCGCCGGCGACGAGTCGCACCCTCGAACGTGCGACGCGGAATTGTCCGGCCAGGAATTTTACCAGAGCCGCATTGGCGCGGCCCTCAATTGGCGGTGCAGCAATCCGGACCTTGAGCCGATCTCCGACCTGGCCCGCAAATGCGTTGCGACCACCGCCGGCGCGCAGACGCAGCTTGCAGACCAGCACCTGATCACGCCAGACCATCGGTTGCGTGCCGCTCAGGTCAGAACCGCCGGAATGCGGATCATCATTAACAATGCCTGCAGTATCAGCAATGCAAACAGCGGCGACAGATCGATCCCGCCGATCGGTGGGATAAGGCGCCGGAACGGCCGTAGCGCCGGCTCGCAGATGCTGGCCAGCATGCTGCTCAGCGGGTTGTAGGTGCCGGGATTGACGAAACTCAGCACCGCAAAAATCAGGATCGCGAACAGATAGAGCCGGATAACCGTGACCAGGGTGCGCAATACGGCGAAATAGAGCAGCGCGGCCGGACCCGGGCTGACCCCGGTCTTCAGCGCGAACAATGCAGCCGTAGCCAATATCTCCATGGCCAGGATCAGCAGTATCGCGGCCAGATCCAGTCCGCGATAGCCCGGCACCAGCTTGCGCAGCGGAACCAGCAGGGGATTGGTGATCCGCACGATGAACTGGGCCAGCGGATTATGAAAATCCGCGCGGGTCATCTGCATCACCAGGCGCAGAACAAAGCACAGCACATACAGATCGAACAGCGTCTCGACGACAAATAGCAGGGGCGCGCTCATGGCTTCACCTGTTTCAGGTTCCGTGGGCTCATCTGGAGCCGGCTTCCTCTGCAAGTTCACGGGAGCGATCCCGGGCCGCAAGGATCGCGCCGCGTACGCTCGCCGGCAGACCTGCCTGATGCATCGCATTAAGGGCCGCTTCTGTGGTTCCGCCAGGGGATGTCACCCTGCGCCGCAGCTCGGCGACATCGACGTCTGCCTCCAGCGCCATGCGAGCTGCACCGATAGCGGTCTCCTGGGTTAACAGGCGCGACGCCTCCGGGCTCAGGCCCATCTCCACGCCGGTAGCGGCCATCGTCTCCATCAGCAGGAAGAAATAAGCCGGTCCGCTGCCGGACAATGCGGTTACCGCATCCATAAGCGATTCATCATCCAGCCAGACCACGGCTCCGGCGGCGCGCAGGATGCCTTCGGCCAGCTCGCGCCTGGCCGGGCTTACGTTCGCACCGGCGTACAAGGCTGTGACGCCCGCACCGAGCAGCGCCGGGGTGTTGGGCATGGCTCGCACCACTGCTGCCTCGCTGCCCAGCCAGCGCTGCAGATCGGCAATGCGGATACCTGCCGCGACCGTCACAAACAATGGCGCAGGAGATACGGGCCCGATCGCGCTGGCAGCTTCCGCCATGCGCTGTGGTTTTACCGCCAGTACCACGACATCGGCGCCAGCGGCAGCGCTGGCGTTATCCGCCATGACCTCGATGCCAAAACGCGACCTCAATCGCTCTCGTTGCTCGGCGAGGGGTTCGGCAGCGCTGAGCAGCGCAGGCGGATAAGCATCGGCGAGCAGGCCGCCAATCAGGCTGCCGGCCATGTTGCCGCCTCCAATAAAGCATATTCTGATGTCTTTCATGATTTCAGTATCGTTTCAGGGAAGCATATCTGTGGATTCAGGGACTCTCCAGTTCCGTCGGCGCCGGGTCGGGTCGGGGTCCGAACAATGCGGTGCCGATCCGCACCATGGTACTGCCTTCTGCCACCGCGGCTTCGAGATCATCCGACATGCCCATGGATAGCGTATCCAGCGGCAGCCCATTGGCCTGCAGGCGCTGATACAGCTCACGTAGTTTGGCGAAATGCTGTCGCTGACGGTCGAACTCGGTCTCCGGCGGCGGGATGGCCATCAAACCGCGCAGCGCCAGGCGCGGGAGCCGCAGCATTTCTTCAGCCAGCGATGAAACCTGGTCTGGTTCCACTCCCGCCTTGCCCTGTTCGTCACCGATCCTGACCTGGATACAAACCTGCAGCTTGCCGGCATGATGAGGCCGTTGTTCGCTCAGACGCCGGGCGATGCGCAGTCGGTCGACGCTTTGCACCCAGTCAAAGTGGGTTGCTACCTGACGGGTCTTGTTGCTCTGCAAATGCCCGATGAAATGCCATTTTGCGGTCCGGCCGTCGAGCGCCTCGATCTTGGCGATGCCCTCCTGAACAAAGTTTTCGCCAAAGTCGCGCTGGCCGGCCTCCATTGCTTCGATAATTGCTGACGCCGGATGGCGCTTGCTCACCGCCAGCAAGCGCAGCTCGGCAGGGTCTCTGGAGAACCGGCCGCAAGCGAGTCTGATTCGTTCGCGAAGCTGCTGCAGCCTGACTGAGAAGTCTGTCATGTTTTGCCCGGGCGCCCTTAGCTATACTCTGGAGCAATTGCGCCGCCGTGAAACCCGGCGAGCATGTGCCATTGCGCCACGGATTGCGCCATTCAGGGAGCTCCTATGCCTGTCGAGATCGATCAGCTTCTTACCTTTGCGGTGAAGAATAACGCGTCAGATCTGCATCTGTCCGCGGGCGTCCCGCCCATGATCCGGGTGGATGGAGACGTGAAGCGCATCAACATGCCGGCACTTTCGCACAAAGAAGTGCATAGCATGATCTACGACATCATGAACGACAAGCAGCGCAAGGCCTTCGAAGAGTACTTCGAGACCGATTTCTCGTTCGAGATCCCGGATCTGGCGCGCTTCAGGGTAAACGCGTTCAATCAGTCTCGCGGCGCTGGCGCGGTGTTCCGGACAATTCCGACCGAGATTCTGACTCTGGAACAGCTTGGCGCCCCCAAGATTTTTAAAGACATTTCGATGTATCCGCGCGGCATCGTGCTGGTGACCGGCCCCACGGGTTCGGGTAAATCGACCACGCTCGCAGCGATGGTGGATCATGTGAACGATAATCGGCCGGATCACATATTGACGATTGAGGATCCGATCGAGTTTGTTCACGAGAGCCGGCGCAGTCTGATCAATCAGCGCGAGGTTCATCGCGATACGCTGGGCTTCGCCGAGGCCCTGCGTTCGGCGCTGCGCGAGGATCCGGACGTGATTCTGGTCGGCGAGATGCGCGATCTTGAAACGATCCGGCTTGCGCTGACGGCTGCGGAGACCGGCCACCTGGTATTCGGGACGCTGCACACCAGCTCGGCGGCGAAGACGATCGATCGCGTGGTCGACGTATTTCCCGCAGGCGAGAAGGACATGGTCCGATCGATGCTGTCCGAATCCCTGCGTGCGGTAATCTCGCAGACCCTGCTGAAGAAGAATGGCGGCGGTCGGGTGGCCGCGCATGAGATCATGATCGGCACGGCCGCGATCCGTAACCTGATTCGGGAAGGTAAGATCGCGCAGATGTATTCTGCCATTCAGACCGGGCAAGGATCGGGAATGCAGACGCTGGACCAGTGTCTGCAGGATCTTCTGACCAAAGGGCTGGTCAGTCGTGAGGAAGCCAGGTACAAGGCTGCTAACAAAGACTCATTCTAAGCACCAGGACCGCGGGAGCTATCCCTGCCTTCCCCGGCAAGCGGTTTGTGCCGGCGCATCGAATCCGGGAGATCGAGATGGAACGAGACCAAGCAATCAGGCTGATGCAGGATTTCCTGAAGCGGATGATCAAGGTGGATGGATCCGACCTTTTCATCACCGCCAATTTTCCGCCAGCGATCAAGGTCGATGGTGAAATACGGCCGGTCACTGATACGCCGCTCACGCCCCAGCAGAGCATGGTGCTGGTTCGTTCGATCATGAACGACCGGCAAACCAAAGCCTTCGATGCCGATAAGGAATGCAACTTCGCGATCTCGCCGCCCAACATCGGCCGATTCCGCGTCAGCGCATTTGTCCAGCAGGGGCGGGTAGGCTGTGTCTGCCGGACGATCAATACCGAGATTCCGACCATCGATGAACTGGAGCTGCCGCCGATCCTGAAGGACATCGTCATGACCAAGCGGGGTCTGGTGATCCTGGTGGGCGGCACCGGCACCGGTAAGTCGACGACGCTGGCAGCCATGGTGGGTCATCGCAACGCGACCTCTCACGGACATATCATCACCATCGAAGACCCGATTGAATACGTCCACGAGCACCGGGGCTGCGTGGTCACCCAGCGTGAAATTGGTGTCGACACCGATGGCTGGCATGTGGCGCTGAAGAACACCCTGCGTCAGGCCCCCGACGTAATCCTGATCGGCGAGATCCGGGACCGGGACACGATGGAGTATGGTATTCAGTTCGCCGAGACCGGACACCTTTGCCTGGCTACGCTGCATGCCAACAGCGCCAACCAGGCCCTGGACCGCATTATCAACTTCTTCCCGGAAGAAAAGCGCGACCAGCTGCTGATGGACATGTCGCTGAATATCAAGGCGTTTGTTGCCCAACGTCTGCTCCCTCGTGAGAGCGGAAGCGGTCGCGTCGCAGCGATGGAGATCATGCTCAATTCGCCATTGATTGCCGATTTGATATTCAAGGGTCAAGTCGCCGAGATCAAGGAAGTCATGGCCAAGTCGACCCGGCTCGGGATGCGCACTTTCGACCAGTCGCTGTTCGACCTGTACGAGCAGGGCCTTATTTCCTATGAAGACGCCTTGCGCAACGCGGATTCGGTCAACGAGGTGCGCTTGCGCATCAAGCTGGAAAGCAAGCGTGGCGCCAAGGAAGTCGATACCGAGAATTTCGAGTTGATCGAAGAGGAAGATGCCGGCGGTTACTTCGGCGCTGGCGGCTGAATCACTGTTGCCGGATGGCCGCAGAGCACAAGGAAGGACCGCGGAGTCATCAATGAATCTGAAACCCCTGCTCAAACTGATGGCGGAGAAGAACGCCTCGGATCTGTTTTTTACCCCCAAGGCGCCGATCAAGATAAAGATCGAGGGCCGCATCATGTCGCTTGGCAACGAACTGCTGACCGTCGATCAGGTGCGCGATGCCGCGGTGGGCATCATGACCGGCCCCCAGACCGATCAGCTGGATCGCGAGCTGGAGGTTGATTTCGCTATCTCCGAACCGGGACTGGGCCGCTTCCGCGCCAACGTCTTCCATCAGCGTGGCAATATCGCGATGGTGTTGCGCTATGTGACACTGAATGTGCCCAGGCTGGAAGAACTGAATCTGCCGCCGATCCTCAGCAAGCTGTCGCTGGCAAAGCGCGGCCTGGTGCTGATGGTCGGGGCGACCGGTTCCGGTAAATCGACCACGCTGGCAGCGATGATCGATCATCGCAACGAGAACACCTCCAACCACATCATCACGATTGAGGAACCCATCGAGTTCCTGCATAGCAACAAGAAGTCCATCGTCAATCAACGCGAGTTGGGGCTCGATACCCTCTCCTATAACAAAGCGCTCAAGAGTGCGATGCGCGAAGCGCCCGATGTGGTGCTGATTGGCGAGATCCGCGATCGCGAAACCATGCAGGCGGCTGTCACCCTGGCCGGTACCGGACATCTTTGTATCGCGACATTGCATGCCAACAACGCGTCCGAAACCCTGGACCGGATCATCAACCTGTTCCCACAGAGCCAGCATCGGCAAATCTTTATGGATCTGTCGCATTACCTCCGCGCCATCATTGCCCAGCGTCTTGTGCTTGGCCGCAACAACAAGCGCCTGCCCGCGGTGGAAGTGCTGCTGAACACACCGCATGTCGCCGATCTGACCAAGAAGGGCGACGTCACCAGTATCAAGGAAGCGTTGGTGGACAGCTCTGAAGAAGGCATGCAGAGCTTCGATAACTCGCTCTATCACCTGTACAAGGATGGTCTGATCGAGCTCGAGACCGCTTTGTCGAATGCGGATTCCGCCACCGACCTGGAGGCCAAGGTCAACTTCGGTTAGCCAGCGCGTCTAGCTCGCAGCCGGGAATACCAGATTAGCGTCGAATACCGGGCCGTCGACGCAGACTCGTTTCATCGCCAGGCCCTGTTCGGTATGGATTGGCACCGCGCAGCCTGCACAGCCGCCCACAGCGCACGCCATATACTCCTCCAGCGATATCTGGCACGGCAGATCGAACTGTTGTGCCACTCTGGCAGCTGCCTCAAGCATCGGTGTCGGTCCGCAGGCATAGACACTGACTGTGGCCAGCGTGTTGGCATCCAGTGACGATAGCCATTCCCGGGCGAGTTCGGTGACGAAACCGGGATAGCAGCCGGGCTGGCCGGCAGCGCTCGCCAGCCGGCTGGCAACACCCAGCTCCTCCAGCAGTTGCAGGCCGTGCCCGGCGGAGTCCGGTATACCGGCGGAATCCATCGCCGAGGGCAAGGTGACAAACGGAAACGGTACTTCCGATCCCATCAGCACCAGCGGCTGCCACTGACGATCCGGGTCCTCTCGAAGGGCCTTGGCCAGGAAGATCATCGGCGGAATTCCTACCCCTCCGCCAATCAGCAGAGCCCGGGGTCGTTCCGGGTCGGGCTCAAACACTTTGCCGATCGGGCCGAGCAGACTCAGACGATCACCGCGCCGTTTCTGCGAAAGCAATTGCAGACCATGGCCCACGATCTTGTACAGGAACTCCACCGTGCCATTGGCCGGGTCGGTGCGCATGATCGATAAGGGTCGTCGCATCGGTAATTCCGCATCGCAGCTCAGATGAGCAAAACTCCCCGCGCGCGCTCTCTCGGCGCAGCGCGGAGCGAGCAGGGTGAGAATGAACTGGTCAGCCGCGTGCGTGGTCTGTTCCAGAACCTCGGCGTCCTCAAGCTGAATCGTATTGCGGTTGGCTTTGCTCAAGCGGGTGTCACCGTGTATTTGTCCGTGCAATTGAAAGGCGCTCGTGCCGTCCCGGCCTGTTCTTTCCGGTCACCAGGGTAGCTATTCGGCGCGGCTTAGCTCGCCATCACGGCCTGCATGACCGCCATTCGTACCGCTACGCCGTTTGTTACCTGTTCTTCGATCACCGAAAACTTTCCGTCGGCGACCTCGGGAGAAATTTCGACATTCCGGTTCATCGGGCCGGGATGCATCACTATGACATCCGGTTTGGCCAGAGCCAGGCGTTGCATGTCCAGACCGAAACGGCGGAAATAATCGCCCGGGTCCGGGATCGCGCTTTCGGTCATGCGTTCCTTCTGGATGCGCAATGCCATCACTACATCGGCAGCGCTTAGCGCCTGATCCAGGTCCCCGCTGATCAGAGCGCCGGGAAAGTCTCTTGGCTCCGGGCGCAGGTGCTCAGGCGCCACCAGCCTCAGCTCACCGACACCCAGCGCGCCCAGCGCATGGGCAGCGGACCGGGCGACCCTGGAGTGATGTATATCGCCGACGATAGTGACGACAAGCTGGTCAAACGCCTTCTTGTGCCGACGTATGGTCAGCATGTCCAGCAAGCCCTGCGTCGGGTGATTCAGATAGGACTCGCCGGCGTTGAGAATCCGCACATGGGGTGCCACGTGTTCGGCAATAAACGCCGGTACGCCGGCCTGGGCATCGCGGACGACGAAGATGTCGCATTGCATTGCCTGCAGCGTGTAAATCGTGTCCAGCAGGCTCTCGCCCTTGGCCCGGGAGGAGGTGCTGATATCAAGGCTGAGTACGTCAGCACCCAGGCGTCTGGCCGCGAGTTCGAAAGAGGCGCGGGTCCTGGTGCTGGGCTCAAAAAACAGGTTGGCGACTGTGCGGCCCGCCAGCGCTTGCGTTCGTGCCGGCAAATCACCTGGGCGGCGCAGGAATTCCTCGGCCCGGTCCAGCAACTCCGTGATCTGCTCGCCGCTACAGCCATCCAGTGTGATCAGGTGGCGCAGGCGACCCGATTCGTCATACTGCGAGATCACTTTTCGTCTCCTTGCCGCCTGGGTTGATCGAGCCAGCCTTGCAGGATGACTGCTGCCGCTTCCTGATCGACATCGGTGGCCTGCACTCGTTTCTTCCTCGCTCCCGAGCGTCGTTCACTCTTCAATCGCTGCTCGGCTTCGCGTGACGACAGACGCTCGTCGACCAGTTCGACCGGGATTCGGCAATGTTGCTGCAGCCGTCCGGCGAAGCGCCGAGCGGCCCGGCTGCTATCGCTCTCCGAACCGTCGATATTATAGGGCAGTCCGACAATCAGGCGGTCCGGTTTCCATTCCGTCACAATTTCTTCCAGCCGGGTCCAGTCGGGGTGCTTGCCACAATAGCCCACGGTGGTCAGGGCCCTGGCCTGTCCGCCAAGGCGGCTGCCGACTGCCACGCCAATTCTGCGCAGGCCGAAGTCAAAACCCAATGCCAGCATGAGTATCCGGGGGTCTGCTCGCGCCCTCAGGCGTGACCAGCCTCCGGGCTGAGCAGGTCCAGATCGATTCCTATCAGCGCCGCAGCGGCTCGCCAGCGCTGATCAAATGGAACATCGAACAGGATCGCCTCGGTCGCAGGCACGGTCAGCCATGCGTTTGCCGCCATTTCCGTTTCAAGTTGCCCGGCCCCCCAGCCTGCATAGCCGATCGCAACCAGCGATCGGGCGGGGCCCTGGCCCGCAGCCATCGATTCCAGGATATCCCTGGACGTTGTCACTCTCACCGCGTCGGAGACCTTGAGGGTGGAATTCCATTCGCGATCACCGTCATGGATGACAAAGCCGCGTTCGATCTGTACCGGCCCCCCCTGCAGGATTGGTGTCGCGTTCACCGCCGGATCATCTGAATTTGCCGGCATCTGGGAAAAAATATCTGACAGATCGAGATTAGTCGGCCGGTTTATCACCAGACCAAGCGCACCATCGGCGGTATGTTCGCAGATGAAGGTCACGGTGCGGTCGAAGTTAGGATCGCCCATCGCCGGCATCGCGATCAGGAAGTGGTTGCTTAGAAAAGCCGAGTCCATGGGCGGATTATATACGCGGGGACCGAGTGACATCGGCCGGCACAACCGTCACCGGCGGGAGTCGCTTACCCCTGCAGACGGCCACTGTCCTTCCATAAAACGCCATTCATAGGCAAAGCGCAAAGTCGAGTAGTGCTCGCGCAGCTCCCGTGGGAAAGGATCAAATGGCGAGGCCAGACGCAGGATGCGGACTGCGGCCTCATCCAGCGCAGCCTGGCCGGAACTCTCGCGCACCGTGATCTCGGCGATAGAGCCGTCGGCGCGCAGCGCGATCTCCAGTACCGGGCTGCCTTCCATCTGCAGGCGTCGTGCGGCATCCGGGAAATTCAGCGTGCCGACCCGCTCAACCTTGTCTTTCCACGAAGCGAGATAGTCCGCAAACAGGGTTTGCCGCGTATTGACGCTCAGGAACCGCTCGCGCGGATCCCGCGCGCGTGCTACTGGTGTTAGCGTCAATTCCTGGCGCGATCCGGGTGACAGGGCCGGGCGTTCCTGCTCGGCATCGAGGATCGCCTTGTCCGCGTTCTGGTCACGGCTGGAGACCAGGTCGCGATTGTCGCTGCCGGTCGCCGGCGTTGGCTCCGGTTCCACGCCATCGGCCTCTGCCTCAAACGGGTTGACCAGTTTTTCCGCGGATTCGACCACCGGTTCGACATCTTCAGAAGTGTTGCCGGCGCCGCGCTGATCCTTGCGGCCCAGATAATCCGGGTTCTCTGCCTTTTCCTCCGGCAGATCGTCGGCGGTGAGCACGATTTGCAACGGCGGCGTCATTGGCTTGTCCACGCCCTCAGGCGCGGTGAAACTCAGCCCCAGAATCAGCGCTGCGTGCACCGCGAGTGCGATACCCAGGGCATAAGGCATGGTCAGCGCCGGCAGGTGGAAGCGGGCACTCATCCGGGCGCCTCGTCAGGGCGGGACAGGATCCTCAGCACGCTGGCTGCGATCAGTCCGCTCACGATGCCGAAGGCCAGTGAGGCACTCAGCAGCACCGGGACCAGTTTGAGCAGAGCCGGGTGGGGAATGAACAACAGATAGGCAACCGCGATCTGTCCACTCATATGCGCCAGAGCCGAAACTACGCTCAATCCGACCGCCCCTACGTGACGACCGCCAAGGCTGCCGGCCAGTGTCAGTGCGAGCATTGCCGCGACCGCACCGGTGGCGCTGAGCAGGAAGGTCGGGCTGAGAAACGTGCCCACCAGCAGACTCCCCACCAGAATGCGCATTCCCGCCACCCAGATGGCAAGCCGCAAACCGTGGCGCAGATAGACGATGAGGGTAATCACGTTGGCCAGACCCGGCTTGATACCGGGGAGCGGGCTGGGAAACGCGGCCTCCAGGATGTGGATGGCAATTGCCAGTGCGGCAAAGCCGGCTATCAGCCGATCCTCCCGGTGGATTCCGGACAAGGTCTGTTCCATACCGAGCTGCCCCGTGACGCTCATGCCTTCAGAGATTTATCGCGTCGAATTCGCGCTCGCCGCCAAGCACTTCGACAACAACCCCGTTGGGCAAACATGCCGCAACCTCGCCGCTGCGCTGCAGCCAGCCGCTGTGGACACAGTAGCGGGCCGGGCACGGAGAATCGAGAAAGCGGACCCGACCGCCGTCAATCATGATCGTGCTGGTCCCGATCCGACCCGGAATCTCGATGGTGCGGTCCTGATCCAGCATCAATTCCAGCGCTGGCTGTCTGTTGACTGTGATCACCGCCATCTCGCCCTGGCCACGCGGGCCCCAGAAGGCGCTGAAGGACGCGCCGACCAGACCCGCGGCGACCAGCAGGATGAGCATGTCACCGGCACGGATCAAGGCGTAGGCAGGGGCTGAATTTTTACCGCTGGTTTCGGATCCGGGATCAGCCACGTGCGGGCCTCCATTTCGGGCGTCATGTGGATGGTACCCGAACTATCTACCAGCATGACCTGACTGACACCCAGATTTGCCGCGACACGCGGCCAGTCTTGCGGACCCGCGACGAACAAGGCGGTGGCGGCGGCGTCCGCCAGACCGGCCTCGCGGTGGATTACGGTGACCGAGGTGGTGCCTTGCGCCGGATAGCCGTCGCGCGGGTCGATAATGTGGTGATAGCGGCGCCCCTGGTAGATGAAATATCGCTCGTAATCACCCGATGTGAAGACGCTTTCATCGCCCTCAACGTCAATTGCCGCCAATACGCCTTCGCCGCGCGGATCGCGCACCCCGACGCGCCATTTGCGGTCGCCGTGGCGACCAATGGCGCGCAAATCGCCGCCGGCATTAACGATGGCGTGTTCGATGCCCTGTTCGCGCAACAGCTCGATGGCCATGTCCACGGCCACGCCTTTAGCGAATCCGCCCAGATCTATTGCTGCGCCAGGGCCGAGGCTTAGGGTCCTCGTCTCTGACTGCCAGATTTCATCCAGCGGCGGGCTCTCCGCCAGCGCCTGCTCGATCTGGTCCGGCTCTGGCGGCGCGGTGGGCAACATCTCTTCGGAGCTAAACGACCAAAGCCGGATCAATGCGCCGACGGCTGGATCAAACAAGCCATCGCTGTCGCGGCTGATCACTGCTGCACCGTCAAACAAGCCTGCAAGATCTTCGGCGACCGTCAGTGCCTCGGGTCGAGCCGGCGGCGGCATTCAGGCGGCCCAGTTCACCCTCACCCCAGGGATCCCAGCGCATTTGCAGTTGATCGAACAATGCTTCGACCTCGGCGCTGGCGGCAAGATTTGCCGCCGGATCTCCACCGAAGACGCTGACTTCCACCAGCGTCCCCATGGCTTCGAACCGCGTGCGGCTGGTCTCCGGCTCCCTGGCACATCCGCTGATCAGGATGGCCAGCAAGATCGCGCCCAGCGCCGGCACTAGGCTCATGACGCCGCCGGTCATCCGGCAATTGCGGGAGTGGGTTTTCACAAATGCTTCTCGATCGCGTCAAACAGCGCGCCACAGATGTTATCCGAGTACATCTGATCAAGTTCCCGAATTCCGGTCGGGCTGGTGACGTTGATTTCGGTCAGATAATCGCCGATGACATCAAGACCCGCAAAAATTATCCCCTTGTCGCGCAATACGGGTCCGACCTGGCTGCAGATCCAGCGGTCACGGTCGCTCAGCTCGCGGCCTTCGGCGGTGGCGCCTACGGCCAGGTTGCCCCGGTTGTCTCCAGCCGGCGGGATACGGGCCAGGCAATGCGGATAAGGCTCCCCGTCGATCAACAGAATGCGCTTGTCGCCGCCGGTGCTGATCTCCGGGACGTAGCGCTGAGCCATCGCGAAGCGTTGTTCATTCTCAGTCAGGGTCTCGAGGATTACGTTGGTATTGGCATCGCCGGAACGGATCACGAAGATAGACCGGCCGCCCATGCCGTCCAGAGGCTTCACCACAATCGCGCCGTGGTCTTCCAGAAACCGGCGCATCTCACTCATGGAGCGTGTGATCAGGGTTGGCGGACAACACTGCGGGAACCACATGGTATATGCCTTTTCGCTCACGTCGCGGAGGCTGGCGGTTCGGTTGACTACCAGGCAACCGGCCTCCTCGGCGCGGCCGAGGAGATAGGTCGTGTAGACGAATTCCATATCGAACGGCGGGTCCTTCCGCATCAAGATGACGTCGAGCTCGCCCAGCGCCGCTTGCTGCCCTGGTTCGAGCCTGAACCAGCTCGTCTTGTCGTCGGCCACCGTAAGGCGCCTGACTCTGGCGCGCAGGTGGCCGTCTTCCACGAACAGGTCCCGCTGTTCCATATAATTGAGCTCCCAGCCACGCGACTGAGCCTCGAGCAGCATCGCCAGCGTGCTGTCCTTGACGGGTTTGATACCGTCTATCGGGTCCATCACGACACCGAGACGGGTTGGTTTATCGGGCATGGCGGCTCTCCATGGAATTCAGGCCCCTGATGAGGCATGCAGCCGGGATATACGGGCTGCGTAATATAGCAGCATCCTCTGATCCGGCGAGCTTGCCAGAGGGTGATGGGCTCCGTGGCGGCTGCCGCTTCAATATGTTAAAAGGCCCCAAGGAATCGCGCAGTCAACGCGGTCAAAACGCAAGGTCATAGTGACCCCGGCGGCGTTATCAATGCTTGATCTCGAGGAGGAAGGAGTGGACAGGGTCAATCCCAAGGATCTGCGCGGGCTGAAAGTGCTGGTCATCGACGACAGCAAGACCATCCGCCGTACCGCAGAGACGCTTCTGTCCCGGGAGGGATGCGAGGTCTTTACCGCTGTTGACGGTTTCGATGCCTTATCGAAAATCGCCGACCACCATCCCGACATTATTTTTGTCGACATCATGATGCCCCGTCTGGATGGCTACCAGACCTGTGCGCTGATCAAGCACAACAAAGTATTCCGCGCCACGCCGGTGATCATGTTGTCGAGTAAGGACGGTCTGTTTGATCGCGCCCGGGGACGCATCGTCGGCTCGGAGCAGTATCTGACCAAGCCCTTTACCAAGGACGAATTAATTAACGCGATCCATACCCAACTCGGGGCGCCGGCAGCGGCGCACTGAGGCACCCGAAGGAGGATCTGGCATATGGCTCTGGTGCTGATCATCGACGACTCACCTACCGAGGTGCATGTGATCCGGGGATACCTGGAGAAGAACGGCTTTGATACGGATGCCGCCAACGACGGTACAGAAGGGCTGGAGAAGGCCCGCAAACTGAAGCCGGACCTGGTGATCATGGATATCGTGATGCCCGGCATGAACGGCTATCAGGCGACCCGTGAGCTATCCAAGGACCCTGAGACCTGCACCATCCCGGTGCTGATGGTCACCACCAAGGGAAACGATACCGACCGGATATGGGGTTTGCGCCAGGGCGCTGTGGACTATCTGGTCAAGCCCGTTTCGGAGCAGGAGCTGGTGTCCAAGATCAAGGCCGCATTGGGACAATGACGACACAGATGGAGACCGCGATCCCGCTGCACACGCTCAAGCAACGCCCGTTCGAATTATTGCGGGAGATGGAGCGTCGCGGCCTGCAGGCCGCGTCCGGCAGCGCCGGGGCGGGTGATGAAGAATGGGTCGGGCTGGCCTTCCGGCTTGGTGAAGAGAATTTTGTTGCCTCGCGGCATGACGTTCGTGAGGTGATGGTCTTCCCGGATGCCTGCACTCGCATCCCCGGCTCCAAGGACTGGGTGAAGGGTCTGGCCAATGTGCGCGGTCAGCTGATGCCGGTGATTGATTTTCGGGCTTTTCTCGGTGGCGGTACGACTCGCCCCGGTCGGGATACCAGGCTGGTAGTTGTCAATCACCGCGATGTTCCGGCCGGCCTGATCGTGGACGAGGTTTTCGGATTTCGGCGTTTCGCTCCCGAGCAGCGGGTGGCGGAAAGCCCGGAAACGGTGTTGCGCTGCGAGCGATATCTGCAGGGCGCATTCCGGCAGGACATGGACGCCTGGCCGCTTTTTGATCTGACAAGGCTGGTGGAGAGTCCACAGTTCTTGCAGGCCGGCCAGAATGAAAATTGATCAGGTCAACGACGATATTTCCGGGTAGGTAACGATGGACGATATGCATTCCGGCGTCAGACGCATGCCTCTGCTGGGCGCGATCCTGGTCCTGCTTCTCGTGCTGGCCGGAGCGAGTCTTTATTATGCGGCGCAAAACCGGGCCGCCGGTGGAGCGGTCAGCCAACAGGTAGAAATGCTTGCCAGAGCAGCGGCAGAGATGCCCGGGGCAGCGTACGCGGCGCGTGGTGGTGATGCCGCAGCATTCGATCGACTGAACGCGCTGGGCGACCAGGCCCGGGCCGCATTCAATCGCTTGCCGCAAGACATCCAGCCGGCTTCATTCGAGGCGCTGTCCGGTGCAGCCGAGGCCGTTGCCGCGAGCCGTCAGGATGTCCTTACAGCCGGCGCCGCCGCGGCCGCCGTAGCCAACAGCGCATTGACCATTCAGGGGCTGCTGTCTGAATTCTCTGCGAATGCAAACAGCGCGACCAGGGCTTCACTTGATCAGGCAAGCGCTCTTGCCGGCCGCGTGGCGGTGAGCGCAAGCACACTCGCGGCCGGCGTGCCCGATCCGGTCTCTGTTTCCAGATTACTCAGTGATGATGAAATGAGGCTGGGACAGCTGGTGCTCGCGCTTGGCGGCGCTGCACCAACCGCTGGGGTCGCTGCATTGAGCCAGGCGGGACGTGAGGCTCAGATCGACACCCTGGAACAGACCTACAGAGCGCTGAGTGACAGTGCACTGACGCTGATCGCTTCGGCGGACGCGCTGGAAGGCACCACCGAGGGCGTCGCGGCGGTGGCTGCTCGCGCTGGCGATCTCACTACAGCGCTGGCCCGCATGCCGAATTCCGCCTCAGGGTCGCTGGGGCCGATCAAGTTGAACAGTCCGTGGTTGCCGCTGGGTCTTGTGGCCGCGGCACTGCTGGTTGCTTTGGCCCTGGCCGCGATGACCTTCTCCGGAGAAGACAGCCGGCGGACCGCCGAGCTCCAGCGCGGCCAGAATGAGCGTAATCAGGCAGCCATTTTGCGCCTGCTGGATGAATTGGGCAGCCTGGCCGATGGTGACCTTACCGTGCAGGCGACGGTCACTGAGGACATCACTGGCGCCATCGCCGACTCAATAAACTATGCCATCGAGGCGTTGCGGGAGCTGGTGACAACGATCAACGAAACCGGCATCCG
Organism: uncultured Gammaproteobacteria bacterium; assembly: GCA_963704875.1. Lineage (GTDB taxonomy): Bacteria > Pseudomonadota > Gammaproteobacteria > Steroidobacterales > XN24 > CAMYOC01. Next base: position 780,863 of record CAVPIA010000008.1, on the reverse strand, counting down.
CATCGATGCCGCCGCCCGACAGACGCAGGCAACCGCCGGCCATCTGGCGCAGGCCAGCGAAACCCAGTCCAAGCAGGTTGCCGACGCAACCGAATCGGTGGCGCGGATGGCGGCGTCGGTCGAAGCCGTCTCTGGCGATGCTGAGCGCTCCGCCGATGTGGCGCGGCACTCGGTGGATGTGGCCCACAAGGGCGGCGAGGCTGTCCGCCGTACCATCGAAGGCATGAACACGATTCGTGAAACGATCCAGGACACATCCAAGCGGATCAAGCGTCTCGGCGAGAGCTCGCAGGAGATCGGCAATATCATCGAGCTAATCAATGACATCGCCGAGCAGACCAATATCCTTGCCCTGAACGCATCGATCCAGGCGTCGATGGCCGGCGAAGCCGGGCGCGGTTTCGCAGTCGTCGCCGACGAGGTACAGCGCCTGGCCGAGCGTTCCGCAAATGCGACCAAGCAGATCGAGGTGCTGGTCAAGACGATTCAATCCGATACCAACGAAGCTGTTATCTCGATGGAGCGCAGTACGACTGACGTCGTTGGTGGCGCATTGCTGGCTGAAAACGCCGGCGCAGCGCTGGATGAAATCGAGAGTGTTTCCAATCAGATCGCCAACCTGGTGCAGAATATTTCCGGCACTGCGCGTGAGCAGTCCACCGCGGCCACCGACATCACCCGCAACATGGGCGTGCTTCGCGAAGTGAGCTCCCAGACCGCGGAGGCGACCGGCGCGACTTCGGATTCGATCGGTAAGCTGGCGGAGCTGGCGGCTCAGCTGCGCAGCTCAGTGTCGGGGTTCAGACTACCTGCGGCACCGGCCGGCAGCCGTTCGGGAAAGTCAGGGAAGAAGAAGTCTGGAGTCGGGGCAGAGACGCGCTCGGCCAAGGCCTGAATGGATGACGGTCAGAAGAAACGTCGGGCTCGCTGAGCGACGAAAAATAAATCGATGACTAAAGCTGTTTCACAGGCCCTGGTCTGGGTCAACGAGCAACTCGGCCCGACGCTGCTGGAGGCGCGTCAGGCTCTCGAGGAGTACATCGAGCGGCCGGACAATCATTCGGCCCTAAGCCGTTGCGCAGAGCGTATGCACCAGGTGCACGGTGCCCTGCAGCTGGTGGAAGTTCACGGTGCGGCGCTGCTGGCTGAGGAAATGGAGCTCGTCTCACAGGCGATGCTGGATCTGAGTGGCGATAGCGTGCGACGCGGTGAGGGTCTGGATGCGTTGACCCGATCCATGGTGCAGTTGCCTGCGTATATGGACCGGGTCCTTAGCGGCGGTAAGGATATCCCGCTGGTACTGCTGCCATTGTTGAATGATTTGCGCGCGGTGCGCGGGCATCCCCTGCTCTCGGAAAACACGATCCTGTTGCTGGATCTGCCGCCGGACCGGCGCGTGGAGCGCGAGACGCCGCCGCGCCAGCTTACCGGAGAGAGTTTCCCGGAACTGGCCAAGCGTCTGAGGCCACAGTTTCAGACCGCATTGCTGCACTGGATCAGGGGCGAGCAGCCCGACAGCAGTCTGGCCGCGATGGCCGATATTGTTTCCATGCTGGAGACCACCGCGGTCGAAGATCGCAGCTACCAGCTTTGGTGGGTCACCGGTGGCGTGATCGAGGCCTTGCGTCAGAATGGCCTGGAAAGCGCGCCAGCGGTAAAACGCCTGATGGGTCACGTCGACCTTCAGATCCGGCTGGTGATCAGGGAAGGAGAGGGCAGCCTGGAGTCCAACCCTCCGTTCGAATTGCTCAACAGTCTGTTGTTCTACGTTGCCCGCTCCCTGTCTCGCGGCAAGCGTGTTACCGCGATCCGCAACTGCTTCAGTCTTGGAGAACTGATACCGGACGAAGACGCGCTCGAAGGGGCTCGCGACAGTCTCTCCGCACCCAGCGTCAAGTTGATGCAAACGGTGGCCGCGGCGATCCGGGAGGATCTGACCAAGGTCAAGGATGTGCTCGATATCTTCGTGCGCACCGGCCTGCAGCGGACCGAGGATCTTCAACCGCAGCTGGAATTACTAAAGAAGATCGGCGATACCCTCGGCGTCCTGGGTCTTGGTGGGCTGCAAACAGCAGTGCAAAACCAGTCCGATGAGCTTCGCGCGATCGCCGACGGCGAGAAGATCGCCGAGGAAGCGGACCTGCTCGCAGTCGCAACCGTTCTGATCGAAGTCGAGGATAATCTGGACAGCCAGATGATCGGACTCGTTGGCGAGGATAGCGACGCGGGAAACGCGGATTCGGATCTGGACGAGATGGAATCGAACCGCGACTTTCAGGAAGTCACTTCGACAGTACTGAAAGAGTGCATTCTCAATCTTGGCCTGGTTAAAGATGCCATCGTCCAGTCGCTGGACGCGCCGCTGGAACCACAGATGCTGGACGAGGTGCCGGGCCATCTGCGTGGCATTACTGCCGGATTGTTGATGCTGGATCGCAGCCGCGCGGTGAACATTGTCGAACGCATAGGGCGCAGCATTCGGCTTTGGCTGTCGATCGGCGATGCGGTGCCTTCGGTCGATGCGCTGGACCGCCTGGCCGACGCGATCGTCAGCGTCGAGTACTACATGGAGACGATCCAGCTTGGTCGCAGCGATCCCATGTACATGCTCGACAACGCCGAAGCCTGCCTGGCCGCGCTGGAGACGATGCGCCGGGAGCCGGATTTCGAAGTCGCCGAGCAAAGCCCGGCCAGTCATGCCGAGACCGTCCAGCTACCGAGACTCGATGCCGGCGCTGATGCGGGTTCGTCAGCCCCAACACACGAGAAGACCCAGGTGATGCAACGCCCGGGCGTGGACTTTGAGCTGCCGGCGGAGACACCGCCACCGCCGCCGAGCGTTGGCCCGGAAGCCAGACGTATCGACCCGGAGCTGCTCGAGCTGTTTATCGAGGAAGCCGGCGAACTACACGCGACGATGATCGGCTTGCTGCCAGGCTGGGTCGAGAACCCATCAGATGAGCGGATTCTGGGCGAGTTGCGCCGTCAGTTTCACACGCTCAAGGGCAGCGGCCGGATGGTCGGCGCCGAGCGGCTGGGTGAATTCGGCTGGGCGATCGAGCATCTGCTAAACCGGATCATCGACGGCGGTGTCAAACCGACGCCCGCATTGCTTGCTTTCATGCGGGGTGCTGTGAATCTGGTGCCGGCGCTGATCGAACAGCTGGAAACCGGCCGCGAACCCGAACACGATATCGCCGCCTTCATCGACCAGGCGAAAGCTTTCGCAGAAGCCAGTCCTGAAGCGGAATTGATGCTCGAGCAGACGCTGTCCGGTCGTGAAATCCGGATCATGCCGGAGGAGTCTGCGCGCACCGAGATGGACCCGGTTCTGCGCGAGATCTTTACCAAGGAGGCCTCCGGGCATCTGGCCGCGATCCGCGCCTATCTGGATAGCCGCGATGATGCGTCGGAGCCGCATCCGGTCACCGAAGAGATGCATCGCGCATGCCACACGCTGAGCGGCAGCGCGAATATGGCGGGCGTGGCCAGGGCAGTGGAGTTGGCGGCGCCTTTGAATGAGCTTGTCCGGCGCCTGTTCGAAGATCAGGCGGGATTGAGCGCCGCGGGCCTGACACTGTGTCAAAAGGCATCCGCATTGATTGGCGAGATCATTGATCAGATCCGAGATGGAAAACCGATCACCGTCGACGGGGGCGAACTGGCGAACAGCCTGCGCCATGAATATTCAGAGTACGTGCTCAGGGCCGAGGCAGCGATGGAGCAGCAGGCTGCCGAGGCGGAGGCGCAGGAGGAAGAGCCCGAAACGACTCAGCCGCCGGAAGCGATATCAGATGAGCTGAGCTTCGAAGCGACGAGTTTCGACGAGGACGCGGGCTTGGCGCAGACAGAGGCCGAAGCGGAGGCGCCGGAGTCGGATTTGGCAGAGCCGCTGCTGGATATAGACGAAGAGATCGCAGGAATATTCTGCGAAGAAGCGACCGAGTTGCTTGAACAGGCGGAGATAACGCTCAACGATTGGCGTCAGGCGCCAACGGAGGGTCATCGCCTGCATGAGCTGCAGCGCCATCTGCATACGCTCAAGGGTGGGGCCCGGCTGGCCGGAATCGCCTCGATGGGAGACCTGAGCCACGCGCTGGAATCCCTGGTGACAGGCGTTGCCGGCAATCAGGTGGCGGATCTGAGTGCTGCCGATCAGCACATACAACGGTCGCTGGACGAACTGCATCGCATGCGGGACCTTGTTGAAGGCGGTCACATGCCGTCGGTGGCGCCAGACCTGACCAGGGCGCTTGCGGCGGTGACTGCGGGCGAGACCGTGGACGTCGACACCGCAGCTGAGGCCGAGGGGCCACCAACAGCGCCGGAAGTCGAGCAGGAAATTGCGCCGGACACCCAGCCGGTGCCCGAGCTTGTGTCCGAGCCAGATGCTGGGTTGCCGGCAGAAGCCATGTCGGATGCTGAGGTGAGTCCGGGCATCGAGCTACCGCCGGCTGCTGCCGCACCGGAGACCCGCGCTATCGACTGGCCGGTGGCCAGGCCGGCGCCGGTGTCGGAGCCTGAGAAGCCTGAATTGCCGCCGGCGTCAGAGGATATTGCCGCCGAAAAGGCGGCGCCGGCCGAGCCTGCCGTTACACCCGTTCCGATCGCCGCGCCCGAGTTAGTCGAAGCGGCATCTGGTCTGCGCGTATCGAGTCCGGCGCTGGGACGCCCGGAAGTCGCGCGGGTCGATGCCGAGCTGCTGGAGAATCTGCTCAACGCAGCCGGAGAGGTCAGTATCTTCCGCTCGCGGCTTGAGCAGCAACTCGGTTCGGTTGACTTCAATCTCGACGAATTGAATCAGACTGTGGTTCGTTTGCGTGACCAGTTGCGCAAACTGGAAATGGAAACCGAGGCGCAGATCCTCAACCGGCACCAGGATGCGGTGCCCCGAAGAGACGATTTTGACCCGTTGGAGCTGGATCGTTATTCGATGATTCAGCAGTTGTCGCGAGCACTGGCAGAGGCAGCCAATGACGTTGCCAGCCTGCAACAAGTCTTGAGCGAGCTGGTGCGCGACGGTGAGACATTGCTCACTCAGCAGGCCCGCGTGATCTCCGAATTACAGGATGGGCTGATGCGCACGCGCATGGTGCCGTTCAGTCGTCATGCGCAACGTCTGAGCAGGATCGTCCGTCAGGCCGCAAGGGAGAATGGCAAGCAGGCTGAACTGCAGATTCAGGGCGGTACCAGCGAGCTGGATCGCCAGGTGATGGACCGGATGTTGCCGCCGTTTGAACATCTGTTGCGGAACGCCGTCATCCACGGCATCGAAACGCCGGAAGCGCGCGTGCGAAAGGACAAGCCTGAAGTCGGTCATATCGAGATCGGCCTGCGGCGCGAAGGCTCCGAGATCATTGTCGAGGTCGCCGATGACGGCGTTGGCCTGGATATCGAGGCCATACGCCGCCGTGCTGAACTGCAGGGGATGATCGAGCCGGGTCAGCAACTCAGTGTGGACGCGGCTGCAGAGCTGATCCTGAAACCGGGGTTCAGTACTGCTGTGCAGCTCACCCAGTCGGCCGGGCGCGGTGTTGGCATGGATGTGGTTGCGACCGAGATCAGAGATCTGGGTGGCTCGATGCAAATTGAGACCCGTCCCGACAAGGGCACCCGGTTCCTGGTCAGATTGCCGTATACCCGAGCCATCACTCAGGCGCTGATCGTACGCTGCGCGGATGAGCTATTTGCCCTGCCGCTGCCGACGATCGAGGGTGTGGTCAGGTTGCCGGGTCGCGAACTGGCGCGGCATCTGGGAGAGCGCCCGGTACCGTACCGTTATGGCGACCGGGATTATCATTTCCGTCATCTGGCGACCCTGGTAGACGGGCACGCGCTGCCCTTGCCGGAAGACGACACCAGTATCCCGGTGGTGCTGGTGCGGGCCGGCGAGGCGTCGACTGCGTTGCTCACAGACGAAATGCTCGGCGCGAGAGAAATTGTGGTCAAGACCCTGGGGCCACAACTGGCCGGGATCCGGGGTTTGTCGGGTGCGACCATCCTCGGCGATGGCAGCATCGTGGTGATCCTTGATGCCGGCGCTCTGATCCGCAGCCGGCCAATGCTCGACAGCGCCTATCCCGAGCCGGTCGAGAAAGAGCATCGTGATGACCGGATTTTCGTGATGGTGGTGGATGACTCGATCACAGTCCGCCGGGTCACCGAGCGCCTGCTGGAACGCAATGGCATGCGGGTGATCACGGCCAAGGATGGGGTAGATGCGGTCGCCCTGCTCCAGGAACATATGCCGGACATCATGCTGCTGGATATCGAGATGCCGCGTATGGATGGTTACGAGGTAGCTACTCATGTGCGCAATGATCCCCGCCTCAAACACATTCCGATCGTGATGATCACATCCCGGGTCGGCCAGAAGCACCGTGCCCGGGCGATTGAGACCGGCGTTGATGATTATCTGGGCAAGCCTTACCAGGAGCACCAATTGCTGGCCGCGATCGGCGCGTTGGTCGAGGATCCCATGCAAGATGACTGAGACCGTCGACGAACTCTATAGCTTGCTGATTCCGATAGCCGGGGCCCGGCTGATCGTGCCCAGGGTGTGTGTGGCTGAGGTCACCGGACTGGGTCAGTTACGGATGCTTGAGCAGGGCCCGGAATGGCTGCTGGGCAAGGTCGGCTGGAAGGGCAGGGAGATCCCTCTGGTGTCGTTCGAGTCTGCCTGCGGACAGGAGACACCGGAGATTGCCAGCCGCACACGGGCGGTGATCCTGCATGCGACCGCCGGTTTGCCTGGTGGCTTCTATTCCATTCTCAGTCAGGGCTTGCCGCAGCTTGTCCGGGTTAGCTCGAATGTGATCGGGCCGGAGAGCGGACAGGATTGGCCTGACGATGCGCCGGTGATATGTCGCGTCAGGATGATCAACGAGTATCCGCTGGTGCCTGATCTGGAGCGGATCGAAGCGAGCCTGGCCGAATCGCTCACTGAGTGGCGTTGAAGTCACCCCACAGGGTCTGACACACAGCCAGTGCCACCAGCGCTGCGGTTTCTGTCCGCAGCACCCGCGGACCCATGCTGACCGGCAGGAACCCGACGCTCGCGGCACGATTCTCTTCATCTGCGTCAAGACCGCCTTCGGGCCCGATCAGCAGACAGAATTCGGCCGAGTCGGGTCTGATTGCGGACAGCGCAATGTCCGCGCCGGCTGATGGCATCAATCGCACACCGGCGCACGGCTCATCGGCCAGTGCCTCATCCAGGGTCCGCGGCACTGCCACGTCCGGCAACACGCTGCGCCCACATTGTTCGCATGCGCTCGCGGCGATTGCCCGCCAGTGCTGCCGGCGCTGCTCGGCACGGTCGCGGCTCAGACGAACCACACTGCGTGCAGTCAGCACCGGCACGATCCGCTTCACACCCAGTTCGGTCGCCTTCTGGACAACCATGTCCATCCGATCGCCGCGGCTGATGCCCTGCACCAGCGTCAGCGACAGCCGGGATTCCGAAACAGGTTTTAGTGCCGCGCCAATCCGTGCCGCTGCCTCCGTGCCGTCGCTGGCAAGCACGGCTTCATGTTCGTGACCTGCACCGTCGAAGACGCGCAGCCGATCTCCGGCACGCAGGCGCAGTACTTTGCGTGTGTGACGGGCGGCGCTTTGCGGCAGTGTTATCAATCCGCCAGCCTGCAGCGTTCCGGGGCAGTAAATTCGCGGGATCCTGGCCACTGTCAGGTGCTCGTGGACAGGCTGAAGTCCGAACGAGTGGCGATGTCGATTCCCTCGATAGCGGTGCGGGCGATGAGATCGATCTCCGCTTCCTCGATCACATACGGCGGCATGAAATACACCACGTTGCCCAGCGGACGTAGCAACACGCCGTTTTCAAGACCGTGGCGATATACCCCCAGGCCCCGTCTTTCCTGCCACGGGAAGGGTTCGCGTGTCTTGCGTCCGCGGACCATCTCGATCGCCAGAATCATGCCATGCTGGCGAATCTCGCCGACATGGCGATGGTCTGCAAGTTCGGAAACAGCCCGCGCCATATGACGGGCCAGTTCGGCATTGCGTCCGATCACATCGCGGCTGCGAAATATCTCCAGCGTCGCCAACGCGGCGGTGCAACCCAGGGGGTTGCCGGTGTAACTATGCGAATGCAGGAAGGCCTTCAGGGTCTCATAGTCAGCGTAGAAGGCTTCATAGACCTGTTCGGTGGTCAGTACCACCGATAATGGCAGATAGCCGCCGGTGAGACCCTTCGAAAGACACATGAAATCGGGTGCGACATCTGCCTGCTCGCAGGCGAAGAGTGTTCCGGTCCGGCCAAAGCCGACCGCAATTTCGTCCGCGATAAAATGTACCTGGTAGCGGTCACAGGCCTCGCGCAACAGCTTGAGGTATACCGGGTGGTACATGCGCATGTTTCCGGCGCACTGCACCAGCGGCTCTACGATGACCGCACATATCTCATCGGCGTGCTGCTGCAGGCATCGCTCCATCGGCTCGAATTGCCTGCGACTGTAATCCTCCCAGGACTCGCCCTGCTCACGGTTAAAACAGTCCGGTGAGGGCACTGTAAGCGTGTCCATCAGCAGCGGTTTGTAGGTGTCCTTGTATAGCTGCACGTCCCCCATGGCCAGCGCACCCAGCGTCTCACCGTGGTAGCTGTTGTTCAGCGTCACGAACCGGGTTTTCGTTGTCTCTCCCTGATTACGCCAGAAGTGGAAACTCATCTTGACCGCCACTTCGACCGCTGAAGAACCATTGTCTGCGTAGAAACAGCGGGCCAGACCGGGTGGCGTCACCGCCACCAGTTGCTCGGACAGTCGCAGCACCGGCTCATGCGTGAAACCGGCGAGGATAACGTGTTCCAGTTCCTCGAGCTGCGCACGGATCGCAGCGTTGATCTCCGGATTTGCGTGACCGAACAGGTTGACCCACCAGGAGCTGATTGCGTCCAGATAACGCTTGCCGTCGAAGTCCTCCAGCCAGACGCCGCGGCCGCGCCGGATCGGGATCATTGGCAATGATTCGTAATCCTTCATCTGGCTGCACGGGTGCCAGAGGACCGCGAGATCGCGTTCGACCAGAGACTTGTTATCCATTTTCAGGTCATCAGCCCTCGACTGGGCCCGACTGCGCTGCCAGGACGCTCATCGCGTGTCCTTGCCGTGGCCGGTCACACAAAAGCGGTGGATCAGCTCATCGAGCACGCGGGAACAGGTTTGTGCCTGCCCCAGACTCAGGTATTCGTCCGGCTGATGCGCCTGATCGATGCTCCCGGGCCCCATGATCACGGTCTCCATGCCCAGGGACTGCAGATAGGGCCCCTCTGTGCAAAAACACACGGACTGGCGCGAGGTGGTTGCCGCCTCACAGGCGTGTAGCAGGTCGCCATCCTGTCCGCGCAATGGGTCCACGCCTTCGAACAGGGTCAAAAATTCGACCTTCAGATCGCTGCCGGCCAGGCGTTGCTGTACCCGCTCGCGGATCAGTGCCCGGGTAGCCTTGACCGTCATGCCCGGATTGAGGCGCACGTCCACATGCAGTTCGCACTCAGCGCAGATCCGGTTCGGATTGTCGCCGCCCCTGATATAGCCGAGATTGATGGTCGGTTCCGGCACCTGGAACGCCGGTTGACGATATCGATCGGCGAATTCGGCCTGCAGATTCCGCAACACCACGATCACTTCGAGCATGCCCTCGAGCGCGTTCCGCCCCAAGGCCGGATTGCTCGAGTGACCGCTCTTGCCGAGTATGCGAATACCCTCCATCAACACGCCCTTGTGCTGGAACACCGGCTGCATCCCCGTCGGCTCGCCGATCAGTGCGTATTGACCGGGCGCCCGTCCGTCGGCAGCCAGTGCGCGGGCGCCGCTCATCGTGCTTTCTTCGTCGGCCGTCGCGAGAATCGTCAATGGCGCCCGCAGCTTGGTCGCGTCGAGCCCGCGCGCGGCGTTGACCGCAAGGGCCAGAAAAGATTTCATGTCCGCCGTGCCCAATCCATACACGCGGTCGTCGAGGCGCCTGGCGGCAAAGGGATCGCTGGACCAGCCGGTTTCGTCCCAGGGCACAGTATCGGTGTGACCAGCCAGTACCAGCCCGCCTTCACCCTGGCCCAGTCGCGCCAGCACGTTGAACTTCTGGTGCCGCTCCGGGACCGGCTGCAGCGACACATCGAAGCCCAGATCTTCCAGCCAGCCCGCCAGCCGGGCACAAACATCCTGATTGCTGCTATCCAGGGCAGGCTGGACACTGCTGACCGATGGCAGGGCCACCAGCTCGGCAATCATCGTTTCCAGATCGGGGGTCGCGGTGCTCATGGCTCCGATGATGGTCAGCGTGTGCTTCGGGCGCAAGTCTTTACCTGTCCGGGGCCAGCGGGGCATCATGCAGCTCTGATGCAAAACCCACGCCGCGCTTGCCAATGAACCTGGATATCGAAACTGGCCTGTTGGCGCAGGCCCGTCATTTGCCGTCGCCTAATCAGGACGAGCGCCCAGCCGGCTGCGTGCCGGAATTGCTCGTGATTCACAGCATCAGCCTGCCGCCGGGAGAGTTCGGCGGTCCCTGGATTGAGCGGCTTTTCACCAATGAGCTGGAGCCTTCGGCCCACCCGTACTTCGCCGACATCGCGGACCTCAAAGTCTCGGCACATCTGCTGATCCGGCGCGACGGCGAGTTGGTTCAATTCGTGCCGTTCCATCGACGCGCCTGGCATGCAGGCGAATCCTGTTACGAAGACCGGGAACGTTGCAACGACTTCTCCATCGGCATCGAGATGGAGGGGACCGAGGAGGGAGATTTCACTTATCGGCAGTATGCGGCGCTGGTCGAAGTCGTTGCCACGCTGGACGAAAACTATCCGGGAATTAGCCCCGAACGCATCGCTGGGCACAGTGATATCGCCCCCGGTCGCAAGCGCGATCCCGGACCTGGCTTCGACTGGATTGACCTGCGCCGGCAGATTCAGACGCAGCGCGGCGTATAATCCGGGCATGAACGCGAGTAATTGCCTGCTGCTACCCGTCTGCGGCCAGACGCTTGCCAGATGCTTGCCAGGACAGGCCTGACGTGAAATTGATTGCTCTGATCATCGCGCTGGTGCTCGAGCGCACCGTGACCCGGCTGTTGTCCTTGCGCGAGCCGCGAGGCCTGGACGGATATTTCGACCGCGGCTTCAGATTTATGGGTCAGCGCCAGGGCGCGGCCGCGCTGTTGCTGGTGGTCCTGATCATCGTGCTGCCGGTGTTGCCGGTGCTGTTTCTGGCCGTCGCTTTCAGTCATGTGCTGCTTGGACTGCTGGCGCTGGCCTTCGCTGCAGTGGTGCTGGTGTTCAGTTTCGGTCCGCGAGACCTGATCCGCGATGTCGATGAGTATCTCGATGCCGTTGCTGAAGGGGACCACGAGGCTTCACGCAGACTGGCGAAAGCGTTGGCCGAGGCCGATCTGGCCGGCAGCGAGGGCCGCCGTGTGCTGGCCGTGGAAGAGGCGGTTCTGGCGCAGGCCAATAATCGCATGTTCGGCGTGATCTTCTGGTTCATGTTGCTGGGACCCAGCGGCGCCTGGTTATTCCGGGTCGCCGACCTGATGCGCCGGCGGGCTGTATTCGAGACCGTGCGCCTGCGCGCCGAGGGCCAGGCGGATCCTGCCTATCTGCATGCTGTGCAGTCCGTTTACGGGGCGCTTGCCTGGATGCCGGCACGTCTGCTGGCGCTAAGCTATGCAATGGCGGGCAGTTTTGAAGATGCGATGTCCGACTGGCGCGGATACTACGACACCTGTTCCGACAAGTTCTTTCACGTCAACGACGAGATCCTTGCATGCGCCGGGCGCGGCGCGATCGGTGGCTCCGGCGATGCCGGGTCGGATCAGACGGCTGACACCGCACCGGTACAGGCGGCTGTGCGACTGATCCTGCGTACCTTGCTGATCTGGATGACCGCGATTTCCCTGATGACGGTATTCGGCCTGGCGATATGACGGCCTCTCGGCGGCTGGCCCCGGTAATGATGGCCGGGCTTGTCTCACTGGCCCTGGTCACCATGACTTTGCACGCGCAAATGCGGGATGCCTCCCCGCGCGTGATTACGCTGTCGCCTCATCTCGCTGAGCTGGTCTATGCTGCCGGTGCGGGCGAAACGCTGGTAGCGACGGTCGAATACAGTGACTTCCCGGATGCAGCGCGGCAACTGCCCCGCGTTGGTGACGCGTTTCGTCTCGATCGGGAGCGCATTCTCAGCCTGGAGCCGGATTTGCTGCTGGCCTGGGACGGAGGCACGCCGGCCGCGGTGATAGAGCAACTACGTGGCGACGGCTATGAAGTCGTGGTGACCGGTGGACCGACCCTGGCATCGGTTGCAGATGCACTCGAGCAGATCGGACGTCTGACCGGTTACGAGGAGGCGGCGGCCGGTCGCGCCAAGGCCTACCGGCGGGAACTCTCGGCCTTGACAGATCGTTACGCCGGACGAGACGTATTGCGCACCTTTTTTCAGATATCCGAGCGTCCGCTATATACCGTCACCGGCGCTCAGATCATCAGCCAGGCGATTGAGCTTTGTGGCGGAGAAAACGTGTTCGCCGATCTGCCCGGTCTGGCAGCGCAGGTCTCTGCCGAGGCAGTCGTAGCAGCCGATCCTCAGGTCATTCTGGCGACCGCCGACGGTGATAGCGACCCGCTGGCGCGCTGGCACCGATTCGAACATCTGAAAGCGGTCAGTGATGGACACCTGTACCTGATAAACAGAGATCTGGTGTCGCGGCCGGGCCCGCGGATACTGGCGGGGGTCGAGCAGATCTGCGAGTGTTTGCAGGGCTCGCGAGGCGGCGGCGAAGACGGGTCCTGACCGGCCTTAGTCGTGTTTGCGCCCGCGCTGGTGATGCCAGAGGACTTCCTGACCACAGTCTCGTCGCGCGAATACCCTGGCGATGACAAACAGCAAATCTGACAACCGGTTCAGATAGCGGACCAGCTCCGGGTTCACTGGTTCGTTTGAAGCCAGGCTCAGCACCCGCCGCTCGGCGCGCCGGCAGATTGTCCGGGCCATATGGCTGGCAGCGGCAGACGTACCGCCCCCCGGCAGCACAAATTCCCTGAGCGGAGGCAGAGACTCGTTGAGCCGATCCAGTTCGCGCTCCAGACGCTCAACATGTGCAGCGTTCATGACTTCGCTGCCGGGGATGCAAAGCTCGCCCCCGAGATCAAACAGATCGTGCTGGGTCTCGGTCAGGCATTTGGCGATCCCTTCGGGTATTTCGCCGCTGGCCAGGATGACGCCTACCGCGCTGTTCAATTCGTCGGTGGACCCATACGCCTCGACCCGCGGGTGATCCTTGGCAACCCGGGTGCCATCGCCGAGCCCGGTCGTGCCGGCGTCGCCGGTGCGGGTGTATATCTTGCTGAGCCGATTGCCCATGTCCTGTCTCCGTCGCCTGTCTAGTAATCGCCTGTTTAGTAATCGTAGTTCAAGGTCGCATAGGCGCCGCGACCCGCGGTGTTGTAGCCTGCTGCCAGTTCATAATCCTTGTCCAGAAGGTTTTCGACCTTTGTGCGCAAGGTGAGGTGGCGCGAGAGCTGAATCCGCGCGTTCAGGTTGATCAGCATATAGCCGGCCAACCGTGCGCCACCGAAATCCTCACGATCGTCGCTGGCCAGCAAGTCAATCCCGGCTTCGTGACGGCCGAACTGCCGGACCAGTGCCAGCGTAAACAAGCGGTCCGCCCGGCGCAGCAGCTTCTCGTCGTCGGTGAGATTCTTCGGATCCTGTAACGTTGCTGCCCAGCGCAGGTGCCAGTCCTCGCCCTGAAATCTGTAGGCGAGCTCCGCGCCATTGATGCGCGCCTTCTCGACATTGCGGTTTTCACCGACGAAGTTTGCCGGATCGGTAAAAACGAATTCGATCAGATTCTTGATGCGATTGCTAAAGCCACCGATGCTCAGCGTCTGGTGCTCACCGATCCGCTGGATGAAATTGAAATCCCAGGCGTGCGAGACTTCTGGCTTCAGGTCCGGATTGCCCCCGAAACCATACAGATCCAGGCTGGTCGGCGCCCGGAACGCGCGCCCGGCGCCGGCGGTAAAACGCAAACCCCGGCCGATATCGAGGCCGTAATCGAGGTTCCAGCTGTCCTCAGTGCCGAAAACGTCGTAATCGGAGCGACGCACTGCGGCCACAACCCGCTGTCGGCCAAACTGGCCGATGGTCTCCAGGTAAACCGCGTCAACGTCCTGATGGATATCGCCGCTCCCGGGCTGTTTCTCAAGCGGGGTACCGAAAATGATGCCCGAGGTCTGCTCGCGACTGCCGTGCAGGCCGGCAACCAGTTCCAGCCAGGGCCTGAGCGTGATGTTGTTCTGCCAATCAAGCTCGTAACGGTCGGTACGTGTGTAATCCTGAGGATCGAACGCGCCGCTACCCTGATCGATCTTGTCAAAAACCCGGCTAAGCGAAAGACGCGTGTTCCAGTTTGCCGCAGGCTCAAGTTCGAAATTGAGCTGGCCGATGCTATTGGTGTAGTGCTGCTTCACCGGCAGCAGGAAGAAATCGGAGTACTCCGTGGTGCCATGCGCGCGCCAGAAATGGGCGCCGACTTTGGCACCATGGATTTCGGTTTGCCCCCAGCTGTCTATGGTCAGATTGTCGTAGCCGGCGTCGTTATCGCTCGCCGTGAAGGTCGGGAATCCATCGGTATCCAGCCAGGACAGGTTGACTCCGCCGCCGCCGGCGGCGCCTGCAATTGCCAGTTCTCCCGCTGCGGTCCGCGTGCCGTAGTGACCCGCGCCGGTGGAGGCGCTTGCCCTCAAGCCGCTGTTGTCCTTGCGCGTGATGATGTTGATCACACCACCGACTGCTTCTGACCCATACAGCGCTGCCCTGGGCCCTTTGACGATTTCGATCCGCTCCACGATGTTTGGCGAAATATTCTCTATCGGAGCAATCCCGGAGGTGCCTGAGTTGATGCGAACGCCGTCGATCAGAACCAGGGTCTGATCGCTTTCGGCGCCGCGGATAAATACCGAAGTGACCTGTCCTGGCCCGCCGTTGCTCGCGACTTCTATGCCGCCGTGAAAGCGCAGTAGCTCGGCTACACTAACCGCCATGCTGCGCTCTATTTCGGCCCGCTCAATGACCGTCACCGGCGCGAGTGTGTGATCGGACGCGACTGCAGTGCGAGTCGCGGTCACAACAATCGGGGCCAGTTCACGCCGCGCCTCGTCTGCCGCCCGCGCCGGCAGCACAAGCGTCTGGATCAGCACAAAGGCCGCCAGAACAGTGGATTCACGATTGAACATCGAAGTCTCCCGCCGCGCACTCGCCCGCACGCATCAAAACGCGGATAAACCGGCGGCGGAAGGGGGTTGCGGCAGAACGGATGCAGGCTCTGCCCGGCAAGTCCGCCCCACGCGGATCCGGTACATGCTGCTGAGCCGGTCTCCGGGCTGACGAGCGAGGCTTATGCCCCGGTTGCGTCGCCTTCCCGCCCTTTCCGGACAGTGGCTGTGGCAGCAGGCGCTGACACTGACGCGACCTTGACTCGATCACCGTTGCGGGGGCAGCGCCGGAATTCCCAAACTTGGGACACCGGCTTCCCGTTATCCCGACACACTTCGTCGGGAACACCCAGGCAGTCGGGCCAATCTAGGCAGGCGGGCTGAGATTGTCAACCAGCGCTCAATGCCTCCGTATCGACTAGAATCAGGATCTTCGTCTGGACAGAGTGATCATGGAACAGAGCCCGTTTTTAAGCGCAGCCCTGGAGGCGGCGCACGCCGCTGCTGATGTAATCCGGCACTATTATCGCGGCCAGTTCGAGGTGAACTTCAAGGCGGATAATAGTCCGGTGACCCGCGCCGATATCGAGGCAGAACAGGTCATCCGGAAGACGATCTCGCTGCGTTTCCCGGAACACGGATTCTACGGCGAGGAAACCGGCAGACAGGATGGCAACTCAGGCTACTTGTGGCTGGTAGATCCGATTGATGGCACCAAGAGTTTTGTGCGCAGGTACCCGTTCTTTTCGACCCAGATAGCTCTGATGCACGAGGGCCGAATCATCCTCGGCGTGTCCAGCGCACCCGCTTTCGAAGAGATGGCCTGGGCTGAAACCGGAAACGGTAGCTGGCTGGATGGTGAGCGCCTGCAGGTCAGCAGTATCGCGGCGCTCGACCAGGCGGCGCTGTCAACCGGCAACCTGCGCACGCTGGCGAGCAGTGAGTCCTGGACGGGATGGGGTGAAGTCGTCGCACGCGTCGACAGGATCCGGGGATACGGTGATTTCTATCACTACCATCTGTTGGCTTCCGGGCGTATCGACGCTGTGGTCGAGTCCGATGTCAATATTCTGGATATCGCCGCATTGTCACTGATCGTCGAAGAGGCGGGCGGACGTTTTACCGACCTCTACGGAAACGCAGTGGGGCTGGAAACCACCAGTGTGCTAGCCAGCAACGGACTGCTGCACGACGAGATCTCCGCCTGTTTGTGAGCATTCCAATCTATTGGGTGGATGCTTTCGAAACCGGACCGTTCACCGGTAACCCGGCGGCAGTTTGCGTGCTTCCGCGCTGGCTTGACGATGGTCTGTTGCAGTCGATAGCGAATCAGAACAATCTGTCCGAAACGGCATTTATTGTGGCAGATGGCAAGCACTGGCAGATTCGCTGGTTTACGCCTGCAGCAGAGGTGGATCTTTGCGGCCATGCGACGCTGGCCAGCGCTGCGGTGATCAGTCGATTCCTGCGCCCCGACGCGGACATGATCGAATTCTCGTCCCGTTCCGGCACTCTGCGGGTCAGGCGTGAAGCCGAGCATCTGGTGCTGGTTTTTCCATCCCGTCCGGCGCAGGTCAGAGAGCGGTTGGAGCCTCTGGCCGCAGCGCTCGGCGCCATGCCGATCGCGGGCTGGCGGGCGCATTATCTGCTTGCGGAATTCGCGGATCAGGATCAGATTCTCGGGCTCAAACCCGACTTTTCGCGAGTCGCCGCACTGGGCAATACCGGCGTCATAGCGACTGCGCCGGGCCGAGCGCCGATCGACTTTGTGTCGCGTTTTTTTGCGCCGGCGGTCGGCGTGAATGAGGATCCGGTGACCGGCTCGGCACACTGCGCCCTGGTGCCCTATTGGAGCGAGCGCCTGGATCGCACTGAGCTCAGGGCGAAGCAGTTATCGACCCGTGGCGGAGAGTTGCGCTGCCGTTTTCTCGGGGACACGGTAGAGATCGGGGGCCGGGTTCGCCACTATCTTCAGGGCACTATTGAAATTTAGCTTGAATATTCAGATGGCGAAATTTCAGCTGGGACAATCTGAGTTGCGTCAGGCCCGGGCTCAGGCGTCGACAAAAATCTGCCTGGACTCGAATTGCACCGCACGCATCGGTAGCCCATAGAGTTCGCCCAGATTTTTTTCGGTAAGCACCGAGGCCGTCGGGCCATAAAGCCACCGGCCGTCGCCGAACAGCAGCAGGGACTGATCACAGAAGCGGGCCGCCGCATTGACATCGTGCAGGCTGGCCACAACACAGGCGTGCTGATCGGCCCGCTGGCGCAACAATCTCATCATCGCCAGCTGATAACTCGGGTCGAGGTGGCTGACGGGCTCGTCCAGCAATAAGATCAAGGGATCCTGAACCAGCAGGGTCGCCATTGCCAGTCGCCGCCGCTCGCCGCCGGAGAGGGTATCCAGATCACGGTTCTGCAGCCCCTCAAGGCCGACCAGACTCAGGGCGTCTTGCGCCAGTCGGACGTCAGACGGGCCTTCCCACTGCCAGAAATCCAGATGCGGGTGACGGCCGACAAGTGCTGTCTCCATGACTGTTGCCGGGAACGGGTCTTCATACTCCTGCATCAGCACGCCGAGTTCCCGCGCAACCTGACGTCGCTTTCGTTGCGAGATATCCATGCCATTCATCAGCACCTGGCCGCCCGCGGGGGGCGCCAACCCGGCCAGCACGTGCAGCGTGCTCGTCTTGCCAGCGCCATTGCACCCGAGCACCGCGACAAAGCTGCCGGCCTCCAGCGTCAGATTCAGGTTCTCGACCAGCAGACGATCGCCGGCGGTCACGTCAAGCTGTTTGGCGACGAGCGTTGTCACAGGCTCTGTGCAGACTTCGCCAATTGATATTGCCTATTCGCTGGCAAGCACGAGCACATCATCAACCCCTTGTGCGGAAACAGAAATACGCAGTTCGATCGGGCGGCAGCAAACCCGGCAATCCTCAATCAGTGAGGCAGGTGGCGCGACCATTTCGATCAGAACTACGTTGTCCTCCCAACAATGAGGACATGCATAAGTCCATTCGATCACCGGTTCGACCGCGTTCATCATTCTGCCTGCGGCATCAGAGACGCATCGGCCAGCGCGCCTGCAGGCAGCGATCTGTTTTCCGCGGCCGCCGGATGCGTCTGCAGGCCGAGTTGTTTCGCGTCACGTTGCTCACCATTGTGTGGAATCCAGAATGAATCGTCGCCCAGCCCGGCGGCTGCAAGGCTCGAACGCAGTTCGTCAACCGGCTGCTGCTGGCCGTCGTCAGCCAGACGGAAGGTGCCGAAATGTATCGCCATGCTGCGTCGCGCGCCCAGCTCAATATGCGCCTGAACAGCTTCCTCAGGGTTGATGTGCTGAAAAGCCATAAACCACCTTGGCAGGTAGGCGCCAATCGGCAGAATCGCCAGATCCGGCGCTCCCAGCCGCTCGCGTATTTCAGCGAAATGCTCTCCCCATCCCGTGTCGCCAGCGAAAAACACCCGATGGCTCTCCGTATCGATCATATACCCGGCCCAAAGCGCCTTGTTGGCATCAAACAAGCCGCGCCGCGACCAGTGTTGCACCGGCGCCGCGCTTATCCGGACATCGCTGTCGAGATCAAATCCCTGCCACCAGTCCAGTTCATGACAACGCGGACTGTCGCCCATGTCCAGATACAGGCAATTGCCCAGCGGTACGATGAACAGTGGATCATGTTGACGCTGCAACGCGCTGACGGTTTCGAGATCCATGTGGTCATAGTGATTGTGGCTGATGAGTACCGCGTCTATCGGGGGCAATTGAGACAGCCCGATGCCGGGAGGGCGGTAACGTTCGGGGCCGGCCCATGAGACCGGGCTGGCGCGTTGCGACCAGATCGGGTCAGTCAGCAGATTGACGCCTGCAGTCTGGATCAGCACCGTGGCGTGATTGACGAAAGTAACGCGGAGCTCATCATCCTCAACCCGGCGGGGCGGCAGCGCAGATTGCACCGCATCCATATCCCGCACCCAGGGCCCGCCGGACTCGCGGTTGAACTGCCACGCGAGCACCTCACCCAGCGACTTTGTCTTCTGATGATCGATATGGAAACGCTGGCCGTCGAAATGCCCGCTTGGCGGTCCGCTATAGGATTGTCGCGAGCTGGCGCAGCTAAACAAGGTGCCGGCCAGCAGCGTCGCAACAAAAATCCACGCCGCTTTGCGCCACGGCCGCGCGGTGAGCTGTCCTGTCCGCGGTGTCATCCGGCCAGCGCCGTGCCGCCGTTGCGTCGCGGGTCACCGGCCACAGTGAATCCTGCGCCTGGCTTCCATTGCGCGGCGGCTACACCACCAAAATACATGGACGGCTGATCAACCGATCGCAGCGGCAATGGACATTCATCCATCGGCAGACCCGGTTCGTGAGCCACCCGATAGCCGTTGCCGGCGCGTTCGACGTGACAACGAGGATGGGCCACCGCGTCTTCCAGTGACATATCAAAATGCATGAAGTTGATTAATGTTTGCAGGATCGCCGTAGTAATACGTTCTGCGCCGGGCGAGCCTATGGCCAGGACCGTGCCGTCTTTGCGGCGGGCCACCGTCGGTGCCATGTTCGAGGACAGTCTGGTCCCCGGCTTCTCGAGCAACAGGCCGCCGCTGCCCAGTTCGACTTCACCCAGTGAATTATTCAGCCACACGCCGGTGTCAACAGGCAGGACTCCCGAGCCGTAACCGGATGACATGGTGATCGCACAGCCCAAACCGCTGCCGTCAACCACCGAGGTATGGACCGTTGAACCCGATCGGCCAGGCCGCTGGTCCTTGCTGATCGCTTCCAGCATCGACAGTACGTCACGTTCCACGTCCTTGCTGGCAAACAGCACCTCGGTCCGGTAATCGATGACCGATCGTTGCGCCTCTACCATATTTGCCACCGCGGCCGGGCTCCAGCCATCGGCCTGCACCTTGCGCGTCAGCATCATCATGGCGACCAATGCCGCGCCCCCGATCGCCGGCGCTGGCGTTGTGGCGACCTCCCAGGCATCGAGATCAACGACCAGGCTGGGACGCTCAATGGCCCGATAGGCGGCCATATCCGCGCGTGTCAGCATGCCGCCGGCCTCGTTGACAAAGTCAGCGAGATAGTTGCCGAGTTCTCCGGTGTAAAACTCCTGCGCGCCGAGACGAGCTATCCGCTCAAGCGTATCCGCGAGGCCAGGGATCCGCACCCGGCTGCCGACCGATGCGAGTTCGCCATTGGCGTCGCGTAGCATGCCGGCGCTGTGCGGCTGCCAGCCGTAAACGCAGTCGGCTGAATACTGCAGATAGTAGCGAGAGTTCCTCGGCATCGGGAATCCATACTCGGAGATCGCGCGCGCGGGTTCGACGACTTCCCGCCAGGGCAGATGGCCGTCGCGCTCCCAGGCACGACCAAGCGCCGCGACCCCGCCCGGAATCGCAACGGATCCGGGCCCGACAAAGGTCCGCAGACCGCCGCCATATTCCATCTCAACCGGCCAGGCACCCTGTCCAAGGCGTTCCGCCGGCAGGCCCCTGCCGGGCATCTCGGCGTAGCCATCGATGGTCACTGGCCGGCCATCGGGCGTCCACAGCGTCACATAACCGACTGCTCCCAGTGCACATACGCCGGGCTCGGTGCACATCGATACCAGGCTGGCGGCTATCGCTGCGTCGACCGCGTTGCCGCCCGCGCGGGCGACCTCGGCGCCGGCGTCCGCTGCCAGCTGCGAGCTGGAGGCGATTGCGAGTTTGCTCATATCAGGCGTTTCCGGGCGGGCGAGGGCGCGATCTTAACAAGACCGGCAAATAATTCAGTCGACCTGACAACCAAGGCGTCTACCATGCCAGCGCAGATGGTCAGCGATAAACGTGGCGATGAAATAGTAGCTGTGGTCGTAGCCTGGTTGATATCGCAATTCAAGAGACCAACCCGCCTTATCGCATGCCCGCTCGAGCAGATCTGGTCTCAGCTGATCGGACAAAAACTGATCTGCGGTGCCCTGATCCACCAACAGCTCGCCACCCCCGCTGGCCCGGCTGATCAGAGCGCAGGCGTCGTAAGCCTCCCAGGCGGGGCCGCGCGGTCCGAGATATGCGCCCAGAGCCTTCTCCCCCCACGGACAGTTCAGCGGAGAACAGATTGGCGCAAACGCGGACACCGAACGGTATTGCTGCGGGTGGCGCAACGCGCAGACCAGCGCGCCGTGGCCGCCCATGGAATGGCCACTGATCGATACCCTGTCGGGGTCGACGGGGAATTCGCCGCCAATTACAGACGGCAATTCTTCAGTGACCCAGCTCTGGGTCCGATAGTGACGCGACCAGGGTTCGACGCTTGCATCGACATAGAATCCCGCCCCGGTGCCCAGATCCCAGTCATCATCTTCGCCCGGGATCCCGGTACCCCGCGGGCTGGTGTCCGGTGCAATCAAGGCCATTCCAAGCGCAGCCGCATGCGCCTGGGCGCCGGCCTTGGCCATAAAGTTCTCTTCGCTGCAGGTAAGTCCGGACAACCAGTAAAGCGCGGGTACCGTTCGCTGGCCGGCTGCCGGTGGCAGGTAG
Organism: uncultured Gammaproteobacteria bacterium; assembly: GCA_963704875.1. Lineage (GTDB taxonomy): Bacteria > Pseudomonadota > Gammaproteobacteria > Steroidobacterales > XN24 > CAMYOC01. The sequence continues at coordinate 759,097 of CAVPIA010000008.1, read as the reverse complement.
ATCGAGAACCGCATTTGCGCATCGCATACCGAGGATTGGTGGGAGCAGTACAGCAGTTCTCCGGCAAAGCTCTGATGCTTCGCTATGACTTCGAATTTGTGATCACTCATCGGGTCAAAAGTCGATCACGGAACGGATGCTCTTGCCCTGGTGCATCACGTCAAAGGCGTCATTGATCTGGTCCAGTCCAAACCGATGCGTGATCATCTCGTCGACCTTGATTTCGCCGGCCAGATACTGATCGACCATGCCCGGCAGCTGGCTGCGGCCCTTTACGCCACCGAAGGCCGTGCCACGCCAGACCCTGCCGGTCACCAGCTGGAAGGGCCGCGTGCTGATCTCCTGACCTGCGCCGGCCACACCGATGATGATCGATTCGCCCCAACCCTTGTGGCAACACTCGAGCGCTGCGCGCATCGTGTTGACGTTGCCGATGCATTCAAACGAATAATCGACGCCGCCATCGGTCATTTCGACGATTACTTCCTGGATCGGCACCGCATGCTCGGACGGGTTGACGGTGTCGGTGGCACCCATAGCGGCCGCCATCGGGAACTTGTCGGGATTCATGTCGATACCGATGATCCGGTCTGCCTTGGCCATTACAGCGCCCTGGATCACCGATAGGCCGATGCCGCCCAGCCCGAACACCGCCACCGTAGAGCCGGGGCGTGCCTTTGCTGTATTGAGCACCGCGCCGATGCCGGTGGTAATGCCGCAGCCAAGCAGGCACACCTTGTCCAGCGGGGCTGTCTGATTGATCCTGGCGACCGCAATTTCCGGCAGCACCGTGTACTCGGAAAACGTCGATGTGCCCATATAGTGAAACAGGGGTTTGCCGCTGAGCGAGAAACGGGAGCTGCCGTCAGGCATCAGGCCCTTGCCCTGAGTCACCCGGATGGCCTGGCACAGGTTGGTCAGGCCGGAGGTGCAGAAGGAACAGCTGCCGCATTCCGGCGTGTACAGCGGGATCACGTGATCACCCGGTTTCAGGCTGGCGACACCGGGCCCGGTTTCAACAACAATCCCGCCGCCTTCATGCCCAAGGATCGCCGGAAACAGGCCCTCGGGATCTTCGCCCGACAGCGTGAACGCATCGGTATGGCACACGCCAGTGGCCACAATCTGGATCATCACTTCTCCGGCCTTTGGACCCTCGACTTCGATGGTCTCGACTTCCAGTGGTTTGCCGGCTTCCCAGGCCACAGCAGCTCTAGCTTTCATCCCCGGTATCCCTCCTTAGCTTGATAAATGCGCTCACCAGACGGGCTCAGCGGGTCCATGATAGACCAGCAGGCACCCGGTCTGCCCGCGTCTGGATTCGGGCCCATGTGGGCTATATAGTCAGGTCAGGTATACCAGACAGAGAAGCCCAAAATGGCAGCCGAACCGAAGAGCGTTCAGGAACAGCACGAAAAAGAGCGCATGCAGGCCATGTTCAGGGCCCAGCGCGAGGCCTTCGCCGCGGCACCGATGCCCGACGGCAAGCAGCGGCGCGCCGATCTCGCTCGGCTCAAGGATGCGCTGATCGCCCACCAGGACGGCTTCGCAGAGGCCGCCCATCAGGATTTCGGTGGTCGCTCCCGGCACGAAACGCTGGCGGAGCTGCTCGGCTCGGTTCAGGGGATCCGTTATGCCCGCCGTCACCTGCGCCGCTGGATGCGCCCGTCGCGACGCCATGCCGGTCTGCTGTTGGCGACCACCAGCTGCAAGGTCGTCTACCAGCCCAAGGGCGTGATCGGGGTGATCGTACCCTGGAATTATCCGGTGTTTCTGGCTATCGGACCGCTGACCTGCGCGCTGGCCGCGGGCAATCGGGTGATGCTGAAGATGTCCGAATCAGCGCCTGCTACCGCCGAGGTGATGCGTGCGATGCTGGCCACGGCATTTGACGAAAACCAGGTCGGCGTGGTCCTGGGCGAGGTCGAGACCGGCAAGGCGTTTTCCTCACTTGCGTTCGATCACCTGGTGTTCACCGGCTCGACCGAGGTCGGCAAACATGTGATGCGAGCCGCGGCGGAAAACCTGACCCCGGTAACACTCGAACTCGGTGGTAAGTCCCCGACGCTGATCTCAGAAGATGTGCCAATGAAGATGGCGGCTGAGAGAATCTGTTTTGGCAAGGCCCTGAATGCCGGTCAGACCTGTGTCGCGCCTGACTATGTGCTGTGTCCCGAGGGCCGGGTAGATGAGTTCATCACCGAATTCAGCGCCGCGTTGCATAAGATGTATCCGGATATGGTCCGCAATGAGGACTACACCAGTGTCGTCAATGAGCGGCAGTGGTCGCGTCTGCAGGGCTATCTGGAAGAGGCGCGGGCGGGCGGTGCCGAGGTTATCGCGCTCAGCCCTGACGGTGGTGAAGCAAATCCGGGATCCCGTCGGATGCCGGTCCATCTGATCCGTGGCGCTAAACCGGACATGCGTGTGATGCAGGAAGAGATTTTCGGACCGATATTGCCCATCGTTCCCTATCGCTCGCTGGAACAGGCGCTTGACTACATCAATCAGCGGCCGCGCCCGCTGGCGATCAATCTGTTTGACCGCGACAGCCAGCGCCGGCAAAGGATCCTCGAGTCGACCCATTCCGGTGGCGTCTGCGTCAATGACGCGATCACTCATTTCATCGCCGAAGATCTGCCCGTGGGCGGCATCGGCGATTCCGGGATGGGTCACTATCATGCCCATGAAGGATTCCTCACGTTTTCCCACCATAAGGCCGTGCTGTCCCGACCTCTGATCAACACCGCGAAAGTGCTTTATGCGCCGCACGGTGGCTGGTTACAAAAACTGCTTTACCGAGTCTTCCTGAGCTGACCGGAACCGGGTCGGCCAACAGAGGAAATCAGCCATGCCGGATCAGGATTCAGAAGCACGCAAGCTGCGTCACCAGCTCGCCGAGTTGCGCGCGGAAGCGGAGGGCAACGAGAAGATCTGGAAACTGGCGCAGCAGCGCGAGCTGAATCTGTTGCAGGCGGAGTCATTGGTGGCCCTGTTTGATCAGATCATCGATGGCCTGTGCCGGTCACATGGATTGGAGGCGGTCAGCCTGGTGCTGGTCGATCCCCAGCACGAGGTTCGGCATCTGGCTCAAAGCGAGCAATTCTCGGTAGAGAGTCGCCCTGAAGCTCAATTCGTAGATACGCTGGCCGGCCTGGCACCGCAGTTCGCGACCTTGTATCAGCCCTGGCTGGGTCCCTATATTGGCGCGGATCATCAACTCCTGTTTCCCGGTATACAGGGTCTTGCGTCGATCGCGATCCTGCCTTTGCGACGGCAGGACCAGCTTCTTGGCGCACTGACTTTTGGCAGTCGCGATGACCGGCGGTTCACCCGGCACCATGGCACCGATTTCCTCGACCATCTGGCCAACGTGACCGCGGTGTGCCTGGAGAATGCGATCAACCGGGCGCGACTGGTGCGTAGTGGCCTGACGGATGTCCTGACCGGATTGAGCAACCGCCGCTATCTGCAAAGCAGGCTGGCGGAGGAGCTGGCGCGGGCGCAGCGTGGCGAGAGCTGGCTGACCTGTGTGTTGGTGGATGTCGACCATTTCAAGGCAGTCAACGACACGCATGGCCATCTGGCGGGTGACCAGGTGTTGCGGGAGATAGCCGATCGCATTGAAATGGAAGTGCGCGCCAGCGACGTAGCGGCCCGCTACGGTGGTGAGGAATTCGCGCTGCTGTTGCCGGATACCCGGGCTGAGGATGCGGTCGGCCTTTCAGAGCGGATTCGGCAGGCGGTGGCCGGCAGCCCGATTCGTTTTGGCCCGGAGAAGGAGGTCGAGGTGACGGTCTCTGTTGGCATGGCGGCGGTCAGGCCAACGGCTGGCGTCGCCGACCTCAAGTCGCTGGGTGAGAAGCTGATCGCGGAAGCCGATGTCCAGCTGTACCGGGCCAAGGCGGACGGGCGCGACCTGGTCCGCTGGGCCGCTTCCTGAGGGCCGCTGAGGCTCAGTTAACCGACCGTTGCCGGCTGACCAGAATCAGAAACAGCGGCACCCCCAACAGCGCCGTAAGCGCGCCAACCGGCAATTGCCGGGGCGCAATCACTGTCCTCGCCAGCGTATCGGCGAATACCAGCAGACTGCCTCCGGCCAGCGCGGCCGCGGGCAGCAACACGCGGTGATCCTGTCCGACCAGCATCCGCACCAGATGCGGAACGACCAGGCCAACGAATCCGATGCTTCCGGCCGTGGTCACCGCAACCGCGGTGATTAGCGAGCTGCTCAGGTAGATGCCGATACGCAGAGGCTGCACCGCGACGCCAAGCGCGCCGGCCTGAAGATCGCCCCTGGCAAGAACATTCAGCGGCCGCGCGACAAACAGTCCAAGCAGAACCGCGACGCCCAGCAACAGCAGGTGGGGTCCGGGATGCGTGGCGAAAGACAGGTCGCCCATCAACCAGAACAACATTCCGCGCAAATTGGCGTCCGGACTCAGCGCCAGCATCAGGCTGATAATCGCAGCGAAACCGGCCGCCAGCACCACGCCGGTAAGCAACAGCCGCAAGGGTACCCACGCGGCGCGCCGCCTGGAGAGCCCGAACACCAGCAGCGTCGTACCCATCGCGCCGGCGAATGCGCCCAGGTCTACCCACAGACTGCCCAGGCCGAGCATGATCGCCGACAACGCGATCACGGCCGCGCCGCCCGAGACGCCCAGCACATAGGGGTCGGCTAGCGGGTTTCGCAGCAATACCTGCATCAACGCACCCGCCAGCGCCAGCAGACCTCCGGTGGCGAACGCGTTCAAGGCACGCGGCAGACGCAGCTCATTGATCAAGGTGCCGGTGATGCCATTGTCGTCGAGCAGGCCGTGCCAGACGTCGGCCGGGCTCAGGGGCACGCTGCCCGTCAGCAGTGCGACCATCAGCGCCGCCAACGCGACCAGCGTCAGGATCAGACAGGCGACTATGGGCCGTCGGGCGATCACGTCAACTCCTCAGCAGGGCAAGCCTGGTCCGGCGGCAGCGACTGCCGCACGGCGGCCGATTCGCGGGTTCCGGGAACCGCCGCGAACGATACCACGGCCACCCGTCGCGGTTGTTGTTCGGCGATGGCGGTTTGTGGAAGAATGCGACTCAAGTAAAGGATTATCCTTAATGACGGATTTCATCGACGAGCAGGGCTTTCGGGCCAACGTCGGTATCGTTCTGTGCAGTGGCGACAGGAAGCTGTTTTGGGGCGGGCGCGCCGGCCGTGATGGCTGGCAATTTCCCCAGGGCGGTATCCAGCCCGGCGAGGACCCTGAGGAGGCCATGTTCAGGGAACTCGCGGAAGAGATCGGACTGACGGCAGCTGATGTGGAGATAGTCGGCCATACCAGTGGCTGGCTGAGCTACCGTCTGCCTCGCCGCTATATTCGACGCCACAGCCAGCCCTTGTGTATCGGTCAAAAGCAGCGCTGGTTTCTGCTGCGGCTGGTGAGCCCTGAAACGCACCTGCGCTTCGATACCACCGATAAGCCCGAGTTCGATCGCTGGAAATGGGTCGATTACTGGTTTCCGCTGCGCAACGTGATCTACTTCAAGCGCCGTGTCTATAAACGCGCGCTGCAGGAATTGCGGCCGATGCTGTTTCCGGAGCCCGGCGCTGAGCGCGGCCCGGGCAATGGTAGTGGCGATCCTGGAGGTAATGCCCAACGCGATGACCGAGCCAGTCATCGCGGCAATGGCTCCCGCAACGTCTGACGCCGGGGCGTCTGCATAGCCTGCATCTTGCCACCCGAGTATTGGACCACGGACCACGGCCGGCGCGATCCCGGCAACGGGTTGATGACTTATCGACGAGTGCGGCGACAGAATGTGACCCGGGTCCGAAAATCGAGCATGACAATCGCCAACATGCGGCATGTCAGGCATAACAAATCTGAGCGGCTTGCTGCCGGCCCGGCTCTGCAGCCGGTCTGACTGAGCACCAGAAGGAATTCCGAAAAAGCCTATGGCATCGCGACTGGTTGTAACACCTCGAACGAGACTGAATTCGCGGCTGGCGCTGGGAATGGCGGCAGTCCTTGGGATGGTTGCGCTGGGTGGGTCCTTCGAATGGGGTCGTCGGGCAGCCGGCTATCATGCGCCGGCCGCTGCGGAAGCGCGTGATCTTCTGGCCGCACGGATCAGCGAACTGGATAAGGAAAACGAAGCCTTGCGTTGGGATCTTGCTCTGCTGAGAACGACCGGCAGAGTGGAACAGGAGGGCTATCAGCGGGTGACCGGCGATCTGGATGACCTCCAGTCACAGATCGCCGAACTGAAGGAGCAGCTCGCGTTTTATCGCGGCGTCATGTCACCGGCCGATGGCAGTACCGGTCTGCAGGTTCAGACGGTGCAGGTTCAGCCCGGGCAGGACGACCGCAGCTACCAGTTGCGTCTGGTTCTGGTCCAGGCCGGCCGCCAGAGCAAACGACAAAAAGGCACCGTTCACCTGAATGTGGTCGGCGACAAGGCCGGGGAGACCATCACCCTGCCGATTGGCGCGGCGGGCAAGGATGAATCCGGGTTGAAGTATTCGTTTCAATACTTCCAGATTTTGAGACAGGATGTGAGCTTGCCTGGCGGATTTCTGCCGCGCCTGATTGAAATCACGCTACAGCCATCGCGCAAGTCGGAGGACCCTGTGACTGGCAGTTTTCCCTGGCAGGCCAGCGGTGACTAGCGCCGACCGACGGCAACCCTGACTACTTGCGTACCTATGTGTACCCGGGCGTGATATCGCGCCTGTTGATCGCCGGGGATCTGCGCATCAATATCGACCGCACCGATTCGACTCACCAGCAGGAGCTAAAAGATGTTCAGCAAGCCGACCCGCAACTCGCGCGAAATCCGCACCCTTGTCGGCGCAGGCACGCGCGTGAATGGCGACGTCATTTTTTCAGATGGTCTGCATGTGGATGGCGTGGTGCACGGTAACGTTGCCATTGCCGACGGCGCCAGCGGCACGCTCAGCATTAGCCGGGATGGCGTGATCGAGGGCAATGTCAGTGTCTCCGAGGCGGTCGTGGAAGGCACGGTAAAGGGCAATGTCGAAGTCACAGAGCGGGTCAAACTCGGCGCGACCGCCCGGGTCGTAGGCGACGTCGTCTATGAGCTGGTTGAAATGGCCAGCGGCGCCGAAGTCAATGGCAAGCTCATCCACAAGCCGGCAGCTGCGGGCGGACGGGCAAAAAAAGCCTCCCCGGCCAAAAAGACCAGTGAGGCAGGGAGTGGGGACGCCGCAGCCGATGCCAGCAAGGACTCCGCGTGAGACCTGTGAACGAAGGGCTGTTGCTGAGACATCGGGGCATGCTCGATGCCATACTGGCCGTGACGATGTACACTAGGCGCTGGTTTTGCCCGATCCATCAGGCTGGTCTTGATACCAGCGCGGAAACGTAATCATGCAAACGCAAGATATCCCAACCGCACCGTCGGTGCCGCTGATTTTCACCGACTCTGCGGCGACCAAGGTGGCTGAGCTGCTGAAGGAAGAGGAGAATCCCAATCTTAATTTGCGGGTATTCATCTCCGGCGGCGGCTGCTCCGGATTCCAGTATGGCTTCACCTTTGACGAAAAAATCGAGGAAGGTGATCTGCAGGTCGAAAACAGCGGTGTCGTGTTGCTGGTCGATCCTATGAGCGTCCAGTATCTGATGGGCGCGGAGATCGACTACAAGGAAGATCTGGAGGGCGCACAATTTGTGATCCGCAACCCGAATGCGTCGACCACCTGTGGATGTGGTTCTTCGTTTAGCGTTTAGCTGCCCCGGGGTGACGGCTGGCAACTGACAGCGCCAGGTCATCGACGACCGATTCCTACCACACCGGGTCACACGTACCTTGGTTGCAGAATTCATCTTGTCCGCGGATCGTCTGAGGCTCGGGCAGCGAATGCCAGGCCCCGATCCCGCATGAGCAACCCGGCTCAGGAGGACGTTGCCCCGGGCGAAGTGATTGCCGCGGTGGATCTGGGCTCCAACAGTTTCCATATGATCCTGGCGCGTCTCGACGGCGGTCAGCTGCTGATTCTCGATCGTCTTCGCGAGATGGTTCGTCTCGGTGCCGGGCTGGAGCGCGGTGGCACTTTGTCCGATGCAGCCACCGCGAGAGCCCTGAGCTGTCTGCGGCGATTCAGTGAGCGTCTCGGTGATATGCGTGCCGGCAGCGTGCGCGCCGTAGGCACCAACACACTCCGTCGAACCAAGGATCGTGGCGCATTCCTCGGGCAGGCGGAGGCCGCCCTGGGCCATCCGATTGAAGTGATTTCGGGCGTCGAGGAGGCGCGCCTGGTCTATCTGGGCGCCGCCCACAGTTTGCCCATGGAATCCGGTGATCGGCTGGTCGTAGACATCGGTGGCGGCAGCACCGAGATGATCATCGGTGGCGACTACAGCCCTCGGACGCTCGAGAGCCTGTATATGGGCTGCGTCAGCGTGAGTCGGAAATTCTTCTCCGGCGGGCGCGTGACGCGGGGCCGGTTCCGCAAGGCAAGGCTTGCTGCCCGTCAGGAACTCGAGCCAGTGCAGGCGCGTTTTCGTGGCGGTGGCTGGGTCAGGGCCTATGGTACGTCCGGCACCATCCGCGCCACTGCCCGGCAGCTGGCCGGTGACGGCAACCCTTCCGGCATTATCACCCGGGATGGCCTGGAGCAGATTTTCGAGCGTCTGATCGACTGCCATGATATGGCAGTCAAGCGTCCACCTGGCCTGGGTGAGCAGCGCGGGCCGGTCTATCCGGGCGGTCTGGCGATCCTGATCGAAATATTCGACGCGCTCGGGATCGAATCGATGATGGCGGCGGATGGGGCATTGCGCGAGGGCCTGCTGTTCGACCTGCTGGGCCGGTTAACCGACCGGGATGCAAGAGAGCGCAGCGTTGATTCGATGGCGCGCCGGTTCCACGCCGATATTGACCAGGGCGCTCGCGTTTCCGGTACCGCAATGAGATTTCTGGCGCAGGCAAGAGAGTCGTGGGAGCTTGACGGCTCGATGCCGCGTCGACTGCTCGGGTGGGCCGCCCAGCTACATGAGATCGGGCTGGATATCGCCCATGCCAGGCATCAGTTTCACGCCGCCTATCTGCTGCAGAATGCCGACATGGCCGGATTCTCTACGGGTGAGCAGCAATTGCTGGCCGCGCTGGTTGGCAACCACCGCCGTCGCATCCGTAATCACTATCTCCAGGGACTGCCGACCGGCTGGGCTTCACGGGCTCGTCGCTTGCTGGTGTTGTTGCGATTGGCGGTTGTGCTCAATCGAGGTCGTGCCGGTGACATCCTCCCCGAGATCAGCCTGCGCGCCGGGGGAGATCGGCTGAAGCTTCAGTTTCCAGACGGATGGATAGACGAACATCCGCTGACCAAGGCTGACCTGGAACAGGAGGCAGTGTATCTGCGGGCGCTGGGAGTAAAGCTAAAGCTCAAGTAGAGTCGCGGTCCTAGCCGCGGAACACATTGCCCAGAACAGCCTTTCTTGAGGCGCCGGTCACATCCGGCAGGTTGCCCGGCAGCCCCGCCAGGTTGCGGTAGGCCAGCCAGGCGAACGCTGCGGCTTCCACCCAGTCTATGCCGATCCCCAGCGCATCCGTGGATTCGATCTGCCAGCCTGGGAGTTCTTCGCCGATCTGGCTGACCAGCGTCCGATTGTGGGCGCCGCCGCCGCACAGGAAGAGCTTGCCGGGCTCGGGACATGCGCGATCTATTGCCTGCGCCGCTGTGCGGGCGGAAAACCGGCACAGGGTGGCCTGAACGGTTTCTGGTTCGCGTGGTTGCGACAGCTGGTCGAGGATCCTCTGCAGCCATTCCATGTTGAAGTCTTCGATGCCTGTGCTTTTGGGCCAGGGGCGGGCAAAAAACGGATGCGCCATAAACGCATTCAGCAGTGATTCGTCGACCTCGGCTGAAGCTGCCCAGCCGCCATCGGCGTCATAGGGCTTGCCGCGGTTCAGGCGGATCCAGGCGTCCATCAGGGTGTTCCCCGGTCCGGTATCAAATCCTGCCACCGCGGTGCCGGGACGCAGCACCGTGACGTTGGCAATGCCACCGATATTCAGAACCGCGTGCGGTTCCACAGGATCGCTGAACATGGCCTGGTGAAACGCAGGAACCAATGGCGCGCCTTCGCCGCCCAGAGCGATATCTCTGCGACGAAAATCGGCCACCGTCTGGATCCCGGTATCGACCGCGATAATGTTGGGATCGCCGATCTGCATTGAGAACGGCGCCTCGCTTGCCGGCGAGTGATAAACCGTCTGCCCGTGGCTGCCGATCGCGTGCACCTGATCCGGACTGACTTTGCTGCTGTCGATCAGCGCCAGTGCGGCAGCTGCGAACTCTCGACCCAGCGCAGTGTCCAGCATCCCAAGGCGATGCAGGCCGGCCTCTTTCGGATGGGCTACCAGATGGCGAAGTGTTGCAAGAGTTTCTTCCGACATGGCGTGGGAATGGGTCGCGTGAATCTCGCAGCCACCCTCCGGGAAGCTCGCAAGCACCGCGTCGATGGCGTCCATCGAGGTGCCGGAAATCAGCCCGATATAGTATTTGCTCATGTCAACTCCGGGTGCCCGGACCGTGTCCCTGACTGTCAGCGGGAAGGCTCGAGTGCTGCCAGCCGGGTCGGGCTGATGGCATCAAGCTGGGAGATGAGGGGCCGGCTGGCTTCTTCGAACATCGCCCTGTACTGCGCCGGTATCGGGTCGGCCTCGGGCAAAGGAACCGTCCGCGGATTGCGGTGCACGCCGTTCAAGCGGTATTCGTAATGCAGGTGGGCTGCGGTGGCCAGACCGGTGGCACCGACGTAACCGATAGTTTGCCCCTGCCGGACGCGTTTACCCAACGGCGCGCCTTTGTCGAAACGCGACATATGCGCGTAAAGCGTGGTGATGTTGCCGCCATGCTGGATGATGACGCAATTGCCATAGCCGCCGTTCTTGCCCCGAAAGATGATCTTTCCGTCACCCGCTGCCTTGATCGGCGTCCCGGTCTTCGCCGCGTAATCGACACCGCGATGCGGTCTGCGGGTTTTCAGCACCGGATGCAGCCGGTTGGGGTTGAAATTAGAACTTACCCTGGAAAAATCTACCGGGGCACGCAGGAAAGCCTTGCGCAGACTCATGCCCTCGGGCGTGTAGTAGTCGACCCGGCCTTCCGGATCCTGGTAGCGGATTGCCCTCACCTTGCGGCCCTGATTGATGAACTCTGCGGCCAGCACATCACCGTCGCGCAGACGGACGCCGTCCTGCCAGATTTCCTCATACACCAGCGCGAAGGTGTCTCCCGAGCGAATGTCGAGCGCAAAATCGACATCCCACGCAAAGATACCGGCAAGGTTCATCACCAGGGTCTGGGACAGTCCGGCCTCGGTGCCGGCCAGAAACAGGGAATTGTCGATTCGCGCCTGGGCAAATGTCACCGTTCGTTCGACCGGATTGGCGACAAACTCCGCCACGTATTTCTGGTCGGTTCTGAGCAGTTTCAGAGTGAGCTCTTCCGAAAGCTGGCGCGACAGCTCCAGAACAGTGGCGTCCTCATGCCGGACCTCGATTTCATCTCCCGGCAGGATCTTCGCCAGTCCGTTGCGTGCTTCCTTAAGCCGCAGCATGAGCGCCAGATCGGAGATGCTCAGTCCGTTGCGTCGAAACAGTCGATCGAGTGTGTCGCCGGATTTCACAGTGACCAGCAGCACCTCTCCGGCCGCCGGCGGTGCTTCCTGTGGAGCGTCTGCCTGCGGAGCCGTGGTTTCAGCCAGTGTTGATACTGTTGGCTGATCCGTGGCGGCGGGCGCTGCTTCCGCTCCAGATTCCGGTCCATCGATGAGTGCGGGCAGGACTGCGGATTTCCTGTCTGTGTTGATATCTGAGGACAGGTCCTTACCTTGTGACGGAAGCTTCAGTTCCACCCTGCGCACGGAGGTGTCAGGCCCGGCCGGTTCGGCGACGCGCGCCTCGGTTACGACATCGACATCCTCGCTTTCGCGACCAGAAGAAATGAGCAGTACGGTGGTGACGACCAGCGGGACAACAATCAGGGCGGCCAGCCAGGGCCACGGATGTCCGGGCCGCGGATTACCGGGCCGCGGCGCGCCAAAGCCAGGCTTGTAGTCTTGTCGCAACTGGCTTTTGACTCGACCCATCAAAGGAATCCCTGCAGAATTCAGCATAAGGTAGCCGGACACACCCGGCCGGTCAATCAACCATTAGTCAGTTTGAGCTCTTTAAATGCCTGAAGAACCAATAGCTTCCGTCGCAGAGCAGATGGAAGAACTGAAGCGCGGGGCCGACGAAATTCTCGTCGAGTCGGAGCTGGCTGAGCGGCTGGCGAGTGGCAAACCCCTCAAGATCAAGGCGGGATTCGATCCGACGGCGCCGGATCTGCATATCGGACACACCGTATTGATCAACAAGATGCGGCAGTTCCAGGAGTTCGGTCACGAAGTCATGTTTCTGATCGGCGACTTCACTGGCATGATCGGCGACCCCACCGGCAAGAACACGACCCGTCCGCCGCTGACGCGCGAGGATGTGCTGGAAAATGCCCGCACCTATGAGGCGCAGATCTTCAAAATCCTCGATCCGGAAAAGACCCGGGTGATGTTCAACTCGAGCTGGATGGGCGAGATGGACGCGGCGCAACTGGTTCAGCTTGCGGCCCGGCACACGGTTGCCAGGATGCTGGAACGCGACGATTTCAACAAGCGCTATGCGGCCGGCCAGCCTATCGCGATTCACGAGTTTCTCTATCCCCTGGTCCAGGGCTACGACTCGGTGGCGATGACGGCTGATGTCGAACTCGGCGGGACTGATCAGAAGTTCAACTTGCTGGTCGGTCGACAACTGCAGCAAAGCTACGGCCAGGCGCCGCAAATCGTGCTTACCATGCCCTTGCTGGAGGGTTTGGACGGGGTGCAGAAGATGTCCAAGTCCCTGGGCAACTACATCGGTATTGCGGAGAGCCCGAGAGATATATTCGGCAAGCTGATGTCGATCTCGGATCAGTTGATGTGGCGCTACTTTGAACTCCTCAGCTTTCGGCCAGCAGGCGAGATTGCCAGACTGCGCGCGGAAGTTGATGGAGGCCGCAACCCGCGGGACGTAAAGTTCGAACTCGCTCGCGAGATCGTCGCTCGCTTCCATGACGATGCGGCCGCAGAGGCGGCGCAACAGGAGTTTGTCGCCCGATTCCGCAAGGGTGACCTGCCTGAGGATATGCCTGAAGTTTCGGTGAACAGTGAGGATGGCGGTGTCGGAATTGCGGCATTGCTCAGCCAGGCGAAGCTGACGGAGAGCAACTCTGAATCTTTCCGGATGATCGGTCAGGGTGCGGTTCGCGTCGACGGCGAGAGGATCGAGGACCGGAGCCTGGTTCTGGCTTGTGGTGACTATGTAGTTCAGGTCGGCAAGCGCCGTTTTGCAAGGGTACGAGTGAACTAATAGCCAGGTGGCGGAACCAACCCAACAGGCGGGATAGCGGCATCCCGCCAGGTTGGCCCGCGGCAACTTTCAAACCAGACACGCAGTTGTGTTGTTTAGTCGTTTTATTTGACGGAGGACGAAGATGTCGAAATGGATACCGGTGACTCTGATGCTGCTCGCTGCAGCCAATGCTCATGCGCTCGATCGTGAGCAGGCGGAAAAGGCCGTCGAAGTGCGCGAAGCGGTGATGACCATCACCGGCTGGAGCATTACCCCCGCCGCCGCCATGATAAAGGGGAAGATTCCCTATGAGCCTAAGCAATTTCAGACCTACGCGGAGCGTCTGGAAGCTGCGATGAGCATGATTCCTGATGCATTCAGGGCCGACACCCGCGGCTTCGGAATCAAGTCCGAGTCGCTGGATAAGGTCTGGGAAGAGAACGAGGAATTCCTGAAGCTGGCAAAAGACTCGGCTGACGCGAGCGCGGCGCTGGCCGCGGCGTCGGCCAGCGGCAGCCTTGAGGAAGTCCAGGGCCCGTTCATGGACCTGGGCAAGTCGTGCAAAGCCTGCCACGATAAATTCAGAGAAGACGACTAGCTGGCTGCGGGCTCGGCGCCGTCCTGCCGGACCCCGGCCAGGACCGACTCAGAAGAACAGGTCGGTCGGGTCGGGTTCCGGTGCGGCACTGATCAGGCCCCATATCAACAATC
>CAVPIA010000008.1:0-740000 GCA_963704875.1 uncultured Gammaproteobacteria bacterium | reverse complement strand
GACTGTTTACTAAAAACACAGCACTCTGCAAACACGAAAGTGGAAGTATAGGGTGTGACGCCTGCCCGGTGCCGGAAGGTTAATTGATGGGGTTAGCTTCGGCGAAGCTCTTGATCGAAGCCCCGGTAAACGGCGGCCGTAACTATAACGGTCCTAAGGTAGCGAAATTCCTTGTCGGGTAAGTTCCGACCTGCACGAATGGCGTAACGATGGCCACACTGTCTCCACCCGAGACTCAGTGAAATTGAAATCGCTGTGAAGATGCAGTGTACCCGCGGCTAGACGGAAAGACCCCGTGCACCTTTACTACAGCTTTACACTGAATTTTGAACACTTCTGTGTAGGATAGGTGGGAGGCTTTGAAGCGAGGACGCTAGTTCTTGTGGAGCCAACCTTGAAATACCACCCTGGTGTGTTTGAAGTTCTAACCCAGGCCCGTTATCCGGGTCGGGGACAGTGTATGGTGGGTAGTTTGACTGGGGCGGTCTCCTCCTAAAGAGTAACGGAGGAGCGCAAAGGTACCCTCAGCGCGGTCGGACATCGCGCATTGAGTGCAAAGGCATAAGGGTGCTTGACTGCGAGACAGACACGTCGAGCAGGAGCGAAAGCTGGTCTTAGTGATCCGGTGGTTCTGTATGGAAGGGCCATCGCTCAACGGATAAAAGGTACGCCGGGGATAACAGGCTGATTCCTCCCAAGAGTCCACATCGACGGAGGAGTTTGGCACCTCGATGTCGGCTCATCACATCCTGGGGCTGTAGCAGGTCCCAAGGGTATGGCTGTTCGCCATTTAAAGTGGTACGCGAGCTGGGTTTAGAACGTCGTGAGACAGTTCGGTCCCTATCTGCCGTGGGCGTTAGAAACTTGAGAAGAGCTGCTCCTAGTACGAGAGGACCGGAGTGGACGTACCTCTGGTGTTCCGGTTGTCACGCCAGTGGCATTGCCGGGTAGCTATGTACGGAAGGGATAACCGCTGAAAGCATCTAAGCGGGAAGCCCCCTTCAAGATTAGGTTTCTCTGGGGACTCGATCCCCCTGAAGGGCCGTTGAAGACTACAACGTTGATAGGCTGGGTGTGGAAGTTCAGTAATGGATGAAGCTAACCAGTACTAATTGCCCGTGAGGCTTGACCATATAACACCAAAGCAGTCTCTAAGGACTGAGGTGTTGGTCGAATGAACGCGACAGTACACCAAATTGCAGTTTCCCAAATTCGCAGCACTCCGTCTGATTATCGGGGTGCGACATGCGAGCCAGTTTGCCTGGCGGCAATAGCGAGCGGGAACCACCCGATCCCATTCCGAACTCGGAAGTGAAACTGCTCAGCGCCGATGGTAGTGTGGGGTTTCCCCATGTGAGAGTAGGTCACTGCCAGGCATCTAAATCAAAAGCCCTCGTCGTTTATTCGGCGGGGGCTTTTTTATGGGGCTCTCACATGGGGAAACCCCGCATTGTCTATGTGGGGTTTTGAGCGGTCCTGGGCGTTTGGTCTTCGAATGGAAGCCGTGCGCTTCGCGATTGGGTCGCTGCGCGACGGTGATCTGCGTGTTTCGACACCCGCAAGTCGGGTCACTGCCAGGCATCTAAATCAAAAGCCCTCGTCGTTTATTCGGCGGGGGCTTTTTTATGGGGCTCTCACATGGGGAAACCCCGCATTGTCTATGTGGGGTTTTGAGCGGTCCTGGGCGTTTGGTCTTCGAATGGAAGCCGTGCGCTTCGCGATTGGGTCGCTGCGCGACGGTGATCTGCGTGTTTCGACACCCGCAAGTCGGGTCACTGCCAGGCATCTAAATCAAAAGCCCTCGTCGTTTATTCGGCGGGGGCTTTTTTATGGGGCTCTCACATGGGGAAACCCCGCATTGTCTATGTGGGGTTTTGTACCGCGTTGCGGATCCGGCCCGCGCCTGAGCCCATCCGCTTCGCGATAGCATCGCTCCGCGACTTTTATCAGCGTGTTTCGACACCCGCAGGTCGGGTCATTGCCAGGCATCTAATCAAAGGCCCTCGCCGGTTTCGGTGGGGGCCTTTTTCTTTGCCCGGCAAGCCGGTGACTTCAATCCCCGTTCTTTGGCCGCGAGCCAATGATATCGAACACAACGCCGGCCAATGCATTGATACGCGTCACCCGGAATATGACCTGGCCGAGCGAGATCGGCCGTACCTGCCGAACCTCGCGCAGCTTCGGAATCAGCAGGATAACCACTGCCGCGCGCATCATCGTGGATACCAGAAACACACCGTAAAGAGGGCTCAACCAGCTGTATGTGGCCCCGAACAGTTGGATCTCAGTGGGCATCACGGTCGCCAGGTAACCGCCCAGGATTGCACCCAAAAACACACCGCAGCTGGCCAGCACATTGTGCACTGCGAGATAGGTGGCCCGGCGGTTGGGGCTGATCAGGTCATAGATAAAGTTGCTCGCGCTGAGGCTGAAGCCTGCCCAGGCGAATCCACTCAAGGCCTGGATTGCAATCAGATACCAGACGTTTGCCGAGACCGTCCAAAGGATCGGCATCATCGGAATGAACAGTCCGGTGACGGCCAGGATCCTCCGGTTACCGAAGACGTCGCTGATCCGGCCCCACTGCGACAAGGTCAGGAATTGCGCGAGGATGGCGGTGCCGGTGTTGACGGTAAACGCCAGATAGCTGAACTCCAGATCCCGCAGCATGTAGACAGTAAAAAATGGCGAAGCGATGGCAACGGAGAACTGCATCAGCGCGAAGAAAAGGGAAAAGCGCACCGCATTGGAATGCCTGAGTCGCTGCCACCACTCGCGGCCAGCGGGTAACTCCATCGCGGCCACATGCCCGGAAGGGTCCTGCATCCTGGCCAGGTGATACACCGAGATCCAGCGCGCCAGGCCCGCGATGCCAAACAACAGAATGAATCCCTGAAGAGTCTGGTTCTGCTCGGTGAGAAGATGCAGCAGCAGACCGCCGGACATCAGCGATGCGAAGGTGATTGCGGTGATCATGCGCGTGCGCAGGCCGAAAAACCTGCCGCGCTTTCTTGGCGGCACCAGATCACCCAGCAGACTGCTCCATTGAGGTGTGACCAGGTTGGCGCCGGCATGATAGAGAACAACAGCGCCGATGAGCAGCGGCGCCGCATACTGGGGAAACAACAGGGGCAGAGCCAATATCGGCAACCAGGCGAATGCCTGGATACTGGCGCCGGTCACGATAATGGCTTTACGGTGACCGGTGAGGTGCCCCAGCCAGGCAGAAAGCAGCTGCACCAGCGAAGCCAGCATAGGCGGCAGCGAAGCGAGCAGGCCGATTTGCGGGGTTGTGGCTTTCAGGAACAGAGCGAAGGCTGACAGATAAGTTTCGCCGATGCCGGTCATCGTCGCGAACGCCGCTGCATCCTTCAGCGAATGCCGCAAGGAACGATCGGTCACCGGATCACGGGAAAACACAGTCATCAAAATACACTTGTCAGTGCGCTGCGGGGCGCCAATCATCAAGGATAGAGTGGGGAAAATCTACCGATTACGCACGGAATTCCCTCCATGATCACCCGGGATCCTGACCCTCCTCGCGGCGCCTGGTGGCGGGGGCTTGGGATCCCTCGGCGGTTTATCGCAGGACGACTAATCCTCGAGCATGAATAGTTGCCACATATCCCGTGAGCTGACCCGTAGAAACGGCCTTACGGCGCGCCGCCCGGTGCGGCCTATGCTCGACTCCAGAAATCTGAGCTCCTGCAGCATGCTTCTGATTTCTTCATCGGGTTCGACTTCAAAGCCGTTTTCTCTGAGCATGAGCAAGCCGGTAGAGCGCATGGACAGCTCGGTATGCAGCCGCAGATAGCACAGCATGTCGAATAGAACCTCTGGTTTGAAATGTTCCCGGATTGCGTCGAGATAGCGGCCGACCTTGGATTCCGAGAAGTCTCCGGAGCTGATCAACTCGAGCAGTTCGGTATCGGCGTCGAAATCGATCGCCAGCCATTTCCTCAGCGAAGCTTCGCTGTGCCGGAATACGAACAGCAACAATGGCGGCAGAAGGACCAGAATGCCGACTGTAGACAACATCGGCGCGAACAGGAAATGATTGAACGCGGAATGCATCAGTACCGCGATGACAAAGCCGGGCAGCAATACATCCGCGCCAGTGGTCTGCCTCTCCTCCGACAGCGTGTGGGCGACGATCCCGAATAATGCGGTGGCCCCGCCATGCATGATTGCAGTACCAAACCCGCGCACCACCCAGACAGCGAAATGGGTCTCCTGCATTACTCCCAGGTAGTAGAGATTCTCGATCATCGCGAAACCAGTGCCGGCGGCGAAACCAAAAATCGCTGCGTCCACCGGGAAGCCAATCCGGTGATGCCGGATCAGGTAGACAATGATCAGGCCCTTGAATGCCTCCTCGATCACTGGCGCGACGTAGCGGGAATAGCCGGTGATCCCGAGGCCAGTGATCTCAAGCCCCACGCCGTTGATGAAATAGCAGGCGCCGGCAGCCAGACCGCCGGCAGCGACCGCCACCAACACGGTGCCCAGACGCACAAGTTTGTAGCTGTCCAGGTAGACCAGAACCATCAGAAACACAAATACCGGGAGCAGGCCGGTCGAGCCCCTGAGCCCCAGGTCAAGCACGACCGATCGGGCCTCCCGGCTTCAGGAAAAACGGTTGGCGCCTGGATGGGTTCACAGGATCTTCAACGACGCCATGGCTTCGTCACTGTCATAGCTGCTGCCGTCGAACCCGGCGGCGTAGCCCAGCGAGAACATCATGTCGAGGCGCGACAGGATCGTAAACTGGAAGTCGACCTGGGTCCCCAGGTTGTAATAGGTATTGCTGCCGCTGTCCGGGTTCGTCACCAGGGCTGTTGCAAAGATCGCTGGCCGCGCCCAGGAGAAATAGAAACCTGGTGAGCCCGCGCGCTGGAAGCGGAAAGGCGGCAGATTCCATTCCAGCATCGAGCGGGCAAATGTGCGCCCGTTCAGGTCATCGATATCGAAGCCCGGCATGCTGAACGGATCGCGGTATCGCTGGGGATCACCATGATCGACATAATTATTGCCGAAGCCGCCAAAGTAGAAATTCGAGAATTCCTGGTCCTTGTCGCCGACGGCAAATCCGCCTGCAGTTCGAATCCAGATCGATGAATGGTGGAGTGGCAATGCCCAGCCATAGTCAAATTTGCCGTAAGCATATGGCGTCGTATCCGAGGAGGCGTGATTGCCGCCCGCAATCGCAGACCATTCGAACCCTTTTTCATTGTCTACCGCACCCAGGGATCTGCGCACGAAGCTGTAATCGAGTCGCGCGCTGGCATTGGCCATGCTGTCGAATGTTGCGTCGATGTCCTGAGCGTAGGGGACCTCATCAAGATTGGCGAAGTAACCGGCGCGGACCGTCAGGTCCATCTTTCGCGGATCGTCAAAGATGAGGGGCCGCTTGTAAGTGAGCTCGCCGGAGTAACCTTTTCTGCTGACTTTGGTCGGGCCGAAGATGTCGTAGAAATTGGCGTAGTTGTATTTCAGCTCGGTTGTCCAGGATCCCGGAAGCAGTTGATCCAGCCGCTGGTACTTGTGCTTTAGGTAAACGTGAGCCTTTTCGTTGTTGTCACGGCTTGGGGTCACAGAGCCGGTAATGCTGATCTGGTTGAAGCCGATATCGTCAGTAAATTTTGCATTCAGGCCGCCACCCACCGAACTCTTGTAGCCTTCCAGCACCGGGTAGATCGATTCAAGACCCATGTTCTGCCAGGGCGAGTAATCCCGGTCCGAAATGATGGTCGCTTCCAGATCGATATCCGCGGGGGAACCTACCTGCCATTCCCTCACCACCGGATATTTGTCGGCGATCATCGTGCCCAGGAAGGTCACTGAACTCGCGTCCTCCAGGGGCTTCGCGTCTATACGTGTGGGCACAAAACCCAGGCCGGTGTAGCGGAACACGATCAAAGAGCCATCGTCCATCGGGACCGGCCGGAAAAATCCTGCCTCTGCGTTGCTGACCGCCTCGATATCACCGGTGGCCAATTCGTAGCGGAATATGTTCGACACGCCGGTGTAGTAGGAACTGCCAAACAGATAGCGACCATCAATCGAGAAGACAAAGCCTTCGGGGATTGCCTGACCAAAATCAAACTGCCTGTACGGCGCCGTCTGGCCATCGAGCAGCTCCGGGATGCGCATAATCCTCAGCGATTGATCGCCATCCAGTTCCCCAAATGAAGTGGATAACAGCGTGCCGTCCGGCGAGATATCCATATCGTAGAGGACCTCTCCATATGGAAAGCTGTGGATCTGACTCCACTCCTCGTAGGGGTAGGGGACCCGTACCAGCGTGGCGATACCATTCAGGTGGCGAACACCCCAGATCGATCGGTCCTGACGGTTGAACACGAGTTCGCCGATACGTGCGTCCTTGAGCAGACGACGGGTCTTTCCGGTCGCGAGGTCCAGCGCCATCAGATCCCGGTATTGATAGTTGTCCTCGGTGTAAAACAAGGATTGCGTCCCGGGATCATAGGCCAGCGACGTGACGCGGTAGATCATCGGCCCCTTGATGTCCTCCAACCTGCGTACTGAACCATCGGCGATAGAGATCTCGCCCAGATGGGCGACGATGCCTGGATAGCGGATACCCGCATAGAGGTCTCGGGATTCAGGATTCAAATAGGCGCGTGAAACAGAACCAAGCGGGCGCGCAGCGATGTCTCGATTGGCGGTAACCGGGTATTGGCGGATCGCCTGAAGATTCGAGTTCTGGAATTCATGTTCCCACTCGATCCAGTCCTGCCATGCCTGCTCCAATTCCTTGTCGTATACCTGCCGGAACTGGGCCGCATAACTGCGCTGGCTTCCTTCCGTCCTCTTGACCCAGTCGATCAGCTTCTCCGGCGTATAGACATATGCCATGTAGCTCATGAAGCGAGTGCCGTAGAGATAAGCGTTGGCGCCGACCTGGAAATCTACCTTGGTGCCCTCGGCCACCAGGCCCAGCGCATCGTAGAAGTGTGCGTCGTCTCTGACCATGGCTCGGAACACCATCTCGTCATAGGCGCCCTGTGCGCGTCCCAGGCCGCCTGCCATCCATGTCTCCATAAAAGTAGCGATGCCCTCGAGGTACCAACGAGGACTGGTTTTGCGCGGTGCTGTCAGATACTGATAGAGGATGGTCTCTGGGTGTTCTCCGCTTGCCGCAACTTTGCCGCCAAACAGTTTTCGATAACGAAGATCCACTGGTGCTGCCTGGTCAGTGGTTGCCACATGCACAAGCTCATGATTCATGATCGTGAACAGGCGCTCGGCAGAAGCTGAGGTCTCGAAGGTAAAAGGTAAAGGCGCGATATCCACGAACAGCATATTCCGCGGAACTGAGGTCGCGGCGGCATTGCCGTAGTCGGAAAAGTCAGTCAGCAGAACTGTAGTTTTTTCATATGGCTGATAGTCAAAAATCTTCTTCTGACTACGCATCGAGTTTTCAAAGCTGCGCGCAGCATGAGGTACCAGATAGGTTTGTACCGGGTCGAAATAGACCAGGCGCTGCTCATCAGTCTCCAGGATCTTGAGTTCAGCGTCGGCCCGATTCGAGCTCAACGCGAGACAGCTGCCGATAATCAGAGCCGAAATCGCAGATAGGCGCATGACAATTGGTCCCCCCAATAGAGAAGAGGATACAACGGTTTACCCGTGGTATCCCCTTCTCAATCGTGACGCCTTTCTGCAGATCCCGAAAAAGCCGGGAACGTACGCTGAAAATGTGACGTTGTCAGGTGCGCCTATCGGGCGCGCAGTGCCTCACTCCGCAGGGCTTCCTGGAAAGCCTCACTTCTCAGTGCCTCGCGGAACGCCTCAGCGTTGAGTGCCTCACGGAACGCTTCGCTGCGCATCGCCTCACGCAATGCCTCGCTACGCAGTGCTTCCCGCAATGCTTCGTTGTTCAGGGCTTCCCGCAGCGCTTCGTTGTTGAAAGCCTCACGCAGTGCTTCACTGTTCAGTGCTTCCCGCAATGCTTCGTTGTTCAGGGCCTCACGCAGCGCTTCGTTGTTGAAAGCCTCACGCAGGGCTTCACTGTTCATGGCTTCGATCAGTGCCTCGCTGTTGAACGCTTCCCTCAAGGCCTCGCTGCGCAATGCCTCACGCAGAGCTTCGTTGTTCAGTGCCTCACGCAGCGCTTCATTGTTAAACGCCTCGCGCAGTGCTTCGCTTCTCAGTGCTTCGCTATTCAAGGCTTCCCTCAAGGCCTCGCTGCGCATTGCCTCACGCAGTGCCTCACTGTTGAATGCCTCGCGAACCGCCTCGCTGCGCAGGGCTTCCTGCAGCGCTTCGTTGCTCAGCGCTTCGCGCAATGCCTCATTGCTCAGTGCCTCGCGGGCTGCTTCGCTACTCATCGCTTCACGAAGTTGCTCGCTGGCCAGGGCCTCTTGCAATGCCTCGTTCCTCAGCGCCTCGCGAACTGCCTCGCTGCTCATGGCTTCGCGGATCGATTCGTTGCGCATGGCCTCGCGCACGGCTTCGCTGTTGAAAGCTTCACGCAGTGCTTCGTTACTCATCGCCTCGCGCAAGGCCTCGTTGCTCAACGCTTCCTGCAGCGACTCATTCCTGAGTGCTTCCTGCAACGCCTCCGAGCGCACTGCTTCGCGGACCGCTTCGCTACGCAGAGCCTCACGCAGCGCTTCGCTGCGCAGCGCTTCGCGCAGTGCTTCATTGCTCATCGCTTCCTGGAGCTGCTCGCTGGCCAGGGCCTCGCGCAACGCTTCGTTATTCAGTGCTTCGCGGAAGGCTTCATTGTTCAGCGCTTCCCGGAAAGCCTCGTTGTTGAGCGCCTCGCGGAAAGCCTCGCTGCTCATCGCTTCACGCAGGGCCTCGTCGGTCGTCAACTGATTGAACAGATCTGTCTGCATGAATTGCTGCACTGACTGGTCACCCAGCTGCACATCGTCAGACTGGATCTGCTCCGCGCGGTAGCGCTCTGCCGGCGCGATCGTGCCTGCGGCCTGCTCACCCATTGGCGGAGACTGGCTGGAGACGTATCCGACCACGATGACAATCGCACCTATTACGGCTGCGATGCCCCAGGTCTTCTTACTGCTTGAATGTTTCTGTTGCTCGCCTGTCATCGCTCTTCCCCTGTTTGCGCCCGGCTCGATCGGGCTTTCGTTGTGACTTCCATATAATTCAATACTGGATCCGCGGCAGAAAGTTGGTGCCGTCGTCCGATTTTGCTCAAATTCCCTAATTTGTCGCGGGAATCTCCACGCTTCGTTGTTCAATCAGCCTTCCGTCCGCGACCAGTCTCAGCTCGATTACTCCGGGTCCCTCGCCGCCAGGGGCGAAAAACACAGCGTATCTATGGTCGCGCTGCGCTGACACTCGCAGTAGCCCTGGTTCGGTGTCCAGCGCCGCCATGGCATCGTCTGAGCGCACGAACCCATTAAAGCTGAGCCTGGATGGACTGTACTCAGCCGTGATCTCCACAGGTGCAGACCCGGTCAGATTGAAATCAAGAACCACCAGGCCGTCTTGAAAAGATGTCTCGATCAAGCCTGTCAACGCGCCCGAATTCAGCACGATCTGCTGTCCGGCAGCGGCAGGGTGCGTACCTGGATCCCGCTGGCCTGCATCCCGCTGGGCATTGCCGATCTTGCTGATAGTGCCGACCAAAGCGCTGACATCCGCCTGAGTGCCTGTCCCGATGGTGCCAATCTGCAACGCAACTGCCGCCACGATTGCGCCGAAAGCGGCGGCGATACCGTATCCAAACCACTGCGGCACAGGCCGGCGAGGGACCAACGGGACGATCTTGCTGCGGTTGCTGCGTTGCGGCGACGGCTGCACCGCGCCCAGTATTCTGTTGCGCAGGCCAGGCGGCGGCTCGACAGCTTCCATTCTGTCCAGCACCTGGGTCAGTTTCCCCATCTGTTGTTGGATGTCCACCAACTCCGCATCCGCCTGCAGCGCGATCTCAAGCTCCTTGAGGTCGGCGGCGGATATCACGCCGTCGAGCCGGGCCTGAATCAGGTCGATGGATCTTGAGTCGGTCATTGGATCAGGAACTCTCTGTCTGGTGGCGCATTTTCACAGCAGCCCGGCGTTGGCCAGCCGGTCCCTCAGCAGTCGTCGCGCGGTGAACAGTCTGGACTTCACGGTCTTCTCCGGGATATCCAGAGCTTCGCTAATCTCGTGATATGAACACTCCAGGAAGTGTCTAAGCACCACGACGGCCCGGTAGTCGGCTGAGATTGTCATCAATGCGCTCTGCATCGCAGTATTGAGCTGGCCCTGGTCGAGTGAGGCTTCCGGCGTATCGGGGCCCGGAATCCGTTCCTCATCCAGCTCAGCGCTGTGGTGGCGTCCGTTAAGTACGTTGATGGATTCATTGATCACGATCCGATAGAGCCAGCTGTAAAATCTGAATTCCGGTTTGTAACTATCCAGTTTCTCGAACGCCTTCATGAACGCGGTCTGGGTTACGTCTTCCGCATCGCTGGTGTCCCGCAGCATCCTGAAAGCAGCGTTGTAGATCGGTTTTTCGTACTTCCCGATCAGTAGCTCGAACGCATGTCCATCGCCATTTCGGCATTGCCGCACCAGTTCAATATCGGCGTCTATATGCATAAGTACCCTGGACCTGGGAAAAGGTTGGTGACTTTCATGCAGACAGACAAAGACAGCGTCCCCAGCTCAGCCGGCCGCGGTCTCAAGTTCGAAGATGTGGTCGAACCCCGAATATCGGAAAATGTTGTGAATATGCGGGTTGACGTTGACCAGCTTTATCGCGCCACCCCCGCTCATCAGGCGCTTTTGGGTTCGCAATAACACCCCGAGTCCGGCACTGGAAACATAGTCAAGCGCTGCGCAGTCCATCACCGCCGAGCCTTCGATAGTGTCGAGAAAGCTCTGCGCTTTTTCGGCCTGGGCCGCGTCAAGACGGCCTGAAACAGTGATTTTTCCTTGTTGGCCAATTCCAATCTCGAACATGCGACTACCCCAGATTCTTGTTGAACTTGATTGTTGTGCAGCCATCCTTGTGCCGATACTCGATCGAGTCGACGACCTTCCTGGTCAAATGAATCCCCAGCCCTCCAGGTTCGCGTTCATCGACAGGACGCTCAATGTCGACCGGCGGAACGCTGGTGATGTCGAAGGGCTCGGATTCGGGATCGGTCAAACAAACCAGCAGTGCATCACCAGCACGTGTCAGACTCAGACGAATATCCGACTGCCCGTGGTTGTTGTACTTGACCATATTGGTGAACAGCTCTTCGATCGCGAAATTGGCATCGTGCCTGTGCGCGGCGCCAATAGATTCTTGATCGAAGAACGACTCAGTGAAGGTGAAGATATCCTTCAGTGAGTCGAACGACTTGTGGAAGGCCTGTTCCATCAAATTGCTGACCCCGACCAGGCGTTTCCACAGCCGGTCCCCCCCAAATAGCGAAACTACCCCGTCTACCTCAGCACCAGGACTCTACGACTCTTTGGTCGTCTGCTTCGGATTCCGCATGAGCCCGGCATCCGCACCCTGAGCAACGAGTATACCCCTGCTGCCCTTGCCCGCCATGCCGACAGCCCTGGCAGGAGCGCCGCCTTGCGCCGACGCGCTTATCCGGGCAGGCGGCGTATCAGGACAATAGTGATGTCGTCGGCCTGCACCACCTGGCAGCCGAAATCCCTTACGCTGCGCAGCAGAATCTCCACCAGTTCAGTCATCGGTTTATCTATGTTCTGTCGCACGACATCTGCGACCCGATCTTCGCCGAATTGTTCGCCCGCAGCATTCTCGTACTCATAGACGCCATCGGAGACCAGCGCCAGCACATCGCCCGGATCGAGGTCGATACGCTGGGCAGTCTTGAGATTTCCCTGATGGAGTGCACCCATCGGGAACGTCGTTGCGCCATGCCAATGGCACTCATCTGCTGCCGCGCGGTAGTGCAACAACGGACCCTGGCCGCCGGCGTGGAAGCGGACATCGTGAGTCACCGGATTAAGGATGCCGACAAACGCGGTCACGAACCGGTCATCCGGTAGATCGTCAACCAGCTGATTGTTGGTATGCGTGTAGATTTCGTCGAGGCTGGCGCCCAGACGCAGGCCGAGTCTCATCATGGCCCGGACCTGGGTGGCGCTCAGCGCCGGGCCGATGCCGTGACCAGTAGCATCTCCCATCAGCAGGAAAAGACGGCCATCGTCCAGGCGCACAAAATCGAACAGATCGCCCCCGGTCTCATCCGCAGGGCGAAATTTGCCCGCGCCCTCATAGCCATCGACCCTTGGCATGCGTTTGGGCAGCGCACTCATCTGGATTTCCCGAGCAACGGTGATCTCACGATTCACCCGTTCCCGATTCATCAGTTCCTGGGTGAGCTTGACTCGGTGCAGGGCGACGGCGCATTGAGCGGCAAGCGCGGCAGCAACCCGCTCATCGTTATCGTCGAATACACCGCCATCCTTGTTCAGTAATTGCAGCACGCCGATCAACGACTGATCGTAGCCGAGCAATGGCAAGGTCAGCATGCAGTGAGTGCGATAGCCGGACTGTTTATCAAACGAAGGGTCGAAGCGTTCGTCTCCATAGCAGTCCGGCACATTGATTATCTGTTTGCTTTGCGCGCACTGGCCGGCGATGCCACGACTGGCTGGAAAGCGGATGGGGTCCATCCCGGTGGCTACCGTGAGAAGCAGCTCATCGGTCTCCTCTTCATACATATAGACCGACCCTCGATCCGCGTGCAGAGCCTGGCGGGCCGCGTCTATGACCTCTGTCAGCATCCGTGGCAGGTCGTAAGGCGCAGACAGTTTCCTGGTGACCTCGAGGATCTGCTCCAGAGTTTCAGTCTTCAGCCGGGCCTTCTTTTCTTTGCTGCTCAAGCGTTCCGCCGTTGCCTAGTTTTTGCTATCTGACATGTCGACACACGCATAGTCGATTTCTATGCCGGAGATTTGGGTTCGGTGCTTTTTTGCTGTTTGTCCGAATTCGACTGTGGCGCGTGCCATAGCTCGGTCGGTGATCAGTATCTCGCTCTCGCCGCCAAGATCTTCACCGAGTTTCGACGCCGTGTTGACCGGGTCTCCATAGTATTCGACCTCGCCGATCAGAAGCAGCGGGCCGAAATCGATGCCGATTGATATCTCAATTTTTCCCAGACCGGTCTCGCTACGGCTGAGTTCGCGCAGGGCCTGATTGATCTCGACCGCGGCCGCGATCGCCGGGTCAACCTCCGCAAAGAATGCATAGCAGTTGTCTGTTTCGCACTTGAGCAACAAACCGCCATGCCTGCCCACGGCCGACGCCACCACCGGACGCACAACACGGATCAGCGCAAGAAAATGACAGATGCCCTGAGCCCGCGTCGTGCGCGAGAACCCGGACATGTCGCTGATAAAGACCGCCCCCTCGCTACCGAAGTGTGCCCAGGCTTCCTTCTCAACCTGAGATCTTCCTGGCTGGTCTACCGCGCCGGCATACCGGCAAAGAACTTCCTCGAGCAAATCCCCGGGATTGGTATGTTCAGGATCAAGGTTTCGGTCCCCGTTGCCCATGATCTCCCCTTTGTTCTTGTTCCGCTGTTCTTGTTCCGCCCCAGGATGAAAATAGCATGGCTGGCGCCCTCGCGGTGATGGACGCGCCTGGACAGAGAGTGTCCGCACTACCGGCCCTGTCGAAATGGAGCTACCTCGGGCTGCTTGATTCAAGCCGGGGATGGAACGCGAATTGCGTCCAGGGGCGGGTGGAAGCGGTTGTTACCGCGGTATCGCGGATCAGTATTCGAAGGACCAGCCGGCGAACGCCCGCACGTCATGGTCAGTCTCGTTGAGTACCGTGTCCTTGCGATATTCGTAACCGAGACCGAGCTGGAGTGCGCCGCCAAACGCGGCTCGGGAGTGACCAAGCTGTGCTTCACGATAGTGGGTCTTGTTGCTGGCGGTGGTGCTGGTGCTACGGCTGTAGCGGTTCAGGTCGCCTGCTATCAGCGTCGCGGTCCACGATGTGTCCGTGTCTGTATTCAGTACGCTGCCGAGGGTTAATGCGCGGGAGTCCTGATCCAGGCTGTTGGCGAAGACGCGGTCGCGATACGTTTCGCCGGACTGATAAGTCTGGTTACGATAGGCGCAGCCGGGCTTGCCGCCACCGCCTTCGAAGGTAACAGCCCGATAGATACCTGCGTCGCACTCGGTGTCAGCCCATTCAAGAAACAAGCGGTAGCTGCCCAGGCCCTGGCGGTAACCCCAGGTTTCTGTGCCGACCTGCATCAGTACCTTTGCCGGGAACACCAGACGGCTGCTGCCGTCGCCGAAGTCCTCTCCGACCAGATGGCTATAGACGGCGAACGGTCGGCCAAAGGCCTTGCTGGCCCAGCGTATGTCGAGACTGGCAAGGCGGTCGAACTGTTCGGACTCGCCGCCGCCGGTGACCATCTTGCCGAAGGTCTTTGCGTCGCAGTCCTGACCCGACCCGCACCACAGCGACATCGCACTCAGACCGATCTCGAGTCCGTTCAGCGGTCGGAAATTGAAGCGCCCGGCGAAGACGCGCGCATTTGGTACCGCTCGATCGTGCTCGAGGAAACCCCACAGCATGGCGAAGTCCCATGGCCCCAGCCAGCTGAGCCAGCGCGTCGCAAACGGCGTCGTCAGGTTCCTGCTCACAGCCAGAGACGGGATCGGCCGTGCGTTGTTGCTCAACAACATGCTGCTTTGCCAACTCGGACCCCAGTACTGGTCAGAGGTCGTGGCCGCGAACATCCAGTTGCCCAGGTCTACGCCGAGATAGCTGTCATCGTATCGCCAGTTCTTGCCATCTTCCGGATCATCGACCCATTGGGCGTTCAGCCGCGCCGCATATCGACCCTTGTTCCACTCGAGGCCGGCGCCGATCTCCGCCTGCTCCCTGGGCTCGTTGTCGAAGGTCCTGATCTTCCTCGGGTTTTCTGCTGCGGCAACATGGCCGGTGATGGTGATATCGCCATTCGCTTTTGCTCTGGCAATGCGGGCCGTGATCCGCCCCAGTGCTGCCTGGGCCCCTGAATCCAGCCCGGCGGTGCCGGATTGCAGGGAGGTCTCGATGTCGTCCCAGGACAGCGGCCAGGTAGATACCGGCCCGGTGATCACGCCTGCATCGGCGAGCAATTGGATATCGTGGCGAAGTGAGTTGTCGCCCGGGTCGACTAGTGGTCCCGCATATGCGACGGACACGCAAAACAGGCAAACCAGGGTATAGACAAACGTTTGCATTTGGACCGGCTTTGAGTCGAACGGGGGGCTGGAGCTGCCTCCACCACGGCAGGCGGGAGCTATGACAAGCAGATGTTAAAGACCTTGTCTGGCCCGGGCAACCGAAATATCCAGCTGCGTCTGGAGAATCTCGCCCATCCGGGCAAGGCTGATCCAACTAAACTCACAGCAGTGATTCGCGGCGGTCCGGCATCAGCGCTGCCCGCCGACTCTTCGGCAGAAGATGGCTTCAGGGGTGGTCTAGGCGGCAGTTCGGCGCGTCCGGCGTTTCCTGGCCCAGGCCAGAATGCCTATACCGCCGAGCAGCAATGCGGTGCTTCCGGGTTCCGGTGTATCTATCAGCGGAGCGCCGTCCAGGGTGTACGGCGTGCCGTTACGGAACTCGTAGAAATAGTCGTTGCACGACAGCGCAAAAGGGTTCTCGAGACATTCAGCACCGAGCAGCGCACCGTTGACGCCGGAGCCCTCGACTTCAAAACCGACACCGAAACCATCCCAGAAACCGACCCGTGCGGAGTCACCGCCAAGGCCATTGGTGCCGCCATCTGAGTCCCCGGTCTCCCAGACCATGCCGTTGAAACCGCCCTCATAGTTGAACTCCAGACGGAAATCGCCCTCATTGCCAGTGACATCCGAGATATCGATGATAATAATCTGGAAATCCTGCCGCTGGCTGGAGTCGATCGCGCCTTCATAACCAACGCTGGACCAGGTGATTGCGATGCCGTTCTGGAACGGAAAGAAGCCCCATGACACCGCGCCACCAAAGGGCTGCAGGTTGGTGTCCACATCGGCAAAAAACGGCGCAAACACTGGCATACCCGCAAACGCCGGATCGGCATTGCCGGGACGACCTGAAAACGCGCCGCCAAAACTGATGCTGCCGTTTTCGTTTATATAGAACGAGTCGTAGCTCGTCCCGAATACATTGACCGAGAAATACAGCGGGTTCGCATCGTCCCGAGCGCCATCTGGCGGTAGCAGGTTATAGCTACGTATTGCGATCGGACCGCTGGAGCCATTATTCGCCAGGTCATCATTCGGTTCGCTTGGGCCGGCGACCTGAAAGTCCTGCAAGGTATCGTCGACGCGGATGGATCGGGCCTGAGCATCTGGCAAGCACAGTGCGGTGGTCGCCAGAGCAACTATTGCTCCCCAGAGAAATCGCGTGCCTGGTTTGGCTCTCAAAGTGGTCGTATGTTCCATCGCGGTGCCCTCCGGCTCAGCGGCCTCAGATCTACAGCAAGCTGGTCCGGCGTCTCTTCCGGCGCACCAGTCTGATCATGGCCAGACCAGCGATAAGCAACAGCGCGCTGTCTGGTTCCGGCACGTCGGCTGATTCAGTCAACAGGAAAAAATAGCGACCCAACACCGGATCACCGAATGACGGATCCTGAGCGAAATAGCCGCCATAGCCCTGCTGCAAGGTCGCCGAGTCGGTTGAAAAGTCATAATTGTTGCAGGCAAGCGCATCAGTCGGGCCCTCCGGATCACCTTCAGGGCAAAGCGCGCTCTCAAAACCGGCCCAGTCAGGAAAATCTAGTCCCAGGGCAGCCAGCATGTCGAAGTTCACGTCCTGGCCATTGTCATAACCGATGAACGCGTTTTCTGCGGGAGGTAGCCCGGCATAATTGAATTCCATTGCATATTGGCCACCGCCGAGATCGAACAGAGCCAGCTGGAACTCCGCCCCGTCGCTAAAACAGCCCCAGCACACCCGGAAGCCGGCTTGGATATCGGGGAACCCGGGCAGCGGAGATTCGGTCGTGTTTTGCCAAAAGAAATCCGAGTCCAGGCCGTCGACCAGGAATGGAGAAATAGTGGCTCCGCCAAAACTCACCTGGCCGTCCCGACTGATCTCTACGGTTGAGGTCTGTACGCCGAAGAAGTCGAGCTCAAATCCGATCTGGCCGGTGGCATCGTTGCTTTGCGCGGACCATTCGTCACCGCTATCCACCCTGATCGATCGAGCCTCAGCGGGAACTGACAGCAAACTCGCTGCCAGGAACAGCACGGCGACCGCCATGAAAAGGCGCCCCCGACAAAGTTGAGCCACAACAAATTCATTGTTCATCAATCTTCCCCCAAAGAAATCGCCCAAGCCTGTGCGTCCCAGGACAGGGACTTTTAGGAGTACAAGCAGGATTCGTGCCGGATCGGAAGAAATCTAGCAAATTCAGTATTTTGGGTGACATCCGGGCGCGAGCGGGTCACGCTAAGACGGCGAAGTGTAAAAAACACCGACAGTATGAGCCTAAAGTTTGGGCCTAGCGAATCCGCACTCCGGTATCGTTCATGAACCGCTGGACCCGTTTCGAAGCGAGCTGGGTGAACAGCCAGTCGGGCCCTCTGTCGGCCTCGAGTCGGGCAAGGCCCGAGTCCAGCAGGACGCGCGCAAGCTCCGTTTCTCCCACGGCCGCTCGGCACCCCCCCTCAACACTGTCCAGATAAGCTAGTCTCCAGTCACTTTCCGGGTAATCGTCAGTTAGTGAAATTCGGGCCAGCGCGGCCGTCGCCAGCCCTTCAGCGGCCAGCCCGGTATTGCAGTAAAGATCAGCCAGGTTGGCCGCAATCGGGCCCTCCATCCGATGATCATGGAGCCTGGCAATTTCGAGCGCCTCGAGATACAGCGGCTCCGCCGATTCATAGTCACCCCTGGCCGCCTTGGACAATGCGAGACTATTCAGCGAAAAGACCCACTGGTCATGCGTTGGATCCTTGTGACGCCTGTCGGATAAGACGGATTCGGACAAGACAGTCTCCGCTTCCTCCACCAGGCCCTGCTCCAACAAAAACAGTCCAAGATTATTCAGCTGGCTTGCCGTTTCCGGATGCTCGTCGCCCCAGACGCGCCTTGCCCGCAACACCGCCTGCCGTACAAGATGCTCTGCATCCGACAAGCGATGTTGAGCGTAGGCTACGGTTGCCAGATTGTTCAGGCTCTCGATGGTCAGCGGATGATCCGAGCCCAGAACACGTTCTCGGATCGCCAGGGCCTCAGCCATCAGCGGCTCGGATTCTTCAAGACGGCCCTGATACATCATCGATGCCGCCAGTCCGGCAAGAGCCTGGGCACGTTCTGCGCTCTCGAATTCGTGCAGCGAAGCGTCCACTGTCAGGGCCTCGCGGTAGTTGGATTCAGCCGACTCGTCAACGCCTTTGTGGGTTTGCACGTCGGCCAGCACGATTAGCGCTTCGACCAGCTCTTCTCCAGGTGCTGAGTCCATATCGCGGGCTTGCCTGACCGCTTCGGCGGCAATCTCCTGGGAGCGATCATAGTCGCCCTCAAGAAACAGCGCCGCCGCCAATGCGATGAGGGTTTGTATCTCGCCTGCCGGCGTGTTGGCGTTTATGTCGCCACTTGCCTCAAGCGCCGAGTCAAGCAAGCTCGTCGCCTGCGCGTAAAGGCCGAGACCGGTATACACTCGCCCCATCGTGCCAAGCAGATTGGCGCGGACAGCGGGTTGATCCAGCAATTCACGGTCAATTTTCTCCGCACCACGATCAAGTATTTCGCGGGCAGTGATGGTGTTGCCTCGGGCCTCGCTGGGGTCAACGACCTCGAACAAGGACACCAGAAATTCGGTGGTCTCGGTCGCCGTTTGGGCCTCCTGCTCGGCGCGCAAGCGTTGACGATCGGCCTCCGCTCTGGCCATTAGCGCCGCGGTGGCCAGACCGATCGCGATCACCATGCCGGCGACCGCGCTGGCCGCGACGGCTATCAGTCGTCGCTGACGGCGCTGCTGTTCGCGCTGGCGGAGTTCGTCCAGACCCAGACCCAACAGACCGGCGATCACCTTGAGTCTGGCACTCTGTTTGCCGTCGCCCCGCGGTCGGATGTCGGCCGCGGCATGGTCTTGGGAGGCATCGGGGCCCCCGGTGTCCAGCGGTTCCGTCAGCGCTTCAGGGAAACACTCCTGTTTACCTTCCGCATCCGCTCCGCCTCCCGGCTCACCATCGACAATCAGGCAAAAGACCCGGTCGCCTCTACCCAGGCGTCTGAAATATCGGATTTCTTCATTGACCCAGCGCGATGCGGCGGCGGCCGGCGAGCAGATCACGATCAGCGATTCGGAATCATCCAGCGCCTGCTGGATGACCGCGCCGAGATCTGTCGCGGTGGGCAATTCATCACGATCGCGGAAGATCGGCGTCAGTCGGGGCGGGATTGGGCCCAGCGGCGATGGCTGGCCTACCAGCCGTTTTGGTACCCGGTAGGTTTCCAGCTTGCGGTGCAGCCATCTCGCCCACCGTTCGTCGCGATGGCTGTAGCTGATAAACGCCTTGTATCGTGCTGTGGCCACGTCGGTTCTGGATCTCTGTCAGGCTCTGATTGCGACTTGCCGCTGCTTATTGCGGCTTGAATCGCGCCCGAAGCGCGTCGCCACAGTATAGACAGACGCACCCATCGGTCCACCGCCCGCCCGAATCAGGGTGCCGGCCGCCTGCGCCCTGGCGCTGTTCATGGAGCGGGGGATTGATGCCGTGAGCGTTTGCCTGAGTCGTAACAGCAAGCCAGAGCTGGAGCCCTGTTCACCTCAACAAGCGGAGGCGCGGGCTGCCCGCTAGAACAGCAGTTGTTGTTGCCAGCCGAGCTGGTAGATCAGCACAGAACCCACGGCAATGGTGGCAACCCCAACGACCGCCTGCAGGCCATTGTGCAGCCAGGTGACGCCGCGCGCCGAGGCCCGCAGGGGGATGGCAATGACGACCGACAACAGCGCCATGCCGATCATGGAGCCGACGCCGAACAGCGCAATGTACAGCAGGCCTGTCCACGGTGAATGCACGGTCTGCAGAGTCAGCAGGATCAGCGCCGCGGACCCGGCCATGCCGTGCATCAAACCCACCAGCAGCGCACGGATCGGGAATCGGTGGGGATGCTCATGGCGGTGGCGTTTCGGATCGTGAGTTCCTTCGCCAACATGCGAATGCGCGTGAAAGTGGACTTCGCCGCCGTGGTGGTGATGGATGTGGAAGTGGACACGTTCGGCTAGCAGACGTCTGAGCACATCGAGCCCCAGACCAACGAGCATCACACCGACCACCAGTTCAAGATAATGCGCCAGGCGTTCCGGTATGACCGCATCAAGTATCAGTACAACAGACCCGAACAGGAACAATGTGAGGGTATGCCCTAATCCCCAGGCCGCACCCTGGCGGATCGTTTCCGCCATCGACTTGCTGCGTGTTGCCAGCGAAGCGACAGCAGCGACATGGTCGGTCTCCACCGCATGACGCATGCCGATCAGAAATCCCAGCAACAGTAAGCTCAAACTCATGGTGATCGGCTGCCCCTAGGCGGGGCCTGGCGCCGCCTCCCCGGAGGATTCGCGTTCTGTGAGTGAGGCACGCTCGGGCGGCAGGTCCAGTTCAATGGATTGCAACAGCATTTCCTCACCGCTGATCACGCGGGTGCGGAAATCTCCACAATGCGCGCACAACAGGCGATTGGGACGTACCTCCGATTCCTGATCGCAAACCGTGCAGCGAACACGCACCGGGCCCGTCTCGATATCCAGCCTTGCACCTTCAGCCACCGTGCCGGTGGCGGCCAGCGGAAAGGCATTCCTGAGCAGGGCAGGTTCAACCCCTGACAGTGGACCAACACGCAATATGATGCGTTCGACCTTGCGCGCACCGTGGTCGCCGGCCACACGTTCGACCTGTTTCATCAATGCCAGACAAACGGATAATTCATGCATTGCGTTCGCTCAGCTCCCCTGCAACGTGACCCGGCGCAGCAGATCGCGGCGACTGACCGGTTTGGCCATCAGCGCGTCACTGTCCGAATTACCCGGGTTGTTCCGGTCGCGCCCGTCTGTGGGAGCTTCAAACAATGATTGCAGCACACCCGCAGCGACTGCCCGGGCGGTGTCCTGATCCGGGAATCCCTCCACCGTAGTAAACAGCGAGGCGCTCATATGCAGCGGCTGGCCATCCGGGCGGCTGGTGTGAAACGCGCAGCGACCTGCTGGGAACAGCCATTCCGTCGCTTTGTCATTGACGTAGTCCCGCCACTCATCCTCGGGACCGGGTATCAGCACCAGGTTCATAAACCACGGCGTAATCAGAACGCCGATCTGGTGCTGCTCCCAGGTACGAAAGCCCACTGCTTCGACTTCCAGCGCCGGGTTCAGCACAGGCAAGCCCTGCATCCGCGCCGCGATGCGCCGGTAGGTGTCGACCAGATCCTGGGAGGTCAGGGCCACGGTGTTACTCACTCCTCAAGCGGGAGAAATTTGTCCATTTCGGCGTCGCATTGCGGGCAGCGCCAATGATCCGGGAGCTCAGAGAACGCGGTTCCCGGCGGTATCTGTTCGTACTCGTCGCCTTCCGCCGGATCGTAGACGTACCAGCAGATGCGGCACTCAAGCCGGGTACTTCCGGTCAGGCGGTTCTCGACGTCACTGTCGTTGATCCGGGTCATCTGGCCCTCGGATTCAGGCCATTTCCTGCCAATAGGGCTCAAGAATCTCGATCAGTCGAAGCCGCGAATCCGCGATGTCTTCCGCCGCCGCACACGCAACGCCGGGTACATCGACCACTTCGATCGTGTCCAAAATCAACTTGTTCATCGAGTTGAAAAACCGCACCCACCAGATATTCGGCACCGTGGTGCTGGAGACCCGACAGGATCCATAACCCCGCGAGAGCAAATCCACCGGGCCGCGGCCAAGTGTCTGTTCGAGGAACGCCACGTCCGCCGGTGACATTGGCAGCAGCGTCAGGTTGATCACGTGCGGTTCCTCACCCGGCTGGTGAGTGAGTCGCTGTTCCTCAAGTTCCGCGAGGATGGCCATCGCGTTCATCACCCCGGTGGGTATTTCCACATCGGTCAGCGGTCGGGTTCCAGGCACAGTTTGCTGGGCGGGAAGACGCACCAGGTAAGGGACATCGGCAACTTCAATCAAATCGTGTGTCACTCTGTCCTCGGCGTCGAGGTATAAGGTGCGCCACACGCCGGCAAGCACCGACTCCTGCATCTTTGCGCGCACTACGCCGGCATAGGTGACACTGACTTCGCCGTCCCCCATGATCTGATTGACGAGCTCGAGATTGGGTTCATCCAGACCCGCAAGGTTGGCGATCAACGGTTCTGAACCGGGTTTGTAGTCGGCCAGCGCCTGCTTGAGCCAGTCCATGGCCTCGCGCGCACCTTGCAGGTGTTCGACCTCCTCAGGCTCCGGGATGTAGGGCCGCTGGAACGTCGAGATTTCCTTGGGCAGATCGATGTATTCGAGTTCCGCACCGTCAGATTCGCCTGGCTGACTGCCGGCACCTACGCTCACGACCGGGATGTCGCCGAGTTTGACCATTAGCCATTTGCCTCTTGTGTGGTCGCGACCGGGCCCCGCACGGGTACCTGATCGCTTGCGAAAACCGGGGGATCGCAGACATCGGCCTGCATAAATGCCTGGATGTCTTCCAGGTATTCGCTCCAGTTCTTCATTCTGGTAATTGCGCCCACATAGCCGCCGTCGCGGCAGAAAACCAGACACGGCCAGGCGCGGAATCCGAAACGCTTTTGTAATGGCAGCTCGGCTGTCTTGGCGACGACGCCCGCGCGGATCGTTCCGCCGAAGGCGGCGATCAACTCCGGCAGAACCACGGCCACATCTGTGGTTTCCTTATAACGCTTCGGGTCACCGCCGAAAAACAGCACGCTCAGACCCGGTTCACTGATGAATTCATCGCAGTCCTCCAGAGAAACTTCCGGATAGGTGAATTCATCGTGCAGACGCTGAATCAGTGGATGTTTCATCTCAACGGGTCCCCTTGATGTTTGGTCTGCCGGATTCATAGATATTCATCTCCAGCTCGTCGGGGCCAACACCCTCACCGGATCCCAGCGGTTCCAGCCGCTGTTCTGGCTCGATGCCCCATTCGCGCAATATGCCGACCGCCCGATCCACGGCTTCCTGTACCCGGCCCTTCACGCACGGGCGCAGACTGCCGCCGTAGTCGTCCAGCCATTCAGGCTGCACACCGATCAGCGCGATCTGCTCCGGAAAGTCACCGCTGAATTTGGCGGTCATCAGCACTTCCTGGAAGCCCGCCTGATGCATGCTCATCTTCCGGGCGCCCATAAACTGCGGCACGTCATCGTCCCGGATAACCCGTATCGCGCCGGGTTTCAGTCCATAGTCGATGGCGTCGAGGATCAGCAGACGCTTGCAGGATCGTACCCACGGGATCAGGAAAATGCCCTGGGTGCCGCCGTCCATTACCCGCACTTCTGGCGGGAAACGGTAGGCCGCATGCAGTGCCTCCACCGCGCGGACGCCGAAACCCTCGTCTGCCCAAAGGACGTTGCCGAGCCCGAGAACAAGGGTTTCACACGAAAGTTCTGCGTCCACCTCCAGCGATTCCGCTGTCGATGCGGCCTGACCAGCCACTAGGGCTGATCGTCCTTAAACATCCGCCAGCCGCCCATGATCGTGCTGACGCTGCTCTCGCGATCCATGATGTCTGCCCGGATCGCCATGTAAATGTGAATCACGACAAAGACCAGCATCACCCACATGCCAAGCAGATGGAGCATCTTGGTATTCTGCGAGCCATCCAGCGCAGGTATCACCCAGCCAAACCAGCTGTCGGCCCAGCTACCCAGACCCAATCCTTCTCCGTAGAGCGCAAAGCCGGTAAAGATCAGGAACAGGGTCAGCAGTACGTTGAACACCCACATGGCTGACTGCGCCAGCGGATTGTGACCCATGATCTTGTGGCTCTTGCGGGTCAGAAAGGCGTAGTACTTGAGTTCGTGGAACAGACCCTTCCACCATTCACCCTTCCAGATCGGCAGGATGAACAACTCGCGAGAATATTTGTTACCGACGATGGCCCAATACGCCCTGACTGCAAAGGCGATGGCGAAAACATAGCCCGCAATAAAGTGGATCATCCTCATGTTTCCCATAAGGAAATGATCGCTGGCCTCGCCACCCAGGCTGGGCAATGGATTGGCAATAAAATAGCCGGTCACGCATAAAACCCCGATGCTCAGCGCGTGAATCCAATGCCAGAGGCGGACCGGCGCCTCATAGACGTAGACTGCTTTCTGATACTTGGGGTCGTGGACGCTTGCTGCACTGGTGCTCATCAAAAACTCCTCCTCATCTGAGGCTTCGGACTGGTGTCCCGCCTGGCAGCATCTGCTGCTTCGGCCGGGACACCGCCGATTTCCCCCAAGCCGCCGCTAACGGATCTTTACCACGCTCAGTTCGTCACCATCCGGCGATATCACATGGCTGGCGCATGCCAGGCATGGATCGAAGCTGTGAATCGTGCGCAGGATTTCCAGCGGCTGTTCTGCATTGGCCAACGGCGTGCCCAGCAGCGATGCCTCGTAGGCACCAATGTTGCCGGCTGCGTCGCGTGGCGATGCGTTCCAGGTTGAGGGCACGATGGCCTGATAATTGGCCAGCTTGGTATCCTTGATATGACACCAGTGCCCCAGGGCTCCGCGAGGCGCCTCTACCATGCCGACGCCCTTGACCTCGGTCGGCCAGGTCTCCGGCTCCCACATCTCCATGTTTGCTGTGGATGTGTCTCCGGCCTTGATATTGGCCATCATCGCGTCAAACACGGTGCGCATATTGTGCGCCGCCCATGAACATTCCAGACCGCGCGCGGCGGTCCGGCCAAGTGTCGAGAACAGGGCTTCGATGGGCAGGCCAAGATCGGTCAGAATGCTGTCCACCTGCTCCTGGATATCCTCGCGTCCGGAAACGTAGCCGATGACGTAACGCGACAATGGGCCCACTTCCATGGCGTGACCATTCCAGCGCGGCGCCTTGAGCCACGAGTACTTGCCGCCCTCATCCATTTCCTTGATGTCGGTCCGCGTGCCCTTGAAGTTCGGTCCGAGCTCGAAATTCGGCTCGGTGACACCTTCCCAGGGGTGCAGGCCGCGGTTGGCCTCGCCGCCGCCATACTTGTACCAGGAATGATCGACAAACTCCTGGATCTGACTCGGATCGCGGACGTCGACTTCATAGACCTGGCTAAGGTCGCCATTGATAATCGCGCCGGCCGGCATCATCAGATTGTCGTTGGACCAATCGTTCGCGACGATCGGGAAATCACCATAGGACATCATGTTCTGGCCAGCCAGGCCGCCGCCAAAACCCCAGTCCTTGTAGAACGATGCGATC
Source organism: uncultured Gammaproteobacteria bacterium (assembly GCA_963704875.1). GTDB lineage: Bacteria > Pseudomonadota > Gammaproteobacteria > Steroidobacterales > XN24 > CAMYOC01. Next base: position 714,642 of record CAVPIA010000008.1, on the reverse strand, counting down.
GCCTTGAGATCCGGAATATAGACCTGGTCGATGAAATCGATGGACCGGTTGATGATGTCTGACACCATGGTCAGCCAGACCATGCCGACCGCGCCGGTGGATCCGGTCTGATCTATGTTGATCGAGCATGGCATACCGCCGACCAGCCAGTTCGGATGCGGGTTACGGCCGCCGAAAATGGTGTGGATCTTGACGATGTCCTTCTGGAAGTCCAGCGCCTCGAGATAATGCGTAACCGCCATCAGGTTGGCTTCCGGCGGCAGCTTGTAGGCCGGGCTGCCCCAGTAGGCATTGGCGAAAGGCCCAAGCTGTCCGGACTCAACAAATCGTTTCAGCCGGTTTTGCACATCGCGGAAATATCCCGGCGAGGATTTTGGCCACTTCGAGATGCTTTGCTGCAGTGTGGACGTCGCTTTCGGGTCCGCACTCAGGGCGCTGACAACGTCAACCCAGTCCAGCGCATGCAGGTGGTAAAAATGCACCAGGTGATCCTGAGTGTACTGGGCCAGCATCATCAGGTTGCGGATATGGTTGGCGTTGGCCGGGATCTGGATACCCAGCGCATCTTCAACGGAACGTACTGAGGCCAGCGCGTGGACGCCGGTACAGACGCCGCAAATCCGCTCTACAAATGCCCAGGCATCACGGGGGTCGCGACCCTGGAGGATAACCTCGAGGCCACGCCACATCGTGCCACTGGATACTGCGTTTTGAATCGTGTCGTTTTCATCGAGATTGACTTCGATTCGGAGATGACCTTCGATGCGGCAGATCGGATCGACCACGACCCGCTGACCGCTGTCGTCCAAAGCGAAGCCGTTTGGCGTGACGATGCTAGCCATTGTTCGTCTCCTTCCTGTCCTTGTTCGTCATGTGGCTGACAACCGAAGCGGCCGCATGCGCCGCGACGCCGATCGTCGCCGCACCAGCCAGCACCATACCGATCTCGTCCGCCGTAGATTCTGCGCCGCCGGGTACCTTCAGATTTGTCACCGGGCTGTAGAACGAACCCTTATCCCAGAAATCATCCTCGGCGCAGCCGAGACAGCCGTGACCGGATTTAACCGGCCAGGACAAACCGTCGTTCCATTCGAGTGTTGAGCAGGCGTTGTAGGTCGTCGGGCCCTTGCAACCCACTTTATAAAGGCAATAGCCCTTGCGTGCGCCCTCGTCGTCGAACGTCTCGACGAATTGACCCGCATCGAAATGCGGCCGCCGGTAGCACTTGTCGTGCAGGCGCTGGCTGTAGAACATCTTCGGCCGGCCCTGGCGATCCAGCGGCGGTAATTGACCAAACGCGGCGATGTATGTGATCACTCCGGTCATGACTTCGGCGATCGGCGGGCAGCCGGGTACCTTGATGATCGGTTTGTCGAATATCACTTTGTGGATCGGTACCGCCTGGGTCGGGTTCGGCCGCGCGGCCTGCACGCAACCCCATGAAGCGCATGAGCCCCATGCGATGATGGCTTTGCAGTGGTTGGCCATGTGCCGCAGCTTCTCGACGTAGGGCTTGCCGCCCTGGATGCAGTACATGCCGTCTTCATTCAGCGGCGGATTGCCCTCGCAGGCGAGGATGTACTGGCCGTCATATTTTTCTATGGTCTGTTCAAGGATCTCTTCCGCCTGATAGCCAGCTGCGGCCATCAGCGTGTCGTCATAATCCAGCGAGATCATTGACAGGATCACGTCGCCCGCCAGCGGATGGCCAGAGCGGATAAACGACTCGGTGCAGCAGGTGCACTCAAGGCCGTGCAGCCAGATCACTGGTGTCCGTGGCTTGTTCTCGAGCGCGTGGGCTATTTTTCCGGCATAGCCCGGGCCGAGGCCCAGGCCGGCTGCGGTCAGGCTACAAAACTTAAGGAAGCTGCGACGTGTTATCCCATGCTTCCGCATGACCTCGTAGAAGGTTTCTTGAACTGCCATGGCAACTCCCTCTTCTGTTTTTGCGTGATCGCTAGCGATATGTATCTGCGGGTCCGTGGCTCCGATTGATTCTGCGGAGAATTCTGCGGAGACGGTAAAAGCAATTCCTGCAGGGTCCGGACGACGGTCTCTTCAGCTTCTTTTGACCGTTCGACATTTATAGCGCTTCGGGCCGCAAATGATCCTGATCTAGATCAATTCTGGGCCCCCATCCGGAACAAAAAAGCCATTCTGCTCAGCGGGATGGGCGCGTTCGCAGCACAAGCGGGCGATTTCACGATCAGAATTCGTCCGGTGCCTGTTCTCCGGGTCGCCGGGCATGTTTGGTAAACGCAAATGGCAATGATTCCCGACCGCATTCGGCAGGCCGTTCTGCCAGGTCAACGAGCTAAAGACGAGATGAGTTTGAGCCTGGAAAGAGACCCGGTCGGGTCGGCTGCCAGCGACGCCTTGCCGAGTGACGCATTGCCGGCATTCAGCAGTGATCGGCAGCTGTGATTAGCAGTAGCGCTTCGCAGCAGTGCTTCGCAACGATGAGGCGTTCGCTGTTTGACGTGATGTCAGGCTGATGCCCGAGGCCGGAGGTGAGCGCTGGCCGCTATTGGCGGGAAACCCAACGCAGCAGCGCATCCTGCAATTCTCTGCCAGGACCGCGGTGGACGTCGTTGTCGTTCTGCATCACCACCACGACATAGCGTTTCCCGGAGTTCGCCTGAACATAACCGGCGAGGCTGTAGACATGATCCAGCCGCCCGGTCTTGGCGTGCATGCGGCCAGCCAGAGACGTGTTACGGAAGCGATTCCGCAGCGTGCCGTCCATGCCCGACAGAGGCATCGAAGAAATGAACTCCGGCATGTACGGGTGGTGCCAGGCGGCAATCAGCATTTGCGCCATGCTGTCGGCGGAAATCCGGGTCTGCCGGGACAGGCCGGACCCGTTATCCAGAAACAGACCGGTGGCGTCCAGGCCCTGATCCTGCAGCCAGGCAGAAATCGCCGCCCGACCCTTGTCGCGGGTGCCCGGGGTGCCTTCCTGTTCCGCACCGATAGTCAGCATCAACTGCCGGGTCATCACGTTGTTGCTGAACTTGTTGACGTTGCGCACGACCTCCGCCAGTGGCACGGACTCGCTGCGGGCAAACAACTCAGCACCCTCCGGCACCGGGCCGGTCTTGACCTTCCCGCTCAGGTTGCCGCCCAGTTCTGTCCACAATGAATCAAACACACCGTAGGCAAATTCAGGTGGTGTCATCACCGTTCGCCATAGCGAGTACTCGGTGCAAGCACTGGGGAATCTCCCTGACAATTGCACCGTGGCACCTTCAAGACCGGCAGGCAGATCGATCGCCACACCGCGCTGGAACCCGTTGCATGGCCCGTTCACGGTGCGGATCCGGTTGTCTATTTTCAGATTGGCAATCAGCGGATTGGTGACAACCTCGGGCCTGGCCCCTGCAGTGGGCCGGTAAACGCGAAATTCCACCGCCTTGAGATTGACCAGCAGGGCATCCGGCGCCACGTTATAGGTCCGGAAGGGTTGTCCATCGAAAGCCGCCGGATCCTCATCGGCAACATCAAAATAGCTGTTGTCGATCACCAGATCGCCGTCGATGTTCCGTAGTCCCTTGGCTCGCAATTGGCGCAGGAAGGTCCAGAACCGTTCGGTACTCAGGTAGGGATCACCGCCGCCCTGCAGATAGAGATTTCCCTGCAGACGGCCATCCTCGAGCGATCCGTTCAGATAGGCGCGGGTTTGCCAGGTGTATGCCGGGCCGAGCAAGTCAAGCGCAGCAAACGTTGTCAGCAGTTTGATGATGGATGCCGGGCTACGCGCAACCGCGGCATTCAGACTCAGCAGAGGCTGTTCGTCTTCTACGCCCTGTACCACGATGCTCAGCCCTTGCTGTCCAAGCTCGTGTCCATCCAGTATCTGCTGCACAGCCGGCGGCAACTGCGGCGACTGCGGCGACTGCGGCAACTGCGGCAACTGCGGCGATGCGGTCACAGCGTCGGCCGCCGAGGCGGCTACGCTGATAAACAGCAGAAAGACTACAGAAATCCGCATCAGCGCCTCAAATCAACCTGGGGTGGATTATATTAGCCGCAGCGCCCGAAATAAGAAGCACGTCGACGAAACAGCACGGAGTTTATATGGATCTGGGATCGATTCGGCTCGAGAAGCTGGTAGGCATGGTCATTCTGATCCTGCTCGCGATAGGCTGCCTGCATGTCCTGCTGCCGTTTCTGGCACCGATACTCTGGGCCCTTATTCTGGTGTTGACCACCTGGCCGTTGTTCCAGCGTATCCGCGACGGGTTGGGAGGTCGCCGGACGCTGGCGGCGGCGGCGATGAGTCTGCTGCTTATCGCGGTCTTGCTGGTGCCATTGCTGGTTCTGGCGACCAGCCTGGTCGACGACGTCGCCGTGTTCGTACAGCGCGTGAGGGCGTTTGTCTCCGAAGGCGTGCCGCCGGCGCCGGAATGGCTGATGGGGTTGCCGCTGGTGGGCAAGCAGCTGGCGGCTCTGTGGAGCGGGCTGGCCGAAGGCACGATCTCGATCAGTCAGCATATTCCGAAAGTGCTGCGGCCTGTTGGAAACTGGCTGGTGAAGGCGGGTGTCGGCGTCGGGCAGGGCATTTTCGACCTGAGTATGGGTTTGCTGGTGGCGTTTTTTCTCTACCGTGATGGCGACAGCGCCGCGAGGGCTTTCGAACGGCTTGCCAACCGAGTGGGCGGCGAGCGCTCGGAACGTCTGCTCGGTATCGCCGAGGGCACAATGAAGGGCGTGGTCTACGGCATCGTGGGTACTGCGTTTGCGCAGGGCTTGTTGACCGCGGTGGGCCTTGCGGTCACCGGTGTCCCGGCGGCGATTTTTCTCGGCGTGGTCGCCGGATTTGCCTCCATGATTCCCGGCGGCGCCGGCCTGGTCTGGATCCCGGCAGCGATCTGGTTGTTTTCCCGCGGCGAGACCGGCTGGGGCATATTCCTGGTGGCCTGGGGCGGCGCGGTGGTCGGAACCGCCGACAATATCCTCAAGCCGATGTTTATCAGCCGCGGCAGTGCACTGCCGTTTATCCTGGTGTTGCTCGGCGTGATCGGCGGCATGATCGCATTCGGATTCCTGGGGATATTCCTCGGCCCGACTCTGCTGGCCGTTGGATACTCTCTGATCGGCGAGTGGACACGCGCACACGGCGACGACGACAGCCCTGTTGAAGACAGCGGCAACGGCAACAGCGATCGAAACCCGGCGGAGCAATCCTGATCCCGGCGGATCTCAACTCACTACCGGCACGGATGAAGCAGGCATGAGTGTGCAGCGAAAAGACGGCCTGATGAACGACGTGCTTGAGGCAGTGATCCGAATTGCTCCGATTGCGGGTCTGGTCGCAGGTCTGGTCGCAGGCCTGGCCCTGGAGTGCTTCGGCATCATCCAGCCATTCTGTATCTTGCCTGGAGGTCGGGTCTGACGTCAGACACAGAGTCGCCCATCGTGGAGGTGCCCATCCTGGGGGTGGAAAAGGAAACGGCTCAGCGCGCGTAGCGTCAGCCCGATGCGCTATCGATAGCGTCTGCGGGCCGCCGTGCCTGGCGGGGAATCACGCTGGCCGCTGCGAACCGGTGGCGGACAGCGAGATCGAGGCAGAGGGCAGAATTGACTGGACCCGACCTTCGGCTCAGGTTTCGGGGTCCCAGCCGCCGCCGAGAGCCTTGTACAGGCTGACGATCGCGTTCAGGTAAGCCTGCAGGGTCTCGGACTCGTCAAGTTCGGCGCTGAATCGGGTGCGCTCAGAGTCCAGCACCTCCAGATAATCAACCACGCCACCGTCATAACGGGCCTGGGACAGGCGGGCGGCGTTCCGCGCAGCCGCGACCCGGCGGGTCTGCGCTGCGTGTTCATCGCGCAGCGTCCGTACCGCAACCAGCGCGTCTTCGACTTCCCGGAAAGCCTGCTGCACAGTCGCTTCGTAGTTCAGCAGCAACTGTTCGGTGCGGGCTCTCTCAACCTCTACATTGGCCTTCAGTTTTCCCGAGTTAAAAATCGGCGCAAACACATTTGCGCTGATGCTCCAGCTACCGGCATCGCTGGAATTCAGGTCTGACAGATCGCTGCTCTCGACACCGGCGAACCCGGTCAGGCTCAACGACGGGAAGCGCAGCGCCTCGGCCGCGCCGATGCGCGCGGTCTGTGCTGCCAGCTGCTGTTCCGCGCTGAGCACGTCCGGTCGCCGCTGGAGCAATTCGGAGGGCAGGCCCGCGGGCACCTGGGGTGGAAAGACCTGCTGATCCAGGCGCTCGCCTCGCGTCACCGGGCCCGGGTTGCGCCCGAGCAGAATCCGGATTGCGTTCTCGGTCTGCACCACGGCACGCTCGAACGCGGAAACAGCGACTTCGGCTCCCGCAACTTCGATCTCTGCCTGGTTGACCTCCAGTTCCGGTATCGTGCCCTGGTCAAAGCGCGCCTGCATGATATTCAGTCCCTGCTGTCGGGTCTTCAGGGTGTTGCGGGAGATCACCAGGCGCTGGTCGAAATCACGAAGCAACAAGTACGCGCTGGCCACGCTGGAGACCAGGCTGATGGTGACGTTTCGATAGTTCTCCTCGCTGCTGAGCAACTCGGCGCGAGCTGATTCGGTGGCGCGCCGCAAGCGACCCCAGAGATCGACCTCAAAAGCGAGATCGGCACCCAACAAGAAGTTGTTATTGGTATCTGCGCCCGGGAATATCTCCCGGCTCTGTCTGCCGCGGCTGGCACGACCGCTACCATCGACGAACGGGAACTGGTCTGCACGCACGAAACCAAGGTTGGCCTGAGCTTCAAAAATGCGCGACAACGCGATCCCAAGGTCTTTGTTTTCTTCCAGCGCGGTACGGATCAGCGATTGCAGCTGCTCGTCCCTGAATAGCACCCACCAGCTCATGTTAGCCAGCGATTCGCCGCTCGGAGCACTCTCGACGTACGTACCGGGGACATCCAGGTCAGGACGAGAATAGTCTGGTCCCAGCGTGCAGCCGGAGACCAGCGACAGCGCAACCAGCCAGCTACCTTGCAGTTTCACGTCAACTGCCTCCAGAGCTCGCGCTGGCCTGCGCTGGCGGACCGGTTTTGGATGAGCCGCGCGCAATATAGCGTTCGACGAACACATACATCGCCGGCACCACGAGGACGCCAATGATGGTCGCGACCAGCATGCCGCTGAACACCGTCATGCCCATCACTTTGCGCGCCTCGGCGCCGGCACCGCTGGCGAACAGCAGTGGCAACACGCCCAGGATGAATGAAAAGGCGGTCATCAGGATCGGGCGAAAGCGCATCCTGGCGGCTTCCATTGCGGCTTCGAGCGCGCTGCGACCTTTTTCTGACTCGACCTTCGCGAACTCCACGATCAGGATCGCATTCTTGGCCGCCATACCGATAAGCATCACCAGCCCGATCTGGGCAAAGACATTGTTTACATAGCTCTCGCTAAACAACCTGGCGATAAACAACCCGCCAACCGCGCCGAACACCGCGATCGGTGTGCCCAGCATCACCGACATCGGCAGCGCCCAGCTTTCATACTGGGCGGCGAGGATCAGGAACACGAACACCAGTGCCATCAGGAACACGACCGAGCCGCTGCCTTCGGCGGCCTTCTCCTGGTAAGACATATTGGTCCAGGCGTATCCGACGTCGCTTGGCAGTACCTCCGCAGCGACGGCCTCGAGCGCAGCCATTGACTCCGCCGAACTGTAGCCGGGGGCCGCGGTGCCGGTGATTTCCGCGGAGCGGAACAGATTGAAGCGGTTGGTGAATTCTGGTCCAAGCGACCGGCTGGTATCGACGAATGCTGACAGTGGGACGGTGTCGCCTTCCGGACCGCGCACATAGAACATACGGATACCGTCTACGCTGCTGCGGTATTCCGGTTCGGCCTGCACATAGACTTTGTACAGTCGCCCGAAACGATTGAAATCATTGACATAGGCACCGCCCAGGAACGCCCCGATCGAGGTGTTCACGTCGCTCAAAGAAACGCCGAGTTTGAGCGCCTTGGCATCATCGATTTCGAGAAGGATCTGTGGACTGCTGGGCCGGAAAAAGGTCAGTGCGCCGCCGATTTCAGGACGCTGTCTCGCGGCTGCAATAAATTTCTGCGCTTGTTCAAACAGATACTCCGGCGTATTCCCGCCACGGTCCTGAAGCATCATCGAGAAGCCGGATCCGGTGCCCAGGCCGGGAATCGCTGGCGGTCCGAACGCGAAGGCCACGCCGCCTATCACCCGAGCGGCGAATTGTGCGTTGAGCCGGCGAACCACATCGCGCGCGTGACCCCCCTCATGGGCGCGCTGGTCCCAGTCTTTTAGCTGGATGAACATGGTGCCCGCATTCGGTTGCAGCGTGCCGGTCATGACGTTATAGCCAGCGACCACCGAAGCATTCTGCACCTCGTCGAACTCCGCGATGATGTCTTCGATGCCCTCCAGCACGCCGTTGGTTCGTTGCAGAGAAGAAGCATCCGGCATCAGCAACGCGGCAAGCACATAGCCCTGATCTTCTTCCGGGACAAAGCCGGCCGGCAGAATACGGAAGATCAGTACCACGCCAGCCACTATCAACCCGAGTAGCAGGCCCGCGCGGACCAGCTTGCTGGTAAAGAAATTGGTCAACACCATAAAACGAGCGGTGGCGACTTCGAAGCCCCGGTTAAAGCCATCGAAAAAGCGGTCCAGCCATCCCTTCTTTTCACCCGGCGGTTTCAGCAGCGCGGCTGCCAGCGCCGGGCTCAGGGTCAGCGCATTCACCGAGGATATGGCGACCGAGATGGCAATGGTGATAGCGAACTGTTGATAAAGAAGTCCGGTGATGCCGCCCATCGCCGCTACCGGGACAAACACCGCGATCAGCGACAGTGAGGTAGCGACAATCGGCCCCGATACTTCGCGCATTGCCTCGATGGTGGCCTCTTTCGGCTTCATCCCGGATTCCATCTTTGACGCCACCGCTTCGACCACAACGATCGCGTCATCCACCACAATACCGATGGCCAGCACCAGCCCCAGCAGCGACAGGGTGTTGATCGAAAAACCCAGCAACGGGAACACAGCGAAGGTGCCGATCAGCGAAACCGGCACGGCCAGCGCCGGGATCAGCGTGGCCCGCCAGTTCTGCAGAAACAGAAACACCACCAGGATCACCAGGGCCACGGCCTGGTAGAGCGTGATGACGATTTCGCGAATGCCTGCTTTGATCGGTTTGGTGGTATCCAGCGAAACCACGTATTCGAGATCTTCCGGGAAGCGTTCAGACACTTGCTCCATGGCCGCGAATACCTCGGCGGCCACATCGAGTCCGTTCGCATCCGGTAGCTGGAAAATTTGCAGGATCGCGGTCGGCGAACCGTCCAGGCGCGCCTGGATCAGATAATTCTGGGTGCCCAGTTCGATTCGGGCAACGTCCTTGAGCAGCACCTGAGACCCATCCGGGTTCGAGCGGATCACCACCTCGCCGAACTCTTCCGGTGTCTCGAATCGGCCGGCGGTCTGAACGGTGTAGGTAAATTCATTGCCGGGGGGCGCAGGCTCGCCGCCGATCTGGCCGGCCGGCACCAGCACATTTTGTAGCTTGATTGAGTTGGTGATATCAGGAACTGTCAGCCCCAGCTTGGCCAGCTGATCGGGCCGTATCCACACTCGCATCGCGTATTCAGTGACGCTCCCGCCGAGCACTTCGGCCAGCCCGACGCCGCGGATCCTGGCCAGTTCATCAACAATGTTGATGGTTCCGTAATTAGTCAGGAATTGCTCGTCAAAGGTGCCGTTTGGCGAGACCAGCGAGATCGCTAACAACGGGAACGAGAGTTTCTTTTTGACCGTGACGCCAAGGCGCTTTACTTCCTCGGGCAAGCCGGGTTCGGCCTCTGACACGCGGTTCTGCACCAGCACGTTCGCCATATCGAGATCGGTCCCGACCTCGAAAGAGACCTCGAGGTTGAGTCGGCCATCGCTGGAGTTGGTCGAGCGCATGTAGATCATGTTCTCGACGCCATTGACCTTCTGCTCGATTGGCGTGGCGACCGATTGTTCGACATTGATCGCATTGGCGCCGATGTAGGTGGCGCTGACCGCGACCATCGGTGGCGTGATCTCCGGATACTGCGCTACCGGCAGGCGCGAGAGGGCAACAAACCCGATGATCACCGTGATGATGGCGATCACCATGGCGACAATCGGACGGCGGACGAAAAACTCGGCCATCGATCAGTCCCCGCCGGGCCCTGGCAGGGGTTGCCCGACCTGGTCGAGACTGATCAATTTCGGGTTGACGACCAGGCCTCCGGTCATCCGCAACAGGCCCTCGACGGCCACCCGTTCACCCGGCTCAAGACCCGAGTCGATCACCCACATGCGGTCTACAGTGGGTCCCGGCTGTACTTCGCGGATCGACACGGTGTTGTTCTGATCGATGACGAATACGCGAAAATTGCCCTGCAACTCCGATACTGCGCGCTGCGGGACGAGCACCGCGCCCATACGCGTGTCGAGAACGGCCCGGACGCGGGCAAATTGACCAGCAATCACGATATCTCTCGGGTTGGGGAAATCCGCCTCAAGCATTAGCGTCCCGGTGCTCGGGTTGATCGCGGCCTCTGCGCTGACGACGTGTCCCGGCTCCGGATGCACTGAGCCATCCGCCAGGATCAGTTCCAGTGCTGTGCCATCTTCTTCATCCCGCGCGATTCTGCTTCGAGCCTCGCTGAGCTTGCGGGCGTAGCGCAGATACTCTCGTTCGTTGACTGAGAATTGAACCCGGATAGGATTTATTTTCGACACATAGTTGAGCACGACCGGGTTCGGCGCCACGCCGACGAATCCACCCACCTTGGCCGCGCTTATGCCGATAAAGCCGGATGTCGGTGCGTAGATGCGGGAATAGGACAATTCGATGCGGGCTTGCTCGAGTTGCGCATTCGCGGCGGTGAGCGCGCCCTGTGCCGCCTCGTACTGGGCCACTGCAGAATCCAGATCCTGCTGACTGACCGCTTTCATTTCTGCCAGCGGCCGGATCCGGTCGAGGTCGCTGGCGGCCTTGGCCAGCATGGTTGTGGCTTCCGCAACGTAACCCTGGGCTTCCGCCACCCTGGACTGCAATTCGTTGTCGTCGATGGTGTACAGCAAGTCACCTTCTTCGACATACCGACCCTCCAGAAAATCCATACTCTCGAGGAAGCCGGCGACCCTGGCGGAGATCGGGATATCCACGGATCCTCTGGTCTGGCCGACAAACTCGCCGACGATGGGCACGTCGCGCTGTACAACCTCAACCACCGGAATATCCAGTATCGGCGGTGCCGGCGGCGCGGGTTCTTCACACCCGCTCAAGCCAGTGGCGATAACGCCCAGGCTGGCGATGAGGCCGGCGATCCTGGAAGTGCGCGTCAAAGACTCTTGGTTTTGGGACACGTCAGCGGGCTCTCCGTCTATAGCTGGGGCGGGACTCCCGGGTCTCGCAACGGTACGCAATCGATCGTCCGAACAATCACGGGATTCTGACTGTTTGGCCAGAGCTTCCGCCCAGGGGCGCCAGTATACCCACGAGACTTATCACGCTGCCACCGGGCGCGGCCGGGTATGCGACGCTGGCGCCAGTGGCGGCGCCTGTTGACCCTGGCACTGCCATCGCAGCGGTCTGCTGCAAAGCAGCGGCACCGGCGGGTGTTGGCACCGACGCTGGCAACGCTAGAATGCCGGCCATGAACCGCCCTGAACCGCAGACCGCCAGCGCCGTGTTGATGATCCGCCCGACAGCGTTTCACTCCAATCCGCAAACCGCGGCATCCAACGCATTTCAACGCGAGCCGGACGCGGTTGCCAATGAACTGGAGCAGCAGGCCGCGGCGGTTCAGTTCGAGAGTCTGGCCGATACGCTGCGCATGGCTGGGGTCGAAGTGATTATCGAACAAGATACCGTTGAGCCGGCGACGCCCGATTCGATTTTCCCGAACAACTGGATCAGCCTGCACGCCGATGGCAGCGTGGTGCTGTTTCCGATGATGGCCCCGAATCGACGTACTGAGCGGCGTCTGGATATCGTGGAACGTCTTGGCACCGTGCACGGATTCCGGGTGCAGCGAGTGCTGGATCTCAGCGCCTGGGAGGAGCGCGATCGGTTCCTCGAGGGTACCGGCAGCATGATCCTTGATCGGGTGTTGCGGGTGGCCTATGCCTGTCTTTCACCGCGCACTGATATCGAAGTGCTTGAGGATTTTTGTCAGCGGACAGGATTCAAGGCGCTGCCGTTTCAGGCGGTCGATGCGGACGGTGTGCCGATCTATCACACCAATGTGATGATGGCTCTCGGCAAAGGCTATGTGGTGATTTGTGACGCAGCCATTGCCAACCCGGACGAACGCCATGCCGTGTTGGAGCGCTTGCGTTCGAGCGGCCGGGAGATTGTGTCCATCAGTCATCCTCAAATGGCTGCATTCGCCGGCAACATGCTTGAGTTGATCAACGCCGAGGGTGAGCGTGTGCTGGTGATGTCCCGCCGTGCCGAAGCCAGCCTGACGGACCCGCAACGCGCGGTGCTGGGGGCGCATACACGTTTGCTTACCGCGGCCATCGACGATATTGAAGACAGCGCCGGTGGTGGTGTTCGCTGCATGCTGGCCGAGATTTTCCTGCCCCGGCGCTAATTGCCAGGAGGCCTGATTGTGTCGCCATCTGGGCCGGAATCCGCGCCAGCATCAGGCTCTAATTGATCGAGAAATTCCACCGCGCGGCGCATATGCGGTATGACGATCGTGCCGCCGACCACCAGACCGATACTCATCGCCTCGACGATCTCCTCATGACTGGACCCCGCCGCCAGTGCTTCAGCTACGTGATATTTGACACAGTCGTCGCAACGCAGGACCAGCGAAGCGACCAGACCCAGCAGCTCCTTGACCGGTCGCTGCAATCGGCTTTCGCTGGCGTAGGTCAGCGAATCCACTGAAAAGACGCGTTTTATCACGCGGTTATCCAGTTCCAGGATGCGTTCGTTCATCCGCTGCCGATAGTCCTTGAATTCCTTCAGTTGATCCGACACCAACGTTCTCCTTGAGTTTGCCGCCCGGCGGAAAGCCCGGGACTATCCGCATAATATTCTCTAAACTGCAATCAGACTGAAACAGTCCGACTGATATCGTCGGAGTCATAGCCGCTGGCAAAGCATACATACGGGTGGATATGGACGAACAGCACCGAATCCTGATGTGTCCTCCGGATTTCTTCTCGGTGGATTATGTGATCAACCCATGGATGGACGGCAATTCCGGAGAGCCGGACCCGGCGCTTGTGCGCCAGCAATGGGATCGCTTGCGTGCCGAGATCTCCAGCGTGGCTGAAGTGGTCACGATGACTCCGCAGCCAGGGTTGCCGGACATGGTGTTTACTGCCAATGCGGGTGCCGTCTATGGCCAACGCGCGATCGCCAGTCATTTCATGCCTCTGGAGCGGCGCAAGGAAGAGGTGCACTTCAAGAACTGGTTCCGCGAGAACGGTTTTGAATTACTCGACCTGCCTGATGAGATTGGATTCGAAGGCGCGGGGGATGCCCTGATCGATCGGACGGGCGAATGGATCTGGGTCGGGCACGGTTTTCGCACCGAGGTCGATGCGCATGCCCTGATCCAGGGCTGGTTCGATCTGGAAGTCGTGCCGATCCGCCTGGTGGATCCGCGCTTCTACCATATCGATACCTGCATGTGCCCGCTAAGCGGGGGTTATCTGCTTTATCACCCGCCAGCATTTGACGATGCTTCGCGTGCCGAAATCGAACGCCGTGTCCCCAAAGACCGGCGCATCCCGGTGAGCGCCGAGAATGCCGGTCACTTTGCCTGCAACGCGGTTAACGTCGACAAGATGATCTTTCTTAACCGTGCCTCTGGCCAACTGGTTCCTGCCTTGCAGGAGCGGGGCTTCGAGGTTCGCCAGGTGCCGTTGTCGGAATTCCTCAAGGCAGGCGGATCCGCCAAGTGTCTGACGTTGAAACTCACAGAACCGCGCAAGGCCTGAGCGCATTCCTTCTGGTCGTCGCAGCCTCCGGTGTTTGTGCCGGTGCCGAGCCCCTTCGGTTCGAGTCGCTGCCGCCGTTGCCGGAACCGGTCAGCAACAACGCGGTGGCGCTGGCGGAAACGGCTGACGGACCGGGTCTGATCAGCGCGATGGGGCTGGGGCCTGGCAAAACCTGGCGAGATGTCCATGCCAGGGTGTTCTTTTTGCCGATCGACGGGACCGCGTGGAGAGAGCTGCAGTCGGTGCCCGGGTCAGGAGGTCGTCTTGCGGGCACCTCGGTCCTGGTCGCGGGCGAAGTGCTCGTGATCGGCGGTTACACGGTCGCCGCGGATCACAGCGAGTCGTCGGTGCCCCGGGTTCAGCGATTGCGCCCTGCATCTGGCAGCTATGCCGGGTTGGCGCCGATGCCGGTGCCGGTAGATGACGCTGTCGCCCTGGTGTATCGGGACCGTTTTGTCTACCTGGTCAGCGGCTGGCATGACTCGGGCAACGTCAATCTGGTGCAGCTTTACGACGCCAGCGAGGACCGCTGGGTTCAGGCCACGCCGTTCCCGGGCCGGCCGGTGTTTGGTCATGCGGGCGGCATGGTCGGTGGCACGATGGTGATCTGCGACGGTGTAGCCATAGGGACGCTAAAAGACCGCTCAAGGGTGTTCGAAGCCGAAGCGAGCTGCTTTGTCGGCACGATCGATCCGCTGGACCCGCGCAGAATCGAATGGCGGCGGCTGGATCATCACGGCGGGCCCGCGCTTTACCGGATGGCCGCCACCGGCAGCCAGCGGCTCGGGTCGATCGTGTTCGCCGGCGGCTCAGCCAACCCGTACAACTACGATGGCATCGGCTACAACGGCATGCCTTCGGAACCGTCCGCAAGGGTGTTTGCGTATCACGTTGCCGACGGACGCTGGGAAGATATCGGCAGCCTGCCCGAGGCCAGCATGGATCACCGCGGTCTGGTCGAGCATGCGGGTTACTTTTATCTGATCGGGGGGATGACCGCGGATCAGCAGGTGAGCGATCGCGTGGTCCGTTTCCGCCTGCCGCAGCACAATCGAGACTAGCCGCCGCCGCTGACGCCGGCTGCGTGGTTCCTTACGAAACCGCCGCCGTGGGATTCCCGGGGACATCCGTACTGAGAAGCGCGGCGACTGCGCGCCGCACCAGATCCTCCAGGCTCAAACCCGACCCGGGCGCGAAGCTCATCAACGCGGCCATGTGTGCATTGCCGACGAACAGACGCGCGGTGTCTTCAGGGACGACCGACACGGATACCTCACCGCGTGAGCGGCCGCGCCGGATACTGTCGGCGACGATCGTTATCAGACGTTCCTGAAAGTCCAGATAGCGGGGCCACACCTGCTCCCTGATCGCGGTGCTCCAGTCCAGCCATACGCGCACGTAGTCACTGTTGGTTTCGGCCGCGCGCAGGAACGCCAATCCGTGGGCGATCAGGATCTCCCGCAATGGCGAATCGTGGCGGTGAACCTCATTCGCAAGCTGGATAAAGAAGTCATCGACCTGAGCGAGAACCGCGTCAACCAGGGCATCGCGATTGGGGAAATAGTGGAATACGGTTGCGACCGAAACGCCGGCCAGATCAGCGACTGCCGCATGGTTGGCGCGACCCAGGCCATCACGGGCAAATACACTCAACGCGCAATCGAGTAATTGAAGCCTGCGTTTGCGGGGATTGAGCCTTGTTCTGCGGGGGCTGCTCAGGTCCATGCCGCATTATTGACGGATTTATCAATAAATGTCACCGTCTGCGGTATGTATTGCCATCCGAATCCTGCCGCCGGAGCCCCTGATCATGTCTGAGTTGCCCAGAGTCTGTGTCATCGGTGCGGGGTCTAGCGGCATCACCGTGATCAAGGCACTTCAGGACAGAGGCATTCCTTACGACTGCTTTGAAAAAAGTGATCAGGTCGGCGGCAACTGGTGTTTTCGCAACCCGAACGGCATGTCGGCTGCCTACGAATCACTGCACATCAATACCGACTGCCGTCTGATGGAATACGAGGATTACCCGATGCCCGAGGGGACCCCGGATTATCCGGGCCACCGCATCATCCTCGATTACTTCAATGACTATATTGATCACTTTGATCTGCGTCGCAGGATTACCTTCAATACCGGGGTTGAACATGCCGGGCGCAGGGCGGACGGGCTTTGGGATGTGCGTCTGAAAAACGGTGAGAGCCGTTGTTACGACGCGCTGGTGGTCGCCAATGGCCATCACTGGGATCCGCTGTGGCCGGAGCCGGCCTATCCGGGTGAGTTCGCCGGTGATCAGATCCACTCACACAGCTATCTGACCCCGGAGGACCCGGTCGATTGTCGCGGCAAACGTATCCTCGTGGTTGGCATGGGTAACAGCGCGATGGATATCGCCTGCGAATTATCTCGCCCCGGCCTGGCGGAGAAGGTCCTGTTGTCCGCGCGTCACGGTGTGTGGATCGTGCCGAAATACATTTTTGGTATTCCGACCACGCGTCTGACCGCGATGCCGCATTGGGTGCCATGGAAGATAAACAGCTGGCTGACCCGATGGATTGTCGCCAGCCAGGTGGGCAAGCCATGGAATTTCGGTTTGCCAAAGCCTGACCACCGCATATTGCAGGCGCATCCGACCATCAGTCAGGAGATTTTCATCCGCCTTGGCAGTGGCGACATCCACCCGCGTGACGGCATCCGCAGGCTGACCGGTTCCGGCGTTGAATTCGTCGATGGAAGCGAGGAAGCGGTCGACCTGATCATCTGGTGCACCGGCTACAAAGTCAGTTTTCCATTTTTCGAGCCCTCATTTATTGCCGCAGAGGGCAACGATCTCCCATTGTGGGAGCGTATGCTCAAGCCCGAAGTCGATAACCTGTTCTTCGTCGGTCTGCTGCAACCACTTGGCGCGATCATGCCGGTGGCAGAGGCCCAGGGCAGATTGATCGGGGATGTCCTTAGCGGTCGGGTCGCGCTGCCATCGCCGGACAAGATGCGCCTGGCCATGGAAAGAGAGCGCCGGGCAATGTTTGCGCGCTACAAAGATCGTGCGCCCCGTCATACCATGCAGGTAGACTTCGCCTCCTATCTTTGGCGTTTGCGTCGTATTCAGGTAGAGGGCGCGAGGAAGGCCAGAAAGCAGCGGTATCGGTTGACGATCGCACCGCGTGCCGCCGGCGAGCAAGCGGAGCCGGTGCCGCGACCGACCGCATCCTGAAACGGGAGTTAATTTTGAACGGTCTTTCCCGACGCCTGTTGCAGGGCGTCGTGCGCAGTTGGGTGCATACCGCACTCGACCCCGCGCGCCCGGTTCACGGGCAGCGCAGGATGATTGCTATGGCGGCGCGTCTGTTACCGCCGCCACGCGGCGTGCGCAAACATGCTCAGACGCTTGCCGACATGCGCGGATTCCGCTTCGAGCCGACGGAGATCAGGCGTCCCGGCACCGTGCTCTATCTCCATGGTGGCGGCTTCGTCCTCGGTTCGCCCAGTACCCATTGCAATATCGCTTCGCGTCTGGCGCAGCGCTGTCAGCTGCCGGTTGTGCTGCCCGAGTATCGACTCGCGCCCGAAGCACGTTGGCCATCGGCCAGAGACGACGCCTGTCGGGCGTGGCAGGCCCTGGTTGATGCGGGCACAGATCCTGCGCACATCGTTGTGGCCGGAGACTCCGCCGGAGCCGGCCTGGCGCTGGCAGTCGCGCAGCACGCGGTCGCGAGCAAGGGGCGCACACCCGCCGCTCTGCTCTGTTTCTCGCCCTGGGTCGATCTTAGCCTCGGCGGTGCCACCTTGACGTCTCTGGCCAGCACTGACCCAATGCTTTCGCCGCAATGGCTGGCGTGGGCGGCGCGCACGTATCTGGGCGGACACCCGGCTGAAGCGCCTACGGCGTCACCATTGTTTGGAGATATGCGCGGCCTGCCGCCGACGCTGGTGCAGGTCGCCGGGCGAGAGGTGTTGCTTGACGACGCGATTCGGCTGGCAGAAGCGATTCGCGCGGCCGGAGGCAAAGCGAGCCTGCAGATAGAACCCCATCTGTGGCACGTATGGCAGATGTTCGCAGGGGTGTTACCGGCTGCGGATGCGGCCCTGAGCAGGGCGGCGGACTTCGTCGACCAGGTCCTGCCGACCCCCGCCAAACAAGTCGCAGAGCACGTCGCTCAATAAATCGCTCAATCGAGGGCTCAATAGACAGTGAACCAGCCGGTGATGCTGAGGCGCTCGCCGGTGACCCATGGCGCGACATAGCTGACCACGTGCGGCGCGGGCACTCTGAACAGGGTCAGCGTGTTGAACGATGGCGTGAAGCTCTCGCAAACCGCGCCGCGATCGTCCAGGAAATGCAGCAATCCGCCCATGTCCGGATGCCAGTCCCGGGTCATGCCGAGCACGTAAGCAAAACGGCGCTGCTCGAAACTGGATTCGTCACCATGCAACTTCAGGAAGTGACCTGCGGCATAGCGTGTTGCATGACCATCAATGCGGTTGATCGCAGTGTCACCGGTGACGTCGTGGGCGAACTGAAAAAACGCGTCCTCCGCGAAATACTGCATCAGGCGATAGGCAAACATGCCCGGGTTCTCCCGATTGCGAAATCCTTCGAGCAGGTCGAAAGACTGGTACACATACTGAAACTGATCCCGCGCCTGTCGCATCACCTGCTGTTGCAACGCATGACGCTGTTCGGGTGACATCGCCGCCAGCTCCGCCGGCGCGAGCTTTAGCGCCCGCTCGCGCGGCTCGCGGCGGTTGTCATAGCACGACAACCGCCAGGGGATCTCCGTGCTCAGACAGGCATGCAGCGAGTCCGCAACGTCGGGCTGCAGAGCGCTGCCGATCGCGACCCTGCCAGTATCTCGCAGCTGCTGGTGAATAGCCGTTCGCTCAAGGTCGGGATTCAACATGAGCGGATTATGCCTAAAGCGGACGTCCGGATTCATCCTGCCTGTGCGCTCACGCTGGCGTGCTGTGATCTAATGCGGGCCTGCCATGACCTGGCATCAAGGGGCGGCATGGAGATCGGGCGCATCCGTCACACAAGCGGGATTCACACCAGCAGGCTGGCCGTCGCCAGGCTGCTGGCTGGTGCGGCGATGATCAGCTTCGCGCCGGTGTTTGTCCGGCTCCTCGACATGCCGCCGACCAGCAGCGGTTTCTATCGCACCGCGATCGGTGGTGTCGTGTTGGCGATCATGGTGGTGTTCAGGCAAGAGCGGTTCTGGTCGGGGCCGGCCGCATTCGCCGCTTTGCTCGCGGCCGGCGCGTTCTTTGCGCTCGACCTGTGGGCCTGGCACCGCAGCATCTGGTACATAGGACCCGGGCTGTCCACCTTGATGGCCAATTTTCAGGTGTTCTTTCTGGCGCTGGCCGGCGTCCTGCTGTTTGGCGAGCGTTTGCGACGGGAATTGCTGATCGCGATACCTATGGCCTTGTTTGGACTGGCACTGATCGTCGGCGTGAACAGATCGCCATTGAGCGGGGACTACGGCTGGGGCATTGCTTTCGGTCTGCTGACGGCCGTGGCTTATGCGGGTTACCTGTTGAGCCTGCGTCGCGCGCGGATACGCGGTGCGGCGACCTCGCCGGTCGGCGATCTGGCCATCGCCTCGCTGTTTTGCGCGCTACTACTGGCGCTGAGCGCAGCGGCCGAAGGCGTTTCGCTGGTCATACCGACGATGCGGGATGCGGGCCTGGTCACCGCTTATGCGCTTGTCGCCCAGGTCCTGGGCTGGATATTGATTTCCAGCAGTCTGCGCGAAGTGCCGGCTTCATTGGTGGGTCTGCTTTTGCTGCTGCAACCAACCCTGGCCTTTGTATGGGATGTGCTGATCTTCAGCCGCCCGTTCGGTTCGCTCGAGGCGGTCGGCGCGAGCCTGGCGCTGATCGCGATCTACCTCGGCGGCCGTCCATCGCGGGTGCAGTGTTCAGCCGAGAATGGACAGCGCCCCGGGCAGTAATTCGATCCGCAGATGCCGGGCAGCCAGTTCCCGGACCTCGCCGTCGGCCTGCACCGGAAAACCGGTCTCCAGTTCGATCTCGAGCTGTCGGAAATCGATAAAGCGGGCTTCGGGGATGCCTTCGTGGGTTCCCCGGATCACCTTTGGTGCGAGTCTCAGGACTTGCCGCCGATTCAGGGCCTGCGCCAGCACGAGCTGAAATTTTCCATCGTCATTACGCGAGCGCGGCGCGATATGGAACACACCGCCCACCCACTGGCCGTTACACGCGACCGCCATCGAGAATCGGCCTTCCACGGTGTTTCCGTCATAACGGACCGTGGCCGCGCTGGCCGGGATGCCCGAAATCAGCACCTGGAGCAGGCCGACAACATACGACAGTGAGCCAGGCAGCCACTTCCAGCGCTGGCTGGCGACTGTGACCCTGGCGTCGAGCCCGATGCCGATGCCGTTGGCAAAGAAGTAGTCGTTGCAGCGCCCGGCATCGATTCGTCGCTGGTGCCCACCCCGGATACTGTCGACAATCCGGTCACAGGCCAGCCGCCAGCGCAACGATATGCCCAGGGCCTTGGCGAAATCATTGCCAGTGCCAAGCGGAATAATGCCCAGCGCGGGATCGCAACCAGAAGCCAGGATGCCGTTGACCGCTTCATGGATGGTGCCGTCGCCGCCGACCACGACAATATGGCGACACCCGCTGGCGCAGGCCAGCCGCGTCTGTTGCTCCACATCGCCGCCGTTGCGGCTAAAACTTGCGCTAAAGCGTAGGCCACTGTTCTCCAGATATCGCCGGATCCTGCGGGCATAGCGACGACCCCGGCCATGTCCGGCGCGTGGATTGATAATCAGTCTGGCGGGTTTTGTTGCCGGTGTCGTGAGTGGCTCTATGTTGGCCGGCGCGACCTCTGCTGAGTTAGTGCTGGTTTCCATCGGTATCCTGATCTCGCCTCCGGGCGAGGGTACAACACGCGGCCCGTCGCCGCCGGACCGTCCGACGCGTTATGATTGCGCAGCCAAAACGCGGACCACCCTATGGCCTACGATCGCAACAATCCATTCGCCCTGATCCTGCGTGGCGAACTGCCCGCCCACAAAGTCTGGGAAGATGACCAGACGCTGGCATTTATGGATCTGATGCCCCAGACCCGGGGCCATACCCTGGTGATACCGAAAGCGGAGGCGGAGGATCTCTTCAGCCTGCAGCCTGATCTTCTCGCGGCCACGGTCATCGTTGCACGCAATGTGGCCCTGGCGGTGAGAGCCGCATTCAAGCCGGAGGGGGTCATGCTGGGACAATTGAACGGGGCCAGCGCGGGACAGACGGTGTTCCACCTGCACTTTCATGTCATCCCGCGCTACCAGGCCGGGGGCTTCCGTTTCCATGGCGGGAAGGCCGCGGATCCTGAGTTGCTGGCCGAACACGCGGCGGCGATCCGGGCGCATATGCCGGCCTGAGGATTTGTTCATGATTACCATCATCTCCATGCTGGTCCTTGCTTACCTGCTTGGCTCGATCAACGGCAGTCTGGTGCTGGGATTGTTGCGCCATATCGACATCCGCAAAGAGGGTAGTGGCAACGCCGGAGGCACCAACGCCCTGCGCACACACGGCAAGCTGTTCGCCCTGGGGGTGATTCTGATCGATGTGCTCAAGGCGGTGCTGGCAGTAGGGGTTCTGCCGGTGCTTGCCGAGCTTGCGCCGGACTCCCTCCAGTGGCTGCAACTTGGCTGCGGCGTTGCGGTAGTTGTCGGCCACTGTTATCCGGTGTTCTTCGGTTTTCGCGGTGGCAAGGGGATGGCCACGCTGCTCGGTGTCTACGCCGTGCTGTCACCCATCGTCCTGCTCGTGGCGGTGGTCACCTGGCTGCTGGCGCTGGCGCTATTCGGCTATGTTGGTCTGGCGACAATGATGGCGGCCTCAGCCGCGCCGATCTATCTGGCAATCGCAGGGCCGGCAAGCGCCGGGCCGATGATCCTTTTTTCCTTGCTGATGGCCGCATTTATTGCGTTCACTCATCGCGGCAATATCGAACGCCTGCAGCGCGGTACAGAGCCGAGGATGGTGCGCGGAGTGCTGGGTTCGCGACGCTGAGCATGGATCCGATCTGGCGACTGGCGCGGAGGCTGGGCGGAGGTGAATTCGTCTCCGGTCAGACCCTGGCGTCTGAATTTGGTCTCAGCAGGAGCGCCATCTGGAACATGGTCCAGGCGCTCGAAGGCAAGGGCCTGACGATGCAGGCTGTGCGCGGCCGCGGTTATCGTTTGCCAGATGCGGTCGAGTGGTTTGGCGAAACCGAGATTCGTGCGGCGATACCCAGCCGATGGCGCGGTCTTCTAGACCGGCTGGAAGTCTGTTGTGAAACCGACTCGACCAATGCGCGGCTGGCCGGGCAGACTGCGTGTCCCGCCGGTCGCGCGCATGCCTGCGTGGCCGAGTACCAGACCCAGGGCCGGGGCCGTCGCGGGCGGCACTGGATGATGCCGCCGGCCGCGGGGATCTGTCTGTCGGTCGCCTGGCGGTTTGAGCGGCCGCCAGTGGGCCTGTCGGCGCTTGGGCCGGCCGCGGGCCTGGCGGCACGTCAGGGGCTGCTTGATCTGGGCATCGAGGGCGTCGGTCTGAAATGGCCCAATGATCTGGTCTGGCAGGATGCCAAGCTGGGCGGCATCCTGGTAGAGCTGCGCGCCGAGGGTCAGGGGCCGGCCTTCGTGGTGATCGGGGTGGGCATCAACGACCGCCTTAGTTCAGGCACGATCCAGGCGATCCGCGACAGTGGCGGTCAGAGGCCGGTGGATCTGGCGACTGTATCCGGGGTCGACCGGCCGGGCCGAAACCAGATTGCCGGCGCCGTCATCGGACGCTTGCTGGAACTGTTGTCCTGCTGCGCCGACGTCGGCGTCGACCAGATGTGCGCCGATTGGGCGACGGCTGACGTGCTGGCCGGTCGCGAGGTTCTGGTCAGTCTCGGTGACAGCGTGGTGACAGGTATCGCTCGCGGCCTGGCAGCGGACGGGGCTTTGTTGCTGGATACAGCGGACGGGGTCAGGCGACTGACCGCGGGGGATGTTAGCGTGAGGTTGCAATCATGATCCTGCTTCTGGATGTAGGAAACAGCCGCATCGGGGCGGCTATTTTGAGCGATGGCCAGATGACGCCGCTGGGTGCCATCGAGCATCGAGGTGTAGGTCTCGGTCCTGCGCTGACCGAAGCGCGCAGATTCCCCGACAATATCGATCGGGTCGTCGTCGGCTGCGTTGCCGGCCCGGAATTGCGTCGTGCCGTGGCCGTGGCGGTTCAGCAGCGTTTTTCAATCGGGGCAGAGTTCGTCGAGGCAATGTCTGAAGCATGCGGTGTCACCAACGCATATCCTCAGCCGCAGCGTCTGGGCGCGGATCGCTGGGCTGATTTGATAGGGGCGCATGTTCGTG
The DNA here is from genome assembly GCA_963704875.1 of uncultured Gammaproteobacteria bacterium. Taxonomy (GTDB): domain Bacteria; phylum Pseudomonadota; class Gammaproteobacteria; order Steroidobacterales; family XN24; genus CAMYOC01. The sequence goes on along the minus strand of CAVPIA010000008.1, from coordinate 691,301 downwards.
ACTACGACGCGGTTTGTATCGTTGACGCCGGTTCTGCGCTAACCATCGATGGTCTGGTCAGCGGCCAGCACGTCGGCGGGCTTATCACGCCGGGTCTGGGGCTGATGCGCACTGCGCTGCTGCAGGAAACCGGCAATTTGCGCAGTCTGTCCGAAGACCCGTTAAGCGGCGGCATGGCCTTGTTCGCTACCGACACGCATGAGGCCATCGTTCGCGGCACCCTGCTTTCGGCTGTCAGCCTGGTGCAGCGGTGTCGCACTGAGCTGGCGCATCAGGTGGGACGCTCGCCGGACCTGCTGGTGACCGGCGGTGATGCAGAACAGTTGCTGGCCTTGCTGGAACCCTCGGCGGTTCACCTGCCGTGGCTGACCCTGGAAGGGCTGGCTCGAATAGCGGCGGAGCCCGGCGGCGGCCGGACCGGGGCGGGTGCGTAGCATTGCTGGCATTTGGCGCGGCGATTAAACTCACGCGCTCGCGGCTGTGCCAGAGCAGTTCCTTGTTAACAGCCCGTTGTTTGTGTGGCCACATTGCCGGAATAGCTCAGTTGGTAGAGCAACCGCCTTGTAAGCGGTAGGTCCTCAGTTCGAGTCTGAGTTCCGGCACCATCTCCCGGATATCTGTTCCGAATCGATCCACCAACAGCAATACCGCGCAAGCCCGTCCCCGAGCGCGGCCGTTGGGGGTGACTCGCCGCTTGAGCGCGACGTTTCCGGATTGTCGACTTCTACGCCTTGACCATCAGCCAGCCGGTGATCGCCAGCCGCGGTGTGTTTACCCACGGAGCCACGGTGCTGACCAGATGGCGGGTGGGAACCGCAAACAGCGTCAATGAGTTGAACCCCGGCACCACGGTATCGGTGATCTGATCCCGCTCGTCGAGAAAGTGGAGCAAACCGCCCATGTCAGCCTGCCAGCCTCGGGTCAGGCCGAGCACATAGGCAAATCGGCGGTCGCGGTTGGGGACGATGTCCTCATGGACCTTGAGGAAGTTGCCTGCCGAGTACAGCGTCGCATGGGCGAAGACATGGTTCAATTCCGGGGTCCCGCACAATTCCCGGATCGGTCCGAGGAACGCGTCGCTCTGGAGAAACTTATAAAAATCATACAGATATAGCCCAGGCGGCTGCTGGGATCTGATTCCCTCCGGGATATTGAAGAACTGATAGAGATACTGAAAGTGTTCCCGCGCCTGGTCGAGAACCTCGCGTTGCAGTGCCGCTGCCCGCGCCGGCCCCAGCGCCCGGAAGTCCGCCTGGCTCATGCGTTGCGACTGGTGTTCCGGGCTGTACCGGTTATCCCGATAAGCGAGCTCCCAGGGCAAATTGCGACCGAGACTGTCGCACAAACTGGTCGCCACGCCGTGATCCAGGACCTCGGGAATCACCAGGCGTCCGTCGGCGCGCAAGCGGGCGCCCAGCGCATCGATGTCCAGATCGGCTCGCAGCATCGAAACGCAGCCTGCCCTCAGGGCGCCTCATGGTCGTCGCTGTCGGGACGATCCGCGGAACGTTTCTTGCGCAGGCTGCCAAGCAGGACCGCGATCAGCCCCATCAACAATTCGTCGGCGAACGGAAATGGATCCGGCAGTATCAAGTTGAGCACAAACAGCAGCGCGGTCAGCACAAACAGGTACGGGAAGCGCAGCCGCGTTGCCCAGCGGAGTACTATCCCGGCCACGCCGCCTTTCGCTAACTTACTGATTCCCATTGTTATAACTCCTGAAAGGCGGGCTCGGCCGTCGACCCGGGCAGCCCTCTGGGGACCAGCTTAGCGGGACCTGGCCGCGAGGTGAATCACCCGCTCGCCGGGTTGGCCAGCGATATCGTGCCCGAGTCAGCATCGGGCTGACCGCCGTCCAGGCCACGCCTGGGTGGGCGATCCCGGCGTCGCAGACCGGACCCGCGGTTGACAGCAGGTGCTCGGGTCAATCAAAATTGCGGGCTTGTGTCTCGGAGGGGTACCCAAGCGGTCAACGGGGGCAGACTGTAAATCTGCTGGCTCAGCCTTCGGAGGTTCGAATCCTCCCCCCTCCACCACATAGCAGCGCATGGTTTTTTTCTATTGCTTTGAAAAACCAAGGGATTTTGGCGCGATGCGATGGCTTTGCGGGCGTAGTTCAATGGTAGAACCTCAGCCTTCCAAGCTGATGATGTGGGTTCGATCCCCATCGCCCGCTCCATACATCGTTAGCTGCGGGAGTAGCGCGGTCGACAGGGTTTTGGCCCACATAGCTCAGTCGGTAGAGCACTTCCTTGGTAAGGAAGAGGTCACCGGTTCAAATCCGGTTGTGGGCTCCACTTCTCCTTGGGGAGACGGTTGTAAGGACCGGGATTATTAACAACGTTTCGCGTCATTAGAAAACGCGTAGCAGGCCTGGAGTAAGGATCAGATGTCCAAAGCGAAATTCGAGCGTACGAAGCCGCATGTAAATGTTGGGACGATTGGTCATGTTGACCATGGAAAGACGACGTTGACGGCGGCTTTGACGAAGGTGATGGCGGAGAAGCACGGTGGCGAGACGCGTGCGTTCGACCAGATTGACAATGCGCCGGAAGAGCGTGAGCGCGGTATAACGATTGCGACGGCGCATGTTGAGTATGAGTCGGATGAGCGTCATTACGCGCATGTGGACTGTCCGGGACACGCTGACTATGTGAAGAACATGATCACGGGTGCAGCGCAGATGGATGGCGCGATTCTTGTGGTGAGTGCAGCGGACGGCCCGATGCCGCAGACGCGCGAGCACATTTTGCTGGCGCGTCAGGTGGGTGTGCCGTACATCGTGGTGTACCTGAACAAGGCGGACATGGTGGATGACGAGGAGCTTCTGGAGCTGGTTGAGCTGGAAGTTCGTGATCTGCTGTCGATGTATGAATTTCCTGGTGATGACACGCCGATCGTGACGGGTTCGGCGCTGAAGGCGCTGGAAGGTGACGCGAGCGAGCTTGGCACGCCGAGTGTTGAGAAGCTGGTCAAGGTGATGGACGAGTACATCCCGCAGCCTGAGCGCGCGGTGGATGGTGCGTTTTTGATGCCGATCGAGGACGTGTTCTCGATTTCCGGACGAGGCACGGTGGTGACGGGACGTATTGAGCGCGGCGTGGTACATGTTGGCGACGAGATTGAGATTGTCGGCATCAAGGACACGACGAAGACGACGTGCACGGGCGTGGAGATGTTCCGCAAGCTGCTTGATGAAGGTCAGGCGGGTGACAACGTAGGGGTTCTGCTGCGTGGCACGAAGCGGGATGATGTGGAACGTGGTCAGGTGCTGGCGAAGCCGGGATCGATCACGCCGCACACGATGTTTGAGGCTGAGGTTTATATCCTGACGAAGGAAGAGGGTGGACGTCATACGCCGTTCTTCAAGGGCTACCGGCCGCAGTTTTACTTCCGGACCACGGATGTGACGGGTTCGGTGGAGTTACCCGAGGGCACCGAGATGGTGATGCCCGGGGACAATGTACAGATGGTGGTGGATCTGATCGCACCGATTGCGATGGAAGACGGACTGCGTTTTGCGATCCGTGAAGGCGGCCGCACGGTAGGTGCGGGCGTGGTGGCGAAGATCCTGAAGTAGTGTCAGCGCCAACCCCGGGCGGAATACTCCGCTCGGGGCTGGCTTCGTTGTTGTTGAAGAAAGGTATTCCAGGCCAGTAGCTCAATTGGCAGAGCGGCGGTCTCCAAAACCGCAGGTTGGGGGTTCGATTCCCTCCTGGCCTGCCAAACAAGTCAGGCGCCCTGCGGGGCGCTGTACTGTCTGGGAAAAAGGTCGATGAACGCAAATACAGACACAAGCGGCCCCAGCGCGCTGGACGTAGTAAAGACGGTACTGGCCGCGGCATTGCTGATCGGCGGTATCGTTGCTTATTACCTGTTACCCGAAGCATCGATCGCGCTGCGGGCAGCGGGCGTGGTACTCGGTATCGCGCTCGGTATCGTTGTCTTCGCAACCACCGAACGCGGCCGTGAATTGTGGTCGTTTATCCAGAGCTCGCGGGTTGAGCTGCGCAAGGTCATCTGGCCGACCCGGCCCGAGACTATCCAAACGACGATCGCGGTGATTATCTTTGCGCTGATCATGGCGCTGTTCTTCTGGGTCCTGGACAAGGGTCTGTTATGGGCGACACGCCTGCTGACAGGCCAGGGAGGCTGATCTGATGGCGCTACAGTGGTACGTCATCCACGCCTACTCAAATTTCGAGTATCGGGTGAAGAAGTCTCTGGAAGAGCGCATCCAGCGCGCCGGTCTCGAAAACAAGTTCGGCGAAATCCTGGTGCCGACCGAAGAGGTCGTGGAGATGCGCGAGGGCCAGAAAAGGCGCAGTGAACGCAAGTTCTTCCCCGGCTATGTGCTGGTGCAGATGGAGATGGATGACGAGACCTGGCACATGGTCAAGGAAGTGCCCAAGGTCCTCGGCTTTATCGGCGGAACCAGCGACAGGCCGGCACCGATCTCCGAGAAAGAGGCGAACAAGATTCTGCAGCGGGTGCAGGAAGGCGTCGACAAGCCGCGGCCGAAAGTGCTGTTCGAGCCGGGCGAAGTGGTGCGCGTTATCGACGGCCCGTTCAATGACTTCAACGGCGTCGTCGAAGAAGTCAATTACGACAAGAGCAAGCTCCGCGTGGCGGTGCAGATCCTCGGCCGGGCAACCCCGGTTGAGCTGGATTTCGGTCAGGTCGAAAAGGCCTGAGCAAACGGGTCGCCGTCAGGCGGCCGCTGGATGGCAACAGGGGAGCCGAGAGGCGTTTGACCCAACACGCAAGGTGTAGAGATGGCTAAGAAAGTTCAGGGTTATATCAAGCTGCAGATTCCTGCAGGCCAGGCTAACCCCAGTCCGCCGGTCGGTCCGGCGCTGGGTCAGCATGGCGTCAACATCATGGAATTTTGTAAGGCGTTTAACGCCCACACACAGAGTATTGAGCAGGGCCTGCCAATACCTGTGGTGATCACGGTTTACAGTGATCGCAGTTTTACCTTTATCACCAAGACGCCGCCGGCAGCGGTGCTGCTGCGCAAGGCCGTGGGCATCCCCAAAGGCAGCGGCGAGCCCAACACCCGCAAGGTGGGCAAGGTCACACGCGCCCAGCTCGAGGAAATAGCCACCGCGAAGAAACCAGATCTGACCGCAGCGGATATGGATGCGGCGGTGCGGACGATTGCCGGCAGTGCCCGCAGCATGGGCCTGGAAGTCGAGGGGGTGGAGTAATGGCCAGCAAGCGCAACAAATTGTTCAAGGAAAAAATAGACAAGACCCGGCTGTATCCGCTCGAGGAGGCGCTGGGCCTGTTGAAGGAACTGGCCAACGCCAAGTTCTCCGAGTCCATAGATGTCTCAGTCAATCTGGGTGTGGATCCGCGTAAGTCCGATCAGGTTGTGCGTGGTTCGACCGTGTTGCCTAACGGCACCGGCAAGACCATGCGGGTAGCGGTGTTCGCCCAGGGTGACAACGCGAAGCTGGCCACCGAGGCGGGTGCCGATCTGGTCGGATTCGAGGATCTGGCCGAGCAGATCAAGGGCGGCAGTCTCGACTTCGACGTGGTCATTGCGACCCCGGACGCGATGCGCGTGGTCGGCCCGCTGGGGCAGATTCTGGGCCCGCGCGGGCTGATGCCGAATCCCAAAGTCGGGACAGTGACTGCTGACGTCGCCACTGCGGTGAAGAATGCCAAGGCGGGTCAGGTCCGATACCGGACCGACAAGGGAGGCATCATTCATTGTCCGATCGGCAAGGTCGGATTCGAAGTGACGGCATTGAAAGAGAATCTGGTAGCGCTGCTGGGCGACCTGAACAAGGCCAAGCCGGCGGCAGCCAAGGGCATCTACATGAAGAAGCTCACCGTGTCCTCGACCATGGGCCCGGGTTTGCCGGTGGACCAGTCCACGATCTAGATAAAGATATACGTAACGGCGATTCGACCACCGGGCATGGCCCCGTCCGGTTGTCACTTGTGTCGCTGTCACGTGCTTGGAGAGAGGGGCAAGTCGGCAGACGCATAAGTGTGTGCCGGCGATCGTCGAAGACCGTAGGCGGCTCATGGTCAGGAGGCCTGGGCCTTAATAGAACAGCCTGCGCAGATGGTGTTACCCGAATCAGGAAGCCCTGGTGACGGTCACCATCCAGGGGGATGCCACACGGATATGGGCATCCATGGATTGATCTGAAGCCAGGAGGAAACCATGGCGCTGAGACTCGAAGACAAGATAGCTCTCGTCGCCGAGGTGAAGCAGGCCGCGGAAACCGCGCAATCGGCGTTGGCCGCCGAATATCGCGGATTGACCGTGACCGAGATGACGGAACTCAGAAAGCAGGCCCGGGAACAGGGCGTGTATCTGCGTGTCGTCAAGAACACCTTGGCCAAGCGGGCGATCGAAGGTACTGACTTCGAGTGCATGCAGAAAAGTTTGTCCGGGCCGCTGATACTCGCGTTCTCTCAGGAGGATCCGGGTTCGGCTGCACGTGTGTTCAAGGCATTTGCCAAGGACCACGACCGGCTGGTCACCAAGCTGGTGTCCATTGGCGGTTCGCTGTTACCAGCCTCCGATCTGGAGCGACTGGCCAGCCTGCCGACACTGGATGAGGCTCGGGCCATGCTGCTGGGGGTGTTTGTAGCACCCGCAAGCAAGCTGGTTCGGACCCTCAACGAGCCGGCAGCCGCACTGGCGCGTGTGCTTGCCGCACGTCGCGACCAGTTGGCTGCCTGACTGCTGCACTGATTCCGAATTTATCGGGTAACACTTTTAATTTTCAGGAGATTTTGAGATGGCTGTTTCACGTGAAGAGATTGTCGACGCGCTTAGCAATATGAGCGTACTGGAAGTCAGCGAGCTGGTCAGCGAGCTGGAAGAGAAATGGGGCGTGTCTGCTGCGGCTCCGGTCGCGATGGCCGCCGGTCCTGCCGCGGGTGGCGATGCCGCCGCTGCTGAAGAGCAGACCGAGTTCGATGTCGTCATGACCAGCTTTGGTGGCAACAAGGTGTCTGTCATCAAGGCGGTTCGCACGATCACTGGTCTGGGCCTGAAAGAAGCCAAGGACCTGGTCGAGGGCGTACCCGCTGCAGTAAAGGAAGGCGTGTCCAAGGACGAGGCGGAAGCACTGAAGAAGCAGCTCGAAGAAGCCGGCGCCAGCGTAGAGGTCAAATAGACCTGAAGCACACAGGCGTTCAGCCCGTGAGCGCGGGAACGGCTGGTGGCACCGATGCCACCGGCCTTTTCCCGCTTATTGAATTCATCCGGTTAGCGACACTGGTCGCGATCCGGCCCGGCCTCTGGTCGGAAAGACATAGCGAAAGCAAATGGTGAGCTCGATGGCGTATTCCTTCACCGAGAAGAAGCGTATCCGTAAGGATTTTGGCAAGCGTCCCAGCATTCTGGGCGTGCCTTACCTGTTGTCGATTCAGCTCGACTCCTATCGCAAGTTTCTGCAGGCCGATGCGGCCGCGGACAAGCGTACGGATATCGGGCTGCATGCGGCCTTCAAGACGGTTTTTCCGATCGTCAGTTACTCGGGCAGTGCTGCCCTGGAGTACGTGAGCTATCGGCTCGGCGATCCGGTATTCGACGTCAAGGAGTGCCAGCTTCGTGGATTGACCTATGCCGCGCCGCTGCGGGTCAAAGTCAGGCTGGTGATCTACGACAAGGAAGCCAGCGGCACGCCCAAGCCGATCAAGGACATCCGTGAGCAGGAGGTCTACCTCGGCGAGCTGCCACTGATGACTGAGAACGGTACGTTCGTGATCAACGGCACCGAGCGGGTCATCGTCTCGCAGCTGCACCGGTCCCCGGGCGTGTTCTTCGATCACGACAAGGGCAAGACCCATTCATCCGGCAAGCTGCTGTTCTCGGCCCGGGTGATACCGTACCGTGGATCCTGGCTGGATTTCGAGTTCGATCCCAAGGACAGCGTCTTTGCGCGCATCGATCGTCGGCGCAAATTGCCAGTATCGATTATCCTCCGTGCGCTGGGATATACCAACGAAGAAATGCTGGCGAAGTTCTTCGAGACCAACACGTTCCATCTCGGCCCGAAAGTGATCAAGATGGATCTCGTGGCCAGCCGCCTGAAAGGCGAAACGGCCAGATTCGATATCAAGATCGGCAACAAGATGGTGGTCGAGGAAAGTCGGCGCATCACCGCAAAACACGTGCGCGATCTCGAGAAGTCATCCGCCACCACGCTGGTGGTGCCGCAGGAATACCTGGAAGGTAAGATCCTCGCGCACGACGTGGTTGACACCGAAACCGGCGAACTGCTGGCTGAGGCCAATGACGAACTGACACTGGAAGCGGTCGAGAAGCTGATCGAAGCCGGGATCAAGGAGATTCGTACCCTGTGGGTCAACGACCTGGATCGCGGTCCGTACATTTCCAACACCCTGCGCATCGACGCCAGCAAGACCCGGCTTGAAGCGCTGGTAGAGATTTACCGGATGATGCGCCCGGGTGAACCGCCGACCAAGGATGCGGCAGAAAACCTGTTCCACAATCTGTTCTTCAATGGCGAGCGCTACGATCTTTCTGCGGTCGGCCGGATGAAGTTCAATCGTCGCGTCGGGCGCGATGCGGTGGGCGGTCCTGGCATTCTTTACGACGGTCGCTATCTGTCCAACCGCAAGGACGAAGAGTCTGGTTCTCTGTTTGCCGAGTACGGCGAAGACATGTCCGACGTGATCGACGTGCTCAAGGTGCTGATCGAGATCCGTAACGGTTACGGCACCGTCGATGACATCGATCATCTCGGCAATCGTCGCGTTCGCAGCGTCGGCGAAATGGCCGAAAACGCTTTCCGCATCGGTCTGGTGCGGGTCGAACGTGCGGTCAAGGAGCGTCTGACCCTGGCCGAATCCGAGGGCCTGATGCCCCAGGAGATGATCAACGCGAAGCCGGTAGCGGCAGCGGTCAAGGAGTTCTTTGGCTCAAGTCAGCTGTCCCAGTTCATGGATCAGAACAACCCGCTGTCCGAAGTCACCCACAAGCGTCGGGTCTCGGCGCTTGGACCGGGTGGTCTGACCCGCGAGCGTGCAGGCTTTGAGGTGCGCGACGTGCATCCGACGCATTACGGCCGGGTGTGCCCGATCGAGACGCCGGAAGGCCCGAATATCGGTTTGATCAACTCGCTGGCCGTGTATGCCCGCACCAACGACTATGGCTTCCTGGAGACGCCGTATCGTCGGGTCAAGACCGGGAAGGTCACCGATGACATCGAGTATCTGTCTGCGATTGAAGAGAGCCAGTATGTGATCGCGCAGGCTAACGCGGAGCTGGGCAACAAGGGCGAGTTCGTCCACGACCTGGTTTCCTGCCGTCACCGCAATGAGTTCACGCTCGCCTCGCCGGATCAGATCGAGTACATGGACGTCTCACCGCGACAGATCGTCTCGGTTGCGGCTTCCCTGATCCCGTTCCTTGAGCACGACGATGCCAACCGGGCCCTGATGGGTTCGAACATGCAACGCCAGGCGGTGCCGACGCTGCGCTCGGAAGCGCCGCTGGTCGGCACCGGCATGGAGCGTGCGGTGGCGATCGACTCCGGTGTCACGGTGGTGGCTACTCGTGGCGGTTCGGTTGACTCGGTTGACGCTTCGCGCATCGTGGTCCGGGTCAACGACGACGAGACCACCGCCGATGAAGCGGGTGTCGACATCTATAACCTGACCAAATACACGCGGTCGAATCAGAACACCTGCATCAACCAGCGTCCGCTGGTGAAACAGGGAGACACGATTTCCCGCGGCGACGTGCTGGCGGACGGACCGTCCACCAACCTCGGTGAGTTAGCCCTCGGTCAGAACCTGCTGGTCGCGTTCATGCCCTGGAACGGCTACAACTTCGAGGATTCAATCCTCATCTCCGAGCGCGTGGTTGAAGAAGATCGGTTTACTACGATCCATATCGAGGAGCTGACCTGCGTCGCCAGAGATACCAAACTCGGACCGGAGGAAGTCAGTGGCGATATTCCTAACGTCGGTGAATCTGCCCTGGCCAATCTCGACGAAGCGGGCATTGCCTACATCGGTGCCGAGGTAGGCGCTGGAGATATTCTGGTAGGTAAGGTCACGCCCAAGGGTGAGACCCAGCTGACGCCGGAAGAGAAGCTGTTGCGTGCGATTTTCGGTGAGAAGGCATCGGACGTGAAAGACACGTCGCTGCGCGTCCCGCCGGGGATGGATGGCACCGTCATCGACGTTCGCGTGTTTACTCGCGATGGTGTCGACAAGGACACCCGTGCGCTCTCCATCGAGAAGGCTGAATTGACCGCGTTCCGCAAGGATCTGAACGATCAGCGCCGCATCCTGGAAGAGGATTTGTTCCAGCGTGTTGAACAGATGCTGACCGGAAAGGTCGCTGACGGTGGCCCGGGCGGACTCAAGTCCGGATCGAAGATCACCAAGAGCTATCTCACGGATCAGGTGCGCGAAGACTGGTTCAAGATCCGCTTGCGCAGCGACGATGCACAGAATCAGCTGGAGCGGATCGCCGAGCGCCTGGAGGCGCAGCGCGAGGAATTCGAGAAGCGCTTCCAGGAGAAGAAGGCCAAGATCACCGCAGGCGACGATCTGGCGCCTGGTGTGCTGAAAATGGTCAAGGTCTATCTGGCGGTCAAGCGCCGGGTGCAGCCTGGTGACAAGATGGCCGGACGCCACGGTAACAAGGGCGTCATCTCGACCATCGTGCCGGTGGAAGACATGCCGTATACCGACGATGGCACGCCGGTCGACATCGTGCTCAACCCGCTGGGCGTACCCTCACGTATGAACGTAGGCCAGGTGCTCGAGACTCACCTCGGCTGGGCGGCCAAGGGCGTGGGCCTGAAGATCGGCCGCATGCTTGATCAGCAGGATTCCACCACGAAGCTGCGCGCGTTCCTCGACGAGGTTTACAACAAGAGCGGTGGCAAGACGGAAGACATCAAGTCTTTCTCCGAAGACGAGCTGCTCGAGTTGGCCGGCAATCTGCGTGGCGGTGTGCCGATGGCAACGCCGGTTTTCGATGGCGCAGACGAGAGCGAGATCAAATCGCTGCTCAGGCTGGCCGATCTGCCGGAAAGCGGTCAGGCGGTGCTCATCGATGGGCGTACGGGTGAGACCTTCGACCGGCCGGTGACGGTGGGTTACATGTACATGCTGAAGCTCAACCATCTGGTGGACGACAAGATGCACGCGCGTTCCACCGGGCCGTACAGTCTGGTTACCCAGCAGCCGCTGGGAGGCAAGGCGCAGTTTGGCGGTCAGCGCTTCGGCGAGATGGAGGTCTGGGCGCTGGAAGCCTATGGCGCCTCCTACACGCTGCAGGAAATGTTGACGGTCAAGTCCGATGACGTGCAGGGACGTACACGTATGTACAAGAACATCGTGGACGGCACTCACGGCATGAGTGCGGGCATGCCCGAGTCCTTCAACGTCCTGGTGAAGGAGATCCGCTCCCTCGGCATCAATATGGAGCTGGAAGCGGAATGAGGCGCACGCGCGGATTGATCGGACTGACAGAATTTAGCCCCCGGGGCAGGTGACACCATGAAAGATCTCTTACAGCTATTTAAGCAGCAGGCGGCGGTCGAGGACTTCGACGCCATCCGAATCGGCCTGGCATCACCGGACATGATCCGGTCCTGGTCGTTTGGTGAGGTGAAGAAGCCGGAGACCATCAATTACCGCACTTTCAAGCCGGAACGGGATGGCCTGTTCTGCGCCAAGATCTTCGGTCCGGTAAAGGACTATGAGTGTCTGTGCGGCAAGTACAAGCGCCTCAAGCATCGCGGCGTGGTGTGCGAGAAGTGCGGCGTCGAGGTCACTCAGACCAAGGTGCGCCGGGAGCGTATGGGCCATATCGAGCTGGCCAGTCCGGTCGCCCACATCTGGTTCCTGAAATCGCTGCCGTCCCGGATCGGTTTGCTGCTGGACATGACGCTGCGGGAGATCGAGCGGGTCCTGTATTTCGAAGCCTTTGTCGTGGTCGAGCCCGGTCTGACCCCGCTCGAGCGCGGTCAGCTGTTGTCCGACGAGCAGTATCTGGAGGCTATCGAAGAGCACGGCGATGAGTTCGATGCCCGCATGGGCGCCGAGGCCATCCGCGAGATGCTGAATACCCTGGATCTGCGCGATGAGGTGACGCAGGTCAGGGAAGACATTGAGGGCACCAATTCCGAAACCAAGATCAAGCGACTGTCCAAGCGTCTGAAGCTGCTTGAGTCCTTCATCGATTCCGGCAACCGTCCGGAATGGATGGTGTTGACCGTATTGCCGGTGTTGCCGCCGGATCTGCGTCCGCTGGTGCCGCTGGATGGTGGCCGCTTTGCGACCTCAGATCTGAATGATCTGTATCGGCGGGTGATCAACCGTAACAATCGCCTGCGTCGTCTGCTGGAACTCAATGCGCCCGACATCATCGTGCGTAACGAGAAGCGCATGCTGCAGGAGTCTGTCGATGCGCTGCTGGACAACGGGCGTCGCGGTCGTGCGATCACCGGTACCAACAAGCGTCCGCTGAAGTCGCTGGCTGACATGATCAAGGGCAAGCAGGGCCGGTTCCGTCAGAACCTGCTCGGCAAGCGCGTCGACTACTCGGGTCGTTCAGTTATCGTCGTCGGCCCGACGCTGAAACTGCACCAGTGTGGATTGCCGAAAAAGATGGCGCTTGAGCTGTTCAAGCCGTTTATCTTCAGCAAACTGCAATTGCGCGGCGAAGCAGCCACGATCAAGGCTGCAAAGCGGCTGGTCGAACGCGAAGGTCCTGAAGTCTGGGATATTCTCGAGGAAGTTATCCGCGAGCATCCAGTGATGCTGAACCGGGCCCCGACGCTGCACAGACTCGGCATCCAGGCGTTTGAGCCGGTGCTGATCGAAGGCAAGGCGATCCAGCTGCATCCGCTGGTATGTACCGCATTCAACGCTGACTTCGATGGTGACCAGATGGCGGTTCACGTACCGCTGTCAATGGAAGCGCAGCTCGAAGCGCGGGCCCTGATGATGTCATCGAACAACATCCTGTCCCCCGCCAACGGCGATCCGATCATCGTGCCGTCGCAGGACGTGGTGCTCGGTCTGTACTACATGACCCGTGAAAGGGTTAACGCGCGTGGCGAGGGGATGATGTTCTCCGATGTGAAGGAAGCCCATCGCGCCTACGAGAGCCGCCACGTTGAGTTGCAGGCGCGGGTCAAGGTCCGTATTGAGGACGAAGTTGAGAACGAAGACGGCGAGATGATCAAGCGTCGGCGGGTGGTCGACACCACCGTCGGCCGCTCCCTGTTGTCTGAGATTCTGCCGCCAGGTCTGGCGTTTGACCATGTCAATCTCGACATGACCAAGAAAGCTATTTCGGCGGCCATCAATGCCAGCTATCGCCAGCTCGGTCTGAAGAAGACCGTCGTGTTTGCCGATCAGCTGATGTACACCGGGTTCCGCTACGCGACCATGGCCGGCGTCTCAATCGGCGTCGACGACATGGTGGTGCCGGAGCAGAAGGCCGGCATCCTGGCCGATGCGGAAGCCGAGGTGAAGGAGATCCAGGACCAGTATGCCTCGGGTCTGGTGACCAACGGCGAGCGCTACAACAAGGTCGTCGATATCTGGTCGCACACCAACGATCAGGTTGCCAAGGCGATGATGGACAAGCTTGGCACCGAGCCGGTCAAGGCAGCGGACGGCAAGACGGTGGATCAGAAGTCCTTTAACTCTATCTACATGATGGCCGATTCCGGCGCACGAGGTTCTGCGGCCCAGATTCGGCAGCTGGCGGGTATGCGAGGCCTGATGGCCAAGCCGGATGGCTCGATCATCGAGACGCCGATTACCGCGAATTTCCGTGAAGGCCTGAACGTTTTGCAGTACTTCATCTCCACTCACGGTGCTCGTAAGGGTCTTGCCGATACGGCGCTGAAGACCGCGAACTCGGGTTATCTGACCCGCCGCCTGGTCGACGTTGCCCAGGATCTGGTGGTCACGGAAGTCGATTGCGGCACCTCCGCGGGTCTGCTGATGGCCCCGCTGGTCGAAGGTGGAGATGTGGTCGAGCCCCTGCGTGAGCGGGTGCTCGGTCGGGTCGTCGCCGAGGACGTGCTGGTGCCCGGTTCAGACGAAGTGCTCGCCGGACGTGGCGAGCTGCTGGACGAAAAGTGGGTACAGAAGCTGGAAGAGTTTGGCGTGGATCAGGTCTGGGTTCGCTCGCCGATCGCCTGTGAGACGCGTTACGGCGTCTGCGCACAGTGCTACGGCCGGGATCTGGCGCGGGGTCATCGGATCAACATCGGAGAGGCGGTTGGCGTTATTGCGGCCCAATCCATCGGTGAGCCCGGTACCCAGCTGACCATGCGTACCTTCCACATTGGCGGCGCGGCCTCAAGATCGGTGGCGGCGAACAGTGTCGAGATCAAGGGCAAGGGCACCGGCCGTCTGCACAACATCAAGACCGTGCGCCATACCGAGGGCCATCTGGTCGCGGTGTCGCGTTCTGGAGAGCTGGGCGTGATGGATGAGTTCGGTCGCGAGCGCGAGCGCTACAAGATTCCATATGGTGCAGTGATCGCGATAGACGACGGCGACGACGTCAGCAGCGGCCAGGTCGTGGCGTCCTGGGATCCCCACACCCATCCGGTGGTCACCGAGGTGAAGGGCTTCCTGAAGTTCCAGGACTTCGTCGAGGGCGTGACGGTGGAGAGTCAGATCGACGAAGCCACGGGTCTGTCCAGCATCGTCGTGATCGATCCGAAGCAACGCGGTTCGGCGGGCAAGGATCTGCGTCCGGTGGCGCGCCTGGTCGACGCCAAGGGCAAGGAATTGTTCTTCGCCAATACCAAGATCCCGGCGGTCTATGCCTTGCCGGTGGGTGCGATCATCAGCATGTCTGACGGCGCCAAGATCGGTGTTGGCGACGTGCTTGCGCGTATCCCGCAGGAGACCTCGAAGACCCGCGATATCACCGGCGGTCTGCCGCGGGTGGCGGATCTGTTCGAAGCTCGCAAGCCCAAGGAGGCTGCGATTCTGGCCGAACATACCGGTACCGTCAGCTTCGGCAAGGAGACCAAGGGCAAGCGTCGCCTGGTCATCACCGAGGAGTCGGGAGATGCGCATGAGGAGCTGATTCCGAAGTGGCGCCACCTCAACGTGTTCGAGGGCGAGCAGGTGCAGCGCGGTGAAGTGATCGCCGACGGCGAGCCGAATCCGCACGACATCCTGCGTCTGCGCGGTGTGGCGCATCTGGCCGACTATCTGGTGCGCGAGATCCAGGACGTCTACCGGCTGCAGGGCGTGAAGATCAACGACAAGCACATCGAGGTGATCATTCGCCAGATGCTGCGCAAGGTTGAGATTGCAGACGCCGGAGAAACGCGCTTCCTCAAAGGCGAGCAGGCTGACAAGGCCCGTATGCTGGAGGAAAATGAGCGCGTAGCGGCGGACAAACTGGCCCCGGCCACCTGTGATCCTCTGTTGTTGGGCATCACCAAAGCCTCTCTGGCAACCGAGTCGTTTATCTCCGCGGCATCGTTCCAGGAGACCACCCGGGTGCTTACCGAGGCCGCGGTGCGCGGCTTGCGCGATGATCTGCGCGGTCTGAAGGAA
The DNA here is from genome assembly GCA_963704875.1 of uncultured Gammaproteobacteria bacterium. GTDB lineage: Bacteria > Pseudomonadota > Gammaproteobacteria > Steroidobacterales > XN24 > CAMYOC01. The sequence goes on along the minus strand of CAVPIA010000008.1, from coordinate 675,743 downwards.
AACGTGATCGTCGGGCGCCTGATTCCCGCCGGCACCGGATTCGCCTTCCACCAGGAGCGGCGGCGCAAGTCCGAGCAACGTCCGGAGGATATGACCATTCAGGAGGCCATGGAGGCCGCAGGAGTGGATCCCTCGGAGATGGATACGCCCGAGAAGGTCAGCTAAAAAGCGGCGGCTGGTTGACAGACCGGCCGCCCCTTTCTAGAATTCCGAGGCTACGCTCAGGCCGCCCGCAATTTGTCGGTCTGTAAAACCTTATCCAAGAGTCGGGTCGCCCCAGGGCGGCCCGGTTCTTCTCTGGAATATCAAACAGAGATATCGAACAGAGATATCGCAGAGAACTGGGACAGAGAAATATAGATGGCGACGATTAATCAACTGGTACGTAAACCCCGCCGCGTAAAGCGGGACAAGACCAATGTGCCTGCACTCCAGGCCAGCCCGCAGCGCCGTGGCGTCTGTACCCGGGTCTACACGACGACGCCCAAGAAGCCGAACTCGGCTCTGCGCAAAGTCGCCCGCGTGCGTTTGACCAATGGTTTTGAGGTGTCCAGCTACATCGGTGGCGAAGGACACAACCTGCAGGAGCACTCGGTGGTCATGATCCGCGGCGGTCGCGTCAAGGACCTGCCCGGTGTTCGCTATCACACGGTCCGCGGCACGCTTGATTGTGCCGGTGTTTCGGACCGCCGCCAGGGCCGTTCCAAATACGGCGCCAAGCGGCCCAAGTCCTGATCCGACGCTGTTTTTATAATTTGATGTAGGCGGTCCCATGTCCAGACGAGCACAAGCGCCGAAACGCGCGACCCTTCCCGATCCCCGATTTGGCAGCCAGATGCTTGCCAAATTCATGAACATGATCATGGAGAGCGGCAAGAAATCGGTCGCCGAGCGCATTATTTACGGCGCGATCGACAGCATCGCCGAGCGGCGCAAGATTGCGTCCGAGCAGGCGGTGGATGTGCTCGAGCAGGCGCTGGAGAACGTCAAACCGGCGGTCGAGGTGAAATCCCGTCGGGTCGGCGGCGCCACCTATCAGGTGCCGGTCGAAGTGCGCCAGGTACGTCGTCAGACGCTCGCCATGCGTTGGGTTATCGATGCGGCTCGCAAGCGCAGCGAGAAATCCATGGCCCAGCGGCTCGCCAACGAGCTGATGGAAGCGTCCGAGAATCGTGGCAGCGCTGTGAAAAAGCGTGAAGACACGCATCGCATGGCCGAGGCCAACAAGGCGTTCTCGCATTACCGCTGGTAACGCTAGCCCTACCCCTTCTTTTTTGATTTTTTGAGGTACTGATCGTGGCACGCACGACGCCTATCGAGCGCTATCGGAACATCGGAATCATGGCTCACATCGACGCCGGTAAAACGACGACGACAGAGCGTGTTCTGTTCTACACCGGCGTGTCGCACAAAATCGGTGAAGTTCATGACGGCGCGGCCGTGATGGATTGGATGGAGCAGGAGCAGGAGCGTGGTATCACCATCACTTCTGCGGCGACCACCTGTTTCTGGGAGGGTATGGACCGCCAGTATCCGCAGCACCGTATCAATATCATCGATACCCCGGGACATGTCGATTTCACGATCGAGGTTGAGCGTTCCTTGCGCGTGCTCGATGGCGCGGTTGCGGTTTTCTGTTCCGTAGGCGGTGTCGAGCCACAGTCGGAAACAGTCTGGCGTCAGGCGACCAAGTACAAAGTGCCGCGCATGGCCTTCGTCAACAAGATGGATCGCGCCGGTGCCGACTTTCTGCGTGTAGTCCGGCAGATCAAAGACCGTCTGGGTGCGACCCCGGTGCCGCTGCAGTTGCCGATCGGCGCTGAAGAAAATTTCCAGGGCGTGGTTGATCTGCTGCAGATGAAAGCCATCTACTGGGACGACGCTACCCAGGGGATGAGCTACGAATTGAAGGACATCCCGGCGGACATGGTCGCTGCCTGTCAGGAATGGCGCGAGCATCTGATCGAAGCCGCAGCCGAGGGCGACGAGCAGTTGCTCGAGAAATTTCTGGAGGGCGAGGCGCTGACGGTGGAGGAGATTCGCCGCGGCGTTCGCGCGCGCACTCTGGCTAATGAAGTCGTGCCGGTAATGTGCGGCTCGGCGTTCAAGAACAAGGGCGTGCAGGCCATGCTGGATGGCGTGGTCGAGTACATGCCGTCGCCGGCAGAAGTACCCGCGATTCGCGGCGTGCTCGAGGATGAGTCTGAAGGGGTCCGCAAGTCCGATGATGACGAGCCGTTCGCGGCGCTGGCATTCAAGATCGCTACCGACCCGTTTGTCGGCAGCCTGACGTTCTTCCGGGTTTATTCCGGCGTGATTCATTCCGGCGATACGGTCTACAACCCGGTCAAGGGCAAGCGCGAGCGCATCGGCCGTATCCTGCAGATGCACGCCAATGAACGGGCCGAAATCAAGGAAGTGCGAGCCGGCGACATTGCCGCAGCGGTGGGGCTGAAAGACGTCACCACCGGTGACACGCTTTCCGATATGAAGAAGGTGATCACCCTCGAGCGGATGGAGTTCCCCGAGCCTGTGATCGCGGTCGCGGTGGAGCCGAAGACCAAGGCGGACCAGGAAAAGATGGGTATCGCGCTGTCCAAGCTGGCCCAGGAAGATCCGTCTTTCCGGGTGCACACCGACGAGGAGTCCGGCCAGACCATCATCTCCGGCATGGGCGAACTGCATCTGGAGATCATCGTTGATCGCATGCGCCGTGAGTTCAAGGTCGAGGCCAACGTGGGCAAGCCCCAGGTCGCCTACCGCGAGACGATTCGCGCCGAGGTCGAGCAGGAAGGCAAGTTCGTGCGCCAGTCCGGTGGCCGCGGCCAGTACGGCCACGTGTGGTTGCGGATGGGGCCTCAGGAACCAGGCAAGGGCTACGAGTTCGAGAACGCCATTGTCGGTGGTGCTGTGCCGAAGGAATATATCAACGCGGTCAACAAGGGCGCACAGGAGCAGCTGGAAAATGGCGTGATCGCCGGCTTCCCGGTGGTCGATGTCAAGGTCACGCTGTTCGACGGTTCCTATCACGACGTGGACTCCAGCGAAATGGCGTTCAAGATCGCTGGTTCGATGGCGGTAAAGGAAGGCGCGTTGAAGGCCAAGCCGGTACTGCTTGAGCCGATCATGAAGGTCGAGGTGGTCACGCCTGAGGATTACATGGGCGATGTGATGGGCGACCTGAATCGCCGTCGCGGCATCGTCCAGGGCATGGAAGATTCGCCGGCCGGAAAGCTGGTTCGCGCCGAGGTGCCGCTGGCCGAGATGTTCGGTTATGCGACCGACCTGCGATCCGCCACCCAGGGTCGGGCGACGTACTCGATGGAGTTTGAGAAGTATAACGAGGCCCCGAACAGCGTGGCCGAAGCTGTCATGAAGAAAGCTTCCTGACAGTTTGAAGATTCCCTGTAGCGATTTGTATTAGAGGTAGGCAGCCGTGTCCAAAGCGAAATTCGAGCGTACGAAGCCGCATGTAAATGTTGGGACGATTGGTCATGTTGACCATGGAAAGACGACGTTGACGGCGGCTTTGACGAAGGTGATGGCGGAGAAGCACGGTGGCGAGACGCGTGCGTTCGACCAGATTGACAATGCGCCGGAAGAGCGTGAGCGCGGTATAACGATTGCGACGGCGCATGTTGAGTATGAGTCGGATGAGCGTCATTACGCGCATGTGGACTGTCCGGGACACGCTGACTATGTGAAGAACATGATCACGGGTGCAGCGCAGATGGATGGCGCGATTCTTGTGGTGAGTGCAGCGGACGGCCCGATGCCGCAGACGCGCGAGCACATTTTGCTGGCGCGTCAGGTGGGTGTGCCGTACATCGTGGTGTACCTGAACAAGGCGGACATGGTGGATGACGAGGAGCTTCTGGAGCTGGTTGAGCTGGAAGTTCGTGATCTGCTGTCGATGTATGAATTTCCTGGTGATGACACGCCGATCGTGACGGGTTCGGCGCTGAAGGCGCTGGAAGGTGACGCGAGCGAGCTTGGCACGCCGAGTGTTGAGAAGCTGGTCAAGGTGATGGACGAGTACATCCCGCAGCCTGAGCGCGCGGTGGATGGTGCGTTTTTGATGCCGATCGAGGACGTGTTCTCGATTTCCGGACGAGGCACGGTGGTGACGGGACGTATTGAGCGCGGCGTGGTACATGTTGGCGACGAGATTGAGATTGTCGGCATCAAGGACACGACGAAGACGACGTGCACGGGCGTGGAGATGTTCCGCAAGCTGCTTGATGAAGGTCAGGCGGGTGACAACGTAGGGGTTCTGCTGCGTGGCACGAAGCGGGATGATGTGGAACGTGGTCAGGTGCTGGCGAAGCCGGGATCGATCACGCCGCACACGATGTTTGAGGCTGAGGTTTATATCCTGACGAAGGAAGAGGGTGGACGTCATACGCCGTTCTTCAAGGGCTACCGGCCGCAGTTTTACTTCCGGACCACGGATGTGACGGGTTCGGTGGAGTTACCCGAGGGCACCGAGATGGTGATGCCCGGGGACAATGTACAGATGGTGGTGGATCTGATCGCACCGATTGCGATGGAAGACGGACTGCGTTTTGCGATCCGTGAAGGCGGCCGCACGGTAGGTGCGGGCGTGGTGGCGAAGATCCTGAAGTAGTGTCAGCGCCAACCCCGGGCGGAATACTCCGCTCGGGGCTGGCGAGATCGAATTGCGGAGCATTTGATGGCTAACCAGAACATCCGAATCCGGCTGAAGTCTTTCGATCACCGATTGATCGATACCTCGGCGCGGGAGATTGTCGAGACTGCGAAACGGACCGGCGCCCAGGTGCGCGGACCCGTGCCGCTGCCGACCAAGAAAGAGCGCTGGACCGTGCTGGTGTCGCCGCATGTCAACAAGGATGCCCGCGACCAGTATGAGATCCGGACGCACAAGCGGCTGATGGAGATCATGGACCCGACGGACAAGACCGTCGACGCCCTGATGAAGCTGGAACTCCCGGCTGGCGTGGACGTGCAGATTAAATTGAATTAAGAGATTCGTTCTCTTATAATGGTCTGCTCCCTGCGGCCCGGTGCGGATTTCCCGCGCCGGGCCGCTGATTTGAAAGGGACAGCCACGCGGCCGGACTCCGGCACGGGTGGTCAAGTTTCGAGATACAGCGCTGACCAATCGAAGCCGGCGCGGTGACAGAGGAATAGACAAGATGGCTATCGGTCTAGTTGGCCGCAAGTGCGGCATGACGCGTGTGTTTACGGAAGACGGGGAATCTATCCCGGTTACCGTGATCGAGGCGTTACCGAACCGGATCACCCAGGTGAAGACCGCGGAGTCTGACGGCTACCGCGCGGTGCAGGTCACCACCGGCACCCGCCGGGCCTCCCGCGTAACCAAGCCTCAGCAGGGGCACTACGCCAAGGCAGGGGTAGAGGCTGGTCGTGGTTTGTGGGAATTCCGCCTCGAAGGCGAAGAGGGTGCCGACTTCGCTCCAGGTGGCGACATCACCGTCGAGTCATTCACCGATGGTCAGACCGTTGACGTGATTGGCACCAGCATCGGCAAGGGCTTTGCCGGCGCCGTCAAGCGTCATAACTTCCGTACTCAGGACGCCACTCACGGCAACTCCCTGTCCCATCGCGCGCCTGGTTCTATTGGTCAGAACCAGACCCCCGGTCGCGTGTTCAAGGGCAAGCGGATGGCCGGCCATATGGGTAATGCTCGTACTACTGCACAGAATCTGACCGTGGTGCGTGTCGATGTGGAACGCAATCTGCTGCTGGTGCGTGGCGCGGTCCCCGGTTCCAAAGGCGGCGACGTCATTGTGCAGCCTGCTATCAAGGCCCGGGGGTAAGAATGTCGATGAAGATTCAACTCCACGGCGCATCGGGCAAGGACCTGCAGGTTTCCGAGCTTGCTTTCGGCCGTGAATTCAACGAAGGCCTGGTGCACCAGGTAGTCAACGCCTATATGGCGGCAGGACGCTCAGGCACCAAGGCGCAGAAGACCCGTTCGGACGTGCGTGGCGGCGGTATCAAGCCCTGGCGCCAGAAAGGCACCGGCCGCGCTCGCGCCGGCACCATCCGCAGCCCGATCTGGGTTGGCGGTGGCCGCACGTTCGCAGCCCGTCCGCGGAATTTCGAGCAGAAGGTCAACCGGAAGATGTACCGGGCGGCGATGCGTTCGCTGCTGTCGGAGCTGATTCGCCGGGAGCGCCTGCTGATCGTCGAAACGCTGGAGCTGGCCGAGCCGAAGACCCGCCTGATGGTCGCCAAGCTGAAAGAGCTGGGTGTAAGCAGCGGGTTGATCGTGACCGAGGCTTATGACGAAAAGATTTTTCTGGCCGCCCGTAATCTGCCGCATGTGGAGGTTCTGGAAGCCACTGCGGTCGATCCCGTCAGCCTGCTCCGCTATGAGCATGTGGTGATGTCGGTCGCTGCGCTGCGCCGGATTGAGGAGAAGCTGGTATGAGCCAGGAAAGACTGATGACGGTGCTGCTTGGCCCGCATGTGTCAGAAAAGGGCACGATCCTGGCCGAGAAGCACAACCAGGTGATCTTCCGGGTCCGCCGTGACGCGAACAAGGCAGAAATCCGCAAGGCAGTCGAGCTGATGTTCGAGGTCAAGGTCGAAGGCGTACAGGTGCTTAACCAGTACGGCAAGGCCAAGCGCTTCGGGCGGCTCAACGGCAAACGTTCGGATTGGAAGAAAGCATATGTGCGGCTGGCCGAGGGCCAGAGCATCGATTTCCTGGGCGCTGAGTAAGCGGCCAGGATCAGATTTAAGGAAGCAGGGTAGCAGCCATGGCACTGCAGAAGACAAAACCGACATCGGCCGGCCGCCGTTTTGTGGTCCGCGTCAAAACCGCGGACTTGCACAAGGGCAAGCCCTTCGGCCCGCTGCTTGCGAAGAAGAGCAAGACCGGCGGCCGCAATAATGCCGGTCGTATCACCACCCGGCATACCGGTGGTGGTCACAAGCAGCGTTATCGTCTGGTCGATTTCAAGCGCACCAAGGACGGGGTTCCCGGCCGTGTCGAGCGTTTTGAATACGATCCGAACCGCAGCGCGCAGCTGGCATTGGTGCTCTACGCGGATGGTGAGCGTCGCTACATCATCCGTCCCAAGGGTCTGCAGATTGGTGATCCGGTGATGTCCGGTGCCGATGCGCCGATCAAGCCGGGCAGCTGTCTGCCATTGCGTAACATCCCGGTGGGTACGCAGGTGCATTGCATCGAAATGCGGCCTGGCAAAGGCGCGCAGTTGGCGCGCAGCGCGGGCGCGACGGTTCAGATCGCTGCACGCGAAGGTGTATATGCCACCTTGCGTCTGCGCTCCGGCGAAATGCGCAAAGTGCACGTCGATTGCCGCGCCACGATCGGCGAGGTTGGCAACGGTGAGCACAGCCTGCGCAAGCTCGGCAAGGCTGGCGCGACGCGCTGGCGTGGTGTTCGCCCGACCGTCCGCGGTGTGGCGATGAACCCGGTGGATCATCCGCATGGCGGTGGTGAGGGTCGTACTTCCGGCGGCCGTCATCCGGTGTCTCCGTGGGGGACACCGACCAAGGGTTACAAGACCCGGAATAACAAGCGTACGGACAATCAGATTGTCCGCCGCCGGAACAAGAAGTAGGAGATTCAGCCGTGCCACGTTCGGTTAAGAAAGGCCCCTTTATCGATGCGCACCTTGCGAAAAAGGTGACTGCGGCTCAGGAGCGGAACGACCGGCGACCGATCAAAACCTGGTCGCGGCGTTCGATGGTTTCACCGGAGATGGTCGGTTTGACCATCGCGATCCATAACGGTCGCCAGCACATGCCGGTGTTGATCTCCGAGAACATGGTCGGCCACAAGCTTGGCGAGTTTGCCCAGACGCGGACATTCCGCGGCCATTCCGGCGATCGCAAGGCCAAGTGAGGACAGAGAGATGCACGTAGCAGCAAAGCTGAGTCATGCGCGGATTTCGCCGCAGAAGTGCCGGCTGGTGGCGGACATGGTCCGTGGCAAGCCGGTGGGTGAGGCCTTGCAGACGCTGACGTTCACGCCGAAGAAGGCTGCCCGCATTGTGAAGAAGTTGCTGGAGTCGGCGATCGCGAATGCTGAGCACAATCATGGCGCGGATATCGACGAGCTAAAAGTCGCCTTCATCGCGGTCGATGAAGCGCCGACATTCAAGCGTCATCGGGCACGTGCCCGCGGTCGTGGAGCCCGGATCATCAAGCGTAACAGCCATATCACTGTGAAAGTGGCGGACGAGTAAGGACTAGGGAAGCCGTAATGGGTCAGAAAGTAAATCCGATCGGGATTCGTCTTGGGATCACCAGAGACTGGACCTCACGCTGGTACGCCGATACCGGCACCTTCGCGGAGTTCGTTAACTCGGACTACCAGATCAGGGAGTTCCTGAAGAAGAAGCTGGCCCAGGCCTCGGTGAGCAAGATCCATATCGAGCGGCCCGCGCGCAAGATCCACATCACGGTGCATACGGCGCGGCCGGGCATCGTGATCGGTAAGAAAGGCGAGGACATCGAGCGCCTGCGCAATGAAGTTGCGCAGATGATGAAGATGCCGGCCGGGGATGTGCGCATCAACATCGCCGAAATCCGCAAGCCGGAGCTGGATGCTCAGCTGGTCGCAGAAGGCATTGCACAGCAGCTGGAGCGCCGGGTGATGTTCCGCCGGGCGATGAAGCGGGCGGTCACCAACACGATGCGTCTGGGTGCCCAGGGCGTCAAGGTCAAGGTCGGCGGCCGGCTGAATGGCGCCGAGATTGCGCGTTCGGAATGGTATCGCGAGGGTCGGGTGCCGCTGCACACGTTCCGCGCAGAAATTGATTACGCCCTGGCTGAGGCCCGCACCACGTATGGCGTCATTGGCGTCAAGGTGTGGATCTTCAAGGGTGAAGTCTTCGACACGCCTGAGCCGGTGTCGGCGGCGACCGAAGCGGCAGCGGCGAAGTAGGAGTCAGCGAGATGTTGCAGCCGAAGAGAACCAAATACAGAAAGCAGCAAAAGGGCAAGAACCGCGGTCTTGCGCTGCGCGGTAGCTCCGTGTCGTTTGGGGAATACGCCCTGAAGGCTGTGGGACGCGGACGCCTGACGGCACGCCAGATCGAGGCAGCCCGACGCGCCATGACTCGTCATGTGAAACGTGGCGGCAAGATCTGGATCCGGGTGTTCCCGGACAAGCCGATCACCCAGAAGCCGCTGGAAGTGCGTCAGGGTAAGGGTAAGGGCAACGTCGAGTACTGGGTCTGTCAGATTCAGCCTGGGCGGGTCCTGTATGAGATGGAAGGTGTGACTGAGGAGATCGCGCGCGAGGCGTTTCGCCTGGCCGCCGCCAAGCTCCCGATCGAGACCACCGTCGTGACCAGGCAGGTGATGTGATGAAGGCCAGCGAATTGCGTAACAAGACCGCCGCCGAGTTGCAGGAAGAGATCCTCAACCTGCGCCGTGAGCAGTTCAACCTGCGTATGCAGCGCGCTTCGGGTCAGATGGCGCGGCCGGACCAGTTCAGCAAGGTCCGCAAGGATATTGCACGGGTCAAGACCGTGCTCAAGCAGATGGAGGCCGCCAGCCTCACGGGTGATGCGAAATGAGCGAGTCGACGCAGGAAACTGAAAGCAAGCAACGCACGGTCACCGGCCGGGTGGTAAGCAATCGCATGGACAAGACCGCTTCGGTCGCCGTTGAGCGGCTGGTCAAGCACGCGGTCTACGGCAAGTTCATCCGTCGCACCTCCAAGCTGATGGCCCATGACGAGAATAACGAGTGCCAGATCGGGGACACCGTGGAGATCGCCGAATGTCGGCCGATTTCCCGGCACAAGGCCTGGCGTGTGGTCAATATCGTGGAGCGTGCCGAAGTCCGCTAACGCGGAATCAGGTGCCGGCCAGAGAGTAACGAGAAGAAGCCATGATCCAGATGCAGACGGTTTTGACTGCTGCTGATAACAGCGGCGCCAGGCGCATCCAGTGCATCAAAGTACTGGGCGGCTCCAAGCGCCGTTACGCCGGTGTAGGCGACATTATCAAGGTCAGCGTCAAGGACGCGATCCCGCGCGGCAAAGTGAAGAAGGGCGAGGTCTACAACGCGGTCGTGGTGCGTACCCGCAAGGGTGTGCGTCGTCCCGACGGGTCGCTGATCCGCTTTGATGGCAACGCCGCAGTATTGCTCAACGCCCGGCTCGAGCCGATCGGTACCCGTATCTTCGGCCCGGTCACGCGCGAGCTGCGTAGCGGCAGTTTTATGAAGATTGTATCCCTCGCGCCGGAAGTGCTCTGAGGCGTCGCGGAGAAACCAGATGGCTATTGAAAATATTAAAAAGGGCGATGAAATCATCGTCATCACCGGTAAGGATAAGGGCCGTCGTGGAACCGTCATCCGGGTGTTCGACAACGAGCGCCTGCTGGTGGAAAACGTGAACGTGGTGAAGAAACACCAGAAGCCCAACCCCAATGCCGGAGTTCAGGGTGGGATTATCGAGAAGGAAATGCCGCTGCACGTCTCCAACGTGATGCTGTTCAACCCGGTCACCAAAAAAGGCGACAGGGTCGGCGTACGCACGCTGGAAGACGGTCGCAAGGTCCGTTATTTCAAGTCCAACGACGAGGTCGTGGACGTCTAGTCCAGGTCGCAGAAATGTCAAGACTGCAAACGTATTATCGCGATACCGTGGTGTCTCAGCTCCAGAAAAAGCTCGGGCTGACCAATCCCATGGAAGTGCCGCGAATCCAGAAGATCACCGTCAACATGGGTGTCGGCGAGACTGTGCGCGATCGCAAGATCCTCGATCACGCGGTAGGGGATATGGTCAAGATCACCGGGCAGAAGCCGCTGGTCACCAATGCCCGCCGCTCGGTCGCCAGTTTCAAGATTCGCGATGGCTGGCCGGTGGGTTGCAAGGTCACGCTCCGGCGCGAACGGATGTTCGAGTTTCTCGATCGTCTGATCAACATCGCGATCCCGCGTGTCCGCGACTTCCGTGGTATGAGCGCGAAGTCTTTTGACGGCCGCGGCAATTACAACATGGGCGTGCGGGAACAGATCATCTTCCCGGAAGTGGACTATGACCAGATCGATGAGTTGCGTGGTCTGAACATCACGATCACCACCAGTGCGAAGAATGACGAGGAGGGGCGGGCGCTACTCGAAGCGTTCGATTTCCCCTTCCGCAAGTGAGGAACGGTTCCGATGGCTAAGAAATCAATGCTCGAGCGGGAGCGGAAACGCGCCAAGACGGTGGCCAGATACGCGGCCAAGCGCGCTAAATTCAAAGAGATCATCCGTAATCCGATGAGCTCTGAAGATGAGCGCGACCAGGCAATGGCCAAGCTCCATGCGCTGCCGCGGGACGCCAGCCCTTCGCGCTTGCATAACCGCTGTCAGATCACCGGTCGGCCGCATGGCTTTTATCGTAAGTTCGGTCTTGGCCGGAACAAGCTCCGCGAGACCGCCATGGCTGGCGAGATCCCCGGATTGACCAAGGCCAGCTGGTAAGGAATGACATCATGAGCATGACTGATCCAGTTGCCGATTTGTTGACCCGCATCCGTAATGGCCAGAAGGCTGGCAAGACGCGTGTCGTCGCGCCTGCCTCGGGTTTGAAGAAGGCGGTGTTGAAGGTACTGAAGGACGAAGGCTACATAGCCGACTTCAGCGCCGACAAGGACGGCGCCAAGGAATTGCTGTCGATCGAACTCAAGTACTTCTCCGGCAAGCCGGTGATCGAGACGGTTGATCGGGTAAGCAAGCCGGGTTGCCGGGTTTACAAGAACAAGGATGAATTGCCGACGGTAATGGGCGGACTCGGCATTGCCGTGGTCTCCACTTCCAAAGGCGTGATGAGTGACCGTGATGCCAGGGCTCAGGGCCAGGGCGGCGAGATCCTCTGCGTAGTTTCGTAAGCAGCCGGAAACGGCGAGAGAAATTGAGATGTCCAGAGTCGCAAAAAAACTGATCACCTTGCCTAAGGGTGTCGAACTCAAGGTCGACGGGAACAGCGTGACAGTCAAAGGCCCGAAGGGCTCACTGTCGCTGGACCTGCAGCCGAATATCGGCATTGAGCAGGATGAGCAGGGCGTGCAGATCGCCGGTAGCAGCGTCGATCGCAAGATCCAGGCGATGGCCGGTACGACCCGGGCATTGCTGGCCAATATGGTTGCCGGCGTATCCGAGGGTTTCGAGCGCAAACTCGAGCTCAGGGGCGTGGGTTATCGCGCCCAGGCCAAGGGTCAGAATCTGAATTTGACGCTCGGTTTCTCGCACCCGGTGGATTACGAAGTGCCCGCAGGCATCACCGTCGAGACGCCGAGCCAGACGGAAGTTGTGGTCAGGGGTATCGACAAGCAGGTCGTAGGCCAGGTTGCTGCCGAGATTCGTCGTTATCGTCCGCCGGAGCCATATAAGGGCAAGGGCGTGCGGTATGCCGATGAGCGGGTAGTTATGAAAGAAGCGAAGAAGAAGTAGGCAGGTCTAGGCATGGATAAGAAGCAGACTCGTTTGCGCCGCGCCCGGCGAGGCCGCGCCAAGCTCCGTGAGCTGGGCGCTTATCGTTTGAGCGTGCACCGTACGCCAAGGCATATCTATGCCCAGGTGCTCGGGCCGGACGGCGGCAAGGTCATAGCCACCGCATCGACCCTGCAGGGTGCATTGCGGGCGGACCTGAAGTCCACGGGCAATATCGCGGCGGCAGCGGCCGTCGGCAAACTGATAGCCGAAAGGGCGAAGGAAGCGGGAATCACTCGCGTTTCGTTCGACCGTTCCGGCTTCAAGTATCACGGTCGGGTGAAGGCGTTGGCGGAAGCTGCGCGCGAAACCGGCCTCGAATTCTGAACGCCGGCCAGGGGTTAAATCGGTATGGCAGCACCAGACAGAAATAGCGCGGGCGACGACCTCATTGAGAAGCTCGTCACCATCAATCGAGTCGCCAAGGTGGTCAAGGGCGGACGCCAGTTCGGCTTCACCGCACTGACCGTGGTCGGCGACGGCGAGGGCCGTGTTGGCTTTGGCTACGGCAAGGCACGCGAAGTGCCGTTGGCGATCCAGAAGGCAATGCAGGCGGCGCGCAAGAACATGCAGCGGGTACACCTGCGCGGCGACACTTTGCAGTACGCAATGGTCGGTAACCATGGCGCCACCAAGGTGTACATGCAGCCCGCCTCGGATGGTACCGGCGTCATCGCCGGTGGCGCGATGCGCGCGGTGTTCGAATGCGCGGGAGTGCGCAACGTGCTGGCCAAGAGCTACGGTTCGCGTAACCCCATCAACGTGGTGCGGGCGACGATCAGTGCTCTCGCTGACATGAACTCCCCCAAGGCCATTGCGGCCAAGCGGGGCAAGACCGTGGAACAGATTCTGGGTTAGAACAATGGCTGGAAAGAAAAGCAAATCCGCGTCGAGCCTGAAGGTGAAGCTGGTCCGCAGCACCAACGGCCGCCTCGCGAGCCACAAGGCCTGCGTTGCAGGTCTGGGTCTGCGCCGGATTAATCACACTGTCACGGTGATCGATACCCCGGAGAATCGGGGCATGATCAACAAGGTTTCTTACCTGTTGCAGGTAGAGGAAGGCTGAGATGCGTCTGAATACGATAAAGCCCGATGCCGGCAGCCGTAAGCCTGGCAAGCGCCTGGGCCGCGGACATTCCGCGGGTCAGGGCAAGACCAGTGGTCGCGGCGTGAAGGGACAGCACGCGCGTTCCGGCGGCTATCACAAGGTCGGTTTCGAGGGCGGTCAGATGCCGCTGCAGCGTCGTTTGCCGAAAGTCGGATTCGCGTCACGCAAGGCGCGCTTCGCGGCCGAAGTGCGTCTGCATGAACTGGCCAAGATCGATGGCGACGTGGTGGACGAGCTGGTGCTCAAGCGTGCCGGCATCGTGTCGCAGCGCGCCCAGCGCATCAAGGTGATCGCGTCGGGCAAGATCGAGCGCGCGATTACCGTCAAGGGGCTGCTGGTGACTGCCGGCGCCCGCACCGCGATTGAGGCTGCCGGCGGCAGCGTCGAGGCCTGATCCAGGGAACCTGATCGTGGCGAAATCCAAAGGCATAAGCTCGAACCCGGCATTGGCCCTCGGCGAAGCAACCCGCTTCTCCGAGCTGCGCAAGCGTCTGGTGTTTCTGATCGGCGCCCTGATCGTCTATCGCATCGGAACATTTATCCCGGTGCCTGGGATCGATCCGGAAGCGCTGGCCAGCTTCTTCGAGCAGCAGGAAGGCACTATCCTGAGCGTGTTCAACATGTTCTCCGGTGGTGCGCTTGAGCGCCTGAGTATCTTCGCGCTGGGCATCATGCCGTATATTTCCGCGTCCATTATCATGCAGATGATGGCCGTCGTAGTGCCGTCTCTGGCTCAGCTGAAAAAGGAAGGCGAGGCCGGCAGACGCAAAATCACGCAATACACCCGGTACGGTACGGTCGGTCTGGCAACGTTCCAGTCCATCGGTGCCGCGATCGCTTTTCAGAACCAGGGCGTCGTTATCGCACCTGGGTCCCAGTTCGTGTTTACCGCTGCGGTTACCCTGATCACCGGCACCGTGTTCCTGATGTGGCTGGGCGAGCAGGTCACCGAGCGGGGCATCGGCAACGGCATCTCGATGATTATTCTGTCGAGCATCATCGCCGGATTGCCAGCCGCGGTCGGCGGCACGCTGGAGCTGGTGCGCACCGGTGAGATGGCTGCGGCGCTGGCGCTGATTCTGTTTGTGCTGATCATCGCCGTGACCGGTTTTGTGTCTTTCGTCGAGCGCGCCCAGCGGCGGATTACGGTCCACTATGCGAAGCGGCAGCAGGGCCGGCGCATGGTCCAGGGTCAAAGCACCCACCTGCCGTTCAAACTGAATATGTCGGGCGTGATTCCGCCGATTTTTGCCTCCAGTATCATCCTGTTTCCGGCCACGATCGCGCAGTGGTTCGGTACCAGCGAGGGATTCGGCTGGCTGCAGCGGATTTCTGGCAGCCTGGCGCCCGGACAGCCGGTCTACACCGTGCTGTATGCAGCGCTGATTATCTTCTTCTGCTTCTTCTATACCGCGCTGGTGTTCAACTCGCGCGAGACCGCAGACAACCTGAAGCGGTCCGGTGCGTTTATCCCCGGTATCCGGCCAGGCAAGCAGACCGGCGAATACATTGACGCGGTGCTGACCCGGCTGACCTTCTGGGGCGCGGTATATGTCACCGCCGTCTGTCTGATGCCGGAGCTGATGCGGATGTACTGGAATGTGCCGTTTTACTTCGGCGGTACTTCGCTGCTGATCATCGTGGTGGTGGTAATGGATTTCATGTCGCAACTGCAGGCTCACATGATGAGCCATCAGTACGAGGGCATGCTTAAGAAGGCCAACCTCAAGGGTCATGGCCGTGCGGGGCGGGTCCGCTAGGCGCGGCAGCTTCCGCTTCGGGAGAGTGAAATGAAAGTTAGAGCATCGGTCAAGAAAATCTGCCGGAATTGCAAGATTGTCCGCCGTCACGGCGTGGTGCGGGTTATCTGCACCGACGCCCGCCACAAACAGCGGCAGGGTTGATCAGCGCTTGAAGGAGCGCTGCTTTTACGGTAAATTGTTCGGTTTCGCGCGGCTTACAGGAGTCAGTCTAAATGGCGCGTATTGCAGGGATTAATGTCCCCCCACACAAGCATGCAGTGATTGCGCTGACCCATATCTATGGGATCGGCCGCTCGACTGCGCGCAAGATCTGTGCCGCGGCCGGAATCGAGCCTGATGTGAAGATCAAGGATCTCAGCGAGCCTGAGGTCGATCAGATTCGCGCGATCGTTTCCAAGCATATGGTCGAAGGTGATCTGCGCCGCGATATTTCTATGAATATCAAGCGCTTGATGGACCTCGGTTCGTACCGGGGTATCCGTCATCGTCGGGGGCTGCCGTTGCGCGGCCAGCGTACGCGCACCAACGCCCGCACCCGCAAGGGTCCGCGGCGTGCGATCCGCAAGTAAGCCGCCCGGGATCAGATGACCCAAAGACGTCAAAGGGACGTCCGCCGGGATCAACTCCAGGGCACATCAGAACGTCAGCAGCAATGACGGGACTAATTAGGTAGGCACTATGGCAAAGCCGACGACAAAGACGCGAAAGAAAGTAAAGAAGACGGTGGTCGATGCCATCGCTCACATCCACGCGTCTTTCAACAACACGATCATCACCATCACCGACCGCCAGGGTAACGCCTTGTCCTGGGCGACTTCTGGTGGCTGCGGTTTCCGTGGTTCACGCAAGAGCACGCCCTTCGCTGCCCAGGTTGCGGCGGAGAAGGCCGGACTGGCAGCCAAGGAATACGGCGTACAAAACATGGAAGTCCGGGTCAAAGGCCCCGGGCCGGGTCGCGAATCCGCGGTTCGTTCGCTCAACGCGGTGGGTTTCCGGATCTCGCAGATCGCGGACGTCACGCCAATTCCACACAATGGCTGCCGGCCGCCCAAGAAGCGCCGGGTGTGACGGAGAAATAGGTCATGGCTAGATATCTCGGACCCAAGTGCAAGTTGTCACGCCGCGAAGGCACCGACTTGTTTCTCAAGAGTGGCGTGCGCCCGCTGGAATCCAAGTGCAAGTTGACAGTGCCGCCAGGTGGCGCGCCGCAGCGACGCCCGCGGATCTCGGACTACGGTCTGCAGCTGCGTGAAAAGCAGAAGTTGCGTCGTATGTACGGAGTGCTCGAGAAGCAGTTCCGCAACTACTACAAGAAGGCGGCGGGCCAGAAGGGCTCGACCGGCGAGAACCTGTTGCAGTTGCTGGAAGGTCGCCTGGACAACGTCGTCTACCGGATGGGCTTTGCTTCCACCCGTGCCGAGGCGCGTCAGCTGGTCAGCCACAAGGGCATCCGGGTGAACGACGATCTCGTAAATATTCCCTCGTATCAGGTCAATGGCGGGGACGTCGTCTCCGTCCGTGAAAGATCGAGAAAGCAGCTGCGTATCCAAAGCGCGCTGTCCATCGCAAGCCAGGTCGGTTTCCCCGAGTGGGTGGAAGTCGACGAGAAGAAGATGACAGGGACTCTGAAACAGCTCCCTGACCGGGGCGATATCCTCCCCGACATCAACGAAAACCTGGTTGTGGAGCTCTACTCCAAGTAATAGCCGAGGCTTATAGCCATGCCCGATTCCGTTACAGATTTTCTCAAGCCGCGCGTCGTCAAGGTGCAGTCCCAGACTGCGAACCTTGCGCGGGTCGTTATCGAGCCGTTCGAGCGGGGCTTTGGCCACACGCTGGGCAATGCGCTGCGTCGCATTCTGCTCTCGTCGATGCCAGGCAGCGCCATTATCGAGGCCGAAATAGAAGGCGTGTTGCACGAGTACACCAGCATCGAAGGTGTGCAGGAAGACGTCGTCGACATCCTGCTCAATCTGAAGCAGGTTGCGATCCGCATGCACAGCCGTAACGAAGCCGAACTGACGCTGCGCAAGAAGGGCGCGGGTCCGGTCACAGCGGGCGATATCACTGTCGATCACGACATCGAAATCGTCAATCCGGACCTGGTCATCGCCACCCTGACCAGCGCTGGTGAACTGAATATGCGGCTGAAGATCGTGCGCGGCCGCGGATACCAGCCGGCAACGCTGCGTCCGGCATTCGAAGAGCAGACCGGTCCGATCGGCCGTCTGCAGCTTGACGCCTCGTTCAGCCCGGTCCGCCGTGTCAGCTACACGGTCGAGTCGGCCCGTGTGGAGCAGCGCACCGACCTGGACAAGCTGCTGATCGACATCGAGACCAACGGCACCATCGATCCCGAAGAGGCGATTCGTCGCGCCGGCAACATCCTGATGGATCAGCTGTCGGTGTTCGTCGACCTCAAGGGTCAGGCCGAAGCCTCAGCCAGCAGCGCGGAGACGCAGGTCGATCCGATCCTGTTGCGCCCGGTGGACGAGCTCGAGCTCACAGTGCGTTCCGCCAACTGCCTGAAGGCCGAGAACATCAATTACATTGGTGATCTGGTGCAGCGGACCGAAGTCGAATTGCTGCGTACGCCGAACCTCGGCAAGAAGTCGCTGACCGAAATCAAGCAGGTGCTCGAGAGCCACAGCCTGGCCCTCGGCATGCGACTGGACAACTGGCCGCCGGCCAGCCTTAGACAAGAAGACGAGCAGGTCGCCTAAGGCGATCGGCTGAAGATCGGGAAACGGAATCATGCGCCATCGTCAATCTGGCCGTCAGCTCGGGCGAAACAGCTCGCACCGTCGAGCCATGTATCGCAACATGACTGCCTCGCTGCTCAAGCACGAAGCCATCCGCACCACGGTGCCGAAGGCCAAGGAATTGCGCCGGGTCGTTGAACCGCTTATCACCATGGCCAAGGTCGATGGTGTGGCTCAGCGCCGCCGTGCTTTCGATCGTCTGCGTGACAAGGAAGCGGTCGGCAAGCTGTTCAAGGAGATTGGTCCGCGCTATCAGGGTCGTCCCGGCGGCTATCTGCGGATCCTCAAGATCGGCCTGCGTCCCGGCGATGCCGCCCCGATGGCTCTGGTTCAGCTGGTCGGCGGCAGCGCCGATCCAGCCGCGGAGACCGCCGAAAGCTAATCGGCGCCGTGTTTGATTGAGTCAAGAGGCCGGGCAATGCCCGGCCTTTTTTGTGCAACGGTTCATCGTCCCGCGACGGAGCTCGCCGGCGGCAT
The DNA here is from genome assembly GCA_963704875.1 of uncultured Gammaproteobacteria bacterium. Lineage (GTDB taxonomy): Bacteria > Pseudomonadota > Gammaproteobacteria > Steroidobacterales > XN24 > CAMYOC01. Next base: position 657,162 of record CAVPIA010000008.1, on the reverse strand, counting down.
GGAGCCGCAATGATGCATACGCCATAATTGCTGCAGACACCGGAGCGGATCCGGTGACCTGAGTCCGGGAGGAACGAGTTGGCTGTGACACTAGACGAATGCCTGGTTGTGGGGATCGCTTCACGCGCCTTGTTTGACCTGCGTGAGGAAGATCGGATCTTCCGTGAGCAAGGCCTGGAGGCCTACCGCGCGCACCAGCTGGCGCAGGAATCGGTGCTGCTCAGGCCGGGCGCCGGCTTCGCGCTGGTCAAGGCGATCCTTCGGCTCAACCAGCTGGATGAGAGACGCCGTGCCGAAGTGGTCATCATGTCGCGCAACTCCACCGAGACCAGCCTGCGAATCTTCAACTCGATCGAGCACTATGGTCTGGATGTGAATCGCGCGGCCTTGTCTGGAGGCGCCGCACTCGCGCCGTATCTCCATGCCTTCAGCGTCGATCTGTTTCTGTCCCAGTACGAGGACGATGTCCAGGCCGCGCTTGCCGGCAATATCGGCGCCGCCATACTCTATGACTATGCCGGGAGCGAGGATCAGGATATCGACCAGATCCGCATCGCCTTCGATGGCGACGCGACCTTGTTCTCAGGGGAGTCAGAGCTGATCTATCAGCAACAGGGTCTAGCAGCCTTTGAACGTAACGAAACAGAGAAGGCCCGGCAGCCGTTGGCGGAAGGACCGTTCGCCGGTTTCCTCAAGAGCCTGTCCGCAATCCAGCGCGGGGCATCTCCCGGCCAGGCACCGATCCGAACCGCACTGGTGACCGCCCGTGGCCGACCGACGCATGAACGCGTCATCCGTACTCTGCTGGACTGGGGTGTGATCATCGACGAGGCATTCTTCCTCGGCGGCGTGCCCAAGACCCGGTTTCTGGAAGCGTTCCGTCCACACATTTTCTTTGACGACCAGCCGGCCCATTGCGAGCGCGCCGCCCCGACAGTGCCTACCGGACGCGTGCCGTTCGTGGTCGGGCGATAGGGCTGCACGGGTATTCCCGGCATTCGGTACGCGTACTCACTTGGCGCCACCATAAGAATCCTCTGATTCCAATGCTGCGCCTGATTTGGGTGTTCGGGTACATCCAGCACCTCGCCGTTCTCTACGTCGAACAGGACTTCCTCGAAACAAATTCCGTGATTGTCGAAAAGTGGTTCGCTCTTTTGGGCGTTCCGGACGAACCGCTTCATGAGCGGGGACCAGCACCTTGTGTGCCCAATGCCATTAGCATCCTGGCTAGTCCAGCGGGCTCCGCACACCTCGCCCGCCCTTGTTGAGCACATGGGTGTACATCATCGTGGTGGCAACGTCCTTATGGCCCAGCAGTTCCTGCCCCGTGCGGATGTCGTAACCGGACTCCAGCAGATCGGTGGCGAGGCAATGGCGCAGTGTGTGACACGATGCGGCCTTGCTGATACTGGCTTTGCGCCCGGCGTTTCACGAAGGCGCCAACATCTGTGGATACACAGGCCCCGACCTGTTCGGCCGTCCCATCCAGGGTCTTTACGACTGGAATGATTCCAACTGGCCCGCAAAGGGCCTGGAAGCCCGCTTCACTTCAATCGACGTGGTGGGCACCTGCGCCAGCGTGCGCCTGGACATGGACGAATGGACCGGTCATCGGTTCACGGACTTCTTCAACCTGGTCAGGTTCGACGGTCAGTGGAAGATAGTCTGCAAGGTGTTCTATTTGCATCCCTGGCGGGTTCGCCGTTTCGGGGGGATGCATTCATGAACCTACGCAACGTCGGGGCTCTCCGGCCGGCGGCGGGGTATCGCCTCCAGCGACTCCGCCCGCCGGGCGATCTCCTCGAGCGCGCCGCGTACCAGCGGGCCATACAAGGGCAGATGGGCGTACCAGTAAAACAGACCCCACGCGCCAGCCGGGTGCCAGTAGGCGCACATGCGGATGACCCGTTTTCCATCTTGCTCCCGAACCGAGAACTCCTGAACCCCGGAACCCGGTGCCCGCATCTCCATCAAGAGGGTCAGCCGTTTGCCGGGCTCAAGGCCCAGCACCCGCCAGCCGTCCACGATATCGCCCATGCGCAGGGTGTCCGGGTCCCGGCGGCGCGTTCGGAAACTCGGCCCGCCAATGAGCCAGTCGAAGGCCCGCCGCAGCCACCATAGAGGCTTGTAGGCGAAGAAATCCCCGTCCGCCCCGAACTGTTGCAAGACCTGGAACACCGCTTCGCGGGACGCAGTGGTTTCCTGCTCGCTGCAGTACTGCTTGGCGTAGTAAGCATACTTCGGGTTCCAGTCCCGGCAGGCAATGGATCCCTCGACCCAGCGTGCCGGCACATCATGGTTCCTTTCGGCCTCAAGCGTCGCGGCCACGGACTCGCGAAAGGTCAGCAGCCGCTGGGGTACAAGCTGGCGCATCTCCTTGTCATCGCCGATGTAGTCGTGCGCCAGGCCCTCGACGAGGGACATGGCGGTGGTGGGCGGCACGGAGGTAACCAGGTACAGCCAGTAGCTGGAGAGCGTGGGTGTCAGCACCGGCACCGGGATAACCAGTGTCTTTTTACCGGCAAACTCCCCGTAGATATCCATGATCTCCTGGTAGGAAAGTGTGTCCGGCCCGGCCAGCTCCAGCGTCCGGTGTCCCTCGAATGGCAGGTCCGCCGCTGCCAGCGAGTAAGTCAGCACGTTGTCCAGGGCAATGGGCGTGGAGCGATTGCGCACCCACTTGGGCGTGATCATCAGCGGCAGATGGTTGACGAGGTCGCGGATCACCTCGAAGGCAGCGGAACCCGGGCCGACGATCATGGCCGCCTGCAGTTCGATGACCTGCACCGAACCCTCCCTGAGCGCATCGCCTACCACCGCGCGGCCTTCCATGTGCCGGGATCGTTTTTCCTTCGGCATGATGCCGCCCAGATAGACAATGCGTCGTACGCCGGCCACTTCGCATGCCTTGGCGGCGTTCTCGGCGGCACGGCGCTCCACCGGCACGAAGTCCCCACCGGTCCACATCATGTGCACCAGGTAGTAAACAATGTCGGCACCCTCCAGCACCGGCGGCAGGGTTTCCGGCTCGAGTACATCAACCGGCAGGCAGTCGACGCCCTCGCCCCATTCCCGGGCCTCGAGCACGGCCGGATTGCGGGCCGTGGCACGGACATGCCAGCCCTGGGCCGCCAGCGCCGGGACCATATTGGAACCCATGTAGCCGCTGGCACCGAGGACCACGGCGATGCGGCCCCCACCGTCCGGCAGTACATACTGGTCCTGGCCCACGGTCTCCTCGTCTGATTCCTCGCTCATGCTCGGAAGTCTAGCCGAACTCGACGTTGGCGATCCAAGGGAGCTGTTGCGGCTGGATATAGAATCGCCCCGCCGACGTCGCCCCGGCTGCCCGTCCTGGTCCGGCAGGAGAAAATGGCGAGTTGCATGACTGCTAGCGACCCAAAGCCGTCGTAACGGGTATGGGAGTTAGCATAGGTGTTTGCGGCCGGAGACGACCCACTTCGGTAACTGAATAATAAAATAGCTCCATACGGTATTCTGCTCCTTCTTGTGAATGGGAGGTCTGAGATGAATTGGGACGCAATAAGTGCAGTCGCGGAAGTCTTTGGGGCAGTTGCAGTACTGGTCACCCTGATCTACTTTTCCCTTCAGATTCGTCAATCCAACAGTCTTGCTGAAGCAGAGAGTCAGCGCGAATTGCTGACGGTTAACACGTTCGCGCCTCTGATCGCAGATCCAACCTTGACTGCCGAATTCAGAGCTTGCCTGAATCGATACGAAGAACAAGATCCTGAAGTGAAGACACGTTTCTATTTCCTTTTCGTCAACTTCCATTTGCAAATGGAATCTGTTTTTCGGATGAAGCAAAAGGGTCTGATCGCGGACCTGTCTTATAAAGGCTGGCTGACGTGGTACAACGGCCTGATCAGTACCCCTGGCGGTGCTGTGTGGTGGAGAGAATCTTCGGGCGCCTTCGCACCAGATTTGGTGGAAGAACTTGAGGCACTACGGAATGATCCGAATAACCCGTATAGATACACGAGTGCCTTCGACGCAATGCCGTTTCTGAAAGAAGAGCCGGCGTTAACCTGACTTCCGCTTTTGGAAGCGGACACTGTCAGTATCTTGTCGTATGCTGGCTAACAATGCGCTGCAGCAGACGTTTGACCGCTTTCTCCCTTCGCTGCCGCTACGGTCGGTCGCCGTCAAACGCAGCTGATCTCTGGCGTTAGGTGTGCTCATTTCCCGTGAATACATAGTGTCGAGTTAAGAAGGACTCAATCAATGGCAAAGAAAATAATCGCATTAATTCTCGGGATAATTTCGTTCTTTCTGGGGTTTGCTGTGGGTGAAACATTCGGAGTTGCCGCTGCATTTATTGTTATTGGTATTTACTACCTGTTTTCTCAATTCTTTCTTTCTCGTGGGAATCCCCGCGCCCTTCATGAAGATTGGTCGTTAATTCTTTTGCTTAATGCGGCACTTATTGTGACGGCCGTTCTGATTTTACTTATAGAGCCAGATGCCAAGTGGCAGTCAATAGTTGCTGCTATTTCTATTGTTTGTTCGGTTATCGGAGCGGGGCTCGCGGCTTTGCTTTCTGATAATCGATGAATGCAACACCTAATGATTACATTAAGTTCGCTCCCTGCAGTCGGCAGGTTTCTCTGGCGCTCGGCCGCTTATGTGGGCGTTAGCTTCGAAAACAAGCAATCATCATGAGTACATACCCAAGAACGTTCTCACACATCGGAATTTCTGTTCCTGATGTAGAGAAAGCGGCCAAATTTTACAGCGAAGTCATGGGCTGGTATCACATAATGGAGCCCACCGTCATTACCGAAGAATCAGATACTCCGATTGGTCAAATGTGTATTGATGTATTTGGAGCCGGCTGGGGCTCTTTCAAAATCGCTCACATGTCCACCGGCGACAAAATCGGCGTTGAAATGTTCGAGTTTAAAAACAACGAGACGCCGAAGGATTTCGAATACTGGAAAACGAGCACGTTCCATTTTTGCGTGCAGGACCCCGACATCGAAGGGCTTGTAGAGAAAATTGTGGCTCACGGTGGTAAACAGAGAATGCCGATACGTGAATACTATCCCGGCGAGAAACCCTACAGAATGTGTTACGTGGAAGATCCGTTTGGCCTGATCTTCGAAGTCTATTCACATAGCTATGAATTAACTTATTCACAGGGTGCTTACTGAAAGTTAACAAGTCGCAAAAGGCGACCGTTTTCAGCGGCGCATTAACCTGGCGCATTGACTGCGCTTTATACGTCTTGAGAATTGGGAGACAGTGACCTTGTCTTCTCGGTTTCGACCGTGGTCATCATGGTGACTGGCCCGATCTCCGCGACGCCGAAACACAGTATTTGCAACGACAGTTTCTGGCGGAACCCTGCCCCATGGCTCAGCTAGAGAAAGGCGTTGTCGACCGCCGGATCTAATCAGGCTGGTGCTGGTTCTGCCTTCTCGACGCGCGCTGCGCTGAACTTGAATTCGGGAATCTTCCCATACGGATCCAGCTTCGGGCTGGTCAACACGTTGGCGGCGGCCTCGGCGTAGCAGAACGGGATAAAGATCATGCCGTCAGGCACCGCCGGGTCGCGGCGGCATTTGAGCTCGATCGCGCCTCGGCGGGTGATCACGCGAATACGCTGCCCCGGCTCGACACCCAGGCCGTCCAGTCCGCGTCCGGACATGCATGCGACTGCCTCGGGCTCCAGCGCGTCAAGCACGCTCGCGCGCCGGGTCATCGCGCCGGTATGCCAGTGCTCCAGCTGACGGCCGGTCGTCAGGATCAGCGGGAATTCCTCGTCCGGGGTTTCGCCCGGGGGCAGAAATTCTGCCGGCACCAGTCGCGCGCGACCGCCCTCTCTTGGAAAGCCGTCGCCAAACACGATGTCGTGGCCGGGCAGGTCAGGGCCAGGGCACGGGTAGGTGACCGCATCCTCGCGTTGCAACCGTTCCCAGTTAATGTGATTCAGAGAACCCATCACGCTTTCCATCTCCGCGTGCACATCGCGGGCTTGCGGGTAATCCCAGTCCAGTTCGAGTCTCCGCGCCAGTTCCTGGAGGATCCAAAGGTCCTGGCGGGCCGATCCCGGCGGCGCGACCGCCTGGCGTCCAATCTGTATCTGGCGGTTGGTGTTGGTTACCGTGCCGTCTTTCTCCAGCCATGCGGATGCGGGCAACACGACGTCGGCGTGGAATGCGGTCTCGGTCAGGAACAGATCCTGCACCACCAGATGTTCAAGACTCGCCAGCGCCTCACGCGCATGCCGGGTGTCCGGGTCAGACATGGCCGGGTTTTCGCCCATCACATACATGCCACGGATTTCTCCGGCGCGTGCGGCGTTGATCGTCTCCACCACGGTCAGCCCGGGACTGGAGTCAAGTTTTGTCTGCCAGGCCTGTTCAAAACGGGCGCGTGCATCGGCGGCGTCGACCGGCTGATAGTCCGGATAAAACATCGGGATCAGACCGGCATCAGAGGCGCCCTGGACATTATTCTGGCCGCGTAGCGGATGCAGGCCTGTACCCGGCCGGCCGATATTGCCGGTGATCGCAGCAAGCGCGATCAGGCAGCGGGCGTTGTCGGTGCCGTGGACATGCTGGGCGATGCCCATGCCCCAGAAGATCACGGCTGAGCGGGCGGCCGCGATCTCCCTTGCTACCGTGCGCAAGGTTTCCGCATCGATGCCGCAGACTGGTGCCATGCGCTCCGGGGAATAGTCCTTGAGGTGTGCCGCAAACGCGTCAAAGCCCTCGGTATGCCTGGCAACGTAATCACGATCCCAGAGACCCTCTTCGACGATCACGTTCAGCAGCGCATTCAGCATGGCGACATCGGTGCCGGGGCGGAACTGCAGCATGTGGCTGGTGTGGCGTTTCAATGCGGTGCCGCGGGGGTCCATCACGATCAGCCGGGCGCCGCGTCTTGTCGCCTGTTTGAAGAAGGTCGCGGCGACCGGATGGTTCTCGCTGGGGTTGGCGCCGATCACCAGAATCAGATCGGCATCCTCGCAGGCGGTAAACGGCGCGGTGACCGCGCCGGAGCCGATCCCTTCGAGCAGGGCCGCGACCGATGACGCATGACACAGCCGGGTGCAGTGGTCCACGTTGTTGGTCCCGAAACCGGTGCGCACCAGTTTCTGGAACAGATAGGCTTCTTCGTTGGAGCACTTGGCGGAACCGAAACCTGCCAGCGCCTGGCCACCATGGGCATCGCGTATCCGTTTCCATCCGGACGCAGCGAAGTCCAGCGCTTCTTCCCAGCTGGCCTCGCGGAAATGACTTGATGGATCCGCGGGATCGACCTGCATATCGCCCGCCTTGGGTGCATCGTCACGGCGGATCAATGGCACGGTGAGACGCTGCGGGTGATTAACGTAATCCAGGCCAAAGCGGCCTTTCACGCATAGTCGATTTTGATTGGCCGGTCCATCGCGGCCGTCGACCGAGATCACGTGGCCATCATCGACATGACAACGGATCTGGCATCCGACGCCGCAATACGGGCAGACGGTGTCCACGGACTCCGCGGCAGGCCGTGCGCCGGCATCCACCAGCGAGCGCTCCAGCAACGCGCCGGTCGGGCAGGCCTGGACGCACTCGCCGCAGGCGACACACGTGCTTTCGCCCATCGGCTGATCGAAGTCGAACACGACTTTGCTGTGGCTGCCGCGGTAGGCCATACCGATGACATCGTTGACCTGGACTTCGCGGCAGGCACGCACACACAGATTGCAGTGGATGCAGGCATCCAGAAACACCGCCATCGCCGGATGGGTGGTATCGGCGGCGGGTCCCCGCTCATTCGGGTATCTGCTGTCACGTAAACCGAGTCGGTCCGCCCATTGCCAGAACTGCGAACCCGGATCGTGCGCAATATCACGCTCAGGCTGGTCGGCCAGCAGCAACTCAAACACCCCGAGCCTTGCAGACCGTGCTCGCGGGCTGTCAAAGCTGACTTTCATCTCCGGCTTTGGTTTGCGGACACATGAAGCCGCCAGCACCCGTTCGCCTTCAATTTCCACCATACATGCGCGGCAATTGCCGTCGGCGCGATAGCCCGGCTCCGGGCGGTGGCAAAGATGCGGGATATCCACCCCGGCGCGTCTGGCCGCGGACCAGATCGTTTCGTCGTGACGGGCTTCGACCTCGACGTCGTCGAGAAAAAAGCGGATGCCTTCGGTGCTCATGAGAACACCTCGGGGAAATAGCGCAATGCGCATAACAGCGGGTTCGGCGCAGCCTGGCCCAGGCCGCAAATGGATGCGTCGGCCATCACCCGGCCAAGATCCTGCAGCAGCGCCTGATCCCAGACACCGCGCTCCATCATCGCCACTGCCTTGCGGGTGCCGACCCGGCATGGGGTGCACTGGCCACAGCTTTCATCTTCAAAGAAGCGCATCAGGTTCAGCACCACACGGCGCAGGTCGTCCTGATCGCTGAGCACGATCAGCGCATGCGAGCCGATGAAACTGCCGTGTTTCTCAAGTGAACCAAAATCCAGCGGCAGATCAGCCAGACGTGCCGGCAGGATACCGCCCGATGCGCCGCCTGGCAGATAGGCCATCAGCCGGTGACCGTCGGCCATGCCACCGCAGTATTGATCGATCAGTGCCTTGGCCGAGATACCGGCCGGCGCCAGCTTTAGCCCCGGGTCCATCACCCGACCGGACACCGAGTAGCTGCGCAAACCCCGGGCTTCGCCATGGCCCTGCTCCTGAAACCAGTCGGCGCCGCGTTCGACAATGTCCCGCACCCAGTACAAGGTCTCGACATTGTTGACCAGCGTGGGGCGGCCAAAGATACCCGCCTGCGATACATAGGGTGGCCGATGCCGGGGCAGACCGCGCTTGCCTTCGATGGACTCGATCATCGCGGATTCTTCGCCGCAGATATAAGCGCCCGCGCCACGCCGCAATTCGATCCGGGTATGCGGTACCAGGCCCCGGTCGCGCAACAACGTGATCTCCGTTTGCAATATGCGATGGATCGCCGGGTATTCGTCACGCAGGTAGAAATAGACCGCTTCCGCGTCGACTACCCATGCTGCAATCAGCATGCCTTCTAGAACCCGGTGCGGATCACGTTCCAGGTAATAGCGATCCTTGAACGTCCCGGGCTCGCCTTCATCCGCGTTGACCGCAAGATAGCGGGGTGCCGCTTCGGCGGCGACCAGCTTCCACTTTGTGCCGGGTGGGAAGCCGGCCCCGCCCAATCCCCGAAGTCCGGATGAGGCCAGCGTTTCGATGATATCGGCCGCGCTGCGCTCGCCAGCCAGACACTGGCCCAGAAGCTGATAGCCCCCGTCTTCGAGGTAGTCATCAAGCCCCCGATAGAACGGGATCTCTGCGTCGGTCTGCCTGCCCGCGACCGCGTCGGCTACCGAAGCGGCGGTTGCCCGCGGAATCTGTCGCTTGCCGACCGCCACCACCGGCGCACGGTGACAATAACCCATACACGGTGCGCTCAGGACCCGCGCGCTGCCATCCACATCTGCGCGCAATTGTGCGAGGAGCTTGTCCGCGCCGGCCATCTCGCAGCTCAGACTCTCGCAGACCCGTACGGTGATCGACGGTGGTGGTTCTTCGTCGTCGGCGACGATATCGAAGTGACTGTAGAAGCTCGCCACCTCGAATACTTCTGCCATCGCCAGACGCATCTCTGCGGCGAGCGCGGCCAGATGGGGCTCACTCAGATAGCCAAATTTGTCCTGGATCCGGTGTAGATGTTCGATCAGCAGATCACGCTGCCGTGACGCCTCGCCCAATAGCTCGCGTATCTCAAGCACGGCAGCCTCATCGAGCTGTCTGCCTTTCGGGTTTGGCGCGGTGCGCTCGCGGCCGCGGCCGGGGTGCCTGAAATGGATCACTTGCCGGGTCGATGACTTCATCCGGAAATCCGGCTGGGACGCTTGTTACCCGCGGGCGGAAATCGGGATGTCAAAAGCGTGCCCGTCATCGTGTCAGCCTCCGGCAACCGCGGCGACGATCATGATCACGTCGCCATCGCTGACCCGGCTGTCGAGGCCGTCGAGAGAGCGGATGTCGGCCTCGCCGAGGAACAGCTTGACCAGCGGTCGCGGGTCCCCGTCCGGGCTGAGCACATGTGTCATCAGTCTGCCACGGCCGCCGTCCGCGGCCGCCAGCGCTTCGGCCACAGTAGCGGCAGTCACCTGAATTTCCTTTGCACCATCGGCGAACGGTTGTAAGGCCGTCGGCAAGCGCACGGTTACCTGGCTCATGTCTGGATTGTATCGCCTGTCGCAGGCTGGTGGGCTCTCATCGTTCGAGCACGGCGACCACCGGGTTGTCGTCGCTGCGCATACAGGCCAGCACCACCCGGTCAAAGCGGTCAGTCATCTCCAGCGCCGCCGTTGCCGCTTCCCGCGCCAGTTTCTCGGTCGCGCTGTTGTCGACCATGTTGATCAGCGGCACCACCTGCGGCTGATCCGTGCCATGCGAATCACTCGGCCCATGCGACCTACGCAGCCCACGCAGCAGGCCATCATCGGCGCTGAGCAGACGGGCGAGATGAATCGGACTGACGATGTCCGCATCACCGATGCCCATCACTGCTGCGACCCGCTCCGGCCGGTGCGCGATGCGCGCGCTCATCGGCTGACCTAATGCCCTGGCCGAGAGTACCGGGATCACCGTAGTGCAACCGTCCGGGATCACCGGCTCACCCGCCTTTGGCGCTTTGAGCCAGCGCATTCGGGCCCCGTCGGCCTTGACCAGCGTCAGCGCGCGACCGGTCTGCTGGTGGACAAGGCGGATCAGCGATGGGTCGACCCCGGCGTAGCGTCCCGGTTTGGACGACGGCCCTGCGTACCCGATGCGTCGATGTGTCTGGCCCAGCGCCGACAACCGGCTTGCCAGGCTGTCTCCCTCGCCGATGATCGTCATCAGATTCAGATCGTCCGGAAAATGTGAGCAAAATACGGTCGTGGTTATCGCCAGGGGACCGTCATGCGCGTTCGCGATCTTGTATAGCGTGCTCTTCTTGCCGCCGGCGCCGATCGCACACACGATGCCGCTGCGTGCGCCGAGCAGATCGGGCAGCAGATTACTCACGACTCGACAGAGGGCAAAGGCGTGGACAGCACGCACAATATCCGCGGCAAAAAGCCGGCGATCATGCGCCAATGCTCACCGCTGTCCGCGCTGGCGAACAGATGGCCGCTCGAGGTGCCGAAATACACGCCCTCGGCATGGTCAGTGTCGATGGCTTCGCGCAACACCGTCACATAAGCATGCTGTTGCGGCAGTCCGGCGCTGGCAGATTCCCAGTTGCGGCCGCCATCGCGACTGCGAAACACGCGCAGCTTGCCATCGACCGCAGTGCGCAGATGAGAACCCGACTCGGGGATCTGAAACACGGTATCCGGATCAGCAAACGGCGTCGCAATGGCGTAGCCGAAATCGCTGGGCAAGCCCGTGGTGATCTCGATCCAGCTCTGGCCGCCGTCGTCACTGCGGTAGCTACCGTTATAGCACTGGCGATAGAGCCGTTGCGCAGAGCGTGGATGCATGATCAGCCGATGCACGTTGTGACCCGCGATCGGCGCCGGCTCGGGCAGATTTTCCGCTCTGACGCCGGCGTTGCTGGGTTGCCATGAACGCCCGCCGTCGCGGCTCAGATACACGCCGCCGGCCGACACTGCCACCGCGATGTGTTGCGGATGCTGCGGATCGATACAGATCGAATGCACCGCGAAAATACCCTTGGCTGCTTCCCAGCGATCGCGGGTCGGATGCTGGTTCAGCCCGTCGACCGGCAGCCAGCTTGCACCCGCGTCACGGCTGACAAACAGGCCCGCCGGATCGATCCCGGCATACAGTGCGTCGCCGTCCGGCGACCAGGCCAGAAACCAGATCGATTTCAGGCGATCGCCATGACGATCGTCGGCAAAATGTGGCGACACGGATAACGGCTCCCAGCGTTCTCCGTAATCCTTGCTGCAGTAAATGTGCGCGCCCCATACCGGATGAAACACCGCCGCATGGATCAGCCCCGGGGTACGCGGCGCAACGCAGCGTGGATCACCTCGTAACCCGGGATATGCGGACCGTCCAGTTGCCAGTCCGCGGTAGCCGGGTCCTGACAGAGCCGGAACAAGCCCTTGCGTGTACCGACCAGCAGACCGTTGCACAGGTTTGGAGAGTTGTCGCTCATCGGATCGATTCCGGCATCCCCGGGCAGATCAGGTTTCGCGCAGACGAGGCATCAGTTCGACCAGATTGCAGGGGCGGGTTCGGTAGTCCAGTTGTGCGGAAATCAGTTCATCCCATGCGGTCGCGCAGGCGCCGGACGAGCCCGGAACGCAAAAAATATAGGTGCCGTTGGCCACGCCCGCCACCGCACGGGACTGCATGGTCGAGGTTCTGATCTGCTCGAAGGAGATGGCGCGGAAGGTCTCGCCAAAACCATCGATCACCTTGTCCAGCAATGGCATCACCGCCTCCGGCGTGCCGTCCCGACCAGTGACGCCGGTGCCGCCGGTGGTAATGATCGCGTTGACCGCTTCGTCCGCGATCCAGGCTCGAAACCGCGGCTCTGATCCGGTAGATGTCGTCGGGCACGATCGATTTCCCGGCACACTGATGTCCCGCTGCCTGTACCCGATCGACCAGCAGTTTCCCGGACTTGTCAGTCGTATCGTTGCGGGTATCGGACACGGTCAGCACCGCTATGTGCAGCGGCAGGAATTCTCGCGCGCCCTTGTCGTGAGCAGTGGCCATCTGGTTCTCCCAAGATTCTTGTTATGTCAGATCAGCCCGCTAAACGGCTGCACCGCCACTTCGCTGCCCGCAGCCACGTCTTCTCGTTCGGCGGCCAGCACGATAAAGCAGTTGGCGACGGCCATCGAGCTGAGCACGCCAGCGCCCTGATGATCAACGCCGCGGACAGTGTAACGACCGTCGTTGCCCCGCTCCAGCACGCCGCGCTGAAACTCGACCCGGCCCGGGCGTTTGCGTAATCGATCGGTACAGACCGCAGGCAACAGGATCGGCGGTGGCGGATGCTCGATCCCGCGCAGTCGTTCCAGCGCTGGCCGCACGAGTTGATAAAACGTCGCCATCACCGATACCGGATTGCCCGGCAGGCCGAAAAACAATGCGTTCCGGATCCGGCCAAAAGCGATCGGTTTGCCTGGCTTCATCGCCACCTTCCAGAAGCCGACGCTACCCATGCGCTCAAGCGTCTCGGTGACGAAATCCGCCGCACCGACCGAGACCCCGCCGGAGGTGATGATGGCGTCGGCGCCAGCGGCTTCGGCAAACGCTTCTTCCAACTGCTCCCGATTGTCGCCGACGACGCCCATATCCACCGGTTCGAGATTGAGCCGGCTGATCATCGCGCCCAGGGTATAGCGATTGCTGTCGTAGATCTGGCCCTCGCCAAGCGGCTGACCGATCGCGCGCAATTCGTCGCCGGTAGAGAAAGTAAGCCACCCGTGGTCGCCGCCGGACCCGCACCCTGGCCACCCCCAGCGAGGCCAGCAACCCGGTTTGCGCCGGGCCGATGCAGGTGCCGGCAGCCAGTGCGAGCGAGCCGGCGCGGATGTCCTCTCCGGCCTGACGCACATGCTGGCCCGGACGGTGTCCGGCCGCGACGATCGCGTGGTCGCCATCGACACGCACATGTTCCTGCATGACCACTGTATCCAGCGTCCCCGGCATCGATGCGCCGGTCATGATGCGCACACACTGGCCCGGCGCCGGCGTTTCGGCGTAAGGGTGACCTGCCCATGCGGTACCGATCACCGCAAAGCGGCGTTCGCCCTGTTGCGGCAGGTCTGTCGCGGCCAGCGCATAGCCGTCCATCGCCGAATTGGTGTGCGAGGGGACATCGACAGTTGAAGTTACGTCTTCGAGCAGGATGCGGTCGAGTGCGTCGCCTATCGGCAGGGTTTCACCGCCGCTGACCGGAGTGACCTCCGCCAGCATCCGCTCACGCGCGATCTCCAGCGGCAGGGCGCGACCCTTGCGGGCATCGTCGAGACAGGGATCGACGCTGGCCGGCAAATGTTCGCTCATGATCCGATTCGCTCGCACGACCGGGGTTCGTCGCTTTCCGCATCGTCGCGTACGCCGGATGCAAACGCGCGCAACTGCTCCTCGGTGTTCAGGTTGGCAAATGCGTCGCCCCAGTCGCTGAAATCCACCCGCGCCACCCGATGCAGGGCAAACCACTTATCGACCTTGCGGCCGCCGTCGGCCAGGAAGCGCTCGAGGCTTGGGCCCAGTTCGCGTGATACCAGCATGAACAGTGGTTGCAGCCACTCGCCGTCATGGGCCACAGCAATCTCCGCCTGCTCGCTTGCGAGCGCGGCATACAGGCGCGGGCCAAGATCGCGGCGTATCCCGGGCGTATCGCAGGGTGCGGTCAATACCCAGGATGTTTCGCTCACGCTCAAACCGCTGGAGAGTCCGGCAAGGGGGCCTTGAAACCCGTCCTCGCGATCCTTCACCAGCGGACAACCGAAGCGGGCATAGCGATCGGTGTTGCGCGCATGATTGATCACGATCCGGCCCGCCTGCAGTCGCAGGCTGTCCAGCACATAGGCAACAAGCGGTCTGTTCCCGGCCTCGACCAGACCCTTGTCTACGCCACCCATGCGGCTGCCCTGACCACCGGCAAGAATCAGCCCGGTGATGTCATCAGCAGGGTAGGACGATGTCGAGGTTGCGACCGTGCTCATCGCTCTGTTTTAACATCCCCTCCTGCGGGGGTCACGAACTATACGAGGACGCGCGCCGTTTCACTCCTGGTCAGCGGCATCGCCACTATCTGCATCCGGATAAAACGCTGGCTGACCGTCGATCCGGTAGGCGCCGATCAGTGCCTGACCGTGTTCGGACACCAGCCAGTCGATAAAGGCCTGGCCCGCAGCCGCGTTTACGTGCGGATGCTTGTCCCGGTTGACCAAAATCACGCCATAGGGATTGAACAGCGCAGGATCGCCCTCGGCGAGAATTTTCAGCTCGCCCTTGTTGCCAAAACGGATCCAGGTCGCGCGGTCGGTCAGCGCATAGGCATTCATACCGCTGGCTGTATTCAAAGTCGCGCCCATCCCGGAACCGGTCTCTCTGTACCAGGACTGGTTTGCGGCGCTCGGGTCAACACCGGCCGTCTGCCACAGGCCGAGTTCCTTCTTGTGCGTACCGCTGTCGTCGCCACGCGATGCAAACAGACTTTCTGTGGCCGCGATCCTGGCCAGTGATCCGGCCGTATCCGTGCTGCCGCTAATGCCTGCGGGGTCCGATGCCGGACCGACGATGACAAAGTCGTTGTACATGACACCGTAGCGCTTGACCCCATTGCCTTGGTCGACAAACGCGTCCTCTGACGGGCGGTGATGCACAAACAGGACATCCGCATCCCCGTTTTGTGCCAGCCGGATGGCCTGGCCGGTGCCGACAGCGACGACCTTGACCTCGATGCCGGTTTCCTGTGCAAAGATCGGCAGCAGATATTCAAACAGCCCGGAATTCTCGGTCGACGTGGTTGAAGCTACGGTGATCGATTCCGCGCTGGCCATGACCGGCAGCGTGGCCGCGACCCATGCGGCTGCCAGCAGCCAAGCTACGGGCGCGACGTCGGGATAGCAATCGCATCTGTGTTGTTGCTCCTCAGGTGATCAGTTGACCGGCGATAAAGCCGGCCGCGTTTACATCGTCTGGTCCGGCAAAAAAATCGGCCGCCGGGCGATGCTCCAGCAGGCGGCCGTGGTGCAGGAACATCACGTCATCGGCCAGCCGGCGTGCCTGGGCGATGTCGTGGGTTGTCATGACGATCTTGGTGCCGGTGGCTCCAAGATTGACGATCAGTTCTTCCACCGCCCTGGTGGCGCCCGGGTCCAGATTGGCGGTGGGCTCGTCGAGCAAGACCACGTTCGGCTCCAGCAACCAGGCCCGGGCGATCGCGAGACGCTGCTGTTCGCCGCCTGAGAGGGTACGAGCCTGCCGCTGCGCCAGGGCCGTGAGTCCGCTTTGCGCCAGCGCCGCTTTGACCAGCGCCGGACGCCGGGCCCTCGGCAGACCCTTGATTTTGAGCACGTGCGCCACGTTTGCGGCGACCGAGCGACGCAGCAACACCGGTCGCTGAAACACCATGCCGCGTCGCTGCATGGTCTCGGCCGGCGATGCGCCGCCCCAACGGATACTGCCGGCGCTTGGGCTCAGCAAGCCGTGGCACAGTCGCAGCAATACGCTCTTGCCGGCGCCATTCGGCCCGAGCACTACCGTGCGCCCTGGTCCGTCCAGACGGCAGGAAACGGCATCGATGAGTGTGCACCCGTCGATCGCATAGCTGACGTCGGTGACCGCCGCTGGTAACAGCGGATTCGCTATTGTCGGCGCATCGGTTTTGTCCGACGCCGCGAGATCCGTATTGTTTGTCTTAACCAAGGCGTCGATGAGCTGCATCTCCGAGTAACATCGCGGCTGCGTTAACGGTAAGTGCCATCAGCACCAGGATGATGCCCAGGCCCAGCGCCAGGCCGAGGTTTCCCTTGCTGGTTTCAAGCGCGATGGTGGTTGTCATCACGCGCGTCGAGTGCAGGATGTTGCCGCCCACGATCAGCACCGCGCCGACTTCGGCGATGGCGCGGCCAAAGCCAGCCAGGATCGCGGTCAGCAGCCGGAAGCGCCCATCCCACAGCAGGGTCAACATTCGCTGCAGTGGGCCGCTGCCGATAGCGCGCAAGTGTTCGTCATATTCTTCGTGCAGGTCGGCTACGGTCTGGCGGGCCAGCGCGGCGACAATGGGTGTGACCAGTACAGCCTGTGCGATGACCATCGCCGTCGGTGTGAACAACAGGCCGAGCGGCCCCAGCGGGCCTGCCCGCGAGAGCAATAAATAGATCACCAGTCCGACGACCACCGGCGGTAGCCCCATCAATGCATTGAGAACAACCACCGCGGCCCGCCGCCCCGGGAAGTTCGACAATGCCAGCGCCGCTCCGAGCGGCAAACCGATAATCGCCGCAATCAGGACCGCGCTCAGGCTGATTTCCAGCGACAGGCCCACAATCTCGAATAATTGCGGGTCAAGGCGCGTTACGAGCTCGAAAGCATTGCCGAGTGCGCTGGAAAAATCATTCATAAACAAGCCATTGGGGCGGGTCCGGGCCAGTCGGCAGGCGGACAGCCGTTGTTGTTGCGGATGTTTCGGCGTGGTCGGGTCGTCATTTCCGAACCTGTTTCAGATGCAAGAGCGATGCCAATAGGAACAAATACGGATTCCTGTGGTTTAATTCGGGTTCTCCGCTTCGTATCTTGCGATTTTTCGCGACAAAATGTCAGGACTGGGATCGTTCCATGCGTCAATCTGTCTCATGTAGCCAATGCTTTGGCCCTCGTCTGGACCGGGCAGCATCCGCGCGCGTCATCACGCGGTGGCGGGCCATCTCCCCGGAGACCGGGCCGCAGACGGCCCCGGGCGGACGGGCAGCGTGACATCGACCCAGCGGAAAAGCGGTCGCTCGACCAGGGACGCGCCGGAGCGTGCCGGCAGTCATGACACGCTGGCTGGCGCTACGCGGCGTTTGTCGGTGCTGGTGATTTCCGGCGACAGACGATTGCGGGCACGGTTCAAGACCGGCCTTGGCCGTCACTTCGGTCTGGTTGAGTGCACCTCCGATGCGGCCGGCGCTGGCGAGGTCTGTGCGCGCTGTCATTTTGACTATGTGCTGTCGGATGAAAAGCCTGGGCAGGCCAGCAGCGTCGAATTGATTGTCGAATTGATTAATGGTCTGGACACCGGAGGCGCGACGCCGCGGGTATTGATAATGACAGAGCGCGACAACGTTGAAACCGCGCTGGATGGTTTGCATGCGGGTGCCAGAGACCTGCTGCTCAAACCGGTGTCGGTGGAAGATGCGGTAAGCGCGATCAAACGTCTCGAGGACGAGTCTCCGGCGACGGCTGCAGGAGTTGCCGGCAGGCCGGATAGCGCGGCCCCCGGAGACGGGCCAATCCTGGTTGGCAAGACAGAAGCCATTGCCAGGCTAAAACAGATGATCCGGAAAGTGGCGCCGTTTCCGGCCACGGTGCTGATCCAGGGCGAGACCGGGACCGGCAAAGAGTTGGTTGCGCGACTCTTGCACCAGCACAGCGGCCGCACGGGCAGCTTTATACCGGTCAATTGCGGCGCGATCGCTCCGGAATTGATGGAGAGCGAATTATTCGGGCATACCAGGGGCGCGTTCACCAGCGCGCATCAGCTGCGCGAAGGCCTGTTCCTGGCGGCGCGTGGCGGCACCCTGTTTCTTGACGAGATCAGCGAAATGCCGATCAGTCTGCAGGTGAAGTTGCTGCGGGCGCTGGAGGAGGGCAAGGTGCGGCCGGTTGGCTCTGATCGGGAGGTGCCACTGGACGTGCGTGTTGCTGCATCTACCCAGCATGACCTGCAGGCAGAGGTGAAACGCGGCAGATTCCGTGAAGACCTGCTGCATCGGATCAATGTGGTCCATCTGCGGATACCGGCATTGCGTGAGCGTCGCGAGGATATCCCGGTGCTGGCGTCGCATTTTATGGCCCGGATAGCTGCCGAGCTGGCGATGACGGAAGTGCCGCTGGACCCGGCAAGTATTCAACTGCTGCAGGCGCAGGAATGGAGCGGCAATGTTCGCCAGCTGAGGAATGTCATCGAACGCACGGTTCTGCTGGGAGAACTGCCGACGGAATTCGTCGCTGGCGACTCGTTGCCGACACCGGATTACGTGGCTGCCTATCCGTTGGACTGGACGCTTGAAGAAGTCAAAACGCATCACATGGAACGGGTGCTGGCAGCCAGCGGCGGCAACAAGTCGGAAGCGGCGCGCCGTCTCGACGTTTCGCGCAAGACCCTGGAACGCAAGCTGGGATCTGCCGTTGACGGTGGGAATGCCGGCTAAGGCTGGTCACGATTGTGATCTGGCCTGCGATGCCAGAAGCAGACCTCAGGAATCTGTGGGCGAGCGTTCGGTGAGCGAAGAGCCGCGAACGGATCATCCCAGGCGAGACGGCAGGCACGAGATGGCAAGGCGAAATTCGCGTGTCAGACAATAGAGCACGCCAAAGAGAACACAATAAAGGGAGAAGACATGAGCGACGTATCTGTGGACAGGGAAGTGCTGATCGGAGAGATCAGGAAGTTTCTCAAGAAAGTTGGTATCACCTCTCAGCAGGAGATCGAGCGGGCGATAACGCAGGCCGACGCGGCCGGATGCCTTGCGGCGCTGGCCAGCGTGCGCGCGCAGGTCAGGCTGGAAATCCCGGAGTTAGAGGTCAGCCATCTGATCGAGCATGATCTGTTGTTGCGCTGATCCAGCGCGTCTGTCTGTCGCCGGCTGGCCGGCCTTAACTGACCGGAGCCAACTGGCCGGTCAGGTGCCAGGCCGTTCAGGTGACAGGCCGGCCAGCTGACAGATGATCATGCAGACCAGACCAGGTCCCCGCTTTCACCCAGATCGTAGCCGCCCAGCAGACGGGCCAGCTGCTGGGACTCCGCGCTGCGCAAGCGGTCCAGCAGGCAGCGAAACAGGCGGCGGAAGAATATCCCGCGGTTCATTGCCAGATCGAACCCTTCCCAGCCAAGGCTGACAAAATCCAGCCCGAACTCGGTGGCGGCCGCTCTGACACCGGGGGCAACATCCGCCTGACCCATGGCGATGGCGGCCGCCGCGTCTCGCTCCGAAAACGCATGGCTGGTGATCCGGCGGCGAGCGGGATTAAGACCGTCACGGCTGATGGCCTCTCGCAGGAAGCGTTGTGAGCCGGCGCCTTCCTGGCGCGTCGCCCAGCGCGTCTGGGCATTAAACAGACCCTCAATGCTGCTGCCGGCCGACCACAGTCCTGGCGCAAGAATCAGTCCCTGCTCGCGCTGGAACAGCCGCACCAGGGCCCATTCCGAGTGCTGCGTGTATTGCCGCAGTAACGCCGGATGGCGGTTCTCGCTTTCCTCGACCGGCCCCCAGTGCAGGGCGCATGCGTCGGCCCTGCGCCGGGCCAGCAAGGACAAGCCCAGCTGGGTACCGGTCGCCGTGTAACTCATCAGGGCGCGTGCCTGGAGTTCATGGGCTGTTTGCATGATGGCCCGGTACAACAGCGGATCATCGCTGCCCGCGATCACCATGCGATCGGTGAGCAAGCCACCATGGCTGGATTCGATCAGCCACTGGTCGACCAGATCACGTGGGAACAACCATTTCCCGGTGAGCTTGCTGGCGGGGATCTTGCCTTCGCCCACCAGCGCGTAGACTTTCTTCTCATTCAGTTGCAGATATCGCGCGACCTGCTTCACGTTCATGAATCGCGGCGGCGTTTCCTGCGACGGCTGCGTGTCGTTATCGCCTGAGGTTTTTGTCTGCGTCATCCTGTCATGCTCACCTGTGTCGACTGCCGGGCATTGCGACCCCGCTCGGATGCTTCCGATGGGCCCGAGGGCGGACGCGATAAAGCGGCGCCTGGCATTTAGGACTTGCAAAAATCATACCTCCGGCGCAGGGGCCTTGCCGGTCAGCGCCCGTTGCTGGCGTGTATCTCACGGCGCTACGATCAACGCGCCACGGTCGCAGCGATCGTGTGGTGCAATTTGTCCCAATTCGGACCGCGGATGGAACATTAAGGCGCACAAGCGGCCAGCCGGGTGCGGCAGTGCCCGCCCGCGACGCTCGCTTTCGATACTATGCCGCTAAGACAGCAGTTGCTGGTAAAGTCTCTGTTCACGCAGCGCGAGGTCCGAGTCACCCGAAACCGGGTGTCATCTGTTGCACCACCGGCGCCGCTGCGGCGTATTGAATGGCATGGCGTATGGCATGAAGTTATGAAGGGTCGATGGGAAAGGCAGCTGAGTCAGAAATATTGATGTCCACACAAGCGCTAGTCAGTTTGCCGGTCTCCGTCATCCTTAGCCGGAAGACGGTAAGCCGGGGTGCATTGAGCATTCCCAGCTGGAGCGCGGTCGCCGTCTTGGCTGGCGAGAGCCTGGCCAGTGACGGCGCCAGGGGCACCATGGTCAGGGATGATGGCGACGAGAAACACTTTCTCTGGACCGGCCTGAGCCTGGAGTTCTTCCGCGATAGTGCACAGAGCTACTGGTCCAACCTTGTCGGGCAACGACCGGCGCTGTACGTGATTTGCCACGAGCAGGAGGATGGCGATCTGTTCCCGGCGTCTGTGACCGCTGACCATGACGAGGCGGGTGCCACGATAGAGGGCAGCGATCCCGTCTTCACCGTGCCGATCCCGCCGGAAATATATCTGCGCCTGGAGGAGTTTGTCGTTGAGCACCACATGCCGAAGCCGCCGCGCAAACGCAAGCGCAAGAACTGGACTGGCGAGAAGTGATCCGATGAGCGCTGACAAGGACACGAGCACTGACACCGCTGACATTGCTGACACCGCGGACCGGGACGGCGAGGATTTTCTCCAGCGCTGGTCGCGACGCAAGTCCGAAGCCGAAGCCGGGGTCGCCGATGAGCCGGGATCGGCCCCGCTGGAGGGGGAGAAAGAGACTGAGGCCGGCCAGCCGGTTGAAGAGCCGCCCCGGCCTGAACTAACCGATGCCGACATGCCCTCGCTTGAAAGCCTGCACGGGGATTCGGATGTGAGCGCGTTTCTGTCGCCGGGCGTTAGCGAAGACCTGCGACGCTCAGCGCTGCGCAAGCTGTTTCATTCGCCAAAGTTCAATGTGTGTGATGGTCTGGATGACTACTGTGATGACTTCACAAACTTTCCCGCCCTTGGCGACATCGTCACCGCCGACATGCGCCATCAAATGATGCGCAAACTCGAGCGGCTGGCCGAGCTGGACAAGGCCGCGGACGATGGCTCTGAGTCTGCGCCCGAACCTGAGGCGAGCGCCGGCGTTGCAGATGCATCGGAAGCCGCTGACGATGAGAGGGCAGCAGAGACGGCCGACAGCGAACCGGGCAATAGCAGCGCAGTGGTCGCGGACAACCAGCCCCCAACCAATCACACCCCGGCCAATAACAACCCAGGCAATAATCATGCGGCCGATAACGATATGGCCGATAAAAATCTGGCAGACAACGACATTGGGCCGGAACAATCACGGCCTGGAGCAATGGAAAAAAAACATGACGCATGACTTGCCAGCGACGGGCGCGGAAGGCCAGGCTCGGCTGAGTGCCCTTAAGAACGTCACACCGATGTCGGTCAAACCGACGTCACTGGTCAACTATCTGTCACGCGGACGTGTGCTGATCATCGGTGAGCGTGACGAGGTGCTTGCTGCAGCGAGCCGGGTTGCGGACACCCTGTTTCGAACCGGACTGGTGCCCTCGGCAGCATCGGTGCCAGAAGCGTCTGTTGTCGACGGCATGACCCTGATCAGTGGGGGGGCGCCGGAGCTCGCAGGCAACCTGGGAAATTTCCGGCTTACGCTGAAGGCCAACGGCGAACCCGCTTCGCTGGAGGACTTGATCGGGCAGAAGGACACGAGCTTCGATATTGTGCTGGATCTCAGTCACCAGCCGCTGTTTACCTCCGAGTTATTGCCACCGGGGTATCTGGCTCCCGGCCAGGATCCGCAGGCGCTGGAAGAGGCGATTGAATCCCTGCCCGAACTGACCGGCGAATTCGAAAAACCGAAATTCTTTAACTACAACCTCGACATCTGCGCGCATGGCAGTAGCGGACTCGAAGGTTGCCGCCGTTGTATCGACGCATGTCCGGCGGATGCGATTATCTCGGTGGGAGATCGGGTCGAGGTAAACCCTGGTTTGTGTCAGGGCGGCGGCAGCTGCACCAGCGCCTGCCCCACGGGCGCGATGACTTATGTCTATCCGACGGTCAGCGACCTGTTACAGCATGTGCGGTCCCTGCTGGCCGAATATCAAAAGGCTGGCGGCGAAGCGCCCGCGCTGTTGTTTCATGATCCCGGATCAGCGGAACAGATTGCTGCTGGCCTGGCCGGGACGATGCCCGAGCGCATGCTGCCGGTAGTAGTGGAAGAAATCGGCTCCGTGGGTATGGACGCCTGGATGGCCTGTCTGGCCTACGGCGCAAGCGGCGTCGTGCTGGCCGGATCCGCCACGACACCCAACCGGGTGGTCCGGGAAATCGATTTCCAGATCGAGCATGCCCGCGCGATCCTGGGCGGCATGGGCTACGCCGCTGAGTGTATTCAGCGGGTCGATGTTGATCAGGACGATGCCACTGCGGCGGCGCTGGCGGCGGTGCCGGCAGCGGGACCGCCGCGACCGGCGAAATTTGCCGCGCCGGACGAGAAACGCACCATTCTGAAGTTCAGCATCGAGCATCTGTACGCCCAGGCATCAGGCAAAAAACGCAGCGTCGCGCTGGGTGAAGGCGCGCCGTTTGGCGAAATAAAGGTCGACAAGAAGGCCTGCACGCTATGTATGAGTTGCGTTGGCGTTTGCCCTGCGTCTGCGGTAAGGGATGGTCAGGGGCTGCCGCAGCTTAATTTTCATGAATGGAGCTGCGTGCAATGCGGATTGTGCGAAGCCGCCTGTCCGGAAGACGCGATCAGCCTCAATCCACGCTTCCTTTACGACAGCAAACAGCGCGAAGAGGTGCGGACGCTGCACGAGGAGCAGCCGTTTTGCTGTATTTCCTGCGGCAAGCCGTTCGCGACCCAATCTGTGCTCGATGTGATGACCAAGAAGCTGGCCGGGCACTGGATGTTCCAGTCGGAAGACGCTATGCGGCGTCTGAAGATGTGCGACCACTGCAGGGTCAAAGACATGATGAAGGGCCAGTCCCCACCGGGCAGCGCGTGATCCAACAGAGGGTTTTGTTGCATTTTGTTAAGAGCAATGGACAAATTGTCCTATCAGGGGCCGTATTGTGAGTGATTTGAAGGCGTTTTAGTGCGATTTTGTAATTATATTCATTTCATCATTGGCCCATTCGTTGCTTACACTAGGTAGCAATGGGGGAGTACTTCAAACAATGATTGCAGACGCGGTAGGCATAGCGGAGAGTTCCAACGCGGTCGATCTGATGGTTGATCCGGAAGACCAGCTTCGCTCGAATACTTACAGCCTCCTCGGCCATTTGCTGGCGGCCCCGCCGAGCCAGAAATCCCTGGATATGCTCGGCGCCATAGACCCCGACTCAAACGCTGACGAGACACTGCTTGGCGCCGCCTGGCAAATGCTGCAGGTCGCGGCCGGCCGCACGACCGTCCAGCAGCTGGATGACGAATACCATGAGTTGTTTATCGGTGTCGGTCGCGGCGAGATGATGCCCTATGGCTCCTGGTATATGACCGGCTTTCTGATGGAGCAGCCGCTGGCGCTGCTGAGGACCGACCTGGACCAGATGGGGTTCCAGCGGCAGGAAGGTGTGGCGGAGCCAGAAGATCATGCCGCTGCATTGTGCGAAGTCATGGGTCTTTCCATTTCCAGCGGCAGCGCCCTGGAGCAGCAGGCAGAGTTCTTCGCGCGTCATATCGCGCCCTGGATGGGGCGGTTTTTTCGCGACATGCAGCAGGCGAAGTGCGCGCATTTCTATCGCGCGGTGGGCCAGCTGGGCGAGCAATTTATTGAAGTCGAGTCGCAGGCGTTTCGGATGGCAGTTCCTGATGTGCTGAATACCGCCGCCTCAACCCGTATGTCCGCCAGAGCGCGCGGATCAACAAATACAAAATCGGACCAGGAGGGTTAGTCAGATGAGTGCAAAGACGCCGGATCAAAACAAGAGCCGCCGGGCATTCCTGAAAGAAATTGCGACGGTTGGCGGCGCCACTGCGCTGGCGGCGGTCTCGGGTGGCGTGGTCGCAGCTGAGGTGAAAACGCCGAAGCCCGCGGAGCAAACAAAGTCCAGGGGCTATCACGTGACGCCTCATATCAGGACCTATTACGACAAGGCACGCAGCATTTGAGCGCGCAGCAAACCGGCGCACGACAAAGAATCACTCTGCAGGAGAATCGGCGATGAAGCTGATAAAAAAACGGGAACTTGATCAGAACGAGATCGACCAGGCGCGTAGCGGTGTACTCGGAGCCGCCATCGATCGACGTACCTTCCTGCGGCGCACCGGCATGGCGCTGGGCGGCGCCGCGGTAGCAGGTGGTCTTGCACCGCGCATGATCCAGCGTGCGGAGGCTGTGGCCACAGGCGCCGCAACCGGCGAAACCGTCACCAAGCGCTCAGTTTGCACACATTGCTCGGTCGGTTGCGGCGTGATCGCCGAAGTGCAGAACGGCGTATGGACAGGCCAGGAACCGGATTACGATTCACCGTTCAATCTCGGCGGCCACTGCGCCAAGGGTGCTGCGGTACGCGAGCACGGTCACGGCGAGCGACGGCTGAAATACCCGATGAAGCTCGAGGGCGGCAAGTGGAAGCGCATCTCCTGGGACACCGCGATCAATGAGATCGGCGACCAGATTCTGGCCATCCGCGAAAATGACGGCCCCGATTCCGTCTACTGGCTCGGCTCAGCCAAATTCAACAACGAGCAAGCCTATCTGTACCGCAAGTTTGCGGCGATGTGGGGCAGCAACAACGTCGACCATCAGGCGCGAATCTGCCACTCGACGACCGTTGCCGGCGTAGCCAATACCTGGGGCTACGGCGCGATGACCAATTCCTACAACGACATGCACAATTGCAAGGCGATGTTCTTTATCGGCAGTAATGCCGCTGAGGCGCATCCGGTGGCCATGCAGCACATCCTGCGTGGCAAGGAAAACGGCGCCAAGCTGATTGTGGTTGATCCGCGTTACACGCGTACCGCGGCACATTCGGATCAGTATATTCGCCTGCGGCCCGGCAGCGACGTCCCGCTGATCTGGGGCATCCTGTGGCACGTGTTCGAGAACGGCTGGGAAGACCAGGAATACATCGACCAGCGCGTGTTCGGTCTGGACGAAGTCCGCGCCGAAGTGGCCAACTGGCCACCGGATGTGGTCGAGAACGTCACCGGGGTGCCGGAGGCAGAAGTCAAGCTGGCGGCGCAGACCATGGCCGAAAATCGCCCCGGCACCATCGTCTGGTGTATGGGTGGCACCCAGCACACGATCGGCAACAACAACACCCGCGCCTACTGCGCGATGCAATTGGCACTGGGCAACATCGGTAAGTCCGGCGGCGGCGCGAATATCTTCCGCGGCCATGACAATGTCCAGGGCGCCACCGACTTTGGCGTGCTCGCCGATACGCTCCCCGGCTACTACGGTTTGTCGGAGGGTTCGTGGAAGCACTGGTCGAGTGTCTGGGGCCTGGATTACGAATGGATCAAGGGACGTTTCGATCAGGCCAGCTACGAGGAAGCCAATGCGGACACGCCAGCGATGAACCTCCGGGGCATTACGGTTTCCCGCTGGATCGATGGTGTGATGGAGCCGGCCGAGAATATCGCTCAACGCAACAGCATCAAGGCGATGTTCATGTGGGGTCATGCCCCGAACAGCCAGACTCGTGGCCCGGAAATGAAGAAGGCCATGGAGACGCTGGACTTGCTGGTGGTGGTGGATCCCCATCCCACGCATACAGCCGTGCTGCCGGATCGTCAGGACGGCATGTATCTGCTGCCGGCTTCGACGCAGTTCGAGACTTACGGTTCGGTGACTGCGTCGAATCGCTCGCTGCAGTGGCGCGAGAAGGTCATCGATCCGATGTTCGAGTCTTTGCCGGACCACGTGATCATGTACAAGTTCGCGAACAAGCTCGGCTTCTCTGACCAGATGTTCAAGAATATCCAGGTCAACGGCGAGGAACCCTTGATTGAGGACATCACACGCGAGTTCAACCGTGGCATGTGGACCATCGGCTATACCGGTCATAGCCCGGAACGACTCAAACTGCACATGGAGAACAAGCACACCTTCAACACCACCACGCTGAAAGCGGAAGGCGGCCCATGCGACGGTGACTACTATGGTTTGCCGTGGCCGTGTTGGGGTACGCCGGAGATGAAGCATCCTGGCACACCGGTGTTGTATGACACGAGCAAGACGGTGGCTGAAGGTGGTCTGACTTTCCGCGCCCGTTTCGGTGTCGAGTTCGAGGGCAAGAACCTGCTCGCCGAGGGCTCATGGGGCAAGGACTCGGATATCAAGGATGGCTATCCTGAGTTCACCGCCGACATGCTCAAACAGCTGGGCTGGTGGGATGATCTGACTGACGAAGAGAAGAAATACGCTGAAGGCAAGAACTGGAAGACGGATCAATCCGGCGGCATCCAGCGCGTGGCCATCAAGCACAATTGTTCGCCGTTCGGTAACGCCAAGGCACGGACTATCGTCTGGAATTTCCCGGATCGGGTGCCGATCCATCGCGAGCCACTGTATACGTCGCGCTACGATCTGGTTGCCAAGTATCCGACCTACGAGGATCGCAAGCGGTTCTGGCGCCTGCCGACCCGCTATGAGTCGATCCAGGCTACCGACCACTCGTCTGAATTCCCGCTGATTCATACCAGCGGACGTCTGGTCGAATTTGAGGGTGGCGGTGATGAAACCCGGTCCAACGCCTGGCTGGCAGAATTGCAGCAGCAGATGTTCGTCGAGATCAACCCGGCTGACGCGAACAATGCCGGTATCAAGGATGGCCAGTGGATTTGGCTTGAAGCGCCTGATTCTGGACGGATCAAGATCAAAGCCATGGTCACCCCGCGGGTGGGTCGTGGTGTGGTCTTCACACCGTACCACTATGGTGGCTGGTACGAGGGCAAGGATTTGCGAGACAAGTACCCGGAGGGGGCCGCACCTTATGTGCTAGGCGAGGCCGCCAATACGGCGTTTACCTATGGCTATGACTCGGTGACTGCAATGCAGGAAACCAAGGCCAGCCTTTGCAGAATAGTCCCGGCCTAGGAGGGCATCAATCATGGCAAGAATGAAATTCCTGTGTGATGCCGAGCGCTGCATCGAGTGCAACGGTTGTGTGACCGCTTGCAAGAACGAGAACGAAGTGCCCTGGGGCATCAACCGGCGTCGCGTGGTCACGCTTGACGATGGCGTCCCCGGTGAAAAATCGATCTCGGTCGCCTGTATGCACTGCTCGGATGCACCGTGCGCGGCAGTTTGTCCGGTGGATTGTTTCTACACGACAGACGATGGCGTGGTGCTGCACGACAAGGACCTGTGCATCGGTTGTGGCTATTGCTTCTACGCCTGTCCTTTCGGCGCGCCGCAGTATCCTCAGGAGGAGGCCTTCGGTGTGCGTGGAAAGATGGACAAGTGCACCTTCTGCGCAGGCGGACCGGAACCGGACAACTCACCTGAAGAGTTCGAGAAGTACGGTGCCAACCGTCTGGCCCAGGGCAAACTGCCGATGTGCGCAGAGATGTGTGCGACCAAGGCTCTGCTCGGCGGCGATGGCGACATGATAGCCGAGGTCTACCGTGAGCGGATCATGCGTCGCGGTGGCCGTCCGGACGATTGGGGTTGGGATGTCGCTTACGGGAACAAGGACGCTTGAACATTAAACACAGACACACGCGTTTGGGGCGGGCCCTGGATCTCTTGAAGATAGCCGTCAGCGCATCGGTTCTGATGGTCTTGTCCGGTTGCGGCGAGCGAGTGATTGTCTACACGCCAGGTGAGTACAAGGGTCAGATCGACCCTCTGGTGGAGAAATCGGGCAGTCCATTGCTGAATGAAGAGTTGCGCGCGCGATTCGAGCAGGTTCAGGCGAGGCAGTAGGCGCCCGGCGGCAGAGATAAGGGTGAATGGGCGCCGGAGTCGGGCGCCTCAGGAGTTTCCCGAAGCGGGAGAGAGAAATGACCGAAAGATCAGATGATACGGGTCTGAAGGCCAGGTCAGGGGGACGTCGGCGCCTGGTGATCTGGAGCCTGGTGTTGATGCTGGCGGCCTCGATGGCCTTGCCTCTGACCGGCTTGCTGATACCGGCGAGTCAGGCGCAGGAGACGGCGCAGCAAAAGGACGATAAGAGCAACCCCAGGTCCGACTACTGGCGCGAGGTACGCAAGGGTGATGTCGGCTACAGCGCGGTACAGAGCCCCGAAGCCGGGGTACTGGTCCAGAGTGCGGGTCAGACCTGGCGTGAAGTCAGAGACGGACCGGTGCTGCACCTTGGGCTTTGGGGCGTGGGTTCGATCATCGTCGTGCTGGCGATCTATCACCTGATGACCGGCGGCTACAAGCTTCAGGGTCGAACCGGGCGCAAGGTCCTGCGCTGGCCGGGTATCGATCGATTTATCCACTGGTACACCGCAGTGCTGTTTTTGATCCTGGCCATCACCGGGCTCAGCCTGTTGTGGGGACGGACCTTGTTGATCCCGATCATGGGCAAAGAAGCCTTTGCGGCGTGGGCCAACCTGGCGAAACCAGTGCACGACTATCTGTCGCTGTTCTTTTCCGCCGGCCTCCTGGTGATGCTGGTGAAATGGTTCCATCACAATATCTGGAAGTCGTATGACTTTAAGTGGCTGTTATCCGGTGGCGGGTATCTGGGTGGGGGTCACCCGCCGGCCGGGTTCGCCAACGCAGGCGAGAAGCTGCTTTTCTACACATTGATCTTTGCCGGCGGCGCAATGGTGGTTTCGGGAGCATTCCTGCTATTCCCGAACTGGGGCACGGACCGCGCCGGCATGCAGCTCGCCAATGTGATCCACGGTGCGTCGTCGCTTATATGCTTCATGTTTATCTGTCTGCATATGTACCTTGCGACCATCGGCAGCGAGGGTGCGCTCGAGGGCATGGTCAGCGGCGAGGTCGACGAACAATACGCCAAACAGCACCATCCGCTGTGGTACGACGAGGTGATGAAGGGCAAGACCAGTGATTTCGCTGGCGGGACCGCGACCCCCGCGCCGGCGGCACCACGCAAGGAATCGTAAGGAATAAGGCGTCAACCGCTGAGCTCCGCGAGAACCCTGGAAAAAGGGGCGCAAATGCGCCCCTTTTTCTTTTCCGGTGACGCTCGCTGAGGATGACGGGCACGTCTGATGATCCGTGCAAATCGGCGACCGCGGCCGGCCCGCGCCGGCTGGTTCGGGACCCTGAATTGCGGCGTTCGAATGCGCCATGAGATTCGATACCGCGCTAGCCTAGCGGCCAGATTCTCGGAATCAACAGGATCGTTGTGATGCCGAGCACTGTGTGCAGAGGCAGGCCAAAGCGCAGATAGTCCATGGCCCGATAGCCCCCCGGGCCGTAGACCATCAGATTTGTCTGGTAGCCGATCGGCGTGATGAAGCTTGCGGATGCGCCCATGGCGACGGTAACTGCCAGCGCGGTCGGCGGGATGCCAGCCTGCTCGGCGGCCGCGATGGCCACCGGGAAGATCAATACTGCCGCCGCATTGTTGGTGATTACCGCGGTAAGTAACGAAGTGCTGATGTACACCGCGCTCAGCAAGCCCAGCGGGTGATTGCCGCCCAGCGAGAGAATG
This sequence comes from uncultured Gammaproteobacteria bacterium, assembly GCA_963704875.1. Classification (GTDB taxonomy): domain Bacteria; phylum Pseudomonadota; class Gammaproteobacteria; order Steroidobacterales; family XN24; genus CAMYOC01. The sequence goes on along the minus strand of CAVPIA010000008.1, from coordinate 626,837 downwards.
CCGCTGCCGATGGCACTCCCCGCCCCGGTGGTTTCCATCGCCTTGCCGATGCCAAACGCTGCCGCGATCACGATGATGACCTGCAGATCGACGCTGCTTCGCGCCTTGTTCACAGTGCAGCAGCGGCTCGCGACCATCGCGCCGGCGCCCAGGAACGCGGCCTGCAGGAGTGACAACCATCCGCCGGTAGCGGTGATAACGACCAACCCAAGAATGGCCCAGGCGACGGGGGCCTTTTCATGCCGGCGCAGGCTGACACCGTCAATCGGCCGGACCAGCAGAAAATCGCTCGCTGCGCGCTGACGTTCCGCGAAGTCGTGACCGGACTCGAGCAGCAAAGTGTCCCCCGGCTCTATTTCAATATCGCCGAGCTTTCCCTGAATGCGGCTGCCGTCCCTTGCAACCGCGATGACCACTGCGCCACACAGCGTGCGGAAGCGGCTCTCGCGGATGCTGCTCCCGCAGAACGTTGAATCCGGCCCTACTACCGCCTCGAAAAACCGGCGCTCACTACGCGGGCTGTTGAGCTTGAATACCTGGTCGGTGGCCGGTTCCAGGCCCCTGATCTGTTGCAGGTCGAGTACTGATTCGCTGACACCGGCGAACACCAGGCGATCATTCGGGTGCAAGACCACATCCGAAGATACCGCCGGTAGCGTGTGGCCGGCACGATCGATTTCGATTAGGAACAAAGACGGCAGGTGACGCAAACCTGCGTCTTCGACCGTTTTCCCCGCCAGAGGGCTATTAGCGGTGACCAGCATCTCCACCGTGTATTGGCGGATGTCGCGTAAGCCTTCCAGCGCTGGTGCGCGGCGCGGCAGCCATCGGGGGCCGGCGATCACCAGGTAGAAAAAACCGACGATCGCGCACGGCAGTCCGACCCAGGCCAGCTCGAAGAAACCCAATCCTTCTCCGCCGGTGGCATCGATCAGCATGCCGTTGACCACAAGGTTGGTGGTCGTCCCCGCGAGGCTGCATGTTCCGCCAAGGATCGCGGCGTAACTCAACGGCATCAGCAATTGAGAGGGCGAGAGACCGTGCTTTCTCGCCCAGTCGGCGACCGCCGGCAGGAAGCTGGCCACGATCGGGGTGTTGGCGACAAAGGCGCTCATGAACATCACCGGAGCGGCCATCCGCGCGGTCGCTTTGCGCACGGTGTTGGTGTCCCGGAACAAGGGACCGACCATCAGATCCAGCGCGCCGGTTTCGCGAAGCCCCGCGGCGATGACATAAAAAGCCGCTACGGTCAGCGTGCCGGGGTTACCGAAACCGGCCAGACCGTCCAGTGGAGATACAACGCCGGCGATCAGCAGCGTCGCAAGGCCTGCGATCAGGATGGCATCTGGCGCAATCCTGGTCAGCAACAGGCCGCCCGCGCAGGCCAGCATGACGATCACGGTCAATACCGCATCAGGACCCATCTTTTTCCCCCACTGGGAACACACCATGCCGGTACTCTGCGGTTAACAGATACCGGTTTCTGCGGCATGATAGATCAAGCGCAGGTTTATGGCGCGCCCGCATTTATTGCAAGGAACCCAGCACATGCCGATGGCAGTATCCCGTATCATATTGAGCCTCTTCTTCGTCATGGCCGGATCCATGTCCATAGCCGCTGATCGTATTACTGACAAGGCATTCACCACTCGCTCCGAAGTGATCGCCACCCAGGGCATGGCGGCGACCAGCCACCCGCTGGCGACCCAGATCGCGCTGCAAATATTGCGTGACGGCGGCAGCGCGGTAGACGCGGCGATTGCGGCCAATGCCGCATTGGGGTTGATGGAGCCGGTAGGCAACGGCATCGGCGGCGATTTGTTTGCGATCGTCTGGGATGCAAAGAAGCAGGAGCTGACCGGACTCAATGCCAGCGGTCGATCGCCGAAATCCCTGACGCTGGAATATTTTCGCGACAACGGGTTCGAGACCATCCCTGCGTTCGGTCCGCTGCCGGTCAGTGTTCCGGGCACCGTCGATGGCTGGTTTGAGCTTCACGATCGCTATGGCCGTCTGCCGATGACCGAGGTGCTGGCGCCGGCGATTGGCTATGCGCGGCAGGGCTTCCCGGTTACCGAGGTGATCGCCTACTACTGGCAACGCAGTGTGCCAAGGTTGTCCAAATACCCCGGCTTCAGCGAGATTTTTGCGCCGGGTGGCCGCGCCCCGGCGAAGGGCGATGTGTTCCGTAATCCCGCTCTGGCCGACACCCTGGAGAAGATCGCCAATGGCGGCCGTGAGGTGTTCTACAAGGGAGAGATGGCGCACGCGATCGCAGCCTATATGGCCGAGAATGGCGGGTTCCTCAGTTATGAGGATATGGCCAGTCATCGTTCCGAATGGGTGGAACCCGTGTCGACAAACTACCGCGGCTACGATGTGTGGGAGCTGCCGCCCAATGGTCAGGGCATAGCCGCTTTGCAGATGCTGAATATTCTGGAGGGCTACGACCTCGCCGCGATGGGTTTCGGCAGCCCGGAGTACGTGCATCTTCTGGTTGAGGCCAAGAAACTGGCGTTTGAGGATCGCGCGCGCTTCTACGCGGACATGGAATTCGCCGACGTACCCGTTGCGAGACTGATCTCCAAGGACTACGGCGATGATCGGCGCAAACTGATCAACCCGGACCGTGCCGCCCGCTCATATCCGGCCGGGGATCAGAAACTGGAACAGGGCGACACCATTTACCTGACCACTGCTGACAGCGACGGCAACATGGTCTCGCTGATCCAGAGCAACTACCGCGGCATGGGTTCGGGCATGACGCCGGCGGGCCTGGGTTTTATCCTCCAGGACCGCGGTGAACTGTTCAGTCTCGAAGACGGGCATCCCAATATCTACGCGCCGGGGAAACGCCCGTTCCACACCATCATCCCGGCGTTTGTGACCCGCGATGGCAAACCCTGGCTCAGCTTCGGCGTGATGGGTGGCGCAATGCAGCCGCAAGGCCATGTGCAGATCCTGGTCAATCTGATCGACTTCGGCATGAACCTGCAGGAAGCCGGCGACGCGCCACGCGTCCGCCATGGCGGCTCTAGTCAGCCGGCCAATGAAAGCCGGCCGGATGGCTCGCCAAGAACAACCAGCGAGCATATGAAAGACGGCGGCACCGTTTATCTGGAGTCAGGTTTCCCGCTTGAGACTATCAACAAGCTCAGCAGCATGGGTCATCGACTGGGCTCCGACCCTGGCGGTTTTGGCGGCTACCAGGGGATCCTCCGGGATGAGGGACAGGGCGTGTACTACGGCGCCTCTGAATCACGCAAAGACGGCCACGCTGCAGGTTACTAATGTCCTGCCGCGTTGCAGTCGCTTGAAGTAGCCCGCTAATCCCGCGCTCCTGCGTCTCGCAGGACGAGCCGCCGGGAGCGCTGAGGTTCAGCGAACTAAGCAAACAGGACACTAGACGGAGGGCGTGGCGCGCGGCGCGCCCGGCAGCCACGCCAGCACCAAACCGGCTACGATCCAGGCAACCGTGTTGTGGGTCAGATTGGCAAGGGCGAAGCTGCGATCTCCATACCACCAGATCGTCGTTCCGTAATCGATAAAGAACGCGGCGGTGAATCCGGCCAGTGCGACAAACCCGACCCGGCCCCAATAGCCGCCGAGGCTGGAGGTCACTTTTGTCAGCAGCAAAGCCAGCAGCAGGCAGGTGACCCACTGATGGGCGAAACCGGCACCCATAAGCATCGGATCCATCGCCGGTGCGCCTTCCTGCCGGATCGTGATCAGTGCAAGCGGACCTGCCTGGTGCAGAGCGCCCATCTGTTCCGGTGGTAGCGACGGGCTGGGCAGGAAATAGGTGCCGGATTCGCTGAAGTGCTCCCGCATCATCGCCTGGGTCGCCGCATTGTCGTCAACATTCTGAACCACGGCGCTCATCACCGGGCTGATGCCGTAGAAGACAAAGCCCCAGGTAAACATGGCCAACGCAGCCAGAAAGGTGCCAAGAATGAATCTGCCCATCACACATGCTCCCGCCAAGCTTGCTGTCGCAAAGGAAACCTGAGTACGAGTCTAGAGCAGATTCGCGGTCGCTGCAGCCGGCAGCAGTGATCGCCAGACGAGGGGTTGCCCGTTCGTCAGGGTCGTCGGTGGTGGTCGGGGGTCAGGCGCTGCGCTTGGATTTTGCAGTAGCCGTCGCCTGCTCCAGCACGGGTTTGAGGAATTGACCGGTATACGAGTCGGTCACGGCCGCGACATCTTCCGGCGTCCCGGTGGCCACCAGCTGGCCACCGCCGTCTCCGCCCTCGGGACCCAGATCAATAATCCAGTCGGCTGTCTTGATCACACTCAGATTGTGCTCGATGACGACAATGGTATTGCCGTGATCACGCAAGCGGTGCAGCACATGCAGCAATTGGGCGATGTCATGGAAGTGCAGGCCGGTGGTGGGTTCGTCGAGGATATACAGCGTCTTGCCGGTATCACGTTTGGACAGTTCCTTGGCCAGCTTCACCCGTTGCGCTTCGCCACCTGACAAGGTTGTCGCGTTCTGCCCCAATCGCACATAGGAAAGGCCGACATCCAGCAGGGTCTGCAGCTTGCGTTTGATCACCGGCACATTACGGAAAAACTCCAGCGCATCCTCGACTGTCATATCCAGGATCTCGTGGATGTTCTTGCCCTTGTAACGTATCTCAAGGGTCTCACGGTTGTAGCGTTTGCCCTTGCAAACGTCACAGGCGACATAGATATCGGGCAGGAAATGCATCTCTACCTTGATCACGCCATCGCCCTGGCAGGCCTCGCAGCGGCCGCCCTTGACGTTAAAACTGAAACGACCCGGCTTGTAGCCCCGAGAACGGGCTTCCGCGGTTCCGGCGAACAGATCCCGGATCGGGGTAAACAGACCGCTGTAGGTCGCCGGGTTGGAACGCGGCGTGCGACCGATCGGACTTTGACTGATATCGATGACCCGATCGACCTTGTCGAGCCCATCGATGGCGGTGTGCCCCGCAGGATTCGCCGAGGCCCCGTTGATCTGCTCGGCGGCGGCCAGATACAAGGTGTCGTTTATCAGCGTGGACTTGCCTGATCCGGAGACGCCGGTTACACAGGTCATCAGACCGAGCGGGATGGACACGTCCAGGTCCTTCAGATTGTTGCCACGAGCGCCACGGATCACTATTTCACGGCCGCTCTCGGCCTGGGTCCGCTGTGCAGGTATCGGGATACTGCGTCTTCCCGACAGATACTGGCCTGTGAGCGAGGCCGGGTTGGCCATCACCTCGGCAGGTGTGCCCTGAGCGACGATATGGCCGCCATGGACGCCTGCGCCGGGGCCGATATCGAGCACATGGTCCGCGGCCGCGATCGCTTCTTCGTCATGCTCGACCACGATCACCGTGTTGCCGAGGTCGCGCAGGTGTTCCAGCGTGCCGAGCAGGCGCTTGTTGTCGCGCTGATGCAGGCCGATCGACGGTTCGTCGAGGATATACATCACGCCCACCAGGCCCGAGCCGATCTGGCTGGCAAGTCGGATGCGCTGCGCTTCGCCGCCGGACAAGGTCTCGGCGCTGCGATCAAGAGACAGATAGTCCAGACCGACATCTACCAGGAAACTCAGGCGATCGCCTATTTCCTTGACCACCTTGCTGGCAATCTCGCCGCGCCAGCCCGGCAGATCGAGTTGGGCGAAGAAGTCGCGTGCCCCGCCGACCGACAAAGAGGTCAGTTCCGGCAGGCTGCGTTCATCGACAAAAACATGCCGGGCAGCTTCATTGAGCCGGGTCCCACCGCAGTCACCACAGGGCCGCATACTGAGGTATTTGGCCAGTTCTTCGCGCACCGTATTCGACTCGGTCTCACGATAACGGCGCTCCATGTTGGGAATGATGCCCTCAAATCGGTGACGGCGTTTCATCGTGCCGCCGCGTCCGTCGAGGTAACTGAACTCGATGATCTCCTTGCCGCTGCCGAACAGGATGATCTGCTGCAGCTCGTCCGGCAATTCGTTCAGTGGTTGCTCGATATCGAACTTGTAGTGGCTGGCCAGACACTGGATCAACTGGAAATAATAGGCGTTGCGCCGATCCCAACCGCGAATGGCGCCGCCGGCCAGACTCAGGTGCGGGCTGGCCGCTACCCGGGACGGGTCGAAGAATTGCTGGACCCCAAGTCCGTCGCAGGTGCGGCAGGCCCCGGCAGGGTTGTTGAACGAGAACATCCTCGGTTCCAGTTCGGGGATGCTGTAGCCGCAGACCGGGCAGGCGAAGCGGTCTGAGAACAGCAGTTCCTCCCGGTCCGGTTCGTCCATGAAAGCGGCCTGGGCGATACCATCAGCCAGCCGCAGCGCGGTCTCCAGCGACTCGGCAAGGCGCAGGCGAAGGTCTTCACGTACCTTGAAGCGATCGACGACCGCTTCGATGGTGTGCTTGCGGTGCAGATCGAGATCCGGCGGGTCATCGAGTTCGAACACTTCATGGTCGATGCGCGCGCGGACAAAGCCCTGGGCGCGCAGTTCTGCCAGCTGATTATGATGCTCGCCCTTGCGATCCCTGATCACCGGCGCCAGCAGCATCAGCCGGCTGCCTTCCGGCAGCGCCAGGATCTGATCAACCATCTGGCTTACTGTCTGTGCTTCCAGCGGTTCGTTGTGGTGCGGACAGCGTGGCGTGCCGGCCCGGGCAAACAACAAACGCAGATAATCGTAGGTTTCGGTGACGGTGCCGACCGTAGAGCGTGGATTATGCGAGGTGGATTTCTGTTCGATCGAAATCGCCGGCGACAGACCGTCGATCGAATCGACGTCCGGTTTTTCCATCATCGACAGGAACTGCCGGGCGTAGGCCGACAGTGATTCGACATAGCGCCGCTGGCCTTCCGCATACACCGTATCGAAGGCCAGAGACGACTTGCCAGAGCCAGACAGGCCGGTCACGACGATCAGCTTGTCTCGCGGCAGGTCGAGATCGATATTCTGCAGATTATGGGTGCGGGCACCCCGGATCCGGATCGTTTCCATGCGTACCGCTGGCGGCAATCGGGTAATCGATAACTATACCCGGATTACTTTCCGCGAGCCAAAGGGTGACCACTCGATTACAGTCAAGCCCGGCTTTCCGGATGAACAGGGTGTGTTTTCCCCCGGGCACGGGTTAAAATGCGCGGTCTACACTACGGACGACAGACCCAAACTCCCAGGAGCATCCATGGCTCGCGGCATCAATAAAGTCATTCTTGTCGGCAATCTCGGCGCCGATCCCGAGACCCGTTACACGCCCAGCGGCAGCGCGGTCACCAACGTGCGTCTTGCGACTTCCGAATCGTGGAAGGATAAGCAGACCGGTGAACAGCAGGAGCGGACCGAGTGGCACCGCGTGGTGTTCTTTAACCGTCTGGCAGAAATCGCGGCCGAATATCTGCGCAAGGGTTCCCAGATTTATGTCGAAGGCTCGATCCGGACCCGCAAGTGGCAGGATCAGTCGGGGCAGGACCGCTATTCCACCGAGATCGTTGGCAACGAAATGCAGATGCTCGGCGGTCGGGGCGGCGCGGGTGCGCCGGCTGGCGGCGGCGGCGATTTCAGCAGCGCGCCGCGGTCTTCGAAGCCGACGAATCCGGAGCCAGCGCTGGATGACGACATCCCGTTCTAGTCAGCGACCAGGGCTCGACATCAGGTAATTCTTGGCCGCGATCCGGGTTCCGGGTCGCGGCGCTTCATTTTCGGAGTACACATCATGGATCGTCACGAAGGCACGCTTGAACTCATCAGCCCCCACGGTGGTGAGCTGAAAGAGATGTATCTGGACGCCGAGGCCGCCAGTGCAGAGCGCCAAAAAGCCAGGGACTATCCGTCCTGGGACCTGACGCCGCGGCAGGTCTGCGATATCGAGTTGTTGCTCAACGGCGCGTTCTCCCCGCTCGAGGGCTTCCTGAATCGGGCTGACTACGATGGTGTGGTCAAGGACATGCGTCTGGCCGACGGTACCTTGTGGCCGATGCCGATCACGCTGGATGTCAGCGAAGCATTTGCCGCCGGGATAAAGGGTGGAGACACGGTCGCGCTGCGTGATCAGGAAGGCGTGCTGATCGCCACGATGGAGATCGAAGACATCTGGACTCCGGACAAGGCCGCCGAGGCTGCCGGCGTCTTTGGCTCGACGGACGAAGCGCATCCCGGCGTCCACTATCTGATGAACCTCGCGCACCCGGTGTATGTGGGCGGCAAGTTGCGTGGTGTGGAATCACCCATCCACTATGATTTCCGTCATCTGCGGGATACGCCAGCCGAGCTGCGCCAGCGTTTCCTGAAGATGGGATGGCGCAAGGTCGTCGCCTTCCAGACCCGGAATCCGATGCACCGCGCGCATCAGGAGCTGACGTTCCGGGCGGCGCGGGAAGTCGAAGCCAATCTGTTGCTCCACCCGGTGGTCGGGATGACCAAACCCGGCGACGTGGACCATTTCACCCGCGTTCGTTGTTACGAGAATCTGTTACACCACTATCCGGAGCAGACCACCTCGCTGAGTCTGCTGCCGCTGGCGATGCGTATGGCAGGCCCACGGGAGGCGCTGTGGCACGCGTTGATCCGGCGCAATTATGGCTGCACCCATTTCATCGTCGGCCGCGACCACGCGGGGCCGGGTAAAAACAGCAAGGGTGAGGATTTCTACGGTCCTTACGACGCCCAGGAGTTGATGAACCAGTATCGCGACGAGATCGGGATCGAGATGGTGCCGTTCAAGATGGTGGTCTATGTCGAGGACCGGGCCCAGTATGTGCCGGTCGATGAGACCAAAGAGGGCGAAACCGTGCTGAATATATCCGGCACCGAGTTCCGCCGCCGCCTGCAGGAAGGCCTTGAGATCCCGCCCTGGTTTTCCTATCCGGACGTGATCCAGGAATTGCGCAAGACCCATCCACCAAGACACAAACAGGGTCTCGTAGTCTTTTTCACCGGGCTCTCCGGTTCCGGCAAGTCCACCATCGCCAACGCGCTGATGGTCAAGCTGATGGAGCAGGGCGGACGGCGGATTACCCTGCTGGACGGCGATATCGTGCGCAAGAACCTGTCGAGTGAGCTGGGCTTCTCGCGCGAACACCGGGATCTGAACATCCTGCGTATCGGTTATGTGGCCAGCGAAATCGCGAACAATGGCGGCATCGCGATATGTGCGCCGATTGCTCCGTATACTGCGACCCGACGCCAGGTCCGGGACATGGCGGAAGCCGTCGGTGGCATGGTCGAGATTCATGTTTCCACACCGCTGGAAGTGTGTGAGGAGCGCGACCGCAAAGGCCTGTACGCCAAGGCGCGCGCCGGAATCATCAAAGAGTTCACCGGCATCAGCGACCCTTATGAAGAGCCCGAGAATGCGGAAATGGTGATCGATACCCGCGAGATGTCGCCGGATCAGGCCGCGCATCGCATCGTGGTCAAGCTCGAGAGCATGGGCTACATACGCTGAGCTGATTGAACAGCTCACCAAGCAGGTAGTATTTTGTAGCTTGCCGCAACAGAAGCAGATGTCCGGAAAACTCTACATAAAAACCTTCGGGTGCCAGATGAACGAGTACGACTCCACCAAGATGGCGGACGTGCTGCGGGAGTCTCACGGTTTGAATCTGGTCGCTGAGCCAGACGACGCTGACGTACTGTTGCTGAATACCTGCTCGATTCGCGAGAAAGCACAGGAGAAAGTGTTTTCATTGCTCGGTCGCTGGAAGAAGCTCAAGCAGTCAAAGCCGGGTGTCATTATCGGCGTCGGCGGTTGTGTGGCCAGTCAGGAAGGTGACGCAGTTATCCGGCGTGCGCCGCAGGTCGATCTGGTGTTCGGGCCGCAGACCCTGCATCGATTGCCGGCGATGCTGGATCAGGTGCGCAGCAACGGTCGTGCGGCGGTAGACATCTCGTTTCCCGAAATCGAGAAGTTCGATTGCCTGCCTGCGCCCACTGCGAATGGCCCGACCGCGTTTGTGTCGATCATGGAAGGCTGCAGCAAATACTGTAGTTTTTGTGTTGTTCCGTATACCCGCGGCGAAGAGATCAGTCGTCCGTTCGATGACGTGATCGCTGAGGTGGTCCGGCTGGCGGCCCAGGGTGTCAGGGAAATCAATCTGCTCGGGCAGAACGTCAACGCGTATCTGGGTCCGATGGAAGACGGTACACTGTGCGATCTGGGGCACCTGATCCGGTTTGTTGCGGCGGTGGAGGGGATCGAGCGCATCCGTTTCACCACGTCACACCCGCTGGAATTCTCTCAGAGTCTGATCGACGCCTATGCCGATGTGCCGGAGCTGGCAGATTTCCTGCATTTGCCGGTGCAAAGTGGCTCTGACCGGATTCTGGCTCTGATGAAGCGCGGCCATACGGTACTCGAATACAAGCAGAAGATCCGGCGCCTGCGTGAGGTGCGGCCGGGGATCAGCATATCCTCGGATTTCATTGTCGGGTTCCCTGGCGAGACTGATAAGGACTTCGCTGGCACCCTGGAGCTTATTTCGGATCTGGGTTTCGATCAGTCGTTCAGCTTTATCTACAGCCGTCGCCCGGGCACACCCGCCGCCTCCCTGCCAGACGACATTGATCATTCGGTAAAGCAACGCCGACTGGAGTTGCTGCAAGCCCGGATCAACCAACAGGCCATGGCCATCAGTCAGGGCATGGTGGGTACGGTTCAGCGTGTCCTGGTGGAGCGGCCGGCAAAAAAGGACCACAACCAGTTGGCCGGACGTACCGAGAACATGCGATGGGTCAACTTCGATGGCCCTCAGACTCTGCTCGGTGATTTTGTTGATGTCGTGATCACTGAAGCCTTGCCAAATTCACTGCGCGGCCGTCTGGCGGACCGATCTGTGCAGCCTGACCGAGCGATGGCGTGACGGCGGGCCCTACCAGCCTGGAATTCGAGCTCGAGCCTGCGGACAACCAGCGACTGGCCAATCTGTGCGGACAGTTCGACCAGAACCTGAGACACCTGGAAACCAGGCTGGGCGTAGCGATCGGTAATCGCGGCAGTCAGTTCGAGATCAGTGGACCGGCGGATCGCGTCAAGCGGGCCGCGGATATTCTCGGTGAACTCTATGGTCTGGCTGCAAGCGAAGAGATCAGCCCGGATCGAGTGCATCTGGCAGTGCAGGAGTCAGGCATGAAACCGGATGCGGATTCCGGTACCGCGGACCTCTTTTTCGAAACGCCGCGTCGCCGGGTCCACGCTCGCGGTGGCAACCAGCGCGCCTATGTACGCAATATTCGCGAACAGGACCTGATTTTCGGTATCGGCCCGGCCGGCACCGGCAAGACCTATCTGGCCGTCGCCGGCGCGGTGGAAGCGCTGGAAAGCGATCAGGTGCGGCGCATCGTGCTGGTGCGGCCGGCGGTGGAGGCGGGCGAGCGTCTGGGGTTCCTGCCCGGAGATCTGGCGCAAAAGGTCGATCCCTACTTGCGCCCCATGTATGACGCGCTCTACGAGATGCTCGGTTTCGACCGTGTCGGGCGGCTGATCGAACGCAGCGTGATCGAGGTCGCGCCGCTGGCATTCATGCGCGGACGGACACTGAACGAGTCTTTTGTCATTCTCGACGAGGCCCAGAACACCACCAGCGAGCAGATGAAGATGTTTCTGACCCGGATCGGGTTCGGCTCGCAGGCAGTGGTGACCGGTGACGTGACCCAGACCGACCTGCCATCCGGCCGCCAGTCGGGCCTCCGGCACGCAACCGAAGTTCTCCAGGACATCCACGGTGTGGCATTCAGTTTCTTTACCTCGAGCGATGTCGTCCGGCATCCGCTGGTACAGCGGGTGGTGGAGGCATACGACCGGGCCGACAGCGACAAATGAGCGTGAATGCCGAAATCCAGGTGATCTGCGACGGCGATTCGATACCGGATGCGGACCTGTTCCAGCGTTGGGTTGAGGCGGCCGTGGGCAATCAGCGGCAACAGGCAGAGGTCACTATCCGGGTTGTCGATGCCGAGGAAAGCCGGCAGCTCAACCAGCATTATCGCGATCGTGACAGTGCGACGAATGTGCTGGCGTTCTCGCTCGATGTACCGGATTTTGTGGACGAGACGCCGCTGGGTGATCTGGTAATCTGTCGCCCGGTTGTTGAACGCGAGGCTCGCGAACAGGGCAAGCCGGTCCAGGCCCACTGGGCGCACATGGTGGTCCATGGCACGCTGCACTTGCTCGGCCACGACCATCAGGATCCTGACCAGGCCAGTGCGATGGAAGCGCTGGAGGTGCAGATACTCGGAAGTCTCGGGTATCCTGATCCTTACTGGACCGGGGACCTGACCGTCCCGCCTGTGGTCCGCACAGAGGATGGGGCACCCTAGATGTCCGCCGATCAAGCTCCGGCTACCCGCCCGATCTCGGCCAGACCCGGCTGGCTGCAGTGGCTTTGGCGGTTCTTCGGGCCTCACCCGAAAGATCGCGAACAATTCCTTGAGGTGTTGCGGGAAGCTCGCCGCGATCACTTGTTCAACGAGGAAGAGGAAGCGATGCTCGCGGGCGTCCTCGATGTCTCCGAGCTCCAGGTCCGGGACATCATGATTCCCCGTTCGCAGATGGTCGTGCTGGAGCGCGATGCCGCGCCACGGCAGTTGCTGGAAGTGATCCTGGCTTCAGGCCATTCGCGCTTCCCGGTTATCGGCGATGACCGCGACGAAGTCGTCGGCATTCTGCTGGCCAAGGACCTGTTGCGCTTCTTTGCCGAGAATGAGGATGAGCGCTTCGATATCCGCGAGGTACTGCGGCCGGTGGTCTATATCCCTGAAAGCAAACGCCTGAATGTGTTGCTGCGGGAGTTCCGGGTAAGCCGCAATCACATGGCGATTGTCGTCGATGAGTATGGTGGCGTCTCTGGCTTGCTGACCATCGAGGACGTGCTCGAGCAGATTGTTGGTGAGATTGGTGATGAGCATGATCCGGACGAAGTGCCTGATTTCCGCAAAGAGAGCGACGGTGTCTACGCGGTCCGCGCACTGGCGCGGATAGAAGATTTCAACGAAGAGTTCGCCACCGCTCTCGATGCTGACGAGTACGACACTATCGGTGGTCTGGTGATGCATGAACTCGGGCGACTGCCGCGCCGTGGCGATGCAGTATCCCTGGATGGAATTCGCTTCAGCGTGGTCAAGGCTGACCGCAGGCGTATCTACACCGTCCAGGCCAGGTTTCCTGAAGACCGGCCCAGCGCCGAATAAGCCCGGGCTGGATGAGCCGGAGTTTGCTGCCGCTCAAGCCACGCGTTGCGCTGCTCAGCGCCGCTATCGCGGGTGCCTGCCTGCCGCTGGCGTTTGCCCCGTTCGGGGTTTCATCGCTGGCGGTCATCTCACCGGCGCTGCTGTGGCTGTTGTGGGGACATACCACCCCGGCGCAAGCCGCGCGCCTCGGTTTCGGCTGGGGCGTGGGCGCGTTTCTCGCTGGTACCTACTGGCTCTACATCAGTATCCACATTTTCGGCCAGGCCCCGGCGCCGGTCGCGATCCTGCTGATGCTGGCGCTGGTGGCAATCATGGCCGGATATTTCGCGGCCGTGGGTTATCTGCAGGCCAGAACAAGACTTCGCGGTGGCTGGCTCTGGTTGCTGTATCTGCCCTGTGCATGGGTCTTGATCGAATGGGTTCGCGGCTGGCTGTTCAGCGGGTTTCCCTGGCTCAGCCTCGGATACGCTTTTACCGACGGCTGGCTGGCCGGTTACGGACCGGTGCTCGGTGTCTATGGGATCAGCCTGGCCGCGGCCATATTGGCGGGCGCCGGAGTGGCACTTCTGCGTGGCAGTTTCGCGGTCCGCGCATTGGCGGTGATAGTGGCTGGTGCAGTAATTGGCGGCGGTCTGTTGTTGTCACGGATATCGTGGGTCGAGCCGATAGATCGCGAATTGCGCGTGGCGCTGGTTCAGGGCGCGGTGTCCCAGGACAGGAAGTGGCTGGCCGAGCAACTGGATCCCACCAAAGCGCTTTATCGCGACCTCAGCCTTCCGTTTCTTGACTACGACCTGATCGTCTGGCCCGAGGCCGCGATCCCGTCGATGATCGATCAGGAGCATGAGTATCTCGAGCTGATGCGTAGCACAGCCGAGGCCGGCGGGGCCGACATCATGCTCGGGATGCTGGAGTACGAGCCGAATAGCGGCAGTTACTTCAATTCCCTGCTGGTGCTTGGCGAGCCGCCGGCAATCTATCGCAAACGCCATCTGGTGCCCTTCGGCGAATATTTCCCGGTACCCGCATTCGTTCGTGAGTGGATGCGCCTGATGAGTCTGCCGTATGTCGATATCGCCAAAGGCAGCAGCGAGCCCGAGCCACTGGAGGTGGCGGGCCTGTATGCCGCTGCCTCGATCTGCTACGAGGACGCTTTCGGAGAGGAGCAGCGCGTCTTCCTGCCCAAGGCCAATCTGCTGGTGAACGTCAGCAATGATGCCTGGTTTGGAGACTCGATCGCGCCGCATCAGCATCTGCAGATCGCCCGCATGCGGGCAATCGAAGCGGGTCGTTTCATGCTGCGCGCGACGAATACCGGGGTATCCGCGGTGATCGCGCCGGACGGACGCCTGCTCGGGGTGTCTCCGCAGTTCGAGACGGATGTACTTACCGCCACCATCCGTCCGTATACCGGTGCAACGCCCTATGTGCTGATCGGCGATGGCTGGCTGTGGCTGGTCGCTCTGATCGGGGTTGGGGCTTCGTTGATAGCCAGCAGGCGTAGATCCGCCTGAACGGTATCTGGTGCACGGGCGGGCCCCGCGTTATCCTGCGCTGATTGCATTGCGGCAAGATCAGGGCCTGTCAAAACTAAAGCCATGGAAGAAACTTACCAGCCAGAGATTATCGAACCGGCGATCCGCTCGCTATGGCACGAGTCAAAGTGTTTTGAGGTTGAGCCGGACCCGGAACGCGAGAAATTCTATTGTCTGTCGATGTTGCCTTACCCGAGCGGCCGGCTGCACATGGGGCATGTGCGCAATTACACCATCGGCGATGTGATCAGCCGCTTCCAGCGCCTGCAGGGCAAGAACGTGTTGCAGCCAATGGGCTGGGACGCGTTTGGTTTGCCGGCCGAGAACGCCGCGATCAAGCACGGGGTGCCGCCGGCGCAGTGGACCTACGAGAACATCGACTATATGCGCAACCAGCTGTTGCGCCTGGGTTTCGCTTACGACTGGCGACGCGAGGTAACAACCTGTCGCCCTGAATACTATCGTTGGGAACAGCTGATGTTCACCCGCTTGTACCAGCAGGGCCTGGTGTACCGGAAGAGTTCGGTGGTCAACTGGGACCCGGTCGATCAGACAGTGCTGGCTAATGAGCAAGTCGTGGATGGCCGGGGCTGGCGTTCTGGCGCGCTGGTAGAGCGGCGCGATATTCCGCAGTGGTTTCTGAAGATCACCGCCTATACCGACGAATTGCTCGACTGTCTGGATCAGCTTCCTGGCTGGCCGGATGCGGTCAAGACCATGCAGCGCAACTGGATCGGTCGCTCCGAAGGCGTGGAAATCACCTTCGATGTGCCGGGTCACGATGCAGTCACGGTGTTTACCACCCGCCCCGACACGCTGATGGGCGTGACCTATATGGCGGTTGCTCCGCAGCATCCGCTGGCCCAAGCGGCGGCCGCCGGTGATGCGGCGGTCGCTGAGTTTGTCGACGAATGTCAGCGTGTTCAGGCATCGGAAGCGGTGCTGGAAACGCTGGAGAAGAAGGGCATGGCGCTTGGCATCACCGCTCGCCATCCGGTCACCGGGGCCGAGGTGCCGATCTACGTCGCCAATTTCGTGCTCGCCGGATATGGCACCGGTGCGGTTATGGCTGTCCCCGCTCACGATCAGCGCGACTGGGAGTTTGCGACCCGCTACGATCTGCCGATCGTGCAGGTGATCGAAGCCGTCGATGGTAGCCAGGCCGACATCTCCACGGGCGCGTTCCTCGATCACGGTGTGCTGATCAATAGCGGCGAATACGACGGATCAAGCTCGAAAGAGGCCTTCGAGCAACTCGCAGCGCGGTTCGAGAGCGAGGGTCGTGGCGGGCGCAAGCTCAACTATCGTTTGCGTGATTGGGGGGTGTCCCGTCAGCGCTACTGGGGTTGCCCGATACCGATCGTATATTGCGCCGATTGCGGTTCAGTCCCGGTGCCGGAGGCCGATCTGCCGGTATTGCTGCCTGAGGACGTCAAGTTCATGGGCGTTCAGTCGCCGATCAAGGCCGATCCGGAGTGGCGCAAGACATCGTGTCCACAATGCGGTGGTGATGCGGAACGCGAGACCGACACTTTCGACACCTTTGTTGAGTCATCCTGGTACTACGCGCGCTACTGTTCGCCGGGCGCCGAAGCGATCGTCGACGAGAACGCGAATTACTGGTTACCCGTGGATCAATACATCGGCGGCATCGAACATGCCGTGATGCATCTGCTGTACTTTCGCTTCTGGCACAAATTGATGCGCGATACGGGTCTGCTCGACTGTGATGAACCAGCGACCAACCTGTTGTGTCAGGGCATGGTCCTGGCGGATTCCTTCTATCGTGACAGCACACAGGACGGGCGCACCTGGGTCGCGCCAGCAGAGGTCACGATAGAGCGGGATCAGAAGGGCGAAGTGACAAGCGCGATCTGGGACAAAGATGGCGGTGAAGTTGTGCATGCCGGGCGCACGACAATGTCAAAGTCAAAAAACAACGGCGTCGATCCGCAGTCACTGGTGGACCGCTATGGCGCCGACACGGTGCGCCTGTTCACTATGTTCGCGGCACCACCCGAGCAATCGCTGGAATGGTCTGACGAAGGCGTGGAAGGCGCCAATCGTTTTCTCAAACGTGTGTGGAAAGCGGTGCGCCGCCATGTTGAAGAGGGGCCGGCGGCGTTGCCGACAGCCGCTTCAACACTGAATTCCGAGCAGGCCGCGCTGCGTCGTCACTTGCATCAATGTATCGCCAAGGTCGGAGACGACATGGGTCGTCGGTACACCTTCAATACGGCGATCGCCGCAATCATGGAGTTGATGAATGCGCTGGCGCGATTCGCCGATGACAGCGAGACCGGCCGCGCGGTAAGACAGGAGGTCTTGCAGGCGGTCGTTCTGATGCTGTCCCCCATTGTGCCGCACGTTACCCAGGTCATGTGGCAGGCGCTGGGGCAGACGGGCCTGGTGGTCGATGCCGGATGGCCGGCGGTCGACGAGTCCGCGCTGGTTCAGGACGAGGTTGAAATGGTGGTGCAGGTGTGCGGCAAACTGCGCGGTCGCATCCGCGTGTCGGCAGAGGCGACGCGCGAGGACATCGAGTCGGCTGCGCTGGCGGAGCCCAACGTTCAGCGCTTTGTTGAGGACAAGCCGATTCGCAAGCTGATCGTGGTCCCCGCAAGACTGGTCAATATTGTGGTCTGAACCGGGTCGTCGGAACAGGATCTTTTGATTATGCTCAATATGCTGATGGCGCGGCTACGGATCACGCTGGCCTTGTTGATGGTCTCGATGCTGCTTGGTGGCTGCGGCTTCCATCTGCAGGGGCGCGCCGATCCGTCGCCACAGGTTGCACCGGTTTATTTGCAGCTGCCCAGCCGAAATACTGATCTGGCGCGCGAGTTGGTGCGGGCACTGAAAGTATCCAAAGTGCCGATTGCGGCGAGCAGGGATGAGGCGAGTTCGGTGCTTGAGATCGTAAGAGACCGGTCCGGGCGCGAGGTGGAATCGATATCGGCACAGAACAGACCGCAGGAGTATCGGGTGTTCTATTCCGCCAGTTACCGTGTCGTGGCCGGCGACGACGTGCTGCTGGTCCCGCAGAGTGTGACCCGCACCCGAATCTATACCTACGACGAAACCGAAGTGCTGGCCAAGGCCGATGAGGAGTCCTTGTTGCGCCAGGCCCTGGCTCGTGAGATTGCCGGTGTGATCGCACGGCGACTGGCGACACTTGAGCCGCCCCCCGAATGAGCGTCGCCCTGATCGGTGACGGGTGGTCGGCGCCACTGTCCCGCTTGTTGCGTCGCTATGGAGTACAGCTCCGAGGAGTGCCTGCGGATCAGCCGATACCAGGCTCCTATTGGGGCGATGAAGAGGCCGGCTTGCTTGGCAAAAGCCTGCTGGCGCGAGCGGATACACCGGTTCATTCTGTGTTGCATGAAGCCTGCCATTTCGTCTGCATGACGCCGGACCGCAGGCGCGGTCTGGAGACAGACGCAGGCGGCGACTATGACGAAGAAAACGCTGTCTGTTATCTGCAGATCCTGCTGGCGGGTGAGCTAAACGGGTTCGGTCGTGAACGGATGTGGGCCGATATGGATGACTGGGGCTACAGCTTTCGTCTCGGTTCAGCGAAAGCCTGGTTCCTGCGCGACGCAGAGGACGCCCGCGAGTGGCTCGGGCGAAGAGGATTGCTTGATAAAGACGGCCGCCCGAGCTGGTGTCTGAACACAGGGGCGATCATGCGAGACGCGCCGATGCAGGAAACAATGTCGGACCGATCAGATCTGGAGGCTGCCAAACTATGATCGATATTCTGGCCGGAATTTTTGGCGACATGTTGCTGGATAAGGCGCGTGGAGAGATAGGACCCGTCAGTCCGATACCGCGCACATTGTCGGGCGCGGGTGGCGATGCAGTCCGGCTCAAGGCGCTGGAACGCGAGCATGAGCGGCTCAAACTGATCACGATGGCGATGTGGCAATTACTGCACGAGCGACTTGATCTTTCCGAAGCCGAGTTGCGCGCCCGGATTGAAGAGCTGGACGAGCTGGATGGCAGGCGCGATGGTCGCCTGCGGGTCAGGTCTGAGCCGCGTCCCTGTGTGGCTTGCCAGCGACCGATGCTGAGCACATCGGTCACCTGCCCCTACTGCGGACAACGCCCGGCTGAGACTCAGCTGTTTCCGTGACCGGCAGCGCTCATAGCGTTGTGTCCTGACTGAGTTCGCCGCTTTGTTCAAACGGCAGACTGATGCCGAATGCCGACCCCAGATGCACGCGACCGCTGAGCTTGTAGCTCAGGCCCCGTGTCTGCTGCAGGGCCATCAATTGCCTGGCCACGGTGAACAGTGACGTGCTGATTATGACCGAGGTCTGCGCTTCGCCCAGGCGCGGCAGCAGGAATTCATTTGCGCCTGCTGCCCGGGCGAGGTGTTGACCGTTCACTTCGAGTTCGAAGTCCACACCATCGATATCGAGGTCTCTGTTGTTGGGGTTGTAGACGCGAAGATCGACCTGGAAGCGCTGTTCCAGCAGCGTCGATTCAAGCGGGCGCAAACCGGTCATAACGACTTCGGGCGGTTCCAGATTGCGCAGACTTGTACAAGCCGTCGCGGCCAGGCTCAGCGCCAGCAGGACAAGCGAACGCTTGATAACGGTGTGTGCGTGACGACCCATGCCAAACTCCCCCAGGTAGATGCCGCGGAGCTGACGCCGGGAGCGGCTCTCCCGTGATCGGCAGCTCGATGACTCTGCCCCGACCTTTGCCAGGGCTTATCATAGGCGAGCAGCCCTGTATCAAGAAACCCTCGGGAGAATTCAGGTGACGACTCTATTCGAAAAGATCATTGTCGGGGATATACCCGCTGAGATCATCTATCGCGATGACAAGCTGATCTGTTTCCCCGATATCAAGCCGGCAGCGCCGGTGCATCTGCTGATCGTGCCGATCAAGCCTGTGCCCACGACCGATGATCTGGCGGATGAGGATGCCGCGCTGCTTGGGCACATGCTGCTGGTAGCGCGGGACATGGCAAGACAACATGGCCTGGCCGAGGGCGGTTATCGGCTGGTCATCAACTGCAGGAGCGACGCGGGTCAGGAAGTGCCACACCTGCATCTGCATTTGCTCGGCGGGCGATTCCTCGGCGAGATGGTGAGCCCGGCATGAAAGAACTGCTGAAACTGTTGGTCTGCGGAGGATTCCTTTTGATCAATCAAGCTCAGGCTGGCGATACATGGCCGGCACCGGATCCTGCCATGGCGGAGCGATTCGCCGCGCTGGCGCTCGATTGTGTGCATCGTGAATACCCGAACAAGATCGCCCACGTCCTGCAAAGCGATGCTGATGTCGCGCCGCCAAGGTCATTGACGCCGGCGTTCTACGGCTGTTTCGACTGGCATTCTTCGGTACACGGCCACTGGTTACTGGCGCGTCTTACGCGGTTGTTGCCGGAAGCTGAATTCGCCGGGCCGGCCCAGCTTGCGTTAAACCAGAGTTTGAGCGAGGAGAACATCGGGCTCGAAGTCGAGTATCTGTCCGCACCCGGCCGTGGATCTTTCGAGCGACCGTACGGCCTGGCCTGGTTGTTGCAGCTAGCGGCCGAACTGCGCGAGTGGGGTCAGCCCGGCGCCGAACTCTCTGCCAACCTCGCGCCGCTGGAGGCCATCGCAGCGGCCGAAATTGCGGCCTGGCTGCCGAAATTGTCGTATCCCATCCGTGTCGGTGAGCACGCGCAGACTGCCTTTGCGATGGGCCTGATCCTGGACTGGGCGCAAACCGCGGGCAATGGCCCGATGGTGGAACTGGTGCAGGCGCGCAGCCGGGATTACTACCTTGCCGATGTGGCATGCCCGCTGGCTTACGAGCCGTCGGGGCAGGACTTCTTGTCGCCTTGTCTGGCAGAGGCAGATCTGATGCGCAGAGTCCTCGAACCGCAGGAATATTCAGAGTGGTTGAGCGCGTTTCTGCCCGGGATACCGCTCGATGGCGACGGCGACTGGATGCAGCCGGAAACGGTCACCGACCCCACCGATGGCAAACTGGCCCATCTCGACGGTTTGAATCTGAGTCGCGCCTGGATGCTCGAGGGCATTGCCTTCGGTCTGCCGGCGGATGACCCACGCCGTGCGGCCATTCTGGCCAGCGCGGCGGACCACGCGCAGTCGGGACTGGCGTCGGTCAGCGGCGAGCACTACGAAGGCGGACACTGGCTGGGTAGTTTTGCCACCTACCTGGTGACCCGGCGTGGAATCCAGACGGAAGCCGCGAACGAAACTGGCAACTAGTCGCTACAGGCAGACAAAGACGCCCGAAAACGGCGGAAATTCAGCACATGAGCGATGGCGAGCACGATGCCGCCAACGCTGGTGGTCAGGCGTTCGCCCGCTTCTGTCAAAGCCTCGGGCCCGAGGACCGCTGCCAGCGTCAATATTCCCATGCCGATTGCACCCAGCCACAGAACCCGCGCCTGCTGATGGCGGCGGTAACCGAAATACAGCGCCAGCGTGCTCGTCGGCAGCACCAGCACCAGCAACCAGGCATGAAAGGCGTGGTTGGCGAACAGCGTCCCGCCAATAATCGGGAACACTACGACCAGCAACGGGGTCGCGAGACAATGGATCACGCACAGCGCCGATATCCCGACCGCGACAGCATCAAGAGATTCTGCAGAACGTGCCTTGGGTGATTTCAACGGACTGTCCCTGGTGCTGACGCGGCTCAGCTGGTTTGTTTCGACTGGCAGCGCGGGCAGCGACCGTGGATTTCAACGGTCTGATGATCGACTATGAAACCGAGCCTGGAAGCGCCTTGCGCCAGCACCGCGTGAATTTTCGGATCGTCGATCTCAGCCACCTGTTCGCAATGACTACAGACCAGTAATTGGGCGTTGTGTCGCGGCGCCGGATGGGCGCAGGCTACAAACGCATTGAGCGAATCGATCCTGTGTACAAGACAGGCATCGAGCAGGAAATCCAGCGCCCGGTAAACGGTCGGAGGGGCTGCGCGGCGACCGTCTGTACCCAGTTGCTCGAGTATGTCGTAGGCCTTTGCCGGTTCGTGGCGCTGGCAGATGATTTCAAGCACGCGTCGACGGGTTTCGGTAAACCGCAGGCCCTGGGTCCGACAATGCGCCTCCGCATGCTCCAGCGCGCGGCTGACACAGGCGGAATGATCGTGACCGGGGGTGGCAAACCCACTCGCTGCCGTGTCTCGGTCCATGCTCTGTTCCTCAGATTTGTCTACCGAACGATATTGTTATGTTATAACATACGTCAATGCCCCGCATCCTCCTCCCGTTGCTGATTGTGCTGAGCCTGTCTGCGGGCGCCGCGGACGCGCCGCCGCTGAATCTTGTCGGGGAACCGGTTCAGGGTGGTTTGCTATTCGCCAGCACTGAGCCAGCGGCCCGGGTAGATCTCGACGGTCGTCCGCTGAGGGTGTCGGAGAACGGGGTCTTCCTGATTGGATTCGGGCGCGACCAAACCGCGCCGGTGACCCTGACCATTATTGACGAAGACGGCGCCAGCCTGAGTCGAACGATCGAGATCCGGTCACGCGAGTACGCAATACAGCGCGTGGACGGACTGCCAGGCTCCCGGGTATCGCCGCCGGCTGAGGTGAGTCAGCGGATACAGCAGGAGGCTGCCCGAATCCGCGCCGCTCGGAACCATGACGATGAACGGGCCGATTTCGAGTCTGGATTTATCTGGCCGCTGCAGGGCCGGATCACCGGCGTCTATGGCAGCCAGCGAATCCTCAATGGAGAACCCAGGCAGCCGCATTATGGCGTCGACGTCGCTGCGCCATCTGGCACTAAGGTGGTGGCGCCCGCCGATGCGGTGGTCACTCTGGTCGAACCGGACATGTATTTTTCCGGCGGTACCTTGCTGATGGATCATGGACACGGTCTTAGTTCGACCTTTATCCACCTGAGCAAGATCCTGGTGCAGCCGGGTCAGAAGGTGAGTCAGGGCCAGGTCGTAGCAGAGGTGGGTGCGACGGGCCGCGCCAGCGGGCCTCATCTGGATTGGCGCATGAACCTGTTTGAAACCAGACTGGACCCGGCATTGGTAGTGGGTCCGATGCCAGAGCAGGATTAGCACGACCGCCAGTCCCAGGCCTGCTATCCGGTCTTTCGCGCTACTAAGAGCGTGATACACTCGGGCCAACATGGCCCTGCCTGACTTTGTCCCTAGTGATACTCGCTGCCAATAAGCTCGAGGCGGATCTCGCCCGGGCCCTGGCTCCGATCTATCTGGTCAGCGGCGATGATCCCCTCCAAACCATGGAAGCGGCGGATCGCATCCGTGCCTGCGCGCGTGAAAACGGTTTTCAGGATCGGACGGTGTTCACCGTGGAGCGTGGTTTTGACTGGCAGGAACTTGCCGCGGCCGGGGCCAATCTGTCCCTGTTTGCAGAGCGACGTCTGCTCGAACTCCGCATGAACAGCGCCAAACCTGGAACAGTCGGCGCCAAGGCATTGAGCACCTACGCCGCATCTCCGCCCGACGACAATCTGCTGCTGATTCTTGCGCCAAAACTGGACAAGGCCACGCTTCGCACCGCGTGGGTGCGATCGCTGGATAAAGCGGGCGTTGTGGTCCAGATCTGGCCGCTAGACCGCCGCCAGCTGCCGCGCTGGGTGGCGGGGCGAATGATCGCCCAGGGCTTGCGGCCGGCGCAGGGCGCTGCCGAGTTGATTGCCGATCGGGTCGAAGGAAATCTGCTGGCCGCAGATCAGGAGATCCGCAAGCTGGCGCTGTTGCTGGGAAAAGGCAATGTCAGCGCGGAACAGGTTGCGCGTGCGGTAACCGACAGCGCGCGCTACGACGTGTTCGGGCTCGTAGATGCGGTCGACGAGGGTGATCAGGCTCGTGCGCACCGCATCCTCAGCGGACTCCGCGGCGAGGGCGTCGAACCGGTTCTGGTGCTGTGGGCGCTGGCGCGCGAGTTGCGCGCGCTGGCCGCTGTTGGCTGGAAGGTCTCTCACGGCACGGCGGAGGGCGATGCCATGCGAGCGGCCGGTATCTGGCCCCGCCGGCAACCGCTGGCGCGTCGCGTCCTGCAACGTCATCCGCTGTCTTCATTGCATGGTTTATTGCGTCAGTGTGCGTTGACTGATCGGATCATCAAAGGTGCGGCGCCCGGCCGGCCCTGGCCATCATTGACCGATCTGGTCAGCGCGATGGCCGGGAGCGGCCGCCAGCAGCGTGGGAAGGCAGCCTGATGAGTGGTTTCAGTCAGTTGGACCCGATGGCAATTTTTGGCGGGACGTTTGACCCGATTCATTACGGTCATCTGCGGACCGCATTCGAATTAATGGAGTCCTTGCGCCTGCCGGAGGTCCGGTTCCTGCCGGCGGGGACGCCCCCACACCGCGAGCGGCCAGTGGCTGACGCCAGGGTTCGTCTGGAGATGGTGCGTGCGGCCATTGGTGGTCAGCCCGGATTTGTCGTCGACGATCGTGAGTTGCACCGGGAGGGCCCGTCATACTCGGTCGATACCCTGCTGGATTTGCGGGCCGAGTATGCACACCGGTCGATTTGTCTGGTGGTCGGCATGGATGCGTTTCTCGACCTGCCCAAGTGGTATCACTGGCGGGAGATTCTGCAGCTTGCGCATGTGCTGGTCGCGCACCGCCCTGGCTGGCGGGTGCCGGACATGGGTCCGCTGAACGAACTTCTGGCCGATCGCGGCACCGGGCGAGTGGGCGACCTGCATGAATCACGCGCCGGCCGCATTTATATACACGCAGTCACCCAGCTGGAAATCTCCTCCACTGCAATCAGGGAGCTGGTTTCCAACGGCGGTGATCCGCGATTCCTGATGCCGGATGCAGTCAGAAAGAACATCCTTGATTCGGGCTGTTACGCCCGCCAGACAGAGAGGACTGAATGAGCAGCCCAGAGATCACCAATACTATTGTCGAAGCGCTTGAAGACATGAAGGCCAGAGACGTCGTACTGATCGATGTTAAACCGATGACCTCGATCACTGACCTCATGGTAATCGCCAGCGGAACCTCTGATCGACACGTCCGGTCTGTAGCCGAGAACGTGATCGAAAAATGCAAACAGCAAGGTCAGCGACCGTTGGGAGTTGAAGGGCTGGAAGGTGGTGAATGGGTGCTGGTTGATCTGCAGGATGTGCTTGTGCACGTGATGCTGCCGAGGGTGCGGGATTTTTATAACCTCGAGAAACTCTGGGTTCGTGGCGCCAAGACTGACGCCGCGGCGCCGGCCGGCTAATCCGCTCGCAGGCCCGACAGTGACTATTGGATTGACCTAGGCAGGTCCTGATCGTGCGAATTCGTATGCTCGCTGCGGGAACGCGCATGCCGGGCTGGGTGGATGCCGGCTTTGAGGCCTATGCGAGCAGATTGCCTCACGAGTGCCGGTTGGAACTCAAGGAGATCCCTCTGGGTCAGCGCGGCCGTTCCGCCGACGCCGAACGTGCGGTAAAAACAGAAGGCGAGCGGATGCTGGCGAATATCGGCGCATCCGACCGGACTGTCGCGATGGACGTGCTGGGTCGCAGTTTTGACACGCGGCGCTGGTCGAAACTGCTGGATGAGTGGATGCACGACGGACGGGATCTGTGTTTTCTCATCGGCGGTCCGGACGGACTCTCGGCAGAATGCCTGCAGCGCGCCGAGCTGCGTTTGTCCCTGTCGGCGCTGACCCTGCCCCATGGCCTGGTGCGGGTTGTGCTTGCCGAACAGTTGTATCGTGCCTGGAGCCTGCTCCGCGGGCACCCCTACCACCGCGAATAGACCCGGGCGGGCCTGTTGCTCGCGGGACCTCGCAAACCCTTGAATATG
This sequence comes from uncultured Gammaproteobacteria bacterium, assembly GCA_963704875.1. Taxonomy (GTDB): domain Bacteria; phylum Pseudomonadota; class Gammaproteobacteria; order Steroidobacterales; family XN24; genus CAMYOC01. The sequence goes on along the minus strand of CAVPIA010000008.1, from coordinate 601,381 downwards.
GCGCCTGAAGTCGGGAAACTGCCACGGTGAATCAAGAACTTATAGTTCTGGCGTCGGCGTCCCCCCGGCGGCAGGAATTGCTGCGGCAAATTAATCTTGCGCATGAGGTCCGACCGGCCGACGTAGACGAGACGCGAGCGCCCGGTGAATCACCGGCGGAATATGCCCGACGCATTGCGCTGGACAAGGCCAGGCAGGTCGCGGAGTCGCTCGACGATGCCGGCGCCAGGGTGATACTTGCCGCGGATACGGCGGTGGTGCTGGGACAGGAAGTGCTGGGCAAGCCAGCCGACGCTGACGATGCGGCCGCGATGCTTTGCCGCCTTTCCGGTCGGGAGCATCGCGTGATTACCGCGGTTGCTGGAATCCGCGGTCAGCAGAGTATTCTCGATCTGAGTGTCAGCAAGGTCGCGTTTCGGGCTATCAGTGAAACGGAGATCGAGGCCTACGTGGCCAGTGGTGAGCCCATGGGCAAGGCCGGCGCCTATGCTATCCAGGGTTTCGCTGCGGTCTTTGCGGAGCGCCTCGAGGGCAGCTATTCGGGCGTCATGGGTCTGCCTCTGTTCGAAACCGCCAGATTGCTGGCACAGTTGGGCGTGGCCGCTGAGCCCCGGATCGGGAGTAGGCACGGTGAATGAAGAGATCCTGATCAACGTGACGCCGCGCGAGGTACGCGCAGCGCTGGTCGAGAATGGCGTGTTGCAGGAAGTCTATATTGAGCGTGCGCGTAAACGCGGCCTGATCAGCAATATCTACAAAGCCAAGGTGTCGCGCGTATTGCCCGGCATGCAGGCGGCATTTCTTGAGATTGGTCTGGAGCGAACCGCTTTTCTCCATGCGGGCGATATCTACCGGGACCGGGTCCACCAGGAAACGGTCGACGGTGAGCTCGGCTCGGATCGACAGCAACCGGACATCCAGACGCTGGTGCGGGAGGGCGACGAGTTGCTGGTCCAGGTGGTCAAGGATCCGATCGGTACCAAGGGCGCCCGGCTGACGACCTTTGTCACCATCCCCTCCCGTTACCTCGTATTCATGCCGCATGGCCGCGGCATCGGCGTGTCGGCAAGAATCGAGGATGAGGAAGAGCGCACACGCCTCAGAGAGATGTTTGAATCGGTGCCCGAGGGAGAGGGCGGCGGCTTTATCGTGCGCACGGCTGCCGAAGGGGCGAGCCTGGAGGCATTGCGCGCGGACATGATATTTCTGCGCCGGCTATGGGATGTGATCAGCGACAACGCAGCCGGGTCGGGCCCGCGGCAGCTGGTGCACGAAGACCTGCCGTTGGCGCTGCGTATTCTGCGTGATCTGCTCGGCCCGGGGATAGAGACGGTGCGTGTGGATCACACCCGGACCTGTGAACGCATGCGTGAGTTCGCATCGATGTTTGTGCCGGAACTGGCCGAAAAGATAGAGGAGTACACAGCGGCGCGGCCGATTTTTGATTTATACGGCGTCGAGGACGAAATCACTCGCGCGCTGGAGCGCAATGTGCAGCTCAAATCCGGCGGCTATCTGGTGGTCGAACAGACCGAAGCGATGACCACGATAGACGTCAACACCGGCGGCTTTGTCGGCCATCGTAATCTTGAAGAAACAATATTCAAGACCAACCTTGAGGCGGCCGAAGCGCTTGCCCGGCAGCTCCGTCTGCGCAACCTCGGCGGGATTATCATCATCGACTTCATCGACATGGATCTGGCAGAGCATCGCAAGCAGGTCCTGCAGGCGCTGGAGAAGGCGCTGGCAGCCGATCACGCGCGCAACCAGATCACTGAGGTGTCAACGCTGGGCCTGGTTGAGATGACCCGCAAGCGGACGCGCGAGAGTCTGGAACATGTGCTGTGTCGCGCGTGTCCAACCTGTGAAGGCAGGGGGTCGGTCAAGACGCCGGAGACCGTCTGCTATGAGATTTTCCGCGAGGTCATCCGCCAGTCCCGCCAGTTCGAATTCCAGGAATTGCTGGTGCTGGCTCATCCGGAAGTGCTGGAGCTCATCGTGGACGAGGAGTCTGCCAGCCTGGCCGATCTGGAGGAGCATACCGGTCGGCCAATCCGGCTTCAGTCAGAGTCGCACTACGCGCAGGATCATTTCGATGTCGTGCCAATCTAGATACCTACGCGAATCGCGTCCCGTGCAGCAGGTCTAGCCGGAAACCAATGGCCAGTCTGGGAAGACGACTATGGAAATGGTCCGCCGGCTTGTTCGCCGCGCTGACCATTCTGTCGGCCCTGCTTGTCGGTGCGTTCCGTATTGCCGTAGACCAGCTTCCTGAATATCGGACGCCAATAGAACAATGGGCCAGCCGCGTGTTAGGGCTGCCGGTGGAAATCGGTGGTATGGACGCCCGCTTTGGACTTGGTGGCCCGGAGATCCTGCTGCGTGATGCCTCCATCCTGTCGGCCGATGGCTCTAGCGAACTGCTCCAGGCCGACACAGCGCGAGTCAGTCTCGATGTCAGTGAGCTGATTCTGTCCTGGCAGATAAAGGGCGATCTGTTCACCGTCGACGGCGCCCAGCTTGATATTCGGCGCGACAACAGCGGCGAGATTTTTATCCTTGGCATACCGGTCAGTGATATCAAACCACGCGGTGAAGCCCTGCTCGCAGACATCCGCCTGAGCGATGGCCGGGTGGTGTTTCGCGACGAGATGGACGGCGGCGTTACCTGGGTGTTTCAGGATGCCGAGGTCGACCTCAGCGGCAGCAACCGGGAACTGCGACTGGATGTGTCTTTGACGCCGCCAGATGAACTGGCGCAAAAAGTCACCGGTTGGGCAAGTGGCACAGTCAACGAAGCCGGCCTCTACTCAGCCTGGCGGATGTTCGCCTGGTTTGATGGCCTGCAATTTTCCAAGTTGCCTCGGGTGCCGGGCCTTCAGGCCCTGCCAGATCTTGCAGGTCGGGCAGATATGCGCGTGTGGCTGGATGTGGACGGCGGTGAGCTTGTTCGTGTGTCGACCGAAGCCGAAGCCCGTGGCGTGGCGTTGGCGGGGGCGATGACATCGGCTGAGGGTGCCGGATACGAGCTTATTGAGGGCCGCGTAGATTGGGACCGGGCGGACGATGGCTGGCGCCTCCAGGCGTCGGATCTGTTGGTCCGCCGTGCAGGGCGCGATTGGCGTAATCCGCTGGTCGCGGTCATTTCCCGCCAGGGCGAGAACGGTAGCGCGGTCCTTGAGGTCACCGCCGATCGCATCCGATTGCAGGATGTCCTGCCCATGGTGCCATTGTTACCGGACCCTGAAGTGCGTGATCCCCTGCTGGCGCTTAATCCGCGCGGCGATCTGCAGGATTTGGTGCTGGTTGTGGAGACCCTCCCGGGAGAGACGCCGGAGCGGCGCATCGAGCTGGATGTGCTGGTGGATCAGCTCGGTCTCGACCCCTGGGAAAAAGTGCCAGGGCTAAACGGTTTGTCCGGTCGTGTGCGCAGCGACCCGCGTGGCGGACGGTTGGAGTTTGACGCCCAGGATGTGTCGCTGGTGTTTCCGGATCTGTTCAGGGAATCGTTGGCCCTGGACCGGTTTGGCGGCCTGATCGTCTGGAGCAAGGGCAGCGATGGTCTGACCATTATCGGCGATGAGCTTAGAGCCGCGAATGCTGACCTCGATCTCGAAAGCGGTTTTCGCCTGCGCCTGCCGGGTGGCGATGCCGTCGGTTCCATCGATCTCGAAGCCCGAATGCGGGATGTCAATCTGGGCAGCGCATCGCGCTATCTGCCGGTAGCAATCATGTCTCCGAAGGTCGTCGGATGGCTGGACCGGGGACTGTCCGGCGGCAACGCCCCATGGGTAAAGGTGCAGATCCACGGGCCCTTGCGCGGTTTCCCCTATCGCAACGACGAAGGTGTGTTCCAGGTCGAATTTGACGTCGAAGACATGGTTTTGGACTACGCCACTGGCTGGCCGGAATTGCGGGCATTGCAAGCTGCAATGCGATTCGAGAACGAGGGCTACAGCGCGGACCTTCGCTCCGGCCAGGCCGGCGACCTGACGATAGCCGATGTCGAAGTATCACTTCCGGATTTACGTGCCGGCCAGCTGTCCATCCGGGGGCCGGCCAGCGGCGGGTTTTATCAATTGCAGCAGTTCCTGCTGAGCAGCCCGATTGCACCCAGTCTCGGTGAAGGCTTCGCGGAACTCAGGGTCGACCAGGGGAACGCGACTGCGGCTGTCGATCTGCTGCTGCCGTTGCGTGATCTTGCGGCACGCGAAATCCGCGTCGATGTTGATCTGAGTGACGGGGTCCTTGGCTACGGGCAGATCCCGCACCGCCTGCATGATGTAACGGGTTCGCTGCTGTTCGAGGACTTCCGGATCTCGGCAGACGATATCTCGGCGAGCTTGTTTGACCAGCCTGTGAGTATCGATATCAGGCCCATGGATGACGGATCCACTCGCGCCTATGCGCGAGGAGCAATGACGGGGCCCAGTCTGCTTAACCCGGTGGGCATGCCGCTGGCAGATCATCTGGATGGCATAAGCGACTGGCAGGCCTATGTTCACTTCCCGGGTACCCAGCCTGATGGCGAGTTTTATATCCACCTGGACAGCGAATTGCAGGGCATGGCTATCGATCTGCCAGCGCCATTGTTCAAGTCTGCGGTCAGACCGCATGCCGCTTGCGATCGACTTCCGTTTCCCGCAGGCCGGCATCACCGAATGGGAGGTCAATGTCGCTGAACAAATGTCCGCCGTCATGCGTTTTGCGGTCGATGATGGCGCGATGCAGATCCAGGGCGCGAACCTGCAGATCGGTGGCTCGACCGCTTCAGCGCCGGTGAGGCCCGGCCTGGTCATCGGTGGCGAGACCGACCAGCTTTCGGTGGACGACTGGTTGAGCGTGGATTATGGCCCCGACCAGGAGGGCGGCCCGGAACAGATTCTCACCGCGGTCGATCTGACGGTGACAGATCTGCGCCTGATGGGGCAGCATGTCAGCAATGCCGAACTCTCCCTGCAGCAGGACACAGCTGCCTGGCAGGCCGATATCAGCAGCGAGACCATATCCGGGTCGGCGATTATTCCATTCGATCTTTATGGGGACGAACCGGTAGTGCTGGAGCTGGAGCGATTGGCCATCGACGATGAGGAGATCGATGGGGGGGATGACCGTCTTGATCCGAAGCTGGTGCCCTCGGCCACCATCAGCATTGGCGATTTTTCCATGGAATCGGTCCGACTGGGCAGAATGAGCGGCGAAATTCAGCATCTTCCGGATGGTTTCAGCACCGAAGGTCTGCGCCTGGAGGGCGACAGTTTTATCATCGAGCTTGCCGGCAGTTCCCTGCAATCTGCGCTGCGCGATGAGAGCCGTTTTACGCTGCAGTTCAACAGCGACGATGTGGGCGGCGCGCTGAAGTTCATGGGTTTCGCCAGCGGTATCGATGCCGAGAAAGGTGAATTCACCGCCGATATCGGCTGGACCGGAGGGCTGCCGCCATCGATTCTGGCGGTAGCCACCGGTGAAGCGAGCATCAATCTCGACCAGGGCAGTCTGGAAGAAGTCGAACCCGGCAGCGGACGCGTTTTCGGTTTGCTCAGTGTGCAGGCGTTGCCCCAGCGGCTGCTGCTCGATTTCCGGGACGTCTTCCAGAAGGGGCTGTATTTCGAGAAGTTCCGCGGCAAGTTTGCGATCAGCGACGGCAAGGCCTATTCGGACAATATGGTGCTCAAGGGTCGTGCCGCCGATATTGGCATCGTCGGTACCGTGGATCTTGTCGACCGCACATATGATCAGGTCGCCGTGGTCAGCGCGGAGGTGGGTAATACCCTGCCAGTTGTTGGCGCGATTGCAGCCGGGCCAGCCATTGGCGCAGGTTTGTTCGTGCTCAAGGAGATATTCAAGGACTCGCTCAGCGGCATCATCCGGGCCCAGTACAGCATCACCGGACCTTGGGATGATCCGGTTGTCGAACGCCTGACAGGCGCGCCATCCGGGACTGCGGCCGGATCGAACCCTGACGCTGATTCCGCGTCCGACTCTGGGTCACGGGAGCAACCCTGAGCATGGCTGGCGATGGCGGCTCAAACACCTGCCGGGTGGCGGCCTTGCAGATGGTTTCGGGTCCGGAACCCGACTCGAATCTGGCCGAGGCAGCGGTGCTGCTGGAGCGGGCCGCAGAAGCCGGGGCATCTCTGGCAGTGCTGCCGGAGAACTTCGCCTGCATGCCCTTGCGGGACGCAGATCGGCTGGCGGTCAGCGAAATGCCTGGCAAGGGGCCAATTCAGGAATTTCTCGCCAACACCGCGCGGGATCTAGGGCTCTGGATAGTAGGTGGGACCGTGCCGCTGCTTCGGGATCGGCAGGCTCTGCCGACCTCAAGCTGTTTGGTATTTGATCCGGACGGCGAGCAAACGGCGCGATATGACAAGATTTTCCTGTTTGACGTCAGCTTGCCGGCCGGCAGCGAAAGCTATGCCGAGTCGGACACGGCCAGGCCAGGCCACCAGCGAGTGGTGCTGGATTCGCCGGCTGGCAAACTCGGACTGGGGGTCTGTTACGATATCCGCTTCCCCGAACTGTTTCGAGGCATGCTGGATCAGGGTATGCAGACCATCGCATTGCCCGCCGCTTTCACCGCGGCAACCGGAAAGGCCCACTGGGAAATCCTGTTGCGCGCACGGGCGACAGAAAACCTGTGCTGGGTGATCGCTGCGGCTCAGGGCGGGCGACACGCAAATGGCCGCGAGACCTGGGGCGAAAGCATGGTCGTTGGACCATGGGGCGATGTCGTCGCTTGTCTCGAGCGGGGCGCCGGCCTGCTATTGGCGGATATCGACTTCGAGCGACAAGAACAGATCCGACGAGCATTTCCTGCACTGGACCATCGTCTCAGCAACATCTGATCAAGGAATTCTGACATCAACATGAGTGACACCTCTCTGGAAATCGCCCGGCATCGGATCCTGCACCCGGCAGGGATGGATGAAAATGATATCGGGCGTCTGCTCGATGGCGTCATGACGCATTCCGTGGACGCGGCGGATATCTATTTTCAGTACAGCCGCCAGGAATCGTGGAGCCTCGAAGACGGGATCGTGCGCGAGGGAGGTCATAGCATCGATCAGGGCGCCGGTGTGCGGGCAATCAGCGGTGAACGGACCGGGTTTGCCTACTCTGACGAGATCCAGGTTCCCGCCCTGACCCAGGCATCCCGGGCGGCTCGCTCCATTGCCAAACAAGGCCAGAGCGGCCAGATTCAGACCCGCAGGATGGGCTCGGGCAATAGCCTCTACACGGCGGAGGATCCGCTGGGTTCGATGGCCGATCAGGACAAGGTTGCCTTGCTCGAACGGGTAGATCAGGGGGTGCGGGCGCTGGATTCGCGGATCCAGCAGGTGATCGTGACCCTTGCGGCGGTCCACGACATTGTCATGGTGGCGGCTGCGGACGGCACCTTTGCCGCCGACGTACGACCGTTGATCCGGATGAATGTCTCAGTCATTGCTGAGCAGAACGGACGTCGCGAGCAGGGCTATGCCGGTGGTGGCGGACGCCACACCTACCACTGGTTGCTGGAACAAGATCGGGCCATGCAGTTCGGGCGGGAAGCCGTGCGCCAGGCGCTGGTCAATCTGGAGGCGGAGGATGCACCTGCCGGTTCGATGACCGTCGTGCTCGGGCCGGGTTGGCCCGGGGTTCTGCTCCACGAGGCAATCGGCCATGGTCTTGAGGGCGATTTTAATCGTCGCGGCACCTCTGCTTTTGCCGGGCGTATTGGCGAACGGGTGGCGTCGCCGCTGTGTACGGTCGTGGATGACGGCACCCTGGCGGGGCGGCGTGGTTCGCTGAATGTGGATGATGAAGGCACCCCAACCCGGTGCACCACGCTGATCGAAGGCGGCATCCTGAAGGGCTATCTGCAGGACAAGCACAATGCGGGGCTGATGGGGGCGAGCTCAACCGGCAATGGCCGGCGCGAGTCGTTTGCCCATCTGCCAATGCCGCGGATGACAAACACATATATGCTCGCAGGCCCGCATGATCCGGACGAGATCATCGCCAGTGTGGAAAAGGGGCTGTATGCGCCGAATTTTGGCGGTGGCCAGGTCGACATCACCTCCGGGAAATTCGTTTTTTCTGCCAGCGAGGCCTATCTGATCGAAAATGGGCGCATCACCCGACCGGTCAAAGGCGCGACGCTGATCGGCAATGGTCCGGATGTGCTCACGCGAGTCAGCATGGTGGGCAACGATCTGGAGCTGGATGCGGGGGTCGGTGTATGCGGAAAGGAGGGGCAAAGCGTCCCGGTTGGTGTCGGTCAACCGACGTTGCGAATCGATGAGCTTACCGTCGGCGGCACTCGCTGATTCAGTGGGTCCAATTTATCGCGCATAATATGTATATGTGGTCATTTAGATCCATATATTGACATTTGTCCGTCAGCGGTTAAAGTTTGATCGGCGGGCGCAGGGAGCGCAGGCCGATACAGGGAGTACGCCGCCCCCCTCACAGGCCCGGGAGCTCAACCGCCTCCGGGCCTGTTCTGTTTGTTCTGCTAACGGGCGAAACTCGCGAGTCGCAAGCTGCAAAAGGCAGACAGGGCAGTTGCCAGCTTTCTCATCATGATTAGACCGTGACCCGGGGACAGGCAGCGGCCGTGCCTGCTCGGGCATCCGCAGAGGATTGCGGCGGGCTATTGTGCTTCGGCTTCTTCTGAATCCGCGGCTTCGGTGGTCTTCGTTTCGCTTTTCTCACCGTCGGCATCACGAACATAAAGCAGTTCATGCTCGCCGATAACGAACAGATCGCCATCTTTCAATCGCCGCTTCTTGATCCGCTGGCCCTTCATGTAGATGCCGTTGGTGCTGTTGAGATCCTGCAGGATCGAATCCTGGTTGTAAGTCAGTATCTGTGCGTGGTGCCGACTGACAAATTTGCTTTCAATCTGCAGATCATTGTCCTCGGTGCGGCCCAGGATCAATCGTCCCTGGACGATGGGAAATTCAGTCGCTTCCTCGTCGCCGTGAGCCACCATCAGCTTGGCGATCGGTTCGCCCTTCAGCATTGCCTTGCGTCTGGGTCTCAATACCGACAGTCGGTTGGTACGACTCTGGTAGTCGCTCCACTGCAATTCATCGACCGCGGCAAGAATCTCACTGTCGCCGATGTGATCTTTGTTCTCGGCGAACGCAGATAACATTGCGGTATCGCAAAGCGTATTGATCAACCGCGGTACGCCGCCGGAGTATTTATAGACCAGCTGGTAGGTGTCGGGATCAAAGATCTGCTTGTCGCCGGCTCCGGCCACCGCCAGGCGATGATTGATGTATTCACCGGACTCCTCTTCGTTCAGTGGTTTGAGGTGATAGCGCAGTCGGGTGCGCTGGGCGAGTTGCTCAAAGTCCGGCGCATCGAGGGTGTCGTTCAATTCCGGCTGGCCGGCAAGAATGATGCTGAGCACCTTCTCACGACCTCCGCCCACTCCGGACAACAGACGAATCTCCTCAAGCACGGAGCGATCCAGATTCTGCGCTTCGTCGATGATGATCAGGACCTTGTGACCCTTGGACAACAGATCTTCCAGATGCCGATCGATGGTATCGATCAATTCTGCCTTGCCCATCTTGAAGGGGCGATAGCCGAACTGAGACAACAGGCCCTGCAGAAACTGAACCGGGGTGACCTGAGTCTGGGACATGCGCGCTACGGTGACGGTATCGTCCAGTTCCGAAGCGAATTTCTCGATCAGCGTTGTCTTGCCGCAGCCGATTTCACCTGTGATAACGACAAAGCCGTCGGTAAACCACAGGGTTGATTCGATGTAAGCCAGCGCACGGGCGTGCTGCTTGCTCAGGAACAGGAAATTCGGATCCGGGCTTAGCCGGAACGGATGCTCCTGAATTTCAAACAGTGATAGGTACATTGGTGGTCGCCGGTCATCCCTGGATTCGGCGGAATCTCCATCCGCTACAAACGACAGCCGTCACTATATCGACTATGCCGCGGCGATGAAATACGAGTTATCCCGGCGGGTGGCAGACAGGCCCCCTCATGACCCGGGTCACGGCCCGGCCAGGGCCAGCAGTTCCCTCATTGCGGTGTCCCGATCCGCGGGGTTTCGCCGCACCACAGTACAGTGTCCCAGCTTGCGTAGCGGACGCGGCGCCTTGTCATAACTGTGGAAGTGGGCACCCGGTATGGCCAGCACCTGGTTCAACTCTGGCAGCTCGCCGAGGAAGTTGACCATCCCGGCATGACCCACCGCCCGGGTGTGACCCAGCGGCAGATCGAGGATGGCGCGCACATGATTCTCGAATTGACTGCAGACCGCGCCCTCTATCGTCCAGTGTCCGGAATTGTGCACCCGCGGCGCCATCTCATTGGCCAGAAGCCGGCCACCGGAAACAAAGAATTCCACAGTCAGCACGCCGGCGTAGTCCAGATGCTGCATCAGCCTGTCGACGTAGCGTTCCGCCGTGGCCTGCAGATCAGGTTCATCCAGCGGTGCGCAGGTGTAAGAGAGGATGCCGTCCTTGTGCACATTCTCGGCCAGCGGATAACACCGGGTTTCGCCGCTGGGGCGGCGCACGCCGATAAGTGACACCTCGCGGTCGAAGTTCACCAGTTCCTCCAGGATCAGCGGCGACTCGCCAAAGCGCTCCCAGGCCGGTCCCAGATCCTCCGGCTGACGCAGAAATGCCTGGCCGCGCCCGTCATAGCCCAGACGGCGCGTCTTGAGCACCGCTGGCAAGCCTACGGTTTTGACAGCAGCGTCAAATTCCGCCCGGTCGGATACCGCGACAAAGCGGGGTGTCGGGATACCGAGGCTGGTAAATACCGTCTTCTCGCTGAGGCGATCCTGGGCGGTTGCCAGCGCTTCTACCGGTGGCAGAAACGGGGTGCGTTCGGCGACGGCCCGGACCGCGCTTTCGGGCACGTTCTCGACATCGAAAGTAATGATATCGGACACTTCGGCCAGCTCGGCCAGGGCCTTCGGATCGTCAAATGCACCCACGATGATCTTGCCGACCTGAGCGCCCGGCGCGTCCGCGCTCTGATCCACGAATACGAACCGGAGTCCCAGCGGATAGCCTGCCAGGGCCAGCATCCTGCCGAGCTGGCCCGCACCGATGATGCCGACTTTCATGTCAGGCCGGTGTTGTCGGGCCGCGGATCCGGTCGCTCAAGCACAGCTTTGGTTTGAGCGCTGCGGAATCGGTCCAGAGCGGCGGCGACCGTGTCATCGCTGGTCGCCAGAATTGCGGCGGCCAGCAGCGCCGCGTTGGTCGCGCCCGCGTTACCGATCGCCAGGGTACCTACCGGTATTCCCGCCGGCATCTGGGCGATGGAGAGCAGGGAATCGATGCCGTTCAGGGTGCGCGATTTGACCGGCACGCCAAGTACCGGCAGCGAGGTCTTTGCCGCGGCCATGCCGGGCAGGTGCGCGGCGCCACCGGCGCCAGCGATGATCACCTTCAGGCCCCTTTCCCTTGCGCCGGCGCAGTACTCGTACAACAGGTCTGGCGTGCGGTGTGCCGAGACCACACGCACTTCGTTGGGGATGGACAATTTATCCAGGGTGCTGACGGCGTGGGACATCGTTTCCCAATCCGATTTGGAACCCATGATTACGCCGACAACTGGTTTCATCGCCTTATTCTAGCAGCGCAGGCTGGCCCGGGGCAGAGCCTGGCAAATCTATTCCGTGTCACTGCTATTGTCGCTGCAATTGTGGCCGCTGTGGCCTTCCGCGGCGGGCTGATCTTCGTTGCGGCCGCCGAGATCATTGAGATACCGGAACAAGAGGCGGCCGGCCTGCTTGCGTCTGGCCGTATCCAGCGCGTTGCGCGCGTCATTAGCGAGAGCGCGAAGCTGTGCGGGATCGGCACCCGTCGCGGCCACACACTGATCGATTGCCGGTTCGCCTTCCGCAATGATGCGGTCACGCCAGCGTTCCAGCTGGTGAAATCGTCGTTGTTCGCCCTGGTGTCTGGCAGCACGTTTGGCGAAGAACTCCTCCAGCGGCTGTGGATCGATGGCACGCATCAGCTTGCCGATGTACTGACGCTGCCGTCGCAGCGCGCCATGCTTATTCAGATTTCGCGCCAGCTCGACTGCCTCACGCAGATTCTCCGGTATCGGCGCAGCAGCAAAGGCCGAAGGCGGTAGCTGGATCAGCGCTTCGCCCAGATCCTGGAGCGCTTTGCTTTCCTTCTTGCGGCGGGTCTTGCTCGGCCGGGCGTGATCAGAACCGGACTTCATTTGCTCAAGCCATCCAGCCCGGCATCGAGAGTCCGGATCAAAGCATCGACTTCGTGGCGAGTGTTGTAATGAACCATGGATACACGGATCACGCCGTCCCGGTCTGTCAGCCCGAGACGTTCCACCAGTCTCGGCGCATAGAAGTGACCCCAGCGGATGCCGATTCCTGCCGGCTCGCACAAGGGCGGGATCAGCGATGAGCGCTGTCCGTCAACGACGAATGATACGGTCGGCAATCGGGTATCGGACATATGGTCAGGGCCGATGATCTCGATGTCGGAGCGGCTGTTGAGAAACGCCAGCAGCCGGCCGCAGAGATCCGCTTCATGCACGGCGATGGCCTGCCAGCCGGTGTTTGCGCTCTCATCCCCCCCAAGCTGCCTGGTGAGCGCGTTCAGATACTCCGGCACGCCCGCCGCCCCGTACAGTAATTCGTAGGGAAAACCGCCCAGTTCCAGTTTTCCGGCCTCGTGCGTGCCGTCCATAAACTGGTGATTAATGTTGCTCAATCCGTCCAGCAGCTCGCCTCGTGCATACATCAGCGCACAGTGCGGTCCGAAAACCTTATAGAGGCTGAACACGTAATAGTCCACGTTCCACTCACGCACCGGCAGCGGCCGGTGCGGCGCATAGGCTACCCCGTCAACGCAGACCTTCGCACCATGCGAATGGACCAGCTCGGTGATCTCTTTGACGGGCGTGGCGTCTCCCAGCAAATTGGAAGCGTGGGTGAAACAGACCAGCCTTGTCCGCTCGTTCAACAGGGCCCGCAAATCTTCAATTTCCAGCCGGCGGCTGTCCCGATTCAGGCGCCAGGTACGGATACGCAGGCGATCATCCGCGATACGCAACCAGGGCGTGATATTCGCTTCGTGGTCGGTGTCGGTGACAACAATCTCATCACCGGCCTCAAGACCTGGCGCAATTGATCTCGCCAGTCTTGACAGCAGACTGGAGGTCGAGCTGCCGACAATCAGTTCTCTGGCCTGCGGCGCGGGCCCGTCCGGGTGGGCCAACATCCGAGCCAGTGCCTGGCGGGACTCTGTCAACAGCTCACCTGCCCGGGCGGACAGGTGATACGTTGCGCCAAGCTGCACCGGCCAGCGGCGCATGTATTCGGCGACGCGGTCGACCACGCAGTTCAGCGGTGCCGAGCCGCCCGCATTGTCCATCAATATCCAGTCCCGGTTGAGCGCAGCGAAATTGCTACGCACCCATTCACTGGGAAATAAATCGGAAGATGTATGCCCGGACTTTTTCATGCAGCAGTTCCAGTCGCGCTCACGCGGTGACAAAGAGCGGCGATAATACCACCTGCCACCTGCCTGACCGGGTCGCAGCTCTGCTACACTCGCTGCGCCGCAAGACCTCGGAGTAGCTGTGCAAAACGACCCCGCATTTGAATTCGGAATGGCAAGCTCTGACCTGCAGGAGCTGGTGCATCAGGCTTTGACCGGCGCCTCGGGGCAAGGGGCCACTCAGGCAGAAGCCGCCGCCAGCCTGGGCACCGGCCTTTCGGTCATGGTCCGTCGCGGCGAAGTAGAGACGCTTGAATACCAGCGTGATCGCGGATTTACCGTGACTGTCTACTTTGGTCAGAAGAAGGGGAGTGCCAGCACGTCTGACCTGGCCGTTCATTCGATCCAGGAAACCGTTGCGAAGGCCTGCAGCATCGCCCGCTTTACCGCAGAGGACCCGCTCCTGGGTCTGGCCGATGCGGATCTGATGCCCAAAGAAGTACCTGATTTGTCGCTGGATCATCCCTGGGGGCTGAGCCCGGATGAAGCGATCGGGATAGCGACGGAATGCGAAGCCGCGGGGCTGGAATTTGATCCGCGCATCAGTAACTCCGAAGGTGGCACCCTGAATACGCATCGGGGCATGCGGGTCTACGGCAACACCCACGGATTTGTCGGCGGATATTCGTCCAGCAACCATGGCCTGAGCTGCGTTCTGGTGGCCGCTGGCGAGAACGGCGGCATGGAGCGCGACTACTGGTATACGGGCAGTCGTGACCCGGCGACGCTGGAGTCGGCTGCGGATGTCGGCCGTATCGCCGCCAGACGGGCGGTGGCCAGGCTGGATGCGCGCAAGCTGAGCACGCGCAACGCACCGGTGTTGTATCCCGCGGAGCTGGCGCGCGGATTGATCGGTCATTTTGTTTCTGCGGTTAGCGGGACGGCTCAGTACAGGAAGGCGTCGTTTCTGCTCGACAGCATCGGTGAGCAGGTGTTTCCAGCGGGGCTGAGTATCGATGAACGCCCGCACCTGCCGGCGGCCATGGCCAGCGCCCCGTTTGATGCCGAAGGCGTTGCCACCGCGGATCAATCGCTGGTGGCCGACGGCAGGCTCGAATCCTATGTCCTGAGCAGCTATTCAGCCCGGCGACTGGGGATGACAAGCACCGGGAACGCCGGCGGTATTCACAATCTGATCGTGGGGCCGGGAACAGGCAGTTTTGATGATCTGCTGGCGGAGATGGATACCGGTTTTCTTGTCACTGAGCTGATCGGTCAGGGCGTCAATACCGTGACCGGAGATTACTCTCGTGGCGCAGCCGGCTTCTGGGTCGAGAATGGCAAGATCAGTTTCCCGGTCAGCGAAATTACCATTGCCGGCAACCTGAAGAATATGCTTTCCGGGATCGCCAGGATCGGTAGCGACGTTGACACCCGCGGTGCTGTGCGCACCGGGTCGATTCTCATCGATAACATGAAGATCGCCGGCGACTAGTGTCCTGCTTACCTAGTTCGCTGAGTCTCAGTGCTCCCGGCCGCGACAATGCATTGTTCCAGGAGTCGATACGGTTTCGGCCGCGTTCGATTCGCCTGCTATTTGCCCGCCTCAATCACGTAGAACACATCGGCGCCTGACTGGTTCGCACTGGTTTCGCCGACCACGCTCCATTTGCTGCTGAGAATGTAACGTACCCGATAGGTGGAAATCGGCTCAAACAGACCCAGCCCATAGCTCACGTAGAGACTTGGCGACAGATATTTTCCGACCAGCAGTGAAGCCTGATCGCTGGTGGTGCCGGGCCCGGATTCCAGGCCGAATTCGTCCAGACCGAGACGTTCACCAAAGTCGTCTCCGAGCAGTGCGCCGCTCGCCAGACCCAGACCCATCGCCGCCTGGTTCATGCTGTTCTGTTCATCGGTGGTTGCTCCGCGGTCCAGCGGACGGCCCAAAACCAGGTAGGAGAGCTGCTCTGACTGACTCATGGCCGGGTCCGAAAACAACGAGAACTCGGGCTCCTTGAGGCTGCCGCGAACCCTGATGCCGACGAGCACGTCGGCCGCAGCCTGGCGCGCGGCCTCGACGTCAAGGCCCGGCTCGGTGACCGGGCCGCCCGCGAACAACAGGCGACCGGTGCGGATATTCAGATTCTGGCCGTAGGCCTTGTAGCTGCCGTCAAGAATCCGGAGTTCGCCCGTTGCGGTGGTCGGTTTTTCCGGTTTATCTGTCAGCACAAGATTGCCTGCGAAGCGCCCTTTGAGACCAAAACCCGAGAACTCCACTCGGTCCCCGAGGGTCAGGCGGATCCTGGTATTTACCGCGTATCGACCCGAGGATGCAGACGGTGTCACCTGGTCGATGATCACCTGGTCGGGCGACACGGTAACGGCCGATTTCGGCAGTTGCTTGGGCTGAATCGATCCGCGCGGCAGGTGGATCTCACCGGTAATGTCGACGCGTTTTCCTTTCAGCGCCAGTTGCAGATCGGGCGTCGCCCACAGTTCGGTTTCCGGGGTGTCGAGTACCTTGAATTGAGAGCCGAAAATTCTGAAGTCAGCACGCACTGTTTCTGCGTCCGCAGCGGCGGCAAGGTCTGCGGTGCCTTCGACATTCAGCGTGCCGGATCCCGAACGGGCCTGCGCCTTGAGTGCGACCATGCCGCTGTCTTGCCCGACGAGTTCAAGCCGCAGATCCTCAAGCGTCAGACCGGGGCGGTCCAGGGTGGCGGTTGCATCCTCCAGCGCGATACGGCCGTTGATAGTCGGCCGGCCTAGGGTTCCCGCAAGCTGCGCCTTACCTTCCAATCGACCTTCGATGCGGGTCAGTTCGGCGACCAGTTCGCTGACAAAGCGAACGTCACGTACCTCGGTGACCAGCCGACCGCGCAACGGTCGTTCCATTAACGGATCCTGGCCCGCACCCACACTGGCCTCCAGCGCGATCAGCCCCTGACCCGCGAGCGGGAAGGACGCGTCGAAACGCAAGCCTTCAGGGTTCATGTCCAGACCGACATGACCCGGTTCGAATTCGAGCAATTGCACGATCGTGTCGCCGTCTGCCTGCGTCGCCAGGCTGCCGCGCGTGGTGTCCAGACTCAGATTCGTCGTCAGAAACCCGTCTGCCGAACGTTCCAGCCTGCCCTGGCCGCCGAGCTCGCCATCGATGATCACGCCGGAGGGAAGCAGAGAGGCGAAATACTGCGCCCTCAGATGCTCGAGGGTAAACGAGGTGCTGATGCTGCCGGCAGACGCGGACATCGCGGCACACAGGATCGCACCCTGGCTCGTCCAACATGAATTCTCCAGCACAAACTGCGTGCGATCGACACGCCCCCGCGCCGGTTCCTGCAGAATCCAGGGATCCAGATCCGGATACGCCACTGTGGCCGCGGTGGCGCGCCAGGACCAGCCGGCATCCGCGAGGACGCCGCTCAGACTGACATCGGCGCTACCCAGCTCAGTGTCAGCCTCGACCCGGATGTTGTGATCCAGAGGTTGTCCGCTGCCGTCAATGGACAAGCTGTTGACCTGCACTCCGGCGAGCTTGCCGCTGGTCAACTGCAATTCGAATCTGGATGGCGTCTTGCCTTCCAGATCGACATCGGCGTCCACCGCCAGTGTATTCATGGAATATGTCTGGTAGGTCAGCATCTTGCCGTCGATAACGGCCGTTATTCGCGGCTTGTCCGGTCGTCCGGTCGCGCTGCCCCTGGCGGAGACTTGTCCGGCTGCAGCCGGCGATAGTGAACTCAGATCAGTGCTCTGCAATGACCAGCTCATGTCCAGGCTGCGGCCGATCCGTCCACGCGCCTCAAGCTCGCTCTGACCGGATTCCAGCACGAATGAATCGAGGTCCATGTTGCCGTCGGCGTACTGGCCGGCGCTACGCAGCTGCATGGGATAGCCACGCAACACGCCGTCGGCATCGAGTTTGTGCACATCTGCGCTGATCTGGCCATTCGCAAGCCCGGCTTCTGCGCTGATCGCGAGATTCAGACGCCCCGGCCACTGTGGCAACAGCACGCCCGGGTTGAGGTCCTGACCCTGAAGCTCCGCGGTCACTTCTATTTGCGTGTCCCAGCCTATTTCGGCGCTGCCACCGATCTGGCCTTCAAGTGTCTCCAGGTCAAGGCGGGCCAGCGTCAGACCCTTGCGGTCGCCGCGACCCTCGAAGCTGACCTTTGCATCGGTGTATGCCGGCGCGTCGATCTGTCCCTCCCCTGACAGCTCATACGCATCGATCAGGCCGGTAAGGTGCATGCGACCACTCGAGCTGTTCAGGTCTGCCGTGCCCTGCAGCGGCCAGCGCAGCTCGGTCCACTGCGTTTGGACATCGACGAGCGCTTGTTCAGACAGTTCGATCCGTCCGTTGGCCTGCAGCTCACCTGGCTGCCCGGGGATCGTCGCGAGCAATGAATCGACGGCCAGAACACCGGGCTGGTACCGGCCCTCGATGCGGCTCAGTAAGGGTCCGACTTCGACGGATACGATCTCGGTATCCGCCGAGAATGAGATTTGGTCCAGGGTGCCGTTTGCGCTGAGATCTGTTGTGATAAGCAGATCCGGCGCATCCGGTTTGACCGCCTGCACTGCGAGCTCGCGTATGAGGAATCTACCGTCGAATCGAAGCTGGTCGAAGAGCCCGGACAAATCGACCTCGGCTTCGAGCGAGTAGGGCGCTGCAAGGCGCTGATACACAGACAGTGTCTCAAGCGAGCCGCCGAGCCGGGTGTCCCCGACCAGCGCCGGATACCCGGGGATCAGTACGCGCCAGTGCCAGTTGCCGTCAACGGGATACTTGTCGCGAGCGCTTATCCCGCCGGAGCCACTGACCTCGAATCGCTGCGCGTCGATCGCAAGGTGTTTGAGATCGAGTCGCCCATCGACAAAGCGAGCCTGGCTCTCCAGAGTTTCGATTCGAAGTGGCTCTATCCCCTCCTGCAGCTGGATCGCGATATTCCTGATCGTCAATTGCCGGACGACCAGGTCCCAACCCAGTTCCAGCCTCGCTGGCAAAACAAAATCTGATTTATTTCCGCTCGTCTCGGACGCCAATGCGGTGTAACTCAAGCCCTGCGCTTCCACCCGCTCAAGACTCAGGCTGCCCGAGGCCAGTGCCAACGGCGACCACTCGATCTGCGCTTCCTCGAGTTCCAGCCGCATCGAGGCATTGCGGAAAACAAGGTTCCTGACCTGCACTGGACCGAGCAGCCGGCCGCTGACGAGATCGATCTCCAGCTCAGCCGGCAGCAGCGGTTCGACCTGCCGCCAGACCATTCTCAACCCTGCTTCTGATGTCAGCACAAAGGCGAGTGCCGCGATCAGACCGATAGCCGCCAGCAACAGCGCGTTTCTGATGATGCGCTTCACAGGGTGGGCCCAATGCTGATGTGAATGCGATAGCGGTCATCGCTGTTGGTGAACGGATGCGCGAAGTCCAGGCGGAACATGCCGACCGGACTACGCCAGCGGAAGCCAACGCCGGCTGCGGTATACGGATCTACCGGGAAGTTGTCATCAGCATTACCGCTGTCGACAAACACGGCCGCCCCGAAATTGCCGGCAAACAGATAATCCACTTCGGCGCTGGCCGAAGTCAGATATCGGCCGCCGATCACCTCTCCGGTCTCATCGGTAGGTCCCAGACGCTGGTAGCCGTAGCCCCGCACGCTCTGGTCACCACCGGCGAAAAAGCGCTCCGTTAGCGGCAGCTTGGAGAAGTCCTCTACCGCCATGGCACCGATCTGGCCGCGAAGGACCAGACGCATATTCGTCAGCAGTGGCAACACCATGCGCAAGGTCGCCTCTGAACGGACAAAACTCGTTTCGGAGATCAGATTGTTGGCGCCGCCGCGTACATCGACGGTCCAGCTGTATCCACGCAGTGGGAACACTGCATTGTCTGCCCGCAGTCGGGACAGACTTGCGCCGGGTATCAGAAAGGTGACGGTATCGTCATCGTCGCCAATGGAGAATTCTTCGTGCTGCAGATTGGCGTACACGCTGCGTCGGAACGGACCCCAAACGTCATTCAGGCTGGCGCCCAGGGTATAGCGGTTTGTCTTGCCATCGTCACTGACATCTTCTGATTCCGCGGTTCCGCTGAAGATCAGTCGGTCGGTCTCCACATTCCTGAACGGAATCCTGTATTGCAGGCCGACGGATTGCTTGATACTCGAGACTCGAATGTCGCCCATAACGCTGTGGCCGCGTCGATTCACGCGGCGGAATTCAGTCGCCAGCGACAAACGCGGTCCGGTGTCGGTGCCGTAGCCGAGACCGGTTGCGTAGCGTCGTGGTTTGTTCGGTTCGGTTTCGATGACTACCGGCACGCGGAAATCCTGAGTTTCTTCGCGCTTGATCTGGACCTCGACGCGCTGAAAATAGCCGCTGTCACCGAGTGCGAGTTGCGTTGCAAGCAAGCGCCTGGAGTCAAACGGCTCGCCGGCCTTCGGTTTGACGTATCGATCAACAAAATCCGGATCCAGGATTTCCTGCTGCACTGTGATCGGACCAAAGAAATACCGCGGCCCGGTGTCCATGATCAGGGTGATTTCTGCATAGCGCTGTTGCGGCGAGACCAGCATTTCGCTACGAGTAAATCCGGCATCCAGATAGCCTGCGCCGATCGCCGCAGAGATCAGAGATTGCTTGGCGTTGTCATATCGGCTGTGCATCAGTCTCCGATTGACGCGCAGGGCAATATCGCCGAGCGCCTGCCGGACTGCAGTGTCGTCCTTGCCCGGTCCCTGGATCTCAATGTCGAGTTTGCGGACCCGCGTCGGCGGGCCCGGGTCCACCCGATACACTGCGAGCCATTCTCCGTCGACCTTCTTGAGGCTCGATTCGATTTGCGGCGCGTAATAGCCAAACGGTTGCAGCGACTGTCTGATCTCCATGTCAGCTTGTTGGTGCAGTCGCCGAACATTGCTGTCGGAAAGGTCCTTGTCGGTCTTCTCTTCCAATCCGGGGATCGGTATGGGCAGAGACACCGACAGCAGGCCACGTTTCGGGCTAAGCTGGGCGATGCTCAGGTAGGCATAGGCATTTTTTGCCAGATCACCATCAATGCCGATCACCTCGACCGTCAGTCGCGTCGCGGCCGCAGCGCCGGTTGCCCAAAACAGGCCAGTCAGCAACAGGCAGCTCAGCAGCAGACGCGGACTCGGGCCCCTGCGTATGGCGGCATGCGATCGTCCAGTCATCGTTGGCCGCAGGGCCTGTCACGGCATCGCTCTGTAGCGCACCCGACATCGAGATCCGGGCCGCACGGGCGGGCCAGTGTGTTACCCGGACTCATTCCGCGAAACACACGCGACAGGTTTGATCTGGCGGTTGGCAAGGCGGACGGATGCAAGCTCAGAACCTCATGCCAGGCGGTGCGGGGAATCGTAGCGGCGAGTAGTAGCGGCGAAAAGTAGCGGCGATGTTCCGGCTGCCGTGATTCCGTCATCTGCTCTGCCGTCGGTGCGGGGCGCTACGGAAGGCTGTGGGGCAAGACCAAAGCGCCTGCGCCGTAGACATACTGCTGTTAACCGGGACCTGCGTCTCTGGCGGCCAGTTCCCGCATCGTCAACTGACCCAGTTTCTCATCGATCTGGCCTTCGACCTCGTCCAACACGGCCTCGGCCTGTGCCTGGGCCGGCGGCAGGAATTCGCTGCCGCTAGATGACTGACGCAGAACCCGCAGAACCTCCGCCACTCGCAAATTGGCCAGATCTCTGCCCGGCAACAGCCCCCCATCCTCAGCATATTCGATCAAGCCGCCGGCGTGCAGCGCGTCGGCGAGGTTTGTCAGTGCCTCACCGGGGACACTCATGGTTTCCGCAAGATCAGCGAGGTGTGGCGGCGGCGGTCCGCTGAGGAACTGCCGCGACACCCGCATCATCAGGTCCAGCGCGAGTGCCTCCCTTCGCCGACCACGAATCTCAATCCTTTGGCGCCCCAGCCGCAGGGCCTTCGGATGCTGGGTGTAAAACGCGATCTGCGCACCGAGCAGCAATATCATCCAATTTATATAGACCCAGATCAGCGCGATGATGATGATCGCGAAGCTGGAGTAGATCGCCGCGTATTTGGTCGAACCGACCACGAAGGATGCAAACAGTTTGCCCGCGGCTGCCCACAGGATACCCGCGCTGCTGCCACCGACGGCCGCTGCATACAGTCTTACCCGCGTATTGATGACAAAGATATAGATAAACGCGAAGACAAACGACACCAGCACCATCGGCAGCAGCTTCCCTGCCAGGATCAGGCTGCTGCCAAATGGCTCCATCGCAGTCAGTTTCTGCACCAGCGCGTTGGAGGAGATTGACGCGATCATGCCCATCGCTGCGAACATCAGCACCGGCCCGATCAACAGGATGCTCAGGTAGTCACTGAATCGCCTGGCTAAGGACCGGGGATGCTGTACCCGCCAGATCCAGTTCACGCTGTGCTCTACCTTCTGCACCATAGAAATCACTGTGAACAGCAGCAACAGCAAACCGATGCCGCCCAGAAAGCGACCCTGGACATTGTCCACAAAACCGATAATGCGATCGGTCAGCTCGACCCCTTTGGGCCCCAGCGGCTGTAAGGCTTCGTAGAGCAGAGGTTGCACGCCCTTGTGGACGCCAAATCCCTTGAGCACAGAGAAACTGAAGGCGAGCAGCGGCACGAGTGACAGCAAGGTGGTGTAGACCAGGCTCATCGCGCGCAGCGTGAGCTGGCCGTTGACGATGTCACGGATCATTGCATAGATAAACCGCAGTGGTCCGAGCAAAAACCGGCCCGGCCCTTCCACAAGAAAGGGCGGCGGATTCCACAGGAATCGTTCAGCTTGCGCGTACAGAGTGTCGGCCATCCGGGAAAGCGTTGCAGAACTGGCAAGCGCTGGCAAGGACCCAGCGAGCGCTCTGCGTTTCAGAGCCGATGCCGGGGCGCGGGTATCTGAAGATATCCGCGCCGGATTGACCATGATTGCAGAAGCGGCGGGAATCTCTGTGCAGCGCCCCCGGGAGCGCTGCATCACCCACGGCTACCGGTCTGCTTCGGGAGATTGAAGTTGGGTTTATCGGGGGCCGGTCCGCTTGCGGGATGCCGCGACAGCCGATCGATCAGTTGCTCGAGTCGCCGGTAATCAGGCGCTGGGCCTCGCGGTACTTTTCAGCGGTGCGCTCGATGATCTCGGCGGGCAGCTTTGGTCCAGGGGCTTTCTTGTCCCAGTCCAGGGTTTCCAGATAATCACGCACGAACTGCTTGTCAAAACTCGGCGGGCTGATCCCGGGCCGGTAGGAGCGAGCCGGCCAGAAGCGGGACGAGTCGGGTGTCAGCGCCTCGTCGATCAGGAACAGGCGGCCGTCGTCGTCCTGGCCGAACTCGAACTTGGTATCCGCGACAATAATGCCGCGGCCGCGGGCATAGTCCGACGCGCTCTTGTACAGCGCCAGCGAAACATCTCTTACCCGTTTTGCCAGGTCGGCACCGATCATCCCCACGGCGTCGTCGAAACTGATGTTTTCGTCGTGCGAGCCTTTTGCAGCCTTTGTTGCCGGGGTGAATATCGGTTTTGCGAGGTGGTCGGCCAGTTGCAGATCTGAGGGCAACTGAATCCCGCACACCTCGCCGCTGCTCTGGTAATCCTTCCATCCCGAACCGATCAGATATCCGCGGACTACCGCCTCTATTGGCAGCGGGCGCAGCCGTCTGGCGACAACACTGCGAGCGCTGAGCGGGGCTGAATCTGTGCCCGGGGGCAGCACCGATTCCAGGCTATCAGGCAGCAGATGGTTGGCGATGATGTCGCCGGTACGCGCAAACCAGAAATTGGAGATCTGGGTCAGGACCTCGCCCTTGCCGGGGATCGGATCCGGCAGGACCACATCAAAAGCAGAAAGGCGATCGCTCGCGACGATCAGCAAACGCTGCTCGTCGAGCGCATAAACGTCGCGGACTTTGCCCTGATGGAGCAATTCCAGTCCCGGGATACGGGATTCAAAAACCGTGCTCACAATAGTCTTCAGTGCTGGTCCGGCTTCGGGCCCGGAGGGGGGGAGGGATCGACTTTGCGCGGGAAATTGTCGGGGTTTTCCATCAGTTCTGAAAACCGGCTGGCCGCAGAAGCATCTTCACCCAGATTCCATGCCAGCGCCGCCTTGCGCCCTTCCTCGCGGATATTCACTGCGGCATCATCCGTTGCGCGGACCAGCATTTTCAGCGTGCCGAGCACGTCTTGGCGGCTGCTGCCCTCGAAGGTCATCAGCGCATGCCCCATGGCGTTGACCTTGTCCTCTTCCTGGAGCTGCACCGGCAAGGTCGCATGCTGGCTAATGCTCTCCAGTGCGCCGAAGATATAGTGGAGGAAATAAGTGTGCATGACCGGATCTTCGAAGTGCTCGGCGCCCGCCGCCTGGGCGGAAAATTCGCCAAACAACAAGGCCTGCTGGGCGGCCATCGCGATCGCGTCCAGACGCGGATCTCCGGTGCCCGTATTGTCCTGTCCTGATACCATGGGAAACTCCGATTTGGCTGCGAAAGTCAGGAAGCCCACCATTCTTGCAGTAGCAATGAGTCTTCGTCAATTCCCGGGCCAACCAGTGACTGGTGAGCGCCCGAACTGCATTGCTGGAGAGAAATAAGTCGATGGCCTGGGGCGGTAAACTGCTCGGCGCTGCGCTGGGCGCCATGCTCGGCGGACCCGTGGGCGCCGTGCTTGGTGGCGTGCTCGGGCATCAATTCGATCGTGGTCTGGGCGAGGCAGCGGCGCGACCGTCGCCAGATGTCCAGCAAGCGTTCTTTTCTGCGACATTTTCCGTGATGGGCCATATCGCCAAGGCTGATGGCCGGGTGTCCGAGGACGAGATCCGTTCCGCGCGCACCATCATGCACCATATGCGTCTCAGCCCTGAGCAGGTTTCCGAAGCGATCCGTTTGTTCAATGATGGAAAGCGGGCGAATTTTCCGCTCGCCGAGGCGGTCAGTCGGCTGCAGGGCGCGGGTGCCCGCAGCCACAAGCTGGATCGTGCCTTTATCGAAATCCAGATGCAGGCCATGCTGGCCGCGGGTCCGGTTCATCCAGCCGCGCGCAGCATACTGTGGGAGGTGGCCAGCCAACTCGGCGTGGGCCGGGTCGAGCTGGCTCAGATCGAGGCGCTGATCCGGCTCCAGAATACCCGGGCACAGCAACCGCGACAGCCGGCGGGTGGAACCCGGGTCGCGGAGAGCTACAAGGTGCTAGGGGTGGATCCGGCATCCAGCGACCGCGAGGTCAAGACCGCGTACCGGCGACTGATGAACCAGCATCACCCGGACAAGCTGCGAGCCAGGGGCATGCCAGATTCGATGATCCCCGTCGCCGAGGAGAAAACCCAGGAGATCCGCGCCGCCTATGATGCGATCCGCGAGACCCGGGGCAGCCGCTGATCCGCCTGCTGCAGGGTAAGCGGGCTTGCGGTAAAGTTGCCGGTCTGATCAGCAGACCGGACCCATCATGAAAGACTATCTCATCGCGCCGTCGATCCTTTCCGCCGACCTGGCCCGCCTTGGCGAAGATGTGGCAGCGGTGCTGGAGGCCGGTGCCGATATCGTGCACTTCGACGTGATGGACAACCATTACGTGCCCAATCTCACGTTCGGGCCGCCGGTGTGCAAGGCACTCAAGCAATACGGTATTCAGGCGCCGATCGACGTCCACCTGATGGTGACCCCGGTGGATGCCCTGATCGAGGATTTCGCCAGGGCCGGCGCCGACATCATCACCTTCCACCCGGAAGCCAGTGATCATGTCGACCGCAGTCTGCAACTGATCAGGGACAATGGCTGCAAGGCCGGTCTGGTATTCAACCCGGCGACCCCGCTGACCTGGCTGGAGCATGTGATGGACAAGCTCGACATGGTGCTGATCATGTCGGTCAATCCGGGTTTCGGCGGTCAGGCATTTATCAGACAGGCTCTCGCGAAGCTGACGCAGGCAAGGCGCCTGATAGATGCCAGTGGACTGGATATCCGGCTTGAGGTCGATGGCGGGGTAAAGATCGATAATATCGGCGAGATCGCAAAGGCTGGTGCCGATACTTTTGTGGCGGGATCAGCGATTTTCGGCAGCGACGATTACAAGAACACAATCGACGCCATGCGGCGCGAACTCGACGCCGCCTGAGCCCGGGCTGCAGGAGCATCCGGGTTTGGTGCTGGTCATCGACAACTACGATTCGTTCACCTACAACCTGGTGCAATATCTGGGCGAGTCGGGCTGTGAGGTTTGTGTCTTCCGCAACGACAGGATCACGCTGGACGGTATCCGGCGTCTGCGGCCGAGCCGGCTGCTGATCTCGCCCGGCCCGGGCACGCCGGACGATGCCGGCATTTCGATGGCCGCCGTCTCCGCCTTCGCCGCCGACACGCCGATCCTCGGTGTGTGTCTGGGTCACCAGAGCATCGCCAGCGCGTTTGGCGCGCGCATCATCCACAGTCCAAAGGTCATGCATGGCAAGACCTCGATGATTTATCACGACGGCAGAACCTTGTACCGGGGTTTGAGCAATCCCTTCGAAGCGACCCGTTACCATTCTCTGGTGGTGGCAGCCGACTCGGTCCCCGCTGAGCTGGAAATCAGCAGCTGGACCGTGGATGAAGCCGGCGACAGGGCAGAGATCATGGGTCTGCGGCACCGGGATTTGCCGGTGGAGGGCGTGCAATTCCACCCGGAGTCAATTCTGACCCGGGCAGGCAAGTCGTTAATCAGGAATTTTCTGGAGATTGGCGGGGTGCATTAGGCTGCCGCAGGCGTCGCGGCTGGCATACGATCCGGCGACAATGCGGGTTAACGCTTGATCGCCAGCTCGTCCTCGCCGCGCCGCACGTTGAAGACCACGATGGTCTTACCCTTGGCGGTCAGCAGTCCCTGCTCCTCGAGTACCTTGAGTACCCGACCGGCCATTTCCCGTGAACAACCCACCAGGCGACTCAATTCCTGCCGGCTGACCTTGATCTGCATGCCGTCAGGATGGGTCATTGCATCGGGTTCGTTGCACAGATCCATGATCGCGTGAGCGATGCGGCCGGTGACATCGACAAAAGCCAGATCGCCCAGCTTCTTGTTGGTCCGCTCCAGCCGGCTGGCCAACTGGGTGGCGAGTTCGAACAACAGACCCGGACTTTCGTTGGCGATCTGCCGGAACCGGGGATAGGTCATTTCCGCCAGCTCGGACTCGGTGCGGGTCCGTACCCAGGCGCTGCGGGTCGGCTGTTCGTAGAACAGGCCCATTTCGCCGAAGAACTGCCCTTTGTTGAGGTAGGCCAGCACCATTTCATTGCCGTCCTCATCCTCGATCATGACCTCAACCGAGCCATCGACGATGTAGTAGAGGATGTCCGGAAGGTCACCGGCGTGGATGACGACCGTTTTGGCCGGGACCGTGCGTATTCGGCACAGGCCCAGAAACTTGTTGATGGCTGGAACGTCGCTGAGATTGGGGGCAGATTCAGCCATGGGACTCCCTCTGGCGGTTCGACATAATCAATGACAAAGCTCTTTTAATATACGCGGTGGCAGAGAGCAAGCGAAGCAGAAGTTTGCTCACAGCCAATATGCGCCCCGCGTCATGGCCAGCGAGACCAGCGACATCAGACCCCGGACCGGGGCCGGCAGCCGGGCGCCACCTGCCTGTAGAGCCGTGTTCCGGTGGCGTAATTCGTCGCTACGCATCTGGTCGAGGATGGCACGGCTACGGTCATCGTCTGCCGGCAGACGATCCAGATGCTCGTCCAGATGCCTGGCGACCTGCTTCTCGGTCTCGGCGACGAATCCCAGGCTCCAGCGGTCGCCGATCAGTCCCGCACCGGCACCGATCAGATAAGAACCGGAATACCACAAAGGGTTGAGGATGCTGGGGCGACTGCCAAGCTGGGTCAGGCGCTCCTCGCACCAGGCCAGATGATCGGTCTCTTCCCTGGCGGCCTCATCCATTGCTTCGCGCACCTGCTCCAGCCGCGCGGTTGCAGCCTGTCCCCGATATAGCCCCTGGGCGGCGACCTCACCGGCATGATTGACCCGCATCAATCCGGCCACATGTCGCCGCTCGCGCGGATCCTGAACCGTCTCTTCCAGGTCCCCACCCGGCGTTTCACGCTCAGGACGGGCTGCCGGGGAAAACACGGTGCGCAGGGCCTGGTCGGCACCGGCGATTAGCTGGTCGAGGGGGCTGTAGCTGCGATCCATGTTCGGAAGTATAGCAATCCGCGCCCGGTGGCCGTTGCCCGTCGCTGCTGTCTTCCGGCTCTGTCAGTCGACGGTATCCGGGGGTGCAACCGCCCTGGCGTTGCTGTCACCGGTTTCCAGCGCGCGCAGAACCAGCTGCGCCGGGTGAACCAGCTTTGGCATCGCAGAGCCACTGTCGGTTTCGCTGGACCTGTTGTGAGTCAGGTCGGTGGTCAAGTCGCTGGCGTCCGCGGCGGCAATGCCGCCGCCGATATGCAGCGCGCAACCGATATTCGAAGTCACGACATAGTCGGGTCGTATTGCCTCAATCTGTTGTAACAGGGGAGCGAGGAGCGCGTCGGCCTGGCCCGGGCGAGTCAGGAAATGGTGGCCCGCCGCGCCACAGCAGCCATAAGCAGTGTCGAGTTGATGGATCTGCAGACCCGGAATCCGTGCCAGCAATTGGGCCGTCGCATCGGCAGAATCGGTGACATTTCGCGCGGTACAGGGTAGATGCAGCGCGACCCTGGCGCGCAGCCTGCCCGGCGGCAGTTGTTCGGGATCCCAGACACGGAACAGAAAACCGGATATATCCTGAACTCGCGTCGCAATCGAAGCATCTGCGTCCGGATCCAGTCGGGCATAGTCGAGCAGGGTCGCGGTACAGCCGGTTGCCATGCTCAGCACCGGCGTGTCGTCCGCGCCAAATGCCGCGCTATTGCGTCTTGCCAGTCGGCGGGTTCGTTGCGCGCGCCCGGCGTGTTGATCCAGCGCGCCACAGCATGCCTGCGCCGCGGGAATCTCGACGCGGTAGCCGAGGCGGGAGAGCACGCTGACGATGGCAGTCTGGGCGCCCGGGTCCATCGCGCGACTGATGCAGCCGGTAAACAATTTGACCCGGCCGCGGGCATTGTCCCCGGCAGCGTCGACATCAGCATCCGGCAGGCAGGGTGATGCGGGCGGAGTCGCCGCGCTCGGCAATGGCATACGCCGCAGGCTGCGCCGGATCCAGCCGCTTGGTCGATCGGCCTTGCTGCTGACTAACCCCAGTCGGCGCAGGCCGCCGACACCGACCAGACTCCAGCGGATCAGTGCCGGATGTCTGGCCAGCCAGTTGAGCAACCGTGGGCTTCGATCCGGTACCAGCTCGCGGCCGGCATCCATGATTTGGCCAAACGGCACCTGCGCCGGACAGACCGCTTCACAGGCGCGACAGCCTACGCAGTTCTCCAGATGGTCAAGGATGCCGCCCTCGGCCTTTAGGCGGCCGCCGGCAAGGCCCTGCAACAATGCGATGCGTCCGCGCGGAGACTCGCTTTCCAGGGCCGACAATCGGTAGGTCGGGCAATGCGGCAGGCACAAGCCGCACCTGACGCATTGATCGGCCAGCGCCATCGGAAACCCCTGATCGGCTATATCGGCTGGCCGAGGGCTGTCTCCTGGATCTGCAGGCTTGCGGAAAGCGGGCATATAAATGCGGCATTGCGGCGGTCGATTTGGTATTCTAGCGCGCTTTTCACAGGGTCGGCCGCTCGCAGGCGGGCTGACTTTCGAACCGAATTCCGGAGACTTGACCTCATGTTCAACCATGTCACCCGCCGCCGACTGGCGGTAATCGCGATGATGGCGCAGGCCGCATTTTTCTCAGCGATATCTGCTCCCGCGCTGGCCGAAGGTGCCGGTGCAGAGCTGGATTTCGGCTCCGCCGGCAAAAAGGAAGAGCCGGGCTGGGCGGGCAACGTTGCTTTCGGTTACTCGGGGCGCAGCGGTAACTCCGACAACACCTCGATCAGCGGCGAGCTGAACTGGTCATACCAGACTGTTGGCGACTGGCTGTATGACGGCCGCTTTTTCGGCCTTGGCAAGACCGAAGACAGCACTACGACCGACGAACGTTATGATGCCAACGCGGCTGCCAAATGGTTCATGAGCGATATCGACTATCTGGTCGGCCGAGTCTCGTACCGCAAGGACAACTTCGCCGGTGTCAGACAACAATACATGGGCACCGCGGGCTACGGCCGTGTGCTCTTTAACACCAAGCGCCAGAACCTCACCGGCGAAGTCGGCCTCGGTATGCGAAATACCGAAGACCAGGACGGCAGCAGCGACACCAATCCGGTGGCGGTCGGCGGGCTGAAGTACGGTCTGAAGATCTCCGAAAACGCGGATTTTGGTCAGTTGCTGGTGGTCGAATATGGTACCGACAACACGGTCTTCCGCAGCCTGAGTGAGCTGCGGGCGAGTATCATCGGTGCGCTGGCCGGTAAGGCGTCTTTCGAGATCATCCGTAACAGCAGCGTTTCACCAGACACCGACAAGGCCGATTACTACACCATCGTCGGTCTCGAATACAGCTTCTGATCAGACGCGCAGAATCGATCGCCAATGGGCTTTTACAAACGCCATATCTTCTTCTGTACCAATCTGCGTGAGGACGGCCGCCAGTGCTGCCGGGCGGCGGGTGCAGAACAGGCACGGGAATACGCCAAGGCCCGGATCAAGGATCTGGGTCTGAGCGGTAAGGGCGGCGTCCGGGTCAACACGGCCGGCTGTCTGGACCGCTGCGAAGAAGGACCGGTGGCCGTGGTTTATCCGGAGGGCGTCTGGTACTCGTATGTGGACACAGACGATATCGACGACATCGTTGACCAGCACCTGGTGGCCGGAAACGAAGTCAAACGATTGAAAATATAAGGGTTTTCTCTGTTGCCGTGACCTGCAGGGGTGTGCGGTGCGAGTCGACCCGGGGGAGGATGCCCGGCATTGCAAAGAATGCCGGCGTTCTGTAGAATTTCGTCCCTTTCGCTGAGCGCTTCCAGGAATACCCAAGCGATGAAGACTTTTTCCGCCAAACCGCAGACCGTGAGCCGTGACTGGTTCGTCGTGGACGCCTCAGGTAAAACCCTGGGCCGCCTGGCAACCGAGCTGGCCCGCCGCCTGCGTGGCAAGCACAAGCCCGAGTACACGCCGCATGTCGATACTGGTGACTACATTGTTGTGGTCAACGCCAGCAAGGTCCGCGTGACCGGCAACAAGCTCGCTGACAAGATGTATCACCACCATACCGGCTATATCGGTAACCTGAAATCTGTCTCACTGCAGACGATGATGGATACGACGCCGGAGCGGGTGATCGAGCAAGCTGTAAAAGGGATGTTGCCCCACAATTCTCTCGGCCGTGAGATGTTCAGGAAACTCAAGGTTTTCGCCGGCGCCGAGCACAAGCATGAGGCTCAGCAGCCTCAGCCCCTGGAAATCTAGAGACCAAAAAAGAATCTTATGAGCGCACAGGAAAATTACGGCACCGGCCGTCGCAAGACTTCTTCCGCACGTGTTTACCTGCGGGCAGGTACCGGCAAGATCATCGTCAACAGTCGTCCTCTGGACGAGTTCTTCGGCCGCAAGACCGCGCGCATGATCGTGCGTCAGCCGCTGGAAGTGGTGCAGATGACCGACAAGTTCGATGTCACCGTGCATGTTTCTGGCGGCGGCACCACCGGTCAGGCCGGCGCCATCCGCCATGGCCTCACCCGCGCGCTGATCGAGTACGAAGAGACGCATCGCAAGCCGCTGCGTAAAGCCGGATTCGTGACCCGCGACGCCCGTGAGGTCGAGCGCAAGAAGGTCGGTCTGCGCAAGGCCCGCCGGGCGACTCAGTACTCCAAGCGTTAATGCATTGAAGGCCGGGTTACCCGGCCTTCTTGCGCTGATTACCTGATCGAGTATTTGGGAACGAGTCTTTGGGGGATCGTCTAGCGGTAGGACTGCGGACTCTGACTCCGCCAACCCAGGTTCGAACGGGAGCGCTATGGCGCGACCAGACGGTGGAGCGTAGCGACGCCGCCCGCAGGGTGAGCGAACTAAGTGAGCGAATCAATCCTGGTCCGCGGCGGTTTGCAAGCGGCCCGGACAGGTAAGCAATGACAGAAACAGGTTTATGGGGGATCGTCTAGCGGTAGGACTGCGGACTCTGACTCCGCCAACCCAGGTTCGAATCCTGGTCCCCCAGCCATAAATGGAAAAGGCCCCCGCAGCGGGGCCTTTTTTATTTATCGATGCGGGTCCCATGTGGATGAGAGCCTTGGTTCGATCCGAGGCGCGCAGCGCCGACAAACGTCACCGCGATAGCGGTGGCGGCCCCGCAGGGGTGAGCCGCATAGCGGCGAATAATCCTGGTCCCCCAGCCATAAATGGAAAAGGCCCCCGCATCGGGGCCTTTTTTATTTATCGATGCGGGTCCCATGTGGATGAGAGCCTTGGTTCGATCCGAGGCGCGCAGCGCCGACAAACGTCACCGCATTAGCGGTGGCGGCCCCGCAGGGGTGAGCCGCATAGCGGCGAATAATCCTGGTCCCCCAGCCATAAACATGCGGGCCGCCTGTCTGAAGGCGGCCCGCATGTTTAAATAAAAGACCAGTCTAGTTCGCCAGCTCGATATCGCCGGGCCGCCAGGTCTTGTCGAACCAGGGCTCCAGCGGGCCATACATGCGCAGGATGATAAACCAGCTC
This sequence comes from uncultured Gammaproteobacteria bacterium, assembly GCA_963704875.1. Lineage (GTDB taxonomy): Bacteria > Pseudomonadota > Gammaproteobacteria > Steroidobacterales > XN24 > CAMYOC01. Next base: position 569,245 of record CAVPIA010000008.1, on the reverse strand, counting down.
TTGCCCGGAACAGTCTGCAGCCAGTTACCCTCTTTTCCTTTAGGTGCTGTCGGCGCGAAATAGACGTCGTATGAGCCGTCGGCGTTCTTCTGCATTCCCTTGGTCTGGCTACCGACCGTTGGGAACAACTGGCTGGTTTGCAGCTGTGTACGTGTCTGGGTGTCGTAAAGCGTGACCGCCCAGAAGTTGTTTACAGGCACATTGGGCGGCAAATGCAGCTTGTAGGTCCTGGCACCGTCGAAAGGCTTATCGTTGCTATCCAGAAAAACCAATCCGTAGTCGGAACCTTGCCCCACATGAGGCGTCGCCATCGCAGGCGTCACACCGCCGGCGTTGTAGTAAAACAGCACTCGCGCATCGAGGTTCATAATGCCATCGGCTTGGAACGATGTGTTCTTGTTCGCATAGGCCGTTACCCAGTTGCTCTTGGTATCGGGATAGATATACACGCCACCAATGCGAGGATCGTATGTAATGGCCCGGCCAGCGGCATTACCCAGCGTAGCCGCTTCGGTCAGTAACTTCTTCATCCTGGCGTCGGGTTTGAATGGTTGACCTTTGACAATACCGATGGCCGCCATGTAACCGCGAACCTCAGGCCCCACCGCCTCAATGGGCTCCGCCTGGACGATGTTATTCAGGATCTCGAAGTATTCGAAATCACTCGGAAAAATCGTACTGAAGGTTCTGCCCGACATGTTGATAAACTCTGTCGGCGCCGGATTGTCTTTGTCCTTCAGCGGGTAGATTCGCAGTCCGGACCTGAAGTTTTCGACTGCGGCCTTCAAGCCATCCTTGATAGAGCCACGCAGAAACAGAAAATTCCTGTTGGTGGGCGGCTTGAGCAGGAAATACCCTTCCGGGACCTCGCCCTGGTAGCCGGGAGGCAGCACCAGATACTTGCCGCCCTTGCCCTTATCCGGGCCGGTAACACCCATATTGCCCACAAACCGCTGCCAGGCATCGTCGAGAAAACCCAGCATGCCGGGAGGGATTTCGATGACCGTGGGGCCATCGTTTGCCAGGTCCGTGGGCGCGTAGGCATACATCGTCGATGTGTTGGAGGTAATGACCGGCGTCCGGGAATCCATCAGCTGTTCCCAGATGGCGATCTTGTTCGGGGCATCGGCGCCCTGCTGTGCCATCCCGAGGAGCACACTGTAAATCGATACGGCTCCGATATTGTCCAGATAGACATCGAGACCACGTGCGCGGTCCAGATAGTCATAGATCAAATCGTTGGTGTTGCCTATCGGCACGCCGTCGAAGAATTTCAGCTCACCGGCTGCCGTCTGGACCTTGTCCGGTATTGACGCCGCCTTCGTCTTGGCGGCTTCCCGAGCACTGTCTGCGGTCGCACTAACGCTGGCGAGTGTCAGCGAGCTGGCAAGCGCGAGGGCAAGTAGGGCGGTTTTCATTTTTCAATTCTCCTGACGTAAGGGTGTTCTGCGCGCGGGTCTTGCCTGACTGCAGCGCACCTTAATGATGCACATCATGTATGAAAGAATGACTATCATTAGTATTCGGAAGCAAAATTAATAAGCAAGCAAAAAGGGCAATCAGGTGCCAGTCCAGGCGCTATAGCCGTCCCGGTCCGAGCGATACGAAAGCAGAAAAGAAAATCGTCCGCCGAGATTCAACTCTCGAATACCCCGGGGTGGCGACGACCGCTGTCGCCGATCTCATCCCATGTGGCTTTTGAATCAACCCAGATGTGGTGAGCTACCGTCAGAAATTCGCCTCCATCCCTGATTGACCCGGCCGGAACAAACATCCGTGATTCGTCATTGATGCCTGGAACGGGAGAGCCGCAACTGCGACAAAACCACATCTGCCAATCTGCGTCAGGTTTCTTCCAGGACTTGATGAGGTCTTCTCCGGCTGTCCACTTGAAGTCATTGTTATCGACGACAACGACCGCCATTCCGTTGCTGCCCGTGGCTCGTCGACAGATCGAGCAGTGACAAACGATCACGCTCGAAATATCAGTGGCGATCTCGAATCTGACCGCACCACAGTTGCACTCTCCCCGCGCCATCAAAAACCTCAGTCTCTGCTTCAATGCACGAACGCTTTCCAGTCTGGCCAATCCGTCAATGCCAGAGCTGGGTCACGACAGCACTGACTGGATCAATAGCCGTCACTCTGCCTCAAGATACATCAGCGGCCCGAGGTGGTCAGAAGTGGCCGGTCCGTGAGCAACCTGTCAATTAACTTCCGGCGTGCCTGATCTGCCGAAGATAAGATTCAGGAAATCCCAGCTGCTTCGCCAGCTTCAACAGCGCCTCTGCATAGCTTCTGTTGGTTCCGGTGACCTTGTCGGGCGGCAAGTTGTAACAAATGGATTCGGCATTTCGTCCATCCACGAGTTCGACAATTAGCGGTTCCGGCTCATAATCCGCGACACTACGCTCGGCATACAATTCCTTCACGTCATCGGAGGACACCTCCATCATGACGCCGTACGTACGCGCACCAGCACAGCGTTGTAATGTCGCGCGCTCGCCGATTCGCAAGCGAAATCCGTCGACGTATCCAACGGCCGCGTTTCTTGCGGCAATTCCTTTGCTGGCGAGCAATTGTTCGTCCATGAAAAGACCATAAAAGAACACATTCATCGTGGCACCCACATCCCACAAAATGTCATTGACAAAGGGAGACGGGGCCAGCATCGAGTGACTCTGACCCCAATCGTTGAAATGGGCACCGTCACCGTGATTACCCTGCTCGAAACCGGAAGGATATGGTCACAGTCCCCGAGCTCGTTTAGCCAGATTAACCGTAGACAACGGCCAGCTCTTCTTCGCGCTGGGTGAACTCCGCCTCCACCGCGCGAATTTCCTCCATATAGGCCAGCGCCGCAGGCGATACAGAGCGCGCCTTCAGGTAACCAATGCCGTATGCACTTTGAAAAGTAAAGCCGGGTACTGGGACAACCGTGCCTGCGGCAAGCTCCGGCTCGAGAAGCGCCAGGGTCGCCAACGCCAGCACGTTTGTTCCTGCCAGGAGGCGCGCGAAGCTCATCGGTATGTTAATTTCGATTGCGGGGACGAAATCACCGTTGATTGGATCAACGCGGCCAGCTGGAAAATCGCCGGCAGGAAACTGGTTAGACATTCGATTCGGTAAGCGAGGGGCCGCCCAGGGGTAAGCAGCCAAATGCTTGAGCGACCTGGGGCCCTTGTTAAGGATGGGATGATCCGGGCGGCAGAATAAGCGACCGCAATGCTGACCAAAGGCTTCAGTTTCAAAACGCGGATCTTGATCCCAGGGACTCAGCTCTGCGACACCAAAATCAGCTTGCTCCTCAAGCACCGATTTAAAGACCTCACGCCAGCCCTGAACATCCAGTGAAAGGCGGATATTGGGGTGTTTGGCTATGAGACGGCCAGCGGCCGGATAGCCGGATATGATGCCGGGATACGGTCCCAGCTTCACTCTGGCCACGCCGATGTCGAGGTTGGCTAACAGGTATATCTCCCGCTGCAATTCCAGCTGCTTGTGAAGGAGAGCTTTGCCACGCTCGAGAACCAGTTCGCCAAAGGCGGTCGGTACCACCCCGGTGCGTTGACGGTCCAGCAGCTTGACGCCCAGCGCTGCCTCCAGCCCCTTAATACTTTTTGACAGGGACGGTTGCGAGATTTTCAGCGACTCGGCGGCGAGACCGAAATGACCGTGTTCGGCAACGCTGAGGAGATGTCTGATACGGGTTTCGGTAACGATCATTGTGATTATGAGCATAGCGCCAAGGCTATGGAATTCAAGACTTGCGATATATTTGCAAGAAGGCCCTTGTGCTCGTGCCAGTATCGGCACGCCCTGGTTTCCGACGCCTTTGGCTCACTTAGTCCCGAGCAATGCAATGGACTGAGGATTCTCTGACTTACCAATTGCTGCGTCAATTTACTTCACCTGGGGAGGTTTAATGCATGAAAGCTGAATTCACACGATTGTTGGCGGGGACAGTGCTGGCACTGGCAGCATCACTGCCCAGCCTGGCGCTCGCCGCAAGCGAAAAGCCCAATATCCTGTTCATCATGGGCGACGATATCGGCATCATGAACGTAGGCGCCTACCATCAGGGTCTGATGGTTGGGGAGACGCCTAACATCGACCGCCTGGCGAATGAAGGCGCGAGATTTATGACCTATTATGCCGAGCAGAGCTGCACGGCAGGGCGCACAGCCTTCTTCACCGGCATGCATCCCTTGCGTGCCGGCATGGTCATGCCGCAGCTTCCGGGTGCCACCAGTTCGCTGTTGCCGGGCACGCCCGCGCTGGCAAAATTCCTGCTGGATCTCGGCTACAACACCGGCGAGTTCGGCAAGAACCACCTGGGCGATAAATCGGCGTCGCTGCCGACCGCTCACGGCTTCCAGGAGTTCTGGGGCTACCTGTATCACCTCGACGCAATGCAGGGGGTGAGCTTCCCGGATATCAACAGCTCCCCGACCGATCAAACCGTTGTTCCTCCCTGTCTGAACACCCCGGTCAAGGGTCTCAAAGAGCCCGCCGGTGCGGTGGATCCGCGGAAAGCGCTCTGTATGACCCCGCCACGGCCGGTTATCCATTGCACGTCCCAGGACGGCAGCGAGAAGAACCAGAGCTGCAAGGACGAAGGGCCGCTGACGCTGGAACGTTCCAAGACCATTGACGAGGAAATCTCTGCCCAGGTCATCGACTTCCTCGACCGCAACGACCCCGACAAGACCGACAAGCCGTTCTTCGTCTGGTATAACCCGGCGCGCATGCACGTCACCACCATGCTCTCGGACAAGTACATGGACATGCTGGGCGAGAAGGGCGGTAAGGACTGGGGTATCAACGAAGCCGGCATGAAGCAGATGGACGACAACATCGGCTACGTGTTCAAAAAGCTCGAGGAAATGGGCGAGATGGACAACACCATCATCGTCTTCACCACCGACAACGGTGCGGAAAGCATCACCTACCCGGACGGCGGGATCACGCCCTTCAGAGGCGGCAAGCTGACCACCTGGGAAGGCGGCATGCGCGCGCCGATGGTCATTCGCTGGCCGGGACACGTCAAGGCTGGCACGAACCCGGACCAGATATTCTCATCGCTGGACTGGGTGCCCACCTTCGTCAATATCGCCGGCGGGCCCTCGGGCGACGGCCTGAAGAAGCAGATCGAGGCCGGCAAGTATCCCGGCATCGTCAAGACGACGCTCGACGGCTACGACCAGCGGGCTTACCTGGAAGGCAAGGCAGATTCGGCACGTGACACGTTCTTCTACTACACCGGTGCACAGCCTTCGGCGGTGCGGTACAAGAACTGGAAGTTCTACTACACGATGGTGTCTTCCAATGCGCTGGAAGCGTTCAATGACGCAAGCACCTATCACTGGACCCAGGTCAACAACCTCAAGCGTGATCCCTTCGAGCGCTCGGTTGCGTCGGCTGAAGGTACCCTGCTGGGCTACGGCGGTGCACTGGCCGCCCCGAGCACCGCGTTCATCTATGACTGGAATCTGCTGCCCATCGGGCAGCTGCTGTGGCTGAAGGAACTCGAGACGTACAGGACCTTCCCAGCGCTGCAGACTCCAGCGAGCTACAACCTGGATAACATCATCAAGGCGATGCAGGATGCGAAACACATCAGCCACCAGGGTCACTAGCAGATCGCCCTAAAGCTTGTATTGTTTAGTGTGAAGTAATGAAGCGGGCGGCCTGAAAAGGTCGCCCGCTTTTTTCAATATGAGGGCATGGAATATGGTCCCCCACCTTTATTCGAACTGCGGAGTTGAATAATGGAAGACAACAGTTCAGCCACCAATAACACCCATGGTTTTGCGCTGCGCGCCCGGTATGTGCTGGCGCTGATGATTGCGCTGGGCACAACGGGCTTTGTGGCACCTGTTGCGGCCGCCGATAGACCCAACATCCTTGTGATCTTCGGCGATGATGTCGGCATGTGGAATGTGGGCGCGTACACGCACGGCATGATGGGTCACACGCCGAACATAGACCGGATCGCCAATGAGGGCATGTTGTTCACCGATCACTACGCGCAACCGAGCTGCACCGCCGGCCGAGCGGCGTTCATTACCGGGCAGTACCCGATCAGGACCGGCATGACGACCATCGGCATTCCCGGGTCGGATCTGGGGCTGCAGAAGGAAGACCCAACGCTGGCCGAGGTATTGAAACCCTTGGGCTACACTGCTGGACAGTTCGGCAAGAATCACCTCGGCGATCGCAACGAGTTCCTGCCGACTGTGCACGGATTCGACGAATTTTTCGGTAATTTGTACCACCTCAATGCCGAAGAAGAGCCTGAGCAACTCGACTATCCCGGCTTGAAGGATCCGGCATTCATGGAGAAGTTCGGCCCGCGCGGTATTTTGTATTGCTGGGCGACGGATAAGGATGACCCCACCGTTGATCCGAAGTTTGGCCGGATGGGCAAGCAACGTTGTGAGGATAAGGGCCCGCTGACCCGCAAGCGAATGGAGACGGTGGATGACGAGTTTCTCGAAGCGGCCGAGACGTTTATCGACCGCAGTGTCGAAGAAGAAAAGCCGTTCTTTGTCTGGTTCAATGCCACGCGCATGCATATCTGGACACACGTTCCAAAAGAGTACGCTCAAAAGGCTGTGGATGAGGGCCGTCCGGAAATGGATGTCTACCGGGCCGGCATGATTCAGCATGACGATCAGGTCGGTCAGCTGCTGAAAAAGCTCGACGACCTCGGCATCGCCGACAACACCATCGTGGTCTACTCAACCGATAACGGCTACGAACTAATGCTGTGGCCGGACGGAGGTTATTCGCCTTTCCGCGGTGAGAAGGGCACGACATGGGAAGGTGGCGTACGAGTGCCCATTTTTGTGCGCTGGCCCGGCAAAATCCCGGCGGGGAGCAGCTCCAACGGTATCCAGAGCCACGAAGACCTTTTCGTGACGCTTGCCGCGGCCGCTGGCGAGACGAACATTAAACAAGAACTGCTGAAGGGCAAGAAGCTTGGCGACGTCGAATATAGAGTCCATCTCGACGGCTACAACAATCTGGATCTTTGGACGGGCAAGACGGATAAGTCGGCGCGCAACGAGTTTTTCTACTATGACGAGTCTGACCTGACAGGTTTGCGGGTCGGGGATTGGAAGATGTCCTTTGCGGTCAAGATGGAAGGATATTGGTGGAACCCGCTGGTTTATCCACGTGTGCCGTATCTCTTCAACCTGCGCATGGATCCTATGGAGATCATGGATCAGGAGTCGCATGAATTTGGCTATATCGGTCGCAAGCTATTCGCGCAGAAGATGTGGACACTGATACCAGCCCAGGGAATCCTGGGTCAACATATCGAATCTCTGAAACAGTGGCCGCCGCGCCAGCGCGCGGAGTCACTGAGTTTGGAAAAGCAGATGGACTCCCTGATGAAGAGCATAAGTACGGATTCGGCGGGGATGCAGTAGCGCTCCTCCGACTCCCAGGCTCTGTATTCCGTTTAACAGGAGAACAACCATGCTGAGACTCCGTTCGCCTTCCCGATTCTCGTGGGTCCTGGCGGTAGGCGTGCTGCTTGCATTCGGCGCGCAGGCGCAGTCCGATCCGCTGCCGTCGTGGAATGACGGTGCGGCCAAGCAGGCGATTGTCAGGTTTGTGACTGCGACCACCACGCCGACGAGTCCGAGCTTCGTGCCGCCCGCCGAGCGCATCGCTACCTTCGACCAGGACGGCACGCTGTGGGTCGAGCATCCGATGTACTCGCAGGTGATGTATGTCCTTGAGAGGGTGCCAAGTCTGGTCAAGGCCAGGCCCGAGCTGGCCAAACTCGCCCCCTACTCGACGGTACTGGAGATCCTCAAGGGTGATCGGGCGGCCATGGCTAAACTGACGCTGCCCGACCTCGAAAAGCTGGCTATGGCCACGCTCACTGGCATGTCTGTTGATACATTCAGCGCAGAAGCGCAGAAGTGGCTCGCCGCAGCCAAAGACCCGCGCTGGAACAAGCCATACACCGAATTGACTTACCAGCCGATGCAGGAAGTTCTGCAGTATCTGCGTGCTAATCACTACAAGACCTACATTGTCACGGGCGGAGGGCAGGACTTTGTGCGCCAGTATTCGGAACCGGTTTATGGCATTCCGCCTGAACAGGTAGTTGGTAGCGCGGTCGGCATGAAGTACGGCTACGCCGAGGATGGCAAGCCGTTCCTCACCAAGGAGCCGAAGCTGCTGATCAATGACAACGATGCCGGCAAGCCCGAGGCCATACACCTGATGATCGGCCGCCAGCCCCACATCGCGTTCGGCAACTCGACCGGTGATCAGCAGATGCTGGAGTACACGAAGGCCGGCAGCGGCGCGCGGCTCTCATTGCTCGTCCTGCATGACGATGCCAATCGCGAATATGCCTATGGCCCGGCCCAGGGACTACCCGATACCAAGGTTGGAAGGTTCACCCAGGCGCTATACGACGAGGCCAAGAAGCAAGGCTGGATTGTTATCAGCATGAAGAACGACTGGAAGACTATTTTCGCATTTGAATAACGTGATCGGACCGGAGGTAACGCTGAAGCTTTATGTTGGAAACGCTATGGCGTAAAGACAGACCTCGAAATTCGACCAAATGCCAGGTTTTCTATACCTGACGGGGAGCTGGGCAATGATCAGGAGCAATGATAATTGCCCCTGATCAGGCGAGTTCGGTGGGTGCTGGCTATGACATGTACCCGATACGACACTTCGTTGAACACTTACGGTGTCCCGGCACTCGCTTCTTTTGCCAGTCGATCATACTCCGCACATTCGGGCGTTTTCAGCCCGCTCGCATTGTGTAGCTGTGGGCAGCTGAGCGACGTCATGCTGCGCAGGCAGCCGACCGCCGGCTGGTAGAGTTTGTGGTTGGCGGGCACTGCCTGCACCCGGCTGCGCATTTCGGCACAGTTTTTCTCCAGTACGGGATCCATTTTCTGCCGCAATTCGTCGCTAAGGTCCTCGCCCCCCACCGCTTCAAGTGCGCAGGCCTTGATTGCGTCACACAGGCACTCGGCAGCGTCTGTCAGCTCATCTGCACTGCTGTATCCGCTCAGCATTAATGCCAGAATCGCCGATAGTATTGGTGTCGCGTTTTTCATGGGTTCCACATCCTGGGAGCCAGACTCAAGCATAAACGCCGGGGTTGAAAAACGCAGCTGTGGCAGTACTGGTCCAACAGCCTGGCTTATTTCGCATTTTCTCAGTTCCGCTCTGTTAGAGTTCCATGAATCTTCCTGCGCTATTGTTCGCCTGAGCAATAGAGAGAACAGACGGGAGTTTCCTCATGACCTCGATTGACCGATCTGCTCCAGTAATGGTGACCGGTGCCACTGGCTACGTTGCCGGCTTGCTGGTTCAGAAACTCCTGCAGGAAGGATTAACTGTCCACGCGCCGGTGCGTGATCCTGCCGATCCCGAGAAGCTGAAATATCTGAATGCGCTCGCGGCAGTTGCTTCCGGGGAGATCAGGTATTTCAAAGCGGATCTGCTGGACGAGGGCTCCTATGCGGAGGCCATGGCCGGATGCCAGCTCGTCTTCCATACCGCGTCGCCGTTCATCGTCGATGTCGAGGATCCGCAGAAGGAACTGGTGGATCCGGCCAAACTCGGGACCCGCAATGTGCTTGAAACCGCCAATCGCACGCCCTCGGTAAGGCGTGTGGTGCTGACCAGCAGTTGCGCGGCGATCTATGGCGACAATGCGGACCTGCAACAGACGCCCGGTGGTGTCTTCACCGAGGAAATCTGGAACACCAGTTCATCACTGGCTCACAATCCCTATTCGTACTCGAAGACCGTTGCCGAAAAAGAAGCATGGAAGATCAACCAGGCGCAGTCACGCTGGGATCTGGTGGTGATCAACCCGTCGCTGGTCATCGGCCCGGGTATCAATCCCTACGCAACGTCGGAAAGTTTCAACCTGATCAGGCAGATCGGCGATGGCACGCTAAAGGCGGGTGCGCCGAGATGGGGATTCGGTGTGGTCGATGTTCGCGACCTGGCTGAGGCGCACTACCGGGCGGGTTTTACCCCTCAGGCGAAGGGTCGGCACATCATTTCGGGACACAACACCGATCTGTTTGCGATGTCCCAGACGCTGCGGGAGAAATATGGCAAGGACTACCCGATCCCGCGGAACACTCTGCCCAAGTGGCTGCTGTGGCTGGTCGGGCCGCTGGTGGACAGCAAGATGACGCGCAAGATGGTCGCGCGGAATATCGATATGCCATGGAAGGCAGACAACAGCAAAAGCATCACGGAACTGGGAATTGATTACCGACCCTTGTCCGAGTCGATGAATGAGTTTTTCCAGCAGATGATTGATCACGGCCTGGTGAAGACCAGGGCTTAGGCGCTGCGCGTGCCAGATACAGGCTCGGCGGGCAAAGGGTCCTAGGGAAAGCGAATTTGATGAAGCTCGGGTCGGGTGATGAAGCCCATAAGTCAGCTCCCGAATCCGTCAAAAAACCGCGCTGTCTGAGACATCCGCCGGGCCATCCGTCGGGCCATCGGTCGCGCCATCGGTCGCGCCATCGGTCGCGCCATCGGTCGGGCCGCCGGTCGGGCCATCAGTCGGCGCAGGCAGCCAGGCCGCTCGCCAAACTGCCCTCCAACTGCAACAGACGACACCCGGTTTAACGACAGACCCCGCCGAAGCGGGGCCTGTCTTATCTCTGGACATCGGAAGTCCTGAACAACGCAGCGACCCAAGCCCTCGAACCCTAGCCCTCGAACTGAATATCCCAGAGATAGTCAGAGTGAGATCCGCAGATCTCGCCAAAGTACTCAGCCAGCGGATTGTCCTGCTCGTCCATGTCCTCGAAGATCGCCGCGCGCATCTTCAGCAGCGTCGGCCAGTCATCCGCAGTCATCGTGGCCAGGCGGCGGTACTTGCCGCCGACAATGTGCTCGGACCAGCCCCAGGAATTCAGCATGCCTTTGCCAACATGGGCGTTGTAGATAGGCGCGAATATCGTTTCCACAATCTCATCGGCCCGGTCTTCCAGCGCGATGTCGCACTTGTAGTAAACCGACAGCCCCGCCTTACCCCGGTCTTCACCGATGGCGTCGCCGGATGAGCCTGTGACCGAGCGCCAGATATAGTCGTCGTGCTGATTGCAGATGCTGCCAAAGCTGGTGTCATCACCCAGGGCCTCATCCATTTGTTCACCGATCGTCTCCAGCGCGGCCAGCAATTCCGGCATGCTGTTGGCGCTGTGATAACGGATCCGGCGCCATTTTCCACCGGTATGGTGTGCCAGCCAGCCCCAGCCTGTGATCGTGCCGTTGGCGACCGCTGCCTCCATGATCGGTTTTTGTATCGTGGCCACGATCGCGTCCGCCTCTTCCTGGCGGGTCGTATCGCAGTTCATATAAGTGGCGTAGACAAAGCTTGACTGTTCTTCTTCCTGTTGCCCCATAGCGGCAAGCGGCAAACAACTTGCGCATGCGAGCGCGAGAATAGCGATTCTGTTTTTCATTTTTTTCCCCCATAGTCCGGACAGGTCTGGCCCGGCGACAGTCCGCGGAGTATAGACGGTCTTTCCCGTGTTGCACTGCGGCCTCCGATCTCCTGTTCGAAGTTGGTCATGTTCAACGCTGGTCTTGTTCGAAGCAGCTGATGCATGAATAAAGAAACGCCTTGCTTGATCGTCGACGGCGGCTCCAGGGGATGCCACCCGCCGTCGGCGATGCGGCAGATCTGCAGGGATCTGTTGGACCTCGCCTGGCCTTTGATCTAAGGTCGGACGCTGTTTCCTTCATGTCAGTCGGGGTGCCAAATGTCCGAGCCCAGCGACACATCGGGAATCGTTCCGGTTCTTCACACTGAACGCCTGTTGATGCGTGGTCACCGGGTTGATGACTTTGATCAATGCGTGGCCATGTGGGGAGACCCGAGGGTGACTCAGTATATCGGCGGCAAACCATCCACCCGTGAGGAGTGCTGGTCCCGCTTGCTGCGCAACTTCGGGCACTGGTCAGCAATGGGCTTTGGCTATTGGGTGGTGGAGGAGAGCACCTCCGGCCGGTTCGTGGGTGAGGTTGGCCTTGCTGATCTGAAGCGGGATGTCGAACCGTCGTTTGAGGGCTTGCCGGAAGCGGGGTGGGTGTTGGCCTCCTGGTCTCACGGACGAGGCTTCGCGACCGAGGCAGTGCGGGCGGCCCTGGCTTGGTGTGCCGGGTCTCTCGGAGCACAGCAGACGGTCTGCCTGATCGACGCTGCGAACAAGCCGTCTATCCGGGTGGCCGAGAAATGTGGATATCGGCACTGGACCGACAGTCATTACAAGAATCAGCCGGTTGTTCTGTTTCGACGCTGACCCGCGCAGGCATATGCAATCCGCGTCGGTGATGCGATGCGGTGGTGCGTGCACCGGTCTGCTTCTCCTCCTGCCGCTGATGATCTGGCCGGCAAACCGCGGATTCGCGCTGGATGTCACTGACAGATTTTCGGTCAATGGCGTCGCCGCCGTGTCGATGCAATGCCAGCATGCTTCAAACGCAGACGACAAGTGCCGTGGCGCGGCGCCCATCCAACCCGAATTCCGCTTTCAGCCTGATCAGCAGAACGAATTCCTGGTCAAACTCGGCTTTGCCGCAGGAAACGGTCTCAACAAGGAGTTGCCGGCTAACGTCTCGCCATGGGGTGCGGATCTGGAGGACGATGTCACCGACATAAACGGCCGCGACCGCAGCTATTTGCTGACCGCCTGGTACAAGCACACCGCGGATCTGGGTGCAGCAGGAGACCTGGAACTGACCGCGGGCATTATCGACGCGACGGACTATCTGGACCAGAACCGGTATTCAAACGACGAATACACACAGTTCATGAACTCTGCGCTGGTGAACGCACCATCTGCTCTGCTCCCCTCGTACGATGCCGGCGTGGCTGCGGGCTGGAAGATCGGGAGCTGGTCGCTGACCGGCGTGATGATGCAGGTCGGCGAGGACGACGCCGGCAAGAACTACGGTTTCCTTGGTGTCCAGGCCGAACGCACTGTCGATTTATCGATCGGCCCAGGCACTTATCGGGTGGTCCTCGCAGGCACTTCGAATGATTTCCCGCGGCCGGATACCGGCCGAGATAGCCGACGACGCTGGCTCCTCATCTCAATCGATCAGCAGTTCGCTCCAAACATCGGCGGATTCATGCGAGTAGGCTGGCAGGACGACGATGCTGCCATCGACTACAAAGCCCTGTACTCCGCCGGCATCGACTTCGACGGTGCGTTGTGGAACAGATCCGGGGATAACCTGGGCGTCGCCTATGCCTGGTTGCGTGGCGGTAATCTCGATATCGATAACTCTCATGTGGGTGAAGCCTATTACCGCTTTGCCGTAAGCGCCGGACTGTCGTTCACCGCCGATTTGCAGTTCATCAGCGAGAAGGTCGACAACGGGGACGGCCCGGAAGGCTGGATCCCGGGCATCCGTACGACGTTCGAGTTCTGACGACTGCAATTGACGACGGAAATTGGCGCCGGCTGATTGAGCCCGCCGCGGCAAGCTGCGCTATGTACCATGCCTGAATCGGTGATTGACCGGGGCAGCGAGCCGGTGGATATTGAAGACAACGCCCACAGACCAGCGCAGGGTCGCCCATGAACGCAGATGCCGGATACCGGCCGACGCCGACAGATCTCCGGGTCATCATTATCGGTGCAGGATTCGGCGGTCTGTGTATGGCTATCAAGCTCAAACAGGCGGGTATCGACGATTTTGTCCTGCTGGAAAAGAATGGAGACGTCGGCGGCACCTGGTGGGCCAATACATATCCAGGCTGCGCCTGTGACGTGCAGTCACTGCTGTATTCGTTCTCCTTCGAGCAGAACCCCGACTGGTCCCACATGTTCGGGCGTCAGCCGGAGATCCTCGGCTACCTGCGTCATTGCGTAGAGAAGTACCGGCTGGCGCCGCACATCCGCCTGTCGTCGGAAGTGACGCACGCGGCCTATCAGGACGCAGAGCAGCACTGGCAGGTCCAGACCGCTGATGGCGTGCGTTACCGGACTCGAATCCTGGTGGCCGCCACCGGTCCGCTGAGCAGACCAGCGATCCCCGACCTCCCGGGTCTGGACCGCTTCGCCGGGGAGGTCTTTCACTCGGCCCAATGGGCACATGATTACTCTCTGCAAGGCAAACAGGTCGCGGTCATCGGTACCGGCGCCAGCGCGATTCAGTTTGTGCCGGCTATCGCCCCGCGGGTGGCAAATCTATACCTGTTCCAACGCACGCCGCCGTGGGTTCTTCCGCGGCCGGATCGCAAGGTCAGCCGGCTGGAACGATGGTTGTTCAGGCGCTGGCCGCTAACCCAGCGCATCGCCCGCTATCTGATGTACTGGCGTCTGGAGAGCCGCGCGGTGGTGTTCACCGTGTGGCCCAGGCTGGGTGGGTTGCTGGCGGCCTTTGGACGATGGAACATCCGGCGCCAGGTTCGCGATCCGCTCTTCCAGGAAAAGCTGACGCCGGACTATCCAGCCGGCTGCAAGCGTCTGTTGTTGTCCGACGACTACTATCTGGCCTTAAACCGCGGCAACGTCCACCTGGTCACAGATCCGGTGCGTGAATGCACCGCTACCGGCGTCGTCACCGCCGATGGCGATGAGTTTACCGTGGACGCGATTATTCTCGGTACTGGTTTTCAGGCAACGGCGCCGTTCCCGAAACGGATGATCACGGGTAGTCACGGCGTGGATATCACCGAGCGCTGGCGCGCTGGCATGGAGGCCTACAAGGGCATCAGCGTCTCCGGCTTTCCCAATTTCTTTATGCTGGCCGGACCCAATACCGGTCTGGGCCACAACTCTGTCGTGTTTATGCTCGAGGCGCAGGTGGGTTACATCATGCAGGCCATGTCGGCAATGGAGAGGCAGTCGATCGACGGCCTCGAGGTCAGGCCGGAAATCGAGGCGGCGTTTAACCGCCAGCTACAGCGGCGCCTGGCCCGCACGGTCTGGGCCAACGGTTGCCGCAGTTGGTATCTTGACGCCAACGGCCGCAACGTCACCCTATGGCCAGGATTCACCGTGGAGTACTGGTTCAGGACCCGGCGTTTCAGGTTCAAAGACTATCGGGTTGCGGCCAAGCACAGTCCAGGTCCGGGTCCGGACCATTGACCCATTCGGGACTCAGGCCCGAAGCGTCCTTACGCCGCTCGCCGTGCCAAGCAGCAACAGGTCGGCGGGACGCCGCGCAAAGATTCCATTGGTGACTACCCCGGTAATCTGGTTGATTTCGCTCTCCAGTGCCGGGGGGTCATCGATCTGCAATCCGTGCACGTCGAGGATAAGGTTGCCATTGTCGGTGATGAAATCCTCACGCACCATGGGTTTTCCTCCCAGCGCGGACAGGCATCTGCCGACATAGGCACTGGCCATCGGGATTACCTCGACCGGCAGGGGAAATTCGCCGAGCAGATCCACCAGCTTGCTTTCGTCAGCGATACAAATAAAGCTGCGGCTGGCTGCTGCGACGATCTTCTCCCGGGTCAGAGCACCGCCGCCGCCCTTTATCAGGTTCAGCGCACCATCAGCCTCATCGGCGCCATCGACATACACGGCAAGTTCTCCCGCGTCGTTGAGGTCCACGACCTCAATGCCATGGGATTCGAGTCGCAGGGTGGAGGCCTCGGAGCTGGAGACGGCAGCGGTAAAACGGTCACGAATTTCGGCCAGGCCGTCGATAAAGTGGTTAACGGTAGATCCGGTACCGACCCCGATCACGCCGCCATCAACAAATCCAAGGGCCTCCCGGGCCGCCGCGGCTTTCAACTGGTCCTGGGTCATCGTCGCTCCGTCCGGTAATTTGTCGATGGCCGCATGCTAGTACAAAAAAACCGGGCCGTCCTCTCGAACGGCCCGGTCTTGCTGACTGAATTGTAGCCAGTCGTCTCGACTATCTCTTTCTGGAGACTTTCTTTCTTGACGCCTTCTTCCTTGAGGCAGGCTTCTTCTTCGCTACTCTCTTCTTGGCGACTTTCTTTCTCGTTGCTTTCTTGCGAGTGGCGGGTTTCTTCTTCGCTACTCTCTTTTTGGCAACTTTCTTTTTCGCTGCCTTCTTTCTCGTTGCTTTCTTGCGAGCGGCGGGTTTCTTCTTCGCTACTCTCTTTTTGGCAACTTTCTTTTTCGCTGCCTTCTTTCTCGTGGCCTTCTTGCGAGTGGCGGGTTTCTTCTTTGCCACCCTCTTCTTGGCTACTCTCTTTTTCCCAGCTTTCTTCTTCGTCGCCTTCTTGCGAGCGGCGGGTTTCTTCTTCGCTACTCTCTTCTTGGCGGCTGGACGTTTCTTGGCAGTAGATCTACGCACGACTTTCTTCTTTACCTTCGCCTTGCGTACGACCTTCTTTCTCGCTGCCGGTTTCTTCTTGCTGGCAGCTTTCTTCCGCGACGCGGGTTTCTTCGCCATGACAATCTCCGTGTTAGGGGTTCGCGGATGAGTATATACAACAGTGTTGAAAATTCCAGCAAGCGCTACGCGTTTTGCAAGCGAAAAAAAAACGGCGGTGGCGACGGATTGCGAAAGGCTTGTTTGCAGATACGTCTTTTCTTCGCCGCTGTGATGCCGGCAGCGACTATCTCAAAGTTCGCTAATAAATTTCCATTGTTGTTTTGTCACCGGCATGATCGACAACCTGTTGCCTCGCCGCGTCAACGCGAAATCGCTCATAGCACTATTTTTACAGGCCTTTAAGGTCTGAAGCGTAATCGGCTGTTTCAGTTTTTCGACGAACTCGACATCGACCATGAACCAACGCGGCGCATCAGGGTCGCTCTTCTCATCGAAGTGTTTGTCAGTCGGGTCGAATGCCGTGTGATCCGGGTACGCTTCCCTGACGACGCGCACAATTCCGACGATCGCGGGTTGCGCGCAACTCGAGTGATAGAAGAAACCGAGGTCGCCAATGCGCATTTTGTCGCGCATGAAATTTCTGGCCTGATAATTGCGAACGCCGTCCCAATGTTCGCGTCGTCCCTTCTTGTTGGCCAAATCATCGATGCTGAACTCGCTCGGTTCTGATTTGAATAGCCAATAATTCATGTTGTCATTCCTTCTCCGGATGGTGAATGCTTCAGCGTGGATCGCATGCGGTAGATCTGCTTCTCGGTTACCACCCAGTCCAGCGCGATGTCCCATGGCGCGGCGATCAAACGATCTGTCTTCTGCAACTCGAAGGCGACGCCGATCAGCACCGGTCTGCGCCAACTGCGGATCGAGCGGCGCTGCAACAAGCGATCGTAGTATCCGGCGCCCATGCCGAGGCGGTTTCCGGTGAGATCAAACGCAACCAGCGGCAACAGAACGACATCGATCTGGCGCAACGGTAGCTGCACCGTGCTTCGCCGCTGAGGCTCAGGTATGCCCCATCTGTTTTGCAACAGGATCGTGCTTTGGTCGAAACGACAAAATTGCATCACCCCCGGCAGGCGGTGGTCGATCGTCGGCAGACAGAAACGCTTGCCGGCCTGGATGCCCGCCTGGATCAGCGGACGCAGATCGATTTCACCGTCGAACGGCAGATAGGCGGCAATAGTCCGGGCCCCGGAAAACGCCTTTATGCGGGGGACCCTGGCGACCAGGCCGGCTGCCGCCTGGCTGCGCGCGGCCGTGCTCAGCTCGCGTCGCTGGGCACGGATCCGCTTGCGAATCTGTGCCCTTAGCTGCTTGCCTGTTGGGGTTTCCGGGGAGGGCATGAGTTAGAGGTGGTATCTCCCGCCTGTGCCGATGCGGACCTTTGCTCCCGACCAGAGCAAAAGGTGGGGCAGGCCGTGGCACTTAAGGCTTTCCGCGAAGAAGCGGTCATGCTCAATATTGCCGACAGAACATAGCCCCTGGGTTAGTGATTAGGGTCGAGAAATACCCGGACCGCTGTCGGACACCGCAGGAGATACCAGATTGTTAAGACGTCGGCGCTGCGCTCAAAGTTCAAGTTGCTTGCTGGATTCCAGCGCGGTTTCGACTCGTTCACGCATGGATTTCAGGCGAAGCCCCAGCGTCGAGTCTACGGTATCGCCGATGTCCTTGTTCTTCAGAAGATCATTCGCCAGATTCAGTGCCGCCATCACCGCGATACGATCCAGACCAACCACTTTGCCTGAGTCCCGGATCTGACGCATCTTGGCATTCAGGAACTCTGCCGAGTTAAGCAGCGCGTTCCGCTCACTGGCAGGACAGGCAAACTGGTACTCCTTCTCAAGAATGCGCACGCTGACCTGAGCCATATCCATGTTTAACTACCCTGTTCCATGGCCTTCAAGCGGCCGATCATGGCTTCAACCCGTGCCCGCACCTGCTCATTCTTCTGCAGCAGCGTGGCGCGCTCCGAGGTCAGCGAATCCTGACGCTGCCGAAGTGACCGGTTCTCTTCCTTGAGGTGGTCGCAAACGCCGACCAGCTCATCCAGCCGGGACTCCAGTCGCTTCAGCTCAAGTTCGAAGGTTTGAATAGCACTGTCGCTCATGCGGGGAATACTACGCGGGCCTTACGACGGCGGTCAATCGACCCGGTCACTGTCTATGTGCCGGGTTTCAGCGGAGTGATAGGATTGAGCTCTGATCACCGTCCGCCAGGGTGCGGACCTGCCGAGAGAATGTCGTGCAGAGACCGGAATACGATGACATCCAGCGTTGTTTGCGTGGGCCAGACGGCGGTAGTGGAGCGGCCGAGGCCCACGGCACGCTGTGTGGCCTATTGTGCACCGCGGCCAATGATCTCCCGGAGAGCTGGATTAAGAACACGCTGGCTGATGCCGGCGAGACCGCGACGGGCATTAATGATGACGAGTACGGCCAGCTGGCGAATCTGCACCAGTTGACGCTGCGCCTGCTTGACGGCGTGCAGATGGAGTTCCAGTTGTTGCTGCCTGATGACGATATCCAGCTCGGCCTCCGAGCAGATGCTCTCGGACGCTGGTGCCAGGGCTTTCTTTATGGCCTGGCGGTGCGTGGTTTGAAGACTTTCGACCAGCTGCCGGAGGAGATTCGCGAGATCCTCGAGGATTTGTCCGAAATTACCCAGGCCAATTTTGCCGAGGGCGAAGGTGAACAGGAGGGCGAGGACGCTTACGCCAATCTGGTTGAGTATGTGCGCGTTGGCGTGCAGCTGGTGTTCGACGAACTCAATCCACCTGTCAAGGATATGCCCGGTCCGGCACAAGTTCATTAGATTCAGATTTTTATCTTCCATTTAATTGCGGAGCAGATATGAGCCCAAAGGAATTCGAGCGGCGCAGGAAACAACTCATGCGGATGATGGGCAAGGGTGGCATCGCCATCCTGCCAGCCGCACCGGTGCACAAGCGCAACCGGGATAGCGAGTATGCGTATCGGCAGGACAGCGACTTTCTCTATCTAAGCGGCTTCGAGGAGCCCGAGTCGGTTGCGGTGCTGATCCCGGGCCGTGACCACGGCGAATACATCCTGTTCTGCCGCGAACGCGACCCGGTGCGCGAGACCTGGGACGGCCGGCGGGCGGGTACCGAGGGCGCGGTTGCTGGTTTTGGCGCCGATGATGCATTTCCGATGTCGGATATCGACGACATCCTGCCCGGGCTGCTGGAACGCTGCGAGAGGGTCTATTACACGATGGGTGTGCATCCCGACTTTGACCAACGCCTGATGGGCTGGGTCAATGAACTGCGTGCCCAGGCTGGCAAGGGCCGCCACACCCCGCAGGAATTCGTCGCCCTCGACCATATGCTCCACGACATGCGTTTGTACAAGTCGAGGGCGGAGATAAGCACCATGCGCAAGGCGGCGAAGATTGCCGCGACGGCGCACCGGCGCGCGATGAAGGCCGTGCGGCCGGGGATGAAGGAGTATGAGATCGAGGCCGAGTTTCTGCACGAATTCCGCCGCCACGGTTCGCAACCGTCCTATAACCTGATTGTTGGCGGTGGCGCCAACGCCTGCGTGTTGCATTACACGGAGAACAACGCTCAACTGGATGGGGGTGATCTGCTGTTGATTGATGCGGGCTGCGAGGTTGATGGTTATGCCTCGGATATCACGCGCACATTTCCGATCAATGGCCGCTTCAGCGCAGCCCAGCGCGCCATCTATGATGTCGTGCTCAAGGCGCATCAGGCTGCCATCGACAAAGTGCGTCCCGGCAACCACTGGAACGAGCCTCACGACGCTGCAGTCCGCGCCATCACGCGCGGACTGGTAAAGCTGGGCCTGCTTAAGGGGCGTTTACCGACGCTGATCAAAGAAGAGGCCTACAAGCCGTTTTTTATGCATCGTACCGGCCACTGGCTGGGTCTGGATGTGCATGACGTGGGGGATTACAAGGTCGGCGAGGAGTGGCGTTTGCTGGAGCCGGGCATGGTTTTGACTGTAGAGCCTGGTATTTATATCGCGCCCGACGCCAAGGGCGTCGCTGCCAAATGGCGCGGCATCGGCGTGCGGATCGAGGATGACGTTCTGGTCACCCGGGACGGATGCGATGTGTTAAGCCGGTCGGTGCCGACGGATCCCGAGGCCATTGAGCAGCTTATACGTGCGGCCTGATATGCCGGCAAGGAGTCATGGCCAGATCTACTGACATCATCATCGTCGGCGGCGGCATGGTCGGTGCTTCGCTGGCCGCCGCAGTGGCGCCGCTGGGATTTAGCGTCATCGTGGTCGAGGCGTGGCCGCCGGCGAGCAGTTCGCAACCGAGCTACGATGATCGCGCTACCGCAGTAGCCAACGGCAGTCAGCGGATCTTCGAGGCCATGGGTTGTTGGGAGGCGCTGCGGGCCGAAGCCACGCCGATAAGACGCATCCATGTTTCCGATCGTGGTCGCTTCGGCTTCACCCGTATCAACGCTGCGGATCACGATCTGGACGCGTTGGGCTATGTTATCGAGAACCGCGTCATCGGTCCGGTGCTGTGGCAGCAGATCGCCGCCTGCGACAACGTGGACATGCTCTGCCCGGCCAGGGTTTCGGGCATCGAGATCCACGATGAATACACCGAAGTCGAGCTTAGCGGGGAAGACGGTTCCAGCCAGACTCTGCGCGCCGCGCTGGTTGTCGCCGCAGATGGGGCCCAGTCTCCATTGCGCCGGATGGCAGGGATAGACAGCGAGACCCTTGACTATGGGCAGAGCGCGGTGATCGCCAACGTGAGTACCTCCCAGCCACACGAAAACCAGGCCTTTGAGCGTTTCACCGACCACGGACCGCTGGCCATGTTGCCGATGTCGGGTCAGCGTTGTTCGCTGGTCTGGACGATGGCTCCGGAGGCGGCTGAGCAACTACTGGCGAGCTCCGACGATGCGTTTCTGGCAGGCCTTCAACAGGCGTTCGGCTTTCGTCTGGGCCGCATCCAGCGGGTCGGAAAACGGCATGCGTACCCGCTCAGGCTGGTTCGCGCACTGGCACAATCCGCACCCCGGCTGATACTGGTGGGCAATGCGGCGCACTCGCTGCATCCGGTGGCAGGGCAGGGCTTCAACCTGGGGCTGCGTGATGTCGCGGTACTGGCTGAATTGCTAGCCGGGACCCGTGGCAACGATATCGACCCGGGCGGCGATGACTTGCGCGATGCCTATGCGCAATGGCGCGTTCAGGATCATGCGCGGGTGATCCGGTTGACCGATTCCCTGGTCCGTCTGTTCACCAATCCCCTGTTGCCGGTCAAGGCGGTTCGCGCATTGGGGCTACTGGGGCTGGACCTGCTACCTGCCGCCAAGGCGGGATTCGTCCGCCAGACCACCGGCCGCGCAGGCAGGTTGCCACGCCTTGCCCGAGGTTTGCCGTTGTCATGAAACATGATTTCGACATCGTAGTGATAGGCGCAGGCATGGTGGGCGCAGCAACCGCCGGTTTGTTGGCCAGCGGCAATGAGAGCTTGCGCATCGGCCTGGTTGAAGCGCGCGAACCGAAAGCACCGGATCCTGACCCCGCGTCTTTTCCCGGTTTGCGTGTCTCCGCGATCTCCCGAGCCTCTCAACGTGTACTCGAGGCGTGCTCGGTCTGGGATGCGCTAACTGAAGCCGGTGTCAGCCCGTATCGCGAAATGCGGGTGTGGGATGCCGATGCCGAGCCGTTCGGTCACGGATCTATCCACTTCGACAGTGCCGAACTCGGGCTCTCCTGTCTCGGTCACATCATCGACAATGGTCTGATCCAATGGGCGTTATGGCGGCACTTGATGGAACACCCGCGGGTGACCGTGGTTTGTCCGGCCCGTCTGACGGAACTCGAACTCGATGAAGACCGTGCGCTGTTGCGTCTGGATGAT
Organism: uncultured Gammaproteobacteria bacterium; assembly: GCA_963704875.1. Classification (GTDB taxonomy): domain Bacteria; phylum Pseudomonadota; class Gammaproteobacteria; order Steroidobacterales; family XN24; genus CAMYOC01. The sequence goes on along the minus strand of CAVPIA010000008.1, from coordinate 547,012 downwards.
GGCCAGCGCCTGAAGGCCGCGCTGGTGGTTGGCGCGGATGGCAGCAGTTCGCCAAGCCGCAAGCTGGCGGGCATCGAGGCGGATGGAAAGTCCTATCAGCAGTCCGCCGTGGTCTGTCACATAGGGACTGAGGCGTCCCACAGGGAGACCGCCTGGCAGCGTTTCCTCATCGACGGCCCGATCGGCATGCTGCCGCTGCAGGACGGCCGCTGTTCCATCGTCTGGTCGACCACACCAGAGCATGCCGAAGCGTTGTGCGATGCGGATCAGCAGAGCTTTCTGCAGCAAGTTACGGCAGCCACCGGGTCGGTCCTTGGCGCCGTGACCAGCAGCGGGCCGCGGGCAAGGTTTCCGCTGCGGCTGCAGCATGCCCGGAACTATACCGCGACGCGTTTTGTGCTGGTTGGGGATGCGGCGCACACGGTCCACCCGCTGGCCGGGCAGGGCGTCAATCTGGGTTTTCTCGATGCCGCCGCGCTGGCCGAAGTCGTGCTGGATGCGATTGCTGCTGAACGCGACCCTGGCGAACGTCCGGTCTTGCGGCGCTATGAGCGCTGGCGTAAGGGCGAGAACCTGCTGGCAGCAGGCAGTATCGACGCAATCGGGCGCCTGTTTTTGGAACGCAATGCGACCGTTGCCTCGATACGCAGACTCGGATTGAGTCTCGTCAACGGCGCGCCGATGGTAAAAAATGAGATTGTCCGGCGGGCGATGGGTCTGGCCGGGGATTTGCCGCGTTTTGCACGCGCACCAACGACCACCGGGCCGCAACCCTCCTGGAGCGAATGATGCCAAAGAAAGAACTCGAGAACCTGCTGGATGAGTTGGCGGACCAGCTTGAGCAGGACGACCAGCTCGATGCCGATGAACTCGCCGCGCTGGGCGACTTGCATTCACAGATCGGCGGCGTTCTGGCGGAGGATGCGGCAGGACAGGAGGACGGCGGGCAAGGCGTGACTGAGCCGCTGGCCGAGCTTGTGAGTCGCTTCGAGACCACACACCCGACCTTGACGATGACCCTGGGTCGGATCATGGATGCGCTGAACAAGCTCGGTATTTGATGAATCCCGGCCCGGAGCTGTTTTGCCAGGATCCGCCGCGCCTCGGCAACCAGTTTGACGATGATCGCATGCTGCGTTCGCTGTTGCGCCGTCGCTTTGGCGTCAGCCTGGATGAGGTCTTGCCGCAGCTGCGCGCGATGGGCGAGTTGGCCGGAAACTCGCTTTACCAGATGCAGCTGGACGATCGTCGCAACGAGCCGGTGTTAACCCAATGGGATGCCTGGGGGCAACGCGTTGACCAGATAGAATTATCGCCGCTGTGGCGACGCGCCGCCGTTATCGCAGCGGAGTCCGGCCTGATCGCCACGGCCTACGAGCAGCACTGGGGCCCGTTGTCTCGCAGTCTGCAGTTCGCGCTGGTCTATCTTTTCCACCCGTCTACGGATGTTTACACCTGCCCGTTGGCGATGACCGATGGCGCTGCGCGGACCCTGATCGCATCGAATAACCGTGCGCTGATAGAGCGCGCAGTGCCGCGGCTGACCAGTCGCGACCCCGGGCTGGCCTGGACCAGCGGCCAGTGGATGACCGAGGCGAGCGGCGGTTCTGATGTAGGTCGTTCAGAGACGCGGGCAGTGCCTGATCAGGACCAGTGGTGGCGGCTATACGGCCGCAAGTGGTTTACCTCGGCAGCCACTTCGGAGATGGCGCTGACGCTGGCGCGGCCCGAGGGCAACGGGCCCGGCGGTCGCGGTCTCGCGCTGTTTTACCTCGAGACCCGAGACGCTGAAGGTCGTCTCGACGGCATCCGCGTGTGCCGGCTCAAGGACAAGCTGGGAACACGTAAGGTACCGACCGCAGAACTGCTCCTGGATGGGTGTCCGGCGCAACTCGTCGCCGGCGCTGACAACGGGGTACAGCAGATCGTGCCGATGCTGGAGATGACCCGAACCTGGAATAGTGTCTGCGCGGTCGCCGCGATGCGTCGCGGGATCGCCTTGTCCAGAGACTATGCACGACGCCGTATTGCATTCGGCCGCGTTCTCAGCGAGCAACCCTTGCATCTGGACACGCTGGCCTGGCTCCAGGCCCGAACCGAAGCCGCGTTCCATCTGTGTTTCTACCTGGTCGACCTGCTCGGCCGCCGGGAAACAGACGGCCTGGGCGAGCTGGCGTCGGCGGAGCTGCGTCTGCTGACCTCGCTGACCAAACTGAGCACCGGCCGCGAGGCCGTGGCCGTGATCAGCGAGATCATCGAGAGCTTTGGCGGCGCTGGCTATGTTGAAGATACGGGTTTGCCGACCTTGTTGCGTGACACTCAGGTATTGCCGATATGGGAGGGCACGACCAACGTTCTGGCTCTGGATCTGCTGCGTGCGCTCGCGCTGACGGACGGTCCGGCACCGATTCTGGCCCTGGTCGAGCGCTGCCGCGCTGCCTGCACGGATCCGCGACTGGTCGAGGCGTCGGCGCTGGCAGAAGTCAGCGTTCGACGCGCCTGCGAGTGGTATCAGCAGCGCCGAGGTGAGGAAGACCGCGAACGCCTGGAAGCCGGCGCACGACGTCTGGCGCTGGTGCTCGGACAGGCGACCGGTCTGGCCCTGCTGTGTGAGCATGCGCAATGGGCGCTTGAACATCAGCGCGACCGGCGTCCGGCAGATGCGGCAGCCAGGCTCGCTGCACACGGGTTTGACCGTCTGTATGAGAACCCGGCAGAGGCCAGCGCGGCGCTGGCCATGGACAGCGGCGGTCCGCAACAGTGAAGCGCGGCATCCGCGTGCGGAACAGCAATTGGCCGGGTCTGCTGGTGGCGCTGGTACTGGCTGCCTCTCCCGGCGCCCGGGCCGACACCGTTGAGACTTCGGGTGATGTGCTGCGAGTCGCGATACCGCTTGCCGCTTACGGCATCGCATGGCGGCGCGATGACGATCAGGGTCGGCGTCAGTTTCTGTGGGCGTTTGCCGGGACCGTGGCCAGCACCTATGCGCTCAAAGCTGCAATAAACAAAGACCGTCCGAACGATGATGACAATGATGCGTTTCCGTCAGGACACGCCGCGACCGCATTTGCCGGTGCCGCATTTCTCCATCGCAGATACGGTTGGCGTGACGCATGGCCCGCCTATGCATTGGCGGCCTATACCGGCTGGACCCGGGTCGATGCCGATGAGCACGATACCTGGGACGTACTCGGTGGCGCCGCGCTCGCGATGGGCTGGAACTGGTGGCTGGTCAAGCCACGCCAGCCGGTCCAGGTTCAGCCGCTGGCGGAAGCCGGCTTTGTCGGCTTGCGGATCAGTGGCGACTGGTAGTTTGCCGGCGGCCACGCTACGGCCATCAGCTTTGCTCGAGCAGCGCGTCAACCTTGGCCGCGCAGATAAAATCGTTGCGCGACAAACCGTCTATGGCGTGGGTGGTGTAGCGGACCAGACAGTGGCCCCAGCCCACTTCCAGATCGGGGTGATGCGCTTCGGCATTAGCCACCCAGGCCACCGCGTTGACAAAGCCCATGGTTTTATAAAACCCCTTGAAACTGAAATCGCGATGGATCTCTGTCGCGTCGGCGTTCAGCGCCCAGTCCGCATTCAGGTCTTTTAGCAGCTCTTCGGCTTCTTCCCGGTTCAGCGGCTTGACCCCGCCTTCGCATGGTTCGCAGCGTTCTGCAGTCAGTGTTGTCATGTGATTCCCTGTCGGTCTTCTGGGTCAGTTCTGGGTCAGTTCTGGGTCAGTGATGTGCGTCGCCGGCCCCGGCTAACTCGCAGCCTTCTGTTTTGGCGGGAACGCAGGTGGATGCATGCCCAGCTTGCGCGCCTGTTCGATCATCGCGAGCAGATCCATCTGGGCCAGCTGATATAGCTCTTCCGAACTCTCAATGATGAAGTAGATCGGCTGAAAAATATCGATCCGATACGGCGTGCGCAGCGCATCCACAGGATCGAACCGTTTGCGTATCGGTACCGGACTGTCCAGCGCATATTTGACTTCGCCGATGGACGAGCAAAGCCCGGCACCGTAGGCGCGCAGTTCGCGACCCGGACGGTGGATCAGTCCGAATTCGACGGTAAACCAGTACAGGCGTGCCAGCATCGCATGATCTTCCTTGCGTGCAGCGAGACCCGCCTTGCCATAGGCATGACTGAAGGCGGCGAAACCCTTGTCCAGAAGCAGCGGCGTGTGGCCGAAAACCTCGTGAAAAATATCCGGTTCCTGCAGGTACTCCATTTCCTCGCGAGTGCGGATAAACGTTGCCGCCGGAAAACGCTTGTTGGCAAGCAGCTCGAAGAACTCGGTAAACGGGATCAGCGCCGGCACCGGTGCCACTTCCCAACCCGTGTTTTGCCGCAACACTGCCGAGACTTCTTCCAGTTGGGGCACCCGATCCTGTGGCAGCGCGAGTTTTTCCAGGTTGTTCAGGAACGCACTGCAGGCGCGGCCGGGGAGCATATCGATCTGCCGTGCATACAGCTCGGACCAGATCTTGTCCTCTTCTTCACTGTAAGCGATGTAGCCATTCTTGTCGGGCGTTTTCGAGGCGTACTTGCTGCTGCCCTTACCCATGTGAGGCTCCGTAAATTAAAGTTATCCGGATATTCTATCCGCGTTGACCCGAACTGCCATGACGCGTTGCCGCAACCCGACGCCCGGTCAGGGTCGTCGCCGCCCTAACATCAGTCGCGCCGCGGGTAATTGCGCGCCACATAGGTTTCAACCAGCGACTGGAATTCGTCGGCAATGTCCTCGCCCTTGAGCGTTACGGTCTTGTTGCCATCTTCGTAGACCGGGGCCACCGGTCGCTCACCGGTGCCCGGGAGGCTGATGCCGATGCTGGCATGTTTGCTTTCGCCTGGTCCGTTGACCACGCACCCCATCACCGCCACGGTCATTTCCTCAACCCCGATATATTGTTTGCGCCATTCCGGCATTCGGTGGCGGATATGCGTCTGAATATCCTGAGCCAGAGACTGGAACAATGTGCTGGTGGTGCGCCCACAACCGGGGCAGGCGATGACCATCGGTGTGAACGACCGCAAGCCCATGGTCTGCAAAATCTCCTGGGCCACGATGACTTCGCGGCTGCGGTCCCCACCGGGTTCCGGTGTCAGCGAGATGCGTATGGTGTCGCCGATGCCTTCCTGCAATAGCACCGCCAGCGCGGCGGTGGAAGCAACAATGCCCTTGGAGCCCATCCCGGCCTCGGTAAGACCCAGGTGCAAGGGATAGTCACTGGCATCGGCCAGCGCGCGGTAGACGGTTATCAGATCCTGCACCCCGCTCATCTTGCACGACAGGATGATGCGGTCATGGCCGAGGCCGATCTGTTCCGCGCGGCGCGCGCTGTCTACTGCGGAGACGATAAGTGCCTTGTGTACGACCTGGTCCGCGTCCAGCGGCTCCGGCGCGGAGGAATTCTCGTCCATCAGCCGGGTCAACAGGTCCTGATCAAGGCTGCCCCAGTTGACGCCGATCCTGACCGGCCGGTCAAAACGGCAGGCGACTTCGATCATCGCCGCGAATTGTGAGTCACGCTTGCTGCCGCGGCCCACGTTGCCCGGGTTGATCCGGTATTTGGACAATGCTTCAGCGCACTCCGGGTACCGGGTCAGCAATTTGTGCCCATTGAAATGAAAATCGCCGACCAGCGGCGCATTCACACCAAGCTGAAACAGACGCTCGCGAATCCGGGGCACAGCCCGGGCTGCTTCTTCGGTATTCACCGTGATCCGGACCAGCTCCGATCCGGCCTGCGCCAGCTCTCTGACCTGCTGAACCGTCGCGTCGATATCAGCGGTGTCGGTGTTGGTCATCGACTGTACGACGATCGGCGCGCCGCCGCCGACACGGACGTGATCGACACTGACACCGGTCGTCTCCCGGCGTTGGGTCTGTGCTGGCTGCTGGCTCATTTCTGGCGGTCCGGCGTGGCTGGCTGTGGTCAGTAATGATAGCCGAAGCCGGCGTGCAGCAGGCCGGGATGCGGCTTTAATCGGCCCCCGGGCTGGCCGTCTGCTGAGTCTCGATCCAGGCGCGGGTATTCGCTGACATCAGCGCCAGCGGAACCGGGCCCTGGGCGAGCAGCTGGTCGTGGAAATCGCGGATGTCAAAATCCGCGCCCAGACGCTGTTCGGCCTCGGCGCGCAGTTTCTTGATCTGTAGCTCGCCGATCTTGTACGCCAGCGCCTGGCCCGGCCAGCTGATATAGCGATCGACTTCGTTAATGATGTCCGCTTCGGTCTTCGCGGCATTGGATGCGAAGTAGTCGATCGCGCGCTGCCGATCCCAGCCGAAGGCGTGGATGCCGGTATCGATAACCAGACGAACCGCACGCCACATTTCATATGTCAGCTGGCCGAATCGGGAATACGGGTCCTTGTACAGACCAAGATCCGCGCCCAGGCTCTCGGTGTACAGTGCCCATCCTTCACTGAATGCGGTCAGGTAATCATGGCGGCGAAAGTCCGGCAGCTGACCCAGTTCCATCGTCAGCGCGTTTTCCAGATGATGGCCGGGCATGGCTTCGTGCACGGTCAGGACTTCGATCTCATAAATCGGCCGCGTCTCTGGTTGATAGAGATTGACGTAATAGAATCCAGCCCGGCTGCCATCTTCGGCCGGGCCGCTGTAATACGCGGTGGTGGTATGTGGTGCGACGGCGTCGGCGATCGGCCGCACGCCATAGGGCATCCGCGGCAGCCGGCCAAAAAGCTTGACCAGCTCGGGGTCTATACGCTTGCTGGTGGCCAGATAATCTTCAAGCAGCGCTTCCGGGGTGTCGTGATAGAACTGGGGGTCGGTGCGAAGAAAGGTCAGGAATTCGGCAAAGCTCCCGTCGAAACCAATCGCTGCGATCACGCTATCCATCTCGGCCCTGATCCGCGCCACCTCGCTCAGTCCAAGCTCATGGATTTGCCCTGCGGTCAGCCCGGTAGTGGTGAAATAGTGGATCCGGTTGCTATAAAACGCTTCACCATCGGGTTCGTCCCAGATACCGTCAGTGGCCCGCGCGCGGGGCAGATAGGTCTGATCCAGAAATGCCGCGAAGCGGCGATAGGCCGGCAGCACGACCTGTTCAATGGCGGCGCTGGCTTCGGTACGCAGGCTGGCCTGGCGCCCGGCCTCGATGGCTGCCGGCATCTTGCGGAACGGCAGATAAAACGGGCTGTCGACCGGATCCGAAACCAGCAACGGCGGGAGCTGGTCACGGATACGCTGGATGATGATCCGCGGTTGCGCGATGTCCCGGTCGATTGAAGCCTGGAACAGCGCGATGATCTGATCCGCATAGACGCCAAAACCCTGCAGTCGCGAGATCCAGTCCTCAAAGTCGCCGGCGTGTTCGAAGCGCAGGGCCTCAGCCAGGGTGTAGGCGGTCTGCAGCCCGTTACGCTGGTTCATCGGCACCAGCACGCTGCCGCCGTACAAATCGCGGCGACCAAAATCGTAGATATCCAGTCGATTTTTCAGGTTGCGCAGGAACAGATCGTAATTGACCTGATCCAGCGACCCCAGCGCAGCACGGTCAATAGCCACAAGCGCACGCATGGCATGGGTGTCGGCCTCGTGTCTGCGCTCCAGCGCTGACTGACTCAGATCCGGCCATCGGGTGTTGTAGCGCAGATCACCGAGGGTTGACGCGAATACCGGGTCTTCAGCCAGGCTGCGCTGCCATTCGTCGCGGAACAACTGGTGCAGTGCATCAGTGGCCGCCGCATCGGTTTTGGCCACAGGTGCTGCGGCCGTGATTGTTGCCAGGTGGTCGGCCGGGCCGGCGGCCGGGTGGGCGGCCGGGTGGGCGGCCGGGTGGGCGGTTGGATGGGCCGCCGGATCGGCCGCCAGTGCGCAGGAAACCATCAGCAACAGAGCAAGGATCGTCGTAGAACGCATTATGAATCTCTTTCCGGGGGGCGGCGGGCGGGCCCTGGGCGGGAGTTTGGATCTCGCGACCGGCGAGGGCAAGTGAGATCGCTAGCCGGGCGGCAGAGCATGGGCTATTATTTTCATTCCAACTAGTTCGTCCCGCGGGAGAGAGCCCGCCGCACTGCGGCAGGCCGCCGAAGGCGCAACCCGCCCGGAAACGCTCAGGCAGACAAGACGGCGGGACGATGTTGGCTCTGGAGAGCGGCCGCCACAACGGCCCACCGAAGGGGTACGGCCGACTCAGCCATGAGTTGTGCCTAATCTCTCAGGTTTCAGGACAGAGGGGCGACAGGACGGGAATCCTGTCGCTTTTTTTTGCGCGCATTGTCAGCGGCGTGGTTCGGCCGTTCCGGGGGATTGCAGATGGTAGAGAAGACGCCGCTTCATGACGCCCACGTCAGTATGGGCGCCCGCATGGTGGATTTCGGTGGCTGGGACATGCCGCTGCATTATGGGTCCCAGATCGAAGAGCATCATGCAGTGCGCAGCGACGCGGGCATGTTTGATGTCTCCCATATGACCGTGGTCGATCTTCACGGGGCTGATTCAGCCGCTTTCCTCGCGCGGTTGCTCGCCAATGACGTAGGCAAACTCAAACAGCCCGGCAAGGCCCTCTACAGCTGCATGCTGACCGAGGACGGCGGCGTCATTGATGATCTGATCGTCTATTACCTGAGTGACGACTGGTACCGCCTGGTTGTAAACGCCGCCACGCGGGAAAAGGATCTTGCCTGGATCAGGGCTCAGGCCGAGGGTTTTGCCGTCGAGGTAAAGGAGCGCCGGGAGCTGGCGATGATCGCAGTCCAGGGCCCGAACGCCAGGGAGAAGGCATCGACCTGCCTGCCCGCGGGAGAACGCGAGTCCGCATTGAGCCTGACGCCGTTTCTCGCGGCGGCTATCGACGATTTGTTTATAGCCAGAACCGGTTATACCGGCGAGGACGGCTGGGAGATCATTCTGCCCGGGGACCGGGCGCCACAGCTGTGGGCCTGTCTGGCCACCGCCGGGATCCGCCCATGTGGCCTGGGCGCCCGCGACACGCTGCGACTGGAGGCCGGGATGAACCTCTACGGCAGCGATATGGACGAATCTACTACGCCGCTCGAATCAGGTCTGGGCTGGACCCTGGCCTGGGAGCCTCAGGAGCGCGACTTTATCGGGCGTCAGGCGCTGGAGATCCAGCGGCGTGATGGCGCGAAACGAAAACTGGTGGGCTTGCTGCTGGAGGATCGCGGTGTGCTTCGCGGCCATCAGACGGTCCTGGTAGAGGGCGCTGGCGAGGGAGAAGTGACCAGCGGCACGTTCTCACCTACGCTTGGCCGCTCGATCGGTCTGGCGCGCGTGCCAGCCGCCACCGGCGAGACGTGTGAAGTAGAGATTCGCGGACGCCGTCTGGCGGCACGCGTGGTCAGGCCGCCGTTTGTTCGTCACGGCAAGTCCAGAGTCTAGTCAATATTGTCAACGCGGGCGCGACGCCCGGGCGAAATCACAGGGGAAGAGCAAAATGAGCGATACACCTGCCGACAGGAAATACACCAAGAGTCACGAATGGGTGCACGATGCCGGCGACGGCACGGTCACCATCGGTATCACGGACCATGCTCAGGCCGCCCTTGGCGACCTCGTGTTTGTGGAGATGCCGGAACCCGGCAGCGCGTTGAAGGCCGGCGATGCCTGCGCGACCATTGAGTCGGTCAAAGCCGCGTCTGATGTGTATAGCCCGGTCAATGGCGAGGTGCTTGCCGTGAATGAGGATCTGACCGAAGCGCCGGAGAAGGTGAATGAAGCGCCTTACGGCGACGGATGGCTGATCAAGATCAAACTGGACGGCGACTCGGGTGTGGATGTGCTGCTCGACGCCGATGCTTATGCCGCGACTCTTGATGACTGACGTGACCGGACGCCACGCGATCCCGGTGCTGTAGCGAGACCAGAGCAATGCCCTTTATCCCACACAACGAAAGCGATATTCGCGCCATGCTCGATGCGATTGGCGTTGATTCTATCGACGATCTGTTTGACGAGATCCCGGAGCAGCTGAGGATATCCGAACTGACTCGGGTCCCAACCGGCATGAGCGAGATGGAAATCCAGCGGCTGATGCGTGAACGTGCCGAGCGCGATCATGGCACGCTGTGTTTTATCGGCGCCGGGGCCTACGAACATCACATCCCCGCGGTGGTGTGGGAGATCACGACCCGGGGTGAGTTCTACAGCGCCTACACGCCTTACCAGGCGGAGGCCAGTCAGGGCACCTTACAGCTGATCTACGAATACCAGACGATGATGAGCAGCCTGACCGGGCTGGATGTCTCCAATGCGTCATTGTATGACGGCGCGTCAGCGGTGGCCGAGGCGGCGCTGATGGCGGTGCGGGCCAATCGCAAGTCGAACAGCGGCCGCATCCTCGTCGCCGGCACGATGAACCCGGTTTATGTGAAAGTGGCGAATGCTATCGCCGGTAACCAGGGCCTGCGTTTTGATCCGATTCCGATGGATCCGGTCTCAGGTCTGGTGGATCACGATGCGCTGGCCGGGTTCGAAGCAGAGGACATCACTGCGGTGGTGATCCAGCAGCCGAATTTCTTCGGTCGCCTGGAAGAAGTCGACATGCTGGTTGACTGGGCGCACGCGCGTGATGCGCTGGCCATCGCGGTCGTCAATCCGCTGTCTCTGGCTTTGTTGAAGCCGCCGGGTGAATGGGGTGCTCAAGGCGCCGACATCGCCTGCGGCGAGGGCCAATGCCTTGGCGTACCGTTGTCGTCTGGCGGTCCCTATTTTGGTTTTATGACCTGCAAGAATACGTTCGTACGACAGATGCCGGGTCGCATTGTCGGTCGTACGCTCGATGTCGATGGCCGCAGGGGCTTCACGCTGACGCTGCAGGCACGTGAACAGCATATCCGGCGCTCAAAGGCGACCTCGAATATCTGTACCAACCAGGGACTGATGGTTACCGCGGCCACCATCTATATGACCTTGCTGGGCGCGGAAGGTCTTGAGCGCGTGGCGGCGGCTTCGATCGACAACACTGCGCGCCTGGCCGCCCGCCTTGGTGAGGTCGACGGAGTTGAAACAGTTTTCGCCGGACCCCATTTTCATGAAACCGTGCTGCGACTGGATCGCCCGGTGGCGCCGGTGCTCGAAGCGCTGGCAGAGCGCGGGATTATCGGGGGCTACGATCTGTCGGCAGATTTTCCCGAACTGGGTCACGCGCTGCTGATCTGCGCTACCGAGACCAAGCTGGATCAGGATATAGATGCCTATGCCCGTGCGCTGGGCGAGGTCATGCGCGAAGCCCAGGTCGCCTGAGCTGAGTCTGACTGGATACAACATTTTTCGCATATCTGGAGAACAAGATGGCTACTGTGATGCTGCACGGAAATGAAATACATACCAATGGGGATCTGCCCCGGATCGGGTCCAAGGCACCTGATTTCACGCTGACCGACCGGGACCTGAATGATGTCTCGCTAGGCGACTGGGTGGGCAAGAAGAAGCTCCTGTCGATCTTTCCCAGCGTGGACACCCCGGTGTGTGCGGTTTCGACCCGGAAATTCAATGACTATGCGCGTGAGCACGCGGACACCGTGATGGTGATGGTCTCTGCAGACCTGCCGTTTGCGCAGAAGCGCTTTTGCGGTGACGAAGGTCTGGACAATGTACTGACCTTGTCAACCATGCGCGCGCCGGAGTTCGCCAGTAATTACGGTGTGCTGTTGCAGGACGGTCCGCTGGCCGGTCTGTGCGCGCGCGCGGTGCTGGTACTGGATGAGAATGACAATGTCGTTCATGCGCAGCTGGTGCCGGAAATCGGTCAGGAACCGGATTACGATTCGGTCCTGAAGGCCCTTGGTTAAGCGTTTTTACCAGCTTCAGGCGCCTTCAAAGTGCCGCCCCGGAGGTTCTTGTGCCTGTCATGATTGAGCCCGTCATTTTCGAATATTCGCGTCCCGGTCGGCGCGCCCATGTGCAGGCTCCGGCTAGCAAAGCCGCGGTCGATCTGCCGGCATCTCTGCGCCGCAAGTCACCACCGCGCATGCCGGAAGTGTCCGAACTGGAGACCGTGCGTCATTTCACGCGTCTGTCGCAATTGAATTTCTCGATTGACACACACTTCTATCCGCTGGGCTCGTGCACGATGAAATACAACCCGAGAGCATGCAACCAGCTGGCCATGCTGCCCGGGTTTCTCGGTCGCCATCCGCTGGCGCCGGTGGCGCAGGGCCAGGGCTTCATGGAGTGCATGTTTGAGCTCCAGGAGATGCTCAAGGACGTGACCGGGATGAAGTCGGTGTCGCTGACACCGATGGCGGGCGCGCAGGGTGAATTTGCCGGGGTGGCGATGATCCGCGCTTATCACCGCGCCCGCGGGGATGAGCATCGGAATGAAATCATCGTTCCGGATGCTGCCCACGGCACCAATCCTGCTACCGCGACCATGTGCGGCTGCAAAGTGATCGAGATCCCCACCAAGAGCGACGGAGATGTGGATGTCGAGGCGCTGAAGCAGGTGCTCGGGCCGAATACCGCCGGGATCATGCTGACCAACCCATCTACGGTCGGTGTGTTTGAACGAAGGATCCTTGAAATCTCGGAGATGGTGCACGAGGCGGGTGGCCTGCTGTACTACGACGGCGCCAATCTGAATGCGATACTCGGGCGGGCAAGGCCGGGCGACATGGGATTCGATGTCATCCACATGAATCTGCACAAGACTTTCTCGACGCCGCACGGTGGAGGCGGGCCGGGCTCCGGCGCGGTCGGCGTGGCGGAATGCCTCGAGCCCTTCATGCCGTTGCCGGTTGTTGGCCAGGATGAAAACGGTTATCGCTGGCTGACCGAGAAAGATCTGCCGCAATCGATCGGCAGATTGTCCGCGTTTATGGGCAACGCCGGTGTGTTGCTGCGCGCCTATGTGTATGCGCGCATGCTGGGTCGCGAGGGGATGCGGAGGGTGGCCGAATTCGCCACCCTGAATGCCAACTACATGGCTGCCCGCTTGCGCGACAAGGGCTTTGATCTGGCACATCCCGACCGTCGCGCCAGCCATGAATTTATCGTCACGCTAAAAGCCCAGGCTAAGGAACTCAACGCGACCGCGATGGACTTTGCCAAACGACTACTGGACTATGGGTTTCACGCGCCGACCACTTATTTCCCGCTGTTGGTGCCGGAATGCCTGCTGATCGAGCCATCAGAAACCGAAGCCAAGGAAGTTCTGGACGGATTCGTCGATGCGATGGCGACGATTCTTGAGGAAGCCCATTCAGATGTGGAATTGCTGAAATCGGCGCCGCACACGACGCCGGTCAGGCGCCTTGATGACGTCCGCGCGGCACGCAAGCTGGACGTCGTCTGGACCCCGGAAACCGACGTCGCCTGAATCTGATCCGGCGGTAGTTCGCAGAGGAGTTTGTCATGCCTGCATTGATCTGCGGATCGTTCGCCTACGACTGCATCATGGTTTTCCCTGGGCGTTTTGCCGATCAGATCCTGCCGGATCAGATCCATGTGTTGAACGTCGCATTCCTGGTGCCGGAGTTGCGCCGTGAGTTCGGCGGTTGCGCGGGAAACATAGCGTTCAATCTGAAATTGCTCGGTGGTGAAGGTGAGCCGATGGGTGCGGTAGGCCATGATTTCGGGCCTTACGCGCAATGGATGGCCGAGCAGGGTGTCTCGCGCAGGTTTGTGCATGAAGTGCCGTCTGCTTACACCGCGCAGGCATACATCACCACGGACATGCAGGACAACCAGATCACCGCTTTCCATCCAGGTGCAATGAGCCACGCCCACGAGATCGCGGTGCCCGCAGACCAGGGTTTCAGCTGGGGGATGGTGTCGCCGGACGGTCGGGACGCGATGATCGAGCATGCGGGGCAGTTCGCAGCAGCGGGTATCCCGTTTGTTTTTGATCCCGGTCAGGGCCTGCCGATGTTTGATGGCGAAGATCTACGCGGGTTTGTCGAACAGGCCAGCGTGGTGGCAGTCAATGACTATGAAGGCCAGATGTTGCAGGAACGCACGGGTCTGAGCGCCGAGCAGATCTCCCGCCGGGTAGACGCACTGGTGATCACCCGCGGTGGCGAAGGCTCTGTGGTGATTCGCGATGGCCGTATCACCGAGATTCCGGCCGCACGGCCGGCGGCGGTCACCGACCCTACCGGCTGTGGTGACGCTTACCGGGCGGGGCTGCTGTACGGACTGATGGCGGGAGCGGACTGGGAGACCACCGGCCGAATCGCATCGTTGATGGGTGCGATCAAGATCGCCAGCCACGGCACGCAAAATCACCGCTTGACCCCGGAATCTTTCCGGGAACATTTTGTCGAGAATTTCGGCTACGAGCCGGGCGTCTGAGTACCGTGCCTATGCCTTGCCGGATCCTGGTGCAAGCTGCGTTGCTTCTGCTCCTGCCACCGCTGTTCTGGTCGCCGGCCGGCGCGCAGGACGCTGACTGGCGTACAACCCTGGGCAAAGCGGCGTCCGGGGTGGTGTCGATCCGCGTCGACGGTACCCGTTCTTTCGATACCAACTGGAACCAGTCCACTCAGGCGACCGGGTTTGTGGTCGACGCCGAGCGTGGCCTGATCCTGACCAACCGTCACGTGGTAACGCCAGGACCCGTCGTCGCCGAAGCGATCTTCATCAACAACGAAGAGGTCGAGTTGCGCGCGGTTTATCGGGACCCGGTGCACGACTTTGGCTTCTATCGATACGATCCGGCCAGCCTGCGTTTTATCCAGCCGGCAGAGCTGCCGCTGGACCCGGAAGGCGCCCAGATCGGTCGCGAGATCCGGGTGGTTGGCAACGATGCCGGTGAGAAATTGTCGATCCTCGCCGGCACCCTGGCGCGTCTGGACCGCGAGGCGCCTGACTATGGGCGCGGAAAATACAACGACTTCAACACGTTCTATTACCAGGCTGCGTCGGGAACATCGGGCGGCTCGTCCGGGTCTCCGGTGATCGATATCGATGGCAAGGTCGTAGCGCTTAACGCCGGCGCCAATACCCAGGCCGCCTCGAGTTTCTTTCTGCCCCTGGATCGTGTGCAGCGGGCGCTGGAATTCGTCCGCGAGGGACGCAGCGTGCCCCGCGGCACCTTGATGACCGAATTCAGTTACACCCCATTTGATGAACTGCGCCGACTGGGTCTGGACCCGAGCACTGAGGCGGCGACCCGCGCGCGCTTCCCACAAGCCACCGGCATGCTGGTCGTCAAGCAGGTCGTACCCGGGGCGCCGGTCGCCGGAGAAATGGAGCCGGGCGACATCCTGGTCGCGCTAAACGGCGAACCCGTGGTGGGGTTTGTGGCGCTGGAACAGGTGCTCGATAACAACGTTGGCCGGCCGGTCAGCATCGAACTCCAGCGCGGCGGGCAAGGGTTCACCCTGGACGTGGAGCCGACGGACCTGCATGCCATCACCCCGGACGCGTTCATCGAATTCGGTGACGCAGTGGTCAACCAGCTGTCCTATCAGCAGGCAAGACACCTCAACATGCCGCCGCAAGGAATTTTTATCGCCAATCCGGGCTATGTCTTCGCCCGCGCCGGTATTCCGCGGGCAGCGGTGATCATCGACATTGACGGTGAGCCAACACCGCGGCTTGAGGACTTCCGCCGCATTGCCGAATCGCTGGCCGATGGTCAACGGGTGGCGGTGCGTTACTTCAGCTTTGAAGAGCCGCGCAATTCCACGCTGCGGGTGCTGCGCATGGACCGTCGCTGGTTCCCCGCCGCTTACTGCCAGCGCGATGACGCGGCGGGCCTATGGGATTGCGAGCCGTTTGCCGAAGCAGGCGAAGCACCGCCGCCTGAGCCCGCGAGTACCCGGATGGTGAGTCAGCAGGATCCACGGCTGGAGCGGGTGAGTCAGTCTCTGGTGACCGTCAACTACGACATGCCGTATCCGGTATCCGGGGTATCAGAGCGTCATTATCAGGGCACCGGTGTCGTTATTGATGCCGCGCGAGGGCTGGTGGTCGTGGACCGCAACACCGTACCAGTATCGATGGGAGATGCGCGGATCACGATCGCCGGTTCGCTGGAACTACCGGCCACCGTCGAATGGATCCACCCGCTGCACAACCTGGCCGTGCTGGCTTATGACCCGGCGCTGATCGGTGATACACCGGTTCAATCTGTGGTTTTCTCCGACACCCGGGTGAAGCCTGGAGACACTGTGTGGGCGGTCGGTTTGAAGGGCGACCTCAGTCTTGCAGCTCAGCGCACCGAGGTCGCTTCGATCGATCCGGTCGCGTTTCCGTTGTCGAGAACCTTGCGCTTCCGGGATACCAATCTGGAAACGATCTCGCTGGTCAATGGCCCGTCCGATTTTGACGGCGTGCTGGTCGATGAATCCGGTGAGGTGATTTCGCTCTGGTCGAGCTTTGCCTACCACGCGGGCCAGGAGCTTAATCAGGTCAACAAGGGGGTGCCCTCGGCGATCGTCGCCGAGGTGGCCGATATCGTCAGGGAGCAACGGCCTATCCGTTCTCTGGAAGCTGAGTTCGCGTCCATCCCGCTGGCGAGCGCCAGGAACTTCGGTTTGTCAGAGGCGTGGGCGCGGAAACTGGAAGCACACAATGGCGACCAGCGGGAGGTGTTGCAGATCATCCGGCTGGTGGCGGGTTCGCCGGCCGCTGCGGTGTTACGAACCGGTGATCTGTTGCTCGCGGTGGATGATCAGGTGGTCAGCGGTTTCCACGAGGTCGAATTGCTGAGCCAAAAACCGGAAGTGGAACTGGTGATCTGGCGTGATGACAGCGAGCAGCGCCTGCGTGTGGCTACGGTTGCGCTGGACGGGAATGATATCGATCGCCTGCTGGTGTGGGCGGGAGCCATGCTGCAGGCGCCTCATCGCGCGATTGCTGCGCAGCGCGGGGTAGAACCTGACGGCGTGTACGTGGCCTATTTTGGCTACGGATCACCCGCGTCGCGCTACGGGCTCTGGGCCGGGCAACGCATCGTCGAAGTCGACGGCAAACCGGTTCGCGATCTGGACGCGTTTATCGCCGCCGTCGAGGGACGACCGGATCGAGCCGCGGTGAGGCTGAAGACCATCGACTGGAACCGCTCGGTGGAGATCATCACGCTGAAGCTGGACAACCGTTATTGGCCTGCCTACCAGCTGCGGCGGCAGGCACAGGGATGGCAGCGCAGCGCTATCGATTCGCCGCTGGCCGCGAAACCCTGAGCCCGGGACTGGTATTACGCCGGATCGTTTCGGGCGGCCAGAGCGGTGTTGATCGCGCTGCGCTTGATGCCGCGCTGGCCGCAGACTTTTGCTGCGGCGGCTGGTGCCCGGCCGGGCGCCTGGCCGAAGACGGGCCGATCCCCGCGCGTTATCCGCTGATTGAGGCGGACAGCCCGGATCCTGCGCGACGCACGCAGCTCAATGTGCGGGACAGCGATGCGACGCTGATCGTGAGCGGGCTGCCGGCCCGCGGCGGCACCCGGCTCACCGGGGAGCTGGCCGAGCGTCTGGGCCGGCCGCTATTGGTGATCGACATCGACGCCGCGGAGCCAGCGCTTGCGATCGATCAGGTTTACCGCTTCCTCCACACATACCGGATAGAAACGCTAAATGTGGCCGGCCCACGCCATACTGAGTCGCCGGCGGCCGGTCGCTTTGCGACTCAGCTCGTCGAGGGCCTGCTGACCCGATTGGCGAGCTTGTGCCGATCCTGACTGCTGCGCGTCATGCTGACTCGCGCAGCGCGGAGGTCAATGCAGAAAGGGACTCCAGCGGTGCCGAGCAGCTGGTACCGTGGCAAAAATAGGCGACCGCATCGCCACGTGGCGCTTTGCTTGCAAGGCCCGGTGGCAAGGAACCGGCATCTGCCGGGATCGCAAACGCCAGACGACGGGGTGCGTACATCAACAGTGCGGTTCGCAACCAATCGCCCATCGCTTCCGGCGTCCCACGGATAATGATGATTTCCGGTGGGTCGAGTTGTTCCTCCAGTGCGTTGAGCAAGCTGCAATGGGCAAACGGAAGTTGGGCCAGCGGTTCGGCGGCAGCCCGCAGCGTGCCTTCCGCGGCCTCGATATAGCGGGTTTCTCCAAGCAGATGGCCCAGACGGCCCAAGGCCAACGCAGCGACGCCGTTGCCGGACGGTGTCGCATCGTCCGAGAACGGTCGCGGCCTGTGGATCAGCGCCTCGTGGTCGTCCGCGGTGAAGAAGAAACCACCTTGCTCGCGGTCCATAAAGTGTTCAAGCAACGCGTCGGCAAGTCCGCTGGCGAATTCGAGCAGCCCGTCATCCCAGCGGATCTGCAGCAACTCCAGGACGCCATCGAGCAGGAATGCGTAGTCGTCCAGATAAGCCGGGAAGCGTGCCCGGCCATCCTTAAAGCACGCCTGCAGGCGCCCGTCCCGCCACAACTGATCGCGGATAAAGCGGGTGGCGGCAACGGCGGAATCGGCAAGGTCCGGGCGCTGCAGATGGCGTGCGGCGATCGCCATGCCGCGGATCATCAGACCATTCCAGGCGGTGAGGATCTTTTCATCGCGCGCTGGCCGCACGCGTAGCGACCGCGCCTCCAGCAAACGGCCCCGGGCCTGATCAAGCTGCGCCTGCAGTACTTCCGGGTCCATGTCCAGTGTGCTGGCCACCGTTGCCGGATGCTGGAACGTGTGCAGATGCCATTGGCCTTCAAAATTGGGCGTCCGATCGAGACCGAAGACTGTGGCGAATGGCCCGAACAGCTCATCGCCGATCACCCTGCGCACTTCGTCGTCACGCCATACGTAGAAGCGTCCTTCCTCGCCCTCCGAGTCGGCGTCCAGTGTGCTGTAGTAAGCGCCATCCGGAGACTGCATTTCCCGCAACACCCAGTTGGCGGTCTCTTCCGCCACCGCCGCGAACAAACCGTCATTCGTCGCCGCCCAGGCCTGACTGTAGAGGGCCAGCAAGGGCCCGTTGTCATACAACATCTTTTCGAAATGCGGGATCATCCACTGGTCGTCCACCGAATAGCGGCAGAAGCCGCCGCCGATCTGATCGTAAATCCCGCCCTGCGCCATCCGCTGTAGCGTGTAACTCGCCATATACAGACCGCGCAGATCGGGATCATCACTGGCAGCGGTGGCACGCCAGTGACGCAACATGCGCTCGATGCTGGTGGGATGAGGAAATTTGGGTGCCTGTCCGAAGCCGCCATGACGGCTATCGAAATTCTGCTCCAGCTGGTCACGGGCGGTCTGCAGCAGCGTGGCTGAAGGCAGGGTGTCTGCGGTCTCGGTCGCCGCGATACGCTTGAAGACATCGCGTACCGAATCGGCTTGCTCGCGTATCTCTTGCCGATGTTCGTGATAGTAGGCGGATACTCGCTGCAGGATCTCGCTAAAAGCAGGCATGCCGTGGCGGGGTTGGTCGGGAAAATAGGTACCGCCAAAGAACGGAGTGTGATCATCAGGGGTGAGAAACATGGTCAGAGGCCAGCCGCCGGGCCTCTGGATAAGCATCTGGTGTGCCAGCTGATAGATCTTGTCGAGGTCAGGCCGCTCCTCGCGGTCGACCTTTATGTTGATGAACAGGCGGTTCATCAGTTTGGCTGTCGCCACGTCCTCGAATGACTCATGCGCCATCACATGGCACCAGTGGCAGGCGGAATAACCGACCGAAAGCAGGATCGGCTTGTCCTCCTGCCGCGCCAGGGTCAGTGCTTCTTCGCCCCAGGGATACCAGTCCACCGGGTTCTCCGCATGCTGCAGCAGATAAGGGCTGGTTTCGTTACTCAAATGGTTGCTGCTGACGCTCATACACGCTCCCGGATCGGCGAACTCGGATAGACTGCTGACTATACCGAAGCCTGTTTCGGGCCGCTGTCTGCAAAGTGAGATTCACCGATGACGGAAACCGCCAGTACCTTGCCGGAATTGAGACTCAAATCGCGACAGGACCGTCGGCTGCGTGGCGGTCATCTCTGGGTCTATAGCAACGAAGTTGATGTGGCAAACACACCACTAAAGGGATTTGCCGGCGGAGACATCGTGCGGGTGGTCAGTGACAAGGGTCAGTTCCTTGGTTACGCGGGCGTCCACCCGAACGCGCTGATTGCGGCGCGTATCCTGTCACGCGAGGCTGCGCACCCGCCGGGGCGGGCACTGTTCGAGTATCGTCTGCGCAGCGCGAAGTCCCTGCGTGACACGCTCTATGGCAATGGTCACTATCGCCTGTTATTTGGCGAATCTGATGGTATGCCCGGTCTGGTCGCCGATCGCTTCGGGGATGTGATCGTGCTGCAGGCCGCAACCGCAGCCATGGAGAGGTTCAAGGGCAAGATCATCGATGCGGTCAAACGGGAGTTGGCGCCGTCAGGGATACTTTGGCGCAACGATGGTGGCGCCCGTGATCTGGAACAACTTGATCGCTATGTCGAACTGGCCTGGGGGGAGGTCCCGGAGCAGGTGCCGGTGCT
The DNA here is from genome assembly GCA_963704875.1 of uncultured Gammaproteobacteria bacterium. Classification (GTDB taxonomy): domain Bacteria; phylum Pseudomonadota; class Gammaproteobacteria; order Steroidobacterales; family XN24; genus CAMYOC01. The sequence goes on along the minus strand of CAVPIA010000008.1, from coordinate 526,670 downwards.
CGAAGGAGGACTGGAGTTCTCGGCACCGGTGCGGGAAGGGCAGAAGACGGGCTGGTTCTTCGATCAGCGGGACAACCGTCAGCGCTTTGCCCGCTATCCGGCGGACAGCGTGCTGGATGTTTTCTCATACACAGGCGCCTGGGGTCTGAGCGCCGCGAAACGCGGTGCCGCGGCGACCTTCGTCGATGCGTCGGCGCAGGCGCTGGGATGGGTAAAGGAGGGCGCGGCACGATTTGGCGTCGACGCTGAACTGCTCCATGGGAATGCCTTCGAGACACTAAGGGCATTGCGCGACGAAGGGCGTCATTTTGATGCCGTGGTGGTCGATCCACCGGCCTTTATCAAGCGCAAGAAAGACTACCGCAGTGGTGTGACTGCCTATCAGCGGATCAATCAGCTGGCCATGTTGCTGCTCAAGCGCGATGGTTTTCTGGTCAGCTGCAGCTGCTCGCATCATCTGTCTACCGCTGACCTGCTGGCGGCGATACAACGCGCCGCGCGCCATGTGGACCGCTTTGTCCAGGTCGTCGAAATAGGCGGCCAGTCTGCAGATCATCCGCAGCATCCGGCGATGCCCGAAACGTCTTATCTCAAAGCCCTGTTCTGCAGGGTGAGCGTCGCCAGCGGCTAGGGCAGAAGCGTTGCGCCTGGTCCGATGCCAGAGCCGCCGGCATGGGTCCTGTATCGCCGCCGGTGCTGCTAAACTACGCGCCCATGATGATCTACCCTGAGATCGACCCCGTCGCGCTGGCGCTGGGGCCGCTGAAGATTCGCTGGTACGGACTGATGTACCTGGTGGGTTTCGCTGCTGCCTGGTTCCTGGCCCGTCATCGCGCGCGCCAACCTGCATTCGGCTGGAAGATCGAGTGGGTCGATGACCTGATCTTCTATCTGGCAGTAGGCCTGATCCTGGGGGCCCGTCTGGGCTACATGCTGTTCTACGGCACCGCCGGCATCATCGCCGATCCGATTTCGATCTTGCGTATCTGGGAGGGCGGCATGTCTTTCCATGGCGGTTTGCTGGGTGTCGCACTGGCGGCCTGGTTGTTCAGCCGCAAGATCGGCAAATCTTTTTTTGAAACCGCTGATTTTATTGCGCCGCTGGCGCCGATCGGATTGTGTGCCGGGCGCATCGGCAACTTCATCAATGGCGAACTCTGGGGCAAGACCACCGACGTGCCCTGGGCGTTTGTCGTCAATGGTGTGCCGAAACACGCATCGCAACTGTATGAGGCGGGTCTGGAGGGCATCGCGCTGTTCGTGATCCTGTGGCTGTATTCCGCCCGACGTCCGCCAACGATGGCAGTATCCGGTGCGTTTCTGGTGTTTTACGGTCTGTTCCGCTTTAGCGTCGAGTTCGTGCGCGTGCCGGATGCGCACCTCGGCTATCTTGCGCTGGACTGGCTGACCATGGGCCAGATTCTGTCCACACCGATGATTCTGTTCGGCCTGTTGTTCCTGATTCTGGCCTATCGGTCGCCGCGCTCGGCTACCAGTCACTGACCCATGCGCCAATACCTTGACCTTCTCAGCCATATCCGCGAACACGGTTTGCGCAAGGAAGACCGCACCGGAACCGGCACCTTGTCAGTTTTCGGGCATCAGATGCGTTTCGATCTTGGCGCGGGCTTCCCGCTGCTGACCACCAAGAAACTGCATATACGCTCCATCGTCCACGAGTTACTGTGGTTCCTGAATGGCGAGACAAACATCGGCTATCTGAAAGAGCATGGCGTCAGCATCTGGGATGGCTGGGCGACGGAGGATGGTGATCTGGGCCCGGTCTATGGTCGGCAATGGCGATCATGGCCGCGACCCGATGGCAGCAGTGTGGATCAGATCAGTCAGGTTATCGAGCAGATCCGGGACAATCCGGATTCACGCCGCATTATTGTCATCGCCTGGAATCCGGCCGAACTGCCGGACGAGCGGGTCAGCCCCCAGGATAACGTCCGCGCCGGACGCATGGCGCTGGCGCCGTGTCATTGCCTGTTCCAGTTCTGGGTCGGTGACGGCAAGTTGTCGTGCCAGTTGTATCAGCGCAGCTGCGACGTATTCCTCGGTGTACCGTTCAACATTGCGTCCTATGCGCTGCTCAACCATATGATCGCGCAGCAATGCGATCTCGAGGTGGGCGATTTCGTCTGGACCGGCGGCGATGTGCATCTGTATCTGAACCATCTCGAGCAAGCTGAGCAACAGCTTGCGCGCACTCCGGGAGTGTTGCCGAAACTGCGCATCCTGCGGCGGCCAGCATCGATTTTCGAATACCGTTATGAGGACTTCGAAATTGATGGCTATGAGGCGCAGCCCCACATCAAGGCGGCGGTGTCTATCTAGTGCCCGCGACGCGACGCTCATGCTTCTGACCCTGGTGGTGGCGGTAGCGGAGAACGGCGTCATCGGCCGTGACGGCGATTTGCCCTGGCATCTCCCGGCGGACTTGCAGCACTTCAAGCGCTCAACCCTGGGCAAACCAATCCTGATGGGACGCCGGACACATGAATCGATCGGCCGCGCGCTGCCCGGTCGCCTGAATCTGGTCCTGACCCGCCAGGCAGACTATGCAGCGCCGGGTTGTGAGATCGTCCACACGCTGGATCAGGCCGAGGCCAGAGCTGCCGCCGACGGCGCCACCGAATTGATGGTTATCGGCGGTGCCGGGCTGTACCGCGAGGCACTTTCCCGTGCCGACAGGATCCTGCTGACCCGGGTGCACGCTGAGGTTGACGGCGATACGCAGTTGCCGGCGTTTGACCTGAATCAATGGTCGGAACGCTCCCGGTGCCGCCGCGAGGCTGACGCCGCTAATCCGTTCGCGATGAGTTTTATCGAGCTGCTGCGGCGGCCCGAATCTGCCGCAGGTGCTTAATCGCTGCAGGCCTTATGACCCTGGAGGGGTCAGCTGCGCTAACATTGGACCCGGAACAGGTCGGCTATTCCAGGTCGGCCATAGAACGCAGCCACGCCGGAATCCGGCGATAGCGCGACGAGGATGTGTATGGACATCGGGGTAGCCTACAGAGAACTTGCGAGAATGGATCTTTCGGTCCTCGCAGCGGAACTGCTGGGGCTAAGTGATGCGGACTGGGACGCGCGGCCGATCCGGCGCGCTTCGCTCGCCGGAGACGACAGCCACTGCGCCGCGGATTCGATTGTGCTGCGACATGAGTGGGTGCCGGCCTATTCCAAGCGCGGCTTCAAAACACTGCAGGCATCGCTGCTGGACTGGGCGCAACGAAATGGACGCGATGGTCGTCCAATGCTGCCGGTGATGGAAGAGCGCAACAGCGAAACCAGCGTGTTCACATTCCCCGACTGGTTCCGCTGGCAGAACCTGGTATTGCCGGTGATCTCCGATACCCTGAAAACCATCATCCGACCCGCGGGCGTGTTGACCCGGGCGCTGTTTGTGCGTCTTCCTCCGGGCGCCGTTATCAACCCCCATTCGGACGGTCAGGCCCTTGCCAGCCGTGCCCATCGCATCCACGTAGCGATCAGCGACTGTCCCAAATGTCTTTACACCATTGGCGACGAACGCTTCGCAATGACGCCAGGCGTCGCCTATGACTTTAACAATCGCTGGCGGCATGCCGTGCATAACGAAGGTGAGGTTGCCAGAATCAACCTGATGCTGGAGTATCTGCCGGACCCCGCGTGGGTATTTCCTGCCCCGCTTATGCTGTCTTATCCAGCTGATCAGCCTGATGCAGCATGAATGAGCGGCCCGTCCGGCCGGTCAAACCCTGACGCCCGACTCCCTGGAGAACTGAATGAAATTTTCTGACATCACATTGATCCGATCCGCCCTGGTTGCAGTTTGCGCGAGCGCAGTTGCGTTCGCCGGTTGCCAGACTCTTGATCCGTATACCGGGGAGCAGAAGACCAGCAACGCCACCAAGGGCGCCGCAATCGGCGCCGTTGCCGGCACTATCGGCGGGATTATCGTCGGTGGCAAACGCAAACAGGTGCTGATCGGGGCCGGCATCGGTGCTCTGGTTGGCACCGGGGTTGGCGCCTATATGGATCAGCAGGAGAACGAGCTGCGCCAACGCCTGGAATCGACCGGCGTCAGCGTGACGCGCGCCGGAGACCAGGTGATCCTGAACATGCCCGGCAACGTGACGTTTGAGACCAATTCAGCGGACGTCAACGCGAGTTTTTACCCGGTGCTCAATTCAGTCGCGCTGGTGGTGAACAAGTTCGATAAGACCTATGTTGATGTCATCGGCTTCACCGACAGCACTGGCGCACTCGAATACAACCAGCGGCTCTCGGAGCGACGCGCACAGAGCGTGGCTTCCTATCTGGAGAGCCAGCAGGTCCTGCCCGAGCGTCTGGTGATTACCGGCCAGGGGCCAAGCTATCCGATCGCCTCCAATGACACCGCGCAAGGCCGGGCGCTGAATCGCCGGGTGGAGATCGTACTGACTCCGCTGACCTGATGAAGAAGGCAGCGGGTCGAACCGCGCTGGTAGCCGGAGCGACCGGCCTGATCGGTCGCCGGCTGTTGTCCGTGTTGGCGGACGCGGGGAACTACGCCGCCATCCATGCGCTGCTGCGGCGACCGGCCGATCTGCCTGCGCCGGTGATACCTCAGATCGTGGACTTCGCCGATCTGAGCCTGCATGCCGAGGCGATCGGGCCGCTGGATGATGTGTATTGCGCGCTGGGCACCACGATCCGCAAAGCCGGCAGCCAGCAGGCATTTCGCCGTGTTGATCATGACCATGTACTTGCGGTGGGTCAGCTGGCAAAGCAACTCGGCGCGCGTTGCATGCTGGTCGTCTCCTCGCTTGGCGCCGATACCGATGCGCGCGGATTCTACCTGCGGGTAAAAGGTGAAGCCGAAGCTGATCTGGAGCGTCTTGTTCTCCCTGGTCTGGCTGTCTTCCGGCCCTCCTTGCTACAGGGTCCCAGAGACGAGTTTCGGCTCGGTGAGGAAGTCGGCAATGTGGCGATGAAGATCTTCGCCCCGCTGGTCCCGAATCGCTACAAGCCGGTAAGCGATCGCGTGTTGGCCAGCGCAATGCTGGCGGTTGCGCAGGCTGGCGTCTCCGGCGTTCGGGTGATTGAATCCGAGGAGATCCAGCGCCTCGGCAGTGGTCGTAGCGGCTCTGCTTAGCCGCCGGCCCCGACTGCCCAGCGTCGGCCGCTTGCCGGTGTTTCTGTGGACAATAGCCTGCTGACAGCGTCCAGCCGGGAGGGGCTTCCCACAGCTGATAGCGTCGGGCCTCAGAGTGCCGGGCTCGAAATAGCGGCTCAGAATGCCTGGCTCAGAATAGCTGGCTCAGAATAGTGGCGACAGGAACAACCCGATCACGCTCAGCACACCAATCGTCCAGACCACCGTGCGCCAGGGATTCATGTCCCTCAGATACGCAACAACGAACAGCGTCCGGGCGCCGACAAAGAGCAGCGCGAGCGCGTCGCGCAGCATCGCATCCGCACCGCCATAGTGTGCCACCCAGACCGCTGCCGCAAAGGGCGCAAATGCCTCGACCGAATTTTGGTGTGCCGCCTGGGCGCGTGCGCCCCGACCCGTGAGTCTGGCCTGTTGTGCTCTGGGGTTGGCCAGGTCGTATCTGCCTTCGGCGGAAACGGCAGCTTTTATTGCAGGTATGCGGGGAGCGTATATCAACACAAACGCGCCCAGCAGACACCAGATTGAAATATCCATGACGATTTGTTGCCTCTCCTGTCTAGTCGCCTGCGCTGACAGTGGCGCGATACCTGTCCCGGGTTAAGCCGAACAGAACCAGGTCCTTGTACTCGCCCCACTTCAGCACATGCTCAATCAGCATGCCTTCCTGGAGAAGACCGACTCTGGCCAGGACTTTTCCGGAGGCCGGGTTGTCTCGCATGTGGTGGGCGAAAATCCGATTCAGGCCCAATATCTCAAACCCATACTCAAGCATCGCTGCCGCGGCTTCAGTCGCGTAGCCCTGACCCCAGAACTTGCGCCCGACCCAGTAGCCCAGTTCGGCATTGCGATGATTGCCATCCAGCGTCAGGCTGATGGCGCCGACAAGCTGCCCATCATCGCGTAGCGTTACCGCAAGTGTCAGGTGTTCACCATCGACGAATGCCTGGTGATGCGACTCTATCCAGCGATCGGCTTCACGTCTGGGGTATGGGTGGGGGATAGACAGCGTGGTCGCGGCCACTTCACGGTCGCCTGCCAGTAACACAATGGCCTCCGCGTCGGTATTGCGGAAACCACGCAAGCGCAATCGCTCGGTGGTGATCTCCGGATATCCGCCGGCTTCCGCACTCAGATTCATCGTCTTTCTGCCTCACAGATGCCGCAGCAATGATTGCCGCAGTTCCGGGGAGGCCCCCGGGAACCGCGTTCACCCGGTCGGCGCCTGGCGCTCCGGCAATGACTTTGGCAGCCCAAGCCCAAGCATGCCAGCATATCGTTCCAGCGCAATGGTCACCGCTCGTGCGTCAGTGCCTGAAGCGCGTCCGGATCTGGAGCTTTCCTCATAATGCAATGCCAGTACCTTCAGATGTCGCGTCTTGCGTTCCGCTTTGAGATCGACCCTGGCGATCAGACGTTCGCCGGCCAGTATCGGCAAGCAGTAGTAGCCGTATGTGCGTTGCTGGGAAGGTTTGAAGATCTCCAGGATCTGTTCAAAGCCGAACAGCGTCCTGACTCGATTCCTATCCCACAGGACCGGATCGAATGGCGACAGCAACACGCCACGATGCCGTGAAGGTCGCAGTGAGCGGGAGCGGTCGGCGAGATCCAGGTCGTCCGGGCGAATCCAGCCATTGACACTCTTGCCCTGCTCGTCGACCAGTCGGCACGGGATGACGGCACCGTCTTCCGTGAGCGTGGCCAGGGCGTTGCGAATCTGCTGCTGGTAACCGCACAGACGCCAGGTCTGAGCGAGCGTAGCTGTACTGGCCCAGCCGTGGCCGGCCAGTGCGCGCAGCATCAATTCGGCGATGGCCCCGGATTCCGCCACTTCAGCGGCCAGCAAATGTCCGGGTATTACACGCTCGCTGAAGTCAAAACTGCGCTGGAAATTGCGCCGCTCACGGATCGCAAGCTCACCGCTGGACCACATCGCGCTGGCAAGCTTGCGCGCGATCTTCAGATCCCACCAGCCGCGGGAGCCGCGGCCCTCCATGTCCAGCGATCGCAATGGTCCCTGATCGCGGATCTGTTGCCGCAGGCGCTGCGCGATTTTCGGATGTTGCCGGATCAGGTCGCCCCACCAGGGATGCCGCTGGTAGGCGCGTCTCCGGAAAGCGAACAATGGATAGCTTTCAAGCGGCAGCCAGCTGGCCTCGTGCCCCCAGTATTCAAACAGCGTTTCGCCAGGACGGAGCAGCGTCTCTGCGACCTCCGGTGCGAAATTCTCCAGTCGGGACATCAATACAATCGCGTGGCTGCGGGCGCCCGCGACGGCCACCGTGTCCAGTTGCAAATAACCGAAACGGCGGATGATCGCCAGCGCCGCCGCGCGCGCGCGACGGCCGTCACCCGCTGCGCGTCGCGGCAATCGCGTCCACTCGGGTTTGAGCAATCCGGCGCGGATCAACGCCAGCCGGCGGGCCGCTTGCTGGCTGATGCTGGCTTTGTTCATCGGACCACGCCAACGGGCATCGCTGTGGCCGCGATTAACGCTATGCCTGGATATTCGTCAACGCGCACGCAATGCCCGGGTGATGCCGATGGCGCTGATAGCGATCCAGAACACCTCGATGATCGCCGCTGACAGATTGAAGTCCTTGCTCAGCGACACCAGGATCAGGATAGCGCCGACTGCATTCAGTACCGAATAGCGCAGCTCGCTGCTGTGCATCTTCTCCAACTGCAGCGCCAGATAGCAGAGCACGATGACCGCAACGCCGAGGTTGCCGATCAGATCAAACACGCCATAGCTCATGTCAGTGGTTCTCCGGGCGCATCTGCTCGCCGCAGATGCCGGGGGAAACGGGCCGGATTCGCGCTACCTGGTGTCGGTCCCTATGGGCCCGTCGGATTTGTGATGCCACATGCCGAACATCGACACACCTCAGCGGCACGGTCCTGGCTGAAGCCGGTTGCCTTGTGATCCGACACCAGGAGGTCGGCTCTTGTCAGTTGCTCACCGGCAGGAAGCTGTAATTTTCCTCTAAGGACAGCATCTGGCTTTCGAAATCCGCCGGATACTCCACCAGGATATCGAGGATCTCCCCGTTGTCTTCAACCGGCACCAGTTCGGCCTGAACAAAGCCGGTAAACGCGGCGACATCCAGCGCCTCAACCCGCTCCAACACCTCCCGGTGCAGGACCGGGTCGACCTGCACGGCGTAGGTCTCTATCAGCGCCTTGCCGGCCTCGTAGTCGCCCTCGGACTTTATCCTCTGGATCTCACGCAATTGCTCGCCGAAGATTTCCCTTAGCGCCTCATAGTCCCTGATCACGAAATACGTTTTGCCGTCTTTCTGAACTTTTTCGATCACGTTATCGGGCAGACCTTTTTCATAGGCCCAGGCCGCGATGAGCTGGCGGTTACGCATATGCGCCTGCTCCAGGTTGTTACCGGGCTCGATCCTTTGCAGCTGGATCATCAGACCATTGCGGATATTGCGATCATAGGTGACCTTGCCGACTTCCAGCGACGGCATCAGTCCAAGCTCCACCAGCTTCGGATCCATCATGTAGTACAAGGCGACCAGGTCTGCGCGGGTCTCCTCCAATGCGGAGGCGTAGTTCTTCAAAGTCTCTTTTGGCGTCCCGACACCCGGTGCTATCTGTCCGGAGGCATGACCGATCACCTCGTGCAGGTCGACATCAAGGAAATAGGCGAGCGTGCCGTATTTTTGATATCGCTCTTTTTCCGCCTTGGTCAGCATGAATTCGTCATGCAGGCCACTGCCGGCGCTCGCCGTTTCGATGGCCTGGATGATATTGCCGAGAGTGACCGATTTGGAGCCATGTTCCTTGCGGATCCAGTTGGCGTTAGGCAGGTTGACGCCGATCGAGGTCAGCGGCGCCTGGTCGCCGCCTTCGGTCACAACGGTGATCACTTTGGCCGAGATGCCGACCACTTCGGGCTTCTTATCCTGCGGCCGCAATGGCGAGTTGTCCTCGAACCACTGGGCATTCCCGGCCAATGTGGCGATGCGCTCGGACGCTTCCAGATCACGGATCGACAGCACGGCCTGCCAGGCGCCGCGGTAACCCAGCGGGTCCCCGTAGACCTCGGTGAATCCGTTTACGGTATCTATCCTGGATTCGGTGTCCTTGACCCAGGCGATGTTGTAGTCGTCGTATTCTTTGAGATCGCCACTGTGGTAATACGAAATCAAGGCCCATAACCAGGCACGTTGCGCATCGTTTTCGGTGACCTCGAGGGAGCGCTCCAGCCAGTAGACGACCTGTTCCAGCGCCTGGCTATACATGCCGCCGATCTTCCATACGCGCTCCGCGATCTCGCCGTTGACTTTCGCCAGTTGCGAATTCAGACCCCAGGAGATCGGGCGCGGATCATCGGCATCGATACGCTCGGCGTAAAACGCTTCTGCCTCGACCTGGGTGACGTCGCGATAGTAGTTGGTGGCAGAGGTCATCAACAGGTCTTCGCCTGGCTCCAGATTGACCTTCTTCGGCGCCACCGTGGGATCAAACAACACGGGTCCAAGCAATGCCAGCAGCGAATCCACCGTGTCGTCGTTCTCCAGCGGCAGCAATTCCAGGTTTGAACGCCGTACCATGGTCTCGAATGCAGTCTGGCTGAATCCCGGTTGCATCTTCATCGACGAATAATGGTGATGGATGCCATTGGCGAACCAGACCCGCTTGGCGTATTCGAGCAGCGCCTGGTAATCCTTCGATGAGCGGTCGCCGTCGTAGCTGGCGATGACCGCCGCAAGCGTCCGTCGGACGCGCAGATTGTGCTCGTAATTCTGGTCCCAGATGATGTCCCAGCCGGCCAGCGCCGCCTGCGAAAGGAAATAGGCCAGCTTCTTCTGCTGCAGGCTCATCTGGGCGAAACCGGGCACCGGGTAACGCAATACCTGGACATCGGCAAAGCGGTCCACGTGAACGTCGAATTCACTGGTCTCGGGCGGCGCCGGTGTGGTGGCTTCGACGTTGTATTCGCTTTGCGGGCCGCCGGACTCCTGGACGGGTGCTTCCTGAGGCCCACTGGGGCCGCAAGCGATGAGCAGGGACAGGGCAGCGATCGGCGCGAGTCTGTACATGTCGCATCCTTGAGAATGATTAGCTAGCGGTCCTGTCCTGCGGAAGCCTGTTGCCGGTCTATCGCCGGATTCTGGCCCGGACAGGGCATGGACCGATCGTCAATTGTAGCGCAGCGGGCCGAAATCGGCGGCATCCCCCGGGCTGGCGCGAAAACAGGGCGGCGCAACTCCAGAAATTGCCTTCAGATACAGGCGCTTCCGATTCAGGTGGAGGGTAGCGAGACCGCGTGTTCGGGCCCGTCCAGCAAAGCGCCTGCCTCCAGCCGCAATACCCGGTCTGCGACCGAAGCCAGGCCGCTCTGGTGGGATATTGCCAGGATCGTGATCCGGCCGCGCAGGGCCTCCAGCGTCGCGCAGATTGCCGCCTCGCTCTCCGGGTCCAGTGCGCTGGTAGCCTCGTCCAGGATTAGCAGTTTTGGCTGGCGAACCAGGGCCCGGGCGATACACAGACGCTGACGCTGGCCACCGGAGAGTTTGCCACCGCGTTCGCCGACAATGGCGCTCATGCCATCGGGATTGGCACTGACGAAATCCCACGCCCCGGCAGCGCGCAATGCGCGTTCGGTATCGGCAGCTTGCAGATCCGGATCGCCCAGCGTGACGTTGTGTTCGATGGTGTCATGGAGAAGCAGCGTCTCCTGTGGCACGTAGCCGATCATCCGGCGCCACAGGCTGATATCGCATTCGCTCATCGACACGCCGTCTATCAGGACCTGGCCGGCGCTCGGTGCCAGCAATCCGGTCAGGATGTCGATAATCGTGGTCTTGCCGGAGCCTGAAGGACCGATAATTGTTGTGAAGGACCCCGATTCAAGGGTCAGAGACAAACTGCGCAGCACCTGACGTTCGCCAAACGCCAGCGACACATTGTCCATCATGATCTGTTGCTGGAAGCTGGGTTCTTTCCCGCCGCTGCACGCTTCTCTGGCCAGCTCGGCGCGCTCGATAGTCGCGGTCATCGCCCAGTAGGCGCTCTCGTCGATGACCATCTTCTGGTAATAGCGCTGGACCTTGCCCAGCGCCGCCATCACACGCACCAGCAGGATGATCAGCACCAGGATGCTGGCCAGCGGTACCGCGTAATAGCTCACAGCAACAAAAAGACCCAGCGCGGTGAAAGCGATAATCACTGGTTCGTACAGCGAACTCAGCGCCTCGCGGCTAAATACCTCGCGGCGCAGCGCCTTGTTGAGTTGTCCGGTCTCGCCTTCGAGCACCAGATTGGCGCGGGCTGAGAGACCCATGGCCTTGAGCGCTTTGACCGATTGCAGCGTGTCGGTCATCCGGCTCATCAGTGAGCGCAACAATTGGGTCTGCCTACTGCCGGCGCGTTTCGAGGTCCGCACCAGGCGGCCGAAGCCGAATATGATCAGCGTCGCAAACCCCATCGCTACCAGCGTGGCTTGCCAGGACACCATCATCGCGACAGTCACATAAACCAGGGTCTCGATGAGCAATGCCACCGTACGCGAACCATCCAGATAAGCATTTGCGGCACGAGCCGCTTCGGTGGCCATCGAATTGCCCAGCGCACCAACCGGCTGATGGACATAGTAGTCCCAGCGGGCCTCGAGCAAGGCGCGCAGCAGATTCAGACGCAAATCAGTTGCGATCTGAGCCACGGTATATCCGACATGCCGGTTTGCGAACAGCGTGATCAAGCTCTTGATCGCCATGCCGATGACCAGCACCGAGAGCAGGACACCGAGGGTCGGCGACAGGCCCGCGGCGCTCAGGCCACGCACCAGCAGATTGTCGTCGCTCGCCGCGTCGGGGTCGGTCGCCAGGCTAAGAACCGGGAGCAGCGCGGTCAGGCTGATTCCGGCGACGATGCCCGCAATCAGCAGTGCCGTCAGTGTGATCAGAGTGCGCGTCGGATATGCGCGCATGATGTGACTCAGGAACTTCATCGGAAGGTCTCTTGCGGGTATCCGGGGCAGTGCACCAGCCGCTGGCCGGCCACCGCCCGGGTGGATCAGCATCGCGTATAATAACCGGTTACTCTGCCGTCACCCGAGATTGACCCGATATGGTAGCTCAGCCCGACGCTGTTCTGGCCGGCGTAAAGGAAACCGGGGCCCTGCCCGGGACCCTCGACCTCGAGCGGGTCGTGCTGGGCGTCAGGGCAGGGGTTTCTCCCTGCAGGTTGCCGCCGGTCAGGATTTTCCTCGGCACCGAGACCGGTCAGCAGCGTGCCGAGCGCGTGTTTATCTGGTCTGTGGAAAAAGTCAGGGATCCGCGCCGGATTTACGAAATCACCTTGATGAAGGAGCTGCCGGGTTTCAATCCGCGGCGCTGGCTGACCGGGTTCACGAACTACCGCTTTGCGATACCCGAGTTGGCGGGGGGGCAGGGTCGTGCGATCTATAACGACGTCGACCAGATCTATCTGAGTGATCCGGCCGAGTTGTTCGATACACCGATGGGCGAGCACGGCTTTATGTCGATCTCCGATCGCGATACCTCGGTGATGTTGATCGATTGCGCACGGATGGCACCGGTCTGGCCACCGGACGCGGTACGCCGCGAGCGGCGGAAACGGCTGGAAGCACGCGCACGCCGGACAAAGGGCCTGTGGGGGCCAATCGATCATGGCTGGAACGCCCGCGACGATGAATACCAGCCAGGCCAATCGCACTTGATCCATTTCACGGTACTGCAGACCCAGCCATGGCGGCCGTTCCCGCGAAAATTTGTTTATCAGCAGAATCCGGTGGCCCCGGTCTGGGATGCGCTTGAGCGCGGTGCCGATGCAGCCGGGTTCCAGCCCTTCAACGCCAGGCGGCCGAGCAGCAAGTTCCGCCGCTTGCGCGCAATGAATTCTGCGCCGACTGGCCCCATGGCACTGCAGGCAGACGCCTGGCGAGGCCTGAAGATCTTGTCGAGCCAGACCGGCGGCGGCGACTGTGTTCACTATACGTTTGGTGATAAATCGCCGGCCGGGATGGCCGGGATGGCCGGCCTGGCCAGCAGGCAGGCGCACGGTTGCCACCCGCTCGCGGACCTGACCGACAACGGCACGGCGAGACCCACCGGCGTGATTTGCAGTCGCCTGCTCGAATACCTGCCAGACGAAGATCTGCCATGGATCGTCGACGAGATGTTTGCTCGTGCAGAACGATTCGTATATCTGGTCATCGACGATCAGGATCCGTCAACACTGCCCGGTTTGAGTCGCAGGACCCGGGACCCGGAATGGTGGTTGAGTCTGGTCGAGGGCGCTGCTCGCCGTCAGCCGGCGATCCACTGGCGCCTGGCCATCCGCGAGCGCCATGCTGGTGGGCGCTCGCGCTGGGTTCACCGAGGCGGGGGCCGTTGTCTGGGCGCACCCCCGGTGGTCTGGGTGCTGGCGGATGACAAGGCCGGGCACGGGATACAGTCCCGGGCGCTGGCAAAAGCGCTGGGCTGGCCGGTCGAGATCAGGCAATTGCGTTTTAACCTGCTCAACTATCTAAGCAACGCACTGCTCGGCCCGAGTCTGCGCAGCCTGGACCTCCGCGGTTCCGATATGCTTGAACCGCCGTGGCCGGATCTGGTGATTTCGGTAGGCCGCCGGACTGCGCCGGTAGCGCGCTGGATAGGAGAACAGAGCGCGGGTGCGACCCGTCTGGTTCACCTGGGCCGCAAGGGTGGTGAGATCGCCGATGACTTCGATCTGGTGGTCGGCTGCGCTCACTTCCGCCAGTTTGCGCATCCCCGTCGGATGGAAACCGTGGCGCCACTCAATCCGCTGGACCGGAAGACTCTGGATCTCGCAGCCCGGCGCTGGCAGGGTCTGTTTGGCGATGCGCCCAGGCCTCATATCGCATTGATCGTCGGTGGCGCCTCAGCGTTGCACCAGCTGGACGTGGCGACCGCGCGCAGGATGGGCGAGGAGGTGCGGGGCTTTGCTGGTTCTCTGGGTGGGTCGGTTGCCGCGGTCACCAGCCCTCGCACCTCGGCCGCCGCGGCTGATGCGCTGGAGCATGCGCTTGGACCAAGTAACATCGTTCACCGCTGGAATCCGGACCTCAGCGAGAATCCCTATATCGGGTATCTGGCCGCGGCCGATATTCTCGTGGTGAGCGGTGAGAGCGAGTCGATGCTTAGCGAAGCCGTGGCCACCGGAAAGGCCCTGCTGATTTATCCGCTGCCAGAACGCAGGCCGGGGCTGCGAGCACGTATCGCCGAGGCGGTATTGCGGCGCTCGCGCAAACCGCGGATCAACAAGCGCGGCACGATTCGTCCTCAGCGGGGTCTTCAGTATCTGTGTGCACGACTGATCGATCGGGGCTGGGTGCGGCCTCGCCGGGACCTGACGTTGTTGCACCGGGCGCTGGTGGAAAGCGGGGTGGCGCAGATGTTTGGTCGCGAAGCTTCGTCGCCGGAGGGCCCGGTTCTGCATGAGGCGGAACGGGTTGCCGAGCGCGTGCGCGCGATCATGGGGTGGGCCGATGACTGAGGCAAATCTGGTGCTGGTTCGCCACGGGCAGAGCGAATGGAACCGGGACCGGCGTATGACCGGCTGGAGTGATGTCGCGCTCAACGATCGCGGCCGTTCTGAGGCACGTGCTGTCGGCAGTATGCTGGTCGATGCAGGCTGCCGTTTCGATCTTGCCTATACCTCCTGGCTGCAGCGGGCGGACGAGACATTGCGCCTGGTGCTGGAGGAACTGAAGCAGACAGACCTGCCCGTTTGCCATCGCTGGCGGCTCAACGAACGCCACTACGGTGTGATGCAGGGCATGAGCCGGCAGCAGGCGGCGCGCGAATTCGGGCTCCGACAGTTCGCGAGCTGGCAGAGCGGCTATGAACAACGGCCGCCCGAGGTAGAGGGCAGCGATCCGCGTAACCCGGCCAATGATCCACGCTACGCGAGTCTGCCGGCCGAATGTCTGCCGCGGGCAGAGAGCATGCGCGACACGCTGCAACGGGTATTGCCATGCTGGAATGAAGAGATTGCGCCTGCGCTGGCGTCTGGCAAACGCGTGCTGGTGGTGGCGCATAAAACCAGCGTGCGTGTGCTGCGGCAACAGCTTGAGGGCATATCCGATGCCGAAATTTCAGCGTTGACGGTAAGAACCGGCGAGCCGCTGGTCTACGGTCTGGGTGCCGATCTGCAGGTGGTCTGGCAGAAATCGCTCAACCCGAGCGGTCGTATCAAGCGTCTGGCGCAGGCGGTGCTGGCGCGCTGGATTCACCAGGGTGAGCCGGAAAAAACCGTGTGAGAAAGATGGAATATTTGAACTACGCAAAAATGGAGACGGTGGACGGCGCGGCCTTCAGGGCTCAGCAGCCCTACCCCTGGATTAATCCGGAAGGCATGTTGACCGACGAGGCCTATCAGACCCTGCGCAATACTTTGCCGGACGTTACCATGTTCCAGAAAGTGTTTGGTGTGAAGCGTGCCCACGGCCAGACAAGTCACGACCGTTACACGCTGGAATACACTCCCGAGCTACAGCTCCCCGAGGCATGGCGGGACCTGATGCTGGAGTTGCGCGGTCCGCGATACAGAGACTTTCTGCGCCGGATCTTTGGGGTGCGCTTCCTCGATCTGAGCTTCCATTGGCACTACACACCCAATGGCTGTTCGGTGTCGCCGCATTGCGATGCCAAACACAAATTGGGCTCCCATATTTTCTATCTCAATACGCCAGACGACTGGCAGCAGGCGTGGGGCGGCGAAACCCTGATCCTGGATGACGGTGGGCGTTTCCGCCGTGACTCCGCGCCAGGTTTCGAGGATTTTGACCAGGTGATCGCGTCGGAAGCGCTTGGCAATCGCAGCCTGATTTTTATGCAACGCAATAATTCCTGGCATGGTGTGCGTGAGATCAGCTGTCCGCAGGGT
This sequence comes from uncultured Gammaproteobacteria bacterium, assembly GCA_963704875.1. Taxonomy (GTDB): domain Bacteria; phylum Pseudomonadota; class Gammaproteobacteria; order Steroidobacterales; family XN24; genus CAMYOC01. Next base: position 510,634 of record CAVPIA010000008.1, on the reverse strand, counting down.
CTGTTGCGCAAAGTGTTTATCGTGGTAATCAATAGCGGGACGCCCGTCGCCCGGGTCCGGCGCTTCCTGCGCCGGGTTGCCTGATTCCGGTCAGTCGGAAAGAGAGCATCATGATCAAGATCGTCATCGGAACCGACCCCAGTCAGTACGTGGCCCAGCGTGTACTGGAATACTCGATCCGCAAACACAGCAAGGCCGAAATCGAGATCATCCCGGGCCGTCAGATGCAGCGGCGTATGGGTGGCACCCGTTTTGGTTTTGTCCGCTTTCTGGTACCCGACCTGTGTGACTATCAGGGCATCGGCATCTATATGGACGCGGATCAGCTGGTGCTTGCTGATGTCGCCGATCTGGCCGCCCAGCTGGAGCCGCCGCACGCGATCGGCATCGTCCGCCAGATCGAGGGCAGCTTCGCCGGCAAACCGGTGGAGCCGCGCAACGAAACCAGCGTAATGGTGCTCGATTGCGCTCGCCTGACTGACTGGAAGCCGGAGACTATGTTCGAGGCGGTGGTGCCGAATACTTCGCAACCGGGCCCCGGCCAGATTCGTTACAAGGACTACATCCGCCTGGCGTGGGTGGATCCGGCGCTGATCCAGGAGATCGATCCGCGCTGGAATCACTACAACATGGTCCGCGACGACACCCGCCTGATTCACTTCAGCCACGTTCGGGAACAGCCGTGGAAGCGTCCGGAACATCCGCTGACCCCGGTCTGGGAGGAATGGCTGCACGAGGCGATGGGGGCGGGCTATGTAGGCCGGGGAGATATTCTTAAGTCAGTCGCGCTGGGACGCATCCATCCTCATTTTCTGCGTCACGTGATGAAGGCCGCGTGATCAAGACCGCGTAAATCGCGCGAGGGCTGAATGCGTCCTGCGTGTCGGCGGGCGGGTCTAGCTGCCGAACCATCTGGCTGCCAGGCGACCCAGGCGGCCACCGCGATTGCGGCGCAATTCCGTCTCCAGAAAATCGATGTGTCGAAGCATCGGCGCATCGGCACTTAGTTGCGTCTCGATCCGCGCCAAATCGTCCCATAATTCCGGATCGTCGGGTGTCACCTGGTCTGTGGCCAGCCGTCTTAGCCAGCGATAAGCATCCCGGGTCAATGGATTCAGTCTGGGATCCTGCGCCAGGTCGTCGTCTGCAAACCGGGTATGGCGCATCCCGGGTTTGAGAAACTCTCCGGCAAACGCCTCGATGCCTTGCTCGACCCCGGGATCCAGCGGGATGGCCATGCGCTCGGCGATGCGACGCAACTGCGCGCGGGGGTCCTCCATCAACAGGTCATATTCGACCACCGTGAATCGATGGGCAGCGAGACGTCTGAAGTAGGGCACCACGTTAACCAGCCATTCCAGATCTGTCTTCTCCTGTATCCCGCGCAAGGGATCGAGCTTGCTTCGGGAGCGCGCGACGCTGAGAGGATTGCGCGCGGCGACCACAAATTCGAGCTCGACGCCGGCGCGGCGCATCACCGGTTCCCAAAATGGCAGCATGCGCAGGGTCTGCGCGTATTTAAATCCCCACAGCGGGTAGCGGGCAAAACGATCCCGGATTACGCCCACCGCCTCTTCGGTCAGCGCGTCCAGACCGGGCAATGACCATTGACTATCCTCGATCAGGGAGACGCTTTCGGCGCGCAAGCCCAGTTCGCTGCGTACACGTTTGGCGATACGCAGCAGATCGAGGTCTTCAAAAAAACCGGTGGGGTTCTTGCCGGTCGGTGGCTTGAGCCTGTCGCCCAGTTCCACGCCCAGTGCCTGCAGTCCGCGGGTGATAGCACTGGTACCGCTGCGTCCGGCGCCGACCACGAAGATGGCGCGCGAGGCCGGGGTGTCCGCTGTTGTTGCCGTCTCTGGTCCTGCAGCCATCGGGCTCATCCTCGGGTTTCTCCGCGGCCGGGATGCGTGGTTCGCGCAACCGGCGCCATTGGGCCCGCTGCTGACGGGCCGGATTGATGACAGGCCCTATCGCCAATGGACGTCCCGGGAGAGGATTGGGAGCGATGGGGCAAGCTGTGCAGCGAGCTATTTTATCAGTTCGCGGATGCGCTGGACCGCCAGCGCCAGGCCATCTTCGAGCGGGCGCCTGACAGTCGCCTCCGGCCCGCCGAGTCGGCTGACCAGACCGCGCTGCTGCAGAAGTCGGTGATACGCATCAAAATCCCGCGCCGGCTTGAACAAACCCAGGTAGATCATCGCCGCCTGCACCTGGCGCAGCGGTGCGCGTCTGAGCAGGCGACGCCAGTGCCCGGGAGGATGCCGCCGTGGCCACTCAAACAGCGCGACCGGCTTGCCGGTGGCGCAGGCTTCTACCGGCACCGACGCGCTATCCACGGTGACGATAAATCGATCCGCCAGCGCGAGAAACGCGAAGTAGGGGTTGTCCGGGTCATCTGGCGCCCAGCGATAGCGGAATGCAGGGGCGTCCACCGCTGTAAACAATGCCTCGGCCGCCGATGCCGGTGTCCTCGGCGTCGTGCTGATCAACAGGGAACCGCCGGCCTCGCTGGCGGCGGCGCTGGCTTCGCGGCCCAGGCGTCGGGCGGTTTCATCGTCAAGCAGGTAGGAGGAACTGTTACCGCCAACGATCAGAGCGATGTGTGGACGCGGCAAGGTATCGAATTTCGCCTGCCATCGCTCGGCTGCCGTACTGAGCTTGTCGCGCGATACGCGGTTCAAGGCGCTGGTCAGATGCAGCACGTTGACTCGTTCTGGCAATCGATACTGCGGCAGCGTGATGATCAGATCAAAGTGCCGTAATGGCGCCTGGACATGAAACAGGTGGATCAGTTTTGTCCGTCCGCCGGATTGTTTGCGTATCCAGCGAGCCACCGGAGCGCTGCGCCGCGATGCGGCGATCACCAGGTCCGGCCATGGCGGAGCAAGCGGGTCCGACCGTCGCTTGTCCACGCTGATCGTGGTCGCGCCCAACAGCAGATTCGGGATCCGGTTCAGGGCGTTGTGAACAAGCTGGCGAGTCTCGAACGGCCAGCCCAGCGATTCGGCCAGGTTAACCATCTGCACGTTGCCGCCCTTGCCCTTACCGAGCAGGACCCAGACCACTGGCAGGTCTGGTTCAGAAGCCAGGGATTGAGGCTTTTGCATCGGCTGCCAACGTTGCTGTTGCTGCTGCTGTTTCTGGTATATGGCGTTGAATGGCGTGGGGGCTCAGGCTTCCCCGGTCCTGAACAGGTCTTCCACTACGTCGCCAGCGAACACGATTTCCGAGGGCCCGGCCAGCGTCCGCCAATGGGCCGACAACTCTGCCATGCGACCGGTTTCCTCGGTATCCCACATCCGCTCCCAGCTGGCGCGGTCCGGCCACTGGGCATAGGCAAACAGCTCGCCGTCCTCGGTCCGATGCAGGCGTGAGCCCAGACCGCCGAGTTCGCTCTCGATCAACTGCGTCATTTCCTTCCAGCATGAGACAAACTCGGTATCGTCTTCTTCCAGCGGTTGAAAGCGGTAGGCCACGCAGAACATAGACAGGGTCTCCTTGACCATGCGGCGCCAGGGGCGCGGAGGGCGCTCATTGACGTAAACGCCAAGGTTACGTGAGCGCGCCCTGGCTGCTCAAGCCGCGCGCGTCTGATTGACTGATATTATTGCTGGTCCGACGCAGGTCTATGGCTCCACGCCTTCCCAGTAATCCATGGTCGCAGACCCCCGGTATCCCGCTCCAGTCAGGCGCACACTGACGCGGCCGCTTTGCGGATAGACCACCACTTCGTTCGGGTTGCGTTCGCCAACGATCAGATAACGGCATGGCGCATCGCCCTGATTGATCAGTGTATGGCCCACTCTCTGTCCGGCCGGGAAACAGACGTAATCGCCGGCGCGCATCGGATATTCGCGAGCGCCCAGTCGTAAGGTGAGCGCGCCATCGAGAATCATCACATGCTCTTCCTCGAGCATATGGTAGTGCTCCGGACAGGTCTGTTTGCCGGGTTCGAGTATCTCGATGCATACGCCCACATGGCTGCCGCCGCCATATTCGCCCACTTGTTTGAAGCGAATCCCGAACCGCTCACCATGGGCGTAGTCCTCCCAGGGCACCTCACCCGTCCCGAAAGGCTCGAACACGCCGGCATCATTGGCCGAATTTTTCTTTGTCGTCACTCTGAATCTCCACGGGGCGATTCCCGGCAGAGTTGTCGGGACGGTAGCTAAAAGCGCAACCAGCCAATAAGCGAGATCAAGCTTATCACCAGCACGACGCCGGGCAGGATACCGGCGATCCTCGCGGCGGTCGGCAGATCGGAGTAGCAGCGTAGCGTCCGGAACATCAGGAACACAGAAACAATACCAGCCACGACGAGAATGGCGAGAAATGCCAGCACTGCAACGGCGGCACCGGCCATGCCCTCTCCTGCAGGCAGAAAGCGTGGCAATACAAACGCGAGCGCTACCAGAAGCGCACACACCACGGCGAGCCGATAGATGCTGGTTTCTGCGGATTTGCTCATCGTGCAGGCTAGCGCTGGCCAGGCTTTATCGTGAAGCGGGTCCGCAGCATCGGACGGGCCAGCAAGCCGACAAGTGCGAGGCTGGCAAAGCCCGCGCCGGCAATAAATGTCGCGGTCGGGCCGAACAGGCTCCACAGAGCGCCAGCGAGTACGCTTGCCAGCAGCAGCGCGCCGCCGCTTATCAGGTTAAAGATGCCGAAGGCCGTGCCACGCGCTTCCGCCGGCGCGGTGTCGGCGACCAGTTTGGCAAACAGACCCTGGGTAAACGCCATATGTAATCCCCACAAGGCGCTACCGGCCAGTGCCCACAGCGGGGACTTCGCGTAAGCGAGCAGCAGATCGGCTGCCACCAGCAAGCCGAGTCCGATCGTCAACAGCGTGCGACGGCCGACCTGGTCCGCGGCAGCACCCGCCGGATACGCGAAAACTGAGAAAAATAGATTCATTACGATCATGACCAGCGGCACAAGCGCGAGGCTCAACCCCAGATCGTCGGCGCGCAGAACCAGGAACGCCTCGCTAAAGCGGGCCAGCGTAAATACGCCACCGAGAGCGACCACCAGCCAGTAGTCCAGATGCAATCGTCGCAGATGCTCGCGATACAGGACCTTGCGCGTTGGCCCGGCTGCTGCATCACGTTCGGGTTCGCGCAGACCCAGTATCAACAGGCCGACAGAGATAAAGGCGGGCACAACCGCAAACCACATCACCGCGCGGATATCGCTTGCCAGCCAGAGCATCAGCAGCATGGCCATCAACGGTCCGGCAAACGCGCCAACCGAGTCCAGTGCCTGACGCAGGCCGTAAGCCGCGCCGCGCTGCGGGGCTGGTGTAATGTCTGCGATCAGCGCGTCGCGCGGTGCGCCGCGTATCCCTTTGCCGATCCTGTCGACAAAACGCGCAGCAAACACCCAGGTCACCGTGTTCGCAAGCGGGAACACCGGTTTGGTCAGCGCCGCCAGCCCGTAACCCAGAACCACCAGCGGCTTGCGTTTACCCAGGTAGTCACTGAGCGCGCCTGAAAACACCTTGGCCACTGCCGCAGTCGCTTCAGCGATACCTTCGATGACGCCGATGGTGATCATCGACACACCGAGTACCGTGCCCATAAAGACCGGCAACAGGCTGTGGATCATCTCCGAAGAGATATCCATAAACAGGGAGCCGAGGCCCAGCACCCAGACACCGGCCGGGAGCCTTGCGAGCACAACGGTTTCTTTTTCAGGGTTCACGCGTCGTTGTCCGGGACCTTGCCAATCTCAACTCAAGCCGCGGCGACCGCGCGCCCGGGGCCGATGCCTGGCAGCTTCCATCACCCAGTATGACTTGAGCTGCGTCGCTGCGCAGAACTCTGCGGCCGTGGAAACATCTTTGGTCCTGCAGTCGAAAATGAACCCACCCAACTTGCTGTTGTGTGACTCCCGCTCCGGTGTCAGTCGTTGATGCTGATATGTCCGGGCTGCGCCGCCACCCGATCCAGCCAGGCCCGCAGGGCGGGGAAGTCGTGCAGATTGAAACCACCCTCGGGTGCTACATGGGTGTAGGCATACAGGGCAATATCCGCGATCGAGTAACGCTCGCCGACGAAGAAATCGTTGCGGGCGAGATGCTGCTCCATCAACCTCAAGGCCTGGTATCCGCCTTCCATCTTCACTGGCAATGCAGCACGATTCTCTTCAATGCTGCCCGCATGATGCCAGAAGCGAACAACGGCGATATACGGCTCGTGACTATATTGTTCGAAGAACAGCCACTGCAGAACCAACGCGCGCAGCCATGAATCTTCGGGCAATAGTGCGGATCGCCCGGCGAGATGGAACAGAATGGCGTTTGACTCTGCCAGGCAGCGGCCGTCCGGCCATTCCAGCACCGGGATCCGATGATTGGGGTTCTTTGCCAGAAATTCCGGTGTCCGACTTTCTCCCTTGCGGATATCGACCAGAACCCGCTCAAACGGGTATTCAAGTTGGGTAAGCAATAGACGGATCTTGTAGGCGTTACCCGAGTCCGGATAGTCGTAGAGTTTCAGCATAAATGTTTCCTCACTGGAAACGAACGCAAAGTACCGGTGGCAGATGTGCGCTGATGATCTGCCAGTGGTCGCCCTGATCTTCGCTGACCCAGAGTGAACCGGTGGTACTGCCAAACGCAAGTCGTTCGCCATCGGCAGCCAGGTCCAGCGCGTGACGATAGACCAGATCATAGGCGGGACCCTGCGGCAGACCATCTGTCAGCACGTCAAAAGTCCGGCCGCCGTCCCGGGTCCGGGTGACAGCAAGACGTGCGTCGACCGGATAGCGCCGCTCATCTTTGCCTGCCGGGACAAACCAGGCAGTGTCCGGATCGCCTGGGTGAACCGCCAGCGCAAAACCAAATCCCGACAGCGCCACCTGATCCAGTTCACGCCATTTCCGACCGCCGTCATCGCTGACAAACACGCCGTTATGATGCTGCATCCACAATCGCTCTGGTCGGGCCGGGCATTGCACGATCCTGTGCGGATCCTGGGAAACGGGATCGTGAGCCAGCTCCGGCGGCATGTAGGCGTTGCGCAGGCCGTCGCCGATCAACTCCCAGTCGGTTCCCGCATTCGCGCTGGTCCAGACGCCGCCAACGGAGACGCCAACCGTGACGCAGGATTTGTCATGCGGATGCACAACGATGGAGTGAATACCGGGAAAATCGTAGCCGCCACCCATCCATTTCTGGCGTCGTGGGTCGTCCCAAAGCGAGCGCATCAGCGTCCAGTGCTTGCCGGCATCATCGGAATGGAACAGCCCGCCGGGTACGGTGCCGCACCATAGCTCGTCGCGCGTCGCGGCTTCCAGACACCAGATCAGCTGAGTATTCCAGGGGACATCAACCCCGCGCATCGGGTCCTTGTCTTCGAGTCCCTCGGGTTTCTCCGGAAACGCGGGCGCCGAAATTTCGGACCAGGTCTCGCCGTCGTCATCCGAGCACTGCATCTTGACGCCAAAATGGCCCAGATCCAGCGCTGCATACAGCCGCTTGCCACCTGGCTCCGGTAGTACCGCAGAAACCGGATCGCCGGCAAACCAGGTGCCGGCAATATCCCAGTGACCCTTCGGATCGCGTTCGATACGAAACAAGCCCTTGCGGGTCCCCACCAGAAATCGGTTGTTCATATCAGCCTCCGGAAAGTGCCTGAGCGACAAACACTTCGTCTGCCGGCGAGACCGGGTCCGAAAGCCCGGTACGATCGTGGATTGGTGCCTGATTCAGAAAGATCGCAACATGCTTGCGCACTGCGCCCTGGTCGTCCAGCACATAGGCGCGCACTCGCGGGTGGGTCTGGAAGTAGTTCTCCAGCGCCGCCCCCACCGTCACGCCCGTTACGTCGGCGGACGAGGGGGCATCGACGTGACGCAACAGGTTGCGGGTAAAACTCAGCCTTGGCATGGCCTCAAGCTCCTGGGTACCACTACGCTCCCCAAGCGGGGACGGATTCTGCGTGTGCAGGTCAGCCACGCGACGCCAGACACCGGCAACGCACTTGAGCTAGAATTCCACCGAGTCGAATTCAGCAAACATATCCTGAGCCTCCGGCAGTCTGGCCAGCCGTGTGTATTCGCAGATAGCCCCGAATTCAGCCCAAAGGGACTGAACCGCCGGATTTTCGTGAGCCTGTTTGATGGATTCAGCGGAACGCCACTCGAACACTTCGACGACCGTACCGTTGGCTGCGCGCATCACATACGCAGGCCGCTCGGTGACGAGCGATTCCGCGCGCAGCACCTCAAGATGCTTTTGCACGGCCTCCAGCAGTGCCTGTTCTGCCCCGGGTTTGGGCGTGTAAGCAGCAATAACGCAACGTCCCATGACTAACGCATCCTGTTACAGGTTCAAGATCATGCGCAGCATATTAACAACGGCTGGGGCTCAATGATTGGTGCTCAATAGCCCGCCAGGCACACCGGATATGCGTGCGGCCTATGTCTCGACAATATCGTCTTTCAGGGTCAACACGAAAGCCACGATCTCATCGCATTCCTGCTTGGGCACCTCCAGCGCGGCCAGCGCGGCGCCGGCATGTTGCAGGAAACTCGACCAGTCACTGTCGCCGACTTGCATACCCTGGTGGGAAATTTTCATGTCCCGGCCGGTGTAGTAAACCGGCCCGCCAGCTATCGAGCACAGGTAGTCGATCAGCAACTGCTTTTCTCTGGCAATCCCGTCGTCGCCCCGGTTCTGCCAAAAGCGAGCCAACCCGGGATCACTCTGCAAACGTGGCAACAGATTGTTCGCAAACCCGGCAATACCGTCATAGCCACCCAGTCGCTGATAGAGAGAAGTTCCACTCATCAGATAGCCCCCGCAATATTTTATATATTTGTATTTGCTTTCTCAGGCGTCAACGCGATGGGGATTGATGTTGAATCCGCCATCATCCAGACCGGTCTGATTCTCCGGCATGACACTGCCAGCAGTGAGCTTGCCGCAATACAGCAATCACGCCCGGCACGTCGTCTCTACCGACAGCTCGGTTTGCGTCGCCGGTTGGTCGCCTCCGTCGAGTATAGGTGAGATAGCGGTCAATGGGTGGGAGAGGGGATAGACGCCAGGTTCGAGAGTTCTTTTTTTGCCTTCAGGCGTGGTGTCTCAGTTGTGCACCGCCGCGCAGAGCCGGCACTGCACTGCAGCAGACCGGGCCAGCAGGGATGCCGGTCCGGATCGCTGGTTGCGGACCGTAAGGACACTAGAGCGCCGGGATCAACGCGGGGCGGCGGTTGCCCGGCTTGGTCAGCAGAACCTGCACATCGCCAATCGCCCGTTCCAAAAAGCCACCTTCGCAGTAGCAAAGATAGTAGTCCCACATGCGCACGAACTCTTCCGGATAGCCCTGCCCGCGGACGTCTTCGATCCGGTCGAAGAAGCGTTCGCGCCAGCGGCGCAAGGTTGTCGCGTAGTGAGGTCCGATGTCTTCCATATGGAACATCTTCATGTCTGTCGAGCGCGCGACACTACCGGCGATAGCAGTCACCGAAGGAATGAAGCTGCCCGGGAAGATATATCGTTTGATGAAGTCGACCGATTTCAGGGCCTGGGTGTAGCGCTGGTCCTGGATCGTAATCGCCTGCAACAGCATCGCGCCGTCGTCCTTGAGCAAGCGACTGCACTTCTCAAAGTAGGTATCCAGATATTGATGACCGACGGCCTCGATCATCTCGATCGAAACAAGCTTGTCATAGCGTCCGTTGAGATCGCGATAATCCTCAAGCAACAGATGAATGCGATCCGACAGCCCGGCCTGCGCCACACGCTCGGATGCAAGCTCGAACTGCTCTCTTGAGATTGTGGTGGTGGTTACTTCACAGCCATAGTTGGCGGCCGCGTGCAGCGCAAACCCACCCCAGCCGGTACCGATCTCGACGACGTGATCTCCTGGCTGCAGCTCGAGCTTGCGGCAGATCCGGTCGAGTTTTGCAGTGGACGCCTGATGCAGACTCATATCGGCTCGCTCAAAGATCGCTGCCGAATACATCATTGTCGGGTCAAGCCAGAGGCGGAAGAAATCATTGCCCAGATCATAGTGGGCAGCGATATTTCTCTGGCTGCCGGATCGGGTGTTCCGGTTGACCCAGTGGAACATCTTTTGCAACGGCACGGTCAGGTGTGAGAGCCCGCTATCCATGCCGTCGAGCACGTCCCGGTTCCTTAGCAGAATCCGGATCAGTCCGGTGAGGTCATCGCAGCTCCAGTAACCCTGCATATACGATTCGCCGGCACCGAGCGCCCCACCGAACGCGATGTCGCCATAGAAGCGACGGTCGATGACATTGGCATGCACCGTCAGATCAGCGGACGCGGCAGTTTGACCAAATTCAAGGGTTTCATCGCCATCGTTGAGGACCAGACGGCCACGGGAGAGGCCCTTCAATCGCTTCAGCACCAGACGGCGGCCGAGGCCATCGAGGGACGATGGTTTCGGTGTGCCGGCGAGCGCGCGGGGCGAGGAAATTGCGATCGATTTCATTTCGGGGTCGCCGCGGCGGACGCCTCCTTGTCGGGATGGGTGAAGAATGGGCAGCGTTTGAGCCACAGCCGCAAGGCCTGCCAGTGGATCGCGAGAAAGACTCTGGCGGTCATCAGTGGATACATGATGAGCACCCGGGCCAATGCCGGACCCGAGATCTCGCTGCGCTCAAGCGCCAGACTGACGTTAAAGAGTGATTTGCCGCCCCTGAGGTTCCGCATGTGTACGGACAGCAGATCGCCGGGCGAGGAGAAGCGCCAGTCGTATTCGATATCCATCGGCATAAATGGCGACACATGCATCTGTTTGGACAAGCTGAACCGTCGGGCACCGGTGGTGCCGAGCTCGGCACCGTCGGCGAGCACGTAACAGTGCTGTTCACCCCAAGGCGTATTGTTGACCTCGGCAACGATGGTCTCCACCCGGCGATCTTCCTGGTCAAAACAATAGTAGAAACTGACCGGATTGAAACAGTAGCCGAAATAGCGCAGATGGGTCAGTAGCCGGATCGGGCCACTTGGCCGGCGGCCGGTTCTTGCAGCCACCAGATCGCGCACGGAGTCGTCCAGCGAACGCGCCGGGTCGCCCATGTGGTCTTCCCGTTTGAGCCAGGCCAGCGAACGCCGGCCGACCGACCACAACCAGCGCTTTTGGAACAGCTGCGGGGCCTCAGCCAGGTCAAGGTACATCATAAACAGGCGGTATTCGAAACCGTGCTCCACCGGAGCGGAGCGCTGGTGTTTAACCCGCCCTTCGTAGATACAACTCTTCATTTTGCTGCCGTTGATCAAAGTGTTGCAGGGCGGTTAATGCGCTGACGACGCCGTCTTCATGAAAGCCGAAGCGCCAGTAAGCGCCGCAGAAATAGGTGTGCTTTGCACCGTTGATTTCGCCATGGCGCTGCTGGGCCGCGACCGCCTCGTTGCTGAGGACGGGATGGTCATAGCTGATGGTTCGTATGATCCGGTCAGGGTCGATCGCAGCGGTGTTATTCAGGGTGACACAGAACTGACAAGGGGCATCCAGCCCTTGCAATATGTTCATGTTGTAGGTCAGAGCGACCTGATCCTGTTCGCGATCCAGCAAGTGATAATTCCACGCAGCCCAGGCGAGTTTCCGCCTGGGCATCAGCTTAGCGTCGGTGTGCAGGACTGCTTCATTTTTCTGGTAGCTAATGGCGCCGAGTACCTCGCGCTCCTGCTGGCTGGGATCGGCGAGCATAGCCAGAGCCTGATCGCTATGGCAGGCGATAAACACCCGATCAAAAAACTCTGGCTCGCTATCGCCTGCTTTGATCTGCACCCCGTTGGGTCCTCGCCGGATCCACTGAACCGACTGGCGCAAACGGATCCGGTCCCGATGGCCGGCGACCAGCTTCTCCACATAACGTTGCGATCCGCCACGGATCACCCGCCACACCGGCCGGTTGCGGATGTTGAGCATGCCGTGATTGTGAAAGAAGCGGACGAAGAATTTCGCCTGCATATGTTTCAGGCCCACCGGCCCGGCCGACCATATCGCTGCGCCCATGGGTACGATGTAATGGTCTACGAATTCCTTTGAGTAACCGTTAGTCTGCAGGTATTGCCCAATCGTGAGGGTTTCATCCGCGCCTTCCAGCAGACCCGGCGCCTCACGATTGAAGCGCAGAATATCGGCGATCATGCGATAGAAGGACGGCCGAAACAGATTGCTGCGCTGGGCGAACAGGGCGTTGCGCGACGTGCCGTTGTACTCGAGACCGGTCTTCTCGCAACTGACGCTGAAGCTCATGCTGCTGCTCTGCGACTCGATCCCCAGCTCGTCCAGCAGGCGGATAAACTCCGGATACGTCCAGTCATTAAACACAATAAAGCCGGTGTCGACCGCGTACTGACGCCCACGGTGTTCTACTTCGACCGTATTGGTGTGACCACCGACATAATCGGCTGCCTCAAATACAGTGATTTCGTGGTCTCTGGCCAGATGGTAGGCCGCCACATTACCGGCGATGCCGGTACCGACGATAGCGATCTTCATGGGTGCGCCTCCGCGCGATTTGCCGGGTTGTTGATAAGGCGCGAGGTCTTTATCCGGGGTGGCACGGGCCTCACATCCCAGATCAGCCCGCAGGCCTGCAACAGGCGCAGGAAATACCAGGTCAGGTCGATCTCCCACCAGTAGAATCCCTGGCGCGCCGAGCCCGGATAGTGGTGATGGTTGTTGTGCCAGCCCTCGCCGAAGGTCAATAGCGCCAACCAGAAGTTGTTGCGACTGTCATCCCGAGTTGCATAGCGTCGTCGGCCGAAGGTGTGCGCCAGCGAATTGACAGTAAAGGTCGCGTGGTAGAGCACTACGGTAGAGATTACGAAACCCCATACCAGCATCTGCCAGCCGTTCGTGCCGAGCCCGGGGGCGACGCGCTCGAGCAGCACTCCGCTCAGAAACAGAGAGATCGCCAGCAGCACTGGCACCAGCATGTCGTAGCGGTCCAGGAAGCGCAGTTCCGGAAAACGCGAAAGATCCCTGACCAGTTTGTGCCGGGTCTGATGGTTACGGCGGTTCATGAACCAGGCGACATGGCTGTGCCAGAAGCCGCGCTGGCGAGGCGAATGGGTGTCGTCTGCCTGATCCGCATGTGCATGGTGGTGACGGTGGTGCGCGGCCCACCACAGCGGCCCGCGTTGCACTGCTGACGCACCCAGCACCGCGAACAGGAACTGCATCGGGCGCGAGGTCTTAAACGTCTTGTGCGAGAAATAGCGATGATAAAAGCCGGTAATCGCGAGCATCCGCAGCGCATACAAGGCGACTGCGACGGTGACCGCCACCGGGCTCCAGCCGACCAGAATCACCGACAGACAAGCCACGTGCATCAGCAGGAAGGGCAATACCCGAAGCCAGTCGATACGATCGGCTGCCGCGTCATCGACATACCTGGCCTCGCTATCAAGCCAGCGTCTCGCCGCTGCCCGGATTGCCGATCCTGGTCGGTCCAAATCTGGTCTGTGTGTTGTGGCGAGTCTGCTCACGTCGTTGCAGGCCAGCGTTGCGGTACCTTGCGAATCAGGCTGGTGTCATAACCGAAATCCGCGATCAGCGTGATCAGTTGCGCATAATCCGCATCGGGGATTTCAGGCGTCCGCGCCATGATCCATACGTAATCTCGTTTGTTCCGGGCAATCACGGTCACCGAGTAATCGGCGTTCAGATAGGCGATCCGGTAATCTGCTTTGATCGGCCAGATAAATTGCATGCCCCAGACCGCGTTGGACTCGGTATCGCGGACAAAACCCGTCGGCCGATATTCCTTTCGCTCGCCATCGAATCCGCCCTTGTTAAACGTAAAGGTCGTCGCGATCTCCCCGTCGTCTGTCAGTCTGTACGTCTCCACCGCGTTGTAGGACTCTTTCTCGATGGATGTCGGGATTGCTGCGATAACATACCAATCGCCCATAAACCGTTCGAGGTCGACATGATCGACAGGCTTTATCGGCGGCAGGGGATTGCCCGCGCAACCGCCGAGAGCAGTCGCGGAAAGGATTGCCAGTAGTGTCTGACGCATATTCATGTCCTGTTTGATTGGCTGTGGATCCTGCTGCGGCTCTTGCTGCAGCTCAGAGCAATTCATAGCGGAGCAGTCTGCCGCCCTTGGTCCGGGATTCGAGCGCCAGCCACTCCCGATCGGGGGAGTACCAGAGCTGCATGTCGAGTTTTTCTGCATCCAGGGTGTAGCGGATGGCTTCTACAGACTGCCCCCGCACCGTTAGTTTCTCTTCGCTGACCGGTTCGATGGCGACCGGGACATACTCACCGGTCTGAGAGTTGAGCAGCCGCTTCTGGTCGAGGAACTCGGGCTTCCAGTAGGCAAAACTCATCACGCAGCCAGCCAGGACATCCTCGGCGCCGTCTTTCGCCAGCACAAAGCCACCAGCGTCCTGCTCGCCGTAGACGGTCAGGATCTTGCCGTTGACACGTGTCTGCGCATCGATCTGCCGCAGACACTGGCCATCCCAGAGTTCCTCGTTGGAATGGTCATAGCTGTATGCGTCAAAAAACAGGAACTTCACCTTGAAAGACGCCTTGCTATGCAAACGGACCAGGCCTTCTTCCTGAGTCAGCTCGAAATTGTGATACCCGATCTGGTTGCCGTCGAGCAGGACTCTGAACTGCCACCCGCGCTGCCCGTTTTCACTGTTCCCTGCGGCAGCGGCGCCGCCAACGGCCAGCAGGAGTCCGAAAGAAACAGCCGCAATGAACCGCCAGCGCGCCGCTGACCGATTGTGTCCTGTTACGACCTTCACTTCGGGTTCACCGTCTTGGCTGCGGCCGTCGCTTGAGTGACTGCCGACTTTCTCGGGCCGGGGAAAAACGCGTTGGTCCGTGCAATGTAGTCAGCGTAGGCCGGACGCCGTTTGCCGATGTCCTTCTCCAGCAGGGTGACGCCTGAAACTTTCAGCAACATCACGCTCATCAGTATTGGCGAGAAAACCGTCCACCAGCCACCCGCCGAAGCAGCGATCAGATACAGCCCCCACCAGACACAGAAGTCGCCGAAATAGTTCGGGTGACGGGTGTAGCGCCACAGACCGGTATCGAGCACCTTTCCCGAGTTGGCGGGCCTGGCTTTGAAACGTGCCAGCTGCCAGTCGGCGAGGGTCTCGAAGCCGATGCCGACAACCACCAGAACGGCGCCGGCATAGTCCAGCGGACCGATAGGCCAGGGACCGGACATTGCCGTATAGATCGGAAACGAGATGATCCACGCCAACGACGCCTGGAGGAAAAAGATGATGTACAGGCTTTTGAACGCGAAACCCGGATCATGATTGCGGCGGAAGGTCTGATAGCGCTGGTCTTCGGGCTCGCCCCAGTTTCGCCAGGTGAGATAGCCCGACAGACGGACTGCCCATACGGCGACCAGGCCCAGAACCAGGATCGCGCGCAGACCGGTTTCCGCGGAAAGCAGCATGCAGGTGATCGCCGCGCCAAGAAAAAACAGCGACCACAGGCTGTCGACGATGCTGACGTCACGTAGCGCGAGGCTGAGGAGCCAGGTGCCAAACGCCATTGCCAGCATAAGCAAGCCGGAAACCAGTATGGGGTGCCAGTCAATCATCCTGTGATCCTCAGATCTGAACCGTGGCGGCCCGATCTACCACCCGTGTGTTGATGCCGTCAAAGCGTTGCGCCAGGATCACGAGCAGCGGCATGATCAGGCCCCAACCCACCGCCAGCGCAATCATCGCCAGGCCGAAATCGCCGAATTCCACGGCACCCAGCCGGTGGCCCGCATAGAACGCAAGCGGGCCGCAGACAGCACCGACAAATCCGGCGAACACCAGCCGCCCGTGCAGCCAGCGCAACGACTTGTTCAGCAAGGTTGCGAATAGCAACCACATGGCGACGATCCAGTACGGCGCGGTGCCCGCGAATAGCGTCCCGGAGGCATAACTAAGCAAGCCAGTGGCGGCCAGCGCGCTGTCCCAGGCAGCGCCGATGGCGCCGGCGATGAGTATCAACACCAGCTCGCGCGAGGGGCGTGACGCATTGAATACATGTGCGGCCACAATCGCCACCGCAATTGCCGTGCCCAGCAAAGGCAAACCGTGGGCGCCGCCAAGCACACAGGCCAGCCAGCCGATCTTGAAAGCGATAACGTTGAATAGAATCTGCATGATTATCCTGCTCTTTAGAACGCGTTGGACTGTCGCCGGAACAGGTAATGTCCGACCCACCATTCCTGGCCATCGCGGTAGCCGAAAAGCTCCGCGCAGGCCATGAAGAAAATCCGCCAGCGCATCCACCAGCGCGTTGCCTCGGCCTCGCCATAAGTCGCAGCCAGTATGGGCATGATCTGTTCACGTCCCGCATCCATGTTTTCCAGCCAGGCATTAGCAGTTTTCTCGTAGTGACGGCCATCCCAGCGCCAACGATTCACCAGCCGGAGATGCTTCTGAAAATGCAACGGAAGGCTGTCGCTGGGCATGATGCCGCCGGAGAAGAAGTGTCGGCTCATCCAGTCGCCCGGCCCGCGATCGACAAACTCATAAGGCGTTGATCGATGGCAAAAGATATGCATAAAGAACTGGCCGTCATCGCGCAGCCAGTCGTTAATGCCGGCAAACAACTGCTGGTAATTGCGCATGTGTTCGAACATCTCGAGCGATACGATCCGGTCGAAGCGGCGTTCGGTTCGGAAGTCGTTCATGTCCCGGGTGAGGATGCTGACATTACTCAGGCCGCGTTCGGCCGCAGCCGCGAGTATGTATTCGCGTTGGCCGTTCGAATTGGAAACGCCGGTGATGCGGCTGTTCGGATACTGCTCAGCCATCCACAAGGTCAATGAGCCCCATCCACAACCGAGTTCGAGGATATCCATATCGTCGGCCAGACCAGCGCGTTCGCAGGTGATACGCAATGCCTGGGCCTCCGCCTCATCGAGTCTATTCACACCCTTGGGCCAATAGCAGGCGCTGTATTTGCGATGGCCGCCCAGCACATGGGCAAAAAACTCTGCCGGCACTTCGTAATGCTGTTCATTCGCCAGATGCGGCAAGGGCGCGATCTCGGACTCGTTCATCAGCTGCACGAACGCGGACTCGATCTCTGCCGCAGCCTCGCAGTCGTGCGCCGAAATCTCGATCAAGCGCTGGCGCAGAAGACGCCTTATGCCGTGCCTTATCACTTTGTCGGGGACGATGCTTCCCAATTCCGTCCATTCGATTGCACGGTTTGATGCCAGATTCATGGTGGTTCTCTCCTGATTAATCTCAGCGCTTGCGCTGATTCGGATTACGCTGATTTACTTTTTCTGCCGGACCGCGTTTGCGCTTGAGCAGAACATCGATCTTGCGGATGCCCTGTTCCAGGTCGTCGCCCACCGGGTGCGCCCCCGCCTCTGCAATTTCCTTGTGGCAGCGCACCGACGACATCCCGCCGACAATCAGTGGCGTGTCGCATTCAGCAACCACCCGGGGCAGCTTTTCGCTGAGCACCTCCGGGGAGGGTTTTATCGAGCCGGACAAGACCACCGCGACACAGCGCGCTTGCCTGGCAGCAAATGGAATCTCCTCCAGCGGCATATTGGCGCCCAGCAGAACCGGCGAATAACCACGCTCATGCAGTGCCAGGGAAAGTAGCAGCAGGCCGTTTTCGTGCTGCTCGTCGGGCAGGCACGCCACCAGCAGTCGTTCGCCATGTAGCTGTCGGGGACGGTGATGGAAACGCGCGCCCAGCTTGTTGCGCAGATACACCCCGAAGAAGTGCTCTTCGGCGACGCTGCCAGTGCCGGACTTCCAGCGTTCACCCAGCGCCACCAACAACGGTGTCATCAACTCACGTGTGACCACGTCGATCGGGTACAGCGAAAGCGCTTCATTGTAATTAGTCTCCAGAGCGTCCTCGTCGAAGCGGATGATCGCAGCCGTCATTCGCTCGCGCAGCGTGGTCCACGGCTCGACGCCGTCTGCAGCCCGCTCTGCTTCGTCGCTCTGAATGGCCTCGAGTTCGGCTTTGACCTGACCGATCCGCATGCCGCGCTCCAGCAGTCCGACCACGCGGCCGATCAGGACAATGTCGTCGTGGCGGTACAGGCGACGGCCGCTCTCGGTCCGGACCGGGTCAAACAAACCGTGGCGTCGCTCCCAGGCTCTCAGAGTAACCGGGTTGACACCGGTCAGGCTGGCCACCGTTCCGATCGGATACAGGCCAGACCGCTCTGCGCGGGGCTCATCATCGGACGCGTGATGTTCGATTTTCATGCCTGATTGCTATCCCAGTGGGTCGGAGGTCGACTGTGACCGGTGCGAAATCGCTGGACTGGGCGCAAATCTATACAAAGAATGTACAAGAGGCAATAAAAAGCGCGTTTCCTGGTGTAAACAAATGTAACAAAGTGTATCTATGCCTGCATTGCGTAGGAAAATCGGGCTTTTTCGTAGAACCTATACAAATTCTATCCATACTGTCGCACGACGGCGCAATCAGGGTCCCGAATGGTGTGCATGGCGGGATATTCCGGCGGCAAGCAATCCGGCAGCACGCGGCTTGACTGATGGCGGGGCAGAAGACGTCGCCACTTCGACGACGTCAGTCGCCAGCATCTATTGACCGGGCGGGACGTCGAAGAAGTCGACGATTCCGGTTTCGAGCGAGTACTCGGCTCCTACGACAAGCAGTCCGTTTTCCCGAATCATCTTTTCCAGGGTTGGCGAAGCGTTTCGAAGGTGGTTGGCTGAAGCGCGGGTGTTGGAGCGAATTGCCGCACGCAACAAGGCATCCTGACTGTCGCCCCAGTCCGCTTCCATTAGCGTTTCCACCGCAGGTCGGATGCGGCCAACGATGGCGCCAAGATTGGGTGAACGTTGTTGGCCGGGACGTTCCAGTTCCTCAAGCGTGGCCTGAACCGCCCCGCACAGAGAATGCCCGAGTACCACAACCAGCCGCGACCCATAGCGTTCCGCGGCGAATTCGACGCTCCCGACTTGCGATGGGGCCACGATATTGCCAGCGACCCGGATCACAAACAGATCTCCCAGACCCTGGTCAAAGATCAGTTCTGCAGGTACACGTGAATCGGAACAGCCGAGGATGATCGCGATCGGATTCTGGCCGTCCATCAACTCAATGCGACGGGTTCCCAGCTTGCCCTTGCCGGTTCCGCGAATATCGTCGGCAAAACGACGATTGCCCTGTCGCAAGCGTTTGAGCGCATCCAGTCCCGACACCACTTTGCGTGCGCTCCCCGGGGCTACTTCCGCTCGCTTCCAAGAAATCGGTAGGCCCAGGCGCCAAGCACGCCGCCAACAATCGGGGCGAACCAGAACAGCCACAATTGGCCTATTGCCCATCCTCCCGCAAATACAGCCACACCCGTACTGCGAGCCGGGTTTACCGAGGCATTTGTCACCTGGATGCTGATCAGATGGATCAGCGCCAGTGCCATTCCGATCGCAATCGGAGCAAATCCCGCCGGTGCGCGGTTGTCAGTGGCCCCGAGAATGATGATCAGGAACATCATCGTCATCACGATCTCGCAGATCAGCGCCGCCAGCAATGAGTATCCCCCCGGAGAGTGGGCGCCATAGCCATTGGATGCGAATCCCGCCGAGACGTCGAATCCGGTCTTTCCACTGGCAATCAGATATAACACGCCGCCGGCGGCGATCGCGCCCGCGACCTGAGCGATGATATACGGCAGCACCTTGTTGGCCGGGAATCGCCCGCCGACCCAAAGACCGATGGAAACCGCCGGGTTGATATGGCATCCGGAGATGTGCCCGATGGCGTATGCCACGGTCATCAGAGTCAGGCCAAACGCGAGAGAGACCCCGAGCAGGCCGATACCGCCGTCAGGCGATGCCGTTGCAAGGAGAGCGCTTCCGCAGCCTCCGAACACCAGCCAAAAAGTCCCGACAAATTCTGCAGCATACGTCTTCATGAGTTTTCCCGATTCCCCCCGATTTCCCCGATCGTGTTGCTTCCTGCTGTCGATGTCTGCGTCAGCGCGCCGAACAGACCATCGATTGTCGCGTGTGAGGCCCTTCTGGCATGGGTCCAGCGAGTATCCGTATTATCGACCAAGACGGTCCCGGGTGACCAGCGTGGGTCGGGGCCAGGGATCAGGTTCTGAGCTGATGATTGCCCGGTGTTTCTGTGCAATTCCGGCTGGACATTTCCGGCTGGCCGGCGTCAGCGCCGGTTGCTAGCCTGAGATCAGCGCCAGCACGGCTCCCGCAGGATCCTGGATTACGCAAAACTGGCTGGCGCCCATGGGTTTGGGCCCGACCAGCACCGCCCCGCCAAGCTTCCGGCATTTCGCCGCGCTTTCGCTTACGTCGCTGACCCTGACATACATCAACCATTGCGCCGGCAGTTCGCTGTTGCCGCCCCGGGCATGACAGATGCCGGCCACGGTTTCGCCGTCTTCCGGGCGAGTAACATTGAAGTCATCATATTCGCCCATGGATACTGCGCTGGAGTTCCAGCCCACAACGCTGCAATAAAAATCCCTGACCTGCTCTGCATCGGTTACGGTCAGGTCACGCCATTCGATGTCGCCAATTTTCGCGGGTGCTTTCCTATCGCTACTCATGCTGATGGTCTCCCTGTCATACCGGCCTGTCGGGTACCTGCCCAGAGGGCGGAGCCGATGGTCAGGGCAGTTTGCCAGAAACCCGTCGGGTCAGCGCCCGAAACCCGGGAACAGCGCCGGACCAGGCGGCCTCGGATCCGACAAGCAGACCCAGATTTTCCGCGGCAGGCCGTTGACAGGGTTGGGCGAGAATCTTCCTGGCGATGACGCCAGCAGCAGGAGAGAAATAGATCATCACCTGGCAGTGCAGGCCACCGTGCGATTCATGCCTGATGAACGCAGCCATATCTTTGGGGTACCCCGCGTTGGCATGAACAGACTCGAATAGCTCCTTTATCCTGGCCAGGTCCGTGCCGGCCAGCATGGCGTCACCCAGATTTTTTGAATACCAGGTTGGATCCAGCCATCAGGGTCTCGCCTTTTGAATTCGAGACCGTCGTCTGTTTCGATAAGCCGGTTCCTGGCGAAGCCATGAACACGCTGCGGGCTTTGTCGCACTCGCAAATTCAGGAAGAGGGGTGTTCTGCATAATGCGGCGCATCCCCGCCAATGTGGTCCCATGGCGCTTTTGAATCAACAAAGATGTGCATCGAGATTTCGATACCCGGATCCCCGTCGACGCTGCCCAGAGTGATGCCGTGGACGTCTTTTTGCCACAGCCCGGCCAGGGTCGATCCGCAATGGCGACAAAACGCCAGGCCCCAGGGGGGATGTGTTGCATACCGGGTGATCTGATGTTCGCCCCGGGTCCAGCGAAACGTGCCCGGGGTCACTTCCGCGTAGGCGGAGGATGCCGAACTAAAGGCCTTGCGGCAGCGAGAGCAGTGGCACGCGCGCGCATTTTTTAGCGGAGCAGAGACTTCGTAGCGGACCTCGCCGCAAAGACAGCCACCGACAATAGACATCTCTTTCTCCCCGGGGACGACCGGATTCACCGGTCGTGGTTCAACACACTGGTCGCCAGACAATGGTGTGCCGGCCGGACAGGCGAGACGGCAAAACGGCCTGTCAGGCGTCAGGTTTACCCAGCTTTTCCGCCAGCTGGATGTGCTCATCGATATTCTCGACGAACATTTTTTGATATTGATAGGTAAACCAGCTGACTGCGTTGTCTTTGTCCGCGGCGACATCCTGCGCCTGATGCGCGGCTTCATGTGCATTGAATCGCGCGGCGGCAAACCGGATTGCGGCGCTGACCCGACTGAGATCCTGGCCGCCTTCGCCAATCAGGCGATTGGCCACATCGATAAACTGGTCAGCCATCGCATATAAGCTGAGCTCTTCGGGTTTCTCCGCCATATCAGAACCTTGTTTAGTAGTTGAAAGAAATCAGTGTGCCTGATGCGTGATCAATCTTCGGCGAGGTGCCTGGTCAGAAATCGATCCAGATGATTCGCAAACGCCTGCCGGTCGCGCTGATTCAGCGCCGGCGGGCCACCTGTGTTGATCCCGCTGGCACGCATAGTATCCATAAAATCCCGCATGTTGAGAATCGCCCCAATCGTATCTGCTGAATACATCTCGCCGCGAGGGTTTAGTGCGTGACCACCCTTGGCGATCACTTCCGCCGCCAGCGGGATATCACTGGTAATGACCAGATCACCGGCGTTCAGGCGTTTGACGATTTCATTGTCGGCCACATCAAATCCGGCCGGCACCTGCAGCATTCTGATAAACCGGGAGGCGGGCATGCGCACCGCCTGATTCGCCACCAGGGTCAATTCAACCTGTCTGCGGTCTGCCGCCCGGAACAGTATCTCCCGGATCACCACCGGGCATGCGTCGGCGTCTACCCATATCTTCACATCGGTCGGCTCTTCTTGTCGGTCGGGAGATGACTCGCAGCGACGGGCGCATGGATTGGAGCGCGATCTTCGCACAGATGTCAGAGCCACACACCCATATCTGCGGGATTTGCAGCCGCGGCTTAGTCGTCAGGCCGCTTCGCCGGTCTTTGCAGATAGAACTGCCACAGCATCCTGGCGGCTACCGCCCTCCAGGGTCGCCATTGCTCGCTAATCTGGCTGGCTTCGGCGGGCGCGGGTCTTTTTTTCAGCCCTTTGATCTGCTGCATCGCGATCTCCAGCGCGAGATCTCCGCTCGGCCACACATCCTGCCGCCCCAATGCCATCAGCAGGTAGATATTGGCAGTCCATGGCCCGATTCCCCTGACCCGGGTTAATGCGTGCCTGGCGTCGTGGTCAGAAAGCGCATCCAGTGATTCAAGATTCAGGCGGCCGTCAATGATCGAGTTGGCAAGCTCGCGACCGTACGCAGATTTCTGGCGGCTGAAACCCGTCGCTCGCAACTGTGCGTCACTCAACGCCAGAAAGTTTTCTGGCGTCACGGTCTGGACCAGCGACTCGAGTCGCTCGAACGCGGCCCGGGCCGATGCGAGCGAAACCTGCTGCTCGAGGATAATGTGAATCAGGGTATGGAATCCCTGCGCGCGCTTCCACAGCGGGGGCGGGCCAAATTCCGCAGCAATCGCAGCAAGATCTGCATCACGTTGCGCCAGCGCTGCTACGGCTCTGTCTAGCGCCGCGCGATTCAGCCGCTTCTGCCTGGCGACCATGGTCCTCATGCGCGCGGGTCGTCGGCATATGCGGGCAGCACAGAATCAGCCCACCAGTTGTTTTGACATCAGATGGCAATCGAGCGCAAATCCGGCCGGGTGGGAGAAACGTGTCTTGCTGTCAGTCTGGTAGCCTGCCCTGGTATAGAAGTTCACCGCATTGAGGGACGACGAAAGCTGAAGACGGGTCAGTCCGCTCCGTGCGGCCAGCGCTTCAAGTCCAGCCATCAATTGACGTCCAATGCCGTTGCCGGCGTGTTCAGGGGAGGCAAACACGGCTTCGATTGTCTGTGCCTTGATATCCAAAATGCCAAAACCAGCCGCTTGCCGTTCCAGCGTCGCGACAATTGCCTGCTTTTCGACAAGCATCTGGCCCCAGCAGACAGGCATCGGCACCGCCAGCCACTTCCCGATCACCTCGGCGCTGTAGACGGGGGCGCACACCTGAGCGATCGCGCGGGTCCGGATCGACCACAGCGTGTCTGCATCGGCTTGTACGGCGTCGCGGACGATTATCATGTCACGACCTGTTGTGCCACCGCTCGCGGGTGCGAGCGCGCCAGGGCGGGTGGTCGCCGGTCAAACGCTCAGACATGGCCGGTGTGCGCACTGATATCCCACTCGCCCCAGCGGCGCATGATCCTGCCACGACGGATCTCGATAATTTCAATACCCGTGATGCGGGTGAGCCTCCGGGTGGGCCCTGTGCCCAGATAGCGGGACAGATTGATGCCGCTTGCCGACCAGCGTACCGCTACGCGTTTGGCGGCAGTATCGATGACCAGATCATCAACGCGGGTTCTCAGATCGGGGAACGCATGAACGAACTCGGCGATGCCTTGCGCGAATCCTTGCTTGCTGGTCGGCCTGCCCGCCGACGAGCAATCCTCGAAATCGTCGGCATGCAGTCGCTCGAACAGATCCCAGTCCACCGGTGCGCACCACAGCGAAATCCACTGCCGGGCGACCGATTCAAGATCGGTTCTTTGCGCTTCATCTGCTTGTGGTTTCTTGCTCATATCCGGCTCATATCCGGTCTGTGGCATCAGCGACCCCGTCTGGCTGATCATGCTTGCGCTAGCGCCTCGGCGCTATTTTCCGGCACTCCAGAGTACCGCATGCGCTCATACTTCAGTGCAGCCAAGACAGCGCGTGCTTGTCGGGTCTATCGCCAGCCGCCGCTGATCGATCTCCTCGCCGCAGATAAAACAATCTCCGAAGGAATTCGATTCGATGCGGCGCAGCGCGCCAGCAATGTTCGCCAGCTGGGCCTGCCGTCGGCGGGATGCCTGCAGCGCCATTTGCTGACCCTGCATTGCGTCCATGCGGGACAAGCGGCCTACCCGGGCCTGATCAAGCTCTACAGGCCCGCTATCTGTGTTGTGTTCCTGTTCCTGGGTCTGAAGCGCCAGCTGTTGTGCGACAAGCTGCTGGCGGAACGCCTCGATGGTCGCGTCGTCCATCCTCTGAAGCCCTCAGTCGTGGTGTCTCCGGCTGGACCGGTAGGTCGCCGCCAACGGGATCGCAAACAGAATTGCAAAAACGCCGTTCAACATCGCGTTTTGCCAGAATCCTGACCAAAGAGAATAGGCGGTGTCCGGGACAAACCAGGCCGCCAGCGACACGCACAGCGTCAACCAGCCATGGAATCCACCGGTACGGAACGGACCCAGCAACACGAAAAGCAGTGCCACGCCCCAGCCGAACATAACGGATCCAAGGACCGCATGCAGCAGCATGATGTAATCGTTCGCCGGGCCGCCAAACGTATCCAGGCCAGTTGCGGAGGAAAATACCAGCAGGCCAAAGAACTGGCGCGTCAGATCAGGCGCGACCACCATGCTCAGTCCGAACAGCATGACACCAGATGTGACTACAAGCAGCCACCGCCACCAAAACAATTCACCTTGCCCTGACATAAGTGCCCAATACACTCCGATTCCGAAGGGATTACCCGACTCCATCCGGGCCCGGCGCGCAGACGCCCGGGCACCGGTTCGCTGCTATCGCTCGACCAGTTCTACTCGCCGGTTCTTCTCACTGCCCGCATCCGATGAGTTTGAGAACACCGGTGCCAGTGGTCCAACCCCGTGAGGCTCGAGGCGATCGCTTTGGATGCCGGCATCCTTGACCAGGGCTTCGACCACCGCTCGGGCCCGCGCTGCTGAGAGGTTCTGGTTGTAGGAAAACGCGCCACTTGCGTCGGTATGACCTACTACGTAGAAATCCATCCCGGGCTGGGCACGAAGGAAAATCGCAATCTGATCCAGCGCTGCTTTCGACTCCGGCTTTAGCGTGGCTTTGTCAAAGTCGAAGTAGATCCCGTCCAGAACCACGCGGCCGTGTTCTTCAATCCCGGCCCCGATAGCTTCTGCATCGACCACGATCAGACCGGTTTCCGCTTCCTCCACCTCGATCACATCGACCATTGCGCCGATCCGGTCTTCGCTGAAGCGATATACGGTCGCAATCACATAGGCGGTACCGGCGGCACGAAGCTTGCGTGCGACGACGCTGCCACCACCGCCTGAAGTTGCGGAGCCACGCGTCATTTCGCTGACCGGGCCATGCCCCTCCCAGGGGTTACTCATAAACAGAACCTCACGCCATTTTCTGCTGCCTACGCCGACGCTGCGCGAACCTGCGGGTTCAAAGCCGTCGGCGAGAATCTCGAATCCGGCCTCCAGCAGCGCCTCGCGGTAGTTCTTCAATACTTCGCTTTCGCTGCGCGGGCTGTTGTCCAGCGTGTAGTAGATGCGGGTTACCCGACCCTCTGTCTCGATCAACTCTTCTATCTGTCGGTACCCGCTCACCGGCCCAACCGGGACCAGATACTCACGGTAGTTATCGACCGTGTACCACTGGATTACAGATCCCGGGTATCGGGAGATGATCGGATGGTCGGCACTGTCTGGAATATCCTCGGCGGCAGCGGTACCCATATACAACACGGTCAGAAACAGCGGGACAATGACACAACGCTTAAGCACTCTTATCAAGACTCCATTCATGCTCTGTTCTCCCTCCCGGTCCGGGACATGACTCATATTCAGCACCGCCTCAGTTACCCGGGCAATCGCGCGCTGCGGCCGACGCCGGTACGCAGCGGCCGTTGCCTTTGTTACTGCGTGTTCAATTGCATGGCAGTCCAATGCACCGCAATTCACTGCGACGGCGTCTCGGGATCAGCGCGTCCGGTCAAGACTGCCAGATCCATGTCGCGACCGCTGACCCGACGATAGACGACTTCGATCACCAGAGACGCGACAATCATCCCCGCGAGGATCCACAAATGATTGCGCGTCGCCGGGTTCTCATCCACTTCCACGCATAACACCAAAAGCGCGACACCGGTGCTAAGCGCCGCCAGCGCTGACAGCCAGGCACGACTCCGGGTCTCGCTGGACAGACGCACATTGGCGATATTGACCAGCATAAACAGCAGCAGAAAGCCGGCGCTACCCATGGTCGCTATCGCATCAAGTGGTATAAAGTTTGCAACCAGCAAGGCGATCACTGCGGTTATCAAGGTGCCGTCGATGTGCTCGCCACGGTAGGTCCGCCCAAGCGTCCTGGGCAATTGACCGGTCTTGGCTATGATATAGGCCAGCTTGCCGGTACCGTAGAACGTTGCGTTGATCGCTGACGTCGTTGCCAGCAGTGCGGCGATAGCGATTGCGATGAAACCCGCGTTCCCCATAAAGCTGCGCGCGGCCGCCGACAGTGCGAAGTCGCTGACCTTTTCCACCTCGGCAAAACTCAGGTGCCCGAGCACTACCACGACGATCAACACATAGAGAGCAATCACTATGCAGACCCCGCCGATATAGGCGATTGGCAGCGTCCGCTCTGGTTTATCGATGTCGCCGGATGCGTTGGCGATCAGCTCAAAGCCCTCATAATTCAGGAAGATCAGCATCGCGCCTGAGATCAGGCCGAGCGGGGTGACCATGTTGTCCGGTTCAGTCCAGGCCAGGTCCATGGGTGCGAGCAGACCCGCGCCGATAAAACCCGCAAGGAGGATCAATTTTACGATGTTGAACAGGTTCTCCGAGCGGATGATCAGCCGCGTGGCAAACACATTCATCAGCAGCAAAAAGACAATCACGCCGCTCATCAGCACGTGACGCCAGAACTCTCTCTCCGCTTCCGGGAAGAAGCTGGCGCCGTAGCTGCCAAACGCATAGGCGTAGACCGCGACCAGTACGACATAACTCAACAGCAACAGGATATTTGCCGCACCGGTGATGATCCCGGTTCCGAACGCACGGTTGATGAACACAACCGTGCCACCTTCGCCGGGGTAACGCAGCGTCAGCTTCAGATACGAGTAGCTGGTTAACAGAGCCACTATGCCTGCGATCAGGAAGGCCAGCGGCGCGCCGCCCCTGGTGACATGGATGGTGAGTCCGGTGACTGCGAATATGCCACCCCCCACCATGCCGCCAATGCCGATAGAAAGCGTAGAGAGCGTTCCCAGGCCGCTGTTCTTGACTGAGGTCATCGCTTTATATCCATTGATCACCGGGCGCAGTCAGCTCGCCGCCCACGTCACCGGTGTTTACGACCCCTTTGGGTTCAATCAGCATGATCCGACATTCCTCGCGGGCGCTGGGTTTGTGTTCCACGCCTCTGGGTACGACATACAACTCACCGGTCCTCAGCGTCACCGAGCCGTCGCGGAATTCGATCTGTAATTCACCTTCGACACATACAAACAGCTCATCGGTGTCGTCGTGCTTGTGCCAGACGAACTCCCCCTGGATCTTTGCCAGCTTTATCTGGTAGTCATTGAGTTCGCCGATGATCCTGGGACGCCAGTGTTCCGAGAAGAGATCAAACTTCTTTTCCAGGTTAGTGCCCGAGTACTTCATGATCCGGATTCCGTTTCCCCGCCCGCGGGGCCCCAAAACACAACCCAGGTGTGGAAGTCGTCTGAAAAGTCCTCGAAGCGGTGCTCCACACCGGCCGGGACAAAAAAGGCATCGCCAGGCGAAAACGCTGTTCGCTGATCGCCGATGAAAATCGTGCCGTGACCGGTCTGCACGATATAGAGTTCATCCTGCTGGTGCGGTTGTTGCGGATCTGCTCCAACCGGGGCGTAAAAGCCCAGCGACATGCTGCCATGAGAAAAACCGACCGCGTAGGGTTCGCCATCCGGCCATTGCGCTGACCGGGCGCCCGGCATCTTCTTTAGTAGTTCGCTGATTGAGGTCTTCATTGAGTCACATCATGTCTGGAAACAGATCGCAGTCAGAGACTGCGAGATGGCTTTGCCCGGTTCACGACTGCTCGCCCGCAAGTTGTCGCTGATAGTCCAGCGCATCAAACTGGCCTGTCGAACTGGAGATGAGGCCACTGCTGTCCATCTGCCAAAGTTCATGACCGCTGATCCGGACCGGCCGCCCAGTGCCGCCGGGTCCTGTGTTGGTGCCTGTAAGGGTCCAGTGAAACTCGACGCCCTGCGATTTCTCGACCAGCCTGTCCAGCGTAACCACCATATCCGGAAACGCGGTCATAAACCCTCTTGCGACTTCCGCGATGGCGGTCCTGCCCACGGCAGGCGGGTCATCGTTGACGCGCAGCGTCGCCTGTCCGTTGAAGAAGGAAGCCACGCTTTGTGGATTCTGGCTAGACCAGGCCTCGGCGTAACGTGTGGCAAATTCATCAAGGTGAGTTGCCATGATCCTTTTCTCCATTAATGTCCGTCTGTCCGGACAAGCGCTCAGCTTCGAGGGCTGAATAAGCTGCGCGCGGCATAAGCGGACAAAAGCAAACACACGGCCGCGCCCAGACCAAACAACCCCCGGGCGACGAAAGTATTCATTGACCGGGGCAGGAACGGGATACCGCCTGAAAATCCGTCCGCCGGGCCCCGAATCGCGACCCAGGCGCCGATACTGCCCATGGTCAGCAATAGCAAACATGCGAGCAGGTCATTCGCCCGGGATTCCATCCCGACCAGCATCATCGCGCCGCCGACAATAAACACCAGGCCGCTCAGGAAGACTACCCACATTGGGGCATGCACAGCACTTGAGTCTGCAGGCACAAGCCCGACGGCAATGGCCAGCGGATAGATGCCCGCCGCGATGCACAGCCAGCCCATTACGGATGGCACCTTTGATGAAGTTCTCTTACCGTTCAAGGCGCTTACTGCTCAAGATATTTGCTGCTCAAGATTGCACAGCTGCGAAAAAACCGGTCATGGCCGCTTTCCGCATCTGCCACCATGCCTGGGTTTAGAGGTAGCGGAGAAGATCGTCTGCTCTATTGCCGGCGGATCCGTCTATCAATCAATAAATTTCCAGGTGTCTGCGCCATCAAATTTTCTCACCCGGAATCTGGCTATGTCGTCGGCCGTGCACATGCGGAAGTTGACCGCCATGTGACCGGACTTTTCCGGCTGAAGGTTCTCCCAGTGCGTGGTGCAACCGCATCTGCTGCAGGTATGGATCGCAAGAGTTTTGTCACCCTGAATATATCGGATTGTCGAATCAGGGTCTGCCGAGATGGTGACGCTCTCTATCGGCACATGTCCCCACAGCCCGCCGATACGACGACAGATGGAGCAATTGCAGTTGACCAGCTTCTCCGGCGACTCGGAAATGGAAAAACTCACCTGGCCGCAATGACAGCTTCCTGTGATCATCAAACGCCTCCTGATGGCGAGCCCGCCGCGAGGGGTGGCCGCTTTCCCGCCACCATTCCCGCCATCCTTCCGGGAATTCGTTTTCACCCCTTGCCAGGGTGAGAGATCCACCATATCACCAGACGTACAGGCCAGCCCACGCTCATGCAGGGAGTGGCGACAAGAGCCGGTTTTCAGCTGGCCAGCGGCTCGAGCTCGCTCTCGATGGTCTTGCTGATTGCCTCGAAGTCGAGACCGTCAAGGTTTTTCCGGCCCTCGGTCGCACGCTCAAGAATCTCTGTCTGGATTCGCCCGCGTCGCTGGGCCTCGGAATAACCGATATCGTCGCGGAACATCACCATGCCGTAGCGGGGTACAAAGCGGTTCGGGTGACGACGCTCGAGTTCGAATGCCAGCTGCTTTCTGAGCAGGAACTTCGGGTCGGCCACCGAGGCACGCATCTCGATGTAATTCTCCAGCGCCATATCGGCAATTGCGTCAGCGTTGGCTTTGCGCCGTTTGGTATAGAGCGCAAAAGTGGCCTTCCAGTCGCCGCCGCATTCGTCCAGACAGCGATCCATTTCCAGACAATCTTCGAATGCGCAGTTCATGCCCTGTCCGTGGAAGGGCACGACTGCATGTGCTGCGTCACCGAGCAATGCGACCCTGTTGTCCAGATGCCAGGGTTTGCAGCGCACTGTGCCAAGCTCGCCGGCAGGGTTGTGTTCCCAGTCGCGCTCCAGCGTGCCGATCAGCCGGGAAGCATCCGGGAACACTGCATCAAAAAACGCGCGCGCATCGCGCGGGTTGCTGATCGTGTCGAAGCCGGGCTCATCGCCATCCGGGTTGCCGGTTTTTGGCAGGAACAGCGTCACGGTAAAGCTGCCGTCGAGATTTGGCAACGCAATCAGCATGTATCCGCCACGCGGCCAGATATGCAATGCATGGGGTTCCATACGGAAGCTGCCGTCCGTGTCGGGCGGGATATTCAGTTCCTTGTAGTCGTGATCGAGCATGTCCACGGTCTCCGAGTATCCGGACCGTTCCATCAACGCCCGGCGGACGACCGAGCCGGCGCCATCGGCGCCGATGGCGGGTGTCATCGGCGCATCGATATGCACATTGGCGATCTGGTCATGGAAGCGAAGCAGTCTTCTGTCAAAGTCGACCTCGGTACACGGCGCTTCGAAATGGATCCTCACTCCGGCGGCTTCGGCCTGATCCAGTAACAAGGCATTCAACCCGCCCCGCGACACTGAATACACGACTTCCCAGTCACGCTGGCCATAGGGCTGCAGATTGGTGTTGCCGTCGATGTCGTGGACCATGCGTCCGCGCATCGTAGTGAGCAATGCACGCACCTCGGTTTCCAGCCCGACACCGGACAGGGCAGCAAGGCCGCGGTTGGCAAGCGCCAGATTGATCGAGCGGCCCGCGGAAATGGATTCTTTGCGCAGATCGGCGCGTTTCTCAAACACCCGTACCCGGTGCCCGCGCCGGGCCAGATAAAGTGCCATTAACGCGCCGCCGAGACCGGCGCCGACGATAGTGACTTCATTGCTGTTCGCTGGATTGTTCATTGCAATCGCCGCCGCAGGATATCGACAAAGCGCCAGACATCCTGGTAACTGTTGTACAGAGGTACCGGCGCGACACGGATCACGTCGGGTTCCCGCCAGTCAGCGATGACGCCGTCGGCCGAGATCGCTTCGAACACCTCACGGCCCCGTTCGCGCCCTTGCGCCAGGCTCAGCGAGAGCTGGCAACCCCGCTGGCTCGGATTTGTCGGTGTGAAGATCCGCACATGATCGGTCAGCAGTTCGAGCAACAAGGATTCCAGGTACCCGGTCAGCGACTCGGATTTCTTGCGCAGCCGATCCATGCCGGCGTCTTCGAACAGCGACATCGAAGCGATCAACGGCGTCATCGACAGGATCGGCGGGTTGGACAATTGCCAGCCCTCGGCGCCGGGCATGGGTACAAACTCCGGGCCCATCTGAAATCGGGTGGTCTTGTCGTGGCCCCACCAGCCAGCAAAACGGGGCAGATCGAAGCCCCGGGCATGCCGCTGGTGGACAAAACATCCCGCGACCGCGCCGGGGCCTGCGTTGAGGTATTTGTAGCTGCACCAGGCGGCAAAATCGGGGGCCCAGTCATGCAATGCCAGAGGCACGTTGCCGGCGGCATGCGCCAGATCCCAGCCCACCGCACAACCCTTGCTGCGGGCCAGCTCAGTGATCCCGCCGATATTGAACAATTGCCCCGAGTAGTACTGCACGCCCGGCAGCATCACCAGCGCGATGGATTCACCGAATTCCTCTATACAGCTGGCGATGTCTTCTTCGCGGATCGATGACTCGCCCTCGCGGGGCGAAATCTCCAGCAGCGCCTGGTCGGGATCAAATCCATGGAAACGGACCTGGGACTCGGCAGCGTAGCGATCCGACGGGAAGGCGGGCTTTTCGATCACCAGACGGAAGCGGGTGCTCGTCGGCCGGTAAAAACTGACCATCATCAGATGCAGGTTAACGGTCAGCGTGTTCATGGTAACCACTTCTTCCGCCTGTGCGCCGACCAGGCTGGCAAGCGGTGTCGCGACCTGTTCGTGATAGGGCATCCACGGTCGGCTGGCGCGGAAATGGCCTTCCACGCCAAATTCCCGCCAATCCTCCAGCTCCTGGTCGATTAGCGCCTGGACTGTGCGAGGCTGCAAACCCAGCGAGTTGCCACACAGATAGATGCTCTCCGAGCCGTCCGGGCCCGGCGGGATATGAAACTGCTGCCGGTAGATTGCCAGCGGATCGTGTGCATCCTGGTCGCGGGCAAAACCGATCGAGGTGTCAATCATGGCAACTCCAGCGCGTAGAGCAGGGGACGCGATGGCGCGGCATCGGTCACAAATGGGGGCAATTGCAGCGACAGTGCGTAGACGCCGTCAGCCACCATGTTTGGCACGTATATCATCTCGGTGATGGTTGCGTTGTCCCGGTCACGATCAGCGTGCCCGGCCAAACCCCAGAACACGCGATGGCCGCTGAGTTTGCCGTCATCATGGCTGCGATCGATCGACGGCAGATCGCACAACAGATGCTGCACGCCCCGGTCGATCATCAGGCCCATCGCTTCCAGCGAGAAATACGGTGGCGTTGCCCCCGCGGTGTAATCCTGCGTCGCCTTGGCGGAGTCGTTTGGCAGAGTACGCACGACCAGCGCGGCTGGTGTTTCGTGCAGCTCGGTCAGATCATCCAGCGCGTTACCCAGGGCTGCGGCTGTGACCAGCCGATCGCCTGCCCGAGGCACCGGATCCGCGGATTCACTGGTGCCTGCTGCATCGACCGGCGTCACGCTGACCAAAGCAGCCAGCATCAAAGGCGACAGCGCCTTGCCCGCCACGCTCACGCGTTCCTGGCTGATATGACCGATGCATTCGGTATGTGTGCCATTGCAGTGCGGAACCAGCGTCAGCACTTCGCAATTGCAGCTGCCGCCAGCGCGGGTGTCACCGACAAATCCCTGCGCTTCCAGGGGTTCGGCACGGGCCGGGGGCGCGCCAAAATGGTTTGGCTGGCGGCCGGCGAAATCCAGCGGGATCGAGATATCGATTGCCGCTGGATCCACACGTCGGGGGCCGGCGTCGGTGAGCAGATGCAATTCACTCAAGTAAAGCGCTCCCGTTCCAGATTAAGCCAGGCCAGCGCGGATCCGGACAGCAGTCGCTCCCTGACCGCCGGGGTCAGATCCATGCTGTCGATAAGCGATCCCGGCACGGTCTCTCCGAGCGGAAACGGATAGTCGCTGCCCATTGCAATGCAGTCGGCGCCCATCAAGTCGATCATATAGCGCAGCATCAGTGGATCGTGGACCAGCGCGTCGACAAAAAACCGACCCAGGTAATCCCTCGGATTGCGCTCGTTCTCAACCGCGCACAGATCCGGCCGTACCTTGAATCCATGTTCTATCCGGCCGATCGTGGCCGGGAACGCGCCGCCGCCATGGGCAAATGCCACGCGCAGATCGGGCAGCCGCTCAAAAACCCCGCCAAATATCATCGAGCAGATCGACAGCGACGTTTCGGCCGGCATCCCGACCAGCCAGGGCAGCCAGTATTTGCCCATTCGCTCGCGACCCAGCATTTCCCATGGGTGCACGAATACCGCGGCGCCCAGCTCCGCACAGGCCTCCAGTACCGGGTAGACATCCGGATGATCCAGATTCATGCCGTTGATATGCGAACCGATTTCAATCCCCGACAGACCGAGCTTTTGTACGCAGCGCTCAAGTTCACGAATGGCGAGATCGGGATCCTGCATCGGCAAGGTGCCGAGACCGATAAAACGGCGTGGATGTTCGGCGACGATGCTGGCGATATGCTCATTCAGGAATCCGGCCAGATCCAGCGCGTCCGCGGCCTTGGCCCAGTAACTGAACATGATAGGTACTGTGGACAGGACCTGGACCTGAACGCCGTGGCCATCACATTCAGACATCCGCACCTGCTCGTCCCAGCAATTGGCGTCGACATCGCGGAAAAAGCTGCCGTCGAGGGTCATATGGGAGCAGCCCGGACCATGGCGCTCAAGCTGCACCCAGCCGCCATAGCCATAACGCTCTTTCAGATTCGGCCAGTCCGGCGGCAGGATATGGGTGTGGATGTCTATCTTGAGCACTGGCATCCAGTTCGCCTCAGCCGCGCCGCGACGGTGGCAGATCCGTCACATGGCCGCATTCTTCGCAGTGACGGTTTTGCGGATCGGCGTAGAAATGATCGAACACCGGCGGCAACTGGGTTTCGATATTCTCCAGGTGAAAGTACTCTTCATAGAGCTTGTGACCGCATTGCTCGCAGTACCACTGGAAGCCGTCCTTTTCTTCCGGCAGCCGCGGGCGTTCGATCACCAGCCCAACTGTGTTCTCGAAACGCTGCGGAGAGTGGGGCATCTCCGGCGGCAGCAGGAAGATCTCGCCTTCGCGAATCGGAATATCGACGAACTTCCCATCCTGGACGGTCTTTAACAACATGTCCCCTTCAAGCTGATAAAAGAACTCCTCGCCCGGATCATAGTGATAATCCTGGCGCGAGTTGGGTCCACCCACGACCATCACAATAAATTCGGTATCTTCGAATACCACCTTGTTACACACGGGCGGTTTGAGCTGATCACGGTGGGCATCGATCCACTGCTGAAAGTTGAAAGCCTTTAAAGCGCGCATGCTCTACTCCTTGCCTGACGCGACCCCGCCTTGATCCGTCCCATCCTGGCTGTGCCTGTCTGGCAGCGTGGCGATGCACTTCAATTCGATCGAAATCGGCGTCGGCAGGCTCTTTATCTCTACCGTTGTACGGCACGGTGGGTCATCGCGGAAGTACTCCGCATAGATCCGATTGTAGGCCGCGAAATCCTCTTCCATGTGAGTCAGGAATACCGTCACGTCCACCAGCCGCTCCCAGCCAGAGCCGGCTTCTTCGAGCACCTGACGTACGTTGCGAAAAACGGAATGACATTGTGCTTCGATATCACGTTTGACGACTTCACCCGCGGTGCTCAACTCGACCCCGGGGATGATCTTGCTGCCCCGGACGCGTGGCCCGATACCGGACAGGAACAGCAGGTTCCCGACGCGTCTGGCGTGCGGATAATTACCTACCGGTTCCGGTGCGCCAGTGGCATGGGTCACATCGGCAGATTTACTCACGGTTCTCGGCCTTCTGGTTCAAAGATTAGCTGCCCTAACGATAAGAAATGCACACGTTCTTTGGTTCGGTGAAAAAACGCATCGCCTCGAAACCGCCTTCACGGCCGACACCCGAGTCTTTCATTCCGCCCATCGGCGTGCGCAAGTCGCGCAGCATCCAGCAGTTGACCCAGACCATGCCCGCCTCGAGCCGACGCGCAAGCCTGTGGCAGCGATCCACATCCTTGCTCCATAGCGAGGCGGCCAGACCATAGCGCGTCGCATTCGCCTGGGCGACAGCATGATCCTCGTCGTCAAACGGGCTAAGCGTCGCGACCGGGCCGAATATTTCTTCCTGATTGCTGCGGCACTCAGGGCCCAGGCCCTCGATTACCGTGGGCGCAACAAACCAGCCATCTCGACATCGCTCCGCCTCGGGTTGAACGCGCCCACCACCGCACAGGATGTGTCCGCCTTCCTCCCGCGCAAGGTCGATACAGCTCAGGATCTTGTTCATATGCGCCGCGGAAACAACTGCGCCCTGCTCGGTATCCGGATCCAGCGGGTCGCCAACCCGCAGCGCCTTGACCCGTTCCACAAACGCAGCGCGGAAACGGTCGTAGATTGACGCCTCTATCAGCACCCGTGAGCCACACAGACAGATCTGTCCCTGATTAGAGAATGCGGCCCGCACCGCGCCCTCCAGCGCCTGTTCCCAGTCGCAATCGGCAAACACGAGACTCGGGTTTTTACCGCCCAGTTCGAGCGACAATTTGCGAAAACGCGGTGCGGCTGACGCGGCGATCCTGGCGCCGGTGGCGGTACCGCCGGTAAACGAGATCGCCTTGATGCCCGGGTGATCGACGATCAACTGACCGATGCCCGGTCCGTTTCCGTGCAGCACATTGAGTACTCCTGGGGGCAGGCCGGCTTCGCGGCACAGGCGTGAAAAAAGATAGGCCGTCATCGGGGTGACTTCGGATGGTTTGCCAATGACACAGTTGCCTGCAGCCAGCGCCGGCGCAATTTTCCAGGTGAACAGATACAGCGGCAGGTTCCAGGGCGAGATGCAGGCCACCACGCCCAGCGGATGTCGCAGCGTGTAGTTGAGGGTATTGTGGTCGGTCGCGTGCGCCTCGCTGTGGAACTGTGTCGCCGCCGCGGCGAAGAAATCGAGATTGACCGACGCGCGCGGGATGTCCACGCTGCTCGCCACGCTAAGCGGCTTGCCGTTGTCTATGCATTCGGCCCGGGCCAGCATCGCGGCGTTGTCCTCGACCAGGCGCGCGAGCCTGTGCATGATCTTCGCGCGGGCTTCTGCCGGCGCCGCGCTCCACGAATCGAATGCAGCCTCGGCTGCTTCGACTGCTTTGTTCAGATCAGTTGCGTCGGAATCCGGGACCAGCGAATAGACCTTGCCGCTTGAGGGGTCCGGGTTGTCAAGATAGCGGCCAGACGCCGGTGCGCCAAGTTCGCCGCCAATGTAGTTTTCCAGTCGATCCACGCGACGCTCAGAGACTACCGGTGCGCCCGCCGTCCACCGGCAGGTTTATCCCGTTGATATATGCGGCCGCAGGACTGGCGAGGAAGGCAACGGCATTGGCGATCTCGGCTGGCTTGGCAAAACGTCCCGCAGGTACAGAGGACAAGGCCTGCTGACGCACGGCGTCGATGCTCTGACCGGACTTGTCCGCGCGGCCCTGGAATATGTATTCAAGACGTTCGGTGGCGGTGAAACCCGGCAATACGTTATTGACTGTGATGCCCATAGGCCCGAGTTCGCGAGACATTGTTTTCGACCAGCTCGCCATGGCGCCGCGGATCGTGTTCGAAACGCCAAGTCCGGGGATCGGCTCTTTGACCGAGGTAGAAATGATATTGATGATGCGGCCATAGCCTGCAGTCTTCATCCCGGGCAGCAACGCGCGCGCGATCCGTTGCGCCGCGAGCACATGCTGAGCGAATGCCGCCTCGAATTGTGCCGGGTCCGCCTCGATCGCAGGACCGGCAGCGGGGCCGCCAGTATTGTTGATCACGATCTGCACCGGCATTGCCGCCGCCAGTTCCAGCATCGCGGCGGCAAGCGCGTCGCTGTCACTTAAATCCAGCGCAAGGGCCTGATGTTTCTGCCCGGCGTCGGTCGACAATGTCGCCAACACCTGTTCCAGCGCTGCAGCATCCCTGGCGACCGCCACGATTTCGGCGCCCGAGTTCGCCAGTACCTGAGCCACCGCGCGACCGATGCCGCGCGAGGCGCCACAGACCAGGGCGCGGCGGCCATCGAGTTTTAGATTCATGTCAAATCCACCGCTACCTGAATCGCCCCATCATGCCTCGTGTCATCATCAAACCATTCTAGCGCATGGTTCTTGTTCATGGTCGCGGCTCATGGCCTGGGCCCGTGGTTTGGCCAATGGGTGTTGTCCGCGGTTGGTGTGACTGACACCCGGTGAGTTGATCAAGTCGTCGCAAGCGCTATCGAGCCGATGCAATCGTGCTGCGCATGTTGCTCCGCAAACTTTGCCTTTGCCTTGGCCTTGGCGCGCTTGCAGCGTCGGGATCACTTGGGCTGGAACAGGGTTGGACGCATAACCTGCCGGCACTTGACCCTCCTGACCTTAACCTTGGTCGGTTTTAGCTGCAATGCGGTAAGGCAGCCGCCCCACACACAACCGGTATCGATAGACAGCACGTTCGACCGGATCATCTCGCCCAGCGTTGACCAGTGACCAAACACGATGCGCAGCTTCGTGTTCTTGCGTCCAGGTACGTCGAACCACGGTACATATTTCCGCGCCCTCGGACTTGGGCGGCCCTTGCGGGTCAGGTCCATATTGCCGCTCAAATCACAAAAGCGCATTCGTGTGAATACGTTGGTGATATAACGCAGACGTTCCCAGCCCGAGAGGGATTTTGACCATCGGACCGGTTTGTTGCCGTACATGTGTTTGAAAAAGGCCGGGTAATCCGGGCCCTGAAGCGTCGCCTCCAGCTCGCGGGCGGCAGCGAGCGCTGTCTTCAGGGACCATTGTGGCGACAGACCTGCATGGACCATCGTGTACTTGAGGGCAGAATCGTGGTGCATCACCGGACGCTGGCGCAACCAGTGCAGTAATTCGTGCGCATCCGGCGCTTTCAGGATGCCGTGCAAGGTGTCTTTGCTGCGCAATCTCTCCGGCCGTTCCGCCGCGGCAAGAAGATGCAGATCGTGGTTGCCCAGCACACTGATCGCGCTATCACCCAGGTTTTTGACAAAGCGCAGCGACTCCAGTGATTCGGGACCCCGGTTGACCAGGTCACCGGTGAACCAAAGCTGATCACGGCGCGGGTTGTAATCGACCTTGTCGAGCAATCGAAGCAGCGGGTCGAGACAGCCCTGCAAATCGCCGATCGCGTAGACAGCCATGACGTATCAGTTGAGGCTGCCGGGAACGGCGAGGGTGAATGGTGCGATCGGTGCATCGAAACGATGCCCCGTCTCATCCGCCATCTGGTAGCTGCCGCGCATCGAGCCGACCGGCGTTTCCAATACCGCGCCGCTGCTGTAGCGGAATCCCTCTCCGGGATTCAGATGAGGTTGTTCACCGACCACCCCGGGGCCGCGCACCTCGCTCTCGTGGCCATTGGCATCGGTGATGATCCAGTGTCGCGTGAGCAATTGTGCCGCCGCAGTGCCTTCGTTTTGGATCGTAACCGTGTAGGCGAACACATAACGGTCCGAATCAGGGTCCGACTGTTCTGCCACATAGGCGGTCTTGACCTTGATCCGGATTGCCTGGGCTGGAGTTTGCATAGAGCCTGGCTGCTGTCAGCGAAGAATGCGGACTGCGAGCACATCGCACGGTGCCGCATGCAGGATCGTGTCCTCGGTCAGGTTCACCATGACACCGAGGCCATGCCGTTCCTTGCTGCCAATGATGATCAGATCGACCTCGAGTTCCCTGGCGACACGGATGACTTCGCTCTTGATGCTGCCTGTCACCACCTGGCGTGACAACTCGGCTGCGCCTGCGGCGGTGGCGAGTTCCTCCAGCCGGCGGCGCGCGCCTTCAGCCAGTTCCTGTTCTATATCGACAGCGGGCAGCAAAGCCTCGCCCATCGGTTCTACAGGGATATATTCGACTACATGCAACAGGTGCAGCTCTGCATCCAAACTCTGGCTCACGCGCAGCGCACGTTTCAGAATCGGCCCGCTGGCATCAGAAAGATCGATGGCAACAAGAACGCGTCCATATTCAGGCATTTCTGTCACTCCCGCTATCCGGCTCCGGTGAATGGTAACCACCATGGCACTCAATCAGAGTATACGTGATCAGCGCTGAGCTGCGCCCGCCAGGCTAGAGTTTCGGGCTATTTTTCCAGCGTTTCGAGGACCATGGCCAGGTTGGCGAAATCGGCGGGATCCAGAGTCTCCGCCCGCGCTCCAGGGTCGCAGTCAGCGTCGAGGATGGCCTCCGCGTCCATGATCGGTTTAAGACTGTTGCGCAGAGTCTTGCGACGCATGGAGAAGGCCTGGGTGACAACCCGGGCATACAGCGCCGGGTCCGCGTCCGGGAACGGCGCGTCCGGCCAGGGCGTCAGACGCACAAATGAGGATTGAACGCGCGGCGGTGGGGTGAACGCGCCTGGTCCAATGTCAAACAGGTGCTGCACCTGGCAACGTGCCGCCAGCATCACGGTCAGGCGGCCGTAGTCGCGGTTGCCGGGTACCGCGGCCATCCGCGTCACAACCTCTTTCTGCAGCATGAAGTGCATATCCCGGATCGCAGTGTCCTGCGCCAGCAAATGAAACAGCAGCGGGGTGGATATATTGTAGGGCAGATTGCCCACCAGGCGCAGTCCGTCGGGTGCTGCGGCCAGCGTCGAAAAATCGAATTTCAAGGCGTCGGTGCTGTGTACCGTCAGCTCACCCAGGCCGGCACAGGCTTGCTCAAGAAGCGGGATCACTTCGCGGTCGAGCTCAACGACTTCCATAGCGCCCAGGCGTCGCATCAGCGGCCTGGTCAATGCGCCCCGGCCCGGTCCGATTTCCACCACATGCTCTTCAGGCCGTGGACTGATCGCGTCGACGATCCTTGCGATCACTTGCGGATCGTGCAGGAAATGCTGGCCGAACCTTTTTCTGGGCCGGTGGCTCAAGGTCTTGTCCTGGGTCTGATGCGGGGCTTGTTGCCTGAGTCTGTTGCCGTGGTCTGCATACCGAATACCCAGGATTATGAATCGTCTGGCGAGGAATGCCCACGCGCGGCAGGAATTCGGCGCGCTTATGCCATGTGCCGGGCTTAAGTCCGAGGTACCGGCAGGGCGTCGATCGTCAGGTCGACGACAGCCTTTAGTTGTTGACGCGGCTTGCCTCGCCTGGCCAGCACAGCCAGGCCGTAGATTACCGACAGCAGATATCCGGCGAAGTCGCGTGGTTCGACATGCGGCAACAGATGGCCATTCTCTTGCTCTGTGGCAAACAGCTCGGTCAGCGTTTGTTCAGTAGCAGACCCCATGTCGCGTAACGACGCCGAAACATCGCCGGGCATTGCTGCGCTGCCCGACTCGCAGCTGCTCTTCACAAACAGGCAGCCGGTCGGCGAGCCCTTGCCGCTGACCAGATCAACGATACCCAGCAGATAAGCGCGCACGCGATCCGCCAGTGGCGCTGCTTCAGGCAGCGCAAGTCGGTCCATCAGCGGCGTACCGAATTGCGACGTGTAGCGTTCGAGCGCCGCGGCAAACAGGTTTTCCTTGTTGCCGAAAGCCGCATAGAGGCTTGGTTTGTTGATCCCAAGCGCCGCGCTCAGATCATTAACAGAGGTGCCCGCATACCCGTTCTCCCAGAACAGCCGCATCGCCTTGTCCAGCGCCTGTGAGGTGTCGAAGCTTCGTTTCCTGCCTGCAGCCATGGTGCTGATACTCTCTCGCTGTGGCTCCCGCTGTGGTAATTGACATTGTGTACCGATCGGTAAATAATGTCAAAACTGTACCGGCCGGTACATATTCTGAATGAGCAACAAGGAGCTCCTCCATGGATTCAGTAAAAGACCGTGTTGTGCTGATCACCGGCGCCAACCGCGGTATCGGAAAGAGCATCGTCGAAGAGTTTCTGCGCGCAGGCGCGCGCAAGATCTATGCGGCCGCACGCAACCCGGCATCGCTCGACGCGCTGACTACCGCGCATGGCGATCGCGTGGCGCCACTGCGCATCGACCTGAACGATCCGGCCAGCATCACCGCGGCGGCGCAGGAAGCCACTGACGTGGAGATAGTCGTCAACAATGCCGGGATACTGAGCATTGCCAATCCGCTGGCGAGCAGCGCGGTGGCGGTGATGCAGGAAGAAATGGAAGTCAACGTCTATGGCCTGATGCGTATGGCCCAGGCGTTTGCACCGGTCCTCAAGGCGAACGGCGGCGGAGCGCTGGTGCAGTTGAATTCCGTGGCTTCGTTAAAGAACTTCGCCGACTTCGCGACCTATTGCGCGTCCAAAGCGGCGGCGTATTCAATCACTCAGGGTCTGCGCGATGTGCTTAAGCAGCAGGGCACGCGTGTGCTCAGCGTTCACCCCGGACCGATTGCCACGGACATGGCCGACAATGCGGGGCTAACCGAGCTAGCGGAGCCGGCGGCGCTGGTGCCTCAGGCGATCATGTCTGCGTTGAAATCGGGTGAATTTCATGTGTTTCCGGACACGATGGCAAAGCAGATTGGCGCCGCCTATAAGGACTTCGCCAGCAATATCGTCGATGCAAACCTGATGGAAGGCTGATCCGCTGATCATCCCGGATGACCGGATAGCGAGGAGCAGGTGTAGTGGCCGACCAACCGATTTATATTTTTGACGCCTACGGCACGCTGTTTGATCTGTCCGCGGCTGCGCGCAAGGTACTGGCCGGGCATTCCGGCAAAGCGCAGCTGCTTGCCGAAGTGTGGCGCGGCAGACAGCTGGAATACGCATGGACCGATATGGCGCTTGGCCGCCCGACCGATTTCTGGGACGCGACGGTGCGTGGTCTTGATACGGCGCTGGTGATCGCGGGGCTGGACAAGGATGTCCTGCTACGCGAACGATTGCTCGATGCCTATGGCAGCCTCGATGCCTATCAGGATGCGTCAGATGCAGTGGTACGACTCAGTGGCCTTGGTGCGCGATCGTTGACCTACTCAAACGCCAGCAAGACGATGCTGCAAAAGAGCCTTTCGGCATCCGGTCTGGATCAGGTGTTGCAGGGTGCAGTTTCGGTCGATGAATTCGGGGTGTACAAGCCCGACCCGGCGGCCTATGCCAATATCGCAAGGCACCTGGATATCGTTACCAGCGAGGTGTTCTTTGTTTCCAGCAATCCCTGGGATGCAGCGGGTGCGGCGCGAGCGGGTTTCAGGGCGATCTGGGTCAACCGACAGGGCATCGGGTACCCGTTCGAGCGAGACTCACTGACCGCAGAAATTCCCAGCCTGGCCGCATTGCCCGCATGAGACGCGTAGGATTTGGCTCAGCGGTCTGAGGCGGCCACCATGCCGGCAGCGCAAAGCACCGCTTCGAACAGACTTCCTGCGTCTGCACGGCCGCTGCCGGCCAGATCCAGCGCGGTCCCATGATCCACTGATGTGCGCACCAGCGGCAGCCCCAACGTGATATTCACAGCCTTGCCGAAACCCGCGTACTTGAGCACCGGCAGCCCCTGGTCGTGGAACATCGCGAGCACGGCGTCAGCGTGTTCCAGATGTCTTGGGGTAAACAGCGTATCAGCCGGTAGCGGTCCTTCCAGGTCCATGCCGCGTTC
Source organism: uncultured Gammaproteobacteria bacterium (assembly GCA_963704875.1). Lineage (GTDB taxonomy): Bacteria > Pseudomonadota > Gammaproteobacteria > Steroidobacterales > XN24 > CAMYOC01. The sequence continues at coordinate 467,442 of CAVPIA010000008.1, read as the reverse complement.
GCGCAGACCGGCCACAACCGGCGCTATGACTTCCTGTTCTTCGAGGCCGAGATGACCCCCTTCGCCGGCATGCGGGTTGAGGCCACAGACCAGGATCCGGGGGCGATCGATCCCGAACCGCTGTCCCAGATCCCGGTGCAAAATCTCCAGCACCCGCTCGAGCCTTGCAGCGGTGATCGCGTCGGGTACCGCACGCAAGGGCAGGTGGGTTGTCGCCAACGCCACCCGGAACGAGCCGGCGGCCAGCATCATTACCGGTAGTTCTGCGCCGGTTCGCGCGGCCAGGTATTCGGTGTGGCCGGAGAACGGAATGCCGGCGTCGTTGATCACGCTCTTTTGCAACGGACCAGTGACAATGGCCTGACAGTGTCCCGCCTGGCAGGCAGCGACCGCCGCATCCAGTGTGGCAAGTACAGCCAGGGCATTGCCCGGATCAGGCGTTCCGCAAACCACCGCAGCTGGCAGTGGCACATGATGAACCAGTAGTGTGCCGGGCCGATGGGGTGGCAGATTGTCATCGACCTGCTCAAGCCGCACTGTCAGCCCCAGTCGCCGGGCTCGGTCATCCAGCATGTCACGATCGGCAAACGCGATCAGCCTCGCCGGCAATTCGCGCCCGGCCAGAGCGAGGCTGATATCGGGACCAATACCGGCCGGCTCTCCGGGAGTTAGAGCGATGACGGGGAGCGAACGATTCACTGCTCTTTCACGTCGCGGCGAGGATAATTTCAGTACCGATTCGGGCCGCGCCTGCCGATATCGGCGACGGCACGGGATCGGGGCACGTCAGCTCCGAACCTCGACATAAGCTTCGTCGCGTAACTCGCGCAGCCAGATCTCGGTTTCCTGTTCCTGCTTACTGGCACGGATCGCCTGCACCGCACGCTGGCGCTTGACCTCCTGGGTCGTGTCCCGCTCCTGGCGGTCTTCCAGCAGCACCAGATGCCAGCCAAACTGGGTACGGAAGGGCTCACTCATCTGACCCGGCTCAAGCCGCGCCACCTGGTCTTCGAATTCAGGCACAAAGCTGCCGGGGCTGGACCAGCCCAGGTCGCCACCCAGCGGGGCCGATCCCGGGTCCTCTGATTCGATCCGCGCGACGTCACTGAAGTCTTCGCCATCCTCTATCCGCTGCCGCAGAACCAGCAGTTTCTGTTCTACCGCGGTGTCGTCGAGGACTTCGTTTGGACGCAGCAGAATGTGGCTGAGTTTTGTCTGCAATACGATGATCTTCTCCGATCCACGGACATCATTGAGCTTGAGCAAATGGAAGCCGCTCGGGCTCCGGATCGGATCAGTGAATTCACCCGGCTGCAGGTCGCTGATTGCGTCAAAAAACAGCGGCGGCAATTGTGCTCCCTTGCGCCAGCCAAGATTGCCGCCATCCAGCGCGTTCTGTCCCTTGGAGTAGCGGACTGCGAGTTCGGCAAAGTCTTCGCCCGCGACCAGTCGCTGATAGAGTTCCTCGCTCTGCTCCACGGCGGCCTCAATCTGCTCGGGCGTCGCTGTGTTGTCCAGCGGAATCAGGATATGCGACAGCTCATAATCGATCTGATCGCCGATGTTGGTTTCCTCTTTTGCCAGGAAACGCGCGATCTCCCGCTCCGAGACCGAGATACGGGCCACCACGTCGCGTTGGCGCAGCGCATCGAGGATCATCTCGCTGCGCATATCCTCGCGGTAGACGGCATAGTCGATACCTTGTTCCGCCATCGCCTTCGGCAGGTCGGACAAAGACATGCCATTGCGCTGCGCCACCCGTTGCAAGGTGCTGTTGAGCATTGCATCGGAAACCTGGACGCCGAGGCGTTTGGCACGCTGCAACTGAACCTGCTGGACGATCAGCTGCTCCAGTACCTGGCTCTCGAGGATCTCTCGCGGCGGCAGCGCGGTATTTTGATCACGCAGCTGGCCGGCGACGAGATCCACCTTTGAATCCATTTGAGATTGCAGGATCACGCCTTCGTTGACCACTGCGACGATACGATCAAGCAATACCCCGGTATTGCTCAATTCTTCCGCCGCGCGAACAGGATTCGCGGTCAGGGAGGAGACGCTGACTAGGACTAACAGAAACAAACGCATAGCTGAATGACGCGTGATTTACTCGTAAACAGAATAGCCTAGAATATCACTTTCGAAGCGTTCCCGGGCGCCGCTGCCGACGCCCGCCAGGCCCTTGAACTCGATCTGAAACAGCACGGATGTATCGCGTGAGCCATCGCGGTTACTGATGTTTCGCTGACTTGCCAGCCGCGCCGCCCAGCAGCAGCTCTCGTACTGCAGGCCTACCAGCCGTTCGATCGAGGCGTCTTCCCGCAGTGAGTACTCCAGCTGGCCGACTGCGCTCCAGTTACGGGAGAGGGGCCAGCCCAGCGACACTTCAGCCTGCTCGAGAATGTCAGGCCGGTAGCGATAAGAGATGTTGGCGACTTTGTTTTCCGCCGGACGATACTGGAGACGGACCTCGGCCAGCTGAGTGCTGTTGTCGCCCACATCCCATTGATAGCCAAGATCGGCATTCCAGTTCTTGAAGATGTCCAGGCCGAGCTCCAGCACCATATTGGACTCGTTGTTGTAATTCACCGGCTGACCCGGCAACTCGACGCGACGGTTGCTCAGATAAAAGACCTGGCCCAGGGTCGCAGTCAGGAATTCACGACCGGTGTTCTCGCGCAGCAGCCGGGACGTTATCCCCACGCTGATCTGGTCGGTGTCGCCGAGCCGGTCGCCGCCAACAAAGCGATTGGGGCGAAAAAGCTGCACGGTATTGAAGTCCGGCAGCCCGGTATCAAATACCGGGATGTCGTCCTGATTGCGATCCGGGATATAGGCATAGAGCACACGCGGCTCAATAGTCTGCAGGTAACGACCGTCCCCGGCCGTACGCTCGAACAACAGACCACCATCCAGGCTCAGGATGGGCGCATCAAAGGACGGGTTGTCGTCTTGACCGGGCGCGGTACTGTCCAGCTTGTATTGCGTGCCGCGCCAGGAGATCCGCGGCACCATGAAGTAGCCGGGCCCTTCTATTGGCAGTCTTAGGGCGGGTTCTACCGAGGCCCGGATGCCTTCAACCCCGCTGTCGCGGCTGAAGTTGACAAGCTCGCTGGCCCAGTCGAAGCGCACGCCCCCCAGGCCGGTGCCGACAGAGCCGTTGAACAACAGTTGCGGAAGCCGCTCATACGGCTTCTGATCCGGCGTGATCTCCTGATCGATGGTCTGGTAGTTGCGGCCCCTGAGTACGACTTGCCAGTTTTCCGCCAGATACTCGATTTCGGCGTTGCGCAGCAGATGGGTCTGGCTGGTCGCGCTGGCGCTGGTGCCCAGATCTTCAAAATAGGCATCGTCCGACACCTCGGTGATGTCGGTTGAGAAGCGCCAGCCTTCGCGATAGCGGCCCACATGCTGCCAGTGCGTCAGACGCCGGTTGCTGTCGGTCTCATTGTCGTCGTACAGATATTCGACATCGAGTTGCCCGGTGCCGGTCGGGCGCAGATACCGGAATTCGGACATCCACTGCACGCCCCGCTTGGACATGATCCGCGGCGTGATAGTGGCGTCATAGTTGGGCGCGATATTCCAGTAATACGGTATCCGGACTTCGGTGCCGGAACTGTCGGAGTTGCGGAACTCCGGAAATAACAAGCCGGACTTGCGATCCTTGTTCAGCGGGAAAGAGATATAGGGCAGATAGGCGATGGGCACACCGAGGAAATCGAGCTTGACGCCGCGCGCTGTTCCCCGCGACGCTTCAGTATCAAGCTCGAGCTTTTCGGCGGAGAATTCCCAGTCCGGATCCTCGTCCATGCAGGTGGTGTAAACCACATCCTCCAGTTTGACCCGTCCGTCCGCCTTGATCCGTATCTCATCCGCGCTCCCGCGCGCGGGGCGCTCGGGCAGCACAAAATCGCCGTCCCGGAATTTCGCTTCCTCGGTTTCGGTGTTGTAGCTCAGGTCGCGGGCTTCGACCTGCATCCGCGGATCGTCATATCTGGCTTCGCCCTCGATTGACACTATGCTGGATCGCGGGTCGTAGTTGAGCCGATTCGCTTCGATTCGGTTTGGCCCCTGAGAGAGCTCTACGCTGCCGGTAAAGACGGACACGCCATCGCGAGTCACCTCGGCCCGGTCTGCGGTCACAGACAGCTTGTCGGTTTCGCTCTCCGCAGAGTCGGGGAGGCTGACCGGTTGCAGGCAGCTATCCGGTTCCGCCCACGCGCTGGTGGGCTGGCTCAGCATCAGCAGCGCGATGGCTGCCGGCGCGAGTCTCGCTGTTCTCATTCTCGCGGCCTTGGTGTTAAGTGGCGCTAACATGGCACACTTGCCTTTACCCTTCAACGGCGGGACTGGATGACCATGGCAGGGGCAGGAAGTTCACACACCTCTGACGATGATGTTGCGAGCGATATCGGCAGCCCTCCGGGATGCGCGATGATACTCGCTGCCGGTCGTGGCGAACGCATGCGACCGCTGACAGATACGGTGCCCAAACCGTTGTTACCAGTGGCTGGCAAACCGCTGCTTGAGTGGCATCTGCAGACGCTTGCCGATGCGGGCTTCAGACAGGTGGTGATCAATGTCAGCTGGCTGGCCGAGGCGGTGATCGCAGCGGTCGGCGATGGACACCGCTGGGGTCTGGAGATTCACATTTCCAATGAAGGGGAACCGCCGCTTGAGACCGGAGGCGGAATTTTCCAGGCACTGCCGAGGCTGGGTTCAGGGCCGTTTCTGGTGATCAATGGTGACGTCTGGAGCGATGTCGATCTGAGCGCTTTGAGGATGCCGGAGCACAGTCTGGCGCATCTGCTCATGGTGCCCAATCCGGCGCATCACCCCGAGGGAGATTTTCACCTTCATCATGGGCGCTTGTCCGCGCAGCCGCCGGGCCGGCGGCTGACCTTTAGCGGCATCGGTTTGTATCGTCCGGCCCTGTTCGCGGAGTGTCGTCCAGGTCGCTTTGCGCTGGCACCATTGTTGTCAGACGCCATGGCTGAGGGCCGGGTCAGTGGGCAGATCCACACTGGCGTCTGGCAGGATGTCGGTACCGTGGATCGTCTGCGCGCACTGCGCGACAGCCTGAGCGACAACCGGCGCGACAACGGGACTTAGCTGATCCTGGCGGCCCGACAGCCTTGTCATCGACAACGTTCCGGTCACGCTGCCCGCGTCGCCGGCAGAAACGCCATCCGTGCCGGAGGGGAAAGCTTTGCGATTGATTGCCCTTGCGATTAATTGGCGATCTGCAGCGGGATGTGGTGCCGGTATCCTTCTTCTGCGTAGCTCCAGCGCTGTGCTGGCCATCGAAGGTCCGCCAGCAGCGCTGCTCAGGTATCCGCCTGGAGCTGCGCCGGGTCACTGAACCCGATGTCTGGTAAGCCGAGTTCATCGAGCAGGATAGGGCGCAAACGGGTGCTGACTTGGTCGACGCTTACGTCTGCCCCCAGATCCGCAAAACGGGTGATCTGCATGCCTTGATAGCCGCAAGGATTGATGCGGCCAAATGGCTCCAGATCCATATCGACGTTCAGTGCCAGCCCGTGATAGCAGCAATCCCTGCGGATGCGCAGACCCAGGCTGGCCAGCTTGGATGTCCCCACATAGACGCCCGGCGCATCCCGGCGGCCGCGAGCTTCGATGCCCCATAGCGCGGCAGTGCGGATCACTGCCTGCTCCAGCGCCGAAACCAGCGCCCGAACAGTGATTCCGAGCCGCGCAATATCCAGCAGCGGATAGACCACAAGTTGCCCCGGTCCGTGATAAGTCACCTGGCCACCGCGATCGATCTGAAGCAAAGGGATGTCGCCCGGTGCCAGCACGTGGTCCATGCTTGCGTTCATGCCAAGGGTAAACACCGGCGGGTGTTGCAGGAACCAGATTTCGTCTGCGGTTTCGGCGTCACGACTTTCGGTAAATCGCTGCATCGCGCGCCAGGTCGGCTCATAGTCCACCTGGCCAAGCTGACGCACATTTGGCGCTGGCAGGGCTTTGGTCACAGCGCCATCAGGACGTCGGGGTTGTCGCTCAATTCCTGATAAAGCGCATCGAGTTGCGCCTGGTTTTGCGCACGAATCAGGCAGGTCAGCGCGACAAAATTGCCATCCCGGCTTGGCCGGCCGCGGATGTGCTCGGGGTCCACCGGTCCGGCATGGCGCTCGACGATCTGCTTTACCAGTGTTTCGAATTCCGGGGTTGACCGCCCCACCACCTTGACCGGGAAATCGCAGGGAAATTCGAGCAGGGTCTGCTCATCGCTCATGCTCAACGCACCTCCGCGATCGCAGTTATTCGAACCACAACAGGACTGAATCCGACATTTGCTGCCACAGATTGCCCTCGTCTACGTCGGTGAGCGGGAACAGCGGTCGTTGCGCAAGCGCTTCACCGTCCAGCGCAACAGTGATGTTGCCAACCGCTTGCGCGGTACTTGCTGGCGCCATCAACGGAATCTGCACTTCCATGGTTGCCGCCAGATCCTGATAACGACCGCGGGTCACAGTGAGATAGAGGTCTTGTTGCAGGCCCAGTCCCACCTGTTCGACCGCGCCTTTCCAGATCCGCTCGCGGGTAACTTCTTCGCCGGCGCCATAGATCTTGTGGGTTTCGAAAAAGCGAAAGCCGTAGCTCAGCAGTGCTTTGCTGGCTGCTACCCGAGTTCTGCCGCTCGGACTATTCAAAACCACGGAGATCAGCCTGCGATCTTCCTGCTGCGCCGAGGTGAGCAGGCAATAGCCGGCCGCATCGGTCCAGCCCGTCTTCATGCCGTCAACCCCGGAGCCGTCACCCAGCAGCCGGTTCCGATTCGGTTGGCTGATCCCGTTATAGGTGTAGGACGGCTGCGAGTACCAGCGGTAGTACTCAGGGAATTCGCTGATCACCGCGCGTGCCAGCATTACCAGATCCCTGGCCGTTGTGTAATGGCCTTCATCCGGCAGCCCGGTGCTGTTGCGCCACTGAGAGTTCTGCAGTCCCAGTTCCGCCGCGTAAGCGTTCATCAGCGCGGAAAAGGTCTCTTCGGTACCGGCTATGTGCTCGGCCAGCGCGATGCTGGCGTCATTTCCGGACTGAATGATCATGCCTTGCAGCAGTTGTTCGACGGTCACCTGGGTGCGAGGCTCCAGGAACATCCTCGAGGTCCCCATGCTCTTGCGCCAGGCGTTGTCGCTGATGGTCACTGTGTCCTGCAGCGTGATATTGCCCTCGGCCAATTCGCGGAATATCACATAGGCGGTCATCACCTTGGTGATGCTCGCCGGCTCCACCGGCGCATCCGCGTCTTTCGCCGCCAGTTCCTTGTTGCTGTGATAGTCGACCAGCAGGTAATTGGCTGCCTTTACATCAGGCGGGGCGGGCACCGGCGGCAATGTGGCGCCGATGGCAGGGATCGCGCACAGGGCGCTGAGGGCGAACAGCAGGACGCCCGTGCTTCGCTTGCTTGGCATGGTTTCCAGGGATCTGTTTTATCAGCGAAAAATTATGGCGAAAAAATGTCGTCAGGCCGCCAAGTCTAACGTCTGAGCGGCGAGATGAGTAGCCGTCTATTCCGGCGTCAGATGGGCGTCATTGATCCCCAGCATGGCCGCCTGTTGCACGACCCAGTCAAAATACTCGACGCTGCTGACGGGACCGACGCGCACCCGATAGAGCCGGCGACCGTTGCTTTGATCCTCGCGCACCAGCACATCCTCGACGCCCTGCTGACGCAGGCGTTGAGCCAGCGATTGGGCGTTCTGATCCTCGGCGAAAGCCCCCAGCTGAACAAACATGGGCTCTCCAGCGGCGCTTGAGCCTGCCCCGCTGCCTGGTACCGCCAACGCGGATGGGGCAGGCGGTGCGGGCGTTTTGCGGCCGGCTTTCTTGTCTCCGGGTTCAATTACCCTGATTTCGACCATCGCGGTGCCTTTTCTCAACATATCCAGACGCGCGGCGGCGGCGTAGGACAGATCGATGACCCGGTTACCGACAAATGGACCGCGGTCATTGATCTTGACCACTACAGTGCGGCCATTGTCCAGATTAGTGACCTGAGCATAGGCTGGCAGCGGCAGGGTTTTGTGGGCGGCGGTCATCAGATACATATCGTAGGGCTCGCCGCTTGATGTCAGCCGGCCATGAAATTTCTCGCCGTACCAGGATGCGACGCCCCGCTCGACATGGCCGGATGCCGAGTCCATGACGTAGTAACGTTGGCCAAACACTTCGTAGGAATCGGGATTGCCACGTTTGCTGCGCGGTTCGGCGCGGGGTACCGCGTCAGGAACCGAGGAAACGTCGGGAGGACGCTTTGGCGCCCGGTCCTGTTTGCCAGTTGTGCCGCAACCGGCAAACAGCGCCAGCGAGGCAAAGATCCATATTGGGTCAGTCCGGCGTCGAGCCATCATCTACACGTGCGGCGATATCGCGTCCGAGTTCGTAGACCGCCATGGCGTACATGTTGCTACGGTTATAGCGGGTGATGACGTAGAAATTCTGGAAACCGACCCAGTACGCCGGGCCCGTCTCCTGCTCAAGCATGAACAACATCGCCTTGTCGCCAGTGTCGCCGGAGTGATCGAACGCCACGCCGGCGGCGGTCAATTCGGCTACGGTCCGGTCCAATCGCAGACCGTTTGATAGCAGACCTGGGTCTACGGTGCCGGTGACCGGCGCGACCACGCGTTCGAAGGCTTGCCATTTATGTGCTTTGAAGTAATTCGCGACGCTGGCGAAGATGTCTGCCCAGCTGTTCCACAGATCGATCCGGCCATCGTCATCCCCATCAGCGGCATAGGCCCGATAGCTGCTCGAGATAAATTGCGGGCTGCCCATTGCTCCGGCATATGATCCACTGGCCGTGAGTGGATCGATGCTCTGTTCCTGGGTCAACAACAGGAATTGCTCCAGTTCGCTGGTAAAAAACTTGCTGCGTGGCGGATAGTCGAAGGCGAGAGTCGCCAGCGCATCCAGGACCCGATATGAGCCCGTGATGCGGCCGAAAAACGTTTCCACACCGATGATGCCGACGATTATCTGCGGCGGAACCCCGGTACGCTCGCTGATCGCCTCGAGATCCTCGCGGTGGGCATTCCAGAACTCGACCCCTTCGGCGATGCGTTTCTCGGTCAGAAAAATCTGCCGGTACTCGAACCAGGGTTTGGTCTTCTCGGCCGGTCGACTCATGGCCTCGATGATGCGCGGCTGGGTTTCCGCCTGGTTCAGAATCAGCAGCGTCTGTTCGCTGCTGATGCCGTGTTCAGTGGACATCATTTCCACGAACGCAATCACCTCCGGTCTCGAGGTGTCGAGAGCGAATCCGGCGACTGGGAACACGGCCGCAACAAGCGCGAAGAGCACCGTCAATGGATTTTGGGATTGACTCATTGTGCAACCAGTTTCCTGTGCGAATGGACCGACATGAGGATACCGAAACCTGCCATCAGGGTCACCATGGATGTTCCGCCATAGCTGACCATTGGCAGGGGCACGCCGACCACCGGCAAGAGACCGGTCACCATACCGGTATTGACCAGCACATACACAAAAAATGTCAGACTGATGCTACCGGCCAGCAGGCGGCCGAAGGTGTCCTGGGCCTGGGTCGCGATATACAGACCGCGCAGGACGATAAAGATGTACACCAGCAACAGGCTGCACAGACCCAACAGGCCAAATTCTTCGCCCAGCACCGCGAATATAAAGTCGGTGGCGCGCTCCGGCAGGAATTCGAGCTGTGCCTGGGTGCCGTTCAGCCAGCCCTTGCCGAATATACCCCCTGAACCGATAGCGATTTTCGACTGGATGATGTGATATCCCGAGCCGAGCGGATCGCTTTCCGGGTTGAGAAACGTCAGCACGCGCTGGCGTTGATATTCGTGCATGTTGAACCACAACAGCGGCGCAGCGGCCAGGGCCAGCACCGCCGACATGATCATCAGTCGCCATGACAGGCCTGCCAGCAGGATCACAATCAACCCCGAAGCCGCAATCAGCAGTGCGGTTCCAAGGTCCGGCTGTCGTGCGATCAGGGCAGCGGGCAGCGCCACCGCCAGAGCTGCCACGATCAGGGTCTCGGAGAACTTTGGCGGCAGGGGCCGTTCGTGCAGATACCACGCTGCCGCCATCGGCGCGGCCAGCTTCATCAGTTCTGATGGCTGGAAACGCAACACGCCGACATCCAGCCAGCGCTGGGCGCCTTTGCCGACCTCGCCCATGATCAAGACCAGGCCCAGCAACACGATGCCGATCACAAACAGCCACGGCGCCCACATGCGCAGGAATTTTGGCGGTATCTGGGCAATGATCAGCATCACTATCACAGCCACACCAATGCGTATCGCCTGACGCAGCAACAGATCCGTGTTCTGACCGCCGGCGCTGTAAAGCACAAACAGGCCAAAGGTGGACACTGCGAGGATGCCGAACAACAAAGGACCGTCCAGATGCAGACCGGTCAGCAGGCGTTGCGCGACCGAGATCGGGCGTGGCCGGTCCAGCGGTTCGTCGAGCATCATCATTGGCTGTCCCGCAGCAGGTAGTTGTCCAGTACGGCCCGGGCGATTGGTGCGGCGACGCCGCTGCCGCTACCGCCGTTCTCCACCACCACTGAGACGACGATCGCGGGATCTTCCATCGGCGCCAGCGCGATAAACAAGGCGTGATCGCGCAGTCGCTCATCCAGTTCTTCGGCATCGTATTTGGCGTCCTGAGCGATATTTACCACCTGCGCGGTGCCGGATTTGCCCGCCATCCGGTAGCTGGCACCGGCTGCTGCGGCCCTGCCGGTGCCCCGCTCGCCATGCATCACTTCGACCATGCCATTGATCACCGCATCCCAGTGGGCTGGATCACTCACCTCGACTGGCGGCAGGGCCTGGGGCTCAAACTCGATGGTCTCGCCGGTGGACGGATCGGTGACCGCAGAGACCAGCATCGGACGATAGCCCTGGCCCCGCTTGGCAATCACTGCGGTCATTTGCGCCAGCTGCAGCGGCGTGGTTTGCAGATAGCCCTGGCCGATACCGGTAATCAGGGTTTCGCCCGGGAACCAGACCTGGTCTTCGCGGCGGCGGAAATTATCCCGCTTCCATTGTCTCGAGGGCAGGGTGCCGCCTTTTTCTGCCGGGATATCCACTTCGGTCCGATGACCCAGCCCGAATCTGGCCAGGAAATCATGCATGTTGTCGATGCCGAGTTTTAGCGCGAGTTCGTAGAAATAAACATCACAGGATTGCGCGATTGCGTCGTTCAGCGTGACCGGCCCATGCCCTTGTGGCTTCCAGTCACGGAAACGGTGAGTGCTGCCCGGCAGGGTGTAATAGCCAAGGCAATAAACCCGCTGCCACGGCGCCACCGCACCGAAATGCAATCCGGCCAGACCGATAACGGGTTTGATGGTCGAGCCTGGCGGATACAGGCCGCGCAACGCACGGTTGAACAGCGGGATGTCGGGATCCTGCTGCAGATCACGATAATCGCGTGTCGAGATCCCGGCGCTGAACAGATTGGCGTCATAGCCGGGCTGACTGACCAGCGCGAGGATTTCGCCGTTGCGTGGATCAATCGCGATCACCGAGCCGCGTCTCCCGGCGAGCGCCGCCTCGGCTGTCAGCTGTAACTCGAGATCAAGTGTTAGTCGGATGTCCGCGCCAGGCAGGGGGCTGTCCCGCTCCAGTTCCTGCAGGATCCGGCCCTGGGCATTGACCAGCACCTGGCGATAGCCAACCGCCCCGTGAAGCGCGTCCTCCTGAGCGAACTCGACGCCAATCTTGCCGGTATGGGTTGTGCCGGCGTATTCGCCCGGCTCGAGACGCTGCAGATCCGACTGGCTGACGCTGCCGACATAGCCGAGCGCGTGCACCGCCACTGAGCCGTAGGGATAGTGGCGGATCAAACGTGCCTGGATATCGATACCGGGGAATTGTTGACGTCGCACCGCAAACAGCGCGACTTCTTCTTCGCTAAGCCGATAGCGAAGCGCGATCGGCCGGAAATTGGGCTGACGTCGGATGTCGCCACGGATCCGCTCCAGCTCCTCCGTGTCCAGCAGCCCCAGACTGACCAGTGCCTCCAGACTGCCGTTGATGTCCGTCACTTGCTCGGGGATCATCTCGAGCTGATAAGAAGGCAGGTTCTCAGCCAGCACGACCCCGTTGCGGTCGTAGATCAGACCGCGGGTCGGCGGCAGCGCTTCGATGCGCACCCGGTTGCCGAATGACAACTCGCTGAAGTGCTCAAAATTAAACACCTGCAGATCGACCAGTCTGAGCATCACGAACAGCGTCAGCGCGACAACCAGCGCGCCGCCGGCGATCACCCGCGCGAGGAACATGCGCTGCTCGCGCCAGTGGTCCTTTAATCGCGTAGCCAATGCCTTAGCGCCTCATCATTGGTGTGATCAGCCGCTCGATCACCAGGCTCATGAATGGCCAGACCAGGACCGAGCTGACAATCGGGGCCAGACGCAACAGCCCGCCCTGTAGTGTCCCGGTCATACCGTCGATCCAGAAACCGATGAACTCGTGCACAGCGACAATCAGACTGATGGCCATCGCCTGCTGCCAGATCGGGAATACGCGCAGTCGCTGGCACAGCTTGATCGTCACATAGGCTGCGACCGCGAGGCTAAGCGCGTGCTGACCCAGAACCGCGCCTTTGAGGACGTCGAGCAACAATCCGATCAGCCAGGCGATCCCGACGCCAAAACGACCGGGTTGATGCATACACCAGTAGATGACTGCCAGCGCAACCCAGGGCGGGCGCCAGGGGGCCAGCGATTCGGGCATCGGCGCGACTTCCAGCGACAGCGCAAGCAGGAAGAAAAGCAGTATGGGCCAGTAACGCTGGCGGCCGCTCATGAGTCCGGTTCCGTGTCGGCCGGCGGTGGCTCCACGTCCGCCCCGTCGTCGCCCGATTCTGCCGCGCCGGTGTTGCCGGCTTGCTGCCACACCAGCAGGACCTCGCGCTTGCGGTTCAGCGCTGCGGTGGGTTCTGCGGTGACATCTGCAAACGGTTCCCCGGGCCTGCGATCAACCGTCGCTACCCGCGCGACCGGATATCCGGATGGGAAAGCGTTGCCAAGACCCGAGGTCACCAGCAGATCGCCGACTTCGACATTGGCGTTGTTGGGCAGAAACGGCAGACGCAGGATGCTGCTGTCGCCGGTGCCCAGCGCGATCGTCCTCAGGCCATTGCGATTGATCTCCACTGGCGTGGCATGGCCCGGGTCGCTGATCATGATCGCTTCCGAGCTCAGTGGTTCGACCCGGGTGACCTGACCGACCACCCCATCCGCATCCAGCATGGCCTGACCCACATATACGCCACTGTTGATCCCCTTGTCGATGACCAGGTTGTGGCGGAACGGATCCAGATCCACGGAGAGCATCTCCGCGACCAGAATACGATCAGGCAGCTGCGGCCGGGATTCCAGCAGCGCCCGCAAACGACCATTCTCCGCTTCCAGCGCCTCCAGTCGCTGTAGCAACACCCTGGCCTGTATCTGGTCTTGCTTGAGGTTCGCGTTCTCTTCGATCAGCGAATGCCGCGAAGCAAGCGATTCTCCGGCCCACAACATGGCTCTGGACGGCAGATCCACCACCAGCCGAATCGGGTACACGGCTACTGACAGAGCCTGCCGGACAGTCTGCAAATGGCCCTGCTGATGATCCAGATACATCAGCAGAATAGAGGCTATGACCAGCAGGAACAGGCGCATGCCCAGGGACGGGCCGCGCGTGAACATGGGTTTGTGATCGCTGTGTTGCAACCCGCTCAGGTCACGGTGGGTGCGGGGATTGTTGTCATGGGCGACTATTCTCGCCCGTGCGGCGGTCCGGCGCCAGCCTGCGCTATTCGAGTCCGAAAAGCCCCGGGCCGTGCTGATCCATCAATTCCAGCACCTTGCCACCGCCGCGGGCGACGCAGGTCAGTGGCTCATCGGCGATCACCACCGGCAGACCGGTCTCTTCCATCAGCAACTTATCCAGATCGCGCAGCATAGCGCCGCCACCTGTAAGGACGATGCCTCGTTCGGCCACGTCGGCACCGAGTTCTGGCGGTGTTTGCTCCAGCGCCGCCTTCACCGCGCCAACGATGCCCTGCAAAGGCTCCTGCAGCGCCTCCAGGATTTCATTGCTGTTGAGGGTGAAGCTGCGCGGAACGCCTTCAGACAGGTTGCGCCCTTTGACCGAAATCTCCCGGACTTCTTCGCCGGGATAGGCTGAGCCGATCTCGTGCTTGATGCGTTCCGCTGTGGCTTCGCCGATCAGGATGCCGTAATTGCGTCGCACATACGCGATGATGGCCTCGTCGAATCTATCGCCGCCGACGCGCACTGAGGCCGCATATACAATGCCGTTGAGTGAGATGATCGCGACCTCAGAGGTACCGCCACCGATATCGAGCACCATCGAACCGCGCGCTTCATGCACCGGCATCCCGGCGCCGATCGCGGCGGCCATCGGCTCTTCGATCAGGTAGACCTTGCGCGCGCCGGCGCCCTCGGCCGACTCCCGGATCGCGCGCCGCTCAACCTGGGTCGACCCATAAGGCACGCATACAAGCACCCGCGGACTCGGCCGGAAATACCGGCTGCCGTGAGCTTTCTTGATGAAATGCTGGAGCATCTTCTCGGTCACCGTGAAATCGGCGATGACGCCGTCTTTCAGCGGTCTGATCGCGGTGATATTGCCCGGCGTTCGCCCGAGCATGTTCTTGGCCTCGGTCCCGACGGCCTGGACTGCGCGGCCACCGCGGGCAGTTTCCTCCCGGATCGCGACTACCGATGGCTCGTTCAGCACGATCCCTTTACCGCGCAGGTAAATCAGGGTGTTCGCGGTTCCGAGGTCAATGGAAAGGTCGTTTGAAAAGTAACCGCGAAGGCTCTTGAGCATGTGGATCCGGGTCCGTGTCAGAGGGAGGGGTTCGATAAACGCCAAAATGTAGCAACGGGCGCGACTGACGGCAAGCGACGATGTATTATAACCAGCTTGTCTGATTGCGCTCGTTTTGCCCAGGAGTGACGCATGGCCCTGACCCGACACGAGGTGGAGAACATCGCCCACCTAGCCCGGCTACGTATCTCCGATGAGGATGTGCCCGGGTACGTGGAGAACCTCTCCCGAATAATCGATTTCGTCGCGCAACTCGACGACGCCGAGACCGACAAGGTTGAGCCGATGGCCCATCCGCTGAACATGTCGCAACCGCTGCGTGCCGATATTGTCACCGAAGAAAACCAGCGCGAGCTGTTCCAGGCCAATGCGGAGCGGACCGAGCGCGGTCTCTATCTGGTGCCCAGAGTGATCGAATAGCCGCCACTGCTTTCTCCAGGCCGGTCTGCATCCAGCCGCCACCAGAACTTGATTTACCACCGGGCGCTGACACAGCCCGGCGCAACTATTACAGGACGCCTCAATGCATACGCGAACCCTGACCGAACTCTCCGCCGCGCTGCATGCGCGAGAGGTCAGCAGCGTCGAACTGACGCGCCACTTCCTGCAACGTATCGAGTCGTCGCAGGACGCGCTCAACGCTTTTGTCACTGTCACTGGCGATCAGGCCATGGCCCAGGCGGCCGCGGCCGATCAGCTTATCGCCACCGGCGACGCCGGGCCTTTGACTGGTATCCCATTGGCCCACAAGGATATTTTTTGTACAAGCGGGGTCCGCACCAGCTGCGGTTCGCGGATGCTGGACAATTTTGTCGCGCCCTACGACGCGCATGTGGTTCAGCGCCTGGCTGACGCTGGCATGGTCATGCTGGGCAAGACCAATATGGACGAATTTGCTATGGGATCGTCCAACGAAACCAGCTGGTACGGGCCGGTGCGCAACCCGTGGGACCTGGACAAGGTGCCCGGCGGGTCATCCGGCGGTTCCGCCGCGGCAGTGGCGGCGCGACTGGCGCCTGCGGCGACCGGCACCGATACCGGCGGGTCGATCAGGCAACCCGCGGCCCTGACCGGCATTACGGGCTTCAAGCCTACCTACGGGCGAGTCTCGCGGTACGGCATGATCGCGTTTGCCTCAAGCCTCGACCAGGCCGGCACCCTGACCCGCACTGCCGAGGATGCGGCACTGATGCTGGCCGCGATGGCGGGTCACGATGCGCGCGATTCCACCAGCGTGGATGAGCCGGTGCCTGACTATCTCGCAGGCCTGGGCGACGACCTGAGCGGTCTTCGGATTGGCGTGCCGCAGGAGTTTTTTGATGAAGGTCTGCTCCCGGCCAACGCCGACGCAATAAACGCGGCCATCGAGATCTATCGCGGGCTGGGCGCCGAAATCAAGGAAATCAGCCTGCCGAACGTCGGTTTGTCGGTCCCGGCCTACTATGTGGTTGCGCCGGCCGAATGTTCGTCAAACCTGTCGCGCTATGACGGCGTCCGGTTCGGCTATCGGGCACAGGATCCCGTAGATCTGGAGGATCTCTACAAACGCAGCCGTGGCGAGGGCTTCGGGGCCGAGGTGCAGCGGCGGATCATGACCGGCACCTATGTGCTATCTGCCGGTTACTACGACGCCTATTACCTCAAGGCACAGCGCGTGCGGCAATTGATTGCTGAAGATTTCCGCCGCGCCTTTGCTTCGGTCGATCTGCTCATCAGCCCGACGACGCCCACCCCGGCCTTTGCGCTGGGGGCAAAGACGGATGACCCGGTCACCATGTATCTCAACGATATTTACACTATCGGCGTCAATCTTGCCGGTCTGCCGGGTATGTCGGTGCCATGCGGTCTGGTCGACGGTTTGCCGGTGGGGCTGCAGATCATCGGTCGCCATTTCGACGAAGCGAAGCTGCTGAACGCGGCACATCGTTTTCAGCAGGCCACCGACTGGCATCTGCAGGCGCCGGGCGGCGATTTCGCCTGATCTGCCTGGTCGCAAGAGAACGGAGGAACACCAATGCATTGGGAAACGGTCATCGGCCTGGAGATTCACGCCCAGCTGAAGACGGCCAGCAAGATATTCTCGAGCGCGTCGACGGATTTTGGCGCCGAACCCAATACCCAGGCCTGCCTGGTGGATCTCGGCTATCCCGGGATGCTGCCGGTACTCAATCAGGAAGTGGTGCGGATGGCTGTGGTTTTCGGCCTGGCCAGCCATTCGAGTATCGCGCCACGTTCTATCTTCGCGCGCAAAAACTATTTCTATCCTGATCTGCCCAAGGGTTACCAGATCAGCCAGTACGAATTGCC
Organism: uncultured Gammaproteobacteria bacterium; assembly: GCA_963704875.1. Taxonomy (GTDB): domain Bacteria; phylum Pseudomonadota; class Gammaproteobacteria; order Steroidobacterales; family XN24; genus CAMYOC01. Next base: position 450,265 of record CAVPIA010000008.1, on the reverse strand, counting down.
GGTAGTGCACGACGGCTGGGTCGACATCACTCTGGATGACGGTGACCGCAAACGTATCGGTATCACCCGGGCGCATCTGGAAGAAGATGCGGGTAAATCCCTGCACGAGGACTTCCACGGCCTGTCAGGCATCGATCTGAACCGGGCGGGGACGCCGCTGCTGGAAATCGTGTCGGAGCCGGATATGCGCTCCGCTCGCGAAGCTGTGGCGTACATGAAACTGATCCACCAGCTGGTGCGATATCTCGATATCTGCGATGGCAATATGCAGGAAGGATCGCTGCGCTGCGACGCCAATGTTTCGGTGCGTCCGGTGGGTCGTCATGAGTTTGGCACCCGGGCCGAGATCAAGAATCTGAACTCGTTTCGATTCATCGAGCGCGCGATCAATTTCGAGGTCGAACGTCAGATCGATATTCTCGAATCCGGCGGTAGCGTGGTGCAGGAGACCAGACTCTATGATTCGGCCAGGGACGAGACCCGGCCGATGCGCAGCAAGGAAGAAGCTAACGATTATCGTTACTTTCCGGACCCGGATCTGCTCCCGCTGGAAATCGATCGCGGTACCGTGGACCAGATCCGTGCCGGATTACCCGAATTGCCCTGGGACAAGCAGGCGCGTTTTGAGAGCGACTTCGGCTTGTCGGCCTACGATGCTTCAGTACTGACCGCAAGCCGCGACATGGCCGACTATTTCGAGGCCGTGGCCGATCGCCTGAGCGACAACAAGGTCGCTGCCAACTGGGTCATGGGGGATTTCTCCGGCGCGCTGAACAAGGCCGGTCTGGATATCGGCGCCAGCCCGGTCGACGCGGCTGCGCTGGCCGGCCTGCTGAGCCGGATCGAAGACGGCACCATCTCGGGCAAGATCGCCAAAGAGGTTTTTGAGGCGATGTGGGCCGGCGAGGGCAGCGCCGACGCGATCATCGAGGCCCGGGGGCTGAAGCAGATCACCGACAGCTCGGCAATCCAGGCAGTGATTGATCAGGTCCTGGCGGACAACCCGGGCCAGCTCGAGCAATACCGGGGCGGCAAGGACAAGTTGCTCGGTTTTTTTGTCGGCCAGGTGATGAAGGCGACCCGTGGGCAGGCCAATCCGGCCGAGGTCAACAAGTTGCTGAAAGAGAGCCTGGATGGCTGATCCCCGCAGCCTCGACGATTCAGATTGCCTGCACCGTTTCCTGTTCGAGGCGTTGCCAGTGCGCGGCGAACTGGTACACCTGGACCAGTGCTGGCAGGAAATCGCCGGCCAGGCGGATTATCCGCCAGCGGTCAGGCGCGCATTGGGTGAAGCCCTGGCGGCAGCGGTATTATTGACCTCGACGCTGAAGTTCGACGGCAAGCTGACGCTGCAGCTGGCTGGCGACGGACCGATGCATCTGCTGGTGGTCCAGTGCACCAGTCAGCATGAAGTACGTGGTCTTGCCAAGTGGAGCGGAGAGGCGCCCGAAGGCGATTTGCGCAGCCTGGCCGGAGAAGGGCGGGTGGCGATTACGATCGAGGCCGGTGAAGAGAAGGACAGCTACCAGGGCATCGTCCCGATAACCGGCGCGACGCTTGCGGAGTCTCTGGAAGGTTACTTCCAGCGTTCCGTGCAATTGCCTACACGGCTGTGGTTGACCAGCGGCGCCAATGGTACCGCCGGCATGCTGTTGCAGCGCGTGCCCGACTCCTGGGGTGAAGAAGCCGAAGCGGCCTGGCAGCACGTGCAGGTGCTGGCTGACACCTTGTCTCAGGATGAATTGCGCAAGCTGACCGATCGCGACATCCTGCGGCGCCTGTTCCATCAGGATGATTTGCGCCTGTTTGAGCCGCAGCCGGTACAATTTCGCTGCTCATGCAGCCAGGCCCGGGTCGAAGGCACCCTGCGCATGCTGGGTCGCGAGGAGATCGTTGGCTTGCTCGAAGAGCAGCCGCAGATCGAAGTACGTTGCGAGTTCTGCAATCACGCCTATCGGTTTGACGCGGTGGACGCGCAATCCCTGTTTGTTGACTTGCCGCCGGATTCCGGTCCGTCGCTTTTGCATTAAGCCCTGTTGCTACGAAGTTCATCGGCATTTGCCGGCGACTTTGTTCGGGGATTCATCGGGCCTGGCTCAAGGCCCGTTTTTTGGAGTGGAGGAAGTAGATGAAGATGTTGCTACAGAGACTGGCTGTGACGCTGGTACTTGCGGCCACCATGGTCAGCGCGAATGCTGCCGGTCCGATCCTGGATCAGGTTGCAAAGAGCGGTGAATTGCGGGTCGGTATGTCGGGCTCTCAGCCCCCCTACAACACCATAAGTCGCGACGGCAAACTGATCGGGCTTGACGTGGATCTGGCCAACCTCATCGCCAGCGGTCTGCGGGTTGATCTGAAAATCGTACAGATGCCGTTTGGTGATCTGGTGAAGGCACTGGAAGACGGCAAGGTCGATATGGTCATGTCGGGTATGGCGATTACCACCAAGCGCACGCAAAAAGTGTCGTTCGTTGGCCCATACATGCTGTCGGGCAAATCCATCCTCACCCGCTCAAGCGTGCTGGCCGCGGCGCAGGAAGCTGGCGAGATTGACGACGCCAATCTGACAGTGGCGGCACTTGCCGGCTCTACCAGCGAGGAGTATGTCGAGACGGTCATGCCGCTGGCCAAGCTGGTTGCAGTCAAGGACTACGACGACGGCGTCAAACTGCTGCTCGACGGCAAGGTAGACGCGATGGTGGCCGATATGGCGATTTGTCTGTTGACCATCCTGCGGCATCCGGACGCCGGTCTCTCAACGCTGAAGTCGCCGTTTACGTTTGAGCCCATCGGTATTGCGGTGCCGCGCAATGATCCGCAGTTCCTCAATCTGATCGACAATTTCGTTGATGTTGCCGAGGACATCGGCGCGCTCGAGAGAATGCGCAAGAAATGGCTCGAAGACGGGTCCTGGGTGGTGGCGCTGCCCTAGCCCGGGATCGGGTTGCCAGTGCGTCTGACGCTGGCAACATACCCGACTGGAAAGCGATATGGCCGGGCCCTCCGTGGGGTCTGGCCATTTTTGTGCTGTGTGCCGGTGTGCTGTGTGTCGGAATGTGAATATATGAAATGCGAATATATGAAACAATGACTTGCAAAATATAAAGATATCTTTATATTGGTCTGCACTCCCCATCAGAGTCAACGCAATGGACCAGCTGGCTACACTACTGGACGGACTCAAAGCGGTTGCAGAGCCTACGCGCCTGCGTCTGCTTGCTATTTGCGCGCGCAGCGAATTGACGGTCAGCGAGATCACATCCATCGTCGGCCAGAGCCAGCCGCGGGTATCACGACATCTGAAACTGCTTTGTCATGCCGGCTTGCTGATCCGGTACCGGGAACAGAACTGGGTCTATTACCGGGTCCCGCAGACCGGGGCCGCCGCAAATCTTGCGCTTGCGCTGCTGGCGCAGTTGCCGCCGGACGATGCGCAGCTGGGACTGGATCAGCGCCGGCTCGAAGAGCTGCTGGAGCAGCGTGCAGAGGCTGCGCGCGCGGTGGTTGAGCAGGGCCGGCAGGAAAATGGTCCGGCCAGAGTCGCTGACGAGGCTACGGTGGATGCGCTGATTCTGCGGTCCATGCTCGACGAAGAAATTGGAGAATTGCTGGACATCGGCACCGGAAGCGGCCGCATGCTGCGTCTGCTCGGAAAGAATGCGGGCCGTGCGGTCGGGATCGATATATCCCGCGCCATGCTGATGCTGGCGCGGAGCAATCTGCATGCCGCTGGCCTGGACCGCCTGCTGGTGCGTCAGGGCAATATGTATCAATTGCGGTTTGCCGACAGTAGTTTCGATACCGTGACCATTGATCAGGTGCTGTTTCAGGCCGAGCAGCCCGGACAGGTGCTGCTTGAAGCCGCTCGCGTGCTGCGCGAGGGCGGCCGACTATTGCTGGTCGAGTTTTTGACCGCCGATCCGGCGGCTGTTTCCGGCCCGGCGGAGTCGGATTGCGTTGATATCGATCGGCAGTGTCTCGACCAGTGGCTGGCCGATGCCGGTCTGCGCCTGGAACATTGTCAGCAACTGCCCGGTCAGCCCTTTCCGCTCATTCTCTCGGTGGCGCGTCGCTTGCCTGACGGCGAGCAAGTCGCGGCCTGAAATTCCCCTGGAGCCTGTCATGACAGCACTACCACGTGTTTCGTTTGAGTTCTTTCCACCGGCCACCGACGCGATGGCAGAGCGCCTGTGGCATTCGGTAAAGCGGCTCGCACCGCTGAATCCTTCATTTGTCTCGGTGACTTATGGTGCCGATGGATCGACCCGCGAACGTACCCACCGTGTGGTCGAGCGGATCGTTCGCGAGACCGGCTTGACCTGTGCGCCGCATCTGACCTGTATTGGCGCGCCGCGTGAGCAGGTGCTGGATATCGCCCGCGAATACCACGCCATGGGCATCAGGCAGATCGTCGCTCTGCGCGGTGACCCACCGGCCGGCGACCTTAACTACGAGCCGCACGCGGGCGGCTTCGCCTATGCCGCTGATTTGGTCAGTGGGCTGAAATCGGTGGCGGATTTCGATATCAGTGTTGCTGCCTACCCCGAGGTTCATCCTGAAGCCAGCTCACCGCTGAGCGATCTGGAAAATCTGAAACGGAAGATCGATGCGGGCGCCAGCCGTGCGGTGACCCAGTTCTTTTTTGATACCGATCGTTTTCTGCGTTTCCGCGACCTCTGCGCGGCGGCGGGAATCGAGGTGCCTATAGTGCCCGGGATCCTGCCCATCACCCGTTTCCCGCAGTTGCTCAGATTCGCCGAACGCTGTGGGGCCAGCGTCCCGGATTGGCTGCAGCAGCGTTTTGACGGGCTTGATGACGACCCTGAGACCCGGCGCATGATTGCTGCCAGCGTGGCGATAGAGCAGGTGCAGGCATTACGCCGCCATGGCGTGGAAGATTTCCACTTCTACACTCTTAATCGATGTGAACTGAGTTTCGCGATCTGCCACAGCCTCGGTTTGCGGCCGGCGCAACTGGCAAAGAGCGCTTGAGGGAGGCCTCGTGGTCGAGAATTGCCGCCAGTTATTAAGCGATCTGATCTCGCGCCAGATCCTGGTGCTGGATGGTGCAATGGGCACCATGATCCAGACTCATGAACTGGAGGAGGCGGATTTTCGCGGTGAGCGATTTGCCGATTGGGCTCAGGATCTGCAGGGCAACAATGACCTGTTGAGTCTGACCCGGCCGGCGCTGATCCGGGATATCCACCGGCGGTATCTGCAAGCCGGCGCCGACATCATCGAGACCAACACCTTCAACGCAACCGCGATCAGCCAGGCTGATTACGGGCTTGAAGACATTGTCTATGAACTAAACGTTGCCGCGGCACAGCTTGCTCGACAGGCGGCAGACGAGTTCAGCAGCCAGCAGCAACCGCGTTTTGTGGCCGGTGTGCTTGGCCCGACCAACCGCACCGCCTCCATATCGCCGGACGTCAGTGATCCGGGCAGCCGCAACGTTCGCTTTGACGCACTGGTCGAGGCGTATCGGGAAGCCGCACGAGGCTTGCTTGACGGCGGCAGCGATATCCTGATGGTCGAAACGGTGTTCGACACGCTGAACGCAAAAGCGGCGCTATTCGCGATCAGCGGACTGTTCGAAGAGCTTGGCCGCGATGTGCCGCTGATGATCTCCGGCACGATTACGGATGCATCCGGACGTACGCTATCCGGTCAGACCACAGAGGCATTCTGGAACTCTGTGCGCCATGCGGAACCTCTTGTTATCGGCCTGAATTGCGCGCTGGGTGCCGACCAGCTGCGTCCTTACGTGGCGGAGCTGTCGCGATTGGCCGACGTGGCGGTAAGCGCCCATCCGAACGCAGGTCTTCCGAATGCCTTTGGCGAGTATGACCAGAGCGCCGAAGAAATGGCGGAAATCATGCAGGAGTTTGCCAGCGCCGGTCTGGTCAACCTGGTCGGCGGCTGTTGCGGAACGACCCCTGAGCACATACGCACCCTGGCCGAGGCGGTGCGTGACCACGCCCCGCGCCAGATCCCCGAGATTCCGCGCCGCTGCCGGCTGGCGGGTCTGGAAGCGGTCAACATCGGTCCCGATGACCTGTTTGTCAACGTGGGCGAGCGCACCAACGTCACCGGCTCGGCGCGTTTCCGAAAACTGATCGAAGCTGATGACTATGCCACTGCCCTCGAAGTTGCCCGCCAGCAAGTGGAGAGTGGGGCGCAAATCATCGACGTCAATATGGATGAGGGCATGCTCGATTCGGTGGCGGCGATGCAGCGCTTCCTCGAACTGCTTGCCGCTGAGCCGGATATCGCCCGGGTACCGGTGATGATCGATTCTTCCCGCTGGGAAGTGATCGAGACCGGGTTGCGTTGTGTGCAGGGCAAACCCGTGGTCAATTCGATCAGCCTCAAGGAAGGCGAGGCGCCATTCGTGGAGCAGGCCAGGCTGGCGCGCCGGTATGGTGCTGCGGTAATCGTGATGGCGTTTGATGAACAGGGGCAGGCCGAAAGCCTGGAGCGCCGTATCGAAATCTGCGAGCGCGCCTACCGGATCCTGACTGCGACGGTCGGCTTCCCGGCCGAGGACATCATCTTCGATCCGAATATCTTTGCTGTCGCGACCGGAATCGAGGCGCACGCCCGTTACGGGCTCGACTTTATCGAGGCAACTGCCGCGATCAAGCAGCGTCTGCCCGGCGTGCTGGTCAGCGGTGGGGTCAGCAACGTCTCGTTCTCATTCCGCGGCAATAACCTGGTTCGCGAGGCGATGCACGCGGTGTTCCTGTATCACGCGATCCGCGCCGGGATGGATATGGGAATCGTCAATGCGGGCCAATTGGCGATCTATGAAGAGATCCCCGGCGAGCTTCGCGACGCGGTTGAAGATGTGGTGCTTGCGCGTCGTGAGGATGCCACCGACAGGCTGCTGGATCTGGCAACGCGTTACCAGGGGCAGGGCAGCGCCGGGCCCAGGACGGACGATGCGTGGCGGCAGTTGCCGGTCGCGGAGCGACTCAGGCATGCGTTGGTCAAGGGCATTGAAGACTATGCCGTTGAAGACGCCGAGGAAGCGCGGCAGTCAGCGGTGCGCACGCTGGATGTGATCGAAGGCCCTCTGATGGACGGCATGAACGTCGTCGGCGACCTGTTTGGCGAGGGCAAGATGTTCCTGCCCCAGGTGGTCAAGTCGGCGCGGGTGATGAAAAAAGCGGTGGCACATCTGGTGCCTTTTATCGAAGCCGAAGCCAACGGCGAGCAGACCAGCAAGGGCAAGGTGCTGATGGCAACGGTCAAAGGCGATGTGCATGACATCGGCAAGAACATCGTTGGCGTGGTCCTCCAGTGCAACAACTTCGAGGTGATCGATCTCGGGGTGATGGTGCCGGGCGAAAAGATCCTCGACACCGCCCGCGAACAGGGCGCGGATATCATCGGTTTGTCCGGCCTGATTACGCCGTCTCTGGACGAGATGGTGCGGGTCGCGGCCGAAATGCAAAGGCGCGGGCTCAGCCTGCCGTTGTTGATTGGCGGCGCCACCACTTCGCCGGCGCATACTGCAGTCAAGATCGATCCGGCTTACGAAGGCCCGGTGATCTATGTGAAGGACGCCTCGCGCTCTGTCGGCGTGGTGCAGAAACTGATCAGCGCTGAGGACGGGCCGGGTTTTGTCGCCGACACCAAACGCGCCCATGCGCAAAAGCGTGAGCGTCATGCACGGCCGAAAGTTAAATCACCGGACCTGTCCCTGCACGAGGCGCGAGCGAATGCCTTCGCCGCTGACTGGAGCGGATACCAGCCGCCGGAACCGGAAACCCGCGGGCGGCAGGTGTTTGAAGACTATCCGCTGACCGAGCTGCGCGATTACATCGACTGGATGCCGTTTTTCAATGCCTGGCAATTCTCCGGTCGCTTCCCGGATATCCTGCACGCACCGGCGACAGCGGATGCCGCTGGCTCGCTGTATCGCGACGCGCAACGGATGCTGACGCAGATCATCGACGAGGAATGGCTGCAGGCTCGCGCAGTATTCGATTTCTTTCCGGCTGCGGCCGAGGGCGACGACGTGGTGCTGTTTGCGGACGAGCAGCGTGAACAGGTGCGAGAGCGCCTGTGTTTCTTGCGCGAGCAGCGCAGCAAGCCGGGCGGCAAGCCTCATCTTTGTCTGGCAGATTTCGTCGCGCCGGCGGGCAGCGGGCAGCGCGACTGGATCGGCGCGTTCGCGGTCACCGCGGGGATCGGTATCGAGCCGCATGTACAGCGATTCGAGGCGGCTCACGACGACTACAGCGCGATATTGCTCAAGGCCCTCGCCGACCGTCTGGCGGAAGCCGCTGCCGAACGTCTGCACCAGCAGGTGCGCAAACAGTTCTGGGCCTACGCGCAAACCGAGGAGCTGGACAACGCAGCGCTGATCCGCGAGAGATACCGCGGTATCCGGCCTGCGCCTGGATACCCGGCCTGCCCGGACCATACGCAGAAGCAGGCCTTGTGGCGTCTGCTGGATGTAGAGGCAACCATCGGCATGCGTTTGACCGAGAGTTTCGCCATGTGGCCGGCGGCCGCGGTCAGCGGGTTCTATTTCGCCCACCCGGATGCGCGTTATTTTGCGGTTGGCAAGATCGGCCGCGATCAGGTCGAGGATTATGCCCGGCGCAGCGGTCTGAGTTTCGCCGACGCCGAGCGCTGGCTGGGGCCCAATCTCGGCTATAGCGCCGACGCCGCCTGAGATTCACGGCCCGGGCGGAGACTGCCAGTACCGCTTGATTCGCCGTCGCCGCCGCGCGAGACTGACGCCATCTCGCTGCAGGAAATCCCGATGACGCAATTCAATATCAATGGTAGCCAGCGGCTCGCCGGTGTCCGTTATGAAATCCGTGGCCGGCTGGCACGGCGGGCGCTGGAACTGGAGAAGATGGGCTACGAGATCATTGCGCTGAACATCGGAAATCCAGGACTGTTCGGTTATCGCACGCCGGAGACCATGCGTCTGGCGATGATCGAAAACCTCGGTGCCAGCGAGCCCTACAGCCATCAAAAAGGCATATTTCCTGCCCGCGAAGCAGTGGTCATGCAGCAGCAGAGCCGTGGTGTACTCGAAGTCACCGCCGAAGACGTGTTTATCGGCAATGGCGTCAGCGAACTGATCGATCTGGCCTTGCGCGCGCTGCTCAATGCCGGAGATGAGGTCCTGCTGCCAAGCCCCGATTACCCGCTGTGGACCGCGGCCACCGTCCTCAATGACGGCAAACCGGTGCACTATGCCTGTCGGCCCGAACGCGACTGGATCCCGGACCCGGAGGAGATCGAGGCGCTGATCACCGAGCGCACCCGTGCGCTGGTCTTGATCAACCCGAACAACCCGACCGGCGCGGTCTACCCGCGCGAGGTGCTTGAGGCGATTGCCGCTATTGCTGAACGCCATCATCTGGTCCTGTTCAGCGACGAGATCTATGACCAGATGACCTATGACGGCGCCGGGTTTGTGCCGATGGCCACGCTGGTCGAGGACACGCTTTGCGTCACTTTCAGCGGCTTGTCCAAAGTCTATCGGGCCTGCGGCTACAGGGTCGGATGGCTGGTGATGACCGGAAACCGCGAAAATACCAGCGGATACTCGGATGCGCTGGAGTTGCTGGCCGCGCTGCGCCTGTGCAGCAATGTTCCTGGCCAGTGGGCGGTGCAGACCGCACTGGGAGGATTCCAGAGCGTTGGCGAACTGGTCGGTGAAGACGGGCGTCTGTACCGCTCGCGGCAGGCGGTTCTGGACAAGGTAGCGGCCAGTGAATTCCTTGAGCTGACGCCGCCGATGGGCGCGATGTATGCCTTCCCAAGAGTGAAGACCGGGCAGCTGCCGGATTTCGATGATTACCAGTTCGCGATGGACCTGCTGGAGCACAAGCATGTGCTGGTCGCGCCCGGGATCAGCTTCAACGTGCCTTATTGCGATCACTTCCGCATCACCACGCTGCCGGAGCGGACGGTCATCGGCGAGGCCATGGACCGTATCGAGGAGCTGTTACACAGCTACCGGGTCAGCGAGATCTGAAACGCGCGCAGCTCGGGCACTCAGGATCGGCGACCAGCCCCAGGTTGCGCCATTCGCCACGCCAGCCGTCGTAAACGCTAAATCGATTACCGTCGCAATCACCGACGCCGGTGATCAGCTTCAGTGCTTCCACCGCCATCAGTGCGCCGACCGCGCCGACGACCGGACCCAGGATGCCGCCGCCGCTACAGTTTTCGAGATCGTCGCCGCCCTCTTGATACAGGCAGCGGTAGCACGGGCCCTGGTCGAGGTCATTGCGGAACACCGCCAGCTGGCCTTCCATACGAATCGCTGCGCCGGATACCAGCGGCCGCCGCGCCGCCAGGGTGGCGTCGTTAACCGCAAAACGGGTGGCGAAATTATCGCTGCAATCGAGTACCACGGTGGCGCGCTCGGCTATTTCCTGCAGCCCGGCAGCGTTCAATCGTTCGCTGAGCGTCGTCAAATTGACCTGCGGGTTGAGCGCCATCAACCGTTCGCGCGCTACATCGGTCTTGCGGCGTCCGATATCGTCTGTGGTGTAAAGCACCTGTCGGTGCAGATTGGACAGATCCACGGTGTCGAAATCGTTCAGATACAGGGTGCCGACGCCTGCGCCGGCGAGATAACTCGCGACCGGCACACCCAGCCCCCCGAGCCCGACCAGCAGCGCAGCTGACTGGGACACCCGCTGCTGGCCGGTTTCCCCGATTTCAGACAGACCAATGTGCCGCCCGTATCGAATCCGCCAATCGCTATCCATGCCTGCTTACTCCACGAACCGGCATTCGGTCACCCGGTCATGACCTGCCGCATCCTGGTAACAGGCGATGTCGTAGTAGCGCTGAGCCTCGAGCATCCGGCGCACCGCTCGCTCCTGATCATGGCCATGTTCGAACAGCAGCCAGCCCTGACGCACGATGTAGTTGTGCGCGCGGTCGATGATCGCGCCGAACGCTTCGAGACCATCGTCGCCCGCGGCCAGCGCGGTCTGGGGCTCGAACCGCAGATCTCCGGCGAGCAGAAATTCGTCACGATTGATGACATACGGCGGGTTGGACAAAACCACGTTGAATTTCTGTCCGCGCACTGCGTCAAACCAGTCGCTGGGGATGAATTCGACGTTTTCGATCTTGAACATCTTTGCGTTCAGCTGGGCTATCTTCAGCGCGTCCTCGGAGATGTCCAGACCGATCACTTCAGCCATCGGCCGTTCACGCGCAATCGCCAGCGCGATCGCGCCGCTGCCGGTACCCAGGTCCAGTACGCGCACTTCCTCGTCCTCGGGGATATGCGCAAGTGCCTTTTCGACCAGCAGTTCGGTCTCCGGTCGCGGGATCAGCACGCTTCGGTTGACCCGCAGCGGCATCGACCAGAATTCGCGGACGCCAGTGATATAGGCCATGGGTTCGCTGGAGAATCGCCGCCGGATCAGTAGATCAAACAGATGGCGCTCCTGCTCCGAGAGCATCCTCTCCGGCCAGGCATGCAGATAGCTGCGGGGCTTGCGCAGCACGATGCCGAGCAGGATCTCCGCATCCAGGCGCGGGCTATCGGAGCGCGAGGCCAGCACCGTCACAGCATCGCCCAGATAATTGGCCAGTTCGAATTCGCTCTTGTACTTCATCCGTCTCCGCCGCCCTGGCGTAGAATGCGCGAACCTTTGCGCAAGGTTATTCTAATCCAAGCAGGATTATCCCGGAGACTGCATGACGCACTACCGCAATGTTCTCGAGATGGTTGGCAATACACCCTTGCTTGAGGTGAGCCGACTGGACACGGGCCCATGCCGGCTCTTTCTCAAGCTTGAATTGATGAATCCAGGCGGATCGATCAAGGATCGTATCGGCATTTCCATGATCGAGCGGGCCGAGAGCCGGGGTGACATCAAGCCTGGCGACACGCTGGTGGAAGCTACGGCTGGCAATACCGGGATCGGTCTTGCGCTGGTAGCTGCGCAAAAAGGCTACCGCCTGGTATTGGTGCTGCCAGACAAGATGAGCCAGGAGAAGATCTTCAATCTGCGCGCCATGGGGGCGGATATCGTGCTCACCCGCTCCGACGTCGCCAGAGGCCATCCCGAGTATTACCAGGATCTGGCGCGCCGTATCGCCGACGAAACTGGTGCGTATTTCATCAATCAGTTTGGCAACCCGGACAATCCCAAGGCCCATGAAGAGACCACGGGTCCTGAGATCTGGGAGCAGATGGACCATGATCTGGACGCGATCGTGCTGGGCGTCGGCAGCAGCGGCACGATCAGCGGCCTGACCAGCTTCCTGCAGCGCGAGGCGCCAGCGGTCGACCTGGTACTGGCGGATCCCGAAGGGTCGATCCTTGCCGATTACATCAAGACGGGCGAGATCGGACCCAGCGGCAGTTGGCTGGTCGAAGGTATCGGCGAGGATTTCATCCCCGATATCTGCGACCTGTCCCAGGTGCGCGCGGCATACACCATCAGCGACGCGGAGTCCTTCGCCACTGCCCGCGAATTACTGGGCAAGGAGGGCGTGCTTGCCGGTTCTTCGTCGGGCACATTGCTCGCTGCCGCATTGCGCTATTGCCGCGAACAGACCGAACCCAAGCGGGTGGTCGTTTTCGCCTGCGATACCGGCAACAAATACCTGTCCAAGCTTTACAACGACTTCTGGATGGAAGATCAGGGGTTTATCGAACGCGAGCATTTTGGTGATTTGCGTGACCTGATCGGACGGCCGCACGGCCAGCGCGCGACCATTACTGTGGGTCCTGACGACATCCTGACTACTGCGCACAACCGCCTGCGAAATGCGGGTTTCTCTCAATTGCCGGTGATGGAGGAGGATCGTCTGGTTGGCGTGGTGACCGAAGATGACATCCTGCGGTTCGCGTTTGGCAAGCCCGATCTGCTCGACCAGCCGGTGCGCGAGGCCATGCGCACCTCGTTCCTGCAACTTGACCGCCAGACCGCGCTGAATAATCTTGTAGCGTTGCTGCATGGCGATTCCTATGCGGCGGTCACAGACGAGGAGGGCCAGGTGTTCCTGGGCCTGATCACCCGTAGTGACGTTTTGAATTATCTGCGTCGCCTCCACCAGAGTTTCCGCCATGAAGAATGATAAGAGCAAGGCCGGTTTTGCTACCCGCAGCATCCACGCGGGTCAGGCGCCGGATCCGGCAACCGGCGCCATCATGCCGCCGATCTATGCGACGTCGACTTACGTTCAATCCAGCCCCGGCAAGCACCTGGGCTATGAATACTCGCGCAGCCAGAATCCAACGCGAATGGCGTTTGAACGCTGTGTGGCGGACCTGGAGAGCGGTAGTCATGGCTTTGCTTTCGCTTCGGGCATGGCGGCGATTGCGACGGTGCTCGAGTTACTTGATGCAGGTAGCCATATCGTCGCAATGGACGATCTGTATGGGGGTACCGGAAGACTGTTTGATCGCGTGCGGGCACGCTCTGCGGGTCACCAGTTCAGCTATGCCGATCTGTCCGATACCGCCGCCCTGGAAGACGCCCTGCAGCCCGAGACTGCGATGATATGGGTGGAAACACCCACCAACCCGATGCTCAAGCTGGTGGATCTGTCTGCGGTGGTGGATATTGCGCGCCAGCGCGGCATCCTGGTGGTTGTCGACAACACCTTTGCCACGCCCTGGGCGCAACGGCCGCTGGAGCTCGGGGCCGACATCGTGATCCATTCCGCGACCAAGTTCCTCAATGGTCATTCCGACATGGTCGGCGGTGTGGCGGTGGTCAGGAATGAGAAGCTGGCAGAAAAACTGGGGTTCCTGCAAAATTCTGCCGGCGCCATTCTGGGGCCGTTCGACAGCTTTCTGGCTTTGCGTGGGCTGAAGACGCTCGCGCTGCGGATGGAACGTCATGTCAGCAATGCAGGCGCGATTGCCAACTGGCTGGAGGCCCATCCGGCAGTAACCCGGGTGATCTACCCTGCACTGGAGTCACATCCGCAACATGAGCTCGCGATCCGGCAGATGCGCGGCGGTGGCGGCATCGTTACATTTTTTATTGCCGGCGGGCTGGATGCCGCACGCGCCATGCTGGAGCGCTGCAAGATCTTTGCGCTGGCCGAGAGCCTTGGCGGGGTCGAGAGTCTGATCGAGCATCCTGCCATCATGACCCATGCGTCTGTCCCGGAAGCCCGGCGGACGGCGCTGGGAATCAGCGATGATCTGATCCGTCTTTCCGTCGGGATCGAAGATCCGGAAGACCTGATCGCAGATCTTGAGCGCGCGCTTGGCGAAGACTGAGGGTGATGATTGAGGATGGAGCTTGAACAGGGAGGACAGGGAATGACTGGCCCGGATCCGTATTTCGACCAGCCGCGTGGCGTGATGACGGTGATTGTTGACGGATTCAGGCTCGCTTTGCGCGCATTATCGGGCGCCTGGGGTCCGGTCCTGATAACAGTACTCATCTACCTTCTCATCGGCCCGACGATGCGAGCACTGACCGGTATCGATCCCTACGATCTTGGCTTTGGTGTGCCTGAGCAGACGGTTCCGCTGGTGTCCGAACCCACTGCTGCGGTGGCGCTCGGTCTCTATGGTCTGGTCAACATCCTGTTGCTGATGTGGGTGTTCGCGCTGCTGTTACAGCATATGCAACGCGCTGCCAGACCGGGCGACGCCTCGACACAGGATCCGGTGTCACCGATCGGGGCGCTGCGCCGGGTGCCGGCCATGATCGGTGCGTCATTGCTGGTGGCTTTTATTCTGGTGCTTTCCATGGCGCTGATGGCGCGCGCCTTTGTCGCACTGGACGGCATGCTGGCCCTGGTGCTGATGCTGTTGGCGGTGACTATCGGCGGGATCCTGACGCTGATCCTGATGCTCGGACCGGCGCTGCCGGTGCTGGAAAACACAGGCCCGATCGCGTCGCTGTCGCGTAGCACGCGGCTGGTATGGCCTTGCTGGCTGCGGATCTCCTGGCTGTTCCTGCTGGTCGTCCTGCTGAACATTGCGGTGACTCTGGTACTGGGGCTGGCGGTCACGCTGCTGATCCAGCTCCTTCACCCGGAAACCTTGTCCGGCATACTGGGCTGGATTCTCAATCCCCTGTTTGGCGTCGGCTATATGTTGTTTGGCGCCGGTCTGACGGTATCGCTGTATTACGATCTGCTGGCGCGGGGCGCGGCGTCCGGGGACGATGGCCAGCCGCAAGCGTCGCTTAGCTGAGCCGGTACTCCTGGCTGAGCAGAAATTCCGGCACCGGCAGGCCTTTCCCGGCGAGGAACTCGGCATTGAACAGACGTTTGCTGTAACGCAGGCCTGAATCGCACAGCACGGTCACGATCGTGTGGCCGGGGCCGAGGCGCTGTGCCAGGCGAATGGCACCGCAGACATTGATCCCGCTGGAGCCGCCCAGGCACAGGCCTTCCTCCGCCAGCAGCCGGTAAACCATCGGGATGGCATCGGCGTCCTCGATCCTAAACGCGACGTCGACCGGTGCGCGCTCCATGTTGGCGGTGATCCGGCTATTGCCGATACCTTCGGTGATCGAGCTGCCCTCGATTGCGATCTCGCCCTGGTCATAGTAGCCAAACAGGCCTGAACCACCGGGGTCGGAGAGCGCAATGGTGACCGCGGGCTTACGTTGCTTGAGCGCGCGACCCACGCCCGCCAGGGTGCCGCCGGTGCCCATCGCGCAGACGAATCCATCCACTTTGCCGCCGGTCTGGGTCCAGATCTCCACACCCGTGGTTTCCTCGTGATAGCGGCTGTTGGCCACGTTGTCGAACTGATTGGCCCAGAACGCGCTGCCCGGCGCTGCCTTGTTCATGCTTTCGGCCAATCGTCGCGAGGTGTGAACAAAGTGTTCCGGGTTCTTGTACGGCACCGCCGGGATCAGGCGGAGTTCCGCGCCATAGGCTCGCAGCGTCTCGATTTTCTCTTCGCTTTGAGTTTTCGGCATCACGATGATGCTCCGGTAGCCCAGCGCATTGCCCACCAGGGCGATACCGATGCCGGTGTTGCCTGCAGTCCCCTCGACGATGGTTGCTCCCGGCCGCAACAGGCCCTGACGCTCGGCTTCGCGGATCATGCCCAGGGCGGCGCGATCCTTGACCGAGCCGCCTGGATTGAGGAATTCGGCCTTGCCGAGAATTTCGCAGCCGGTCACGGCCGAGGCCGCATGCAAGCGGATCAATGGGGTGCGGCCAATCGCCGCCAATATGCTGTCGTAGGTCTCCATGCGCGACGGGCCGTCCGTATCCGAAGAGTGTCTTTGTGTGCTGCTTTAGTCGGCCAGTGCCGCCAGCTGGTCGGCCTGGTGTTCGCTGGTCAGCGGCTCGATCAGCGCATCAAGATTGCCGCTGCCGAGGATGTCATCGAGTTTGTACAGAGTGAGATTGATGCGATGGTCGGTGACCCGGCCCTGGGGGAAGTTGTAGGTCCGGATGCGCTCCGAGCGATCGCCCGAGCCGACCAGCAGGCGCCGGGTCTGGGCCTGCTCGCTAACCTGCTTCTCCTGCGCCTCATCCATCAATCGCGCCTTTAGCAGCGACATCGCGCGGGCCCTGTTCTTGTGTTGCGATCTTTCGTCCTGGCATTCGACCACGATCCCGGTGGGCAGGTGGGTCAGCCGCACTGCTGAATCGGTCTTGTTGACGTGCTGACCACCGGCGCCGGACGCGCGATAGGTGTCTACGCGCAGATCGGCCGCATTGATCTCGACGTCTTCCACCGCTTCCGCCTCCGGCAACACTGCCACAGTGCACGCAGAGGTATGTATCCGGCCCTGGGATTCGGTCTCGGGTACGCGTTGTACCCGGTGTGCGCCGGATTCAAATTTCAGTTTCGAGTAAGCGCCACTACCGACGACGCGACTGATGATCTCCTTGTAGCCCCCGTGTTCACCCTCGCTGCTGGAGAGTATTTCGACCAGCCATCGATGTTGCTCGGCATATCGGGTGTACATCCGGAACAGGTCGCCGGCGAACAATGCGGCTTCGTCGCCGCCGGTGCCGGCGCGGATCTCGAGAAAGATATTGGCCTCATCGCGCGGGTCACGGGGGACCAGGTGGCGCTTCAAACGCTGCTCCAGCGATGCCAGTCGGTGTTCCAGGCTTTGCGTTTCTTCCGCGCCCAGGGCCTGAATCTCCGGGTCTTCGTCTTGCTCCATCTCGCGGGCGCCAGCCAGGTCCTCACCGACCGATTGCCAGTGCTGATAGTCCCTGACCAGTTCCTCGAGACGCGCGTATTCACGAGCCAGTTCCCGGAATCGATTCTGTTCGCCAATGACCTCGGGATCGGACATCAGCACGCCGATTTCCTCGAACCGGTCGACCAGGCTACTGAGTTTTTCGCGCAGGGATTCTTTCACGTGGTTTGACAGCGTCTGTACAGCGATTGGAACAGCGAATATGGCAGCGAATTGGGGCAGCGATTGGGGGCAGGGGCCGGAAGAGAGCGAAATCTTATCCTAATTCCACCGCGATCACCGGGGGCGGCAGGCGGATCCGCTACTTGTCTTCGTTCAGGCCGAACAGATTACGCGCGGCCAGCAACAACTCGTCATCGCCGCGCTCGCCGGCCTTGCGCAAACGGCTGCTCGGTTCATGCATCAGCTTGTTGGTCAGCGAATGGGCCAGGAAATCCACCACCGCGGCCGCGTCACGACCGCTCTCCAGCAGTTTCATCGCCTGCTGGGTGACGTCATTGCGGATCAGTTCGGCATTACCGCGCATGGCGCGGATCGTCGGTGCGGCGTCGCGCACTTTCTGTGCCAGCGCGAAACGCTCGACTTCGGCCTCGATAATCTGCTCGGCCTGACGCGCGGCTTCCTTGCGCGAGCGGAGGTTCTCCCGAATCACATCCTGGAGGTCATCTACCGTATACAGATAGACGTCCTGCAGATCGGCCACATCGGCATCGACATCCCGCGGCACCGCCAGGTCTGCGATGAATACCGGTTTTTGCCTGCGTTCCTTGAGCGCCTGTTCAATTTGAGATTTGTGAACCAGCGGTACCGGGCTCGATGTGGCAGTGATAATCATGTCCGCATCAGCCAGATGGTCAGGGATTTCATCCAGGCCGATGGCGAAACCCTTGAACTCCTGAGCCAGAACGCGCGCCTTGGCGACGCTCCGGTTGGCGATGATCATGCGGCCGATACCCCGTCGCTGCAGATGACGGGCCGTCAGTTCAATGGTTTCTCCGGCGCCGACCAATAACGCGCAATGCTTGTCAAAAGAGGCGAAAATCTGACGCGCCAGACTGACTGCGGCATAGGCGACTGAAACCGCGCTGGCACCGATTTCAGTGTCGGTGCGCACGGTCTTGGCGACAGAGAACGCCTGCTGGAACAGAGGATGCAGGACCGGACCTGCGGTACCTGCGTCGCGCGCGACCTGATAAGCGTCTTTCATCTGCCCCAGTATCTGAGGTTCGCCGAGTATCGCGGAGTCGAGTCCGCAGGCGACGCTAAAGGTGTGGCTGATCGCCCGGTTGTGCTCCAGCGAGTACAGGCAGTCGTCCAGCTGGCCGGGAATCTGCCGATGGTCCATCAGCCAGTCGCGCACCACCACTTCGCTGCCGGGATGACATTCACCGTAAAGCTCGGTCCGGTTGCAGGTAGAAACGATGACAATTTCCTCTATCACCGGCATTCCGACCAACTCGCGCAGGGCGCCATCCAGCTGATCGCGGCCGAACGCCACCTTCTCCCGGATGTCGACGGGAGCGGTGCGGTGGTTAATTCCCAATATCTTCAGGGCCATATTTTCTGGACGGCTGGCTTCGGAGCTTGAACAATTGTCCGGGAACAGAGTCGTACAGACAAGACGCGTGATCTTCCCGCAACGCGGCAATGCGTTATAGTGCCGTTTCACCGAGCTTTCCTGCCCGTATGAAGAAATACCTGCCTCTCCTGATCAGCTATTGGCTACTGGCGTCTGCGTGTGCGCAGACCGGCCAGCATGCGGATGCCGGCGCCAAAGACAGCAAGAGCGTCCAGCAGCATGTGTTGATGGCCGAACTGGCCGTGCAACAGCACGACTTCCCGACTGCGGCCAGCGAGTATGCCGAGGTCATGCGCAAGACGGATGATCCGGCGTTGGCGGCCCGGGCAGCGCCTTATGTGTTCGATTATGGCGACCATGATGATGCGCTGATGGCAGCGAAACGCTGGATCGAGCTTGACCCCGATGCGCTTGAGCCACGCCGACAGATCGCCGCCATGTATCTGCAGAAAGGCGAGGTGGGCAAAGCCTTGCCCCAGCTGGAATGGCTGTTTGGGGTCATCAGCGAGCAGAGTGATCAGGGTTTTGTAGCCTTGCTGCCGCTGTTGAGCGAAAACGGCAACGAGGAGGCCGGGTATCAGGCAATCAAGCGTCTGGCGAAGACGCATGAGGACGATGCCAGCGCGCATTACGCAATCGCGTTCATGGCCTTGAGCAATGGCGACCTACAGGTCGCTTTGGATGAATCTGAGCGGGCGCTGACTCTGCGCCCGGACTGGGCAGAGGCTGCGGTCCTCAGGGCGCGAGTGCTGATCGTGGATGGCCGCAGCGAAGAGGCGATGTCGTCTTTGCAGGACTGGCCCGGATTCCGGGATAACGCTCGCCTGCGTCTGGAATTCGCCATCCTCCAGCTAGCGGTCGAGCGGGTCGAAGAAGCCAGACTGGAGCTGGAGCTGCTGCTGGCCGATTTTCCGAGAATGCCCGGCGCATTGCGCACCCTGGGGCTGCTGGAGTTCCAGGCCGGGAATTATCAGCTGGCCGAGCGATATCTGATCGAACTGATCGGGACCGGTCAGTATATGGCTGATGCAATGTTCTATCTGGGCAGCATCGCCGAGATCCAGAATGATCTGGACGGAGCCGCCAGCTTTTATGCGCGGGTCACCGGCGGCGCGAACGCGGCGGCCGCGCGGGTACGTCTGGCGCTGATCCTGTATCGCCTGGGTGACCCGGAAAAAGCCTTGCGCAGCCTCGAATTGTTTCCCGCCACTGACATGGCGTCGACATTACAGCTGGTCAATGCGCGCGGTGAGTTGTTGATGCGTATGCAGCGCTATGACGAGGCGCTGGCGCTTTATGATGCCGAGCTGCAGCGGTATCCCGACGAACAGAGCCTGCGTTATTCCCGGGCGTTCCTGTTCGACCGCATGGACCGTGTCGACGATGCGCTGCTTGTGCTGGAACAACTGCTGCAGGAAAATCCGCAGGACCCGATTGCCCTGAACGCTCTCGGCTACACGCTGGCCGATCGGACTGATCGTTATCAGGAAGCGTACGGCTATATCAGCCAGGCGCTGGAATACTCGCCTGACAGCCCGGCGATTATCGACAGCATGGGCTGGGTCCAGTACCGGATGGGTAATCTGGATGAGGCCGAAAGCTATCTGCGCCGCGCCTGGTCGCTGGACAGCGACCCCGAGATTGCTGCGCATCTGGGCGAGGTGTTGTGGGCCAAGGGTGACACCGAGGCCGCAGAGGAAGTCTGGTTTGATGCATTGTCTCAGAACCCCGATAGCCTCATCCTGCAAGAAGTGATCAACCGGCTACGGCAATGAAACGGTTTATAATCCTGCTCGTCGCTTTGACGACGTTGGGGGGATGTGTGAGTCCGCGGGATAGAATTGGAGAATCTGTACAGCCGGATTGGCTCGAACGCAGAGACTATTTGCGTAGTCTCGACGATTGGCGGATGGAGGGTCGGCTTGCGCTGCGCACAGGTCGTGACGGGTACAACGGCACGCTCTCATGGGAGCAGCTGGACGACGACCTGGATTTCCGCTTCCGCGGGCCGTTTGGCTTTGGCGGCTTCCGTATCCATGGTGATCTTGAACAACTGCGGGTAAAGACCAGCGGCGGGGATGAGTTCTATCTGCGCGACCCCGAAGTCGAGATGCGTGAGCGTTTCGGCTGGAGTGTGCCGGTGCACAGCATGCGTTACTGGATCGTTGGCGTCTCGGATCCAGCCGTGGCCGGAGACGAAGTGGTCGATGAAGACGGCTATCTTCTGGAGCTTGAACAGGGCGGATGGCAGGTCAGTTATGACGGCTATCGCGACTATGAAGGCCTGGATCTTCCGCGAAAAGTCGTCATGGTCAACGGCGATGTGCAGATCAAGGTCGTCGCCGACAAATGGCGGCTGGAATTCCCCGATCAGGACGAAGATCTGCTATGAAGCAGACGGACCGGCCGGGCCCGGCGTGGGGCGCGGCCTGGCCTGCGCCGGCGAAACTCAACCTCATGCTGCGGATAACCGGCCGCAGGGCCGATGGCTATCATCTGCTGCAGACGGTCTTCCAGTTCCTCGAGCATAGCGACCAAATCCGCTTCGAACCCGCTGAAGACGGCCGGATCACGCGCTCGCAGGGGCTGCCAGGGCTGGCGCCGGAGCAGGATCTGGTGGTGCATGCGGCCACCCTTTTGCAGCAGGAAACCGGCTGTAAACAAGGTGTCGACATCCAGGTGACAAAGCGCATACCCGAAGGCGGTGGTCTCGGCGGCGGCAGCTCGGATGCGGCCACTACCCTGGTGGCATTGAATCACTATTGGCGGCTTGGGCTGGACCGGCAGCGGCTACAACAGATCAGCGCCAGGATCGGCGCGGATGTGCCGGTATTCGTCAGCGGCCATGCGGCATGGGCCGAGGGTATTGGTGAGCAACTGACGCCGATGACACTGTCCGAGCCTTGGTATCTGGTCATCGTGCCGGATTGCCGGGTGCCGACCGCAGATGTGTTTCAGGACGCCGAATTGACACGAAATTCCCCCCCAATCACAATATCCCGTTTTCTCGCCCAGGGGGGCGGAAACGACTGCACTCCGGTAGTCAGGCGCCGTTTTCCGGCGGTGGCCCGTGCGCTGGACTGGCTGGGTCAGTTCGGTGAGGCGCGGCTGACCGGCACCGGCGCATGTGTATTCGCGGCTTTTGGCGAGGAATACCAGGCTCGGGAGACAGGCGCAAAGCTCCCGCAGGGGTGGTCAGCATTTGTGGCCTGTGGCCGAAATCGCTCGCCGCTGCTGGACTTTACATAATCTCCACGCGCCAGGCGGCGCGGGCAATTGGGGTGTAGCCAAGTGGTAAGGCAGCGGGTTTTGATCCCGTCATCCGCAGGTTCGAATCCTGCCACCCCAGCCATTCTTTGATGGCGATGGCGATGGCGATGGCGATGGCCGGCGGAAACAGCGACCGAAGAACGGACATACGCACGGACAGGCAGGCCGTGGAGCAGGCCGAACGAGGGAAATAGCAGCCAGTCGCTTGTTAACGCCAGTCAGTAGTTAACGCAATAAGGCAGGCACGGGAGTACACAGTGGAACTCGGCATGATGGCGGTCTTTTCCGGTAACGCGAACCGGGAACTGGCCGAGAGTATCGCGAAGCATCTGGGATTCTCCCTGGGCAAGTGCCACGTCGGCCACTTCAGCGACGGGGAAGTGACCGTCGAAGTCATGGAGAACGTGCGCGGCAGGGACGTGTTCCTGGTCCAGTCCACCTGCCCCCCGGTCAATGACAATCTGATGGAGCTGTTGGTGATGGCGGACGCCATGCGGCGTGCATCAGCAGCCAGAATCACCGCGGTGATTCCGTATTTCGGCTATGCGCGTCAGGACCGCAGGCCGCGCGCGCAGCGGGTCGCGATTACCGCAAAACTGGCCGCCAGCATGGTTGTGACCGCGGGAATCGATCGCGTGTTGACGGTGGATCTGCATGCCGATCAGATTCAGGGCTTCTTTGATATCCCGGTGGACAATGTCTACGCTTCGCCGGTACTGCTGCATGACGCCTGGAAGCAGCGCTATCAGCCGATGGTCGTGGTGTCGCCGGATGTCGGGGGCGTGGTGCGGGCAAGGGCGCTGGCAAAACGTCTGGATGACGCTGACCTGGCGATCATCGACAAGCGCCGACCGCGGGCTAACGAGGCGAAGGTGATGCATATCATCGGCGACGTGGCGAACAAGACCTGCGTGCTGGTGGACGACATGATCGATACTGCCGGCACGTTGTGCCAGGCGGTAAAGGCTCTCAAAGAGCAGGGCGCGAACAAGGTAGTGGCCTACATCACTCATGCGGTGTTGTCCGGCCCGGCGGTTTCCCGCATCAATGATTCGCTGCTTGACGAACTGGTGGTCACGGACACGATTCCGCTGAGCGAAGATGCCCGGGCCAGCACCAAGATCAGGCAGCTGACCACGGCTGAATTGCTGGCCGAGACCATGCGTCGTATCAGCGACGAGGAGTCTGTCAGCTCGCTGTACGTGGACTAAAGAGATTTGGCCGATCCCGAAAAGGGGGTCAGCCTGGTTCCGGCTCGCCTGGTCGCGGGCAGGCCGGTTTTTGCAATGATGGAGTAGGAATATTATGAGTCAGAAATTCAATCTGATGGCCGAGGAACGGTCCGATCAGGGCAAAGGTGCGAGCCGCCGCCTGCGTCGGGCTGGAAGAGTCCCCGCCATTCTTTACGGTGGTGGTCGCGATCCGCGGGCACTGAGCTTTGACCACACTGCGCTGCTGCGCAATCTGGAAAACGAATCTATCTACAGCAGCATCCTGACCGTGACGGTCGGCGATGTATCGCAACCCTGCGTGCTCAAGGATCTGCAGCGCCATCCGGCGAAACACCAGATCGTGCACGTCGATCTGCAACGCGTGCTGGAAGATGTTGAGATTCGGGTGCGGGTGCCGGTCCACTTCGTCAACGAAGAAAAGGCGTTTGGCGTCAAGCAGGAAGGCGGCGTGGTCGCGCATCTGATGAACGAGATCGAGGTCGAGTGTCTGCCCAAGCATCTGCCTGAGTTCATCGCACTGGATATCGAGAACATGAAGCTGGACGAGATGATCATGTTGTCGGAGATCAAGGTCCCCGAGGGTGTCGTCATCGTCGATCTCAGCCATGGCGATGATGATGATCAGGACCAGCCGGTTGTTGCCATCCAGCGGATCAAGACGGTCGTCGTCGACGAAGAGCCCGAGGAAGGCGAAGAAGAGGTGGCGCCGGGCGAAGTGCCGGTGGCCGGCGCGAAGGACGAGGACGAGGAAGAAGACAAGGGCAAGGACTAGGACGAGGGTCAGGTTTAGCCCCGTTTCTCTGCGCAATGGAGGGGGTCGTCCGCTGGGCGGCCCCCGATTCGTTTCATGAAAGAACATCGCCCAATTCAGATCGTTGTCGGCCTGGGAAATCCGGGCGACCGCTACGAGCAGACCCGGCATAACGCCGGTTTCTGGTTTGTAGACCGGTTGGCGCGTGAATATGGCGGTATGTTCCGCGACGACCGCCGCCATCAGGGCGAAGTCGCCCGAATCCGGATCCGAGATGCCGAGTTGTTGTTGCTCAAGCCGTCCACGTTTATGAATCGCAGCGGTGCATCGGTACGCAGCATGGCTGCGTATCTGAAGATCCCGACCGAGTGCGTTCTGGTTGCCCATGACGAGCTGGATCTGCCGGTTGGCACAGTGCGGCTGAAACAGGGTGGCGGTCCCGGCGGACATAACGGACTCAAGGACGTGATCTCGCATCTGGGCCGCGAATTCTTTCGTCTGCGGATCGGAATCGGCCATCCGCGTGAACAAAGTGACGTGATCGACTACGTTCTTAACCGGCCTGGCCGTGAGGCACAGACGCAGATCCTCGATGCTATCGAAGCCGCAGCTGAAGCACTGCAGGTGATGGTGGTTGAGGGCGAGCAAAAGGCCATGCACAAATTGCACACGCCGCCACCTCCGGCGGCAGATTGATCGGGTAGCGCAGATGGGAATCAGAGTCGGGATCGTAGGCTTGCCTAACGTAGGCAAATCAACATTGTTCAACGCGCTGACCTCCGCCGAGATCGCCGCCGAGAACTACCCCTTTTGCACCATCGACCCTAACGTCGGCGTGGTGGAAGTGCCGGATCTGCGATTGCAGAGGATCGCCGATATCGTCAAGCCACAACGCGTCGTGCCGACGACGATGGAGTTTGTCGATATCGCCGGTCTGGTCAAGGGCGCTTCCAAGGGTGAGGGGCTGGGCAATCAGTTCCTGGCCAACATCCGAGAGACCGATGCTATTGCCCATGTCGTGCGTTGTTTTGACAGTGGCGACGTGGTGCACGTCGAAGGCCGGGTCAACCCGGTGGCCGACATCGAAGTGATAAATCTGGAGCTGGCGCTGGCCGACTTCGACACCGTCACCCGCAACCTGCAGAAGGCGGTCAAGGCAGCCAAGACCGGCGCCAAAGACGCGGTGGCCTGGCGCGATCTGCTGGGCAAGGTTGGTGATCATCTGGATCATGGTCTGCCGGTACGCTCGTTGGATCTGTCGATCGAGGAGCGCAGGAGCCTGCATGTTCTGCACCTGTTGACGATGAAGCCGACGATGTACATCGCCAATGTCGGTGAAGACGGGTTTAGCGACAATGATTATCTGGACCAGGTCAGCGCACTGGCGGGAGAGGAGAACGCCGAACTGGTCGCGGTATGCGCATCCATCGAGGCGGAGATTTCGCAGCTCGACGACGCGGACAGGACAGAGTTTCTGGAAGCCCTGGGTCTGTCCGAACCGGGATTGAACCGCGTGATCCGTGCCGGCTACCGCTTGTTGAATCTGCATACCTTCTTTACCGCTGGAGAGAAGGAAGTCCGGGCCTGGACCATGCCAATCGGCGCCACCGCACCGAAGGCGGCGCGCGAGATCCATACGGATTTTGAACGCGGCTTTATCCGCGCCGAGGTCACCGCATACGATGATTTCATCGCCTGCGGCGGCGAGCAGGGTGCTCGCGAGGCCGGCAAATTGCGGGTCGAAGGCAAAGAATACGTCGTCAAGGATGGCGACTTGATGCACTTCCGCTTCAACGTCTAGTTGCTACAGGGAGCTTGTGGCGGCACCCGCGCAGCAGGCGCAGGTTGACAGTCCCGGCTGCGGCTAGGACAATTTCGCGTTCTCTCGGGCCCGATCGGGCCTAGCGTGGTGATGTAGCTCAGCTGGTTAGAGCGACGCACTCATAATGCGTAGGTCGGTGGTTCAAGTCCACCCATCACCACCATTTAAGCCCCTGAAAATAAAAGTTTTTACCGGGATGCTCTTGGGCGCAGTCCGCCACCCGCTGGCGGACATGCACACCGGGATGCCGGTATCCTCGGGCCAGGTACGGGCTAACGGCGGTGCCTATCCGCATTCGCCGGTGCCGGGTCTCCCACCCCGGGTCATCCACCGGCCGGGCCAGTCAGATCCTCGCCTGAGCTGGGGACCGTGACCGTAACTGGCCCAAGCGGCCCCCGCGGGCTCATAGCAGCACGAAGAACAACGCCAGCAGCAGGAAGATTGCCACGACGTTGAGCGCCACGTCGCGGGCATAACGCTGGATGCCGCGCCGCGTCGATACCACGCGCGGCTCGGCATCGAGTGTCTCCGAGAGCGGCCAGCTCGACGGATGCTGGCGTAGCTCGGCGATGGCCAGTCGCACCATGTCTCGGAGCCAGGCGCCGAGGGCGTTGCGCCGCCTGCGGGCCGGCCGCGCCGGCTCAGGGGCGAGCACGGCGTCCTCGGACGGCGCGTGGACAAGGGCCGTGCCGGCGGCGATGGCGCACGTTTCCCGATCCATGATCGGCGCCAGCCGATCCGAGACCGCCCGCACGATGTCTTCACCCCGCCGGCGTGCGTCGGCGAGCTCCGCCGTCGCCTCGCTGATGGCTTTCCGGGTGGCCCCGAATTCGCGGTGCAAGGACGCGAAGGCCGCACGGGCCCCATCGACACCGCCGCGCCTTGCCTGATCGCCCAGCCGCTCCAGCCGTGCCTCGAAAACCGCTCCGGCCATCAGGCCGGCGAGTGCACGGGCAGCCTCGACTCTGGCCTCTCGGGCATCTTTATCCGGCCTGCGCCCCGGCTGCGCATCGCCCGCCGCGGCGGCCAGGGCGGACCTGACGGTGGCGTGCCGCTCTCGCTCGATGGCGCCCCAGGCCGCCTCGAGAAATGCCTGCACCGGCGAGCCCGGCAGGCCGACCAGCAGGCTCTCCACCAGCCGGCGGCGCGCGTGACCCGCCTCGCCGAGGCCCAGCAAGGTGCGCCGGCGCGCCGCGCGAATCGACCACGCGATGCGGTGGCGGACACGCTCGTAGCCAAGGGAAATGCCCCGCAGGACCGCCGGGAACAGCGCGCCCGCCCGCTCGCGCCCGGCAGGCCTCCCGGTCGCGCCCTGCCCGATCATCGCCATCATGGCCCGCCCGGCGAGACGAAAACCGGCCTCGGCACTGAGCCAGGACGGAACACGCAGGTGGAACAGTCCGAATTTCATGCCGACGAAGAAGATCATGCCACCGAGGGCAAACACGAGCAGGGACATCGCGATGTCGTCCGCGGCGAGGAAGTCGTGCCCGAGGTAATGGGCGATGCCGTCCACCGGCACGCCCGCCGCGGCCAGCCCCGGCGCCACCAGCCCCTCGAGCAGCAGGCCCGGCTGCCAGCCCAGCAGGATGACCGGCACGCAGAGCAGGCCCGTGGCAATCAGCATCGCGGGGGGCGCCTCGCGCACCGCTTCCGGCGCCGCGAGCTTCGAACGCCCGAGGAACATCAGGCCGATGAGCTTGATGAACGAGGCCGCCGTGCCGGCGGCGGTGAGGATGAATATCAGCTCCGCCACCCGCAGCGAAGCGGATCCGCTGGCCGCGCCCGCCGCTTCCAGCGCATGGTGGATCATGTTCTTGCTGACGAAGCCGTTGAACAGCGGCAGGCCCGTGATGCCGGCGGCGGCGACGAGCATGAGCCCGAAGGTGACAGGCATGCGTCGCCACAGGCCGCCCAGAGCATACATATCGAGGCTGCCCGTGCGAAAGGCGACCGCGCCGACGCCGAGGAACAGGCCGGCCTTGAACAATGCGTGGTTGACGGTGTGCAGAAGACCGCCGGCGGTGCCGATGGCGCCGTCGCCGAGCAGGTAGGCACCGGCGCCCAGGCCGGCGAGGATGAAGCCCATCTGGCTGATGCTGTGATACGCGAGCATGCGCTTGGCATTGGACTGGCCCAGCGCGAGCACCACGCCGACCGCCATGGTGACGATGCCGAGCCAGGTCACGGCGAGGCCAGACTGGGCGGCGAAGGCCCAGGCCGCTTCGCCGTAGCCGGTGCCGCGCGGCGGCGCGAACAGCACCGACACGCTGCGGAAGATGCCATAGGCGCCAGCCTTGATCATCACGCCCGACAACACCGCGCTCGCCGGCGACGGCGCCACTGGATGTGCATTGGGCAGCCAGAAATGGACGGGCACCATGCCGGCCTTGACGCCGAAACCGAGCACCAGCAGCGCCGCGGCGGCGCCCCGGTGTCCCTCGCCGAGCGGCGTCGGCGTCACCAGCGGGCCACCACCCATCGCGTCAACGAGCATGATGCCGGACAGCAGCGCGACGCCCCCGAGCAGGGTCATCCAGAAGTACTGGATGGCGGCGCGGTGCGCCGCCGGCGTACCGGCATGCACCACGAGCAGGAAGGACACCAGCCCGAGGGTCTCGAAGAACAGGAACAGCGTGACGAGGTGGCCGGCGAGCACCACGCCGAGCATGGCTGACAGCACCACCAGGCTGACCGCATGGTAGCGGTCGCGCGCGTGCTGAGTTGTCATGTAGGTCAGCGAGTAGAGCGTGGCGCAGAACCACACGAAGGCACTGAACAGCGCGAACATGGCGCCGAACGCGTCCGCCACGAACTCCAGCCGGCCGGCCAGCAACGGCAGCCCCGCCTCGACCCGGCCCGCCGGCACGACGCGCGTCGCCAGCACGCCGGTCCCGAGCAGGCTCGCGCCGGTGACCAGCATCACCCAGCCGTCGCGCAGCGACTCCGAGTGCCGGCCCAGCCACGGCACGGCGAGCGCGGCCAGGAGCGGCCCGAACACCAGTGCCAGCAGCAGGGAATCGTGGCTCATCGTCGGCATCCCGCCTCAGCCGGGTCCGAAGAACGCCGCGGCGGCGCGCTCGGCCAGGGATAGCGGCAAGCCCGGCAGGGACGCAGCGAGGCCGAGCAGGATGCTGAGCAGCGTGGCCGCCAACAGGGGGACCAGCATGCTCAGCGGCGCCTCGGGTCGCTGCCGTCCCGCCCCGCCGGCCGCCGGTGGATGGAAATAGGCCATCCACACAGGCTCGAGCAAATACAAGGCCGCCAGCAGCGCCCCGCCCAGCAGGACCAGCAGCAGGAGCGGCTGCCCGGCCTCGAGGATGCCGACGCCCAGCACCCACTTGCTGATGAAGCCAGACAGCGGCGGCACGCCGACGATTCCCAGCGCGGCGACGGTGAAGGCAGCCATCGTCAGGGGCATGCGGCGGGCCGCGCCGGCCATCTCCGACACTCGCCGGATGCCGGCCTGGTTCGCGAGCAGGCCGGCGCAGAAGAACAAGGCCCCTTTCAGGATGGCGTGATTGCTGATTTGCACAAGTGCCCCGGCCGTCACCTTGGGCGCCAGCAGGGAGACCCCCAGGACGACATAGGCCATCTGGCTGATGGTCGACCAGGCCAGCCGGCGCTTGAGGTTGTCCTCGCCCGCGGCGAGGATCGCCGCGAGCAGCACCGAGACGGCGGCCACGCCGGTCAGCACGGGCATCACGCCGAGGGCTGCCGCGAGTCCGATGCCGAACACCTCGAAGACCACGCGCAGGATGCCGAAGCAACCGGTGGCCACCATCACGCCCGACAGCAGCGCAGAGAATGAGGCAGGCGCGGCAGGATGCACGTCGGGGACCCAGCCGTGCAGCGGCATCAGCGCCGCCTTGACGCCGAACCCCGCCACGAGGCACCAGAAAGTCACCCGCAGCAGCGTGCGGTCGGTGCCGGGGTCGAAGATGCCGCCCGGCATGAAGGGCCGGTCGCCGGTGAGATGGAAGCAGAAGATGACGCCCAGCAGGATCAGGCTGCCGCCCACGAGGATATAGACGATGTACTTGGTCCCGGCGCGGATCGCCTCCGGGGTTTCCTCGTGTACGACCAGCGGGTACACGAGGATGGAAAACAGCTCGTAAAAAACCAGCAGTGTGACGAGGTTGCCCGCAAAGGCGACGCCGAGCATCCAGCCCAGGCTGAGCATGAAAAACGTGTAGTAACGGGTCTCGCGGCCGTCGTGCCGCAGGTATCCGGCGGAGTACACCAGCGCGAGCAGGAACAGCACGGCGACAGTGGCGGCAAACTGGGCGCCCATTGGGTCCACGCGCAGGTACAGCTCGACCTGCGGTGCAAAACGCAGGAGCGAGACCGCCCGGAGCTCGCCCGCCAGTGCACCCGGCAGGAGGACGATCACGCCGGCCACCGTGGCGAGGCACAGCATGCCCAGGATGACGCTCCTGGGACGTTCGCCGAGACGGCGCAGCGGCAGGGCCAGCACGCCGCCAAGCAGGGGCAGCGCCACGACCAGCGCCGGCAGGAGATTCATCAGGGTCGCTCGATCCATCTCGTCACCCTCCTAGATCCCGGTCACGAATCGGACCGCCGCCTGTGCGAGCGAGAACGGCATGCCCGGGATGCGCGACGTGATGCCGAGCAAAAGGACGTAGGCCGCGCTGATGAGTGTGGGCACCAGCAGCAGGGCCGCGGCCTCGTGGACCCCGCGCGGCAGGCCGCGCGGCTCGCGGAACCAGGCGAGATACAGGATCGGCAGCCAGTAAGCCGCGTTCAGCAGCGAGCTTATGACCATCAGGAGCACGAACCACCATGCGCCGGCCTGCAACGCGCCGAGCGAGAGGAACCACTTGGTGACGAACCCCGCGAACAGCGGAACGCCGATGAAACTCAGCGCCGCGATCGTAAACGCTCCCATGGTCCATGGCATCACGCGGCCGATGCCCGCCAGCTCAGAGATGTGCGTCCGGCCCGTTGTACGCTCGATGGCGCCGGCGACGAAGAACATCGTGATCTTCGCGAACGCCTGATTGGCGATGTGGGCGATCGCGGCGATCGCTGCCAGCGGCGTGAGCAGCGAGGCCGCGAGCACGATGTAGGACAGCTGGCTGACCGTGGAGTAGGCCAGCCTGAGCTTGAGATTCGACTGGGCCAGGGCGAGCACCGAGCCGGCGATGATGGTGAAGCTGGCGAACAGCGCCAGCCAGCTCGTGTAATCCAGCATGCCAAGCAGGTCCACGCCGAAGATGTTGTAGATCACCCGCAGCAGCCCGAACACCCCGGCCTTCACCACCGCCACGGCATGCAGCAACGCGCTGACCGGCGTCGGCGCGACCATGGCCGTGGGCAGCCAGCCATGCAGCGGCATGATGGCGGCCTTGACGCCGAAGCCTGCGACCAGCGCCAGGAATGTGGCGACGAGCGCGGGCCGGCCGGCTGCCGGCGACAGCACGCCCGACGTCGACAGGGTGAGGGTCCCGGCAAGGTGCTGCACGAGCACGACGCCGAGCAATATCAGCGCGCCGCCCGACAGGGTGTAGGCCAGGTACTTACGGCCCGCCTTGAGCGCCTGCGGCGTCTCGTCGTGGATCACCAGCGGGTAGGTGCAGACGGTCAGGAGTTCGTAGAACAGGAACAGCGTAAGCAGGTTCTCGGCGAAGGCGATGCCGACCGTGGTGGAGACGCACAGCGCGAAAAAGCCGAAGAAGCGGACTCGCGCGTGATTCCCCTTCATGTAGCCGATTGCATAGAGGCTCGTGACCACCCACAGCGTCGACGAGACCAGGGCGAAAAACATCCCCAAGCTGTCCGCGCGGAACGCGATGCCGATGCCGGGTGGGAAGTCGAACAGTTCGTATACGTAGACGGTCCCGGCGAGACTGCCCGGCAGCATGGACAGGACGATGGCGAGCTTCACCGTCGAGGCGCCGAGGGTGAGCGCCGTGCGCCAGAAGTCGTGCCGTCCAAGCACGAAGATCAGGATCGCGCAGGCGAAGGACATCGCCGGGGCGAGAACGATCCTGATGTCGATGACTTCGATGGCTTTACTCTCCCCGGGCCAGTCGTCCCACCGCGGGGGCGATCAGGGCCACCGGCCAGCGCGTGAGCAGCCCGCCCAGCACGCACAACGCGCCGAGCAGCAGCACCGGCCCCAGCATGGACGCCGGTGCCTCGCGTACGCCTAGCATCTCCTTGTGGCTCGGCGCACGAAAATAGAAGGCATTCAGCATGCGGGCGAAATAGATGAAGATAACGAGCGCCCCCACCAGCACCACGACGGCGAAGCCGGGCCGCCCGGCCTCAAGCGCGCCGAGCGCGATGTACCACTTGCCCGGGAAACCCGCGGTGGGCGGCAGCCCGACAATCGACAGCGCGCCGATGAGCAGCGCCAGCGTCGTCCAGGGCATGGCGCGGCCGATGCCGCGCAGGTCGTGCAGCGTGCGGTGGCCGCTCTGGTGGATCATGGCGCCGGCCGCGAGGAACAGCGTCGCCTTGATGAGCGCATGATTCAGGATATGGACCCCCGCGCCGGTCACCGCGAGCTCCCCGGCCAGTCCCAGCCCGAGCACGATGTAGCCGATGTTGGAGATGGTGGAGTACGCCAGCATCAGCTTGATGTCCTCCTGGAACAGCGCGAAGAATGCACCCGCGAGCGACAGAGATTGCGCCCAGCCAGGCGAGCGCCTCGAAGAGCGGCGCGAGCGACACGGCGCTAGCCGCCGCGAACAGCGGGAAGATCCGCAGCAGGCCGATGATGCCGAGCTTGACCACCAGCGCGGACGAAACGGCGTTGATCGGGCTCGGCGCGATGGCATGGGCGTCCGGTAGCCAGACATGCACCGGGAACAGGCCCGCCTTGACCAGGAAGCCCGCCGTCAGGCCGGCGAGCGCCAGCAGTACCGGCGGCCGCGATTCCACGGTGGCGAGCCGGAGCGCCACGTCCGCCATGTTCAGGCTGCCAGTCAGCGCGTGCAGCACGCCGATGCAGAACAGGATGAGCACCGAGGACACGGCGCCGGCCACCAGGTACTTGAACGCGGCCAGCGCGGCGGTGCGTCCGCCGCCCACCGCGACCAGCGCATAGCTGGACACGGAGACGAGCTCCATGAACACGAAAAGATTGAACAGGTCGCCGGTGATCACGAAGCCGATCATGCCGCCGAGGTTGATGAGCAGCAGGCTGTAATACCAGTCGATGCGCTTCGCCGGGAGTGCGCGGCGCACATAGGGCCCCGAGAAGACGAGCACCAGCAGCATGATCACGCAGATGAACAGGCTAGCAGCGCTGAACTCGTCGAAGCGCAGCTCGATCCCGACAGGTGCCGCCCACGCGCCCATCGCGTACGAGAACGGTCCCTCCAGGGCCACGCGCCGGGTCAGCGCTGCGGCGGCGAAGGTGCAGAATGCCGTGACCGCCAGCGCCCAGCCGCGCGCCAGGCTCGGCCGCCCGCGCGCCATCGCGGGCGTCAGCGCGCCCGCCACCAGGGGTACGAACGCCGCCAGCGGCAGCCAGTGCGACATCATTCCGCTCCCTTGAGCTCGTCGGCCTCGAGGGTGCCGCACTGCCGGTAAATCTCAACGATGAGGCTGAGCGCGAGCGCGGTGATGCTCACGGCGACGACGATCCCGGTCACGATCAGGGCATGCGGCAACGGGCTCGCGAAAGGTCCTGTGGCACCGGGACCGATGATGGGCGCCGTGCCGCCGTCGACCATGCCCGAGGTGACGATGAAGGCGAACACCGCCGTCTCCATGATATTGAGGCCGAGCAGCTTCTTGATGAGATTCTGCTTGGCGACGACCACATACAGGCCGATGCAGAACAGCCCCACGAAGGCGGCGTAATCGATGTTGCCCCACAAGTCGTCCATGTCAGTCGCCCCGCATCTCGAGGAACAGGCCGAGGATGATCATCGCGCCGCCTATGCCGATGCCCACGTCCAGCGTGATCATCATCAGTTCCCGCAAGGCCTGCCGTTCTGGTTCCGCCGGATAACCCAGCAGCGCGCCGGTCAACGCCAGGCCCAGAAGGCCGACACCTGTGAACGCGAGCGGCGCGGCGGCCTGCAACCAGCGGGTGAGCGGCACGGGCAGTAGTGGCCGTTCCGCGCCCCGCCCGAGCACGAGGCTAAGCAGCACCAGCAGCGCGCCGAGGATCACGCCACCCTGGAAACCTCCGCCGGGCGAGACGTGTCCCTTTAAAATGACAAAGGCGCCGAACAGCGCGATGAACGGCGCCGTGAGCCGGATGATGAAGGCGACGACCGGGCTGATCGGAAGGCCCGGTCCGGGGCCGGGCACATCGTCCGCCCGGCCGCCCGGGGTCGCCGGCGACCGGACCGCGATGACGGCGGCCAGCGCGGCGAAGATGACCAGCACCTCGCCGAAGGTGTCGAAGGCGCGGTAATTCAACAACACTGCGGTGACCCGGTTGTCGGCGCCGGTCTCGCGGGCGCCCGCCTCGATATAGTGCGCGGCGACGTGGGTGTGGGCCGGCGCGGTAGGGTCCCCCGGCCGCGGCAGGGCGGCGACCCCGATCAGCATCGGCACGGCGGCCGCAGCCAGCGTGACCGCAACGAGCGGTTTCTTCATTTCTCGCGCCTCCCGGTGCGGCCGATCGCGAGCAGCACCAGGATCGTCGTGACGCCCGCCCCGATCGCCGCTTCGGTCATCGCGACGTCAGGCGCGCCACGATGCTGCCAGAGCAGGCACATGACCAGGCTGTAGCCGGAGAAGATGATGGCCGCTGCGAGCAGGTCCTTGCTGCGCGCCAGCGCCAGCGCCATGGCGATCAGGAGGGCGAGCATCACGAGATCGAATGCCTGGCTCACTTGGCGCGCTCCCTGGGCCGGCGCCAGGGCTCGAGGCCGGTGTGGTGAGCCGCGCGCGCCAGCGCATGACCTGAGGTCGGGCTCGAGAGCAGCACCAGCAGCAGGAGGACGAGGATCTTCAGCGCCTCCGGATGCGGCGCGACGTGGATCGCCAGGGCCAAGAGGATCGCGCCCGCGCCGACCGTGTCGCACTTGGTCGCCGCGTGGACCCTCGAGTAGAAATCAGGCAAGCGCAGCAGGCCGAGTGTCCCCGCGAGAAAGAACAGCGCGCCTGTGACGGCGAGCGCGATCGTCAGAGCGTGGACAAGCATGCCGGTCATCGTTGCCAGCTCCCCTTCAGCCGTCCGGTCTCCAGAAGCCGGGTCGCTGCGATCGTGATGCCGAAATTGAGCAAGCCGTACACCAGCGCGACATCGAGCAGCAGCTCCCGCCCGAACGCCAGGCCGAGCAGCACGAGCACGAGCAGGGCCTTGGTGCAAACCACGTTCGTCGCCAGGATCCGGTCCAGGACCGTCGGTCCGACGAAGGCCCGCCACAGGCATGCAAATGCATTGACGAGCAGGAAGGAGGCGAGTCCCCAGAAGAAGGCGTTCACGTGTCCTCCCCCCCGTCGAACACTCGCGCGATCTGCCGTTCGAGTTCCCCGCTGAGAATGCGCGCGGCCGATTGCTCGTCAAGGCAATGCACCAGGAAAGTGCCGCCGTCCATGTCGACCGTCAGCGTCCCCGGCGTCAGCGAGACCGACTGGGCGAACGCGATGCGCGAGATCTCGCGCCGCAGTCCGGTGCGACATGTGATCAGCCGCGGGCTGATCGGCAGGCGCGGATCCACGACCACGCGCGCGACATGCACCGCGGACCGGAACACCGTGACACTGAAGCCCGGCAGGTAGCGCAGCAGGGCGAACAGCTGGCGCAGCGATACCCGGGGCGCCGCGCCAGCCCACAGGAACTGCGCCGACCAGACGCCCAGCACCGCCGAAAGCACCACACCGAGCAGCAAGTCCCCGGGCTCGAGCGATGCCGAAATCACCAGCCAGAAGGCGAAGATCGTCAAGCCGGCAGCCAGCGCATGCGGCATGCGCGGACTAGAGCCGCGCGCACCGTGGGACGCCTGCCCGGCGGTAGTTGCGGTTGCCATCATGGTCTGAACCCTGGCGTCGCCTGCAGCGGGGCTACGGTGTGCTGCATTCCATGGCCCCGGTTTTTCTTCGGCCTCTAAACTCATATAGTTGAGCGGGCCGCGGTGCGCCATGATTCCAGTCGGCCGCACTTCAGGTAGTCCTCGAACTCCCGTTGCACGAACCCCGGCAGTGACTGGCCCTGGGCGCGCATCATCCCTGCAAAGGCCGGGTAATGCTGCGCAACAATCTGGTAGAGCAGCGTGTCCTCGGGGCGATGGCGCCGGTAGACGGCGCCGTGTCCTGATTAATGGGGTCAGAGTAAAAACTCGGTGAATTGAAGGGAATGGCGGGTAGCGCCGGGTGAGCTGCGTCGGCCAAGCTGGACGAATTCTTGTTCAGAGTCGTTTATGCCACGAAGACGTAGACATTGCCCGCCCGGTTTGCCGGTACATGTTGTACAGCGCGGTAATAATCGGCAAGTCTGTTTCGCAGATGAATCGGACTTGAAAGCCTACGCTAACTGGCTACTTGCCGCGGCTGAGAGATTCGGTGTAAATGTGCATGCCTGGGTCTTCATGACCAATCACGTGCACCTTCTTGTGACCCCGGATACCGCCGAGTCCGTATCGCGTTGTATGCAGTACCTGGGGAGGTACTACGTCCGGCGTTTCAATTATCGATATCGCCGCACCGGCACACTGTTTGAAGGGCGTTTTAAATCGTGCATAGTCCAGAGCAGTGGTTACTTGCTCACCTGTCAAAGATACATCGAGCTAAACCCTGTCAGGGCTGGGATAGTCAGCGATCCAGCCGACTACACGTGGTCGAGTTATCGGGCCCACGCCTTCGGTCAAGCGGTAAAGCTGTGGCAACCGCACTCGGAATATCTGGCGCTTGGCGAGACGCTGGAAGCAAGAGTGTCCGCCTATCGTGAATTCTTCAGGCAGCAACTTACTGCACAAGTGATTACAGATATGCGCGACGCGTTAAATAAAGGTCTGATCCTGGGAAACGATCGTTTCAGGGCCGAAGTCGAGGCGTTAACCGGTGCACGCCTTCGGCATCTTAAACGTGGCCCAAAATCATCGAACGTCAGCAAAGCTTAAGCACGAATAGTTTTTACTCTGACCCTGAACACGCGGGGAATCGCGTGAACAGGACAGGCGCATTCTCGCATTGGTTTACTACCGCGGCTAATATGTTACTGTCGCTGGTTTGGCAATCTTCCGGAGTCTCCCCCAATGCCCAAGAAAATCATCGTGTTTGCGGTGCTGTTGATCGCGCTTGGCGTCGGCGCTTTCCTTATGTCTTCCAGCCGTACCGCCCTGCTGCCCGCCTACGTGGGCGGCGCATTGGCGATCGTCGCGGTCCTTGCGATGGGATTCGCTGGTTTTCGCAAGTACCTGCTGCCGGTCGCCGGGCTCGTCGCACTGCTAGGCGCCCTTGCCCCCGCGGCGGCGCTCGCCATCCGCGCAGCCGCCATGAGCCCGCTCGCCCTGACGGTCAATGTCGGCATGCTGGCTTTGAGCGCGACGCTATTCGCCCTGATTGTCCGCGAGTTCATGGCTGCGCGGCGCGCCTAGCGGACGGCCCGCGGCCGCTGTGTCGGCCGGCGCGGGATGCGCCAAAAGGTAGATTAAGTGAGTTTCTCCAGCAGGGCATCGGCGACTGCTTCCAATCTAATTGGGGTCAGAGTAAAAACCACAAATAGTCTTTACTCTGACCCCAATTAGATTTGATAGTTACGCATTAGCCTTTGCGGAAACGCGAATGACTAAAAAGTACTCCTTCTGACATCAGGAATCTTGCAGCTATGAGTACGAACTCCGAAGGGGTTCAGGCCAGCGAAAGCGGAAAGTCCGGTTTGGTCAAACTGAGCCTGTTGTCGCTTCTCACCGGTGCCGCAATCGGCCTTGTTATCGGCTGCTTTCGGGTGGCACTGGACCACATGAACACTGGTCGCACGGACGCGATCACCTGGGCTCAGCAGTGGCCGTTGCTGGGCTTCGTTATGGTTTGTACCGCAGTTGCAGCCACCACCGCTGTTGCTGCCTGGCTGGTGCAGCGTTCCGGGCAACCTGCGGCCGGCAGCGGTATTCCCCACGTCGAGGCGGTGATTGAGGGCAAGTTGCCCGCCGCCCCGCTGCTCCTGCTGCCGATTAAATTCATCGGTGGCCTGTTGGCCATCGGGGGTGGTTTAGCGCTCGGACGGGAAGGTCCCAGCGTGCAAATGGGCGCGAATCTGGCCCAATTCTGGGGCAGTACTTTCCGGTTGCGAACCACTGATCGTATTGCTCTGTTCGCATCGGGTGCCGGCGCCGGGCTGGCCGTGGCCTTCAATGCCCCGATAGCCGGCGCGGTATTCGTGCTGGAAGAACTGGTCCGTCGGTTTGATATTCGGATTGCCATCGCCGCGCTGGGCACCTCCTGTTCGGCCATCGCGGTCGCATCACTGTTGCTCGGCCAGCAACCCGACTTCAGCGTGCCAAAACTCCCCGATCCCAAGTCCTGGACCGGGCCCATCTTTGCCTTATTGGGTATCCTGGCCGGGCTGGCAGGGGTTGCATACAACCGCCTGATTATCAAAACCTGTGCGCTGTTTGACGGTTTGACCCGTTGGCGACCGGAGGTTCGGGCCCTGTTTATCGGCGCACTGGTGGGTGCGTTGGGATGGTTTGCACCAGACATGGTTGGCGGCGGCGATACGATTTCCCAGCAGGCTCTCGTCGGTGGAATCGGACTGACAGCATTGCCCATCATTTTCGCCCTTCGGTTTTTACTCGGCCCGATGTCCTATGCCGCCGGCACGCCGGGCGGCCTGTTCGCGCCTATCCTTGCATTGGGTGCCTGCCTCGGCCTGGGATTCGGCCTGCTATGCCCACAATTCGTGGCAGATTCCGGCGCCACCCCGGCCACCTTTGCTATCGCCGGCATGGCGGCTTTCCTGACCGCAACGGTTCGAGCGCCCGTGACCGGGATGATTCTGATCTTCGAGATGACCGGCGCCTTCAATCAGGCATTACCGATGCTCTGGGCTTCTTTCGCGGCGATGGCCGTTCCCACATTGATGGGCAATTCGCCCATCTATGATTGCATGAAGGCTCGCACCATCGGAGCAGCAAAAGCAATGTAATGTCTGGTCAGCTTGAAGTGCTGTCATTCAGGGGCTTTCGACTCTTCTCATTTTCTTGTGCTGCTCACAAAAATGAGACAGTACCGACAACAAAAACCCTGGCCGATTGCCGGAAACAATTAGACTCGATGCCATGGATTTGAGGTCAGTCCCGAAGCAGGAGACATGAGTGAACGGCAAGCCAATTGAAACACCGGCCGCAAACGCAGACGTGCGTCAAAACACGTCAGATGGAACGAAGATAGACAAGCATCTTCTTCCTTCCCGTAACAGGATTGCCGGGATCTATGGCTTTGCACTGTTGCTGGCGCTGGTGCTGTTTTATTTTCATGTGCTGGTGATTTTCGATGTCATCGGCGAAATGTTGCGTTACAAGCCATGGCTTCTGGAGAAAATCGGCCCGAAACATACCGGCAAGCTTTTCCTCCTCGGCTGCTTCTTCGCACTCCTGTCAGCGCATGTGACTCAGGCCGTTGTATGGGGCATCTTTTTGCGCCGCACACAGTTGTTGCCCAGCATCACCGAGGGGGTTTACTTCGCCGCCGCATCGATGACAACCCTGGGCTACGGCGACATCCTGTTGAAGTACCCATGGAGACATCTCAGCACGCTGATCGCGATAACCGGAGTGCTGATGTTTGGCTGTTCGACGGCGTTCCTGTTCGTGACGCTACAGGATGTCTGGCAGCACATACAGGAGATCCCGGCGGCGCGTTGATGTGACACCAGGCGATTTGCCTGACCCGTTGAATATGCCGGGAGCTGGCCGCGCTACCGCTCACTGCCTGCTTCCGGATTGGGGCCAGGTTGCGCCCGCGTAAAAGGCGGTGACGGCGCTGAGGGCGGCGCGATGATCTGGCCATCGCCGCAGCCTGGCCAATGTCAGAGAGGTGTTTCAGCAGGGCTCCGAAGAGTGCCCGCCAGATCCGTCTGCAGATCCGCCTGCAAGGGTATTTTGTTATTGTGTTGTCAGCAGTTTCAGCAGTGTCATCCATCCCGCCCGGAGAACGAACATGGTCATCGACAAAGGCGACAAGGTACATATCGTTTACAGAGCGTTGTACGACAACTCGACGCGACGACATTTCCTTGGCGAAGTACTGGCCACCGAAGGCGCGGTTTGTCGCGTCGAGGGTTATGCCTTTGTCTATGACCGCAAGACAACGATGTTCGAAAAGAAACCGGACAAGCGGACTACGATTCTGGATCTCGGCGAAAGCGGTTATGTCGTAAACGTGATCGAGTCGAACGTAGACCTGGATAGCGTCTGTTACGACTACCTGCGAGACGTCGGGCTGGTTGCCACGGATGGCAAGGCGTTCCTGCTGAATATCAACGAGTTCGGATCAAAGAGCTGATCCACCGCGACCGCGCCCATTTCCGTGGCGCCGAAGGACAATATTGGGAACCACCAGTTCTGCCCCGTATCTAGCCATTCGGGCAGATCGCCAGCGTCCCTGAGTAGAAGCGGAGAACCAGGCGTTGGACTGCGTCCAGCCGCTGACTTTGGCTTGCCATTCGGGTCTGGAGCCGATTCCGCCCACCGCGTGAGACCCCGGAGAGGTCGACAATCTCTGGGCGCTCGCTCATTATCGAACCGATCACGGGGGGGTATCGCGGTAGCCATGTCGTTTTTCGCTGAGCTCAGACGGCGTAATGTGCTGCGTGTCGCGGCCGCCTATGTGGTAGCCGGGTGGCTGGTCATCCAGGTCGTTGAGACGATATTCCCGGCGTTCGGGTTTGGTGACCAGGCGATCCGCGCAGTGGTCATTACGCTGGCCATCGGCCTGTTGCCCGTGGTCGTTTTCGCCTGGGCCTTCGAGCTGACGCCGGAGGGTCTCAAGCGGGAAAAGGACGTTGACCGCAGCCGCTCCATCGCGCCGACCACCGGCAAAAAGCTGGACCGTGTTTTTCTGGTGGTGCTGGCGCTGGCGCTGGGCTATTTCGCGCTGGACAAGTTCCTGTTGTCGCCGGAACGGCAAGCCGAAGCGCTGGCCGCGGCCACCGAGGAAGCGCGCCAGGCAGGCCGCGCCGAGGCGCTGGTGGAGTCCTACGGTGACAAGTCGATCGCGGTACTGCCGTTTGCTGACATGTCCATCAATCAGGATCAGGAGTACATGTCCGATGGTATCGCCGAGGAACTGCTGAATCTATTGGCGGCGATTCCGGAATTGCGTGTGATCTCTCGCACGTCGGCGTTTTCATACAAGGGCAGGGACATCAATCTGATCGACGTGGCTCGCGAGTTGAATGTTGGCTATATTCTCGAGGGCTCGGTACGCAAGGCAGGTCAGCAGTTGCGTATCACCGCGCAGCTGATCGACGCGAGATCGGATACGCATCTGTGGTCAGAGACCTTCGACCTGACGCTGGATGACATCTTCGCGATCCAGGATCAGATCGCCGGCACGGTCGTGGAGCAGCTCAGGATTACCTTACTCGGTGCCACGCCGACGATCGAAGAGACCGATCCAGAGGCCTATGCACTGTATCTGCAGGGACGTCACCTTAGCCGCCAACTGACGAAGAAAAGCCTTGCCGAGTCCAACCTGCTGTTCGAGCAAGCGCTGCTGATCGATCCGGAGTACACCGCTGCAATGGACGGTCTTGCCAGCAACTACAATAACCAGGCAAGCAACGGCTTGCTGCCTCCGGCGGAGGGCTTCGCCCTGTCGCGTGAGATGACCCAAAGAGCGCTTGCTGTGGATCCGGATAACGCCAATGCCCATGCGCAGCTGGGCTGGCTGGCGATGTATTACGACAATGACCCGGCGACCGCGGCGCGACATATTGAACGGGCACTGGCTCTGGGGCCACCCAATCGCGGCATCATCGGTAGCGCGGCCGCATTGCTGGTCGGCCTCGGCCGGCTCGATGAGGCGATCGAATTGGGCCGATACATGGTCGCCCGCGATCCGGTGAATCCCACCAGTCACTACAATCTTGGCATCTACTATTTGTATGACAGGCAATGGCAAGCTGCTGCGAACTCCGCCCGTACCGCGCTGCGGCTGAGTGCCGATTACCTCGGCGCGCACTACGTGGTGGCTACAGCGTTGTTATTCGATGGAGAGCCGCAAGCTGCGCTGGAGCAATACGAACTGGAGGTCGGGGACGACGAATATCGCGTCAAGGGTACGGCGCTGAGCCTGAGTGCACTCGGGCGGCAGGCCGAGTATGAACAGGCACTGCAGGAGCTGATACAGCGATGGGGTGGTGAGTGGCCCTCCGAGGTTGCCCAGGTATATGCGATGGCCGGCGACCCGGATGCCGCGTTTGCCTGGCTGGACAAAGCGGTGGCGCAGAACGAGGGCGGACTTGATCACCAGTTTCTGCTGCCGTTTTTTGTCGCGCTTTACGACGATCCCCGATGGGCCGCATTTCTTCAGCAGGTCGGCAGCTCGCCCGAACAATTGGCCGCGATCGAGTTTCAGGTCACTTTGCCCGAATAGAGCCGACCCGGCCGGTCCTTCTCCAATCTCGCAAACCGCGGCAAGCACCCAGGCCGGATCGGTACTGATCGGAACCATGCGCCGCCCGTGTCTGTATTTCCGGGATGGGTTTCTCAGCAGGGGGTAATTTTGCTGATGGGAATCCTACCCATATACCCGCGTATTAGGTCCGGCTAATTTATTGCTATCTCGTTGCGCCCGGGGGTATGCAATGACGACGGCTCAGGCAACTGTAGTGTTGGCCCGCACTGGATCGGAACAAGCCCGATCAGGCGGCGGGTTTTTGTCAAGCGCTGCCGGACCCGGTCCGTCTGCTGTCAATCATGCTCCATGGGTCACATCGAGATTCATCCTGGCCCGCTATCCCGACCACCGCCGTTCTGATGTCGCCGCATTTGTCTGCGCGCCTGGCGCCATA
Organism: uncultured Gammaproteobacteria bacterium; assembly: GCA_963704875.1. Taxonomy (GTDB): domain Bacteria; phylum Pseudomonadota; class Gammaproteobacteria; order Steroidobacterales; family XN24; genus CAMYOC01. The sequence goes on along the minus strand of CAVPIA010000008.1, from coordinate 407,507 downwards.
TCCGCGGATGACGATGGCGAGTCGCGGGCACCGGATGGCCCTTCCTGTCTATTTGTTGGGAGCAAGCCATGTTAAGACATAAGAAGAAAACACCAGCGCCGGGTTTGGGCCTCGCGGCCGCCATCACGCTGGCCATCGCCGCGCCCTCGGTGCTGGCGGATCCGGTCACCCATGTGGTGACGCATACCTTCTCGATGCAGGATGTCCAGGGCGGTTTCGACGGCTCTACCTACGCCGACACGCCCGACATCATCTGTGGATTGGGCGTCCCATGCCCGATCGACGGTCCTGTACCCACGCCCGATAAGACCGGCATTATGCTTTATCCGGTTGATTCGGAGTTCGGTTTTTATGTCAGCGACTTTGTCGGCGCTGCGCCAAAAATTCGCGATGACGACTATCTCGAAGGCTGGGTTGGCGATATTTTTGAGAACAACCAGCTGGTCGGACTGCGGATCTCCAACGTATCTACCGACACCTTTAAAGTCCCGTCCAATATGGGTACCTGGTGTGCCGGTCTTGGCGGCACCAGCATCAAGTGCTCGACCGAACACTATTCGGTGCTGGAGCATGTAAAGACCTGTTACGAGACCATCCCGTATTTGTACTCAGATCGCGACACCGGTGTGCCGGGTGATCTGGTCGATCCGGCAACCGGTGCGGTGATCGGGACTTGTGCCGAAGGGATGCTCGACAACAATCTGATGGAAGTCATTGACGGCGTGCCGAGCGTACCTCTGGACGGCAGGATACTGCCCGCCAACGAGTCCACGGTGCGTGACCAGATCGCGATCGGCCCGGACTATGGTCTGACGTTCAAGGACGACGGCAAGGCCCTGTACCGCTTCGGCAATCTGGTCAAGCGACCGAACGATGTTCGCATCTACGCGAAGATGCCGATCTGCCCCAGGAGTGGAAAGACAATCCAGACACGGATTATCCGGTGCTATCGGCGAAGCTGATCGTAGAGCATCTGATCACCAATAATCCGAATGATCAATTGCGCCCGGAGGACATGGAAAACGAGGGCGCGACCGGTCGGCTGCCGGATTATGTGCAGGTGGGCGATTTTCGTGCGTCGACCCGGGATTGTTTCGAAGGTGACGGCGATGCCATCCCCTCGGGCACTTATTTCCAGACGCCTGTTCGTGGTGTCGGCGCGGATGCAAATCCGGTCTATTCTGCGGACCTGCAGCAGGGCCTCACGAATGCCTGGTACACGACCATCCATCGCGACCCGTTCGAGCCCGATCCGGTGTCCGGTATTGGCCCGCGCTGGAGGCTGAAAGCGAACAAGTTTGGTCAGGATATCCCTGGTCTGGAAATCCCGGCGATCGAGTGCAGCCCGGTCCCATTCACATCCGAGAACATCAAGTACGAAGTGGGTGAGCCAACGGTGACCACCATCGACCTGCTTAACTGGAACGCCACTGAGGAGATTCCGGTCTCGCCACTGCTGTCCAGTCGCGGCTGGATCGACTCGGCGGCCAATCTGCAGAATCTGGATCCCGACGGCATTGGCGACGCGCCCAATGGTATCTCGATCAATGGGCTGCCGCTGACCGAAGATTTCGATCTCGCGGTCTATATCAAGGGCGACAAGAAGCCGACATCGATTTTTAACGCCCGCCTGGAGATCGTCTATGAGGGCGAGGGCGGTGGCGTCGAGCCGCCGGACACCGAGTTTGATATGGCGATCACCGAGTTCAAGGTGCCGTCAAAGATCCGCTTCGGTGATACCCGCAAGATCCGCACGACGATTGCGAACTACGGGCCTGACATCGCCTCCGGCACGCTGGAGATCGTTGGCGTGCTTGACGATGTGGTGATCGAGACCCAGACCTTTGAATTCGGTCCGATGGCCCCGGGCGAAAGCGAGCGAAACACATTTAGCTGGCTCGCGGACAACCCGAGCGGCACCGTGACCTGGACAGCCACGATATTGGCTGACGGGGATACCGATCTTGCCAACAACAGTTTCGCGGCGTCCACTATCATCCGGTAGTGGGTCTTACCGTGGCTGGCGGGGCCGGGTTCACCCGGCCCCGTTTTCCGGCCTGCTCTTCAGTACGAGAAGGCCTCTGGAGCTCGTCTGTGAATACGGTTGAGACCGTGATGAAACGTGTGTCCTTACATATCTGCATCAACGTCCTGGCGCTGTTCTTGTCGGCCTGTGTTTCGGCGCCATATACCAGTTCCGGACGTATCGACAAGCCAGCCGGCATCAGCCCCAATTCCGCTGCCGGTGAAAGCGTATTACAGGCAGCTGCAGCGGGCGATTCAACGGTCTTGCGCCAGTTGCTGGAGGCTGGCGCATCACCGCATGCCCGAGACGAAGATGGTCGCACCGCATTGATGGAAGCTGCGGCCCGGGGACGCTCGGCGGCCCTGGCGGAACTGCTTGAGCATGGGGCCGATCCAAACGCCCGCAGCGAGGCGGGCGAGAGTGCCTTGTCGCTGGCCGCCTATGGTGGGTTTTGCAAGGAAGTGGAACGGCTGCTGCAGGCCGGGGCCGATCCCGACGCGACAGACCCGAAAGGCCGGCAGGCCTTGTCGCTGGCCGCAGGCAACGGCGATCAGCGCTGTATCGACGCGCTGCTGGACAGCGGAGCGCAGATCGATCATCGCGACCGGGCCGGATTCACGCCGCTGATGTATGCGGCCGGCCTGGGTAATTCTGCGGCGCTGAACGCGTTGATCAAACGTGGCGCCAATGTCCGCGCTGCGATGAATGACAGCAGCACCGCGCTATTGCTTGCTATCTGGGCGGGTGACCCGGCGGCGGTGGAGTTGTTGCTGGAGTCCGGTGCACAGATAGACCTGGCCAACCGCTCGGGCGTCACCCCGCTGATGAAAGCAGTTGAGCGGGACGACATTGTTCTGGTCAAGCTGTTGCTGGATCGCGGCGCTGATGTGGCACCCGTAAGCGCGACCGGCTGGACCGCGGTGACCTATGCAGCCGCCAATTCCGAAAATGCCTTATCTATGCTGTTGGCGGCGGCCGCATCGCCGTCCGGTCCATCAGGTGCCGACGTCACGCCATTGATCATCGCGGCCGCCCTCGGCAACGCCGGATCAGCGCGCATGCTGCTCGATGCCAGCGCGCCAGTTGACGCGCGCGGTGTGGACGGCCTGACGGCTTTGATGACCGCGGCCCAAAACGGCAGCGATGCCGTCGTGCAAGCGCTGCTCAAGCACGGCGCTGATCCTTTACTGCAGGATAACGCTGGGCGAACGGCGGCGGATTTTGCCCGCGATCAGGCTCACGACAGGCTGGCTATCCTGATCGAGACCCAGCCTGGCATCGAGCTGTCGCCAGTTCAGCGCAAGCCGCATCCTGACAACGGTGACGGCAGCTAGATCAGCGTCTCCAGCCTTGCGCTGTCGAGACTGCGTGCTGATCGGTCAGCGGCTGATGTGCCGTTCCAGGCAGATCCCCGGTTTTTCGGAGCTGTCCAATTGGGCGACATTCGATGCAGATAAGAGTGATTTCGAAGACATTGGCCGACAAATTGTCCGCAGTGGGCGCCCAGGTCAATGCCATGTCCTGTTCCCCTCAGGTCGTCGATCGCGGCCCAGCAAAGCGCTGCCGTACCAGATCAATCACTCGTCCAAATTCAACCACAATGCAGCATGAGGCAAGGCAGGTCGCGCTGAGGTAACGTTGGCTTCTTTCAGGAAAGCATCGGACGGAACAGCGACATGAGCGATTTCGGAGCGTTGGGTAACAGAGCTATCTCGGCATGGTTATTGGCGATATGGTCAATGGCCTTGCCGTTCACCTGTGCGCTGACGCTGGGTTTCAGCGACGCGTTTGCCGCAGATGAGGCGGCCTCGGCAGAACGGGTCGTCACCGAACTGGGTCTCAGGCAGGCGTCGGCTCCGGTGCGCGAGCGGGCCGGTTGGCGTAAACCGATTCGCGTGGTGATTCGATCTGATGCTGAGCGAGTCGCCTGGTTGCAGCCGGCAGCGCCAGGCGTGGAATTATTGTTCGCCTCGAATGACGAAGATGCTGCAGCTCTGGTCGCCGGTGCGGACGCAGTCATCGGATTTTGTTCAGAGCAGGTTTTGACAGCCGGGCAACAGTTGCGCTGGATCCAGCTGCCCTATGCTGGCGCCGAACGCTGTTTGCAGAATCCTGCGATCGGCGAGCGCAACATCCTGGTGACCAATGCTCAGCGGGTCTATGGCCCCGAAATCGCGGAGCATGTAATGGCGATGTTGCTGAATTTTTCCCGCGGTCTGTACCTTTATCGAAACGCCCAGAGCGAAGGCGTATGGGAGCGTGGACTGGTCCCGGAGGACCGTCTCTGGGAGCTCAACGGCAAGACGATGCTGGTGGTCGGTCTCGGTGGTATTGGTACCGAGGTGGCGCGCCGGGCGAACGCGCTGGGCATGAACGTAATCGCGACCCGTAACAGCAGCCGCGAGGGCCCGGACTTCGTCAGCTATGTCGGCCTGGCTGACGAACTGATGGATCTGGCGCCACGGGCAGATGTCGTGGTCAATGCCGCTCCGCTCACCCCGGCGACCACCGGCTTGTTCGACGCCGCGTTCTTTCGCGCGATGAAACCCACCGCGTATTTCATCAACGTTGGTCGCGGCCGCAGTGTGGTCACGGCCGATCTGATCGACGCGCTGGAGGAGGATTGGATCGCAGGCGCCGCGCTGGATGTCACCGACCCGGAGCCGCTGCCGCCAGGGCATCCCTTGTGGTCACTGCCTGAGGTAATCATCACGCCCCACGTTGCGGCAGGCTCTGATCTGCGTGTGGAACGCCTGTGGATCGTGATGCGCGAAAACCTCCGCCGTTATGTCAACGGCGAACCGATGCTGTCCGTGGTCAGCGCGGAGCGCGGCTACTAGTTGCCGGGTTCAATCATCCGCATTCATTCATCGGCGTCGCTGGTGCTCTTGTCCAGCTTGGTGATCTTGGTGCCTTCCAGTGACAGGTTGTACATCAAGCCCTTGTTGCCAAACACGAAGCCGACGATGGGATCCCTGATGTTGTTGGTGTCGATCGAACCGCCGGCGCCCAGTTTGATCAATGCCACCGAACCGTCAACGCCGGCTTCCCAGCCTTGACTGTCGCGGAAATTGGTCAGTGCCTCCTGCTGCATGAACACCATGATCACAGTCATTGATTGCGCGCCAAGCTGGAAACCGATCGATGCGCTGGCGGTGTTGTAGTAGGCCACTGTCTTGCCACCGACGCGCAGCGCGCCCTCGCCGTACTCGCCGCCGATACCGATTCCGGCCTTGATTACTGACGGGAACACCAGCACACCTTTGGCCGCCTGCAGAAATTCATTGGCGCCGCCCACGTCCTTGCGAAATTTCTCCAGCGCAGCGTCGACCTTGATGTCGATTTCCTGGGCGGACGCAGCCAATGCAGAAGGGGCGAAACCCATCGTCAACACTGCTGTTGCGAGTAATGGCAGCCAGGCAGTCCTTGTGATTCTCGATCGCATCTTTGTTTCCTCTTGGAAGAATTCGGAGTTTATTCAGGTTTCCAGTTCGTCGGTATCCACCTGTCCGGTCATCCGGCGGCGGACGTGCGACCATGAAATGCCTACCGCCAGAACGAGCGCAAGCAGTATCAGCACGATCCAGGTGATGGACTCGACGCTGTCCGCGGGAACGATCCCGGCATCAATGACCACCCATAACAATACACCAAAAAAGGCAAACGCCAACGTTAGTCCGAGCGCACCCAGAGAACGTAATGTGGCGCGAGCATAGATGGTCCAGCCAATCAGCAATGCAACTCCGGACAGCGCCACCATTGGTGTAATGCCCGGCAGATCAGCGCGCACCCAGTGAAACCATGAAATACCGGTCGGATTATAGGTCAACAAGACCAGAACGAGCGCGACCAGCAAACGTATGCTGAATCCCGCAAAGCTGAATTGATCTCCCCTGCGCCTTTTTGCCATATACGATTTTTCTCCCGATGAACCTGATACCGGTGCTTGTTCAGATGATCGCGCTCTCGTTCTCCGGTAAACCTTCTTCCTGCTGACCCGCATGGGCAAAGGCCTTTATTGCTTCAGCCGCTTCTCCCGGACGTGCCATCCGGGCGATGTGGAACAAGGCATCACCCTCGTTGACCAGCGGTAGTCGTCCGCGGCCGATCACGATGCCGCTGGTGTGGGCGAGAAGCTCGGTTTCACCGTCACTGAATGGATCGGTAACAGTACCCATCAGATCGTCTGTGTTGACCCTGGCGCCGAGTCGTACATGACTGCGGAAAAGGCCACCCTCCGGCGAACGCAGCCAGCTACTGGAACGAGCGACCACGGCCTCCCTGGTCTTGGTCTTGCTTCGGCTCGGCGGCAGCATGCCGAGTTCGCGCATTACGTTCAGGATGCCGCGTACACCGCCATTGATGCAGATCTCGTCAAATCGGAGCGCTTCGCCAGCTTCATAGAGCAAGGTTGGCACCCCCAGATCGGCGGCCGCGCCCCGCAGCGAACCGTCTCGAATCTGCGCGTCAATGATCACTGGCGCGCCAAAGGCGCGAGCCAGCCGCTCGGTTTCAGGATCGGAGAGATCGCAGCGTATCTGCGGCAGATTGCTGCGGTGGATCGCGGCCGTATGCAGATCGATTCCATGGGTACATTGGCTCACGATTTCGGTCATCAACAGGTTCGCAAGACGTGCGGCCAGGGAGCCGCTCTCGCTGCCTGGAAAGCAGCGATTGAGATCGCGACGGTCGGGCAGATACCGGGAGTGCTGAAGTACGCCAAAGGAATTGACGATCGGGATCATCATCAGAGTGCCCCGCAAGCGCTTGAGCGCCGGCAGTTTGCGCAATCTGCGGATGATCTCGATGCCGTTCAATTCATCGCCATGGATCGCGGCGGTGACGAACAGGCGCGGACCGTCGTTGCGGCCGTTGATCACGTTCACCGGCATCTCCACCGGCGTCCGTGTGTACAGCATCGCGACCGGCAGAGGCAGCGTCTTTCGCGTCCCGGGAGCTACATCAACACCGTTGATGTGGACTGTCTTGCCGGTATATTTAGCCCTTGCCACGTGTACCGGTCCTGTGCTGTCGCGCATTCTTTTCCAGGAAGGTGATGATCTGACCGGCGATATCCAATCCGGTGGCCTTTTCGATGCCCTCCAGTCCGGGTGAGGAGTTGACCTCCAAAACCTGCGGACCGTCCTTGGCGCGAATCAGATCGACACCCGCAACGTTAAGACCCAGTTTCTTCGACGCACGGACTGCAGCCGCGCGTTCCTCAGGTTTCAGCTTGACGACTGTGGCGGTGCCGCCACGGTGCAGATTCGAGCGGAATTCGCCTTCCAGCGCCTGGCGTTTCATCGCGGCTACTACACGGTCGCCGATAACAAAACAGCGAATATCGGCACCGGCGGCTTCCTTGACGAACTGTTGCACCAGGAAATTGGCGTCCAGTGCGCGCAACGCGTCGATCACGCTCTCCGCCGCCTTAGGGGTTTCCGCCAACACGACGCCTTTGCCCTGGGTTCCCTCGAGCAGCTTGATCACGACCGGGGTGCCGCCGACCTGCTTGATGATGGTTTTGATGTCATCCGCCCGGTGCGCGAATCCCGTCACCGGCAGACCCAGCCCGGCCCGGGCAAGCAATTGCATCGAGCGGAGCTTGTCTCTTGAACGGCCGATGGCCACCGATTCATTCAGTGGATAGACGCCCATCACTTCGAAATGACGAAGCACTGCGAGCCCATAGAACGTGATCGAAGCGCCGATGCGGGGAATGACCGCATCGTAGCCCGTCAGCGTTTTCTCGCCGTAGATGATGACGGGTTTTTTAGAGGTGATGTTCATTACACAACGCAGCGTATCCACCACCACCATTTCGTGGCCCGCATCAACGCCTGCCTCCACCAGTCGTTTGGTGGAATACAGGGAGCGGTTTCTGGACATGATCGCAATTTTCATAATTTGTCCTTGGCATTTGGCGCACCTGGAACCGGCTTGCCGTGAACATAGGAGCGAGCAGGATCGACACTGAAACGGCCCTTCATGGCCGACCGGCCCAACAGCATCCTGAAGCGCATGGTATCGCGATCCGTCAGGGTCAGTTCGATTGCCTGTTCCGTTCCGGCGATCAGCACCCGGGTTTGTATCACCCAGCGCAGCTCGCGATGGCCCCCGGAATCACTGACCTGACGGCGGTCGGCGGCTGGCGCCTCGCAGACCGCGACCAGCTCATTGTTGCGCTGGTCGGGATGAACCCGGAAACGCACCCATTGCGCACCCTCTCGCTCGAACGCACTCACTTCGAACGCGTGCAGGCATGAGGTTCTGGCGCCTGTATCGACTTTGGCCTTGATCGGCGGCAGAGGCAGATCGACAAAATAAATCCACTCCCGCCATCCGAGCGGGATCCGGTCTGCTTTCCCTGGGGCGGTTTTGCGTGTTTTCACTGGTGTCTGAGGCTGTTTCGAATCTGGCGCATCGAGCCAGTATATTGAATGTCCGCCCTTCAGCATATCGGCGTGGCCGGGACTGGCTTAGAATACCGGCTTTGTTCCAGGCGCAGGTGGACCCGGCCAATGCCCCGGCTGTTTGTAGAAGAACTCACGGTTATCGACTGCGCCTTTCTGGACGCCCGGCGGGGCCTGCTGGGCGCAAGCTGGCTGGTTGATCTGGAACTCGAGGGTGACCTCGATGAACAGGGCATGCTGTTCGATTTTGGCGACGTCAAGCCTGCGATAAAAGCAGTCATTGACCGTACCGTCGATCATAAATTGCTGGTGCCGACCGGCGCGCCGCAACTGCGCATTGAGCAGGATCCGCATGAGACCCGATTATGGTTCCGCACAGATCACGGCGAGTTGTTTCATCGATCCCCGGCTCAGGCCCTGTGTTTGCTGGATGCGCCCCGGATAGATACCGCGGATGTGGAGAAGATGCTGGAACAGGCGGCGCGCGCGGAAATGCCGCCCAATGTTAACGCCGTTGGGTTGCGACTGCGGGAAGAAGATATCCGCGGAGCGGCGTATCGATATGTGCATGGTCTGCGTCAGCATGCCGGCAACTGCCAGCGCATCGCCCATGGACACCGTTCACGAGTGCAGATTCTCCGCAACGGAGAACGCTGGGAGTCGCAAGAACGCCTGCTTGCCGAGCGCTGGCGGGATATCTATCTGGGGTCAAGATCAGATCTTGCGGCCCGCACCGAGCATCAGGGCGTCGCCTGCTACCAGTTCAGATATCGCGCCCCTCAGGGTGAGTTTGAATTGTTGTTACCCCAGAGCCGCTGTGATCTTCTGCAGACTGAGTCAACGGTAGAATGTATCGCCGAGCATATTGTGGCCGAACTGAAGACCGAGGACCCGGAAGCCGTGATCGAGGTGCGGGCATACGAGGGCGTGCGCAAGGGCGCCATCGCCCGGGCCGGATGATCGTTTTTGTGGCCGTGCCCTTGAACTTCGATGCGGCCGCCACTATCCAATGTTTCTGACACGCCTGGCATACAGGCCGGTACCAGAGGAAAAACCGATGAAGCGAATCATGTTGTTCCTGGCGACCAATATTGCCGTTCTCGCCCTGCTGGCAGTGACCATGCAGGTGCTCGGTATTCAGGGCATTCTCGACCAGCAAGGCGTCAATCTGGATCTTGGATCGCTGTTGGTGTTCTCGGCCGTGCTGGGTTTTGGCGGCTCCCTGATATCTCTTGCGATATCCAAATGGAGCGCCAAGAAGATGACCGGTGCGCGGGTCATCGAACAACCCACCAATGACGTTGAATCCTGGTTGGTCAATACGGTCAAGCGACATGCTGACCGGGCCGGTATCGGCATGCCGGAAGTGGCTGTCTATGACGCGCCAGAGCCAAACGCCTTTGCTACCGGCGCTCGTCGCAACAGCGCTCTGGTTGCGGTCAGCACAGGTCTGTTGCGCAGTATGGGCAGGGATGAGGTGGATGCGGTTCTGGCGCACGAAGTCAGCCACATCGCGAACGGCGACATGGTGACGATGACCCTGATTCAGGGTGTGGTGAATACCTTCGTCGTGTTCCTGTCCCGGGTGATCGGTTTCTTTGTCGATCGCGTCGTGTTTCGCACGGAACGTGGCTTCGGGCCGGGTTATTACATCACCAGCATCGTCTCGCAGATCCTGCTGGGCATCCTCGCCAGCATGGTGGTGATGGCATTCTCTAGGCATCGTGAATTCCGTGCCGATGCCGGGGGCGCAAGCCTGGCTGGGCGCAACAACATGATCTCGGCGCTGGAGCGACTGGGTGGAGGCGAGCCCGCCGAGATGCCGGCCCAGCTCCACGGTTTTGGCATCTCAGGCAATGTTGGCCAGGGCATCAAGCGCCTGTTCATGTCCCATCCGCCGATCGCTGAGCGGATCGAGGCCCTGCGACGAGCCGCCTGATTGCACCCCCTGTAATAAAACAGACATATTCCTGACTCATTCTTGTCACGCTCCGGGGTCGCGCTGCCAGTGGCTCCGGAGCTTTGTTTTTGATTTACTGACAAAATCAGGGCGCCACCGCCCCGGGGTCACCAGCTCATGCCCAGGCAATTATTGTTGGCTATCGCCATGTTCATGTTCGGCACAGCTACCGCCAGTGCTGAAACCCTTGCCGTGGTGGGTTTCAATGTCGACTCGGATGATGCCAGCGACGATGTTATCGCCGCCCAGCTGGCCAATTCTGCCGGGGTGGATATCTGGGGGCTGACCGAAGTCTGGGACAAGCGAGACTGGCCCGAGACGCTGAAGCTGGGCGCGGAGGCCGGTGCTGGCGTGGCGTATGGCAGCATCCTGGGCGCTACCGGCGGCGATGAACGAGCGTTGATTCTGTATCGCAGCGATCGTCTGGAATTACTCGGCCACGAGGAGATCACCGGGGCCACGGCGAGCGACAAGGAGGCGGCACCGTTAGCGGCGCGTCTGCGTTTGCAGGACGGGCCCGAGTTCCTGTTTGTTGTGGTGAGATTCTCCGAGCAGGGCGCCCGCCGCAAAAAGCAGACAGCCGGGCTGGCGGCATGGGCTGACAGTCAGACCCTCCCGGTGGTGGCAATCGGCAGCTTCTTTTTCGACCTGGATAAGGACGATCCGGCTGATCCGGACTTTGATCGTTTGCTGGCCACCACTGGCTGGACCTGGGTACAGCCCGATTCCAGCGTCGGGACCTGGTGCGGCGACCGCAGCCGTATTACCGAGAATGTCCTTGTCGGTGGTGGCGCCACGGCCTGGGCGGGCGCAGCGACGGTGATGTACCCGCAAGGCAATTACTGTCGCGACAGTGTCCGCAGCAGCGACCATCGTCCGCTGTTGGCGAAATTCGCCTTCTCCGGTGATTCGTCTCTGCCTGATGCAACGATGCCGGAGCGCCAGGTGCGCCCGTTCCTGCCTGGCGGCGTCAGGGTCGTCACCGAGAGCGATCTGGAACAGGCTGATGAAGATGCCCCGGCGCCGGTGTCGAAAAGCGAATATGACGCCCTCAAGCGCAGGGTTGAGGAACTGGAGTCTCAACCCCCGACGCCTCAGGCGCCTGGACCGGCGACCGCCACGATGCCCGGCGCGGCGCCGGCCAAGACGCCCGTTGCCGACCAGACCGGCGCACCGGATCGGGCGCCCGCAAGCCTTGAGGTAGTGGTTGAGGAATCTGTCGACCTCGTGACTGCACCTGTGCCTGCGCCTGCAGAGCCGGATTTGGTGAGTCCACCGGATCCGTATGAAGCACTGCTCAAGCGGATCGAGGAACTGGAGGCAGAGGTCCAGCGCCTGCGCGATTCGGAATCAGACGCTAGCCGGTAGCCGCTTGCGGCAGAAAGGGCTGAGTCCGCCACAATGCCGGACTGATCGGGTCTGCTTGCCAAGGTAGCGGCCAAGGCAGCAGCGAGGGTAGCGGCTACGGCAGCGAGACGGTCGCTACTGCGATGCCGCCCGGGTCATCGACCCGGGTCCATGCGAAGACCAATCCATCGCCGCCTGCAGCGAGCTGCGGGAAACCGGCACTGCGCGCGCTGCTCGTCGCGTCGAGCGTCCACACCCGTCCGAGGCTGCCATCCTGGCTCAGCCGGCGATAGCGGATCTCCGCCAGACCGTCATCCACTGCGGTCAGCCAGCTGACCACGGCATCACCGTCGGGCAGCATGGCGATGTCTACCCGGCCCAATGTTCTGCCAGCGGCGACCTCCAGCGGGCCCGAGAAGCTGCGCCCACCGTCATCCGACCAGCTCGCCCGCACTCTTGGCATGTCATCCGCGCCGGTAAACCAGGCCACGGCCACGTTCCTGCCATCGGCATCGATAGCCGGACCGTTGACCGGGCAGCCCTCGATGCGCCAGTTGTCAGCCGCGAGACGTTGGCCCGGCGACCAGACGCGATTGTTCAGGCGACTGAAATAGATATCCCGGATTTCATTCTCATCGCGATCCCGATAGACCACAACGACGTCGCCGTCACTGGTGACGGCGGCACCGGTTTGACAACAATCACAGGTGAGCGGGTCGACTTCCTGGTCGATGACCACGCCCGTGGTCGCTGAAATCAGACCAAAGCGCAGGCTCATGCCGCCATCGGTGTTGTCATCGTTATGGTCATCGCTTTGGCCATCGGCATGGCCATGCCTGTCGTGCTCGCCTGACGCATGCTTGCTGTCAGATGGGGCACTTCCTGAAGCTGCCATCCGGCGACCGTCCAGCCAGACCGCGCCCAGATCATTTCCGGCGCGGAACAGGCTGACAAAGCCATGTTCGGTCGCGCTGCGGTCGGTGTGCGGGCTCAGGGTTGAACCCCAGCTCTTGCCGTCGTCAGTCGAAAGCGTGATCGCGACATCGTAGGCGTAGGTGCCGCCCGGACGCTTGGCCAGCCAGTGTGCAGCCGCCAGTTTTGCACTGATCGGCACCACCGAGGGAAAATCCGCCCAATTGACGAACCAGTCGCTTCCCTCGACGACGGTCGCCGGTGCGCTCCAGCCTTGATCCAGCAAGCGCGCGAATCGCAAGCGGTAGTTTTGCTCGCCGAGACCCTCCACCCAACTCAACCAGAGCGCATTGTCGGCTCCGGCGCTCAGACGCGGCAGGCTTGACCCCGGTCCGGCCTCGATCTGCATCGGCCGCGCTGGCGCCTGCGACTGCTCACAGGCGGCACCGAACAACAACAGACAAAAAATACCCAGACGGCGTTTCATGACGACATTCTACGGTCAGGCAGCCCGGCCGTGCCGGACAAATTCTTGACCCAGGTCTTGGACAGATCATGGACTTGGGGGTAGGCTCGGGCGGGTGAGTAGGGCTCCCACAAGACTTCGCAAGCGCCGTCGCACGGTGATTTCCACCATCGCGATGTTCGTCGTCGTGTGGCTGAATATGGCCTTGCAGCCTTGTCTGATGGCGGCCGGACCGATACTGCCGCAAGGGCATGAGCATGGAGATTGCCCCCATTGTCCGGATGCAGCACTGCTGCAGGTCGATGGCGGTGAGTGCAGTTATTTTGACGATTTTGATTTCGACGGCAGAGACCCGAAGACGCCAGATGCTTCGCTCGTCGTCCCGATGCCGGTCGCCGATTGGCGCATGCCGGCCGCGCCTCGCACGCTCGATATCCCCGCGCCTTCGACCACCGTCCTGGTGCGCGACGGCCCGCCGCTTCATCTGAGGCACTGCGTCTTTCTGAACTAGCGTTTCCCCAGACCCCAGCCCTTTTTATACAGGCCTGTCTGAGGAGACGACGTATGTCCGTATTCAATCGCGGTGACTCAAGCCGCAAAAAATCAATTGCCGTGGCCGTGTTGTTGTGGTGCCCGCTGGCTGCAGCGTCGGCCGCGGGTATCGATCTCGATGCGGCCGAGAGCCTGGCGCTGGAGCGGGACGCACGCCTGGCCGGTCTCGCAGAGCGACGCCAGGCGCTGCAAGAGGATGCAGTCGCGGTCGGTCAATTGCCCGATCCTGAAATGCGGCTGGGGGCCCTCAACCTGCCGGTTGACAGCTTTGCGCTCGATCAGGAACCGATGACTCAGGTTCAGGTCGGTTTGCGCCAGCGATTCCCGCGCGGCCACAGCCGGGCTCTGAATCGTGATCGCATGGAAATTCTGGCCCAGGCGGAATCCGACCGCGCAGACGCGCGGCGTCGGGATGTCGTGCGTGCTCTGCGCCGGGCCTGGACGGAGCGGGCCCGGATTGCCGAGGCGACAGCAATCCTGCGCGACCAGCAGCAGTGGTTTGCGCAGCTCGAAGAAGCGGTCACCTCAGCCTACGCAGCCGGACGCCGACAGCAGCAAGACCTGCTGCGCATCGCGATGGAACGGGATCTGCTGGAAGAGGACGCGGTACGTCTGCACCAGCTGGCGCTGGATCAGGACGCCACATTGCGCCAGTTGCTCGGCGATTCTGGAATCCGGGCCGACGTCAGCCGCTTGCCGGTTCTGCCGCTGCCGCCGGACCCACAACAGGGCGCAGAGGCGCTGGCCAGACATCCGTTGATCCTGGCGGAGTTGCGCCAGGTCGAGGCTGGAAGCGTCGGCGTCGAGATCGCGCAACAAGACTATCGTCCAGCCTGGGCCCTGGATGTGGCCTACGGATTCCGCGAGGGCCGCGACAATGACGGCGATCAACGGCCGGATTTCTTTTCCGCGATGATCAGCTTTGATTTGCCGCTGTTCCGATCACAGCGCCAGGATCGAAAAGTGGCCTCCGCGAACGCCAGAGAATCTGAGCAGCGCAGCCGATTGCAGGATCTCCAACGTCAGTTGATGCAGCAGTTTCAGGCCGCATCGGGTGACTGGGAGTCGCTGGACCAGCGTCTGCGTCTGTTTGAGCAACGAGTCATGCCGGCCGCCGATGCCACTGTCCAAGCGACGCGTCAGGCCTACCGTAACGATGTGGCGCCATTTGACGAACTGGTGCGTGCGGAGAAGACGGTGCTTGATGCCCGCACCCGCTTGCTGCGCCTGAAAGCCGAACGCCTGCAAACCCAGGCGGATCTGCTTTACCTGACCGGAGATACGCCATGATCCGCTTCCATTTGATACTGGCCTTACTGGCCACGCAGCTTCTTGCGGGCTGTGATACCGCTATCGAGGCGCCCGTCCCGGAAGACGTGCAGGCGCATGCAGTGGCGCACACGCAGCCGGGTTACGTGTGTCCCATGCATCCACAGATCACATCAGAGGAACCCGGGACCTGCCCGATTTGCGGCATGGATCTGGTTCAGCGTCAGCTTGAATCGGCACTGGATGATTCAGTCGTGGTCCGGATCAGTGCCGAGGTTCGCAACAATCTCGGCGTGCGCACCGAGACGGTTGGGTTCGAACCGCTGCCTCGGGTCATTGATGCCGTCGGCCAGGTGACCTATGACGAGAGTCAGGTGCGTCACGTCCATGCCCGGGCGGAAGGCTGGGTGCAGCGGGTCTATGTCAGCTCAGTGGGAGATCGCATCGCCAAAGGCAAACCGCTGGTTGAGTTGTTCTCCCCGGTGCTGGAATCTGCGCAGCAGGAGTATCTGCAGGCCCTGCGGATGGGCGGTGATGCGCTGGTAAGCGCCTCAGAGAGCCGTTTGCGTTCGCTGGGTATCGGTGAAGACGAGATCGCACGCTTGCGCAAAGAGCGCAAGGTCGACGGCTTTATCGTGTTCCGCAGCGAGATGGACGGTGTGGTCACGCAGCTCTCGGTGCGCGATGGCATGTTCGTGCGTCCGGCGACCGATATGGTGGTGCTGGCAGACCTCGACCGGGTATGGATCGAGGCAGATGTGCTGACCCGGCAGGCAGGCTGGCTCGCGCCCGGGCTGCCGGCAACGGTCAGCCTGGATCAAAGCGAGGGTCCGGCCTTGCGCGGCGAACTCTCCTATGTCTACCCGGAAGCGGATCCGGTGACACGTGCTGTGCGCGTGCGCCTGTCGTTTGCGAATCCGGGTGGGCGCCTGATGCCGAACAGCTTCGCCACGGTGCGAATCAAGGAAACGGGGAGTGCCCCGGTGCTCCAGGTGCCGCGCGAAGCGCTGATACGGACCAGCCGCGAAACCCGCGTCATCCTCGATCTGGGCGACAACCGGTTCCAGCCGCGCGGGGTGACCGTGGCATACGAATCCGGCCGCATGGCCGCTATCACCGATGGCTTGTCGGCCGGTGATCGGGTGGTGGTATCCGGCCAGTTCATGCTCGATTCAGAAGCCAGTTTGCGCAGCGAGTTGCAGCGCGTCACCAGCGGGTCGGAGCCGGCGTCCGCACCGTCCGCTCACCAGCACTAGGAGCCGGTCATGATCAAGGCCATCATTCTCTGGTCGGTGCGCAATCGAATCGTGGTGCTGTTGCTGGCGTTGCTGACGACGGCGTGGGGCGTGATCAGCGTTCGCCAGACGCCGGTAGATGCGATCCCGGATCTGTCTGACGTTCAGGTCATCATCCGCGCCAGTTATCCGGGACAGGCGCCGGGCGTGGTTGAAGACCAGGTCACCTATCCGCTGGCAACTGCGATGCTGGCCGTGCCCGGCGCGACCACCGTGCGCGGGTATTCTTTCTTTGGCGATTCCTACGTCTATGTGTTGTTCGAGGATGGAACCGATCTGTACTGGGCCCGCAGTCGGGTGCTGGAGTATCTCAACCAGGCGACAGCGTCGCTGCCACCGGAGGTAAAGCCGGCGCTGGGCCCCGATGCGACCGGGGTCGGTTGGGTGTTTCAATACGCGCTGATCGATCGCAGTGGAAGCAACGACATCGCCGAGTTACGCAGCCTGCAGGACTGGTTCCTGAAATACGAACTGCAGTCGTTGCCGGGCGTTGCGGAAGTGGCCAGCGTGGGCGGCATGGTCCGTCAGTATGAAATTCTGCTTGACCCGGAGCGGATGCGGACCTGGGCGGTATCGCTGAACATGGTTCGCGAGGCGGTCACTGCCGGCAATCGCGAGGTGGGCGGTTCCGTGATCGAATTGGGCGAGGCGGAATACATGGTGCGCGCGACAGGCTATATCCAGAGCCTTGAGCAATTACGCGCATTACCTTTGTCCCTGGCTCCCGGGGGTGTGCCAGTGCTGCTTGGCGATGTCGCCGAAGTGCGTTTCGGTCCTGCGGCTCGCCGGGGCATCGCCGATCTCAACGGAGAAGGCGAGGCCGTCGGCGGCATCGTGGTGATGCGCTGGGGTGAGAACGCGACCGACGTGATCGGGGCGGTGCGTGCACGCCTGGACGAATTACAGGCAGGACTGCCGCAAGGTGTGGAAATCGTGGTGGTCTACGATCGCTCCGCCCTGATTCTGCGTGCGCAGGAAAACCTCCGCGGCAAACTGGTCGAAGAACTGCTGTTGGTTGCTCTGGTCTGCGCCGTGTTCCTGTTTCATCTGCGCTCTACGATGGTTGCGGTGATCAGCCTGCCGCTGGGCGTGTTGATGGCTTTCATCGCGATGAATCGCATGGGTCTGAATGCCAACATCATGTCTTTGAGCGGTATCGCCATCGCCATCGGCGTGATGGTGGATGCGGCTATCGTCATGGTAGAGAACCTGCACAAACACCTGGAATCCGGCGACGCTCCGGCAGATCGCTGGCAGGCTGTTGCGCGGTCGGCGACCGAGGTGGGCCCCGCCATCTTCTTCTCGTTGCTGGTGATTACGGTCAGCTTTCTGCCGGTGTTCGCGTTGCAGGCCCAGGAGGGACGTCTGTTCGCCCCGCTGGCCTACACCAAGACATTCGCGATGGCATCCGCAGCGCTGCTTGCGATCACGCTGGTGCCGGTGCTGATGGGCTATTTTGTCCGCGGCAAGATCCGGCCGGAGGCACAGAATCCGGTCAATCGTGTCACCCGGTGGGCTTACCGCCCGGCGCTGGATGCCGTCCTGCGCTTCCCGTGGACGACTCTGGCGATGGCTGCGCTGTTGCTGGTTGCGGCCGCCTGGCCCGCCAGTCGCCTCGGCACCGAGTTTATGCCGGATCTGGACGAAGGCGATCTGATGTACATGCCGACCACGCTGCCCGGTATTTCCGCCGGCGAAGCGCGTCAGCTGCTGCAGCAGACTGACCGGCTGATTCGCAGCGTCCCTGAGGTCAAGACGGTATTCGGCAAGGCCGGTCGTGCCGACACCGCGACCGATCCGGCACCGTTGACCATGATCGAGACAGTGATTCAGCTGCGACCGCGTGATCAGTGGCGGGCGGGAGTCACGCTGGACGACATACGCAACGAGCTCGATCAGAAAGTCCGCTTCCCGGGTCTGGCCAATGCCTGGGTGATGCCGATCAAGACTCGCATCGACATGCTGGCGACGGGTATCAGGACGCCGCTGGGGATCAAGGTCTCGGGGCCCGATCTTGGCGTGATCCAGCAAGTGGGTACTCGTATCGAAAGCGTGATCGCGGGTCTGGACGGCACCCGCTCGGTGTATGCCGAGCGGGTGTTGGGCGGGCGCTATATCACCGTTGATATCGACCGTATCGCCGCCGCACGTTTCGGGCTCAACGTCCGTGATCTGCAGCAGGTGGTCGCGTTGGGTGTAGGCGGGATGGTGATCAGTACCTCCGTCGAGGGCCGCGAGCGCTACCCGATCCGCATGCGCTTTTATGCTGACCTGCGCGACAGTCCCGAGCGCTTGCGTAATCTGCCGTTGAGCACGCCGTCCGGCGCGTGGATCGCGCTGGGCGACGTTGCCGATATCAGGATAGAGGAAGGACCCGCGATGATCCGCAGCGAGAATGCCCGGCCCGCCGGCTGGGTATTTGTCGATGTCGAGAACAAGGATCTGGGGTCCTACGTGCAGGCCGCAAGAGACGCGGTGGCAGCGCGGGTGGCCATTCCGCCGGGGTACAGCATCGCCTGGTCCGGACAATATGAGTACCTCGAGCGTGCACGCGCTCGTCTTGCGCTGCTGGTGCCGCTGACGCTGTCCATTATCGTTCTCTTGCTCTACTTGCAGTTACGCAGGTTTGGCGAGGTGCTGATTGTGCTCGGCACCTTGCCGATGTCGCTGATCGGTGGCTTGTGGCTGCTCTGGCTGCTCGATTTCCGGGTTTCCGTGGCGGTCGGCGTCGGCTTTATAGCGCTGGCCGGTATGGCGGTCGAGGTCGGCGTGGTGATGCTGGTGTATCTGCGTCAGTCGCTGGAGGCGGCCCGGGCCAAAGGACCGGTCGGACCGGATGAAGTACTGGGCGCGGTACGACGCGGTGCCCTGTTGCGACTGCGGCCGGTGCTGATGACCGTGACTGCGACCCTGGTCGGTTTGCTGCCGGTGATGCTTGGCAGCGGTACCGGGACCGAATTGACCCGCCGGATTGCGGCGCCGATGGTCGGTGGCGTGCTCAGTTTGCTGCTGCTGTCGCTGTTGGTCATCCCGGTCCTGTTTCTGCTCTATCACCGGCGCCGGGCACAGGCCGTTTAGGGGCCGGTCCTGAGCGTCTTGTCACTGACTGCCCTGTCCGAAACGGGTATATTGGGGGGAACCTGAAGCTGTTGTTTTCATCCAAGATTATTGGGATCGCGACGCCGAGCCACCCCTTGTATCGCGCGGCCTCTGTGGATTTGCATTATGACCAATCGCCACCTCCTGTATTCCGCCCTGATCGTGACCCTGCTGGCCGCGATGGCTGGCTGTGGTGGATCCCCGGCGGTAGAAGAGCCTGAGCCGTCAACGCCGGTAGGGGCGCCACCACCACCGGCGTTGCCGCCAGCAGCGGGCAGCCAGACCGGGTCTGAATCGACTGCCAGTCGCGACCGGGGCCAGAGCGCCGGTCAGGGCCAGCAGTCTGGTCAGGGCGCAGGCGAGGGCCAAAGCGAAGGCCAGGGCCAGGGCCAGGGTCAGGGTGAGAGCGGGAGCCAGAACGACGGTAGTGGCAGCGCCGGGCAAACGGGCGCCTCACCGGGCAGTGCTGGAGCGGGCGTTGCGATCGGTGGTACTCAGACACCCGCTGACGCCGCATCTGGCGGTTTTGGCGGCTCTGGCGGTTCTGGCAGTGCCGGCGACCCAAGCCAGGATTCAGGCGCGGGAGGCGGTGCCGGGACGGGCGCGCCAACGCCTGAGACCGGCAACGGCGGTTGGCCGGCCGGTGCCGGGACCCAGGCTGGGTCGGCGGCTGCCGGGGGTGGTGGTAGCGCCAGCCCATCAGGCAGCGGCGCAGGCGGATATCCGGCCAGCGGCGGCGGTGTCTATGGACCGGCATCCGGTTCCGGCGGCAAAGTCTCTGAGCTGGATCGTGAACTGCAGCGGTCGTTGGAAGGGTTTGGCACTGTGATGACCGAAGAACAGATCAAGATCGCTCAGCGAAATGCGGGTGATCGTGATTCCGGCAGCACAGCCCCGGGTACAGGATCCGGGTCCGCTTACCCCGCAGGCGGCTCGACAGGCGGTTCGGGCGGTACGGCGAGCGGTGGTCAGGGGGGCACGAGCTCTGGCGGCGTATCGGGCGCCGGCTCAAGCGGCGGTGCGGGTGCCAGCGGCGCGGCAACGCCGGATGATGTCGGTAGCGGCAGCGATGATGACATTGTGGCCCGCCAGTTGCGGGAGGCCGCAGAGTCCGAATCCGATCCCGCGTTGCGTGAGAAACTCTGGAACGAGTACCGCCAGTACAAACAGAGCATTGGTAAATAGAGCGCCATGTTGATGCGACGCGAACACCTTATCTGCTGTCTGATCCTTCTGGGTATGGTCAGTGGCTGTACCGTGACTGAATCCCGGCCGGTGGCATATCAGCCGGCGATCAGTGCGCAGACCGATGTCCCCGAAGCCGAGCGGCTGGATATCAGCATTGTCGAGTTCGAACCGGGCCTGTCATCCGATGGCACGGCCGGAACCAAGGAATTCCAGGTACCAAAGGAAGTGCGCGAGGCGGAAGCGCGGTACATGGCCTCGCATCTGCGGCAGACCCTCGAGAAGACGGCACAATGGGGCCCGGTCCGAGTGGTGCCTGCAGCGCGGGAAGGCGCCGAATTGACCATCAACGGCCGCATCGTGGAGTCCACCGGCGAGGAACTCAAACTGCACATTACCGCCACCGACGCGACCCGGCGGGTATGGCTGGATAAGGATTACACCGGCCGCGCAGATTCCGCCGCCTACGCGGACAGTCAGGTTCTCGGACGCGATCCGTTCCAGAACGTCTATAACGAGATTGCCAATGACCTGGTATTGCAGCGGGAAGGCAAGACCCAGAAACAACTGGTCGAGATTGAGCGGGTGGCTGAGCTGCGTTTTGCGCGGGATGTGTCCGCCGCTGCGTTCGATGGCTATCTGGGCGAAGACAAGCGGGGCGATTATTACGTCGCGCGCTTGCCGGCAGCCGGCGATCCGATGCTGGCGCGGGTGGACGCGGTGCGCGAGCGTGACTATGTGTTCGTCGATACCCTGAATGAGCACTACACAGAATTCGCGATGCGTATGCAGCCGCCCTACAACGAGTGGCGCCGCTATACCTATGACGAGATCATCACGTTGCGCGAACTCGAGAGCGCCGCACGCTGGCGTAAGCTGGTTGGTGCGATGGCGGTCGTCGGTTCCGTGGTGCTGGATTCACAGACCGAAAGCACCGTCGGCGAACTGGGTAGCAGCGCAATGCTGGTCGGCGGCATTCAGCTGTTCAGTTCCGGCATGCAATTGGGGCAGCAGGCCAAGATGCAGTCTGAGACGATCAAGGAATTGAGCGCATCATTCGGACAGGATATCGAACCGGCGGTGGTTCAGGTCGCCGGTGAGACCCGACGCCTGGAAGGCACCGCGGCTACACAGTTCGCCGAATGGCAACGGCTGATGCGCGAGATCTATCAGGCCGAAACGGGGTTTGAGCTTCCGTCTGCTTCGGGCCCGTCTGGCAGCACCGGTCAAAGCGCCGAGGACTGGCCGCAGGATCAATGACGGAGCCGTCACCCGGCCAGCAGCTGGCGTCCAGATTTGAACTGCTCCGGCTCCTTGGCCGTGGCGGTATGGGCCAGGTCTGGCTGGCAAAGGATGCCGAGCTTGGCGACCAGGTCGCGCTGAAGATTCTGCAGCAGCAGCTGTTGGCGGATCCGGCGATGATCGAATTGATGCGTCACGAATGTCGCCAGGCGCGCCGACTGATCCATCCGTCTATCGTCCGTGTCTACGATTTTCATCAGACCGACGGCCTCGCATTTATCTCAATGGAGTATGTCGACGGCGGCGAACTTGGTCGTTTACGCGATGCGCCACCGGCAGAAATTCTGTCACCATTGGTCACCCTGACCGGCGCGCTTGCCTACGCCCATGATCAGGGTGTGATCCACCGCGATCTGAAGCCGTCAAATGTCTTGCTGGACCATCGTGGTCAGCCGAAGTTACTGGACTTCGGCATTGCCGCAGCCCTGGACACCGGTTCGGGTCTTAGCCTGTCCGGTGGTGGGACCCGCGTTTCAGCGAGCCCGGAACAGGCTGCCGGTTTGCCGCCATCGCCGGCTGATGATGCGTTTTCGCTGGGCATCCTGCTGTATGAGCTGGTCACCGGTTTCCCGCCCGAGCCAGCCGAAGGACGGGCGCTGCCGTTGATGCGCTCGCGAAGAAATTTCGACGTGCCGGAGCGATTGCAGGAACTGGTCGGCAGATTGCTGGCCTGGGAAGCACGCGCGCGTTGGTCTGACATGCGGGCAGTTGGCGATGAAATGGAATCGATCCTCGAAACCTGCCGAGGTCGAACCGTACCGCCCAGCGTGCGCATCGTGGATCCAGCGATTCCCGCGATGCAGAAGGGTCCGGTCATTCAGGGCTCTATCCATGGTGCGCCGGCCGCTGCCGCACCGGGCGGGTCAGGGGGCGGGTCCGTGCCAGGCAAGCGGTCCGGCGTGATGGCATTTGTGTGGGCCGCATTTGCGGTATTGCTGCTGGCGCTGGCCGCGGTGGTGTTTCTGTTGCCACGCCATATGGAATCCAGGGTGCCCCACAGCGAAGCTGGATCTGACAGTGCTCCAGGTGAGAGCGAGATGAGCGAGGCGGGGGCTGAGGTGCCGCCGGCCCTGACAGTGACGGATGTCGAGCAGCTCACCGAGAGCAAGAGAGCCGCGGACAAGGCCCTCAACGCTTATGAAGCCCGTCGGCGGGCCTTACTGCTGCGCGCGGCCGAAGAATGGGGCAGCGCCGCGCTGGCGGACGCCGGGTCATTGGCCGAAGCCGCCCACCGTGCCTATCGGATCGCCGCCTATGCCGAAGCTCGCGAGGGCTGGGAAGAGGCCAGTTCCACACTCGCAGGTCTTGAGCAGCGTGGGGACGAAATGGTCGCCGCTGCCCGGTCGCGGGCCAGGGACGCGCTGGCTCGCGGAAATCGGGAAATCGTCGAGCGCGAATTTCGGCTGGTGCTCAAGCTGAATCCGGATGACGCAGAGGCGCTTGAGGGACTTGAACGTGCTCCGCAAATTGAGCGTGTAATCCAGTTGATGCGTGAAGGCGAGCGTCTGGAGCTTAGCGGACGATTGGAAGATGCGGCTACGGTCTATCGGGAGGCGCTGGAAACAGACCCGGCTTTGGAGGATGCGCGCAATGCGGTGACTCGCGTCGACGCGGCCCTGGTTCAGCGCGCCTATGCTGACGCCATGTCGCGCGGCTATGGGGCTTTGGAAACCGGCGCCTATGACGACGCGGTCAGCGCATTCCGGCAAGCCGCGAGAATCCGACCAGGCGCGTCGGAGCCGGCGGCGGGTCTTGAACAGGCGAGGACGGCCAGGAGTCTGAATCAGATCCAGACGCTGGCCCGTACAGCACGTGAGCTGGAGCAACAGGAGCGCTGGCAGCCCGCGGTAGCGGCGTATGAGCAGATACTCAACATCGACCCGAGCGTGATCGTCGCCAGCCAGGGTCTGCAGCGTTGTCGCGCGCGCGCCGAAATCGACACGGGTCTGCAGACCCTTCTGGACGATCCTGAGCGTCTGTTTCAGCCCGAGGGTGAAGCAGCTGCGACGGCAGTACTTGAGGCGGCAGCGAACATCTCCGAGCCTGGCCCGCGCCTGTCCGGGCAGATGCTGCGTCTTGGTGATTTGCTGGCAATCGCAACGCGACCCGTGCAGGTGACGCTGGAGTCGGATAATCTCACCGCGGTAACGGTTTATCGGGTCGGTCGACTTGGCAGTTTTGAGCGCAAGACCCTGGACCTGAGGCCCGGTGACTACACGGTCGTCGGCACCCGCTCAGGTTTTCGGGATGTGAGGCGCGTACTGCGCTTGCGTCCGGGCGAGCGACCGGCAAGCTTGAGCATCCGCTGCGAGGAACCCATTTGAGTGCCACGATCGCCGTCATGGACACCGACGGCCAGCGCGACTATTCGGCGGCGGAGCTTCCGCTGGCGATTGGTCCCGCGGCCGGGTCTGCCGGCGTGGCAGGCAGCGTCCGTCTGGCGGGCCATGGACCCGCGCTGGCATTTCTCGGCCATGCCAGCGGTCGATTCTTCCTGCAACCCGGACCGGATCGGGATGCCTGCAGCCTCGACGGTGAATCGCTGAGCGAATCACACTGGATTAAGGGTGGAGAAGTGCTGCTCGCGCGAAGCTGCAGCGTGCGCTTTGAACTTGAAGATCAGCGGCTGAGCGTCACCGTGGAACCGGATACCGAGGAGCGGGTCACGATGCCGCCGGTGATTACCGAAACCGCGGTCATATCGCCACAGACACCGACAGCGCCTGTCGCCATCGATCCGGTGGCGTATCAGCGCAGCAGGCATACCGACGGCCCGGTCAAACGCCGGTTTCCGCTGGTAGGGTCGATGGTTTTCGGCGGGCTGACGATCCTGGCGTTGGCAATCTGGTTTATGTTCAGCGCGCGCTCGGTGGAGGTCATCATCAGCCCGCCGCCGGAGCAGGTGTGGATCAGCGGTGGTTTTGACGTACCGGTTGGCTCGCGCTATCTGTTGCGCCCGGGTGACTACACGCTGCACGCCCGCCTGCAGGGTTACGAGCCGCTGGCAGAGGAAATAGAAATCACCGGCGACCGCAGCCAGACGCTGCGCCGAAGTCTGGAGCGTCTGGCTGACCGCTTGTACGTCGAAACGCCCGGTGTCGCCGCAGCGCGCGTGCTTGTCGATGGTGAGGAACTTGGTACCACACCTCTGGCGGATGTGCCGTTACGGCCCGGCCGTCACCGGATCGAAGTGCTTGGGGACCGCTATCTGCCCGCGACCCGTGACCTCGATCTGGAAGGCGGCGGCAACGAAGTGCGTCTGGATGTCGTGCTCACCCCCAACTGGTCTGAAGTCAGCGTCAATAGCGAGCCTGCCGGGGCCGAAGTATTGGCTGACGGCCAGCAGCTGGGCATTACGCCGATCACCATTCAACTGGATTCGGGACAGCGCCAGCTGGAACTGCGCAGCCCGGGCTTCAAGCGCTGGACGCAGCTGCTTGAAATCGAACCTGACCAGGCGCGGACACTGCCCACCGTGGTGCTGCAGCCGTCCGACGGCCGGTTGGCGCTGGTCACAGTGCCGCCGGGAGCGACGGTGTTGCTGGACGGAGAATTCCGCGGCCGTTCGCCATTGACGCTGGATCTGGATCCAGCACGCAAATATCGCATACAGGCGAACTTACCGGGCCACGAGTCGGTTGTACGAACAGTCAGCCTGCGGTCCGGTCAGGAGCGGCGTGAAACCCTGCAGCTGCCGGCGGTCACCGGCGACGTGCTGTTTGCGGTCGATCCTGGCGGGGTTGAGTTGTTGGTGGACGGGAAATCGCGCGGTCCGGTTCCGGACCGGCTGGCGCTGGTCTCGGTCCCGCAACGCCTGGAGTTCCGGAAACCGGGTTACGCCACGCAGAGCATAACCATCAATCCGAGACCGGGGCTGCCGCAGAAGGTCGAGATCAAATTGCTGACCGAGGCCGCCGCACGCATGGCGGCCATACCGTCATCGGTGAGCACGCCGCAGGGCGCCGAACTGGTTTTGTTACCAGCCGGGCGCTTTGCCATGGGAACACCTCGTGGTGAACCGGGACGTCGCGCAAACGAAGGTCTGCGAGAGGTAGAGCTCAGCGCGCCGTTTTATGTCGGTGTCAATGAAGTCACCAATCGTGAGTTTCGTGGTTTTCGCCCCAACCATGCATCCGGAACCGCGGTCGGTTACGGCATGGATGGAGACGACTATCCGGCAGTGCGGGTCTCCTGGCAGGATGCAGCAGCTTACTGCAACTGGCTGAGCAAAGAGGCGGGATTGCCGCCAGCTTACAAGGAGGAGGGCGGACGGCTGGTTCCGATCCGACCCACGCCGGGTGGCTTCCGGCTGCCGACTGAAGCGGAATGGGCGTGGGCTGCGCGTTACGCGGGAAAGCAACAAAAAGCCCCGCGCTATCCGTGGGGCAATTCGCTGCCGCCGCCGCCGGGCTCAGGCAATTATGCTGATACCTCGGCCAGGGGCGGTGTGCCGGATCTGCTTGAGGGATATAACGACACTTATCCCGCCACTGCGCCGGTCGCCAGTTTCCGCTCAAACTCGCTGGGTATTTACGATTTTGGCGGCAACGTGGCAGAGTGGACCAATGACCTCTACCGTGCGTTCGTGGGCAAGGAGACAACAGTAGCGCTTGACCCGACCGGCGCAGTCGAAGGCCGCTACTACGTAATCCGCGGATCCAGCTGGGCCCAGGGAACAATTCCTGATCTGCGGCTGGCGGCTCGAGCTTACGGAGATCAGGCAAGGCCGGATCTCGGTTTCCGTCTCGCCCTGAGTGTCCCGACGAATCGATGAGGTCCGGAGTTTTTTTGGGGAGCCCCATGCATCTGCCAGCAACATATCGTCTCCTTCTGCTGTTGTCCTTGCCGCTAATGGCTCAGGCCGCGGATGATCCGCAGCCGCCACTCGCGAATCCGCCCGAAAACGCAGAAATCATTGCTGAAGAGACGGTGACGGAAGAAGAGGTATGGTCTGGCGATGCGGATGAGGAGGACGAGATATTTATCCCGTCGGAGTCGGTTTCAGCCGATGCGTCTATCGCTTTTCCCGCTGATATCTGAGGTTGATCCAGGCAAGCGCATGAAGAAACACATACCGGTCGAGTTCATCTACCAGATCTTTTCGCTGATCGTGGTGATCATCATCGTGCACGGCATCTATGTGTCAGTGGTGCGACCTACAGCTGATGCGGAGTTGCGCGCCGACCAGATTGCGATGCAGGAAGACACCGCCTATGTGCCGCAGAGATCGGTTTATGTGATCGTGCGCGACTTCGAACAGGAGGCCTGCTTCGTGTTGTTCCTGTGGGCGGTCAGCATCATGGGTCTCAAGGGATGGTCGGCTTATCGGCAGCGTCTGTTACTGGATATGGATCTGGTCCCGGTTTCCGAGGGCATGAGGATACTGCCGGAAGATACGCGTGAGTATGCGCGGCAGCTCCAGGCCTTGCCGGAAAGGCTGCAGGACTACGTTTTGCCAAGAGCGTTGTTAACCGCGCTGCAGCGTTTTGATTCCACCCGCAATGTGCAGGATGTGTCGCAGGCTGCCTACGAAGTGTGTGACGAAGAAGGCGACCGACTTGATTCCGAGCTATCGATGATCCGGTACATCGCCTGGGCTATTCCATCGATCGGATTCATCGGCACCGTGCGCGGAATCGGGGAAGCCCTGGCTCAGGCACACAAGGCGGTCGAGGGGGATATCGGTGGCGTGACCCAGGCCCTGGGTGTGGCGTTTAACTCCACCTTTATTGCCTTGCTGCTGTCGATCGTACTGATGTTCGTTGTCCATCAGCTGCAGTTGATGCAGGAGCGGCTGGTGCGAGAGTCGAAAACCTATTGTGACCGCCAGCTGATCCGGCACATGAAGGTCCGCTGACGCGTATTCCGCAATGGCTGTTCTCGCCCTGGAAATAAATGACAGCGGCCTGGTGGCAGGATCAGAAGATCGCCGCTGGCAGCTTGGTCCGGGTTACGCGATGCTGGACCCCGAGGGTCTGAGTCTGGGTGAGGCCGCACGAAGTCAGGCGAGATTGCGGCCGCGGCGTCTGCACAATCGCTTCTGGCTCGAGCTGGACACCTCGCCACTGACAAATCCCGTTGCCGGTGCCGCCACCACCGCTGATCTTGTCTGCGCACAACTGGCCGCACAATGGCAGCAGTTCGCGGAGGACATCGAATCCGTGGTCCTGGTCGTTCCGGGATATTTTGCCAGCGACGCTCTTGGCCTGCTGCTGGGCATCGCCCGAGACTGCGATATCCCGGTGTCCGGCATGGTCGACACCGCAGTAGCGGCTCTCGCCGGGAGCCCCCGCGGACGCCGGATGCTGCATCTGGATGCCCATCTGCACCTTTCCGTGCTCACCTCTGTCGAATGCGGCGAACAGGTGCAGCGAGACCAGGTCGAGCTGGTCGAAGGGGCCGGACTGCTCAGTCTGAGTCAGATCTGGATTGATACAGTGGCTGCCGCATTCGTCAATCAGA
The DNA here is from genome assembly GCA_963704875.1 of uncultured Gammaproteobacteria bacterium. Classification (GTDB taxonomy): domain Bacteria; phylum Pseudomonadota; class Gammaproteobacteria; order Steroidobacterales; family XN24; genus CAMYOC01. Next base: position 379,219 of record CAVPIA010000008.1, on the reverse strand, counting down.
CCCGCTTCGATCCTCTGCATCATGCAGCGACTGAGCAGAGCCTGTTTGACCAGGTCGATGGCTGGGCCGAGGCGCTGACCGAGAGCTCGGAGCTTGCGGTACAGATCGAGCATCAGCAGCGACCGATTGCGGCACAGCTGAGTCGGTCTCAGATGCTGGAAGCCGCGGCGCCGATATACGAACGCGTGGCACGCATGGTCGAAAACGCGGTCAGGAATCACCCATCGGTGGAACTGGCGGTTGCCGATCGTTGGGCACGACTACCCGGAATGCTGGACCGCCTGCGAGCAATCGAGACACTGCGAATCAATGCCCTGGCGCCGTCGGCAGCGCTGGAGGGAGCACTGCGTTATCAGCAGGAGATAGAGTCGGCTGGAGACGAGGTTCATTTCATCTCCGGGCTGCCCGCGGGCCCTGCACAGGCGGAGCCAGACAGATCCCCACCGCCACCGTCCGTCGATGACGGTCGCGCGCTGCCGACGCATTTGCAGCTGGGTTCGGTGATCTGGGAGATAACGGGACAAGGTCTGATTATTGGTAGCGCGCCTCCCGGACAGACCGGAGTGGTCAGCGTCGGCGGCAATCTGCAGGGAGTATCGAGGGCACATTGCCGGGTGCGGGCCCGGGACGGAGACGTGGTGGTGGAAGACCAGAGCCGCTACGGCACCTTCGTCAACGATCGACGCATTGAGTCCAGCGCCAGTCTGCGCGCAGGCGACGTGCTACGAGTCGGCACGCCTGGTCACAAACTGTTGCTGCTTGAGGCCAGGTCCTGATGCCCGGTCGGGAACAGTTGCGGCTGTATTGCAGTTGCCCGTCAGCGTCTGCCCGAGACACTGCAGCCGCCGTGCAGTCCTCGCCGCGAATCGGTGCGGTCGGCTAGATGGCGCGCCGTCGTTTCGATACCTTCAGTCTGTCGTTTCTCGACATCATGAGCTGTGGATTCGGCGCCGTAATCCTGCTGTTCATGGTCATCAACGCCACCATGGCGGTGCGCTCGGACGAACTGAATCGCAAACTCAGCGTGATGGCGGACGCGCTGCTGGCGGAACTCAGTCAGGGCGAGGAAAATCTGGTTGCCCTGCGTAATTCGCTGGCCGATACAGAGGACCGCGAGATTCAGGCCCGTGGCGCGTCGCGGCGCATTATTGAGTTGCTGGAGCAAAAACAGCAGGAAATCGCGAGCATGGAGGCAGATACGCTGGCGCGGCGGGAGAGTATCAACAAGCTCAAGGCCGACCTCCAGTCACTCGAGGAATCCAGCAAGAGATTGTCCGCCGCCAGCTCTCAACCCAGCGAACAAGGCAGTGCGCTACGGCGTATTCGCGGTCAGGGCGACCGCCAGTATCTGACCGGTCTGAAACTGGATGGTCAACGCGTGCTCATCCTTCTGGATAACTCAGCCAGCATGCTTGACGACACCATCGTCAACATTATCCGGCGTCGCAACATGAGCGATGCTGACAAGATACGCGCGCCGAAATGGCTGCGTACACAGCGGACTGTGGAGTGGCTGGTGGCCAGGATGTCTCCCGGCTCGAACTTTCAGATCATGAGCTTCAATGAGACCGCGCGGCCGGTCGCGGCCCGGGCTGGCTGGCTGGCAGCGGCGGAGCCGGAGCAGGTGCGCGAGGCGATCGAAGGCGCGCGCGGGCTGGTTCCAAATGGGGGCACCAGTTTGTACAACGCATTCGCGGCCGCTGCTGCGATGTCTCCGCCGCCCGACAATATCCTGCTGTTGACCGATGGCTTGCCCACCCAGGGCAAGTCTCCTCCACTGGTTTTCAAAAGCGTCAATGGCAAAGCCCGAAAACAGCATTTCCGCCAGGCCTTGAAGCAATTGCCGCGAAATGTCCCGGTCAACATCATTCTGTTCCCGATGGAAGGCGATCCGGAAGCGGCGGTCGAATTCTGGGGTCTGGCCAAATCGACCAACGGCTCGTTTATCAGCCCATCCAGGGACTGGCCATGAAACGGCGCAAGACCCGGCGCGAAGTCGAGTTTGCGAGTCTGTCCTTTCTGGACTGTATTTGCTGTGGCTTCGGCGCGGTGATTTTATTGCTGGTGCTGACCAAGTTCGCTGAACCCATACTGCTTGAGCAGACAACTGAAGAACTCGAGGCGATCATTGTCGATCGTGAACAGCAGATCGAAGCCATTCGCGGCGAGACCCGGGTCGTCAATCAGGAATTGACGTCCAAGCGTGAGCAATTGTCGGAGATTGAGACACGGGTAGCGCGATTGCAGGGGGACCTCTCCCGGCTGGAAGGTGAGTTCGCAGCCAGTAATCAGGATGCGTCGGTATCCAGCACCGTCGAGGGCCGCCTGGCCACGGCTCGCCAGGAGCTGACTGAGGAAATGCGACGTCTGCTTCAAGACCGGCCGCGCGACCAGAGCCTGGTGGCGGGTATACCGGTCGATAGCGAATACATCATTTTTATCATCGATACTTCCGGCAGTATGCAGAACTACAGCTGGCCTGCGCTGTTGCGCAAGGTCGACGAAGTGCTTGATGCATACCCCAGGGTCAAGGGTATGCAGGTGATGAATGACATGGGTGCCTACCTGTTTCCACGCTATGCGGGCCGCTGGATTCCGGATACGCCGTCGCGGCGTAAAGTCATGATCCAGGCGCTCGCCGGCTGGCGCCCGTTTAGTAACTCCAGCCCGGTCGAAGGTATCACCCGTGCGATTCAGACCTACTACGAGAAAGACAAGCGTATCAGTCTGTATGTGTTCGGCGATGAGTTTACCGGCAACAGCATCAATAATGTCTTGCGCATCGTCGATGACATCAATGTCGCCGATGCGGATGGCAATCGCCTGGTACGGATCCACGGAGTTGGATTCCCGTTTGCGTTCTCACAGCCGAGCGGCCTGCAGAGCACCGGTGTGCGCTTTGCCGCATTGATGCGGGCCCTGTGTTATCGCAATGGCGGGACGTTCGTCGCGCTAAACGACTTTCGCCGCTAGCGACGGACTCCTATACTGTGGCATCGGTCTCGATGCTTCCGTCCGTCGGCAGCGTAGAAGTCAAGGCCTGGGGGGAGATGTCCATGGATTCCAAACTCGTAATAGAGTTCGACGAGCACGATCTCAAACAGCTGAAACAAGTATTCCAGGCCGCGCGCATGAGTCTTGGCGAGGTGCAGCAGGGTGACATCCTTCGCGCCTGCCGCGAACTGCTGCAGAAGGCTGAGAAAGCCGGTGCGCCGGGCTTCGCGCTGAAGCGACTGCGCCGGCTCGACGATCTGGTCAACATGGTCGAAGACGAAGACTGGGACCTGCCACCGGAAGACGTTACCAGGGTGATTAACGCGCTGGCGTACTTTGCCAATACAGATGATCTGATCCCCGACGATGTCCCCGGGCTTGGATTTCTCGACGATGCGGTGATGGTCGATCTGGTGTTGCGGGAACTGGCGCAGGAACTCAAAGCCTATGATGACTTCCGCGCGTTCCGAGAGTCGGAACAGGTCAAGCGGGCAGCAGCGGGTGACGAACGTCCGGTGTCGCGACTGGACTGGCTCGAAGTTCAGCGCCGCAAAGCCCAGGAAGTGCGCAAGAGCAAGAGCTGGCTGCCCTGGAAGCGTAAGAGCACATCTTTCCTCGACTAGTGTCCTGTTTGCTTAAGGGAGTGCCCGCAGGCTTTTTGAGAGTCAGCGAACTAAGCAAACAGGACACTAGACATCACCAGCCAGCGTAGCGCCGGGCGTCAGCGAGATGCCGGCGATTGCTGGTAATTCCTCACTGGTCCCAAAGCGCCCGCGCTCGTCGCGGGTGACTGTCGCCACGGCGACCTCCGCATCATGAGCGAAGAACAGTCGCACGCCGCGCTCGAGCTTGTCTTCAAGAAAACGTTGTTTTTCATCGATCAACTGCTCGGGAAATCGGTCATATCCCATGGTGATGGGCAGGTGTACCCAGGGTCGCCCGGGGATAAGGTCGGCGCAAAAAACAATTCCGCCATCACCCCCGATCTCCGACAGCATCAAGCCGGGTGTGTGTCCCGAGCTGAATTCGAACCGGACCTGTGGACCCAGCGTCGGGCTGGCGTCGCCCTCGACGATCTCGAGGCGGCCGCTGTCTTGCAACAGACCGCTCAGCTCGGGGATGAAAGAAGCCCGGTCACGAGCATGCGGATGACATGCGCGCTCCCAGCCTGCCTTGCTCACCAGGAAGCGCGCCTTGGGAAACAGTAGCGTCGGCGGCTGGCCTGTCTGCCATGCAGACAACAAACCGCCCGCGTGGTCGAAGTGCAGATGGCTGAGCACCACGACATCGATATCCGGATGCGAGATGCCAATCTCCTGCAGCGAGTTCAACAGCACGTGTTCGGATTCAATCACCCCAAAGCGCTGGCGGAGCTTGGGTTCGAAGAACGCGCCGATCCCGGTTTCAAACAGGACTCTGCGCCCGTCATCCAATTCAGTCAGTAGTGCGCGGCACGCCAGCGGTATGCGGTTCGACTCATCCACGTTCACCCAGCGTGACCACATGGCCTTCGGTACATTGCCAAACATCGCGCCGCCATCCAGCGCCTGAGTGTTGCCGTTGACTGACCAGAACTTCATCGTTATCGATGCTCCTATCGCTGGAGATTTGATTCTATCGCCGGACGGCTGGTCCAGCCATCTGGCACCGGATGCCCGTTGAATCAGGTCGCACTGGCGGAATCCCGTGGCGTCAGCCAGATAGTGTCAGGGCGGCCTGCCACATTTCGTCATAATTGCGCCCAAAACCCCCATCATTTGCCCGGGCTCCATCACTTTGCTCCCGCCTAATAGGCCCAGACCGCCCGGCACTGGGTCGGACGGCAAGCGAATTCAGGAGCCCGAAATGAATGGAAAAACTTTCAAATGGATCGCCGCGTCTGCGGCAATGGTTGTGGCGCAAATCGCCCATGGGGCCTCGCCTGACAGCGAGACCGGAGGCAACCTGGGCGTCGGCGGCGGCGCGGCGATCGGTGCATTGGTCGCGGGGCCGGCGGGCGCAATCATTGGTGCCGGCGTCGGCGGTTTTCTTGGCGAGCGCCTGCAGGTGGCCGCCAGCGTGGACACCCTCGAAACCTCTTTGTACCAATCCAGGGCGGATGCAGAGGATCTGCGATCCGTGCTCAGCGCCGAGCGCGAGCAGCTGTTGCGGATGCGCGAAGACCGATCCCGCCTGGATCAACGGATCACGGACCTCGAGGATCGGCAATCACTGGCGGCGGACCTGCAGCTGGCGGTACTGTTTCGCACCGGCAGCAGCGAACTGGATAGTGATGCGCTCGCCAGGATTGACCGGCTGGCGGAACTGATGGCGCACGACCCGGCACTTTCGGTGCACCTGGATGGCTATGCCGACCCGCGCGGTGATGTGGATTACAACATGAGTCTTTCCGAGAGTCGTGCGCAAAGGGTCCGCGAGGCCTTGACCGATCGAGGCGTCCCCGCCGCGCAGGTGCAGACTCAGGCGCACGGGATGAATTTCTCCTCTGCCTCAGAGGGAGACCTGGACGCCTATGCGCTGGAGCGGCGGGTCAATATCAAGCTCCATCTGGGGCAGGGGCCCCGGGTCGCAGCACGCGAGGACTAACTGGCAGCTGCTGAAGAATCGATCACCAGCGGGCGCTACGGCGCTCGCTTTTTTTGGGCGCCGGGCCGTGCGATCATCCCGACTCTGTCCCGGACCTGGTTTTCTGCCACATCCATAGCATGCAAATCGATGCAGACTCATTATCTCTGACCTGGTTGTGGGTCTGCCGATTGCTGACCCTGGTCGTCGCCGTGTGGGCCGCTGCTGGCGCCGACTGGCAGGCATTGCGCCGGGATCCCAGCGCCCTGCATCGTTTCGCTGCATGTATCGTCGCGCTGTTGGTATTGTGGTCGATCAGAGCCACGGTCGCCGAGGGACCCGGGCTGCACATTCTCGGGGTCACCACGGTCACTCTGCTTCTCGGGCCAGCCATGGCTCTGATGGCAACCCTGGTGGCGGAGATCGCCACCAGCCTTGGCAGCAGCTCGGACAACGCTATCGCAGCCAGCTGGCTGGCAGGCGCGGTATTGCCGGTGTTGGCCACCGACGTCTGCCGGCGTCTGGTCCTGCGTTGCTTACCCCGTGATCCGTTCTCGTTTATCTTTGGTTGCGGATTCTTCGGCGCGGCGCTTGCGGCTGCTGCGGCATACCTCGGCGCGTTCCTGATGATCGGAGCGCCCGACCAGATCTGGTCCGGGGCCGTGCCATCCTCGGCTGCCTTTTTCCTGTTGGTCGCCTTTCCAGAGGCATTTATCAATGGATGTCTGATCACGCTGCTGGTGGTTTACTGTCCCGGACGCATTGCTGGCTACAGCGCCGAGTACGAACGCCGCCATCGCTTGTAGTGCCCCGACACGGGCATAATCACGATTGAAGCCACCCGGGAGGATGATATTGCGAGACGCACACGAATATTTTGTCGATCAGCCAGGCGCGGAGACGCGCAAACTCCATCTGCTCGACAATGACGGCCTGGCAAGCTGGCTTTCCGCCGCGACTGATATCCAGCGGCGCTGGGTTCAGGACAACGCTTTCGACGCCGATCCCGGCACGGTTCTGGGTCTGCCGGGAGAGACCGGTCAGGTCGCGGACTTGCTGGCTGGATTGGGCAGCCAGAAGCCGGACCTGCGCGGCATTGCCGCGATCGTTGCAAGCATCCCGCCCGGGGATTACCAGTTTGCCGAAGCCGATACGGCAACCGAGCTGCTGGCGGTGGGGTGGGCGATAGGCCAATACCGCTTCGCCCGTTATCGCACCGAGGACCCGGGTGTGCGGCGCCTGGTGTGGCCTGCCGGGGTGGACCAGCATCGTGTACTCAACGCGGTTGCGGCGGATGCTCTGGTTCGTGATCTGGTGAATACACCGGCCTCGGATATGGGCCCTGCGGAACTCGAAGCTGCTGCGCTGGATCTGGCAGGCCAGTTCGGGGCCGACTGGCGGGTTGTCAACGGGAGTGCGCTGCTGGAGCAGGGTCTGCCTGCGATCCATGCGGTAGGTCGGGCGAGCGTGCGCGAGCCACGCCTGATAGATCTGCGATGGGGCGATGCAAAACACCCGCGGCTGACGCTCGTCGGCAAGGGCGTGTGCTTTGACTCAGGCGGGCTCAATATCAAACCAGCAGCGGGCATGCGCTACATGAAGAAGGACATGGGCGGCGCTGCTCATGTTCTCGGTCTCGCGCGCATGATCATGGCTGCGGACTTGCAGGTGCATCTGCGGGTGCTGATCCCTGCGGTAGAAAACAGCATCGCCGGTAACGCTTACCGACCGGGTGATGTGATCAAGACGCGTAAGGGTTTAACCGTGGAGATCGGCAACACAGACGCCGAAGGCCGCATGGTCCTGTGCGATGCTCTGACGCTTGCCGACGAGGAATCACCTGATCTGATCATCGATCTCGCCACTCTCACCGGTGCCGCCCGGGTGGCGCTGGGTCCAGAGCTGCCGGCGATGTTCTGTACCGAGGATTCGCTCGCAGACCAGCTGTCGCAGCATGCGGCGAGCAGCGAAGATCCGTTATGGCACATGCCTCTGTGGAAGCCCTACGACAGCGATCTGAGCGGTGCTGTGGCGGATGTGAACCATATCGCGGGAAATCCGTTTGCAGGGGCGATTTACGGCGCGCTGTTCCTGCGCAGATTTGTTGGCGAGGAAACCAGATGGGTGCATCTGGATGTATACGCATGGAACGGAAAATCGCGGCCGGGACGCCCGGAGGGTGGCGAAGCCCAATCCGTTCGCGCATTGTTCGGACTGCTAGAGGCGCGCTATCGGCAGTAGACCAGGCGTTGGGGAAGGATTATCGCGCGGTGCTGCGGGTATATCTGCTGGCGGCCGACAGCATCACACACAGCAGCAGCACGGCCAGTGACAGCAGCGCCGCAGCGACGTAGCCAAAAAAGTCGGGCGCTTTCATCATCGTTGACATCAGCGAGTCCTGGTAGAAGAAGAACCACTGGTGCTCGGCCGGAAAGACCCAGTGATGCAGCGCGTAGAACACCTTGACAGGGCCGATGACCAGGATCGCCAGCGCGCCCAGCAACACACCCGCAGCTGTCAGCATTAGCATCCGACTCAATGCAGGAAGTGAGCGCCGCTGACGCCGGAGCATGACCAACTGCAGGGCCAGCAGGAACAGAGCAGCGGCGCCGGCCGTCTCGAGCCTGCCTACCAGTCGCGCCACATCCTGCAGATGGACGATTTCCGGCGGGCGCAGCAGCGCGCCCAACTTGTTGCCCTCCGCGTCGTGATAGCTCAGGCTTTCAAGGCCCTCGCCATGCATGCGGATCGCTTGTCCGATTTCCGAGAATAGTCGCTGCCGTTCCTCCCTGGAGGTCTTCTCGAACCCCTGGCGAAAACGATTCTCGGGACCGAACCTGTCAATATGGGCGCCTATCCCTGCGGGCTCGTATAGGATCGGATACAAATAGTCTGCCATCGCCAGGATTCGCCAGGCCAGAAACAGGGATGCAAGCAGCGCCGCCCCGGCAAACAGGGACACCGCGGGCCAGCTGGCTGGAGATGGGGAACCGGGAACGCTTTTCACTGGACTAACGTTATCATGGGGTCAGCAGAGACAGAAAAGCTGTCTCTGTTGATAAGCCCGCGGCTGGCGGAACCGGCGCGTGGGCCGATCGGGGCATGCGAGCAGGGAGAATATGACATGAGGCGCAAGGCATACCAGAGTGCTTTTGTTCTTGCCGCGCTGCTGGCCGTGGTAACGCCGTTGACCATCGCCGGCTGTTCCGCGACACGCGAGGCGACCCAGGGCAAGGCGGTGCTGGATTTCTCCAGACCACCCAACGAATTTTATCCCGCAAGGCTGGTCGTCCTGGACGGGAAAAATGTAAACTCGCCGATTTCCAAGACCAGTTTTTGGATCGAACCCGGGACCCATGAGATTGTTGTGGCTGCAGGCATCAACAGCAATGTGACGGTCAAGACCGCTCCTAACCGTTCGGGGGGTCCGGACCCGGGTCTGATGGTCGTCGAGGTTGAGGCTGGCAAGCGCTACAACATCGGCGCCCAGCTGATCAACGAACGAGGAGACTGGGAACCGGTGATCTGGCGAATCAGGTAATACAGCCAGCAGCATTGAGCGTGGCTTACTGCTGGAGCGTTTCAGTTGGGGACTACCGGCAAAGGACGCCGCGTGGTAATTCGAGGTTCAAACGAGAGGGTGAGAAGATGAGAAGAGTAGTCATGATGTTGGGTGCGTTGTTGTTGGCCAGCACTGCGGTGGGAGATGACCTTCAAAACAAGGCCATTCTGGATTTTGCCGAGGTGCCGGCAAAGCTCGCGCCGGCAAGACTGGCGGTGCTGGATGGGCATAACATCACGGCGCCGCCCTCGCAGACCAGTTTTTGGGTGGATCCAGGCGAACATGAGATCGTGGTAACCGCAATCATCGAAGATTCGATGGAGCTGATGGGTGGTATTGTCAACGAGCATGTGGGACCCGGCGACGATCCGGGCAAGACCTCGATCACCGTCGAAGCCGGCAAGCGTTATCGTATCGCTGCCGAGGTCCTGAATAACATGGGTAAATGGCAGCCCGTGGTCTGGAAGGTAGAGGACGCCGAGGATTGATCAATCCCCGCCGGACAGCCGTCGCAGGCTGTCCGGCGGGGCCGGCGCGATCATGCTGCGCCGGTATGGCAGCACTTCTATCACTTCGCCGTTGAGGTGGCGCGTTTTCAGGTCACGCCAGAAAGCCGCCGTGAGAATCTCGGCGTGGTACTCCATGAAGATGTCCAGATGCTTTGGCTCCAGGCCGAGAAAGGAAATAAACTGCTCCGGGAAGACATCGTCTTCGCCGACGTAGAACCATGCTTCGGCCTGCATCTCTTCTTCCAGCGTCGCGGCTTTTGGCATATCCCGAAAATTGCACTCGGTAACCAGACACAATTCGTCATAGTCGTAGAAGATGACCCTGCCGTTTCTGGTCACGCCAAAATTCTTTAGCAGCAGATCGCCAGGAAAGATATTGCTTGCCGCCAGGTCACGAATCGACTGGCCGTAGTCGATGACGGCGAGGCGCGTAGCCTCGGGGCTGGCCTGCTGCAGATAAAGGTTCAGCGGAGTCAATCGCCGTTCGATGTACAGATGCTCGATCACCAGTTGCTGATTCTCGATGCGGCAGGTATCGGCCGTTTCGGTCAATAGCTCTTCGAGCAGACTCTCTTCAAAGCGCGCCGGATTGAAGTCCAGCAGACGGAATTCCTGTGCATCGACCAGCCGACCCGCGCGATCGTGGGTAAAGACAAGCTGATATTTTTCCAGCACGTCTTCTCTGACCACGGTCTTGGGATAGGCAAATTGATCCCGTATTATTTTGAATACGATGTCATATGAAGGCAGCGTAAATACAACCATGACCATGCCCTTGTCGCCGGGCGCGTGGACGAAGCTGTCTTCAGAATGGGACAGATGCCGGAAGAAACTGCGGTAGCGCTCGGTCTTGCCCTGTTTGGCGCGGCCGAGCACCGTGAACAGCTCTGCCAGTGGTTTCCTCGGCATGATGCTACGAAGGAACACCACGGCGTCTGCGACTGTTTCCAGATCCGCATGAAAGTAGGAGCGGGTAAAACCGAACAGCACGCTGACGTCCGACGGTTGAGTCAGGACTGCGTCGACAGCCACACCCTCGGCTGTGCTGCGCAAGCTGACCACGAGCGGCCGATAGTCGTCATCCCGGGTCACCATCCGGCCCACGAGATAGGCACGCGTGCCTTGGTAAAACACCGGTCTGAGAAATTCCAGTCGCGCCAGCCCGGCGATACCGCCACGACTCTGGCAATCGTCGGTTATGTGCGAACGCAGGAAATTGACGCTGAAATCAAGGTCTTCCCAGCCGATGTCGAAGCCGTACCTGATCAGCAGTTCCTGGCAGCTGACTTCCAGATAGCCGTCAACCGGGAATGCGTTGACCACGGGTTCCTGGCTGACTGATTCTATCGGCCTCGCTTCCAGCGCGATGTACTCGACCTCGGGATCGATACCAACTGTGTCGAAGATGCGTCGGGTGATAGAGCTGAAATAAGTCTTGGTGAATTCCTGATCCACGTAGTCGCGGATCATCTCGGAGAACTCTATCTTGATCTGTTTCCACAACTGGCGATCCTGACGCCTTGTCTGCAAGCGATGGACCAGCCAGTCCACCAGCCGCTGTACCCACTTCTCGTAAAGGTCTATCCGGTCGACCGCATCCTTGTGCCCGTTCTGCCAGTCACGTTGTTCGAAACGTCGGCGCGCACGATGCGTGATTTCGCGAAAATCATTGTTGTAGTCGGTAAAACCATCACGAATGGCCCCGGCGCATTCCTGTGCCAGGGCCATGAGTTCAGGATCGTTGCGGGTTGCAACTACCATCGTGCTACCGATTCGCCGTATGACTAGAGGTTGTTTATCAGTGCGTCTGCGAATTCGCTGCACTTGACCTCGGTAGCGCCTTCCATGAGCCGGGCAAAGTCGTAGGTGACAGTGCGTTGGCCGATGGTTGCGTCCATCGCGCTGATTATCTTGTCTGCGGCTTCGGTCCAGCCCATGTAGCGCAGCATCATCTCTCCGGACAGTGTCAACGAACCGGGATTTACCTTGTCCAGGTTGGCGTATTTCGGCGCGGTCCCATGCGTTGCCTCGAATACAGCATGACCGGTGGTGTAGTTGATGTTGCCACCCGGGGCGATGCCGATACCGCCAACCTGGGCGGCGAGGGCGTCCGAAAGATAATCGCCGTTCAGGTTCATGGTGGCGATAACGTCGAATTCACCCGGCCGCGTCAGCACCTGTTGCAGGGTAATGTCGGCAATGGCGTCCTTGATCAGGACCCTGCCGGCATCAAGAGCCGCCTGTTGTTCCTGGTTCGCGACGTCGGCGCCTTTTTCTGCCTTGGTGCGCTCCCATTGGTCCCAGGTATAAGTCTGCTCCGGGAACTCGCGTTCCGCGAGTTCGTATCCCCAGTTTCGGAATGCGCCCTCGGTGAACTTCATGATGTTGCCCTTGTGCACGAAGGTCAGGCTCTTGCGACCGTTGTCCACGGCATACTGGATTGCCGACCGAACCAGTCGCTCGGTGCCTTCCTGAGAAACGGGCTTCAGACCGATACCGGAAGAGTCGGGGAAGCGGATCTTGCGGTACTCCCGCGGGAAATGCTCCTTGAACAAGTCCAGGAAACGCGTGCAGTCCTTGGAGCCACGCTCAAATTCGATACCGGCATATATGTCTTCCGTATTCTCGCGGAAGATGACCATGTCCACGTCCTGCGGTTTGCGCACCGGTGACGGCACACCCTTGAACCATCGAACCGGCCGCAGGCAGACGTAGAGATCAAGCATTTGGCGCAGCGCGACATTCAGCGAACGGATGCCGCCACCGATAGGCGTGGTCAGCGGGCCCTTGATCGATACCAGATAATCGCGGCAGGCCTGAACGGTCTCTTCCGGCAGCCAGGTATGCAGCAGATCATTGGCCTTCTGCCCGGCGTAGACCTCCATCCAGTGGATCTTCCGCTTGCCTCCATAGGCTTTGTCGACGGCCGCATCCAGCACTCTCACGGTGGCCCGCCAGATGTCCGGGCCGGTGCCGTCACCCTCGATAAACGGGACGATGGGATTATCCGGGACGCTGAGTTTGCCGTCCTCTATAGTGATACGGGCGCCTGCTTCAGGCACCTCGATCTTTACCTCTGCCATATTGGTTCGCTCCTTCCTTGCGTTCTTTTTATGCTGCCGGCCACGCGGCAGACTGTCGGCCTATGATACTCGCAGCACTCCGCGCCTTGCTACGCGGTTTTCAGCCTGCGGCCACCATCCGGCTGGATTCCAGCGCCAGCATCACCGCTTTGCGGCGTGGGCCCCAGCGATATCCGCCCAGACCGCCATCCGCGCGCAAGACACGGTGACAGGGAATCAGCCAGGCGACAGGATTGCTGCCTACCGCCTGGCCCACGGCACGCGCTGCGCCGCGCTTATCGATCGCCTGCGCCAGCGACCCGTAGCTGACAGTCTCTCCACTCGGTACGCGCAACAACGCCCTCCAGACCTGGAACTGGAAATTGCTGCCGGTGACATGCAGCCGGATCGACCGGTCCGGGGAATCGGCGAATACCTGGCTTACCGTTTCGCTGGCAAGCGCCTGATCGCGCTCAAAGCTGGCCCGCGGCCAGCGAGTCCTGAGACAGTCCGGGGTTGCGTCAACAGCAGCACCGACCCCGGGCATGGTCGCAGCGGGCGTCCGTTCGACAAACTCCAGCGCACAGATTCCGCGCTGGGTGCGGGCGATCATACACAGCCCGAACGGGCTGTCGACAATCCCCCAGGTGATGACAAGGCCTTCACCGCCACAGCGATACTCGCCTGGCGTCATAGACTCCAGGTCAACAAACAAATCGTGCAGTCGCCCGCTACCGGACAGCCCCAGGTCCAGCGCCGTGTCGAACAGGTTGGGAGCTGATGGCAGGCGCTGCTTGGCAGCATCCAGCGTTACGCTGCGGAGATACTGGTTTGGTGACAGACCGGCCCAGCGGCCGAACAGACGGCTGAAATGGTGAGGACTGAGGTGGACCGCAGCGGCGATCTCAGCCACGGACGGCTGGCTGCGGAAATTGGCCCGGATCCAGTCGATAGCGGTTTCGATCCGCTGGTAGTCTCTCGCGTTGATCATGAACCCAGTCTAGTAGCATCACTGCGACCGGCCCACCCGAATCGTGCTGAAATTACTGAGTGTCAGGCAAAGGCCGCAGCAGATCCTCCGATCGCCGCACCAGTTGCTCGTAACGCGGGACGGATATGCGGTATATCCATCCGGCCAGTTGCTCGCTGTCGCGGGCCACTTGTTCGACATCAGCTCGCGCCGTCTGCGATTCGGCATCGCTTGCCTGTTCGCCGCCGCTTTGCGCAACGCCGCCGGAAACGGGGTCCTGATCTTCCATCGCCATCCCCAACTCCAATGCGATATATCGATCATTCCCGATCTGCCAGGCACGGAGCGTAATCAGACGGCCGTCGATCAGCTGGTAGCTGACCACCGCAAGTGGATCACCAGCATCAAATTGGGCGGCTGGCATCACGTCTTCGAGCCGCAAATTTTCCAGGCCGCGGCCGATCGGGCTGGTCGCAGCCGGGCTGGACAGCTCTCGACCCTCGGGTATGGTCGCAAGGGCCAGGTGACCATCGATGCCAAGCAGGCGAACGATCTCGCCATCCGAATGACGGATAGTGACGGTACGTATCATTTCCGGAGAGATATCCAGCAGCTGCCGATCCAGCCACTCCTGTGCCTGGCGTTTCGGCTGCAATTCCTTATTGATCAGATAGCTGCCTGATTCGCCCTGGGTGCGGACATAGGTGCCGCTGCCGGCACGGGTCTCAATGTTGCCGATAATCAGTTGTGTCGGCGGCGTGGGGCCCTCGATTTTGAGCAACACGCCTGAGCCGGATTCGCCACTGACATCTTCCACTCCCAACCTGGGATACAGGGCGGGGTTCGAGGTTTTGCTTTCAAGTACTCTGGCCTCGGCCAGCTTGAGCAGCAGATTTCGGATGGCGCCCGCGTCGGCCGCGTGTCCTGATTTCTCCTGTACCACCCAGCGGTTGTCCTTGCGCACCAGGGTGATGCCGCTGGCTTCGTCTGAGCTGAGCAAGTGAATCGTGCTGACCTCGTTGATCTGTTGATCAAATCCCGGATAGAAATAGTCACCGCCCGCCAGAGACGCCGGTCGCGACGTCTGACCCAGCCACAACGCGACGATTCCTGCCAGTAGCGCGGCTACGGTCAACGCAATTAGAGTTCTGCCCTTCATTTCAGCTCCGTCGGCGCCGCCGCGCGCGCACCATCGCTACCATCAGCGCGGCGATAGAAAGCAGCATTGGCACCAGGCCGATGTTGATCACTTTCAGACTTGTTCCCAGTTGCTCGATACTGCGATCCAGCTCCCGACGCACCTCGCGAAGATCCTTACGGATACGGAGCTTCTCATCCTGAAAGCGCAACAATTCCTCTTGTTGTTCGGGGGTGATAATCAAACGGGTGTCGTCGTCCTTGGCCGACTGCAATTCCTGCAGTCGGCTCTCAGTCTCTTCCAGTTCCTGCTGCAGCATCTGTTCCTGCGCCCGGTACCGGGTTTCGGCCTCGCGGCGCAGAGCCTCGACCCGCTGGAACGGACGCGCGGAAGTACCGCGGCTGCGCACCGCGATCAGGTCGCTGCTGCCGGTCAGGTTATCGACGCCATTGACGGCAAAACTGCCGTTGTCGGCGAAGGCCTGGGTGATCTGTTGGCCAAAGAAGTTCTGTACCTGGACCCACATGCGGTCACTCAGCATATCTGTATCGGCGACCACGATCAGATTGGAGGGACGCTCCGCCGCAGCGCGATGCTCTGGCCGGTCCGGCATCTCTGCGGCGCCTGCGGGCGGCCCTTCAGGGAACGCACTGGTCAACTCGCCGCTGACTCTGGCGGCGAGGACATAGCGCTCGCCAGTGGGGGTGAAATTGTCCATCAAAGCGAGCGGGTCCGGCAAGAAACGAAGCTGCTCGGCGTTGGTCAGAGCCGCCTGATCGCTGCTGCTGATCAACGGGGTCAGCTCAACGCCGGCACCTTCGTTCAGCGTGATGTGGCCTGCGGAGCCAAGGTTGATGTTGCTCAGATTGGCGGTGATCACATCGTCTCTGGACAAGGCATCTTCGCCCGCGCCGATCATCCCCAGATGGCGCACCGCCTGCCCGGTACCCGAATTGACTGACAAGGCCTGGTCAAGGTCGAGCACAACATCGGCAGGATTGGCCGAAAATCCCCATGCGTTGAACAGTGGTTCCAGGTTTGATGAGCGATCCGCAAATAATGCGCCGCTCGCGCCCGCGGGGTCCATGGGTATCTCCGCATCGGATATCGGGTCAACAAATGCCATTAGCCTGCCGCCGCCCATCACGAACTGATCAATCGCATACAAGCTCAGATCGCTGAGGTCTTTTGGATGGATCACGACCAGGAGGTCGATGTCGTCGTCAATCGACGTGACCCCGGGGTCGAGGTTCCGCACTTCGAACAGCTGTTCCATCTGGGTTGTCATTACCCAGGGCGGAATCTCGCCGCCGGTCCGGGGATCGAAGCCCTGGGCGATGGGCAATCCGCTGATCACGCCGACCACAGTCCGCTCCGGGTTGGAAAGGTTGTGCACCAGCTTGGCGAGGTCGTACTCGAGAAACGCTTCGCGATCCGGTTGCAGGAAATCGATGATCTCGAGGTCGTCCACAGCGTTAGTGCCGGCCACGCCCATATAGATCGGATCGCCGCCGGTCCTCAGGCTTACCGCCTGCAAACCGTACAGTGAGGCGCGGTCTTCCTCTTCCGAAAATGGAACCGGGTCGATTTCGGTGAACTGGAGTTTGCCGTTCGCGGTGACCTCAAACTCCTGCAATAGCTCGCGGACACGGCCCGCATAATCGCGCAATTGCGGGATGCCTTCGGTAGCCCGGTTGGAGAAAAACAGATACAGGTTTACCGGTTCTTCCAGAGATTGCAGAACATTACGAGTGCCCTCAGAGATGGTGTAAAGCTTGCTCTCGGTGAGGTCGATCTGTTTGCCGCGGAACGCGATATTGCTGACCACGGTAAGCGCCAGAAACAGCACTGCGAGAACCAGCAATCCAGTGCCGCCGAGGGAATGACTTTTCTTTATGGTCACGTCTTTCTCCTAGTCGGCTTTCTTCAGATCAAGGACCAGGGTATTGGCTGCGAGCCAGAAACCAATGACCAGACCGAAATAGGCGAGTGCACTCAAATCGATGACGCCGCGGGACAATGAACTGAAATGCGTCATAAACGACAGCGAGGCGATGGCATCAGTCACAGCTTGCGGCGCCCAGCCGCTGAACAGGTCCAGCACCATCGGCAGACCCGACAGCAAGAACCCGAAGCACACCACTACGGTAATGATGAAGGCGATGACCTGATTACGGGTTGTCGCCGAGATGCATGCACCGATGGCCAGGAATGCGCCGGCCATCAGGAAACTGCCGATATAGGCGGTGATGATTGCGCCGTTGTCCGGCTGGCCCAGATAGTTCACCGTCAGCCAGATCGGAAAAGTCAGCGCCAGTGCGATGCCGCAGAAAGCCCATGCTGCCACAAATTTTCCAATCACCACATCGCGCGTCCGTATCGGCAGCGTTAGCAGCAATTCGATGCTCCCCGACTTGCGCTCCTCAGCCCACAGCCGCATCGAGATCGCCGGCACCAGGAACAGATAAAGCCAGGGATGGAAGCTGAAGAAAGGCGCCAGATCGGCCTGTCCGCGCTCATAGAAATTCCCCAGGTAAAAGGTGAACGCGCTGGCCAGCACCAGGAATATAACGATGAATACATACGCGACCGGGGTCGCGAAATACGCGGCCAATTCACGTCGGCAGACGATGCCCGCTTTGCTCATGAGCGCACCTCCGGCAGGTCTGCCTGAGTGGTGATTTCCCGGAATACCTCATCCAGACGGCCGCTTTCCACCTGCAATTCGTCGACATGCCAGCCTTGTTCCATCGCCAGCCGACCTACGGCCGGCAAGATGAATGCGCCATCGTGGGGGATGATCCGCAGATTCCCCTCGCCGCCATCCTCTACTGCCCGGACCTGGTCAAGACCGGCCAGACGGGTCTGTGCGTCGGCAATCGGGATGTCGCTCAATCTCAGGCTGACTGCGTTGTGCCGGGCGGAACGCGCTTCCAGCGCGCTCGGCGTGTCGTCTGCAAGGATTCGGCCCTGGGCAATAATGATCGCCCGTCCGCAGACTGCGTGGACCTCTTCAAGAATGTGGGTTGAGATAATGATGATCTTATCGGCTGCCATTTCCCGGATCAGCGATCTGACCTCATGTTTCTGGTTAGGGTCCAGGCCGTCCGTCGGTTCGTCCAGGATCAGCACTCGCGGATCATGCAGGATGGCTTGAGCAAGCCCGACCCTGCGCTTGAAACCTTTGGACAGTGTCTCGATCGGTTGGGTGATGACGGCGCCCAGATTCAGCCGCTCCACCGCCTCCGCCATGCGACGTGTCTTCTCGCTCCCGGTCAGACCCCGCACGCGGGCGATAAAATCCAGAAAACTGGCCGGGGTCATTTCTCCGTAGCTGGGTGCGCCCTCCGGCAGATATCCGATCTGCGCCTTGGCCTTCACCGGATCCTGCTCCACATCGAAGCCGCAAACCGTGGCCCGACCCTCGGTCGGAGTCAAAAAGCCCGCGATCATTTTCATCGTGGTGGATTTGCCCGCCCCGTTGGGGCCGAGGAAGCCAAGTACCTCGCCCTGGCCGACGGAAAAACTCAATTGATCGACCGCCACCAGGTTGCCATAAACCTTGCTTAATCGTTCTGTTTCTATCATTGGTCAGGACTCTCAATCTGATCGATTTGGTCCCCGGGATTGACGCCGGAAAGGCTGGCCCGGGTCGGTCGAAGGGCCACTCTTTTACCATGTCGCGCCAGTTTTTCAAGGGCGGCCTGCCGTGACTCCCCCTGCCCGGGCTCCTTTT
Source organism: uncultured Gammaproteobacteria bacterium (assembly GCA_963704875.1). Taxonomy (GTDB): domain Bacteria; phylum Pseudomonadota; class Gammaproteobacteria; order Steroidobacterales; family XN24; genus CAMYOC01. The sequence goes on along the minus strand of CAVPIA010000008.1, from coordinate 360,683 downwards.
TCGGGGTTTGGCCCCGCCCGTCTTGTTATTCTTCACCCGCTGCTGCCTGTCCGCTGCAACCACAGGATCAGCGCCGCGCCATGCTCTAGGACCGCTTCACCCCACCGCAGTTCCGGTCATTGTGCGCTGTATCGGGATATGGAAACGCTTTTTCCACAGCGACCCGTGAGAAGAAGTCAGGATTCCCGCGCAGGCCTGGTCTTCAGGCCCTCCGACGGAGAGCCTCAAGGGCCTTCCGGATGGCATCCGGAACAGGCGTCTTTTCCTGCCGCTGATAGTCGTAGGACACGATCCTGCCACTGCCGGCAGCAGCGATCGCGTCGTGATTCCGGCTAAACACCGCGTAGTCCATATGGAAATGATGTTGACCGATGTCCCTGATGACCGTGCCGGCGATCAGCTTGTCTGGATAAGTCAGCGGGATAAGGAAACGGCATTCGGTAGAGGCGAGGATCGGCCCGCACCCGGAGTCCCTGGCCAGGTCGGAATAGCCGATACGGTCAAAACAGGCGATTCTGGCGCTCTCGAAATAACGAAAGTAGACGATATTGTTGACATGCTGAAAGCTGTCCATCTCGCCCCATGCGACCGGCACTTCTACCGTCACAGGATATTCGTGCAGGAAATCCTCGGCTTCTTCCGGATGCATGGCCTAGCCGCGTTCTTTGACTACCAGCTGTGGGCCGGATCGCGGACCAAACACGTGCTTGGCAAACACGCCATAGACATGGCCACAGGCCTCGCAGTAGGCGACATTGAACCAGGGTTTGCCGTCTTTTGAGCGATCGCTGCTGTCCGCCGCGACAATGTGTTCCAGCCCGCTGACCCCGCAATCCGGGCACTTCGGGTCAGCCATGCTGCTCACCGGTATCAGATGAAGCTGCGGCGGAATCCCTATCCACTTTTTCGATCAGATAAGTCGCCCTGTCGCCCTTGCGATAATAGGCGAATTGCGTCCTCAACTCGGCGATGCGGCGGGCTCTTTCCTGGTCAGTGTGAAACCACTCGAGACTTTGCCAGTCTTCGCCAAGCACCGAGCTCATCGTATCGCCAGCCGGCAAACTCAGTCTCAGACCGAAAGGCCTGGGTCCGGATTTCAGTCCGGCGCGAACGTTGTGAAGATGGCAGATGTCCATGACGTGGCTCCAGCGAGGACAGAGGTCAGCAAGATAGCCGCTAGCGCTGCCCGGCGGCAAGAGCTTACGGCAGATCGCGATCTCCGGCGCCTTCGCGATCACGCCAGTTGAGTAAGCGGCGGGTGACAAACAGGTAGACAGGCTTGCCCAGCCGCATCCAGTAACGGGACAGGGCAGCCGGCTTTTCGAGGATCCGCTTTTCGCGGGTCGTCAGATAGTCGGCACAATAATAGCGCTTGTGTTTGAGCAGGTGCCTGAGATCCTCTCGCCCGAGAGTCCTGAACAAGGCACCGCGGCGGCGCGGTGCCCAGGCGAGTTGAAAATCGATTAGCGCCGGGCTCCCGTCCTCCCTGACCAGCCAGTTCGCTTCCTTGGCGAGGTCGTTGTGTACGACCCCGGCGCGGTGCAGACGGCACAGCAGGCGAAATGCGGCGCTGAAATAGGCAGGATCTGCGGGTCGGGCTTCATGCATGGGCCGGCCGTCTTGCCAGCTGCGGGCCAGACTGCCGTCGTCAAGTCTCACCAGCTGCGGCACGGCGTCCATCGGCGGCAATGCGGCCAGGGCGCGGTTTTCCCGCTTCGCCAGCCATTTGGCCAGCGGTCGTGTCCACCAGCGAGATTTTTCCGGGTTCCGTCTGACCGCATACGCCGCCGGCTGTTGCTGATCAAACCTGACTCGTTCCACTACGCCAAACAAGTCGCGTTTAAGCAGCAATGGCGGCTCGCTCGAGGCAGCTTGTGCGGGCTGTTCCGGTGGCATCTTGTTGCGGTCATGTGGCACGCCAAGAGTGTACTACCGGCAGCCGGTTCAGGTCCTGGCGCCGTGCGGGCGTGTGCCGCTTCGGCAGCGCGCTGTTGCGCTGCGTTCTGGCGGCCGGCTGCTGATTGATCCAGAATGCAGATCACTGCCGCGACCGCGGCGCATACGCAGCGCAATGGAAGACCTGTCCAAAAACAACGTCGCCGAGTTGCCGGCCCCGCCTGATGAGAGTGGCGAAGCCTTCTATGTCGTGGGTGGGCCCGTGCAGCCCCGACGTTCCTGTTATCTGGAGCGCGCGGCTGATGGCCAGCTGGTCGATCATCTGGTCGCCGGACACTATTGCCATGTATTGGCGCCGCCCCAGACTGGCAAGTCGAGTCTGGTGGCAAGGTCCGCGCGGGCATTGCGACAAAGGGATTATCTGACAGCGGTCGTGGACCTGTCGCAGTCGGTGGGCCGGGGACGCGATGCTGAAGCCGGGCGCTGGTATTACGGCATCGCCTATCGCATCGTCCGCGAACTGAAGATCGCGGTGGATCTCCAGCACTGGTGGCAGGAGAAGAAGCCTCTGCCTGCGCTGCAGCGGCTCAACGAGTTCTTCTGGGAAGTCGTACTTTCCGGAACACGTTCGCCGGTGGTGATTTTTTTTGACGGTCTCGAGAGTGTCAAGGATCTCGACCACGCGGAGGACCTGTTCGATAGTGTTCTGGCTTGTCAGAACGCTCGCGCGTCGGAACCCGAATATGACCGCCTGCGTTTCGTTTTGCTCGGTTCCGTCTTGCCGCAGGAAACGAGGAACACCGATCTTGAGCGGTTCAGGGTCGGACGCAGTGTCGAACTGCCGGATTTCAGCTTCGAGCAGGCGCGGCCCCTGTGCCGGGAGCTGGGCCTGGATACCGGGGACGCCGAGCGGGCTTTGTACCGGATCCTGTACTGGACCGGAGGGCATCCTTACCTGACCCAGAAGATCTGTCGCGCGGTAGCCCGCAGCGCGGATCCAGTCGAATCGGACGATGCTGTCGACCGGCTGGTCCGGGAGCGCTTTCTCATCGGTAGCGCGCCCGAAAATGAACCCAATCTTCGCACCACGCGGGCGAGCATCAGATCAGAGAGCAAGCTGGTTCAGGCTGCACTGCGCTTGTATCGGCGCGTCTGGCGCGGCCGCAATATCCGTTACGACCGGCTTTCGCTGAACCACGAATATTTGCGCATCGCCGGGTTGATCAGAGTCAGCAAGGACCAGACCCTGGGCGTACGCAATCGCATCTACGGCCAGGTATTTTCGCGACGTTGGGCGAGCCAGAACCTGCCGTTCAACTGGCAGGTCGCGGTCGCAGGCATCATCGCTGCCGTGTTGTTGGTCGGCGTGCCTTACTGGTATGTGCGCATCCTGCCCCGGCCGTATGTCGAAACTCTGCGTCTTGCGACCGTCGACTATGACGTTGCCGTAGACGCCTATCAGGGTTTGAGTCGAATTCCCGGATTCGGCCGCACCGCTGATGAGTTGTTCGCCGGCGTGCTGGAGCGACGCAGCGTGCAGGCAGCAACCTGGGAGGAAGCACTGGAGGCCGATGTCGAGATGCGCAGTGTTTATCGGCAGATGCAGCGCGCAGATCGCCTGTTGGCCGAATTTTGGGACCGTCAGGCCAGAGGTGCTGAGTTCCTGGAGATGAGAGATCGCGCGCTGATCTACCGGATCAGAGCGCTTGAATCGCCGGATACCCTGCGTCTGCAGGAGGCAGCGGAGTTGATCGGCGAGGATTATCCTTATCTGCGCTCGGTAATTCGCACCGGCGCCGGCATCGACACGCTGAGCATGGATCCGGCCGGCGACAAAGTCGTCACCCTGACCACCGACCACATCGTGCAGACCTGGGATACTGATACCGGGCTGGCCGCTGGAACGGGCGGGGGATTTTCTGCGTTGGCCGAGGAATTTGTAACCGTCCGCCGTCGTCTGGTGATCGATGCCGATGGCACGGTTCGTCGACCGCTGATGCGGGTCTGGATCGATCATCCGCAGCCAAGTGATCTTTGGATGCGACTGATTTCTCCCTCCGGGCGGGCTGCCATCATTCCGGTGCGCGGACCACAAACCGAGACCGGTGAGCCATTCGAGTTTGGCGGGCCTGATTCGCCTCTTGCCGCACTTGCCGGGGAGCAGGTGCGCGGCACCTGGATTTTGGAAATAGAGGATCGCTTCTCCGGCAGCACTGGCTTGTTGACCGCCTGGGAACTGCGCTTGTCGGGGAATGCGGAAGTGACCGAAGATCAGCCGGGCAATCCAATTCTGATTCCCGATCCCCGACCTACGTCTCAGGTGCGGGTGACTTTGAGTCCAGACGGCCGTCGCGCGGCGGCAGTAAGCGCCAATCCCGAATCTCGCGGCTTTCTCCAGATCTGGGACGTGTCTGCCGCTGCGCTTAGTGCCAGGGTTCCGGTGGAAGCGGGTGATCGCACGCTCGCGTTTGACGCCGAGGGTCGGTTCCTGGTCACTTCGGACGCGTCTCCAGGGTCGGAGATCCGCATATGGCGAGCAGATTCGGGGCAGCCGCTGATGACGCTCGAGAGCACGGCCGGATTCGTACTCGCCCCGGCCCTGTCGGTGTCCGGCAGCATGCTGGCGGTTCCCGAGTTACCGCGTGGGAATTCCGGGTTGCGTATTCGTCGCGCCGACCTGAACACCGCCGAAGAGCTGGCGCCGTTGGTTGTTGGCGGCGAGATTGTCGCGCTGGAGGTAGGGCCGCAGGGGCAATTCCTGGGCACCCTGGACAGAGAGAACGTGGTTCGCGTGTTGGACAGCAAGACGGGCCAGCTGATCGCCCAGCTGGCACATGATCGGACGGTGGCGCGCATTGTGTTTGATCGCTCGGGGCGCTGGCTGGCGACGGTTGACGGCGCCGGCATGGCGCGAATCTGGGCCCTGTTCAAGCCGCCTGAAGACCAGAGCGGCCTGGACGCGCCGATTGTGGTGCTCGAAGTGCAGGACCCGTACGCGCTGTCTTTCTCCGCCGACGGCACAATGCTGCTGGTCCAGCCCAGGGAGCGTAGCTATGAATTGCTGGCGTTGCCCGCGGGCACGCCGGTGATGCCCGCGCTGCGGCATTCGGGGGAGATGGCCAGATCGGGCCTGCAGCCGGCAGTCACCGGGACTGCCGCCGTTGTGTTTGACAGCACTGGCACCCGGGTAGTCACCGGTCGCGGCGGCAGCTCCGCTCGAATCTGGAACATCCCGGCCGAGTCTGCGGCCGAAGTTGGTACCGGATTTGCCTACGATGATGCGCGGGTGTTGGCTATCAACCCGGTGGGCTACCAGGTGGTGAGCGGGAATCAGGCAGGCGGCATCAGTTTTCTGGATCGAGGTCAGCCGTGGAGCCAGGCGGTTGGCGAGGATCAGACAGCCGGCCATGCCGGCGCGATCACAGTGCTGTCATTCAGCAATGACGGCAGCCATCTGCTCAGCGTTGGTGCCGATGGCAGCGTGCTGTTGTGGGATGCGGTCACGCGCAGCCTGGCCGGCCAGCGGTTTCATCATGGCAGCGGCGAAGTCAGTAGCGCGGCCATCGGTCCGGACAACCGTCTGATCGCAACGGGTGGGGAGCTGGGCGCGCGCTTGTGGGATGGGATCACTGGAGAACCCGGGCCAGTGCTTGGCCCGGGACGGCAGATTATCGATGTGGCGATCAGCGCGGACGGATCGCGGGTGGCCACGTTGTCCAGGGACACGGTTGAGTTCTGGCGCGCCGACGACGGCGAACTGGAGTGGTCGGCACAGTTGCCGGGTAGACCGGCCAGGCTGGCCCTGCACGGCAACCCGCAGAAACTGGCGGTGGCGCTGAATGACGGCCGCGTGCTGGTCTGGGGACAGGCCCTGGAGGAGGCTCCGGCACAGACTGATATGAATGGGCGCGTGTTGGCGATGCGCTTTACCCCCTCTGGCCGGAGATTGTTGCTGCAAACCGGGGAATGGATGCATCTGCTCGCCGTGGACGGCGCGCGGCGTCCGATCGCCAGCCGGCTGCTGAGCGGACTGGTGCCGGCTGGAGCATGGCGTGCTGAGTCCCCGGATGGCGGTCAGCTTGCGATGGTGACGCGTTCCGGCGTATCCGAGCTGCGTCTGGTGACGCTGGACTTGCTAAAGCCGGTTGTCGCGCCAGCGTCCGATGCGCTTGCTGGACAGGAAGACCTGTGGCTGGAGAGGCTCAAGTTGCGTTTTGATACATCGGGTGTGGTTGTGCCTGATCTTCGCAGCACACGCCAGCCGGTCCCGGCTGGCATGCTTCCGGGTTTGCCACCGCTGATACCTGACGGGCGTCCGGTGCCGGATCAGCCCTGACCGGCGCGCAAGTCCAGCACGCGCTGCTGCAAATCGGCCGCGCTGACCGATTCCGCTGGCACCGGGTCGCCCACCCGTAATCCGATCCTTGACCAGTTCAGGCGAGGCCTGTGGGTCAAGGGCGGACCACCGTCGTTGCTGAAAAAGCTGCCCCACAGTCCCTGCAGCGCCATCGGTACAACGGGCACCGGATTGCGTTCCACCATCCGTTCGATACCGCTTCTGAAGATGCCCATTTCGCCATCCGTGGTCAGTCGCCCCTCTGGAAAAATGGCTACCAGGCGGCCGGCGCTGAGTTCGTTGGCGACCTGATCCATTGCCGCGGCCAGACCTTCGGGGTCCTTCTTGGCCGAGACGATGGGGATGGCCTTGGCCAACCGGAAAAAGGTGCTGAGGAGCGGAATCTCGAAAATGTACTTGTGCATCACGAATCGGATCGGCCGCCGCACCCTGGCCCCGATGATCAGGGCATCCATGTAGGTAATGTGATTGCACACGATGATGGCGGGCCCTTGCTGCGGCACTTTTTCCAGGCCACTGGCGTCGACCCGGTAAATGGTATGCACCAGAACCCACATCACCAGACGCAACAGAAATTCCGGCAGCAGCAGGAAGATATACAGCGAGACGCCTGCATGCATCAGCGTGACAAGCAATATCAGGCCATGAACGGACAGACCTTCGGCCAGCAGCCAGTCAGCGCCCCCGATCACCAGTGAGATAAACAGCAGGTTGTAAAAGTAGGTCCCGCCGAGCACGCGTCCGAGTTTGCCGCCCGGAGCAGTCTCAAGGATGTACGCGTTCAGCGGGACGACAAACAATCCCGCGGCAATCCCGAACAGAAGCATGTCCGCGGCAAGCCAGCGAAACGCACTTTGTTCAAGCAGTTCCCACAACGTGAAGCTTGATGTGGCCGCATCCGGCGCCGAGAAATAAAACGCTACGCCGCCAACCGTCATGCCCAGCGCGCCTAGCGGTACCAGTCCCAGTTCGACCCGCTGGCCCGAGGCGGGTCGACACAGGAGCGACCCGATAAGAACGCCGGCCACCGGCAACAGGATCAGCACGGGGCTCTGCGCCGGGTTGACGCCAAGCACCTCTACACCGAAGTCCGGAAGAAAGATCAGATAGACGAGGCTGGTAAACCAAAACCAGCTTACGCCGAGCACCGCCAGGAACAGATTGCGGTCCTTCAGCACGACCAGCAATGTGCCGCGTATCGCGGCAAGCGGATTCCAGGCGAGCGCGAAACCAGGTTGCGGCGGTCTTGATTCCGGTACGCAGGCACCGGCAAGCGCGCCCAGCAAGCCTGATAGCACGAGCACGCTGCCGATAACCGCAGCATCGCCCTCGAGGCTTGAAGCAGCCAGCAACACGGCAGGCAGTCCGACAACTACCGCAAGTTGCTGAGCGGCGACCAGCAGGCCGCTGCCGGCCACCAGTTCATGCGTGCCAAGGTGCTGACGAACCAGTGCGCCGGCTGTCGGGCCAAAGATGGAAACCTGGAATCCTGCCAGGGCGACGGCCGCAAGCAGTGCGGAATGGTTGTTTGTCAGCATCGCATAACTGCCCACGGCGGCAGTCAGCAAGCCCGTAAGCTGAGTGATCCAGATCAGCGTGCGACGATCAAAACGGTCGGCCAGCTGTCCACCCAACGGTGCCGCGAGCAGCGCCGGCAACACAAACCAGATCGCAATTTCGCGACGTAAACTATTGTTGCCGAGGCTCGCGGCGGCGGTTGCGCCGATCAGAAAAATCGCACCCATGCGCAGCAATTCGCTGTTCAGCGAATTTGCCAGCCGACACAGCCACAGCGGCAGGAATCGCCTTTGCGCAAGTAATGCGAATTGGGAAGGGTCGCCGCTCATCAGCACCGAGTGTCCTACAGATAGGGCGTGAAAAGCCAGGCGATGGAATCCCTTATCAACACTGGCAGGGAGCGGTCATTCAATTCGTCGAGAGTGATCTCGCGGGAACCAGCGCGCAATTCATCGCAATGGATCGAGAGTTGTTGGGTAAGGTCTGAATCAAAGATCTCGATTCCCAGTTCGAAATTCAGACGCAGGCTTCGCGGATCCATATTCGCTGAGCCGACCACCGCATATTTGTGGTCGACCAGGAATAATTTGGTATGCGGGAATGGGCCGGGCTGGTAGTAGCACTTCACACCCCAACGTAGCAGTTCCCAAAGCATGTTCCGGGTGGCCCAGTGGGCCACCGGCTGATTGTTGTGCGCCGGCAAGATCACGGTGACATCGACACCGCGCAAGGCGGCGGCGACCAGTGCGCCGGTGAGCGGCCGTGGCGGCAGAAAATACGGCGTGACGATGGTGACCCGACGGCGCGCGAGAGAGACCGCGCCGATAAACATCGCAGCCAGCTTGAACAGATCGCGGCCGGGACCATCTGTCACCACCCGGCACAGACTGTCGCCGTCTCCGGCGACAGCTTCAAGCCCGGCCGGTGGCGCTTCGTTGGTGGCAAGTTCCCAGTCTTCAAAGAACGCAGTATCCAGTTGCGCGACGACCGGGCCTTGAAACCGGAAATGGATGTCGCGGATGCTGTGTCCGGGTTGTTCTGCCGAGGCAATATTACCGGCGGAAATATTCATGCCCCCGGCGAAGCCGAGCTTGCCGTCCACGGTCAGGATCTTCCGGTGATTGCGCAGATTGAGCTGCAAAGACGGCGGGATCAGAGACGGCGGGCCAAAGCGCTCCGCGCGTACGCCTCGCTTGCGTAGCAGCTTGCTTATCCGGGGCCAGCTATAGAATTCCCCCACGCCATCGACCAGAACACGCACGTCCGCGCCCCGGTCGGCGGCGTCAGCCAGCGCATCGACGAATTGATCACCGGCGACATCAGAATTGAAGATATAGCTGCTCAGGCAGACCCGATGACGGGCTTCGCCGATGGCCTTGAGCATCGCTGGATAGGCCTGGTCGCCGTCATGCAGACTGGTAACCGCGTTGTCTTCGGTCAGCGGCCACTGCTGAAGCGTGCCGGTCAGCGTCGCCTGCTGGCGCAGAGATGCCGGGACACTGTCGGGAAGAGGTGGCGAGACACCGATCGCGGGCAGGTGTTTCTCGGTCAGGCCCAGCCGCCGGGCGCGGGTGTGGACCCGATTGATGCCGAACAACACATACAGCACCGGACCGAGAACCGGGACCAGCAGACAGAGCGCGATCCACCCGAGGGCGGAACCCGGGTCGCGCACATTGAGCAGAGCATGCAGAGCACAGCCGAAAGCCAGCACGGTCGTGATGACCGCGATCGCGGTGTACCAGATCGTCATGGAAAACACTGTGCCATCCGCTGCTACTCCGGGTTTTTGCCAAGCGAGCCTAGCATAGCCGCGAGATTCGGCCAGCCGCAGGAATCGACGGATACGGGATGAGGCGGCAGGCGAATCTGTATGCTAGCCTCCATCCAGGTTCGTCAACATTTCGGGAGAGTGCATCATGCAGCTTTGGACCGACCTCTTGTTGGGTAGCCCATACGGATTGAGTAGCCTCGCCGTGATCATCGTAGTGATCGCGATAGGTGGCTATATCGGCTGGTACCTGAACAAAAAGTCGAAATGACAGCGGGCAACGAACGGCGTTCTTTGTACCCCGAAATTGAGCCCTATAACAGCGGTCATCTGCGGGTATCGGAGACGCACGAAATCTATTTCGAGGAGTGCGGCAATCCCGATGGCGAGGCAGCTGTGTTTATCCACGGCGGCCCCGGAGCCGGATGTAATGCGTCGGCGCGACGCTTCTTCGATCCTGATCACTACCGGATAGTGCTGCTCGACCAACGCGGCTGTGGCAGGAGCCGGCCTCACGCTGACCTGACTGAAAATACGACCTGGCATTTGTGCGCTGATCTGGAGCGCCTGCGCGAACACCTGAACATAGACCATTGGCTGGTATTTGGCGGATCCTGGGGGAGCACGCTGGCGCTGGCCTACTCCCAGCATCACCCGGCGGTCGTCAGCAGTCTGATATTGCGCGGCATCTTTCTTTGCCGGCCAGCGGAGATCCGTTGGTTTTATCAGTTCGGGGCCAGCGAGTTGTTTCCCGACGTGTGGGAATCGTATGTCGCGCCGATCCCTGAGGCGGAACGCGGTGACCTGTTGCAAGCCTATTATCGTGTGCTCACCGGCGCCGACCACGAGGCTGCGCTGGCGGCGGCCCGCGCGTGGTCTATGTGGGAGGGCGCAACCAGTTTCCTGTTACGCGATGAGAGTCACGTCGCGCATTCGGGTGAGGCCGAATTTGCGCTCGCGCTGGCCCGGATCGAGTGCCACTATTTTGTCAACAACGCGTTTATGGGCAGCGAGCGGCAGCTGCTCGACGGGGTCGATGCAATACGCCACATCCCGGCGGTGATTGTCCAGGGCCGCTACGATGTGGTCTGTCCGATGCGCAGCGCATGGGACCTGCATCGGGCGTGGCCAGAGGCCGAACTGCTAGTCACGCCGGATGCCGGTCATTCTGCCTTCGAGCCGGGAAACACGTCCGCGCTGGTGGCAGCCACCGATGCGTTCCGCCACCGCTAGCTGACTCTGCCGCCAAAACAGCGGCCAGAGCAGCGGCCACAGCGCTGCGGCAAACAGCTGTCGCGGATTATTGAGCAGTGATTACCAGCAAAGGTGTTTTGCGGAGATCTTCAGCGAGCAAGAGTGCTCAGCGCGCAATAATTGTCAGCGCCGGATACGTCTCCGTGACCCGCATTTCGCCATTCTCGAAACTGACTACCTGCTCGCGTTTGAGCGGCAATCCCGTTTCCGGGTGCACCCAAAGCGTGGCGCTGCCTGAATCCTCTCCGCTGACCACAACAGTGAAGCTGAATACCACGGCTGGCTTGCCATCGATGAGCGCGTCGGTCTCCAGCTTCAGATTTGTGGCTTGAACCCAATCGCGGACGCCGCCATCAGCGTGATCCGGCGGCGCGCCCGAAGACATCATCGCAAGGTTGTGCAGCAGCCCCATCCGGGTCAGGCCGATCACCATCGCCTCGCGTAAGGCCCCGGGTGTCGCCTGATCGAATTCCAGCACACCGTTTCCGCCCTTCATTCTGCCGTCGTGTGCTCTCAGGCGGATGCTTGCGCTTTGACCGGCAAATACGCCGTCAGCCTTGACGCTGGCGTGGTTTGCACCAGACAGCGTGGTATTCCCGGTCAGCTGAGCCGGATAGGGGCCGCTCGCCACGATATCGAATTCGAGCGAAAAATCGCTGGTCAGCAGACGTTCTTCGAGTTCGGAGAAAGCCGTTTCAGCGTCAGTAGCTGCGACACAGGCAGATCCCCAGATCCCGCCGGCAGCCAACACGATGCCAGCGATCTGGCGAGCATGCCTGGCGCACAGCATCAGGCGAGCCCGGGAACGGTGCTGCTCAGTAACGCTGCAAACAATTGAGATCGGTAAAGGCGATCTGCAAGCGGTCGATCATCGCTTGCTCGCCCTGCCGCAGCCAGGCGCGGGGGTCGTAGTATTTCTTGTTCGGCTTGTCATCGCCCTCGGGGTTGCCGATCTGTCCCTGCAGATATGCCTCGTTCTTCTTGTAATAGTCCATGACGCCTTTCCAGGTCGCCCATTGGGTGTCGGTATCGATGTTCATCTTGACGACGCCATAGGATATGGCCTCGGCGATCTTTTCCGGTTCGGACCCCGAGCCGCCATGAAACACAAAACTCACCGGCATCGGTCCTGTGTCGTGTTTGGCGACGATGTAATCCTGAGAATTCTTCAGAATCACCGGCGTCAGCTTGACGTTGCCGGGCTTGTAGACGCCATGCACATTGCCAAAGCTCGCCGCGATGGTGAAATTGGGACTGATCGCGGACAGCACTTCATACGCGTAATTGACGTCTTCGGGCTGCGTGTACAATGCGGAATTGTCGACCTCGGTGTTGTCGATGCCGTCCTCTTCTCCACCGGTGACGCCGAGCTCGATCTCCAGGGTCATGTCAATCTTGCTCATCCGCTCCAGATAGCGGGCACAGATTTCCACATTCTCTTCCAGCGGCTCAGCGGAGAGATCAATCATGTGCGAGCTAAATAATGGCTTGCCGGTTTCCTCGAAAAACTTTTCGCCGGCATCCAGCATGCCGTCAATCCATGGCAGGTATTTCTTGGCCGCGTGGTCGGTATGCAGGATCACCGGGATACCGTAGGCTTCAGCCACCAGCCAGACATAGCGCGCGGCTACGACGGATCCGAGCACCGAAGTTTGCAACGCATCGTTTGCCAGGCCCTTGCCGGCAAAGTAAGCGCCACCGCTGTTCGAGAACTGGATGATTACCGGCGAATTCGCGTCACGCGCAGCCTCCATCACCGCATTGACGGAGTTGGTGCCGATACAATTTACTGCCGGCAGAGCGAAGGCCTGTTCCTTTGCCAGCGCAAAGATCTTGCCTACCGTTTCGCCGGTCGCTACGCCGGGTTTGGCTATCGAGGAAACAGTTTTCGCTGCTTGCGACATGTGGTGATCTCCTTAAATGTGCTTAGAGCCGGTCGTTCAACATATACGGGCCGGTCGCGCCGCCACTGGCATTGTTATCAAGCCGCAGCATGGCGCGTTTGCGCTTGATCCGCAGTTGGCGACAGCGCAATTACTATAGCAGCCTCAGGCATCCCGGTGCCGGTCATTTCGTGGTGCTGATGACCGCCGTCGCCGCCATGACCGCCGCCGGCAAGATGAGACAGTGGCGAGGCAGCGGTCCACACGCCGAACGCGACCAGCAGTACACCGGCGGCGCGCCGCAGGCCCGGGCGGGCGGCGGGATTGAGGCGGGATGAAGCCAGACCGGTGGCAGTCATCGACGGCAGAGTGCCGATGCCGAATGCGGCCATCATGGCTGCCGAATACAGCGGATTGCCGGTCACCAGGGCCATCAGGAGAACACTGTAGACCAGACCGCATGGCAGCCAGCCCCACAGCATACCCAACGCCACAGCGTCGATCGGCCGCCGCACCGGCAGCAGGCGGCGCGCGATCGGCGCGAGTTTGCTCCAGAACCGGGCACCGCTGCGTTCGATGAAACCGAGCAGGCGCCAGCGGAACGCAAGCTGTAGACCAATCGCCACCATGACCAGGCCGGTCAATGTCCGTGCCACGGCCGACCAGGCAGGCACGTCCAAACCGGAGCCAAACACTTTGCCCAGGAGCCCTGCCAGAGCGCCGATCAGTGTGTAGCTGACGACCCGGCCGAGATTGAATAACAAGGTATATGCAGTGGTCCCGGCTGCGCCCGGCGCGGCCTGGCGTGCACTCATGCCAAGCGCGCCGGCTATTCCGCCGCACATGCCGAGGCAATGACCGCTGCCGACCAGGCCGATCGTCAGTGCCGCAAGCCACGTCAGTTCAGCGTTCATCGGTCCTGCCTGGGTCAAGCGTTTCCGGGTCCTCGCTCTGCGGTGGTGGCGGTCGTCGATCGTCATCCATCAGGATTCTCCAGGCTGGTGTTTCCAGATCATCAAACTGGCCGTTGCCTACCGCCCAGAAAAACGCCCAGATGGCGAAGGCGAGTAACACCAGGCCCAGCGGGATCAGTACAAAGATGATGTCCATCAGGCCTCGCGACCGCTGAGTCGGCCAATCCTGTGATCGATGCCGGTGCTGGCTTGCCAGGGCACCAGTTTTGCGCGGCTAAGGCGCATCGAGTTGAGAATAACCAGCACCGAGCTGGCAGACATACCGATGGCCGCCATCCATGGTGCAAGCCAGCCGGCCGCTGCCATCGGCAGGGCGACCAGATTGTAGGTCAATGCCCAGCCCAGATTTTGCCGGATAACACGAAGTGTCCGGCGTGCCAGTGACACGCCGTGCGTCAGCGGCATGAGTGATTCGCCCATCAACACCATGTCGGCACTGGTTTGCGCCAGTGGCGCACCACTGGACATCGCGACAGAGACGTCCGCGCCGGCCAGCACCGGGGCGTCATTGACCCCGTCACCGACCGCAACCACGCGCCGGCCGCTGCCCTGTAAACAGCGGATATGATTGAGCTTATCCTCCGGCGTCTGGCGATAAAGCAGGGACGAAATACCGAGGTCCTGCCCGGCAAACTTTACCGACCTGGCTTCGTCGCCGCTGACGATTTCCGGCTGCAGCCCGAGATCGAGCAGCCACCTGACGGCGGTCCGGGCGCCCTCACGAAGCGGATCACTGAGGCTGAAATATGCCAGCAAACCGCTGTCACCGCCGAGTGCGATTGCTGCGCCGCCTGCGTCCGGGTCCTGGCTTGTCGTATCGCCTTGCATCCAGGATTCCTCACCGGTGCCTCCGCTCAGAGCGGCGACGAAATCCGGACGCCCGATACGATATCGATTGCCGTTCACCGTGCCCTCGACACCGTAACCGGCATACACTCTGGTGTCTTCGGCGGTAGCAACATCAGGCCCCGAAAAGGCTCTGGCGATTGGGTGTTCCGATCGGCGTTCCAGGGCTGCGGCAATACGCAGACACTGTTCGCGGGTCTGCTCGCCGACGAGCTGCACAGCGGTGACTGATACCCGGCCCTGGGTCAGCGTGCCGGTCTTGTCGAATATCACATGGTCAGCTCGCGCCAGCTTTTCAAGCGCGTCCGCCCGGGTCACCAGCAGGCCCGCGCTGGCCAGACGGGTGGTGGCGGCGGTAAGCGCGGTAGGGGTCGCAAGAGAGAGCGCACAGGGGCATGTCACCACAAGCACCGAGAGCGTAATCGCGAAGGCGTGGGCCGGATCGTGGACGGCCCAGAATACTGCAACACCGGCAGCGACAATCAGCACGCCAATGACAAACCAGCGCGCTACCAGGTCCGCGCTACGGGCCAGGCTCGGCCGGTCGGCCTGGGCCCGTTGCAGCAGGCGTGCGACGTGCGACAGGACAGTGTCTGCGCCGATACGCTCTACACGCATTTTCACCGGATCGCCGACGTTCAGGCTGCCGCCGATGACCGGCTCTCCGTGCAAACGCCGAACCGGTCTGGATTCGCCGGTGATCATGGATTCGTCGACCAGCGCAGTCTCTGATTCGAGGCTGCCATCAGCCGGGAACGGATCTCCGGCACGAATCAACACCTGGTCTCCGGGATTCAATTCTGCGGTCCCGACTGTTTCAGCCTGATCTGTCCCGGGCATCAGACGCAGCGCAGTCGAAGGAGCGAGACGTGACAGGGCGTCAGACATTTCACCGGCGCGGTGTCTTGCGGTCATCTCAGCAAAACGACCGAGTGAGAGCAGAAACACGAACATCGTGACAGAGTCGAAATAGACTTCACCGACGCCGCGGAAACCATTGACCAGGCTGGCAATGTAGGCGGCGCCGATGGCCAGCGCCACTGGCACATCCATACCTGGTCTGCCAGCGCGAAGGTCGCGCCATGCTCCCTGAAAAAACGGGAAACCGGAATACAACACGACCGGTGTCGCCACCAGCAGGCTGATCAGCCGCAGGAAAGACCGGATATCCTCGTCCATCCCCTGGAACGCGCCCGCGTACAGCGACACGGCGTAGGTCAGGACCTGCATCATGCCCAGACCCGCCACGGCCAGGCGCTTCATTGCCTGGCGGTGCTCGCGCTGGGCGATAGAGGCCTGGGCTCCGGCCTGAACCGGGTGTGGCCGGTAACCGAGCCGCGCCAGCCCATCGAGCAAGCGGCTGAACTCGATCGTGCGCGGATCCCAGATCAGCCGCGCCCGGGCGGTGGCTGGATTGACCTGTATCTCGACAGCGCCTGGCAGCTGTCCGAGACTACGCTCGATCAGCCAGCTACAGGCAGCACAGCGCACGCCCTCGACCAGCAACAAGGCTTCGCGATAACCGTCAGCCGACAGTGAGCTCAGACGCTCCAGTACCGCTGGCCGATCGAACGCGAGCCATTCGGCGCTGGTGGTCGCGGCCGGTTCTGGATCGTCCGGCCTCAAGGCGGCTGCGGTGCGGAACTCGTAGTAGTCGCTCAGACCACTGTCACGGATGAACTCCGCCACAGCCTTGCAGCCGGGACAGCAAACCGGTCGCGTCTGCTGCGCCAGTTTGACCAGGTAGCGTTGGCCGGTCAGCACAGGTTCTCCGCAGTGGAAGCAAATTCCGTCTGAGCTCATGCTTCACTGCCCGGGTTTGTTACCGCCCGGGTACAGCTCAAGCTGGCCAGCGCCCGGCGCAAGTTCGCCGGCCAGTCGCCAGCTAAAGTCTGCAGGTTCGAGTTGGATATACCAGCGCCCTGCGTCAGGCAGCTCCATCTTGCCCTGATAGCGCATGCCGTCGCTGTGCAGTTCCACCCGCCGGTCCTTTTCTGACTGGGTCGGGTGAGAAAGCGTCAGAAACAACACGCCCTGGTCAGGATGTCCGGGCGGATAGAGCTCCAGCGCGATGCTTGAACCGTTTAGCGCAAGACTTGCCGAAAGACCCAGGGTCCGGGCTTGCTGGTCTCGCTCGAATCGCTTTTGCGTGGACAGTCCGATACGGGCGTAGTCATCCACAACCATCGAATGCGAACGCGTCGTTGCCAGATAGATCGTGACCATGCTCGCGGTGACTGCGGTCAGTGGCAATGCGATCAGGAACCATGGCCAGAATTGGCGGTACCAGGGTTCCGGATGCGGTGTATCCGGAGATGATTTCATAACGGATAGTCTATCTCAGCGCGATGGCACAGGACCGAGGAATCGAGTCGCCGACTCCACGGCGATGTCGGGCGCGTCGATGGCTTCCAGCCTGAGATCGATATCCTTCCCGCCAGCACTGATATCGCTGCCAGACGCACGGATCGAGATCGGCACGCGACGCACCTCGCCTGGCTCCAGAATGAGCGCGGCCGGGTCCACATCGATCGTCAACTCCGGCATGCCGCTGGCCTCCAGTCGATAACGATGCGCGACACCGTCCAGATTGATGATCTTGAGCGTATATACGTTCTCGATCACGCCAGGCTCGATCTCCCGGTAAAGCGAATTGCGGTCACGGATAGTGTCCATTCGCAACGGCATGCGCTGGCCCAGCGAGACACTGAACCCGGTCACCAGGACGAGCAGCAGCACAGCGTAGATGATGACCCGTGGCCGCAGGATACTTAAGGGCTTACCCTCGGTCATCGCCGATTCGGAACTGTAACGGATCAGGCCGCGGGGGTAGTCCATCTTGTCCATGACCGAGTCACAGACATCGACGCACAGGGCGCAGGCGATGCACTCGTACTGCAGCCCCTCGCGGATATCGATCCCTGTAGGGCATACCTGCACGCACATATTGCAGTCCACGCAACTGCCCAGCCCGGCGTCCGCGGGATCGATGCCGCGTTTGCGACCACCCCGGGGTTCGCCGCGTTTCTCGTCATACGAAACGATTAGCGTGTCATGGTCGAACATCGCGCTTTGAAAGCGCGCATACGGGCACATGTATTTGCACACCTGTTCGCGCAAAAACCCCGCGTTGCCGTAGGTGGCTGCGGAATAGAACAGGCACCAGAACGTCTCCCAGGGCCCGAGCCCAAAGCTGGTGATGCCCTGGAACAAGTCTCGGACAGGCGTGAAATAGCCGACAAACGTGATGCCTGTCCACAGCGAGAAACTGATCCAAAGAAACTGCTTGGCGCCCTTGCGGAGGATCTTTTCCCGGGTCCAGGGGCCCTTGTCCAGTTTGCGCCGGCGCGCCGCCTTGCCCTCGGTCAGACGCTCCATCCACACAAAAACCTCGGTCCACACCGTTTGCGGACAGGCGTAGCCGCACCAGATCCGGCCGAGAAGAGCAGTGAAGAAGAACAGCGTCAGCGCCGCGATGATCAGGATCAGCGACAAATAGAAAAAATCCTGGGGCCAGAAGGTGATACCGAACATGTAAAACTTTCTTGCCGGGAGATCGAACAGGATTGCCTGGCGGTCGTTCCAGGTGAGGAACGGCAGCAGATAGTAAATGCCGAGCAACACCACGACCGCCAGCTTGCGCATTCGGTCAAATCGCCCGCTGACCTCGCGGGCATGGATTTTCTCGTGAACGATGTAGAAGGAGTCGGGGACCTGGCTGGCCGGCTGGCTCATGTTCTTGGCGCTCCGCCGTCAGCCGGTCTGGGGTCAGAGGCCTGGCCGGTCTTGTGTTTGTCCCTGAGTTTTCTGGCAGCACGCTTGCGCGCCTTGACGCCCGGGATATCCTGCGCCCGGTGCTCGGTGCGCACCAGCAGGACTACCAAAGCGCCGGTGCTTGCAGTAAGCAGCCAGAAGCCGAAAAATCCGAGCGCGTAGCCCGCATCTCTGCTGATATGCCAACCCAGCGTGTTGTTGCCGCTGAGTACTTCCGGGTCGACTGCGGCGAAGAAAAACATGGTCGCAACCGCGGCGGTCAAAAACGAAATCCACAGCACATTGGCTATGTCCCGCTGTCGACGCTTCCAGGTGCGTGGCGGTTCCGGAGTCTCTTCCGGTGGGTGTCCTGGCTGGCTTCTGTCAGTCACCCGTCGAGCCTGAGAGTTTCAGCACATACGCCGCCATCAGCCGCGTCCGATCCTCGCCCAGCATCGGCAACTGTGCCGGCATCTGGTTGGCCCGGCCATTGATCAATGTTTCCCGGATACTGGCCGGGGAACCGCCGAACACCCAAACATCATCGGTCAGGTTTGGCGCGCCGATGAGCGGATTGCCCTTGGCGTCAGGTCCATGGCAGGCGGCACAGGTCTGGGCAAAGCGCTGGCCACCCGCTGCCGCCTTGTCGGCCGGCGCATCCCGGCCGCTGATCGACAGCACATAGGCGACAACTTCATCGACACCGTCCTCACCGAGGATCGCTGCCTGAGGAGGCATCACGCCGTTGCGACCATTGGTCAGCGTGGCGAGGATATTCTCCGGCGAGCCGCCATACTGCCAGCTGTCGTCGGTGAGATTGGGGAAGCCCACCGCGCCGCGGCCGTCCGCACCGTGACAGGCAGCGCAATTATTGCCAAAAATGTTTCCGGCTGCGGCCATCGCTTCATCATTTGCCGCAAGCTCAATCAGTTCCATATCGGCGAAGCGTGCATAAAACTCTGCATAGCGGGCATCGGCGGCCTCGACTTCGGCCTGATATTGGCCCACCTGACTCCAGCCCAGCACGCCACTGAAATTCCCCAGGCCCGGGTAGAGGATGAAATAGGCCACGCTCATCAGCACGGTGACGTAGAACAAGCCCAGCCACCAGCGCGGCAGTGGATTGTTGAACTCTTCCAGATCGCCATCCCACTTGTGGCCGGTGACTTCGGTAGTGCCCGGGGTGGCCCTTTGGGTATTTGAATACATCAGCCACACGGCTGCGAGGATATTCCCCACCGTAATGATGATGATGAACCAGCTCCAAAAGCTACTCATGGTCTTTTTTCTCCCGCACTTTCCGGTCCTCTGCTGCTATCTGCCGATGCACTCGGAACATCGTTGTCAAACGGCAATCTGGAGGCCTCTTCGAAGTCATTCTTGCGCTTGCTGCTCCAGGCCCAGATGACGATGCCGATAAACGTCAGCATCAGCAGCAGGGTGGACAATCCGCGCAGTGTTGGCAGATCCACTAACTATCTCCGGCCCTGCATATTGGTGCCCAGCCCCTGCAGATAGGCAATCAGGGCTTCCAGTTCCGTCTTTCCGGCGACATCACTTTCCGCCGACGCGATCTGCTCATCGGTGTAGGGCTGGCCCAGGGTTCTGAGCGCCAGCATGTGTTTGACGGTTTTACGTCCGTCTACTTCATTCTCGGCCAGCCAGGGATAGCCCGGCATGTTCGACTCGGGCACCACGTTACGCGGATTGATCAGATGGATGCGGTGCCATTCGTCGGCATAGCGACCGCCGACCCGGGCAAGGTCCGGCCCCGTGCGCTTGGAGCCGAACTGGAACGGCTGGTCGTATACCGATTCGCCGCCCAGCGAATAATGCCCATAGCGCTCTGTCTCCGACCGGAACGGGCGGATCATCTGCGAATGGCAAACATAGCAGCCTTCGCGGACATAGATGTCACGACCGGTCAGTTCCAGCGCACTGTATGGCTCGACGCCTTCGGCGGGCTGGGTCACTTCGTTGGAGAAGAACAGTGGCACGATCTCAACCAGACCACCAAAACTGATAACGATGGCGATCAGGACTCCCATGAGGCCGATCTTGGTTTCGACGAGTGAATGATTCATCGATGGGCCTCCTTAAGCCGGCTGCATCACAGGGCTGCGCTCGACCGCGCCGCCCTGGATGGTCCGCCACACGTTGTAAACCATGATCAACATGCCGGCGAAGAACAGGGTGCCGCCGAGCAGGCGTACCGCATAGTAGGGGTATGTTGCATTCAGGCTCTCGACGAAGGTGTAAGTCAGGGTGCCGTCGTCATTGATCGCCCGCCACATCAGTCCCTGCATCACACCCGCGATCCACATCGACGCGATGTAGAGCACGACGCCGATCGTCGATACCCAGAAGTGCCAGTCGATCAGCTTGATGCTGTACATCCTGTCGCGACCGAACAGCTTCGGCACCAGCGCGTATACGCTGCCGATGGAGATCATCGCCACCCAGCCCAGGGCGCCGGAATGGACATGGCCGATTGTCCAGTCCGTGTAATGCGACAGCGCGTTGACCGTCTTGATCGACATCATCGGACCTTCAAATGTCGACATGCCGTAGAAGGACAGGGAAACGATCAGGAATTTCAGAACCGGGTCAGTGCGCAGCTTATGCCACGCCCCGGACAGGGTCATGATGCCGTTGATCATGCCGCCCCAGGACGGTGCCAGAAGGATCAGCGAGAACATCATGCCGACGCTTTGCGCCCAGTCAGGCAGCGTCGTGTAGTGCAGGTGATGCGGGCCGGCCCACATGTAGATCGAGATCAGGGCCCAGAAATGCACGACCGAAAGGCGATACGAATATACCGGGCGGCCGGCCTGTTTGGGCACGAAGTAATACATCATGCCGAGGAAACCAGCGGTCAGGAAGAAGCCTACTGCATTGTGGCCGTACCACCACTGGACCATCGCGTCGACTACGCCGGCGTAGACCGGATACGAATGCAGCAGTCCGGTCGGCAGCGCCAGGCTGTTGATGATATGCAGCACCGCGATAGTGATGATGTAGGCGGCGAAGAACCAGTTCGCGACATAGATATGTTTGACCTTTCGCATCGCGATGGTGCCGAAGAACACAATTGCGTAGGAGACCCAGACGACTGCAATCAGAATATCGATCGGCCAGATCAGCTCTGCGTATTCCTTGCCCTGGGTCAGACCCAGCGGCAGCGTGATCGCGGCCAGCACGATGACGACTTGCCAGCCCCAGAACGTGAACGCGGCCAGGCCGTCGGCGAACAGACGGACATGACAGGTTCGCTGGACGATGTAATAGCTGGTCGCAAACAGGGCCGAACCGCCAAAAGCGAAGATCACCGCGTTCGTGTGCAATGGCCTCAAGCGGCCGTAGGTCAGCCACGATATGTCGAAGTTGAGCGCGGGCCAAAGCAGTTGCGCAGCGATGATGACGCCGACCAGCATCCCGACCACGCCCCAGACCAGGGTCATGATGGTGAACTGCCGGACAACCTTGTCGTTATAGGTCTGTGCTCGGTCCATAGGATCTACCCGATTGCGGTGTTGATGTCGTTATCGAAGCGGCGGATCGGCAGTACCCCCAAGCCGTCCGCCGGCCGCCAATTTAGCACGAAAGTGCCCGAGCGGCTCCGGCGATTAGTTCCGGAGCCGCTCGGGCGTTCCTCGTTTTTGTTTATCCAGTTCAGGCTGCGCAGAGGCCTAGAACCTGTAGCCAACCAGCACGCCATAAACGATCGGGTTTATGTCGACGTCAGTCTTGACAGTGCCGCCGCCGGGAACGATGGCGGACGTCGGCGTGAGTGTGACTTTGGCCTTGGTCTCGATACCGATGTAGCGGACGTTGAAGTTCACGAACCACTTGTCATTGATAAACCAGTCAGCGCCCACCTGGCCGGCCAGGCCCCAGGAATTTTCCGTGACATCCAGAAAGCCGCCGTCAGCAGCCAGCGCACCCTGTGACTTTGAATCAAAGAACAGCGTGAAATTGACGCCTGCGCCGACATAGGGGTCAAACTTGGTGTCGGGCAGGAAATGATAATTCAGGCTCAAGGTGGGCGGCAGATGCTTGACCTTGCCGACCTTGCCTACGCTCTGAAGATTGATGTCGTGCTCGAACGGATAGGCGGCGAGCACCTCGATGCCCCAGTTCTTCTTCCACATCCATTCGCCGTTAAACGTCATGCCCCAGGCGTCATCGACATTGACGTCCAGACCCAGCAATGACCCGTTATCATCCTCGGGATCAACATTCTGTGCGCCGACTCTCAGCAGGTAGTCGCCTTCAGCGGCCGATACGCTGGCGAGTGGTGCAAATACAACAGTCAGCAGGACTGCAAGAAGCACATGTTTACGCATGGTTTTATCCTCAGATGGGGAGATATATCAGACCTAAGTCTAGGGCGATTGTGGTAAATAGGTATTGACCTAGGTCAACAAAAACAGGCATATTTTTGCACTCGCACAATTCGGGTCATCGCGGTGCTCGGCAGCGGCCATTTGTGACCGAAATTTGGGGTTTGTTGATGCGCCATAAACAGGGCCAGGTCGTTAATATCACGGAACTGCGCCGTGCGTGCCGGACGTGCTCGCTGCAGGAACTGTGCCTGCCGAGGGGTCTGGCCCAAGAGGATGTTCAGCGGCTCGAAGCCATCGTGAATCTCAAGGGCCCGCTGGAGCGCGGCAGGCACTTGTTTCGCGAGGGCGATCCCTTCCATTCGATCTACGCAGTCCGCGACGGCGCGTTAAAGACCTACAGCATCGATGCTGATGGCCGCGAGCATGTGCTCGGCTTTCATCTGCCGGGCGAGCTGGTGGGGCTGGACGCAATCTATCCGCGGATAAACACGTGCAGCGCTGTCTCCTTGAGCAACGCCAGTGTGTGCGTGCTTCCGTATAACCGGCTGTCAGATCTTGCGCACGAAGTAGCGGGATTGCAGTCTCAGATTTTCCGACTGCTGAGTAAGGACTTGTCGGTATCGGTGAACCTGGCGACCGACCACACTGCAGAAGAGCGGCTGGCGGGCTTCTTGATCAGCATCGCTGCGCGCTCGGGTGGCGGCACCGAGCTAAAGCTGGTGATGCCAAGGCGCGATATTGCCAGCTATCTGCGTCTGGCCACCGAAACCGTCAGTCGTCTGCTGGCGCGGTTTCAGCAGCAGGGTTATATCGAGGTCCACCGCAAGAATCTGCGGTTGCTGAAGGTCGATGAATTGCGCGAACTCGGCGGCAGCTTTGAGCTCACCGGACTGGCGTCTTCTCTGCGGCGTCCGCTTCGCGGCTGAGCCGACCCGCCGACCCGCATCTGGCGGTACGTATCCCAACCAATGACTGTCTTCCGCTGTTGCCTGGATTGGTAAGAGCGCTAGGCAACAGCGCTTGCCAACAGCGATTGTGTCTGATCAGGGTTAACCAGGCGCCGGCCACGGTGTTTGGGTTCAGAGTCTGGTGGAGACCCTGGAGGTCGCTGCCTCCGGCTTGCCCGGGCCAGGCTGTCGGCAGCTAAGTCATCGGGCAGTAGATATCGTGTAGCACGCCTATCACTTGCTGGGCCGGGCCTTCGCTGAGCGAATAATGGATGGTCTGCGCCTGCCGCCGGGTTTGCACCAGGCCGTCTCTGCGCAAAAGGGCAAGGTGCTGGGACAGCGCGGACTGACTCAGATCCACATGGGTATTCAACTCGCCGACAGTCATTTCTCCACCGGCAAGATTGCACAGGATCATCAAGCGGGACTCGTTTGCGAGTGCCTTTAGCAGCCGCGTCGCCTGTCCGGCATGGATCTTGAGCTGTGCGATGCTCATTTCCATCTGTGGGTTGGGGTCTGAAACCTCCGCCCGGTTATCTGCGGTACGGTTCATATCATGGCTCACCAGTGAGAAATTTGAATGAGTATACTGCGCGTTTAGCCGCTGGCTAAATTAGCTTCTCCTAAATATAGCTGGCGCTTGCGGAAAACAAAATCTCTGGCACAAAATCTTGCCCCCCGCTGATGGCCGGCCCGGTGCCGGCAACAGGTCCGGCATGCAACAGGAGTTCACAGTCATGTCATCGATACCCCGGGTGGAATCGTTTTTTCACCAGCCGACTTCGACCTGGACCCACGTGGTCTGGGATCCGGCGTCCGCTGCGGCCGCCATCATCGATCCGGTTCTCGATTACGACCCGCAAGCCGCCCGGACCAGTCAGGAATCCGTGGCGCGGCTCGCCCGCTTTGTCGATGAGCAGCAACTCTCCGTCCGCTGGATACTGGAAACGCATGCGCACGCCGACCACCTGACCGCGGCGGCGGTATTGCATGAGCTTTTTGCCTGTCCGGTGGCCATCGGTCGCGGCATATGCGCCGTGCAGGCGCATTTTTGCCAACTGTTCGAGCTCGGGGACACGGTCGCTAAAGACGGCAGCCAGTTTCAGCGCCTGCTGGATGATGGCGATCGTCTGGAACTGGGCGAACAGCAAATCCGCGTAATGAGCACGCCCGGTCACACCGATGACAGCGTCACCTATGTGATCGGTGATGCCGCATTTGTCGGCGATACCCTGTTCACTCCTGAATACGGAACCGCGCGCTGTGATTTTCCGGGCGGTAGCCCGCGTCGACTGTTTCATTCAATCCAGCGTATCTACGCGCTCGGCGATCAGACCAGATTGTTTCTGTGCCATGACTATCCGGCGTCCGGGCATTCGCCGCGGCCGATGATTCTGGTGGCCGAGCAACGCGCGAGCAACGTGCATGTGGGCGATGGAGTCGACGAGGCAGCGTTCGTGCGTATGCGTGAGACGCGCGACGCGACGCTCAAGGTGCCAGCTCTGATTCTGCCCGCGATCCAGGTCAATATCCGTGGCGGTCATCTGCCCGAACCCAGCGGCAATGGTGTGCGTTATCTGAAGTTGCCGCTGAACCAGGTCTGACAAAAAAGGACCGTAACGGGCTTGCCGCCGCTGCCGGCCATTCAGCGCGTATCTGACTCCGGTTCAAGCGCCAGCGGTGGCAAAGGACAATGAATGATGCTGCAAACCGCGCGGAGTATTTCCAGTTCCCTGCTGTTGTAGCGACCATCGCTCGCCGCCGCCGTTGCCAGCGCTCGCACCAGTTCGCGTTTCAGTGCAGGTTGCAGCGAATCCAGCCGCTTCAGCGCCTCGCGCATCTCTGCACCGCCCGGCGCGTTGGCGGGCAGGGCAGGGCGCACCGCTGGTGCCAGCGGACCGAGAGCGTCAAGACCCGCAGCGAACGCGCGGCTGGCAGCCTCAGGCCGGGCGTGTCCTTCGATAGCAAAGCCAGCGAGCAAACTGACCGCTGCCTGTGAGGCATGTGGGTCCGAAGCCGAGCGCCGTTTCGATTCGGGCTCGAGGTCGCGGATCCTCGAACGCAAGGCGCCAGCCATGGCAGCTTCAAACGGAGCCACCTGGCCGTCGATCTCGATCATCCGATCCACCGTCTCCAGCAGGAACTCGCGTCGCGCCGGGTTCATGCTGCGCAATGCAGGGAAAGTCAGATCCAGCAATGACAATCTGAGGTTGTGACCGAGTGTCCGTATCCCGCGCTCCAGTGCCACGGTCTCGGACACTAACGGTTTGCCAAAACGCACCTCGAGCAGGGCCAGCTGGTGCTCACGAATCGTGTCATCCGTGGCCATCAGCATTGCCATGATCAATGGCACGGCGCCGGCACGATGGTGAGCTGCGTCCCATACCGCCAGGGGCAGCATTTCTTCGAGCCCGGCGGCAAACGCGACCTGCGGTTCCCCAGGGCGCCCTACGGCCTGGGTAACGGCATCCGGCGTCAGGGCGGCGAGTCTCGATAGCGGTGCTTCGCCGGCGGTTGCTGCGCCGCTTGCCGGCCCGGCCGTGGGTGACGGACCGGAATCTGCAAGCCCCGACGTCATTTCGCTGGCTTGGGTTGCCTCGGGTCGGGTTGCTGGCGATTCCGGAGTGCTATCCAGGACATGCCCCAAGGCGCGAATTCTCGCATCGACAGGGGGGTGGGTCGCGAACAGTCCTGCGAGAAAGTTTCTGCCGGGCGCGATCAACATGTGACTGACTTCCTCCGCCCTTCCCGTGGCCAGGAAAGATCGCCCTTTGCCGCCCGCGATCTTGCGCAGCGCGCCGGCCAGTCCGCCGGATTGACGGCTGAACTGGACCGCGGAGGCGTCCGCGAGAAATTCCCGCTGGCGGCAAACGGCGGCCTGGATGATGCGGCCGATAAACACCCCCGCAGAGCCAATGATGACCAGGCCCAGACCCGCAACTACCAGTACGCCGCCGCCGCGGCTGCGCCCGGATCGGAAGCCGCGCCGGCCGCCGGAGCGCAAGACCGACCGACCCACCATGCCAACTGCAAGAATGCCGAACAGATAACCCATCAGCAGGGAGTTAAGCCGCATGTCGCCGTGCAGGATATGACTGAATTCATGTGCTACCACGCCTTGCAGTTCGTCCCGATCCAGCTGGTCGATACTGCCGCGGGTCACCGCCACCGCCGCATCTGAGGGCGTCATCCCGGCGGCGAACGCGTTAATACCCGGCTCGTGCTCAAGTACATAGACCGCGGGCACAGGCAATCCAGAGGCGATGGCCATCTCTTCGACGACGTTGTATAGCCGCCTGCGGCCTGGTTCGGTGTCTTCGGCACTGACCAGATTCCCGCCCAGCGCCTCCGCGACCCGTGCGCCGCCGTCGCGCAGTTGGGCGAGTCGGTAAAGGCTGGCGATCACGATAAACAACACGGTGCCAATTGCAGTTTTCCACAACAAGGCCGGGTCGTTTTTCAGCCAGCCGCCGCCAGACAGGTCCACCACCTGGTCGCCGGATCCGAGCAGATGCATGGTAATGGCGACCACCAGGGTCACCGCGAGGGTCACCAACGCCACCGCGAGAACAAACAATATCGCCAGTGATCGCGTTTTGCGTCGGGCCCGCGCCTGATGTTCAAAAAAATCCATACGGAGCCAGGTGTACGCCGGGCGTGCGTCTTAGCTCAGAACGACACCGAGGGGACTTCCCGCTTGCTTTCGGACTCGATCTCGAGGAATTCAGCCGCCTTGAAGGCGAAGAAATTGGCCAGCAGATTGTTGGGGAAATTCTCGCGCGCGGTGTTATAGGTCATGACTGCGTCATTAAACGCCTGTCGCGCGAAGGCCACCCGGTTCTCGGTCGAACTTAATTCTTCCTGAAACTGGATCATGTTCTGATTCGCTTTCAGGTCGGGGTACGACTCTGACAGCGCGAACAAGCGCCCGAGAACCCCGCTGAGCGCCGACTCGGCGCCTCCCAGCTGCTGGATAGCCTGCGCATTGGTCGGATCTGCGGCAGCGGCCTTTAGTCCGTCAACAGCGACATTGCGCGCCTTGATTACGGCCTCCAGCGTTTCCCGCTCGTGCTTCATGTAACCCTTGACGGCCTCGACCAGGTTGGGGATCAGATCGTGGCGGCGGGTGAGTTGAACGTCGATCTGCGAGAAGCCGTTTTTGACCCGGTTTCGCAGATCCACGAGGCGGTTGTAGATGGAAACGCCGTAAAAGGCGATTACGGCAAGAACAGCAATGACGATCCAGAATTCCATAACAGCGCGCTCCTGATCTTCAGCAATGTCCCGGCCGAGAATACGTCGGCGATGGGTGTGAGGGAAATCCGTCAAGCAGACATTGAGGCGGCAGCATTTGACTGGCTCGCGCCATGTCGACAGCAACGGGTACAAAACCTGTTGCATTTTTCACATATGGGTATAGAATGCACAAATATGAGTAACGATCCCAAGAGTGTCACACTCCGGGCCTGCCGCGCCATGCTGCGGCCGATCGTTCGCATTCTGCTACGTAACGGCGTGATTTGGAAGGAGTTTGCGGAACTCGCCAAAAGTGTTTACGTCGATGTGGCGGGCAAAGACTACGGCATCTCTGGACGCCAGACCAATGCTTCGCGGGTCTCCATCCTCACCGGGCTGACCCGTCGCGAGGTAAAGAAGCAGCGGGACCTGGTTGCCGCGGGGATGCCGGCTGCTGACCGGATGAGCAACATTACGCGGCTGTTATCGGGCTGGTACCAGGATCCGGATTTCCTTGGGCCTGACGGCCAGCCGGCGAGCCTTTCTCGTGATGGCGAGGGGCAGTCTTTCGACAGGCTGCACCGCCTCTATGGCGGCGATATCCCGGCAGTGGCAATGCTCAAAGAGTTGCTCAAAGCCGGTGCAGTACAGCAGCTCGATGATGGGCGTCTGCAACCGATCAGCCGCTATTACATGCCTGATCCGCAGGACCCGGAGGCAATGCTCCGTGCCGGCTCCGTATTTAATGACCTCGGCGCCACAGTGGCCTGGAACCTGGCCCGTGACGAAGAACAACAGTCACGCTTCGAGGGTCGCGCGACCGAAGCCACAGTGCCAAAACGCCATGCCAGGGCGTTCGGCGAATTTATTGAGCGGGAGGGTCAGTCCTTCCTGGAGCGGATTGACGAATGGCTGACCCGGCACCGGGTCGGAGAGAAGGACAAGACGCCGGTCCAGCGACTGGGTGTCGGCGTGTACCTGATCCAGGACGACGCAAAAGACAGCGGAAAGGACAATAGAGGAAAGGATAAATGAGCACTCGCAACATCAGAATTGGAAGGTTTGGCCTGTCATTCACGTTGTCGCTGCTGCTGGCCGCTTGCGGCGGCGGTGGTGGAAGTTCTGCGCCACCGGCGGTAAATCCGCCGCCGACAAACGGCATCGACCGCGGAGGTATCGCGGTGGGCCCTATCGATGGGTTTGGCAGCGTCATCGTCAATGGCGTGCGTTTCGATACCAGCGAGGCCACGTTTACGGTCAATGGCAGTGTCGGCAGTCAGAGTGATCTGTCGGTCGGACAGGTCGTCGTCGTGGTAGGCACCTTTGATGACGATGGATTGAACGGTGTAGCGGAAAGGATCGAATTCGACGATGCGGTCAAGGGTCCGATCGAAGCTGGCAGCATCGACCCCGGCACCGGGTTGTTCCGGGTACTGGGGCAGACCGTCAAGGTCACTAACGGGACGATCTTCGACGACAGCATCCAGCCACCCGCTTTCTCAGGACTGGCTGACGGAGACCTGGTCGAGGTCAGCGGCCTGCCCGATGCGAGCGGGCAGATTGTCGCGACCCGTATCGAGGTCGAGGACCCCGGTTCGGCGTTCGAGGTCACCGGGCTGGTCAGCGGTCTGGATGCCGCCGCGTCGACGTTTCGCATCAATAGCCTGACAGTAGACTTCAGCGCTGCGCAACTGGATGACTTCCCGGGCGGCCAGATCAGCGAGGGCGATCTGGTTGAAGCGGAGGGCAGTCAGCTTGGCGGTAACGGCGAATTGCTTGCCACCCAGGTGGAGTATCGCGGCAATCTCGTCGGCGACGATGATCTTGAAGTCGGTGACGAGATCGAAATCGAAGGCATCATTACCGTTTTCAATTCCAGCAGCGATTTCTTTATTTCCGGATTGCGCGTGCTCACCGATGCGGGCACCAGTTACGAAGGAGGTAGTGCTGCGGATCTGGGGCTGAATGTGCGTGTCGAAGTCGAAGGCGATTTCGAGGGCAATGGCACATTGCGCGCGGATGAGATCAGTTTCGAGGCCGATGCCGACCTGGGCGTATCGGGACAGGTAGAGGCCACCAACACGGTCGCAGGCACTTTCCAGGTGCTCGGCGTCACGATCGGCGTCGAGCCTGGTACGTCCTTTGAGGATAATCTCGAAGATCAGCAGGTGTTTGGTCTGGCGGATCTGCGTGTCGGCGATTACGTAGAGGTAGAGGGTTACAGCGATGCCGGCGATTTCGTCGCCAGTCAGGTCGAACGTGACGAGCTCGATGAAGATTCCGTGCGCGGCTTTGCCGCGGATTTGTCCGCGCCAAACCTGAGCGTGCTGGGCGTGCTGGTGGTCACCGATGCGCAAACCGAGTTCGAAAATGACGATAGCGAGATCACTGCCGATGAGTTCTTCGCCGTGGCGGATGGCCAGTTGGTGGACGTAAGGGGCGATTGGGACGGCAGCAGCCTGGCCGCCGAGCGAGTCGAAATTGAGGATGAGGGCGAGCTGGACGACGATTGACAGTTCGCCTCGCCGGGTCTTTCCGGTTAATGGCGGGTCCCCCTCCCTTCCCCCCCTGGGACCCGCCATTTTTTTTGCGGGGCCTGATTCGTTGTCAGCGGTTTGCTATCCTTGCCGCCGGCAAAAATCATCGGAGACAACGACCCAATGGAATCGAGCATCGAATCCCTGACCGACCCTCTATCCAAATTTGACTGGACCCAGTTCTATGAACTCGGCGCCAATTTTGGTCTCAAGCTGATCACCGCACTGGCGATATTCGTCATCGGACGCTGGATTGCGCGCTGGATCAGTCGCGTGCTGGAAAAGGGCATGAACAAGGCGGGTACCGAGCATACCCTGGTCGTGTTTCTGCGCAACATCGTCTATGTCGGCTTGATGGTGATGGTGATCCTGGCGGCCGTCGGTCAGCTCGGGATCCAGACGACATCCTTCCTCGCAGTGCTCGGCGCGGCCGGGCTGGCGGTTGGTCTCGCGCTGCAGGGTTCACTGGCGAACTTCGCGGCCGGTGTATTGATCATCCTGTTCCGGCCGTTCAAGGTCGGCGACTTTATCGAGGCCGGCGGAGTTGCAGGTGTGGTGAAAGCCATCTCCATCTTCACCACCACACTACACACAGGTGATAACAAGGCCATCATCATCCCCAATGCCCAGGTCAATTCCGGCACCATTACCAATTTCTCCGCCAATGAAACCCGGCGTGTGGATCTGGTCATCGGTGTCAGCTATAGCGATGATCTGGATAAGGTCCGCAGCATTATCGAAGGTATCCTGGCTGCGGATGAGCGCGTGTTGAAGGACCCGGCACCGACTGTCGCGGTCATGGCGCTGGCGGACAGCAGCGTCAACTTCACGGTGCGGCCGTGGGCCAACGCCAGTGACTATTGGGGCCTGTATTTCGATCTGCAGGAGCAGATCAAAAAGAGTTTTGACAAGGAAGGGATATCGATCCCGTTTCCGCAGCGAGACGTCTACGTCCACCAGGTTTCAAGCTAAGCCCGGTTATGGCGGTATTTGTAACGGCGGTCTTCGGACCGCCGTTTTTTCATCAGCTAGCGTTTTAGCCCGCGCTGATCCGCATCGCGGGTGCCGTAGAGCATGGTGATGTTGATCCGCCGATCCTCGAAGCTGTCGCGGAAGCGGATGTCATCGGTCTTGTGGAACAGATCCGAATTAAACACCACGCATCGGTTGGCGCGATACGGTACGACGACGCGCTGCGCGCCCTGTTGTTCAAGATAGCTGGTGATCCGTTTTTGCTGTTGCGGATCATAAGTGTTGTATTCGTCTGCGCCCCATTCCGGCGGTGCCTCTTTGTCCCACACCACCATGCCGCCACTGCCACTGTCCAGTAGCGCTTCATCCGGCGTGATCCAGAAATTGACGTTGACCGCGGCAAAATCTGCATGCATGTCGATGCCGCTCATACGGCTATCGTATTTGTACGCCCACATCTGCATCAGTAAATGATCGCCGAACACTTGCGGCAGCTTGCGCGGTAACTCTTCGGCAATCTGCAACAGCAAAGGGCAATTGAATCCTTCCTGCAGGTAAGCGCCAAGATAGCCACCGCTGTGCTCGAAGTCGTACCAGATCGTTGATTCGAGGCAAAAGGCCCGCAGCTCCCTGAGTGCATCGCGGGACAGGAAGTTGTCGATCCAGGTCAGTCCTGGCGCACGCTCATGGTAGTCCCTGGTGATCGCCTTGCTATCCAGCCCCGGATTGAGTGCTGAGCTATGCAGTCGAGGCGTATGCCGGTAGTGGATGCATCGATTGTAGTGGCGACCGATCTGCTCCCAGGTTTGCGCCGGAATCGCGACCGGCTGGGCGTCGTGGATGCGCGCCGGAATGGTCTTGAGCAGGGTCTCGTAAGCGCCGACCAGCGGTTGCAGTTCGATCGCGGTAGGGACCTCTGTCCGCAGCAGATACTTCATCTGCTCGATGTCGTGTCTGAGTTTGGACTTCGTGGTGCGGGTCAGATTGAGACGGTTCTCGCCGAAGCTCGACCCGGGTGTGCGCACGATAGCGTGGGCCTTGCGGAATGCTTCCGCGGCTTCAGTCAGGCGGCCGAATTCCTTGAAAATCTGGCCCAAAGCGCGCCAGGATTCGGGGCTGTTGCGATCGGCCCAGGTGGCGGAGCGGGCGCTCATCAGTGCCGCGCCGGGACAGTCTCGACGCCGTTGGCTGGTGCTAAGCAGCGCCAGCGCCCGGGCGCGAAGATCCGGGGAACATTCGGCAACACGGAAATAAAGCTCAGCCGCTGCCTCGTGCTCTCCGGCAAGCTCGCGACTCTGCGCCAGTTCAAGCTGGAGTTCCGGATCACTGGGATCCATCGTCAGTCCTTCCTCGAGAATCGTCGCAGCCTCATCGAAGCGGCGCGTGGCCGCCAGTTCTCGTCCCAGACCGAGTCTTGCGCGGCGGCTCCCGGGGCTGAATTCGAGCGCCTTCCGATAACACAGCATGGCTTCTTCCATGCGGCCTGCGCCACTGCGAATCTGTGCCAGACTCAGCCATGCTTCGGACTGTTCCGGTTTGAGCTCGAGCGAACGAGTGAGCACCTTTTCCGCCTGCGGGTAGTGACCGCTGGCCCTGAACAGGAGACCCAGGTTGGCGAGAATGGCGGGGTCATCAGGCCGCGCTCTGGCCGCGTCTCCGAGCAAGCGCATCGCGCGATCCAGCCTGCCGCGCTGATACGCAACCATGCCGAGATAGTGCGTGGCGTCGACATTGCCTGGCTGTGCCGCGAGTACATCCCGGTAGCCGGCTTCCGCCGCTACCAGATCGCCCTCGCGGTGCGCCTGGACTGAGCGTTTCAGGATTGCTGTGTGGTCTCGGATCGCCATGACCGGAGCATTATAAATCCAGCAGCCTCAAATAGTCGGCTTGCGGTAAGTGAGAGCGCGGATCGCAGCGCAGGCGATGCCGGGACGGCGTTTTAGTAACGGTCGTCGGGCGCCGCGGCTCGCTGGGCGAGGAACATATCGATAGATTCGAGGATCGCGTCGGCCACCGGATGGACCAGATCGCGGGGAACGCCTGTCGCAGCCATGCCGCGGGACCACGGTCCGTCCGCGCTGCCCACGGTGGGTGCGACCACTTGCGCGGTGATTTCCTTCTGGCCGAACTCGCTCGCCGGCTGGGTCCCGGTGAGGATCACATCAAGCGGGATCGTGTCGCGCGGGGGCTGCCAGTGGTCTCCGGGACTGATCGGCCCCTCCACCGACAAAGTCATGCCATAGGCTGATGCGAGGCCCGGCGCGTCTGCCTGGACGCGACGACAGATGAACTCCAGGATCTGGTCGCCCGGCTGGGGACGGCAGGCCACAACCACCGGCAGAAAAAAGCGCTGCTGTGCGGTCGGCGACTCCGCCGCAATAGTCGTCGTCGCCTGGCAGGTGAGCAGGCTGAGCAGGGGCAGGATGCCCTTGAACACTGATCTTGTCCGGCGGCTCATGCGATGGATTCCCCAATGCAGCCCATGGACGCGACGGTTGTCGATCCGGCGCGATTTGAGCGATCGTACCAGCGAGACTGCCTGTGACGCGGGGTTTATGTCTCATTTTTCTCTTTTGCCGCGACTCGCCAGGCGTCAAAGGGTCGATACATATGGTCCGGATAATTCATATAAATCAATTCATCGCTGGTGGGGCGTGCCTGGTCATGCCGTCGTCGTCCGGACCAGGGCCACCGGCAGACCCGTCCATCTTGCATAGCGTCGGCGATCTTCTACGATGAGGTGATCGGGAGCAGGGCTAAAAAATGCGGCATCATTTACCCTGGCCAGGCGGCTGGGGCCTTTGGTCATTCTGTTTTCGGCCACGGAATCGGCTTAAACCACACAGGGCGTGCCGGCTGAGAACGTGAACGTGATCGGGCCGACGCCTGCCGGCTCACTGTTTTTCCCCGACAACGGCATCAGACAGCAAAATGAGCCCTCCTGCGGCATCAAACCAGGCAGCCCACTCGAAGTAATTTGCGCGTTCAACGACTATCGTGGCGCAGCCGACGCCCGGGTAGGCGACGCCTGGCAGGGCGTCGCGGAATCCCACAATGGCGGCAAGAGCTGGATCAGCCGGCTGATTCCCGGATGGAAGGGCTATGGACTGCCGGACCAGCCGGCGTTGCAACAATACGCATTGGGCATGGATTTTGCGGCGGACCCGACGGTGGTGATCGCGCCCGGTGTAATGCTGCTGAATTTTATCGCCGCTGAACGCGACGAAAACGGCGTCGGCGGGATCTATGTCCAACGCTGGCACGAAGTCAACAATGAGGCCGGTTTTAACTGGCAGCCCGAACCTGAAAGCCGTCTGATCGACGCCGGCACCGCCGGGCGCTTTATCGACAAGCCCTACATGATGCTGAATCTGCTGCCGCCGGGCAGCGGCACGGTGACGGTCAGCGGCATGCTGGAAGATGGCTCGCCCAGCTCGGTCCAGGTCCCGGCAGGCGAGGTGACCGTAGCCTACGCAGTGTTCGTGGGTAGCCAGGAAAATGGCACCAAGGTCCTGGTCAGTCAGACCTCGGACTATGGCAATACCTGGAGCAATCCGACCAAGCTGACCGAGACGCTGAATCTGAATCAGGGTGTCAGCCTTTCGGCGATGGGGAACAAGATGATCGCGGTCTGGCGTCAGGTGGCCGACAGCAATAATGGCCACAACATCGCTTACGCCCTGTCCAACGACCGCGGCAACAAATGGGGCAAGGCCAAGGTGCTGGCGGACAGCTTTTGCCCGTTTGATCAGACCACTTCGGTCGGTTCGTTCCGCACCACCAGTTTCCCGGTCATCACCAATGACGGGAATAACTTTCAGGTGTTCTTCGCCGCTCGCGGTTTTGCTCCCGAGGCGGGCGACAACAGCTGCGCCAATGGGGCGGCGCGGATCGTGATGTCTACATCGGCAACCGGCAACAACTGGTCGGCGCCGGTCGCCATCGATCCGGTGGATGATGGCGAGCCCACAGCTAATCCGGACGCGCATCAGTTCATGCCGGCAGTTGCCACGGCGCGCGGCCGCACCCAGGTGATCTGGTACGACACCCGTTTCGACGTGGCCGACAGTCCGGCGCCGTTTGTCGCCGACAGTTTTGACGCTGAGCTCAATCGCTACCGGCTGCGCACCGCAGCCGTGCGCGGTATCCAGATTATTGACGGGTCGGTGCCGGCCAGCTCGGTCCAGGTCTCCCGCTATCAGACCGGTATCGCCAATGACGGTGAGGGTCTGGTGCAGCTGGAAAATAACTTCCTCAACATGCGTCTGTTTGCCAACGGCCAGATCCCGTTTGTCGGCGACTATATCTGGGCTGCTGCCGAGAATTATCGCCTCGATAACAATGGCGATTGGGTAACCAACACCGCCAGCGTGTCTGGCGAGATCAATGACGTCAGTTTCCTCGCCGCCTGGGCCGACAACCGCAATGTGCGCGGTAACGTTTGGGGCGATATCTCGGCTGCGACACCGACGCCCTATTCGTCGAGTGCGGCCCCCTTGCAGAGTGAGATCGACGACACCATCCCGTTGCCCTGTCTGCCTGGCGGCGGACTGACCGGAACGCGGGCGGCCGATGTCTACAGCTCGGTGATCGAGCCCGGCGTGGTGCTGGCGTCGCCGGCGCCGATCAAGCAATTGGGCGGCCTGGTGCCTCAACGTGCCTATGTGCTGACCCTGGCCAACAACACCAGCGCAGATGTGGTCTACGATCTGGAAATTGTCGAGTCACCGCCGGGAGCCCGGGTCTCGTTTAGCCAGTTCGTGTTGACCGACGGACCCGAACCGCTGGTGCAGATCCCGGTCGCGCTGGTGGCCAATTCCAGTGCGGTGCGCACCTTGTATATCAACTCCGATCAGCAGCTGCCGCGGGTCAGGGTCGTGGTCAAGCAGGGCGCGCAATTGCTCGATGACGTGCTGATCAATGGCAACCCGCTGGCGCCGACGGTGCAGGATCCGGACGGCAACATCCTCGGCGCCGAGGAATATGATCCGTTTATCGTCAACAAGGTGGTGGCCAGCTACAGCAACCCCAATCTGCAGAATCCTAACTTCCAGAACCCGAATCTGCAGAACCCGAACTTCCAGAATCCGAACTACCAGAATCCGAACTACCAGAATCCGAATCTGCAGAACCCGAACTATCAGAATCCGAATCTGCAGAACCCGAACCTGCAGAATCCCAACCTGCAGAACGTGACGGTCCAGTATCCGAATCTGCAGAATCCCAACCTGCAGAATTCCGCGTTTGAGGACGAGGACACGTATACAGACATCACCTGGGAAGTCACCAATACCGGCAATACTACGACCGGCTATGACGTCAGCGCGTTTTCATCGATCAACACCGAGGGTATGGATGCGCAGTTCTTTGCCAGCCGGACCTACGCGACGACGACGGTCACCAATGACTGCCAGGTCGCGCCGATCGCGCAAAATCAGGTGTTGTTCACGATCCAGAACCCGAATCTGCAGAATCCGAATCTGCAGAACCCCAACCTGCAGAACAGCGCATTTACCGACGGCAGCGTGTTCATGGCTCCCGGAGAAACGCTGCACTTCACGCTGCGCGTGCCCGGCATCCAGCAGCCTGAGGACCCGATCGGTCAGCAGGAGTTCGCCGACCAGTTTGGTTTGATCGTGCTTGCTCAGCCGCTGGATCCAGAGGTCGTGTTCGACATCGATGACCCGCTTGGGCCGATCATCACCGGGCCCAGCCCTGACGTCACCGAGGAGGCCACCGGACCGTTGACGCCGGTCTCGTTCGAGGTAAACGCGATTGATTTCTTTGATGGCCCGGTGACCCCAGTCTGCGTGCCGGCCTCGGGTTCTGACTTCGGGCTGGGTGCTACACCGGTTGTCTGTACCGCGACAGATTCCAACGGCAACGAAAGCACGCTGGCATTCGACGTGATCGTCACGGACACCACGCCGCCGCAAATCACTTCGGCGCCTGGCAACCAGACGCTGGAGGCCACTTCACCGGCAGGCGCGATAGCAGTCTTCGACTTCCAGGCGACTGATGTGGTCGATGCCGTGCCGAGCCTGAGTTGTGATGCGATGTCGGGATCCACGTTCCCGATCGGGGTCACGCCGGTGAGCTGTACCGCGACCGACTCTTCCGGCAACAGCAGCGTGGCCATGTTCAGCATCACGGTTCAGGACAGTATCGCGCCGGTGATCACGGCCGCCCCGCCCGACGCTACCGTTGAGGCATCCTCTGCCGCCGGTGCGACGGTAAGCTGGGTCTTTATGGCGGTTGATAACGCCGATCCGGCTCCGGCGCTGAGCTGCACACCGGCGCAGGGCGCGTTCGCAATCGGCACGACGCCGGTGGTTTGCACGGCGACGGATGCGTCCGGCAACAGCAGCTCCATCGGCTTCCAGGTTACGGTACAGGACACCACGCCACCTGAATTCCTGGGATTGCCGCTGGCCGACATTTCGGTGCCGGCTGATCTGCCGGCGGGAGCGGTCGTCACCTATGCGCAGCCGGCGGCGCAGGATCTGGTCGATAACTATGTGACGGTCACCTGCTTGCCGGCATCCGGTTCGACGTTCCCCCTGGGGGATACACCGGTCAGCTGTACCGCAATGGATGACACTGGCAACACGGCCATCGCCGGTTTCCTGGTCAGTGTCACCGACGGCACGGCGCCGGTGATCAGCTTCGCCAGCGATCCGCTGGTGGCGTTCGCCGACAGTTTGTTGGGCGCGGTGGTCGATTTCAGCGGCAACATCAGCATCGATGATGTAGATCCATCGCCAACTCTGGATTGTTCGCCAGTCTCCGGATCTCAGTTCGGTTTCGGATCCACGAGCATCGCTTGCACCGCCACGGACGCTTCCGGCAACGTCGGTAGTGGCAGTTTCGAGGTCGTCGTCCAATATCTGCCACTGAGCGGTCTGGACAACAACTTCCCGAAGCCGGGGGTCAAGGTAGGTAGTTCGGTGGGACTGACCTGGAGCTACGGAGCGCCGGATGGCAGCATCCTCGGCAGCGGTGATATCTTCCCGCTGATCATGGCCAGCGGCCCGCTCCCCGGTGTGAATAATTGCAATAGTTTTGTCGGACCGGATGATCCGCCGGGCACGCCGATAGTGCTGAGAGTGGAAGATCCCGGTGACAGCCGTTTGCGCTACCAGGATCCGAGCTGGCGCTTCAATTGGCAGACGGTGGACGAGACTGGCGCCAATCTGGCAGCGGGTTGCTACAACATTCGCCTCGGCGCCTACGCCAGGGATCCGACGTTGTTCCCCGGAGAAACGCCGATCCAGATCGACGGGCCGTTCACCGTCAAGCTGAAGTAATCAGGGCGTGTTGCCCGCCAGTGCGACCATGCGCTGGCGGGCATCGACCGCCAGCGGGTCCTCGCTGGCATCGGGCCGCAGCGCGAGAAAGGCCTGGTAACCATCGGCCGCCGGTTTCTTCATCCCGACCGCTTCCTGAGCGCGCGCCTTCCAGTACTTGAGCGGCGCGGTGTATCGCCAGGTGGGGAAATCATCCAGGAACAGGGAAGTGGCCTCGCCGATACGCCGTTCGCATAGTTCGAATTCGGACAAGGCCTCTGCGGCGTAGCCGGCCTTCATATACACGACGCCGAGGCGGAAACGCGCTGGCCATAGATCGGTCAGCGCGATCGCGGCTCGTAGTTGATCGATCGCCTGCACCGGATCCTCGTCGGCCATCGCGCGCATGCCGTCGATCAGCTTTCCGTAGGCTCTGTCCTGTGGCTGTAATTCCTTCCCGAGTTCCTCGGCGATGTGACCCGCATCGTTATTCCGCCCCAGCTTTATCAGCATGCGTGCCGCCGGGAAGGTCACGGCTTGGGTCCGAGAGATCTCAAGCGCCTGCAGCGCGATCTGTTCGGCGTCACTGGCTGAATCCTGCATCAATCTGACTTCGGCCAGCGCGATGGTCTTGTGGGCAAGATCATACTTCCTGCCGGCTTCACGATCGCGGGCTATACCCGCGTTGAGCAGTGTGAACGCTTCTTCCGGCTTGCCGGCATAGATGGCTACATCCGCCATTCCCAGCGTTGCCAGAGACTCACCCGAAGCGCCGGTATCCGACATCTTGCGGTAGTGGCCTATCGCCGCATCGATATCACCATCCGCGAGGGCCGCCATGGCCAGCGGCAGATAGGCTTTGTAATAACCTGGGTCTTGCTCCAGCACTTTCCTGGCCTCGGCAGCGGCGCTCTCGAAGTCACCGGCATACATGGCATAGAGCGCAAGATTGGCGCGATACAGAGCGCTGTTGGGATAGATTTCCAGCACGCTCCGGCCTTCCGCAAGCGCTCTGTCGAAATCCAGCGTCATGAAATACGCCACGGCGAGGTTGTTATGACCCGCCCCGTCAGCGGGATAGAGTTCGACCAGGCGTTTGTAATTCTCGATCGCTTTGGGGTAGTTGTTGGACACCACCGAGTAATACAGGCCCAGAGTTCGGTACTTCTCGCGTTCGGTCATCGTGTCCAGATAGGAGAGGGCCTTTTTCCACATCTCCTCCGCTTCCTCCTCCCGCCCCATATTCCAGGCGGTCAGCGCATACCCGGAGTAGGCGCGGCCGAAGTTCGGATCTGCATCGATGGCGCGTTGATAATAGTCCAGTGCCTCTTCAAAGCGCAGCATGTAGGCCAGTTCCTGGGCAACGCTATAGTCACTGGCGGCCTCAATAGATGCGGCGGTAAAAGTCTCATACAGCGCTGCGTCGTCGGATGAGGCGGATTCATCGCCCAACTCGAACAGGACGCGCCCCGCGAGCTCCCCGACCGCGGCCAGCACTTCCGCCTTGCTTGCGGCCGTGGCCTCTGCTTCCGCAGTTTCGCCGCCTTCGGCGGGGTCGACCACTGAAACTTTCAGCAGATAGCCGGAGTCCCTTGGCAGGATGGAACCTGCCAGCACGTAGGCAATGCCTTCCCGGACCGACACCAGGCGAGAGACATCCAGACCGAGACCTTGTGTCCCTGGCTGCATTTGCGCAGCCAGCGTTGCGGCCGAGGTGCGCCGGTAGGCGGTTATGTACGGTGCGCTCTCCAGGCCGATGGTCAGCGCCTGTTCGAGGGCGCCGTCAAATACCGGATCATCGGTCTGATTGTCGAAATCAGCGACAAGCAGGGACACAGGTTCCCGGGGCGCGATCTCGCCGGGTTCCTCCTGGACATTGAGATAGAGCGAGAAACCGAGTGCCACCACCAGAATGCCGATGACGATGAAGTCCATCTGCCGTCCCTGTATGCGTGGCAGTTGCTCTGCTTCGACTTCGGATTCGAGCTTGATCCCGCGCTCGGTGAATTCGTAGATCCAGGCGAGGACCGCGGTCACCGGCGCGCCGGCAAAGGCCATGATGACCAGGGCACGAAATACCCAGTCCGGGGTGTCGAAAACGGGCAGCAGGATGTCGGCTCCTTCGAGCACAATCCAGGCGACGCCGACATACAGACCCGTGGCCCGAAACACATGCCGGCCTCGCAACTCTGCGATGAACTTGTTCAAGCGGTCCCGCCCCCGGGTCAGACCTGTTTGGATAGTCTATGACGAGGCGACTGCTGTCGCACGGGGACTGTCGACGGATCACTCCGTCACGCATGAACCTTAAGTGGTCGGAGTAGCAGGATTTGAACCTGCGACCCCTACGTCCCGAACGTAGTGCTCTACCAGGCTGAGCTATACTCCGCTAATTGGTTCGTTCGACAGCGATGTGCGCCAGGGATGCGAGGGCATCGCGATAGACCGAGTCGGGAATCAACGCCAGTGCCTGCTACAGCGGCGTCGGCCTCCTGTCGTGCGAGCCGCGCAGTGTACTCAAGCCCACCTGTTGATTCAATAGCCAGCCGGATCGGCTCCAGATCCTCCAGGCCACCCTGTTCTATCGCTTTGCGGATCAGGTCGCGCTGGGTGTCATTGCCGTTGACCATGGCGTGGATCAGCGGCAGCGTCGGCTTGCCTTCCGCCAGATCGTCGCCCGCATTCTTGCCCATCTGTTCGGGCGCGGCGCTGTAATCAAGCACGTCATCTACCAATTGGAACGCGACGCCGAGGCGTTGCCCGAACTCGGCCAGTGCCTCCTCTACTGTCGGCGGCTGGCCGGACAGGATGGCCGGGATGCGGGTTCCGGCCTCGAACAGCATTGCGGTCTTGCGCCTGATCACCTCCAGATAGCGATGTTCGCTGGTGTCGGGGTCATGGCAGTTCATCAGCTGCAGGACTTCGCCCTCGGCAATCAGATTGGAGGCATTCGCGAGCACTTCCATAATGCGCACAATGCCGATTTCGGTCATCATCTGGAACGCCCGTGAGTACAGGAAATCGCCGACCAGAACGCTGGCTTCGTTGCCAAACAAAGAATTCGCGGTGTCCTTTCCGCGGCGCAGTTCGGAACGATCAACTACGTCGTCGTGCAACAGTGTTGCAGTATGGATAAATTCGATGATCGCGGCAGCGTCGATATGATGCGGGCCGCGGTAGTCGCAGGCCTTGGCTGCAATCAGCACCAGCAGCGGGCGCAGGCGCTTGCCGCCTCCACCAATGATGTAGTGGGCCACCTGATTGACCAGTACGACGTCGCTGGCCAGGCGGCTGCGGATGGTCTCATCCAGATTGTCCAGGTCCCGGCCAACCAGGTCCCGGATCTCGTTCACGCTCATAAGCATTTGATTCTTATTGTATAGTCTTGTCCGGAACCGGCCATCGGCGAGAGCGTCGCCGAGAATACCCCGGGGCAAACCGGGCGACGCGATATTGTAACGGTTTTGCCGGGGTGACAAGTTCTGTGGCGCGCTTCTGGCGCCGGATTGACCCGGGCCGCTCAAATCCTTAAAATTGCCGCTTTTTGGCACCACCATATTTCCGGAGAGCGTTGATGTACGCTGTGATCAAGACGGGCGGCAAGCAGTACCGCGTCAAAGAAGGCTCGGTTTTGCGAGTTGAGAAACTCGACGCCAACGCCGGTGACAAGATCGAGTTCGATCAGGTTCTCCTGGTTGGCGAAGGCAGTGACGTCAAGATCGGCGCGCCGCTGGTTGCCGGCAGCAAGGTCGAGGCGACCGTGCAGACCCAGGGCCGCACACGCAAGATCGACGTGGTCAAATTCAAGCGCCGGCAGAACTATCAGCGTCTGCGTGGACATCGTCAGGCCTTTACCGAAATCCGCGTCACCGGCATCGTCGGCGGCAAGTGATTCCCAGTTTCGAGGTAACGCGAAATGGCACATAAGAAAGCAGGCGGCAGTACGCGCAACGGTCGCGATTCAGAGTCAAAACGACTTGGCGTAAAACGCTACGGCGGAGAGCAGGTCTTGGCGGGCAACATCCTCGTTCGCCAGCGCGGCACGCGCTTCCATGCCGGCGTCAACGTGGGTGTGGGCAAAGATCACACGCTGTTCGCCAAGGCTGAAGGCACGGTCGAGTTCCAGACCAAGGGCCCCAAGAACCGGCAGTTCGTTAACATCGTTACCGACTAGGCGCATACTGCAGATACGCTGGCAGATACCCTGGCAGATATCCTGAGAGCCCCGGCTTCGACCGGGGCTTTTTTGTTTGCGCCCTGCCGGCGAACTATGCTCGTCCAGAGGGCTCGTCCAGAGGGCTCGTGCAGAGGGCTCATTCGGAGAGCTTTCCCCGAAGGTGTGCGGAGATCGCAATGAAATTCGTCGACGAGGCCATCATCAGTGTTCATGCAGGCAAGGGCGGCAACGGCGTTGTCAGCTTTCGGCGTGAAAAGTACGTGCCATTTGGCGGCCCGGACGGCGGCGACGGCGGCGACGGCGGGAGCATATTCCTGGTCGCGGACAGCGGTATAAACACGCTGGCGGATTTTCGTTTTCAACGTCGCTACCGCGCCGGCAAAGGTGAAGCCGGCGCCGGCCGAAACTGCACCGGTAAGGGCGGCGACGATCTGCAAGTGCCGGTACCCGTTGGGACTGCGATCTATGACCGCGACACCGAAGAACTGATCGGTGATCTGGTCGTGGAAGGTCAGGAATTGATGGTCGCCCGTGGTGGTGTCGGCGGACGCGGCAACACCCGATTCAAGAGCAGCACCAATCGCGCCCCACGTCGCGCGACACCAGGCACCGAAGGCGAGGCGAGGCAGCTCAAACTCGAGCTCCGTCTGCTGGCTGATGTTGGCCTTCTGGGTTTGCCCAATGCAGGCAAGTCCACTTTGATCCGCGCAGTTTCCGCGGCTCGCCCCAAGGTTGCCGACTATCCTTTCACTACTCTGCATCCGAGTCTGGGCGTGGTCAGCATCGCCCCCCACCGCAGCTTTGTGATGGCGGACATCCCGGGCCTGATCGAAGGTGCCGCGGAAGGTGCGGGTCTTGGCATCCGTTTCCTGAAGCATTTGCAACGGACCCGGTTGCTGC
The DNA here is from genome assembly GCA_963704875.1 of uncultured Gammaproteobacteria bacterium. Lineage (GTDB taxonomy): Bacteria > Pseudomonadota > Gammaproteobacteria > Steroidobacterales > XN24 > CAMYOC01. The sequence continues at coordinate 317,030 of CAVPIA010000008.1, read as the reverse complement.
TGCACATCGTCGACATGGCGCCGCCCGATCCGGACGAGGACGTTGCCGAGTCTGCCCTGAGTATCGTTGGTGAACTCGAGCGATTCAGTCCGGAGCTGGCCGCGCGGCCTCGCTGGCTGGTGTTGAACAAGGTCGATCTTCTGGATGCGCACCAGCGCGAAGAACGCGCAGGGCGCGTGCGCGAGGCGTTGGCCTGGAATGGGCCCTGTTATGAGATTTCCGCGCTGACCCGGCAGGGCACGGCTGAACTGGTCGACGCGATCATGGTGTATCTGGAGCGGCTGGCTAGGGATCACGGTGCAGCGGCCATTGCTGGAGAGGCCGGGGATGAAGAGACCATCGATAAAGCTGCCGGGCGAGAACTGGCCGGGAGCTTACCCGACGACGACTCTGGCCGATGACGCTGGCGATGACTTGGCGCGGCGCACCTGGTTTGGCGTCCGCCCGGCAACCCCTGCAGCGGACAGGTCATCCAGGATGGGCAATGCCGGACACGTTACACCGGACGAAAAACAAGCCGCTGCTGGCGTTTTCCCGGGATTGAAGGTCGGGCTTACTCTGGGGGTGATTAGTGGCGGGGCAGTGAATTGTCGACACAGGAATGGCCACACAAAGAGTCCGATCCAAACTGTACAGACACAAAAAAGCCGGCGTAAGCCGGCTTTTTCTGCTCGGGTCGCGTCGGCGCGCAACGCGCGCAGCGATCAGGCGCCGAGCTGACGAATTCTCTGGTTCAGCCGGCTCTTGTGACGGGCGGCCTTGTTCCGATGGACGATCCCCTTGTTGACCATCGAATCGAGCACCGGCATCGCTGCCTTGTAGCTGGCTTCGGCGGCAGCCTTGTCACCGCTCTGGATCGCAGTGAGCACGCCCTTGAGATGGGTGCGCATACGTGACCGCAGGGCCATGTTGTGCCCTCTGCGGTGAATCGCCTGACGTGCGCGCTTTTGTGCTGACTTGATATTGGCCAAGATTCGGACTCCAGATAGATGAAACATAGCCCGTACAAGGGCTGCAGCAAGCCGCGTATCTTGCTGAAAACGCCGATGTCTGTCAAGGCCGCGGATTTTCTGCCGGCCACCCTGATACCAACAAGACAGGGGCTTGCTTGTTTTAATGTATTAGCGTATTAATACATTCCCACAGACGCTCCCACAGGCACCCGCGGAAAGGGTGCGGCAAGAGAATCCGGTCAGAAAATGAAAGACAAACAGGAAATCCAGGCCGAAGCCCTGCGCAAGGCCGAAGCATCGCTTTACCAGGCCGTGGTCAGCCTGCGCAACGTGGAGGAGTGTGACGCCTTCTTCCACGATCTGTGCACACCGGCAGAGCTGCAGGCGTTCATCGATCGCTGGGCGGTGGTCTGCCTGCTGCGCAAAGGCATGACCTATCGCGATATCAACGAGCAGACCGGGGTCAGCGTGACGACCGTCGGTCGCGTCGCCCGATTTCTGGCCGATGGCTACGGGGGCTATCAGAAAGTGGCCGAACGACTTGGAACAGAACAATGAGCAGGGAAGACATGTCAATGAGCGTGGAAACGCAAAAACGAATAAAGATCGCGGTTCAGAAGTCGGGCCGGCTGACGGAGAACTCACTCGCCCTTTTGCGCCGCTGTGGTCTTAGCTACAGCCGCGGGGCCGATCAGTTGATCTGCTTTGGCGAGAACATGCCGGTGGACGTCTTGTTGGTGCGCGATGACGACATCCCTTCGCTGATTGCCGAGGGCGTATGCCAGCTGGGCCTGGTCGGTCTCAATGTGTTGCTGGAGAAGTCTGTGGATGGCCCGGGATTGATGCAGGCGCGTCGCGTCGGTGACCTCGAGTTTGGTCGCTGCCGTATGTCGCTTGCGGTGCCTCGCGGCACCGCCTATCTGGGTGCCGCTGATCTCGAAGGGCGCAGGGTCGCTACGAGTTACCCGCGCATCCTCGGCGAATGGTTGTCATCCAGGGGTGTCAGCGCAGATATCGTCACCTTGTCCGGGGCAGTCGAGATCGCCCCCAAACTGGGTCGTGCCGACCTGGTCTGCGACCTGGTCTCGACCGGCAACACCCTGGCGGCCAACGGCCTGGAGGAAGTCGAAGTCGTGCTCGAAAGCCATGCGGTGTTGGTGAGTGGCGATACTCCGGAAGATGCCGAGTGTGCGGAGTGGGTTGAACGGCTGATCAGTCGCATCGAGGGTGTCGTCAGGGTGCAGGAGAGCAAGTACATCATGTTGCATGCGCCTCGCGCCGCACTGGAGGAAATAAAGGCGCTGTTGCCGGGCAGCGAGGCACCGACCGTCATGCCGCTGGAGGGCATCGACGACAAGGTCGCGATCCATGCGGTGTGCCAGGAAAATGTGTTCTGGGAGACGCTCGAGGGATTGAAGAAAGCCGGCGCATCTTCCGTGCTGGTATTGCCCGTTGAAAAGATGCTGGCCTGAGAAGGGGAGAGGCAAGGTGCTGCAAGTCATCGACTGGAAAGAACTTGATCAAGACGCACGCCGCCAGATACTGGCGCGGCCGGCTGTGGCCGATCGCGCTGATCTTGCAACCCGGGTGGCACAGATCATCCGGCGCGTGCGTTCCGAGGGAGACGCTGCATTGATCGATTTCGCCCGCGAGTTCGATCGGGTTGAGCTTAAATCGCTGCGGGTGGAACCGGGTGCGATCGACGCGGCGCTTGATCAACTAAGTGCCGGGAACAGATCGGCGCTGGAGCAGGCAGCGGCCAATATCCGTCGCTTCCACGAGGCTCAGTTGCGTGAACCGATTGAAGTGCGCACCAGCGCCGGGGTCATCTGCCGTCGTGTCACCCGGCCATTGGATGCCGTCGGACTCTATGTGCCGGCCGGTAGCGCACCCTTGCCGTCTACCGCCCTGATGCTGGCGGTGCCGGCCATGGTGGCGGCTTGTCCACGGCCAGTGATTGTCACGCCGCCGCAGGCCGACGGCCGGGCGGACCAGAGCGTGCTTGCCTGCGCTGCCCTGTGTGGCGTGTCGGAAGTGTATCTGGCCGGTGGCGCCCAGGCGGTGGCGGCGCTGGCCTACGGCACCGAAACGGTGCCCGCCGTGGACAAGATCTTCGGACCCGGCAACGCATGGCTGACCGAGGCCAAGCTGCAGGTCTCGCTGGATGCCGATGGTGCGGCCTGCGACTTGCCAGCCGGGCCTTCGGAAGTGCTCGTGATCGCGGATCACAACGCTGATCCGGGGTTTGTCGCCGCTGATCTGTTGTCACAGGCGGAGCATGGCGCGGACTCTCAGGTGCTGCTGGTCACGCCCTCACGAACTCTGGCGGAGCAGGTCAGGACCGCGATCGACGATCAGCTGCCGCGCCTGCCGCGAGCGGCAGTGGCCAAAGCCGCGTTGAGCGCCAGTCGGATTATCCTGGTTGCTGACCTTGAGCAGGCGTTTGTGCTCAGCAATACCTATGCGCCGGAACACCTGATTCTGCAGATCAGTGAGCCGGAGGCCTGGATGGAGCGGGTCACCGCCGCGGGCTCGGTGTTCCTCGGTCCATGGACACCGGAGTCGCTTGGTGACTACTGCAGTGGCACCAATCATGTGTTGCCGACCTACGGTTTCGCCCGCGCATGGAGTGGTCTGGGCGTAGAGGACTTCCAGCGCCGTATCACCGTACAGCAGGCGTCGCCGGAAGGTTTGAGCGGTATCGGACCGGTGGCCATTACGCTGGCCAGAATGGAAGGACTGGACGCACATGCGGCGGCGGTCGAGCTGCGCCTGGCCGCATTGCGCAACAGGAGTGTCGCGTGAACGATCCGGCGCGCCCGGTCGTCGCGGGGTCCCCGGTGTCCCTGGTGCGGCCCGATCTGAGACGTTTTGCTGCCTACGAGGCAGCGTCAAGGGCAGCTGACGCTGTGCGTTTGCATGCCAATGAATCAGCGTGGCGACATGATTGGGACACAAGCGCCAGCGGCCTGAATCGGTACCCCGACCCCAGGCCTGACGCCGTCGTTGACCGCATTGCAGAGCTCTACGGTGTCCCCGAAAATGAAGTTCTGCTGACCCGCGGCAGCGACGACGGCATCGACGTTCTGTTGCGTACGATGTGTGCCGCCGGCAAGGATCGTATCGTTATCTGCCCGCCGACATTCGGCATGTATGCGGTGGCCGCGCGCTTGCAAGGGGCCATTGTCGATAGCGTCCCGCTGATTGCAGATCAGGATTTCGCGCTGGATTCCGCCGCGGTGATCGCCGCCGGCCGGCGAGCGAAACTGGTGTTCCTGTGCTCACCCAACAACCCCACCGGCAATACCATAGCGGCCGCACAGGTGATCGAGATCTGTCGTGCCATGGCAGGTCAGGGCCTGGTTGTAGTGGACGAGGCCTATGCTGAATTCGCGCCGGAGCAGAGCCTGATCCGGCTGCGACGTGAATGCGGCAATCTGGTCTTGTTGCGCACCCTTTCCAAAGCGTATGCACTCGCTGGCGCCCGGCTCGGAGCCCTCATCGCCGATGCCGATCTGGTGCGTCTGCTGCGGTCTGTATTGCCGCCGTATCCCGTGCCCTCGCTGTGCATCGAGGCCGCCGAAAGATTACTGCAGCCGGCACCGCTGGCCCGGGCGCAGGCAGAAGCGCGGGCGACTGCTGCGCGTCGCGAAGTTCTGCGCCGGGCTCTGGCGGATTTGCCTGCGGTGGCAAGAGTCTGGCCAAGCGCCGGCAACTTCCTGCTGGTGCGCTGCCGGGATGCCGCGGCGGTACTGCTGGCATGCGCTGATGCGCAGTTATTGATCCGCGACTTCGGCCGCGTACCCGGGCTCGAGAACTGCGTGCGGGTCACTGTGGGGGACGCGCCGCAGAACGCGCGCTTGCTGGAAGCGTTTGGCCGCGCGGCGGTGGAGGCAGCGCATGGCTAGGAGCAAAGTCGCGTTTCTTGACCGTGATGGCACGCTGATCGAGGAGCCAGCGGACTATCAGCTCGACGCCCTGGACAAGATCAGATTAGTGCCCCAGGTCATACCTGCGCTGATCCGTTTGCGCGACGCCGGGTATCGACTGGTGCTGGTCAGCAATCAGGATGGTCTCGGCACCGACGCCTTCCCGGAACCGGATTTTCGACTTGTGCACGACTTCTTTGTGCATCTGTTCGCGTCTCAGGGCATAGATTTCGATGCGGAGTTTATCTGCCCGCATTTCGAGCAAGACGGATGCGATTGTCGCAAGCCGCGCACCGGATTGCTGAGCGCGTACCTGGCGAAAACCGATCTGGATCTGGATCGCAGCTGTGTCGTCGGTGATCGGGAGACGGACATGCAGCTTGCCGAAAACATCGGGATCCGTGGATTCAAAGTGAGCGCGGATTTTGATTGGACCCGGATCACGGATCAGATCCTGAACGGTGAGCGCCACGGCCATGCCAGCCGCCACACCCGTGAAACCGAGATCGAGGTCAGTGTCGACCTGGGCGCGGCCGCACCGGTGACGATCGAAACCGGTCTTGGCTTCTACGACCATATGCTGGAGCAAGTGGCGCGTCACGGCGGCATCGGTTTGCAGATTACCTGTCGTGGCGACCTGCATGTCGACGAACATCACACTGTGGAGGACGTGGCTATTGCTCTCGGGCAGGCGTTGCGTGAAGCGCTCGGGGACAAACGCGGTATCGGTCGCTACGGGTTTCTGTTGCCGATGGATGAAGCCAGCGCTCAGGTCGCGCTCGATCTTTCGGGGCGTCCATACGCGGTGTTTGAGGGTAAGTTTCCGCGCACTGAGGTCGGCGGCATGGCGACCGAACTTGTGCCGCATTTCTTCCGTACTCTCGCTGACAGTCTCGGCGCCGCGATCCATGTCAGCGTGCGCGGCGAAAACACCCATCATATGGTTGAGTCGGCGTTCAAGGGCTTTGGTCGCTGTCTGCGTCAGGCGGTTGCAATCGAGGGCGTCGACTTACCCTCGACCAAGGGTGTGTTGTGACCAACCCACATTTCCATGGCAACCATGGCTGGCGCCTGAAATGCCGGTGGGCGTGAGCTATGAGACATTCAGCATGAGTACCGCAGCATGAGTGCTGTCGCGATCATCGACAGCGGCGGCGCCAATATCGCGTCCCTGCGTTTCGCGTTGCAACGTCTCGGCGCCGAGCCGGTGCTGACCCGCGACGCCGAGGTTCTTCTCGGCGCCCGTCATGTGTTGCTGCCTGGCGTCGGCGCGGCCGCGGACGCAATGAAGCGTCTGCGGGAATCAGGTCTGGACGCCGTGATCCGTGATCTGACTCAGCCGGTACTGGGTATCTGTCTGGGAATGCAGTTGTTGTTCGAGCGTTCTGTCGAGGGTGAGGTCGAATGCCTGGGCATCATCGACGGTTGTGTCGAGCCCCTGCCCGCCGGTCCGGATCTGTGCGTGCCCCATATGGGCTGGAACCAGACGCGACGGCCGGGTGTTGGTGTCGGCCTTAGCAATAGCGACAGCCATAGCAATAGCAATAGTGGCTTGCTGGAAGGCATCGGAGAAGACGCCTATTTCTATTTCGTGCACAGCTACGCCGCGGCAATCGGACCGGCAACTGCTGCGGTCACCACCCATGGTGTCGAATTCAGCGCAGTTGTCAGCAGGCTCAATTTCCACGGCACGCAGTTTCATCCGGAGCGTTCTGGCGCGGCCGGCGCCCGGGTATTGAAAAATTTTCTGGAGCTCACCTAGTGCCCGCAGGGAAATTCTGCAAAGCGTTACTGCGGCGTTGCAGCCCTGGGCAAGGGCCGGCCATTACCGGCGGGCTGCGCCTTGCATTAACGCTTTGCAGGCTTTCTGAACGTTACCGAACCAAGCAAACAGGACACTAGATGGAACTGATTCCCGCGATTGATCTGAAAGACGGCGCTATTGTGCGTCTGTTTCAGGGCCGCTTCGATGCAGTCACCGAGTACGCCGAAGACCCGGAGCTGCTGGCGGTCAGGTATGCAAGCCTTGGAGCGGGTTGGGTGCACTGCGTGGATCTCGACGGTGCCCGGGCAGGCAACGCCGGTAACCTCGACATCATTCGCCGGATCGCCGGCAAACTGCCTGGTCGGGTTCAGGTCGGCGGTGGCGTGCGTGACCGCGCCGCGCTGGAGCGTCTGCTGCAGGCAGCGGTGGGACGGGTGGTGGTCGGCAGCGTGGCAATCGAACAGCCCGAACGAGTGATCGAGTGGTTGAAGGTGTTTGGTTCCGAACGCCTGGTACTCGCCCTCGATGTCAGCTGCGAGGGTCCCGATCCGATGCTGCTGAGTCGTGGCTGGACGGAGCAAAGCGGGGTAGACCTGTGGCAGGCACTGGCGCGTTTTCAGGCCGCCGGTGCACGCCACGTGCTGTGCACCGATGTGAGTCGTGACGGCGCGCTTACCGGGCCCAATGTGGACCTGTATCGCGACTGCGTGAGCCGGTTCCCGGATTTATGTTTTCAGGCCTCCGGCGGGGTGCGCGATGTGGACGACCTGAAGCAGCTGGCTGACGCTGGCGCCGGGGCCGCGATCGTCGGTCGCGCACTGCTGGAAGGCCGTATCCCTGAGCAGGAGCTGCAGCCATACTCGCAAAGCGCATAATTCCCTGTCTCGACGTACGCGACGGCCAGGTGGTCAAGGGCGTGCGCTTTCGCGACCATCGGGTGATGGGCGACATCGTGCCCCTGGCCCAGCGGTATCGCGACGAGGGCGCGGATGAGCTGGTGTTCTATGACATCACCGCCAGCCCGGATGGCCGCACCGTGGATCGGGAATGGGTCGGTCGGGTGGCTGCAGTACTGGACATCCCGTTTTGTGTCGCCGGCGGTATCCGCAGCGTGGCCGACGCTGAGGCGGTACTCGGTGCCGGGGCGGAAAAGGTTTCGATCAATACGCCAGCACTCGAGGACCCGGACCTGATCGACCGGCTTGCGCAACGCTTTGGCGCACAATGCGTGGTCATCGGCATCGACAGTCAGGGTGATGAGGAGGGCTTTGCGGTCGCCAGCCACACCGGTGATCCGGAACGGACCCGCTACGGCTTGCGGCGAACGCTTGACTGGGTCGCCGAAGTTCAGGAACGCGGGGCGGGAGAGATTGTGCTCAATTGTATGAATCATGACGGCGTGCGCACCGGCTACGACATCGGCCACCTGGCCGCGGTCCGCGATATTTGCCGGGTGCCGCTGGTTGCTTCCGGCGGGGCTGGCGCGGTGGAGCATTTTGTCGATGTATTCCGTGATGCGCGGGTTGACGGCGCACTGGCCGCGACGGTATTTCACTCGGGTGCCATCCGCATCAGCGACCTCAAGCAACTGTTGCTCGATGCAGGCGTGGCGGTACGGCCATGACGACGCTCGACCCCGAGCGCCTGGACTGGGTGAAAACCGATGGCTTGATACCGGCCATCGTGCAGGACGTCGTCGATGGCACGGTGTTGATGCTGGGTTATATGAACCGCGAAGCGCTGGCGCGTACGCTCGCCGAAGGCAGGGTGACGTTCTACAGTCGCTCCCGCCAGTGTCTCTGGCAGAAGGGTGAGACCTCGGGCAATGTGCTGGAGTTGGTCGAAATCAGCGCGGATTGTGACGCAGATACCTTGCGCATTCGCGCCCGGCCGGCGGGCCCCACCTGCCATCTGGGCACGCGCAGCTGTTTTGACGGCGATGCCAATAAGCGGACCGCGCCCGGGTTTCTGGGACACCTGGAGACGGTTATCAACGCTCGATTGGCATCGGGTGCTGAGGACAGTTATGTGGCCGGGCTCGCCGCCCGCGGTCGTCAGCGGATGGCGCAGAAGATAGGTGAAGAGGGCGTAGAGACCGCGCTGGCGCTGAGTACGGGTGATACAGACGCCATGCTCGAGGAAAGCGCCGATCTGCTGTTCCATATGCTGGTGGCGCTTGCAAGCGAAGGGCTTTCGCTCAGCGACGTGATCGCGATTCTGGAGTCCCGACACCGGGATTGAGCCGCCGCGGCATGGCTGCGCCGAGCCCTGGCCGGTATGATCCGGCGAGTCGCAACCTGCCGGTCAATCCATGAGTCGCAGCCTCGCCAAGTCCACTTCCGTCGTCGGCGGCATGACCCTGCTGTCAAGGGTCATGGGTTTCCTGCGGGATATCGTTTTCGCCCGTTTCTTCGGCGCGAGCATGGGCATGGACGTGTTTGTGGTTGCGTTCCAGATTCCCAATTTTCTCCGCCGTCTGTTCGGAGAAGGCGCGTTCTCGCAGGCATTTGTTCCCGTACTGACCGAGTATGAGAAACAGCGCGAGCACGAACAGGTGCAGGATCTGGCGGACCGGGTAGCCGGCACTCTGGGTCTGATCCTGTTCATCATTACCGTGCTCGGGGTAATTGCAGCGCCGGCGTTGATTCTCCTGTTTGCACCAGGTTTCGCCGAACAGGCCGACAAGTACTCGCTGGCGACGCAGATGCTGCGGATGACCTTCCCGTATCTGCTGTTTATCTCACTGACCGCGTTCGCTGGCGGGATACTCAATACCTATGGCCGCTTCGGTGTTCCGGCCTTTACGCCGGTCCTGCTCAACCTGGTGTTGATCGCATCGGTATTCTGGCTGGCACCACATTTCGAACGGCCGATGCTCGGTCTGGCGGCAGGCGTGTTTATTGCCGGCATCGTGCAGCTGACGTTCCAATTACCGTTCCTGAAACAGCTCAAGTTGTTGCCGAGACCGCGCTGGGGCTGGAAGCATGAGGGTGTCCGCAAGATCATGCGCCTGATGCTGCCGGCAATATTCGGCTCATCCGTGGCGCAGATCAATCTGATCATTGACCGGGTCATCGCATCGTTTCTGGCCACTGGCAGCATCAGCTGGCTGTACTACTCGGATCGCCTGCTGGAGTTCCCGTTGGGGGTGTTTGCGATCGCGCTGGCGACCGTGATCCTTCCCGGTCTGTCCCGTCATCACGCCAGCCAGTCGCCGGACGCGTTCTCCCGCACGCTGGACTGGGCACTGCGCCTTGCACTTGTGATAGCGACGCCGGCGGCGGTGGGCATGTTTGTGCTCGCTGGCCCGATGATCGCCACCTTGTTCAATTACGGCGCGTTTGGTGCCGGGGACGTGCGCATGGCGAGCTACAGCTTGATGGCCTATTCGTTCGGGCTGATGGCGTTCACGATGGTCAAGATCCTCGCGCCGGGCTACTTCGCCCGCCAGGACACGCGTACTCCGGTGAAAGTCAGCGTGATCGCCATGTTGACCAATATCGTGCTCAACCTGCTGATTGTGCTGCCGATGTTGTGGCTGGATCTGCCGGCGCCGCACGCGGGGCTGGCGCTGGCGACCGGCCTGGCGGCGGCGCTCAATGCATTCCTGTTGTATCGGGGCCTGAGAAGACTCGATGTGTACCGGCCTGGTGACGGCTGGGCGTGGATCGCGTCGCGGGTCCTGCTGGCGAACGTGGTGATGGGCGGCTTGCTGTGGTGGCTGGCGGGTGGTGTCGGCGAGTGGCTGGAGCTGGTCTGGTATCAGCGCGCGCTTCGCCTTGGCTTGTGTATCGCCGGCGGCCTGGTGAGCTATCTGGCGGTGCTGTTGCTCACTGGCGTCCGGGTGCGGCATCTTGCGGCCAGGCTGGCCTGATGTGCTTCGTCTTGCGGTCCCCCTTATAATCCGGGCTTTCCTATCATGAAGCTGATTCGTGGCATCCATAATCTGCGGCCCAGGCATCGTGGCTGCGTGGCCAGCATCGGCAACTATGATGGGATGCATCTCGGTCATCGGCAGGTCCTGACTCAGCTGGTGCAACGGGCGGGGCAATTCGATCTGCCTTCCCTGGTCATGTGTTTCGAGCCGACGCCACGTGAATTTTTCACCGGCGACAAGGCACCGATGCGATTGAGCAGTTTTCGTGAGAAGTTTCGCCTGGTCGCGGAGCAGGGCGTGGACCGGTTCTTCTGCGTCCGCTTTGATGCCGGGCTGGCGGCGATGACACCCGACGAGTTTATTCGCCAATTGCTGGTCGAGGGTATCGGTGTCCGGCATCTGGTGGTGGGTGACGATTTTCGTTTCGGGCACAATCGCGCGGGAGACTTTCAGACACTGGTCCGCGCCGGGCAGGAGTTTGGATTCGCGGTGGATGACACGCCCAGCTACAGTGTTGTCGGTGAGCGGGTCAGCAGTACCGGGGTACGCGATGCACTGGCCGGCGGCGACATGGCGCGTGCCAGATTATTGCTGGGGCGGAATTATTCGATCAGTGGACGTGTCGTGCACGGTGAGCAATTGGGCCGGCAGTTGGGTTTCCCTACCGCCAACATCCGGATCGGCCATCGGTCTTCGCCGCTGCGGGGCGTGTTCGCGGTACGCGTGCGTGGGCTCGGGCCGCTGCGCGATGCAGTCGCCAATCTGGGCACCAGGCCGACAGTAAACGGCCGCGAGATGCTGCTGGAAGTGCACATTTTTGACTTCGCTGAGACAATCTACGGGAAACGGATCGAAGTCGAGTTTGTCCACAAACTGCGTGATGAAGAGCGCTTCGAGAATATTGAGGCGATGACGAAGCAACTGGAACGGGACGCCCGCCAGGCGAGACGCTTGCTGGCCGGGCCTGCCGCACAGGAATAACGATTCCTGAAATCTTCAAAAAGGATCAAGGTTCTTGGCCGATTACAAAAGTACACTGAATCTCCCGCAGACCGCATTCCCGATGCGTGCGAATCTCGCCAATCGGGAGCCGCAGATGTTGGCGGATTGGGATGCCCGCGATATCTACGGCAAGCTCCGCGCCGCGGCAAAAGGACGGCCGACGTTTATCCTGCCGGACGGTCCGCCCTATGCAAATGGCGCGATCCATGTCGGTCATGTCGTCAACAAAGTGCTCAAGGATATGGTGGTCAAGTCGCGCAGCCTTGACGGCTACGATGCGCCCTACGTTCCTGGCTGGGATTGCCATGGTCTGCCGATCGAACTGGTGGTCGAGCGTAAACAGGGCAAGGGCATGGAGCCGGACGCGTTTCGCCGGGCTTGCCGTGAATATGCCGCCACCCAGGTAGACGCGCAGCGCGAGGATTTTCGCCGGCTGGGCGTGCTCGGCGATTGGGACAATCCGTACCTGACCATGGATTCGCGCTACGAAGCCGAGCAGATCCGGGCGTTTGCGAAAATCATGTCCAGGGGTCACGTGTATCGTGGTTTCAAGCCGGTGCACTGGTGTCTGGACTGCCGCTCGGCGCTGGCCGAAGCGGAGGTCGAATATCAGGACCGTACTTCGCCGGCGATTGATGTGCGTTTCCCGGTCGTCGATCCGGATGTCGTGCGCTCGAAATTTCCTGGTGCGAAAGAAAGTACTGGCGACGTCTCGGTCGTGATCTGGACGACGACGCCCTGGACCCTGCCGGCCAACCAGGCGGTCAGTCTGCATCCGGATTTCGAATATGCCCTGCTGGAGCTCGATCTTGGCCGCGGCAATGAAACGGTTATCGTTGCGCGCGATCTGGTCGCGGATATCACCCGCCGCTGGGGCGTCGAGCACTTCGAGGAACTTGCCGTCTGTAAGGGTCAGGCGCTGGGCGGCCTCCAGTTGCAGCATCCGTTTTATTCACGCCAGGTGCCGGTTGTGCTGGGCGAGCATGTGACGCTTGAGGCCGGGACCGGGGCCGTGCATACCGCGCCAGGTCACGGGCAGGACGATTTCGTGATGGGTCAGCAGTGGGACCTGCCGGTCGATAATCCGGTAGGCAGGGACGGTTGCTTTGTCGAAGGCACGCCGCTGTTTGCCGGCGAGCACGTGTTCAAAGCCAACAAACATGTGGTCGAGGTGCTGGCCGAGCATGGTCGACTGGTGTTGCACGAGCCGTTCGAACACAGCTATCCGCATTGCTGGCGGCACAAATCACCGGTGATTTTTCGTGCCACACCGCAGTGGTTTATTGGTATGGAAGTGGCGGGTCTGAGGGATCAGGCGCTGGACGCCATCGGCAAGGTCGCATGGACGCCGGAGTGGGGCGAGAGCCGCATCCGGGGCATGGTCGAAGGCCGGCCCGACTGGTGCATATCGCGTCAGCGAAATTGGGGTGTGCCGATCGCCTTGTTTGTTAATAGGGACACCGACGAACCGCATCCCGATTCGGTTGCGTTGCTGGAGCAGGTGGCCAGCCGGGTAGAGGAACACGGTATCGACGCATGGTGGGATCTGGACCCTGCGGAACTGCTAGGCGATGAGGCCAGCGATTACGTCAAGGTCACCGACATCATGGATGTATGGGTCGATTCAGGCCTGATGCATCACTGCACGTCGACCATTCGCAAGGAACTGACGGTTCCGGCTGATCTGTATCTGGAAGGATCGGATCAGCATCGTGGCTGGTTTCAGAGCTCGCTGCTGACTTCGGTGGCGATGCATGGCAGCGCGCCATACCGCGGCGTCCTGACCCACGGCTTCACCGTGGATGAAAAGGGCCGCAAGATGTCGAAGTCGCTTGGCAATGTCGTGGCTCCGCAGAAAGTGATCAACGTACTTGGCGCCGATGTGCTGCGCTTGTGGGTCGCCGCCACGGACTATCGTGGTGAGATGAGTGTCTCTGACGAGATCCTCAAGCGAATGTCCGATTCCTATCGACGGATGCGCAATACCACCCGATTCCTGCTTGGCAACCTGCATGGATTCGATCCGGTGCAGGATATGGTCGCGGTGGACGATATGGTCGCTCTGGACCGCTGGGCGGTAGATCGGGCCCGCAGTCTGCAAGCGGCCCTGATCGACGCCTATGCCAGTTATGAATTTCATCAGATCTACCAGCGGTTACACAATTTCTGCGTTGTCGACATGGGCGGTCTGTTTCTTGATGTGATCAAGGACCGCCTGTACACCACCCCGGAGGACAGCCATGCACGGCGTTCGGCGCAGAGCGCGATGTACCACATCGCAGAAGCAATGGTCCGCTGGCTGGCGCCGATCCTTAGTTTCACCGCCGAGGAAATCTGGGCCGCCATGCCGGGCGAGCGTGAGGAGTCGGTATTCCTCGATGGCTGGTATCAGATCCCCGGCGCGAGCGCGCCCGCCCCGGCGGTGGACTGGCCGTTACTGCTCAAACTCCGTGAGGAGGTGTCACGCGAACTGGAACGCCTGCGCAACGAGAATGTGATTGGTTCCGCACTTGATGCGGAGGTGACGATCTACTGCGAGCAGGAAATCCACCAGCGTCTTGCTGCGTTGGGCGAAGAATTGCGCTTTGTGTTTATCACCTCCGAAGCCAGTGTTGCTGCGTTGCCGGAACGGCCTGATAACGCGCGTGCGATTGAGGGTTTTGGCGAGGATACGCTGTTTGTCACCGTCGCCCGCAGCGAGCATCAAAAGTGCGCACGCTGCTGGCACCGGCGCAGAGACGTCGCAACGCATGATACCCATCCCGATCTATGTGGACGATGCGTAGTCAATGTTGACGGGCCGGGAGAGCGGAGGCGTTTCGCATGAGTACCGATCCCCGGACCGGCCAAAAAAGACGCTCCGGCCTGATCTGGCTGTGGCTGTCGGCGGTGATCCTGGTAGCCGACCAGATCAGCAAGTGGATGATCGTCCAGTCGATCGAACTGTATGAACGGATCCCGGTGATAGACCTGCTGGACATCACCCACCTGCGTAACACCGGCGCTGCATTTAGTTTTCTGAGTGACGCGGGTGGCTGGCAGCGATGGTTTTTCATCATCCTGGCGATCCTGGTCACCGTGCTGGTGGTGGTCTGGCTGAGCCGTCTCCCGGCTCGGGGCAAGAGTTGGCTATGCGCTGCGCTGGCGCTGGTCGTTGGTGGCGCGGTAGGTAACGTCGTTGACCGGATCCTGTTTGGCTATGTTGTCGATTTCATCAGCGTGCACTATGCCGGCTGGTACTTTCCGGCATTCAACGTTGCGGATTCGGCGATTACCGTGGGCGCCATCGTGTTGTTGATCGAAAGTGTGGTCGCTGGCGATGGACGTATCGAAACCGGACGCGGCAGCACGATCATCAAGCGACGTGAACCGTCTGAGCCAGTCACCAGCGAAAAACGCGACATCTGAGAGGTATCGATCACGTGGACATTGTCCTGGCTAATCCACGAGGGTTTTGTGCTGGCGTAGACCGCGCCATCGAAATCGTCGAGCGAGCCATAGAACTGTTCGGCGCGCCGATCTATGTCCGCCACGAAGTCGTACACAATCGATATGTGGTCGATCGATTGCGCAAGCTGGGGGCGGTGTTTGTCGACGAATTGAGCGAGGTGCCGGATCAGTCCACCGTGATATTCAGCGCCCATGGTGTACCAAAGGCGGTTCAGGATGAAGCCGCAACCCGCGCGTTGAACGTGTTCGATGCGACCTGCCCGCTGGTGACCAAGGTACACATGGAGGTCTCCCGTTACGCCCAGGAGGGCAGGGAGGTGGTGCTGATTGGTCATGCCGGGCATCCCGAGGTGGAAGGCACGATGGGCCAGTATGATGCCAGCCTGGGAGGCGCGATCTATCTGGTCGAGACGCCCGAGGATGTGGCCGACCTGCCGATCAAAGAGCCGGGCAGAATCGCTTTTGTGACCCAGACCACATTGTCGGTCGATGACACGGCCCGGGTTATCGATGCGCTGCGCGAGCGTTTCCCGGATTTGCTTGGCCCGCGCAAGGAAGACATTTGTTACGCCACCCAAAACCGGCAGGATGCGGTCAAGTCCATGGTCAAGCGCTGCGACGTGATGCTCGTCGTGGGCTCGCCGGAAAGCTCCAATTCCAATCGTTTGCGTGAGATTGCCGGCAAGGCGGGGATACCGGGTTACCTGATAGACGGACCGCAGGATCTGAAGCCCGAATGGTTTGAGGGCAAACAGGCAGTCGGTATCACTGCCGGCGCATCCGCACCGGAGATCCTGGTAATGCAGGTCGTTGAGAGATTACGCGAGTGGGGCGGCCGCCCCGCTGAGGAAGTCACCGGTCGGCCCGAGAAAGTGGTTTTCTCGCTTCCGCGCGAATTACGCCGCGCCTGACAGGCGCCCGGCAGATACCCCGCAGAGGCCTGGCAACGGTGTGATCAACGCCAGCATTCCTGGGGCGGCGACGGCGCGGAGCCGCGCCGACCCGCGTGGTCAATGGAAAACCGCTGGCACGGTTCATCCGCAGATTGCGCGGACCCGACGGCAGGCTCGGCGACGATACGGAAACTGCTGTCGTCAGCCATCTCAATCTGCAGGCGATACCAGCCGTGACGCGTGCCTTCGAAGCCCAGACCTGTGGGTGGCTCCGGCACCAGTCGGTCCGCATAGCGACCCTGCCGCGAGTAGTAGCTTTCCTGGGCGGCCGATGCCTGGAGTAACGCTGCAGTGGCGTCGATGCGGCGAACGCGCAATACCTGGGACCACCAGCTGGCCTGGGCGAGCGTCGCCAGCAGACTGGCAATGGCGACCACCACGAGCAGTTCGAGCAGACTGAAACCCATTCCGCGCCGGGGTCGGTATGCATGCTCGACGCCCATTACCCGTTCTCCGGCAGATGCCAGGCTATTTCCTCAGGTCTGGCGCGAATTTCCTGCGGACACAGCGGCTCCGGCGGTCCACACATCGGTGGCACCGGACAACCTGAGGTCAGGCACAGCGAGAGATCTGTCGGGGGTGGGGCGGTCAAAACCACCTGGAGTCGTTCCCGCACCCGGGCACCTGCAGGCGTGGTCGCCTCGGATTCCAGCATGAAGTGCCACTCGGCCAGGGATGGCTCCAGCGGGCGCGCTGTGACGCCAACAAACCGGATGCTCACCCGCCAGCGCGTGCCATTAGCGAGCACACCCGTCGCCAGTTCGGCGGCTGCGGTGTCTCTTGGCTCGAGCCCGCTCGATGCGGAGTGTAGTCCGATGCCAGCGGCGGCTCTGGCCTGTTCGAGAGATTCGATGATCTCGGTGCGGCCAAGTTCACGCACGGCGATGCCCATGATCGTGGTCATGCTGAGCATGCCGGTCGTCAGCAACAGCAAGCCGCTGGCGAGGATCAAACCACGCTGACGCCGCCGATTCTTCATGAGTCCGAGGAGAGATTGGCAATCGGGTAGGTGCGGCTGACCAATAGCCGCTTGTTCTGATCCGGCCCCGATGCTGCTCGATCCGCATAGCCGGGCACCGGACGGCCGGGTGGCCTGTTCGGATCACGGACCTCGATCATTAGCCAGACACGAACCGCAGCCACGCGAGCATCTCGTTGCAGGCGCGGGTCATCGGCATGCACGTAAAGATCGGCGCTGCCGCTGCCGGGATCGCCCGGCGAGTCAAGATCGATGCCGAACTGCAGCTGCAGATCGCTTACGCCCGGAGCGACTTCTTCGTCCGCCATCCGCGGTCCTGCGCCCAGCAGTTTCCGGCGTAGCGATGGACGGGCGACACCGCCTGAAGAGCGTTCGCTGACGTAGTAGGCACACACCACGAGGTCGCGGACAGTGACCGGATCGCCCGCGCCGCCGCCAACGCTGACCGAATCCTCCGGCGCAAGCAGCTGACCTGATGACAAGGCAGTTGCCAGCTGCAATCGCGTAGGGTCACGTTCCCGGGCCCGGCTGCCTGCCCGGCGGACGATCAGCACATCGGCGCCTGCAACGCTGCGGCCCGAGAACGGCGTGCATGCCAGATCAAAAGATCCGTTGCGCCCGGCTATGGCCTGGCTCAGATCGAGACTGAAATTCGGACCGCAATCACCGGCCACCGACACAGTCACAGGTTCGTCAGGCCCGGCCACGCCTGCGATTGCGTCAGCGTCCCGGATCGACCCGAAGAAGCCGGCCTGGAGCAGATCGGTTTCCAGATAGGCCAGCGCCAGCCGTGCCGTATCCTGGAGTTCGGCGGTCAGTTCCACCTCTTTGACGATGGCGCCGCTCTGACCGTGGAGACTGACAAAGCCCGTGAGCAGCAAACCACCAAGAAAGATGGCCAGCATCAGCTCGACCAGGGTGAAACCGCCGGCCGCGCTCACGACGCGACTTCCAGTTGGTATCGCTGGTCCCCACCCGTGTCGTGCCAGCGGATCGTAATCAGCGCCGAGTCCGGATCCCCGAGATCGACCGTCAGGCGAGCGTTGGACGTCAGGCGCCGCAATCGGGCCGTGACTTCCATCAGATCGTCGCTGGCCAGGTCTAAAGGCGTGCATACCATCGCCGGCTGCATCGCCGAAGCGCAGCCCCGGCTCGCCGGCAAGCCCTGGTAGCCCGGGCGACCCGCTGCGTTGCTGCGCATGCGCCCTGCGAGATCCGCGCCCAGCATCGCGATTTCGGCTCGAAGCAAGGCGCGTTGTTCGAGCCGGAAACCTTCGACGGAGAGGGCGGTGGCCCCCAGCAGGCCGATGGTAAATACCAATAGCGCGACCAGGACCTCGAGCAGGCTGAAGCCGGCATGCCGGGGACGGGCAGTTCCGGACCTGGACATCAGCTCACCATCGGGCAGCGCAGGACGTCACCACCTGCAGTGCGGTCGCTGATACGGGGCCGTCCGGTGTGACTGACGATCACTGCCCGGGCCGATCGTTCGCCTCGGCGGTCGCAATAGATCAGCGTGCCGTTGGTCGAACGCCGGTTGAACGGACGATAAACAAAAGCGCTGCGATTTGACTGCAACTCACCGCTGGTTGCCGCTTGCTGCGCCAGCAGAAGTCGATCCCCGGCCTCGAAGCTCGATGGATTGGAATCGGCCGCATTTAGAAAAACACGCCAGCCGCCCGCCCAGTTCTGGTCGCGACCGATGCAGAGCCGATCCTGGTCCACTGGGCAGACCACCGCCTCCAGACCAGAACGCAGGGACTCCACCCGGGCCAGATGCAAAGAGCGGACCAGCGCGTTCAATATCTGCGTGCGCCGCGCGTTGAGCAGCGTTTCCTGAAACGCTGGAGAAGCAAGCGTTGTGACCAGCGCGACAATCGCAAGCGTTGCCAGCAGCTCAATCAATGTAAATCCAGCGCCATGATTCATGACCGCCCCCGTGATGCCATCCTTGCCCCGGCGTTGCCGCTTCCGATGCGGTAACGGGTATTCAGGCCAGGGGAATCAGGCTAGTGCCCAAAGAGGCGACTGGGGAGACGGCCTATTTGCCGGAAATCGACGGAAACATCGACCGGCGCAGTGTCGCCAGCTGGCCCGATGGCCAAATGATGACCGCAGGACCGCCCGGGCTTATACTGGGGCCAATTCGAAATAGTCATATCAAGAACTATGGACATCAAAATCAGCGAGTTATTGCAGAAACACGGGGCGAAACCGACTGCTCAACGCCTGGCTCTGGCAGAAGTGATATTTGCCCGGCCTCAGCATCTGTCGGCGGACGAGTTATTTCGGACTGCTCTGGCATCGGGTATCCGGATTTCCAAGGCAACCGTCTACAACACCCTGAATCTGTTCGCGGAATGCGGTCTGGTGCGCGAGGTCAATGTCGACGGGACCCGGCTGTACTATGACTCGACGACCCATCCTCATCACCATTTCTACAACCTCGATACCGGCGAATTGACCGATATACCAGCTGAATCCGTGCGGTTGGCAGAATCACCCGAACTGCCTCCGGGTACCAGATCGGTTGGCGTGGAGCTGGTGGTCAAGGTGCGCAGTCTCAGCACCTGAGACGCGTTGCCGCAGGCCGCGGCAGTACCTTATACTTCGCGCCCTTGCCCCTCGGCGCCGGGGTAGCTCAGTTGGCAGAGCAACGCATTCGTAATGCGTGGGTCGGAGGTTCGAATCCTCTCCCCGGCACCATCAAACCCTCGGCAGAGAACAATTCCACGCCCGGGTTTTCTCGCAATCAATGGGTTCGCCTTCGATTTCACGGCCTCCGCACTACCTCCGCCAGATTCGCTGAAAACTGGCGAACGCACGGATCGCAGCTGAGGATCCGATGCTGGTTCCAATGAGTGCGCGTCGGTCAGCTTTACAGTTGCGATTGGGGGTGTAAGTGACTGCCCCTGGAGCATCCCCAGGCCAAGCGGATTTTTGTGCGTCGCTTCACACTTTTGCCACGCAGTCGTCGATAAATGTCGCATCTGGCGCGCCAGGCATCCCGATGGCCCGGGACTTGCTCTATTCTTCGTGACAATCATCCGCACAGCATTTTGGAGATTATGAATGAACAGGTTTTTTAGGCCACTGACTGCTCTGGTTTTTCTGCTCGCTACGCCGATCGCTGCGCACGCTGTAGTGTCGGTAGATGTGCCGGAGCCGGGTGCTCTCGCACTGCTGGGCCTTGGTCTGGCCGGCGTGATCCTTGGCCGACGGAGCAAGCAGGCTAAATCAGGGGAACAGTAGCGCCTGCCGAAAAGGCATAGCAAAAAAGGAAAGTCCCACTTCGCGGGGCTTTCTCCTGGGCCAAAAAAACGCCCGCTGTCCGCAGCGGGCGTTTGTGTGACGAATGCTCAATCAGGGAACAGTGACCTTATCCATTCGGTTTCGACCAAGGTAATCACGGTGACTGGCGCCATCTCCACGACACCGAAACACAGTACTGGGAACGACCAGTTCCAGCCGAATTGAGTCGGTCGCCGGGAATTGCGAGAATCGGCAGGTCGTGACCCAAACCGGCCATTGAGATTGCGGGGGATGAGCAATGGGAATAGCCGAAAACAAACAGTTGGTTCTCGACTTCTACGAAGCGGAGCATGCGGTGACATGGACACTTGCCGTGCGCTGTTGTCTGACGAAATTGTCCGGACAAACATTGGCTCCACCAAATTCTCGGGAATTTTTAATACGACACATCCCTCGAACCCGGTCGCCAGGTGGAATCATGTCTACATTCCGTATTGCACCGGCGATCTGCACGGGGGCGTGCGCGAGGAGCAGATGTGCGTGGCATCAGCGGTGAGCAGCAGTTTGTGGGCTACGGAATCTGCAGAACGACCTGAAGCTCCTCGTGCCGTTTTTTCGGCAGGCTGAAGATATTGTGTTGGTTGGCGCGAGCGCTGGCGGTGTTGGTGTCTTGCTCAACTATCCGCAAGTAGTCGATGCATTCGGCGGGCGTTCAGTCGCCGCACTTGTCGATTCAGCACCGGTTATCCCCGAGTCGGCGATAAAAACATCCTGTTTTCAACGCAAATTAATAGAGACTTTTGAACTGCAGCTACCCACCAGCTGTGCGGACTGTGCTGATCCATCAAAAGGCGGTCTGATCAACATTTACCGGCACCTTAGCGAGACGTACCCGAAAGGCCGTTTCGCCTTTGCCTCTGCAGATGCCGACCTTGCGGGCGTCGTGTTATACAACCGTGAATCGCGGGCTTGCAACGGCGCAGGCGTTAATATCTTCAACTACCGGTTCAGCTTGTATGCGCTTCGCGACAAGTACATTGGACACGACTGGGCAACCTATCTTCCTGGCGGAATCCAACACACGATGACTCAATCGGACGCGTTGTTTCTCGCAAGAAAATTCAAAGGCGTAAGTGCCGCCGAGTGGCTTGGCAAGATCAATTCAAAAACACCATTACATGTTCCAGCGGCCCGACTTCGACCGGAGAATTAGCGTCACGGGAACGATGGCCTGCTGTGACCGGTTTTTACCACCCGGGCGGAGCGCCTGCTTTTCTCATTAGCGTAGCAACTGGGGGACAGCGACTTTATCTTTTCGAATTCGACCTCGGTAATCATGACGACTGGCCCCTTCTCCGAGACGCCGAAACAAATTGCTGGGAACGACCAGTTCTGGCCGGCTCAAGCCGCCCAAGTGTCTTTAGGTACGATGATGACTATTGGCCCGAAGCGGGCCTTCAGCTGGCAGAGTTATGGACGGCTGCTAGTGACCATTAGGCGGCAGTTGGCGACACCCGTTCGAATGGCCGCTCTCAGGCGACTGAGTGTACTATCGGCCCGGTATGCTGATGATGTGGCTTCATATCCCGTCATCCGATTGTTCACCGGCCGACTGTGGAAGGACTAGAGCATGACTCTCTACGATCGACAACCCAACACGGTCGCCGGCCGCGCCAAGTTGGCATGAATGCATTCGCGGAGGCAGCAATCCCTGGTGGCAGACAAGGAACCCGAAACGCATCTCACGGTTGATTCCGAGGCAATGGATCGGCTGCGCGATCGAACTGATGAGCTCGAGCTGATCATCTCGAGCCTGACGATCTTCGCTTTGTTCTCGGTCCCTGGCTGGCTGTTTGACAAGGTTGCCGACATCTACACGCATCTGTCGACGAGTCTGGTCATCGCCAGCACCGTTGGCATTTCGCTGCTGGCTGGCACCAGCTATGGATTGGCCGCGTGTTTCGTCGTGCATCTGATGGCGCGCGCGTACTGGGTCGGACTTATCGGTCTGCGTACGGTATTCCCTGACGGGATCAACTGGAGCAAGACGCCCAGTCTTGGACCGCTGGGCCGGAAGTACTATCGGGACACGCTCCCCGATCTCGATACCGTCATCCAGAACACGGATCGGCTGGCATCGTCGCTGTTCGCGGTGATCAGCATGCTGACGCTGAGCGTGCTCTGGTTCGGCACCATTCTGCTCGTCATTCTGGTCGCCTCCGGTGCAATCGGCGCCCGCTTTGGCCTCACCAACGCCGGCATAGGCATCGGTTCGGCGGTGCTCCTCGTGTTGTTCCTGGGTGTGCCGATACTTGTGTACCTGCTCGATCGCCAACTTGCGTCGAGGGTGCCTCGCCTTCGCGACAGCCGTTTCTTTGCCGGTCTCGTCCGGTTCCTGAGGCGCATCGCCGGGTTCGCCTACCCGCAGCGGCTCGTGCTGCCGGTACAGCTGACTCTGCAGAGCAATACACGCCCGGTAGCATTTTTCGTCGCGCTCACCCTCAGCATTATCGTCATAATAGTCGTCGGCAATGTCCGTGCTGCCGGATGGCGTAACTTCACGCTCTCCGGAGAGTTCGAGTATCTCGACACCGCTCAGGTCCAGGAAGGAATTCGCAGCACGTACTACGAGGACATGCCCAGTCCACTGGATCGCTTGCGCGGCTGGCCACGGGTCGACAGCTTCAATCAAAGCGGCAGCTTCGTTCGCTTGTTCTTGCCGTATCAGCCGCTGCGCGACAATCTCGTGCTCGATCACCTTTGCGGCAGCGCTGAGGACGCATCGGACCCGGTCGCCTGCTTGCGCCAGCTATGGACAGTGGCTATTGATGGCAGGCCGGTCTCGATGGCGGGATTTGAACCTGCCGAGCGCGCTGACCTGGGAATGCGGGGGCTGATCGGTCTCGTGCCCCTCACCGGGTTGGAACCGGGCCTGCGCCGAATCGAAGTGGTGTGGAATCCGAACTCCGCCGAGGAAGCGGCTCCGCTGGACGATCGCTACACCCAGGTCAGCAACACGTATGTCATTCCGATCGCGTTCTCGCCGTCTTTCGAAATGTCCCTGGATTGACCGGGCGAGTCAATGCGCGTTCGATGTCTGCTTCTGACCCATTGTGGTCGTTCAGCCAATCCGCTCCGAGGCCCATCCCGTGGGCCAGAATCGCGAGTACGCATATCGCAATCGCGTCCGAGGCATGATATCTATGTGGTCCAGTACGCGCAGATAAGGAAATCGGAGGCTCGTGATGCGCAACACCCTGCTTAGCCCCATCCCTGCCCCGAAACTCGAAACCGGACACGTAGCAGTGGCCGCGCCAGTCCGGCTCGGTACCGCCGCACTGTTACACACACATCCGCCAGTGGGTGTCGCCGCTGAGTTTGGCTATGGGCAACTCTAGGATGGATCAGATTTTCGCGGAAGCGAAATCGCGCAATGTGTTGCCCACGGTAATCCTTGCCATGATGCTGCCTTATATCGTGATTGGGACGCTGATGTCGAGAGACTGGATAGCACTCGAAAGTCCGATCTACTCTCTAGTCCTTGGCACTTCATCTTATCTGGTGGTCTTTGGGGTGCTTTGGGTCGGGTGGTGCTCCAAATACAACGCAGCTATCGTGTTTGGAGCACTGGTCGATCGTGGGGACGCCGCCAGGCTCATGAGTTTGGGGATACCGCTGGCCGGAGTAGCGGTGTTCTGCTTCTACCTGGTGTTTCTGCCACTATCCTATGTCACACCCGGATTCGTTGAGCTCTGGCTTTCAGAGGATTCGTACGCCCTCGTCCCGGCGGGCCAACCAGACGCGCTGCTAGTTAACATCGGCTATGCGACGATGATTATCGTGATCGCCCCCGTTGCAGAAGAGCTCCTGTTCAGAGGTTTCATCCTGGGGCGTTGGGCTGCCAAACACGGCTTGCGCTCGGGGGTTCTCATCTCATCAATATTGTTCGCATTGGTGCACGACGACATCTTGGGTGCGTTGGTGTTCGCTTTCGTGTTATCCCTGATTCGAATCAAGTATGACTCTCTGGTGGCGCCTGTATTGGTGCACATCGGGAATAACATAGTCGGAGTCCTATGGGGTCTGGTAAGCCTGTTCATTGTCGGGACCGAGTACAACAACACACTGCAAGACTTTCGATCCGGCTGGTGGGTTGCGGTGCTTGGTGCGGTGGTCGGTTTCCCTTGGCTATATCGTTACTACAAGCGTGAGCTTGTTGGAGTCCGGTGGCGTGACCACGACCTTCACGTATCCGGGTAACCGATATCGCAAGCACGAGAACCAGCCCACCAAGGACACGGTCTGGAACTACACCCACGACGCCAACGGCTCCATTACCGCCAAGACCTCCATTGGCACGGGCCCGGATCGGCTTTTTGCATACAGCGCCCACAACCGGCTGCTACAGGTGAGCGAAGACGACGGGGCGGTGACGATCCTGGGCGAATATGCCTACAACGGCCTTGGCCAGCGGGTGCGCAAGGACGCAGGCGGAGAGAGTTCCGAGTACCGCTATGGATTGGCCGGGGAACTGCTGGCGATCCTGGATGACACCGGCCAGCCCGTCCGGGAGCTTGTCTACCTGAACAGCCAGCCGCTGGCGGTGCTGGATCACGAGGCGGATGCGGTCTACTACGTCCACAACGACCACCTGGGCACGCCGCGGGCGCTGAGTGATGAATCCGGCACCCGTGTATGGACCGCGGTCTATGATCCGTTCGGGGCCGCGACTGTGGACGAGGATCCGGATCAGGACGGTGTCCCTGTGACACTGAATTTGCGCTTCCCGGGGCAGTATTACGATCAGGAGACGGGTCTGCATTACAACTACTTCAGAACGCTAGACCCTTCGACGGGGCGTTATCTCGAAAGTGATCCGATTGGGCTTGATGGCGGGCTAAACACCTATGGTTACGTTGGAGGGAATCCCGTCGGGTTCATTGATCCCTTAGGGCTTGAAACGGAAGTCCTTATTGGTGGACCCAATTGGTATGGCCATGCAGCGCTCAGGATAGATGGGACTGTATATTCTAACGGGAGATACCGGACTGGCGTTCGGGAAATCGACAATCAACGAAATTCGTATATTGGAAATCAAGCCTTAAGAGGGCCCAACATTCTCAGGAAGCAAAATGCGGCGAGCTATATAGAGCGGCAAAATTGCCCTGGTTGTAACCTGACGGGCTACGTGCTTGATCTAAACGCAGCGCAAGAACAGAGAGTAAAGGATTTCTACAACTCTCTGAATCTGAATAGTCATGGACAACTAGACGAACAGTATTCTTTTATAGGCAACAATTGTGCAGATTTGACCAGTGAAGCGCTGAAATCAGGGACAAATTGGTACCACGATATTTTCATTTCTGATTTTCTGACCTCTCCTGGGCAATTGCGTTTTGAGCTCAATATGGTCCCATTTCTGGTGAAAGAGGTTAGGCATTATGGCGGCAGGTAAAAGAATGTTTGTTATTCTGGCGCTATTTGGGATGGTGCTGTCCTTCGTTGCTGGGCTGTTTACGGCCAACTACACCGTGAATTATGGAGCTGTTGATTTTGTTGCCGGAATGCCTGATAAAAAAGTGACCCTGAATAGAGACGTAGGGTTTTCCGATGGCAAGGGAAACAAGCAGATGTTGCCTGAGGGAGCAGTCTTGACATGGGAGGGGGCCCAAGGTGGAGAATACTATTTATCTGTCAGGTATGTCCTCAGGAATGGGTCACTTTTTGAAGTCGTAGAAAACGACAACACGTATGATTTTATGCAAGAGGAACAGTGAAAAAGTTGATGGTTCAAATTTAGAGCTGAATACTCCATATAGGCCCAGGAAAACGGTGCCGGAGGTAACTTTATGCTTATCTATGGACCTGCCGAGCCCGAAGTTGGTTAATGGCACCTACGACAACCTCGACCAACTGGATGTAGCCAGCGGCCTGTTCGGTGATCGCGATTACAACCTGGATCGCAACGGCAATCGCAAGCAGGCCGTGGCCGACGGCGAAACCACCCTCACCACCTATCCGAAGAACTCCAGGAGAAAGCGCAAGAACAAGCCGAAGAGCGACACCTTCTGGAACTACACGCACGACGCCAACGGCTCCATTACCGCCAAGACCCGCATTGGCGCGGGCCCGGACCGGCTTTTTGCATACAGCGCCCACAACCGGCTGCTACAGGTGAGCGAAGACGACGAGACGGTGACGATCCAGGGCGAGTATGCCTATAACGGCCTTGGCCAGCGGGTGCGCAAGGACGCAGGCGGGGAGAGCTTCGAGTACCGCTATGGATTGGGCGGGGAGTTGCTGGCGATCCTTGATGACACCGGCCAGCCCGTCCGGGAGCTTGTCTACCTGAACAGTCAGCCGCTGGCGGTGCTGGATCATGGCGCGGATGCCGTCTACTACGTCCACAACGATCATCTGGGCACACCGCGGGCGCTGAGTGATGAATCCGGCATCCGTGTGTGGACCGCCGTCTATGATCCGTTCGGGGCCGCGACCGTGGACGAGGATCCGGACCAGGATGGGATATCAGTCACCCTGAATCTGAGATTTCCGGGGCAGTATTACGATCAGGAGACGGGGCTGCATTACAACTACTTCAGAACCTACGACCCGCGTACAGGGCAGGTACCTAGAGAGCGATCCGATCGGCCTAGATGGCGGCCTGAACACGTACGGTTATGTCGGCGGGAATCCACTGTCGTTTGTTGATCCCTTCGGTCTTGACGCATGGGATATACGTGGCGAATGGGGATCGAATGAAATTCAGGCGTACTCTGATTTCATGCGCAACTTCGTGCAAAACTACAACAAGAAGATTGACTGTGCCGATCTCGGGCTTCTTGGCCTGATCCGGTTCGCATCGCAAAACAACCTGCCGGTGAATCTGAAGTACTGGGCGAACGGTCAATGGAATTACTACAGTGCGGCATCCGATGATTTCACGTCCACGTCTCAATTCGAGACGGTAGCCATGCGAGATCTCGGGGCGCTAAATGTAATTGATAACTCATCTCCTATCAGCCTGAATCAGCTGCAGCCCGGAGATCTGTTGATGACTCGATATCACTCGACAATGGGGCATACGCGCATTGTCACCGAGTCGTCATGCTCGGACAGCTGCGCGGACGCCGATATTACTTGGTACCAAGGTTCACTTCCGCCAATTGTGCCGCAGCGAATGCGTGGGCCATTTTCTGGTATCAACCCAGGGACGTTGGGCATGGATCAGGTACCACGGCGGTGGAACTTCAAGGATTGGAATTAATGAACGTGAAGCTGAAATCGTCAGTTAGTTTGGTGTGCTACGCAATGCTGTTTGGTTGCGGTTCCTCAACAGCTGCTGTTGATTGTTCTGAATTTGAAGCGGAGCGAATTACACGAATTGACCGGTCAAACGAAAGGATATTTGTGACCGCCGGCGCTGATGACGTTGAAGACACCTCGAAGGCTCGAGAGCTACTGCAAGACCTTGGTGCGTACATTGGCGCCTGTCAAGAGGACTGGGCGGCTGACTGGTCCGTGAGCGTCTTCAGCGAAAACAAGATGGTCGGCTATAAGGACGAACCGGGCCTCCGCGAGTATGTAATGGATCGGAGTTGGGAGAAAGCGTACTTGGCGGAGTTTTCGGCTGATACCGGTGTTTTGACGCGATACCCGGCGGTTCCGGATAAACGGGATGAAGTCGTCATCGAACTTGACGACTAGACCGGAGATTTCCGAGCATTTCACCGATGCAGTCGTTGAGCGTTTAGCTCATCACGTCAGGCGGATACAATACCTAGCATGGCGGTGTTAAGCGAAAAGTCGCGTCTGGGCCAAAAAGTCGTTGTGCGGCGCATGCGTCGGCGCAGAAATATCCTAAGCCGCGGACGGCGTTGGGAAAATCGAAAACGTAGTCGCCGAGCGTCGTACGGCCGAGTTCTTTACAACTACTTCAGGACTTATGACCCGAGTACGGGGCGGTACCTGGAATCCGACCCGATAGGCCTCGGCGGTGGTCTCAATACTTACGGCTACGTTGGCGGAAATCCGGTACGGCGTATAGATCGATATGGCCTATGGTCTGGAGTAGATGATGCAATATTCGCTGGCGGCGGTGCCATAATTGGCCTCGCGGGAAGGGCGATTGGCGACCTTATTACATGGGATCTGAGTTCGTGGCAGGAATATGCCGGTGCAGCTGTAGGGGGTGCCGTTGGAGGCGAAACGCTCTTGTATACCGCGAATCCGTTCCTTGCTGGGGCCGCGGCAGGTCTGTCTGCAAACTTAACTTCACAGGGCCTTAATATTCTTACTGACGTGCAATGCGAGTTCAATTATGGAAGTGCCGTTTTTGATACATCGTTTGGCGCTGCGACTGGGTTCATTCCGGGGCGACCTAGAATTCAAGGAGTAAATGCTGGGAGAGGGAGCGCGTACCAAGTATTTCAACAAATGTCCACAAAAGCAGCGAACGGGCAAATCAACAATGTGAGCGGTCAGACTGCGGGCAAGATGGCAGGTGGTGCATTCTATGAGCACGCTGCGGGTCAAGGGGCAGCCGCTGGAGCATTAGGGTCGTCCCTTTGGGGCCAGTTGAATCCGTCAACACCGGAGTCCTGTGGATGCCAGTAGACCCGGCCGAGAGACTGCAATTTGCCGCTGGAATTGGCGCTTACGTAGTCTTGACGGGCATCTGGTATCTTCTTGCGATTTTTTATCTGATGCTCTATCTGAAAGGCGGCGCTCCAAACGTAATGCTCGGCGGGGCAATCGCTGCGCTCGTGGGATTCGGCATGACCGGGTGGCTGAGTGGGTTTAAGTTAGTTATTGACGGCACTTCATTAGAATACCGAGATGGCTTTTACAAGATGACCAAATTCGAGGTATGCGACATTGTATGTGTCAGGATGGTCCGGGTCTTTTGGCCGCTTTTCGGTCCGAGATTGAGCGTCCCAAGGCTCGAAATCCGATCGAAAACTGATGACATAATTTTGATCAACACAAAGCCGTTCCGCCGCAACGATTTCCAACAGTTTCGGAGGAAGATAAACGAGATCTTGCCAGCCAAGGTTTTCAAAGGATTGGAAACCTAGGATCTGGCGCAAACAAATTACAACTACTTCAGGACTTATGATCCGAATATGGGGCGGTACCCGGGGAAAACGGTGCCGGTGGTAACTTGGGGAAAACGGTGCCGGTGGTAACTTTAGGCAAAACGGTGCCGGTGGTAACTTTATGCCTATCGCCCGAGCTGCCGAGCCCGAAGTTGGCTAATGGCACCTACGACAACCTCGACCAACTGGACGTAGCCAGCGGCCCGTTCGGGGATCGCGATTACAACGTCAATCGCAACGGCAACCGCAGGCAGCTAGTAGCCGACGGCGAAACTACCATCACCACCTATCCGAAGAACTCCAGGAGAAAGCCCAAGAACAAGCCGAAGAGCGACGCCTTCTGGACCTACACCCACGATGCCAACGGCAGCATCACCGCCAAGAGCAGCACCGTCGGGGCGCCGGATCTGGGCTATGAGTACGATGCCCGCAACCGCCTGATCCGGGCGACCTCGGACGACGGGACGGTGACGATCCTGGGCGAGTATGCCTACAACGGCCTTGGCCAGCGGGTGCGCAAGGACGCAGGCGGGGAGAGTTTCGAGTACCGCTACGGATTGGGCGGGAAGTTGCTGGCTATCCTTGATGACACCGGCCAGCCCGTCCGGGAGCTTGTCTATCTGAAAAGTCAGCCGCTGGCGGTGCTGGATCATGGCGCGGATGCCCTCTATTACGTCCATAACGATCATCTGGGCACCCCGCGGGCGCTGAGTGATGAATCCGGCACCCGTGTATGGACGGCGGTCTATGATCCCTTCGGTGCGGCCACCGTGGACGAGGATCCGGATCAGGACGGTGTCCCTGTGACACTGAATTTGCGCTTCCCGGGGCAGTACTTCGATGGCGAGACGGGGCTGCATTACAACTACTTCAGGACTTATGACCCGAGTACGGGAAGGTATCTGGAGAGCGATCCGATCGGGCTCGCGGCAGGGCCAAATACGTATGCATATGTAGGCGGGAATCCGCTCTCAGCGATCGATCCCTTGGGTCTGACCACTCTCGAATTTCTAGTGGATCAAGGCATCCTCAACGTTGATCCGGAAATCGACGGTAGAGACCCATACTCGATTGATGCGGCGTCGGGCACTGGTGAGTGCATGAATGAATCGAAATGCGAATTTGGGGAAAACAAGGGTCCGATTCCGCGAGGAAAGTTCTATATAGATACGACGCAGATCGATAATCCCAATTTCAGAGGGGACTGGCGGCGCAACTTCGGAGACGATCCCGCCCAAGGTGATTGGGGCGACTGGCGAGTACGGATTTATCCCTATCCGTCAACTGAGCGGCAAGGTCGAACTGGCTTCTATCTGCACGGTGGTTTGTTCGATGGATCGAGAGGCTGCATTCAATTCGACGGCAACACATTTCCAATTCCTTGGGGCCACAATCAGCTTCTCAGGGACCTTCAAGCAGATCCGGACAACCGGGTGGAACTTACTGTCAGATAGCAGGTCGCCCAGGGGCTAAGAATGAGAGTGATTGTGAAACAGCGAATTGTGAAACAGCGAATTGTGGACCGGCTGGTGTGGCCACTAGTCATTGTTACGACGTGCCTTGCTGTGTTCGCAGCATGCAGTGCCGACGAACCACATATCGGGGTCGATCCGGCGATGGCGCTTGACGAGTTCTATGCTTACGACGGGGCTGAGGATACCTTGATGGACCCGTTGATTGTGGCCGGCACTGATGTAGTTCCAGTGATTCTTGAACAGATAGTCAAGACCGACATGGTGAAGAGGCGATACGCGATTCAAGCACTGGGAAATATCGGAGATCCGTCTGCGATACCGACTCTTGAGATTCTTGCAGAGTCAACATCAGAACCGGGATACATACGCTGCGTCAGTACTCAAGCGGTGGCGCAGATAGACTGGGATGCGGGACGTGAATTGGCACAACAATATATGGAATCAGTGCAACAGGAGTTGCCCGAGTGCTTGACGAGAGTCTCGAGCCAAATTCTGAAATTCAGCCGTGATGAATGGCTAGAGAAAACAGGAATCGTCCGATCATTGGAGGATGCAAGAAAGCGGAGGCACTATTAGTTTAGTCTACAACTACTTCAGAACCTATGACCCGAGTACGGGGCGGTATTTGGAATCCGATCCAATCGGGTTGGCCGGGGGGCTGAATACCCACGGGTACGCTGGGCATAACCCCGTCGTAAACATAGATCCGCTGGGCCTGGTCGAGTGGCGCGGCAATATTCGGTCGGTTTCTGTCGGCGAGATCTTGGGCGGTGTACGCATCGGCGTGACTCTGACTTCGGAGTGCGTTGACAACGAAGCCTATGTGGTGGAACTGTCCGGCATCGGCGCCGGATATACTTTCGGGGTGCCTTTCGGCCTGAGTGGGTCTTCCATAAGGCTAAGAGATCGATTCCCGCACCCGTCACCCTCCAATCTCAATTCTGCATTCGAATCGTCGTTTAGCCTTACGGGGGGCGCGCTCGGGGCCCCTGGTGGCATCTCTGTATCTGCGATTCGATTAGGGCATGCGTTCGGTTTAAACTTCGGGGGGTTCGGCGGTTACGAAGGAGCCATATTCGATTTCCATGGTAGCACTGAACTCGTAAATTCAACGCAGATCGAGTGCGGATGCGGCGGCCATTAATGCTGTCTGGGTTCCTCATTTTGGTTGTTATCTGCGTGGTGCTCGCTGAGCTGAGCATTTTTTTGATATCAAGGAATCAACCGAAGTACTACGCCGACCTCGGTAGACCTCCGCTATTTTGGAATGGCTTTCGAAAGATGGACTTTTTATTCGGCCACGTGCTGTGGTTCCGTTACTGGCCATCAGTCCACGGTTGGACGCGAGTTAGTTGTCTTTTCTTGACGGTCGCCACGTGGCTCTTATTGGGTGCGGTTCTGGTGCAGTTGTGGCGGATCATGCCATGAGGGATGGAATAGGGGTCTTTCCGTCTATCGCGAGTCAGGCATCTTTCTATAGTAATTATTGGACAGTCACCTTGTCTTTTAGGTTTCGATCGCGGTAATCATGGTGACTGGCCCCATCTCCGAGACGCCGAAACACAGTATTGGCAACGACCACATCTGGCCGAAAGCGGACACTCGGCATGGGCGGTGAATTTCGGCAGCCTGGAGTTTCTGTTGGAATCCCACTGATCGATGAGTCTCCAGGTCTCACCCGGCACGACTGACCTCTACACTTGGCGTGCATGGGTCGGAGGTTCGGACCCTCTCCCCGGCACTAAATCTCAAAACATCAAGGTTCTGCGCACTACGCCCGGCATTCGATCAATGAGACCCGTGCCTGAGTCGGGTTGAACGGGCGGTGCTCGACTGTTGTCTGCGGTTCAGGGCGTGGCGCCACTTTCGGCCGGGGCACTGCTGTGACGTTCTTTGGCAGGTGCATGCGGTTTGATCACCGCATCGAAGATTGCGACCGCGAACACCGCATAAACGGTAGCGCCAGCGAACATCAGGATACGCTCGGTCAGCCGGCCCCCCGCGGCGTCGCCGGAGTCCATCACGGCGGGTCCGAGGATAATCAGCATCGTGACGACAGCGTAAGAGTAGACCTGCCCGCCGGGCGCGAACGCCGGCCCAGCGAAAATGCGCCGGCCGAGGATCAGTCCGCATAGTAAGGTCAGCAGGGTGTAGATCAGCAGGCTTGGCCAGATCGTCAGGATCATCCAGATTGCGACCGCGGCCACGCCACCGATCGCAGTGGAGACCAGCAGGTCGCGACCCGCCTGTCGCGTACCACCGGTGCTTGCCTGCTGACCCAGCGATGCGACTTTGAGCGCGACGGCGATATAGGCGAGGTTGCCGGATGCCAGCAGCCACAGGATCACCGGCATCACAACCAGCGTGGAGCGCACCGCAAGCCGTGCGGCAGCCCGGCTGTCCGGCAGTACCGCCGGGCGGGCGGCGGGCATCGGTCCGGCGGGTCTGGGCGGATCAGGGAAGATCGCGTGGGCGAGCCACATCGCGAGCATGGCCACGCCACCGGCCACCATCAGGCTTTTGGCGACCGCGACGGCAGCCGGGATACTGATTGCACCGACCACCGGGATGGCAGCAAGTCCGGCGGTCGCAAGCGCTGCGACCAGCGGACTGCCGCCGCGCAGCCCGTAATAAAACAGCCCGAAGAACAGCAGGGTCAGCAGCGTGACGCCGGCCAGGGGCTGCTCGTTGAGCGGCAGCAGCATCGCGAGCCCGAGCCCCATCGCGGCGGCCAGGATCAGCATGAACATGATGCCGCCTTTCAGACCTGGTGCCGGTAGCGGCAGCCCGAGAAAGGTGGCGGCGAACACGGCCGCCAGAAAAGAGAAAGGCCAGCCAAACGCTTGCGAGAACCACAGCGCGATCGCGGTGCCGACCGCAAAACGGATGATCCGCTGCTGAGCCAGCGTACGCGTTGTTTCAGTAGGCATAGCTCAGGATGCTGTTAAGCCGTATATACATCGAGCCGATCCAGTTCAAAAGCCATCGATCGCCGGTATAAATAATCACTGTAGCCTGAGAGCCCACTCGCACACCCAGCGGCACATCCAGCGTGCCCGGGTCAAAATCTACGATGACCGGAAAGCGCTGCGCGCTGCGCAGCCAGTTGGGATCGTTGTCGATCGTCGGCAGTGTGCCGAGGGCGTCGTTGCTGGTGGCGACGCCATAACCGACATTGCGCACCGTGCCTTCAAACACCTGACCCGGCTGCACGTCGAGCACCAGCGCGACGCGGTCTCCTGGTTTCACGTTGCCCAGGTTGTTCTCGGTGAAGTCCGCCTGAATCCACAAATCATGGATAGCAATAAAGGTCATCAATGGCTGGCCCGGCTGGGCGAAATTGCCGCGGTCCACGGCCAGGTCGGTGACCAGCCCGCGGCCCGGCGCACGGATGCGAGTCCGCTCAAGATCCAGCTCGGCCTGTTCAAGCGTGGCCGTGGCGGACAAGATGCGCATGTTCTGGTCGCCGAGATCGCCCTGCTGCTGCAGCGCCTGCTCGACGTTGGCCTGGGCCTGCGCCAGCTTACTGATGGCACCTTCCAGCGTGGCGCGTGCCGCCTGCACCCGCCGCTCGGAGACCGCGCCCGGATCCTCCTGATAGATCCGTTCGAGACGGTCTGCGTCCTGTTGCGCCTTGAGCAAATTGGCGCGCGCGGCATCGACACCGGCTCTGGCTGATTCCACCGCCGCGGTGGCCGCACCCAGTTCCTGCCGTGCCGCGGTGAGTCCCGCTTCTGCTGAGCGCCTGTTGAGTTCGTAGCTGCTCGGATCGATGGCGACCAGAACGTCGCCTTCCTCGACCAGCTGGTTATTTCTTACATTCACCGCCACCACGCGCCCGGAGACCTGCGGCGCGATCGGCACAATGTAGGCCTTTACCCGGGCCTGGCTCGAAAACGGCGTAAGACGGTCGGCCACCAGGTACCAGCACAGCAGCCCGACGATCACCGCGCTCACGATCAGCGTCCAGCGGCGCAGGGGATCGTCTGGCGAGGGTGATGCTTCGACTTCGACTTCGGCCTCGGCTTTGGTTTTGACTTCGGTTTCGTCGTTGGTGGCAGTTTCTTTTTCTGTCATGGGGTACCTGATCGCTTACCAGTCCGGCTTGCGGAACGTGCCCTCGCCATCGCCCTTGCCCTGGGGCATGGCCGGATCGGTGGCTTCGGTATCGAGCAGCCCGCCCCAATCCGTGCGTTCGCGCATCTGTTGTTTGATCGTGTCGTCGACGAAATCCTCGCCCTCGCGGATCTGCCAGCCACCGCCGAGCGCCTTGTATAGCGCAACCAGGCTGCTCACTGTCTGACCCTGGGCGTCGACGTACCGTTGCTGCTGGGTAAACAATGACTGTTGCGCATCCAGCACACGCTGATAGTCCGAGAATCCCTCGCGGTAGCGTAGCGTCGACAGTTCCGTCGAGCGCTTTGCAGAGGTCACCGTGCGTTCGAGGATTTCGGTCTGCCGCTTACCATTGAGATAGTCGACGATGGCGTCTTCAACCTCCTGTGCCGCGCGCAGCACGGTGTCCTGGTAGTTGACCAGCGACTGCTGAAAAACCGCATCCTGTACCCGGACCGCGTTCTTGATCCGTCCGTAGTTGAACAGATTCCAGCTGAATCCCGGTCCGCCACCAAACTGCAGCGCGTCACTGTCAAACATCTGGTCAAATCCGCTGTCACCGGTGCGCGTGGTATTGGTGCTGCCTGCAGCGGCCAGACCCACGGTGCCGGTCAACACGAAAGACGGATACAGGTCGGCTTCGGCCACGCCAATCAGCTTGCTTTGGGCCACGGCTTGCAGTTCGGCCTGACGCACATCCGGGCGTCGCCGGAGCAGATCGGCCGGCGCGCCGATAGCGACCGACTCCGGTAATGTCGGGATGTTGCTCGGCTCACCGAGCAGGGCGCCGACCTCGTTGGTTGGGATCGACAACAACGTGGCCAGCGCGTTGCGCGTCTGCACCAGCTGCGCCTGCAGCGCCGGCACCGTCGCCTCGGTGCTTAGCAGCAAGGTCAGCGCCTGCTGCATGTCCAGCTCCGAGTCTTCACCATTGCGAAACTTGACCTCGGCAATGTCGTAGCTGCGCTGCTGCAACACCAGATTCTCGCGCGCGATGCGCAGCCGTTCCTCGATCGTGCGGATCGCCGCGTAGATCCTGACCACCTGTGATGTCAGCAGCACCAGCGCGTCGTCATAATTAGCTACCGAGGCGAGAAAGCTGGCGTCGGCGGATTCGATACCGTTGCGGAAACGGCCCCAGAAATCCGGTTCCCAGCCCACGTTTGCCGCAATGTCGTACTGCCAGTAGCTCAGATCGCCGGCGCTGGTATTGGCATTTGCTTCGCTGGCGCTGACGCCGATTACACTACCGCTGGCGGTCTGCGACTGCGGATAAGCGGTGCCGATCGCGATGCCGAGCTGGGCGCGTGCCTGGAGCACCCTCAGCCCGGCCACTTCGAGGCTGTAATTGTGTTGGTAGGCATGCTCGACCAGGCTGGTGAGGGTCGGATCCTCAAAGGCCTTCCACCAGGTGACCAGGTCGTCCGGGTTCGTGTCGAGACCCGTCCCTTCGGGTAGCCCCCATGTGTCCTGAACCTGGAGCTCGGGCGGCTGATAGTCCGCGCCGAGCTGCGTGCAGCCACCGAGCAGAATGCCGGCGGCCAGCACAAGTACGCGCCACATGACTACAGGTTTAACAAGCAAGCCCAGCCCCCTTTTGTGAGGGAAGTAGACCTTGTGCATTTCGCTGATGCAAGTTGGCTGCCCGTCGGATCCGGCAGCGGAGGACATCGATTTTTGCAAAACCGTGTGACGCACACCTGACTGATTTCGCGTGCATCGGCCTGAAGGGTGTCGGAAAGCAATGACTTCTGACCACTAACGACTGACCAGTAACGAAAACAGATAATGGAAACCCCGCCGGGGCGGGGTTTTTTCGCTAGCGTCGCTAGCGCCATAAGAAACTGTGGCTCGAGTCCGGCGGCTCCATGCCGTCTGACCGGGACAAGGTGGTTGTCACCGGCTACTTCTTCACCCAGTCGCCACCCTTGCGGTAGTACCAGCCGGGTGCGGCCTTGGCGATCCAGCGCTGAGCGAAGGTCTCGCGGATCTGATCCTCCCATTCAGGATGACCATTGGCCACCGCAATCGCCTTGTACAAAGCATTGCGGTCTTTGTTTTCGGCATCGACCAGCTGACGCAACGAGTTTCGCTCGGCCAGGGGCACCAGGTTGCGATCACGGATGTCGATCATCGCATCGGCGGTCAGGCCGATCGCGCCGGAGGCATAAAAAGGCTCCATCTTCTTGAAGCGCGCATTCATCGATGACGTCAGCGCGCGGATCTCCGGGGTGTCGACATCAAAGTCCACCTGGGCCTGCGCGCTCGGAATCAGGAACTCCAGTACGTTATTGGCCGCCAGGCGAACCGGTGTCGCAAGATCGATAGTGTCGAACAATGCGCTCTGGGTTTTACCGTTGGCGGCCTCGGCCGCGGGGCCCCAGACATCATCGATAATGCGGTCCGCAGCTTTTTCTGCAGCTGCCGCGGGGAAGTAGACGTTTATCGTCACACAGGCGGCAAGCAATGCCGTGGCTGCGATCAATAGTTTTGCGTGGAAACGGAACATGTTGTGTTCTCCTCGGTCGTGACCCGGGACCGGACGCCTCAGTCTATTCTACAACAGGGCCTTCGGATTCGATGATGCCTTTTAACTGTTCGACAATTGTTGACCAGCTGGCGCGCCGCGCATAACCGACCACATTGATCTGCGGCAGGCCTTTGCCCTTAAGAATCACATAGCTGTTGCCCTGATTCTCGAGTCCGGACATCTCGCAGGTATCGTCGCGCATCTTGCAGCCGAAACTGATACCGCTGTAGGAGAATTGCTCAAAGAACTTGAGAAAACCCTTCGACAGCGCGGCAGCCCCGCCGCCACCGCCGAGGTTGGCGATGTTATCGACCGCGCGCTGGCTGATGCG
The DNA here is from genome assembly GCA_963704875.1 of uncultured Gammaproteobacteria bacterium. Taxonomy (GTDB): domain Bacteria; phylum Pseudomonadota; class Gammaproteobacteria; order Steroidobacterales; family XN24; genus CAMYOC01. Next base: position 279,320 of record CAVPIA010000008.1, on the reverse strand, counting down.
GTGTTTGCTGCGGTCATCCGGCGGTGTAAACAAACGCGCATCGAATGCCACCGGAGTCCAGTCGTACATCCTCAATCCCCGGACATAGCCATCCAGTTTGCCGGTGATCAGGCCGAAGGAAAGGGCCTCCGTCACCAGCCTGAGATCCAGATCTTCGATCTCGATGTCAGCTTCCAGCCGCGATCCCGGGTTGAACGGTTCTCGCAGACGGAAATTGCTCACCGTGATTTCACCGTCGAACATCTGCGCACTCAGCTCGCCGCCGAAGGTCAGCGCACCATCGACATAGCTCATGCTGGGGATCACCCCGGAAAGACTGCCTGACAAGGGCGGCCAGTCCAGCGCGCGAGTCAGCGCGCGCATGCTCACCGGTTGTAATCGCGCGTCGATGGCGACCCGGGCATTGCCGGGCGTGAAGTCGCCGATCTCCAGCGTATCGATAGCCACACCGCCGTTCAGGAACGGGATGAGGCCGGGTTCCCGCAAACGCCACTGGCCGGGTTCGACCGCGAATTCGAGACGCGTCGGACCCAGAGAGATGCCGTAGACGAAGCCGCCCTGCCATGAAATCAGCACCGGCTCTTCGGCCGTGTCCTTGCGACCCTTGTCCCAGCCGAACTGGCTTGACAGACCGTATAGACCGAGGCGGCCGCTGCGATCATCCATGTGGACATTGTCGAGATTGAGCGCGATAGATACCGGCGCGTTGTCAAGCACATCGATGTCTGCGCTGAGCTGGCCACTGGTCTCCATATCCCCGAGATCGGTGCCGGCCAGGAATGGCTTCATCAGCACATCGTAGGCACCCGGCAGCGTGATCACTGGAAACGAAAGCCGGGCCGAGGCGATAGTCCATGCCGTTGGCTCGACATCGTCAGACGTCTCGCTGGCCTCAGGCGCTCCCTGATCCACGATGACCGTGTCCGGTGGCACCATCAACAACGTGCCCGAGCCGCTCAGCACGCCTTGTTGAGCAATGCGCAGGTCCCCGATCGACAGACCTTCCTCCGACCAGTTGCCCTGAATCGACAGCGTCAGCGGATGATCGTCCAGACGTACATAGACCGGCTCCAGATACACCTCACCGGTATTCGCAATCACCCGGGCGTCGAAATTCAGCCCTGCGTCAGCGGCACCGGCGTTGCCGTCGAATTCAAACGCGACAGCGTCGGCAGCGCTGGTGCCCGAGGCGTTGCTGCCACCTGCGCCATCAGCCCGGCCCTGGAAGCTGACGGAGAACCTGTCGCTGCTGCCGCTCGCTTCCGCGGACAGATCCAGGCTGCCGAAGAGTTCCGCTGCCGGTGCGGGATCATCGTTCGCCGGCAATGAGGCCTCGTTGCCGTCAGCAGCCACGCCGGAACGGCTTTCATCGAGCAGCGCGGCGAGATCGGCCAGGCTGACGAGATCCGCAATCGCGAGACCCTCAGACTCAATAGCAATCGACCAGCCGTCGCCCAGCTGAGACCCGCGCAGCCGCAGGCTGCCGCCGGTTTCTGGTTTTGCCGCCAGATCCCAGCGCAGACGGCCGCTGTCGCGTTCGTAGAGGAGGGCGCCATCAAAATCCGGCAGCGCTACCGGCAAGCTGCCCGGCGTCAGACCGATGCCGGAACAGCGAATGCTGCCGGCATCGACAGATAGCGTCGCGCAGCGGGCGCCGATACCGTTTATCGGGCCGGCCAGATCTGGCACCTGCAGCGCGGCAACGACAAGCGCCGCGCTTACCCGGCCATCGGGGTTCAGGGTCAGCGATACGCTGATGTCGTCTGCGCGCCAGCCATCGCCCTCAACCGTATCCACGGCAAACACCAGACCGGTTTCAGCCGCTGCGCTGGTCGCCAGCAGCGCGAGCAATGGCAACGCCAGGGCCCGACGCACTGTTTTGGTGTGTGTTCGCGATGATCGATTCATAACGCTGGCGACGCTTCCCGATCGCTGTGCATGGCCCTTGCCGCTATGATACTTGCTCCACTCAAAGCGGGATTGCGGATGGAAGCCGAGCGTATGATCTTCGTTGCTCAGACACTGACGGAATCAGCATGAGTACTCAAACTGATACCCGGCCCTGGAAGGTGCTCAAGTTTGGCGGCACCAGTGTCGCCACAGCAGCAAACTGGCGAGCGATCGCCGAGCAGGCGCGGATGGGTCTGCAGGACGGGCGTCTGCTTGTAGTCCACTCGGCACTGGCCGGCGTATCAAACAGGCTGCTTGGGCTGCTCGACGCTGCACTTGCCGGCGAGCATGCACACGAGCTCGATGCGATTCAGGAAATGCACCTGTCGCTGGCCGCGGACCTGGCGCTGGACGGCGAGCCACTGCTGATCGCCGAGCTGAAGGGCGATCTGAAGGCGTTGCGTCAGGTTCTCGACGGTATCCACCTGTTGGGCGAAGTCAGCCCGCGGGCGCATGCCAGGGTCATGGCCGCGGGCGAGTTGATGGCCACACGCATCGGTGCCGCCTATCTGCAGGCTTGTGGCTTGCCCTGTCGCTGGCTGGATGTGCGCACAGTGCTGGAGAGCCGTACCGAAGATACCGACGCCCGTGGGCGGACGCTGGCGGCCACCTGCGATTTTGAACCGGATCCGGTATTTCAACAGGCATTGAGCAGGATCGGCCCGCTGGTCCTGACCCAGGGGTTTATCGCACGCGATCATCGCGGCGAAACCGTCTTGCTGGGTCGCGGCGGATCGGACGTTTCCGCAGCCTATATCGGCGCCAGATTGGAGGCCGAGGTGGTGGAGATCTGGACCGACGTGCCGGGCATGTTCAGCGCGGATCCGCGCATCGTTACCGCGGCGCGATTGTTGCAGATCCTCGATTACGATGAAGCGCAGGAAATCGCCAGCACAGGCGGCGCGGTGTTGCATCCACGCAGCGTCGCGCCGCTGCGCCGGCACGGTATACCCATGCACATCCGCTGCACGGCGCATCCGGACATGCCGGGCACCCGGATTGGACCGGCCACCACCGACGGCGCGCCCCGGGTCAAGGCGATCAGCATCAACAAGGGTCTGACCCTGATCTCGCTTGAGACCTCCGGCATGTGGCAACAGGTCGGCTTTCTGGCGCACGCTTTTCGTATCTTCGGCGAGCACCGCGTGTCTATCGATCTGGTTTCGACCTCGGAGACCAGTGTCACGGTGTCTATCGACCCCGAAGTCAACAGCCTTGACGGCGAGGCCATGGATTCTCTGGTGCGCGATCTGGACAAGCTTTGTCGGGTGAGGGTCATTGGCGGCTGTGCCGCGGTCAGCCTGGTCGGGCGCCAGATTCGCGCCATCCTGCATCGCCTGGGTCCGGCGCTGGAGTTGTTCGAAGAGCATCGCATCCATCTGGTCAGCCAAGCTGCGAGCGATCTGAACCTGACCTTTGTAGTGGATGAAGAACAAGCCCACCGCCTGGTCAAGAGATTGCATCACCTGTTAATCCGCAAGGGCGCACAGGACACGGTGCTCGGGCCCACCTGGGAACAGTTGTTCGGTGCGGCTGTTGAGCAGACCAGCCGGGTTAAACCGTGGTGGCTGACACGCCGGGACGAGTTGCTGGCCCTGGCGCCGGCCGACCAGGCGGCGTTTGTCTATGACCTGGATGTTGTGGATCAGGCGATCTGCAAGCTGAAATCTCTGTCAGCGGTGGAACGGATTTGCTATGCGGTCAAAGCCAACTGGCATCCGGCGATTCTGCAGCGGGTCCATGATGCCGGGCTGACGTTCGAATGCGTTTCTGCCGGAGAACTGACGCATGTGCGTGGTCTGTTTCCGGATCTTGATTCGGCGCGGTTGCTGTTTACGCCAAATTTCGCGCCCCGCGCTGAATACGAGCAGGCCTTGGCGATGGGTGTGCAGCTCACTTTGGACAACCTCTACCCGCTGACCCATTGGCCCGAATTGTTTGACGGGGCAGAAGTCTTTGCGCGGATCGATCCTGGCGCCGGACGCGGACACCATCGCCATGTGCAGACTGCCGGCGAGCATTCAAAGTTCGGTATCCCGCTGAGCCAGGTCGAACAGCTGGCGGCGCTGGCCGGCGCTTGCGGTGCGCGCGTGACCGGTCTGCATGTCCATGCCGGCAGCGGCATCCTCGATAGTGGGCACTGGGGCGAGATGGCGGCCGTGCTAGCCCGCGCGGCGGAACACCTGCCCGAGGTCCGGGTATTCAATCTTGGCGGTGGGCTGGGCGTGCCGGAGTCGGGTGCCGAGGCACCGCTGGATCTGGCCGCGCTGGGGGCCTCACTGGAGGCGGTGCGTGATGCGTTGCCTGACTATGCATTGTGGCTGGAGCCAGGCCGCTACGTCGCTGCGCTGGCGGGCGTATTGCTGGCCAGAGTCACTCAGACCAAGGGCAAGGGTGAGGTCGGTTATCTGGGCATCAACACCGGCATGAATTCCCTGATCCGACCGGCTCTGTACGGCTCGTTTCACGAAATCGTCAATCTGAGCCGGGTCGGCGAGGCCGCTACCCAGTTGACCGATGTGGTGGGTCCGATCTGCGAGACCGGCGATTATCTGGGCGTAGAGCGGCTGATGCCGCCGGCGGAGGAAAACGACGTGATCGTGATCGCCAACGCCGGCGCGTACGGACGCGTGATGAGTTCGCATTACAACCTGCGCGAACCGGCTATCGAGATCGTGATGCCAGCCGCCGAAACCGCATAGGAAATCCTCGACGGCCCGTCGTTAGATGTTTTTCCGGTCGCCTAGCCGCTTGTGACCGCGCCTTTCGAAGCGCAGCTGACCAGTCGAGCATATTTGCCCAGCACGCTGCCGGCGGTCTCTCCCGGCGGCGCTTTCCATGCGGCGCGCCGGGTGGCCAGAGTCTGTTCGTCGACCTCGAGCGTGATGGTCCGGCTCACCGCGTCGATCTCGATTTCGTCGCCTTCTTCGACCAGCGCGATCGGCCCGCCCACGGCCGCTTCGGGCGCCACGTGCCCGACAACAAAGCCATGACTGCCGCCGGAAAAGCGGCCATCAGTGATAAAGGCCACCGAGTCACCCAGACCCTTGCCCATGATCGCCGCCGTCGGGCTCAACATCTCAGGCATCCCCGGCGCACCTTTGGGGCCCTCATAGCGGATCACCAGAACGTCGCCGGCGACGATATCGCCGTCGAGAATCGACTGCAGGGCCTGTTGCTCTGAATGGAACACGCGTGCGCGGCCGCGGAATCGCTCGCCTTCCTTGCCGCTGATTTTTGCGACCGCCCCGTCCGGCGCCAGATTGCCGCGCAAAATGACCAGATGGCTGTTCGCCTTCAACGGTTGCTCCAGCGGACGCACGATGTCCTGACCTTGGGGATAGGGCTCGACAGCAGCGAGATCCTCGGCCAGCGTATTGCCACTGACGGTCAGGCATCCCCCGTGCAGCAGGCCCGCATCCAGCAGCGTCTTCATCAGCGGCCGGATGCCGCCGATATCGATCAATTCTGACATCAGATACCGGCCGCTGGGCTTGAGATCCGCGAGCACCGGCACCCGGGCGCCGATGCGCGCGAAATCGTCCAGTTCGAGCGGGATACCGGCGGCGTCGGCCATCGCCAGCAGATGCAGCACGGCGTTGGTCGAGCCTCCCAGCGTGATGACTACGGTGATCGCGTTCTCGAATGACTCGCGACTGAGGATGTCGGATGGGCGGATACCCTTCCTGATCAGCTCACACACCGCTTCACCGGCACGCCGGCAATCTTCCAGCTTGGCGTCGCTAACGGCTTCCTGAGCGGAGCTGTTCGGCAAGCTCAGACCCAGCGCTTCAATCGCCGATGCCATCGTATTTGCCGTATACATACCGCCGCAGGAGCCAGGGCCCGGTATCGCCGTTCGCTCAACCTCAAGCAATTGCGCGTCGCTGACTGTGCCGCCGGCGTGGCCGCCCACGGCTTCAAATACGGAGACGATGTCCCGACGCCCGGCGCCAGGGCGGATGGTGCCGCCATAGACAAATACCGAGGGCCGGTTGAGTCGGCACATTGCCAGCACGCAGCCCGGCATGTTCTTGTCACAACCGCCGATCGCCACGAGGCCATCGAAGCCCTGGCCGGCAACCACGGTTTCGATTGAATCCGCGATCACTTCGCGCGAGACCAGCGAGTAACGCATCGCCGGCGTGCCCATCGAGATACCGTCAGAAACCGTGATCGTGTTGAAGGTCACGCTCTTGCCGCCGGCCTTGTTGGCGCCGGCCGCTGCCGCCTCTGCAAGATGGTTAATATGCACATTACATGGCGTCACTTCGCTCCAGGTGGACGCGATTCCAATCTGCGGCTTTTGGAAATCCGCATCTTCGAAGCCGACCGCACGCAACATCGCGCGGCTCGGCGCGCGGGTGACGCCGTCGACAATGCGCTTTGAATGCTGTCTTGGATCCGTTTTCTTCATGATTTTTTGTGTCGCCTGTATATCAATGTGCACATGAGGGTATTTCTGGAGCTATATGGATCTGAAAGAAATTTTTGTTGACATCATGCACTGCATCATGGTTAAACTCTGCTCAAGCCAGTTAGCAACCGAATTACCAACGATGTTTAACGCCCTGAGCAACAGACCGTCAAGCCAGCACCGCGCCCCGCGCGCCGTGGCTGTGACCGTTGCCCGGCCGGTCGACAGTCGACCCTGGCTCGTCTCGCTTCTTATTAGCCTCATTATGCTCATTCTCGTAGTAGGGAATAGCGGGGTTATTGTGTAAACAGACAGCGTAAGACCACATCCATACACAAAACCCCGCACCTGAAAAGGCTGCGGGGTTTTTTTTGACCTGGATTCTGCGGAAACAACTGAAACAGCAAGGGCACAAGAGGATTGACGATGAAAATTCATGTGGAAAGCGACGTCGAGAAAACCAGCCATCGGGGAACCCGGGTGGCGGTAATTGGCTATGGCAGCCAGGGGCGCGCCCACGCGCTGAACCTCCGCGACAGCGGTTTTGACGTCACCGTCGGTTTGCGGCCCGGCGGCCCCAGCTGGCGCAAGGCAGAAGCCGACCGGCTCAAAGTGGCAACACCAGAGCAGGCCGCGCGTGGCGCGGACATCGTGGCGCTGTTGACGCCGGATATGGCGCAGCCGGACGCGTACGCGGCCGTCGCACCGGCGTTGAAACCAGGCTGTGCGATCCTGTTCGCCCACGGTTTCAATATCCACTACGGACGGATCGAGCCGGACCCCGGCATCGATGTAATCCTGGTAGCGCCGAAAGGACCCGGGGATCTGGTCCGGCGCCAGTTCGAAGAGGGCCGCGGCGTGCCCTGCCTGGTAGCAGTGGCGCAGGATGCCACCGGCAAAGCGAAACAGCAGGCGCTGGTCTACGCGGACGGCATCGGCGGTACCCGCGGCGGCGTTCTCGAGACCACCTTCGCAGAAGAGACAGAGACCGACCTGTTTGGTGAGCAGGCGGTGCTTTGCGGTGGCGTCACGGAACTGGTGTTGCAGGGTTTCGAGACGCTCACTGAGGCTGGCTACCAACCCGAAGTCGCCTATTTCGAGTGCATGCATGAACTCAAGCTGATCGTCGACCTGTTGCACGAAGGCGGTATGGCCAAGATGCACGAGTTTGTCAGTGAGACCGCCAAGTACGGAGACCTGACTCGCGGACCAAGGGTGGTGGACGAACATACCCGGGAACAGATGCGGACCGTGTTGAAGGAGATCCAGGACGGCACATTTGCGCGCCAGTGGGTGGAGGAATATGAAGCCGGCCTGCCCAACTACACCGCGTTGATGAACAAGGATCTTGAGCATCCGATCGAGACCGTGGGCCGTGATCTCCGTGCGCGGATGTCCTGGCTGAAGAAAGCAAGGAAGCAGGCCGCAGCGTGATGATGACAGGGGCGCAATTGCTGGTCAGGGCTTTGGAGCAAGAGGGTGTCGAGACCGTGTTCGGCTACCCGGGCGGCGCCATCATGCCGGTGTATGACGCCCTGGTGGATTCGTCCCTGGATCATGTTCTGGTCCGTCACGAACAGGGCGCGGTGCTGGCCGCGGACGGCTATGCGCGTGCCAGCGGACGCGTAGGCGTCTGCATGGCGACCTCCGGCCCCGGCGCGACCAACCTGATCACCGGTATCGCCAACGCTTATCTGGATTCAGTGCCGCTGATCGCGATCACCGGCCAGGTGCCGACCGCGCTGATGGGCACCGATGCGTTTCAGGAAGTCGACATCTTCGGCATGACGATGCCGATAGTGAAACACAGCTTTCTTGTCCGCGATGTGGAAGACATCCCGGGGGTCGTGGCTGAAGCGTTTCATATCGCCGCCGAAGGCCGTCCTGGACCGGTGTTGATCGATCTGCCCAAGGACATCACCAACTCCTCGACCAGTCAGCCGCCGTTGTTCGAGGTGAAGTCAAACGCGCTGGGTGATCCGGATCCGGAGCAGATGGCAACAGCTTGCCGGCTGATCCGCGCCGCCAAACAGCCGGTGCTGTACGCCGGCGGTGGAATCGGCATCGGCCGCGCGGTGGACGCTTTCCGCGCCTATGCCAAAGCCAGCGGAATCCCGGTGGTGGCGACGCTGAAGGGTCTGGGGGCCTTGCCCACCCGCGATCCTGGTTTTATCGGGATGCTCGGTATGCACGGCAATCAGGCCGCCAACGAGGTGGTGCAGGCGGCCGATCTGTTGGTCTGCGTAGGCGCCCGTTTTGACGATCGCGCTACCGGCAAGCTGGACGGATTCGCTCCCCGCGCCAGCGTCGTGCATCTGGATGCCGATCCGGCCGAAATCTCCAAACTGCGCCACGCCGATGCCGCGTTGCTCGGCGATCTGAACCGGTCGCTTGCGCACCTCCCCGCAGACTTATCCATCGCGGCCTGGCAGCGCTGGTGTGCTGAACGCAAGGAGGATCGTCAGTGGCGATACGACGCGCCTGGCGACGGTGTCTATGTGCCGGACATGTTGCGTCAGGTTTCGCTCGCGGATCCGGAACTGATCATCAGCTGCGACGTTGGCCAGCATCAGATGTGGGTGGCACAGCACTGTCATTTCGATCGGCCCGAGCAGCATCTGACCAGCGCCGGCCTCGGCACCATGGGCTATGGCATCCCGGCTGCGATCGGCGCCCAGTTCGCCGACCCGGGCGCGCGGGTGCTGACCGTCAGCGGCGACGGCTCGATCATGATGAACATTCAGGAACTGGCGACGATCAACCGCTATCAGCTGCCGATCAAGATCCTGCTGGTAGACAACTCCTCGCTGGGGCTGGTGCGACAGTGGCAGCAGTTGTTCCACAACGAACGCTACAGCGAAGTGGATTTATCAGATAACCCGGATTTCGTCGCGGTGGCGAAGTCCTTTGGCATCCCGGGATTCCGGGTTGAGCGACGGACCGAGGTGGCAGCAGCCATCGATCGTCTGTTGCGCAGTGACGGACCGATGCTGGCGCATGTCTGCATCGATCCAACGAGTAATGTCTGGCCGCTGGTGCCGCCAGGCCAGACCAATGACGTCATGCTTGAGGAGCAAAGCGCATGAACCACACCATGAAACTGACGATTCGCCGTGTCGAGGGCGCGATGGTCCGCGCACTGGGCCTGATCGAGCGTCGCGGCTTCGCGGTGACTTCGATCAACGCCAGCGAGAACGAGCCCGCTCAGGAACTGGAGCTCATTATCGGGCTGCGGTCTGCGGACCGCAGCATCGACGTACTCGCGCGGCAGGTCGAAAAACTATTCGATGTCTGCTCCGTTTCCCTACAGCAGAAAAATGAGCCGGCCGTCAGGCTGGAAGAGAGCATGGCATGTTAGATCAGAGCCCCGTAGCACCGGTACGCACGCGTACCTCGCTGGCAGACTTTCCAGTAAATATGGAACAGGTATACCGCGCGCACGAACTCATTCGTGCGTCCTTGCCGGACACGCCGACGGTATCCCATCCCCTGCTTTCAGAGCGCATGGGATGCGAGACCTTTGTCAAGCTGGAGAACACCCACAGTATCGGCTCCTTCAAGATCCGCGGCGGGCTGTTCCTGCTGGCCAATATGGCGGAGTCAGACCGACGGCGTGGTCTGGTGACTGCGACCCGCGGCAATCATGGTCAATCCATCGCACGCGCCGCGGGTCTGTACAACGCGCGTTGCACGATCTTCGTCCCGCGCGGCAACAACGCGCACAAGAACGCGGCCATGACAGCGTTGGGCGCCGACGTTATCGAGCAGGGCCACGACTTCGACGAGGCCTGGGAGGTCGCGGAGACGTTTGCGACCCAGACCGGTGCGCGCCTGGTGCATCCGGCCCGAGAGCCCGATCTGATCGCTGGCGTCGCAACTGCGGCCGTCGAGATGATCGAACAGGCCGGTGATCCGCTGGACGCGGTCTTTGTTCCGGTTGGCGGCGGCAGCATCGCGACAGGCACCGGTCTGGTGTTTCGTGCGCTGAGTCCAACGACCCGCGTCTATGGCGTTCAGGCTGAAAACGCCCCGGCAATGCACCACGCCTGGCAGACGGGCGAGGAACGGCCTTTCGCCGTCACCGACACGATCGCTGACGGTCTCGCCGTTCGGGTGCCGGTGGACTTCACGCTGAATGTCATGCGGGAATTGCTCGCCGGCATGCTGCTGGTATCCGAGGAGGAGATCCAGGACGCCATCCGCTGCTACGCGGACACGATCCATCAGATGGCTGAGGGAGGTGCTGCGGCGGCCCTGGCCGGGGCAATGAAGCTGCGCAGCGAGCTGCGCGGGAAACGGGTCGGCATCGTACTCACCGGCGGCAACATCGAGACCGAAACGCTGTTGCATGCCTTGAGCGGCAGGCAACCCATGCACATCCCCCAGGCGATGCCGATGTACCCGATCGACGATCTGTCCTATGGCTATTGACGCAGAACCGACGGTGAAGGAGCAGGACGCCGGTCGCGACCGACTGGTGATCTTTGACACTACCTTGCGCGATGGTGAGCAGGCGCCGGGTTGCAGCATGACCGGGCGGGAGAAATTGCGCATCGCCCACGCGCTCGCAGACCTTGGTGTGGATGTGATCGAGGCCGGTTTCCCGGCTGCGTCAGAGGGTGATTTCGAGGCAGTGCGCAGTGTTGCCGGCGAAATCGAGGGTCCGTCGATCTGCGCGCTGGCGAGATGTGGCGATGGAGATATCGAGCGCGCCTGGGCCGCGTTGTCAGGAGCGGACAAGCCGCGCATCCATACGTTTATCGCGACCAGCCCGATCCATCGCAAGTTCAAACTCGAAATGGGTTGTGAGGAAGTGTTGCGTCGGGCAGTACACGGAGTGCGCACCGCCCGCGCCTTGTGCGCCGACGTCGAGTTCTCGGCCGAGGATGCTTCGCGCACCGAGCCGGCGTTTCTGGCCGAGGTGCTGAGTGCGGTGATCGAGGCGGGTGCGACGACGGTCAACATTCCGGACACCGTGGGGTATGCGATCCCCACCGAGTTTGCGGAATTGATCGAGTACCTGCGCGCGCACGTGCCAAACATCGATCAGGCCATATTGAGTGTGCATTGCCATGATGATCTCGGCCTGGCGGTGGCCAACAGTCTGGCCGCGGTTCAGGCCGGCGCGCGACAGGTCGAATGCACCTTGAACGGCATCGGTGAGCGCGCCGGGAACTGCGCGCTGGAGGAAGTGGTGATGGCGGTGCATACGCGCGCCGATCATCTGCCTGTGTTCAGTGCGGTACGTAGTCAGCGCCTGGTGCCCAGCAGTCGTCTGGTAGCGGCCGCTACCGGCGTCCAGGTACCACGCAACAAGGCCATCGTTGGCGACAACGCGTTTGCGCACGAAGCAGGTATCCATCAGCACGGCATGCTCAAGCATCGTTCCACCTACGAGATCATGCGGCCGGCAGACGTCGGCATGGAGGACAGCCAGCTGGTATTGGGTAAGCACAGCGGCCGTCATGCGTTCCGGCAACGAGTCGAACAACTCGGCCTGGATCTGAGCGAGGAAGATCTGGATCGCTCGTTTATCGCTTTCAAGCAACTCGCGGACCGCAAAAAGGAAGTGTTCGACGCCGACATCGAGGCGCTGGTGCTGAGTTCGGACGCGACTGAATCCGGACCGTGGCGGCTGCTGGAGATGCACATCACTGCCGGCAGTGGCTCGCTCGCGGCGGCGGCCGTCAAGCTGGTCCACGATGACGGCACGACCCGGCGCGAGGCCGGGGCGGGTGACGGGCCGGTGGAGGCGGCGTTCCAGGCGATCGAACGCGCGACAGGTATCGCGGCCGCCCTGCGCTACTTCGATATCCGCAATATCACCACCGGTGAGGACGCTCAGGGCGAAGCGGTAGTGACTGTGGAATACGAGGGGCGCCAGTATCAGGGCAAGGGCCTTAACACCGACATTATCGAAGCAAGCGCGCAGGCGTTCCTGCAGGCGGTCAATCGCATCTGTGCGCGCTTCCCGACAGCGTCGACCCAGCCCGCGGCCATGGCGGCGGCAGTCAGTGTCTGAATCGGGCTGAGCGGCGGAATCAGCTCGGGTAGCGGCAATGAAAACGAAAGCAGCATCAGGACAAGAAGCAAAGGAGCATCAATGAGCGTCAAGGGAAGTCAGTACATCTGGCACAACGGCAAGATGGTGCCGTGGGAGCAGGCCACTGTCCACGTGCTGTCCCATGCGCTGCATTACGGGTCTTCGGTGTTTGAAGGTGCGCGGGTATACGGGACGCCGGACGGACCGCGATCATTCCGCCTGGGTGACCATCTGACCCGGATGTACAACTCGGCCAAGCTCTATCGCATGCCCATCCCGTTCAGCCAGCACGAGCTGGATCTGGCATGTCAACAGACCGTGCTGAAAAACGGCTTGCATGATGGGGCCTATCTGCGTCCGATTGCATTCCGTGGAATGGCAGGTCTGGGATTAACCGCGCCCGCGGATTCGCCGGTCGAAGTGGCGGTCGCAGCGGTAGAGTGGGGCGCTTATCTGGGCGCCGAGGGGCTCCGGAACGGCGTCGATGTGTGCGTCTCTTCCTGGCAACGCGTGGCGCCAAATACCATTCCTTCCGGCGCCAAAGCTGGGGGAGGCTATCTGTCCAGCCAGTTGATCAGCATGGAGGCCAAGCGGCTGGGTTTTGCCGAGGGCATCGGTCTGACCACGGACGGAATGGTGGGCGAGGGCGCCGGCGAAAACCTGTTCCTGGTCAAGGACGGTTGTCTGCTGACGCCGCCCACCGCCAGTTCGATCCTGGCCGGTATCACGCGCGATACGGTGATGCATCTGGCCCGTGATCTCGGCTACGAAGTTTCCGAACAGCCGATACCCAGAGAGATGCTGTATTTCGCTGACGAGGTGTTTTTTACCGGCACTGCCGCCGAGATCACACCGGTGCGCTCGGTCGACCGGATCGAGGTCGGCAGCGGGACTCGCGGGCCTGTCACCGAGAGTTTGCAAAAGCAGTTTTTCGGCTTGTTCTCCGGCAGCACGCCCGATACCCGCGGGTGGCTGGAACCGGTAGTCGACGACCTGCGGCCGTCGCTGGCGGTCTGAGGCATTTGTCATGAGCACAGCGGCAGGCGATCGGCCAAGCACCTTGCTGGAAAAGATCTGGCGGCAGCATCTGGTGGTGCCGGAAACCGTGGATACGCCGGCGGTGCTGTATGTGGATCTGCATCTGGTGCATGAGGTGACCTCGCCGCAGGCGTTCTCCGTCCTGCGTCAACGCGGGGTGCCGGTTCGACGTCCGGATCGCACCCTGGCGACAGTGGATCACTCCCTGCCGACGGCACCCCGGCACTGGCGAGACGGGCGGCCGACCATCGAAGGTCAGGCAGCACTGCAGGTGGAGACGCTGGGCCGCAATTGTGCGGAGTTCGAGATACCGCTGCTGGGTATCGACAGCGAGCATCGCGGCATCGTGCACGTGATCGGTCCGGAGCAGGGCGCGACGCAGCCGGGCATGACCATCGTGTGCGGTGACAGCCACACCACCACCCACGGCGCGTTCGGTGCGCTGGCGTTTGGTATTGGCACCACCGAAGTCGGCCATGTGCTTGCCACTCAATGTCTGCTGCAGCGCCGGCCGCGTGCGCTGGCAGTGAATGTTGATGGTCGCCTCGCTCATGGCGTGACAGCCAAGGATCTTGCGCTGGCAGTCATCGACCGGCTGGGCGTGGGCGGCGGCACCGGTTACGTCATCGAGTACCGTGGTCCTGCGATCCGCGCCATGTCCATGGACGAACGGATGACCCTGTGCAATATGTCGATCGAGGCGGGCGCCCGCGCCGGCATGGTGGCGCCGGATGACACGACCTTCGAGTACCTGATCGGCCGCCCGATGGTGCCTCGAGGTGTGGCATGGGACCGGGCGGTAAGAGACTGGCGCGGTTTGCGCAGTGACGTGGATGCGGTGTTTGATCGGGAGATTGCTCTCGACGCCTGCGAACTGGAGCCGCACATCACCTGGGGCACGGATCCAGGGATGGTCACCGCCATCGGCGGCAGTATCGTTTCCGACCACAGCGACAGACACCGCGGTGCGCTGGCCTACATGGGGCTGGAACATGGCCAGCAGATAGGCGGCGCCAGGGTCGATCTGGTATTCATCGGCAGCTGTACGAATTCGCGTCTCAGCGATTTGCGCATGGCCGCAACCATCCTGCGCGACCGACGCGTCGCGCCCGGCGTGCGCGTCGTCATCGTGCCCGGCTCCCAGCGGGTAAAGCGGGAAGCCGAGGCTGAAGGCCTGGATCGCGTGTTTATCGAGGCCGGCGCGGAATGGCACGAGTCCGGCTGCTCTCTGTGTATCGCGATGAACGGCGATCTCGCGTCGCCTGGTCATTACGTTGTCAGCACCAGCAATCGCAATTTCGAAGGCCGCCAGGGACCGGGCGCGCGCACCCTTCTGGCCAGCCCGCTGACTGCCGCAGCGTGTGCAGTCACCGGTGTGGTTGCCGATCCGCGGCCGCTGCTCGATCGGGTGAGGCGCATCGCATGAGTACTGGATTTCGCATGATCCGTTCGCGCAGCGTCGTGTTGCCGGTCGACAATATCGACACCGATCAGATCATCCCGGCGCGCTTTCTGACCACTACCCATCGCGAGGGTCTGGGTCAGAGCTTGTTCCAGGACTGGCGTTTTGATGACGCCGGATGTCCACGACCCGGGTTCATACTCAACCAGCCGGCAGCCGAGGGCTGCGAGGTGTTGGTGGCGGGACGCAATTTCGGTTGTGGCTCGTCTCGGGAGCACGCCCCCTGGGCGCTGCTGGACTACGGTTTCCGCGCCGTGATCAGCACCGAGATAGCGGACATCTTCCGCAGCAATGCCTTGCGCAACGGTCTGCTTGCGCTGGTGGTCGAAGCGGACGTGCACGATTGGTTGATGGCTCGCCCCGGTGTTGAGGTGAGCATCGATCTGGAGGCATGTCGCCTGCGCGCCGGGGACGAGGTCGACACCGGTTTTGATATCGAACCCTTTGCCCGCTATTGCCTGCTTAACGGCATCGATCCGCTGGGCTATCTGCTATCGCGCACGCCTGATATCGAGTGTTACGAGGCGAGATCATAATGAAAGCGAAGATTGTTTTGCTGCCAGGAGATGGTATCGGTCCCGAGGTCTGCCGCGCGGGTGCAGCGGCGCTGAGCGCCATTGCCGAGAACTTCGGGCATCGTTTCGACATGCCCGAAGCCCTGATCGGCGGTGCTGCGATCGACGCTACCGGCACCGCGCTGCCTGCTGCCACCGCAGACCTGTGCCGGAAGGCGGATGCGGTTCTGCTTGGCGCGGTCGGTGGGCCCAAGTGGTCTGATCCGGCTGCCAGCGTGCGGCCGGAACAGGGTTTGCTGGAGCTGCGCCAAACACTCTCTGTATTTGCGAACCTGCGGCCGATCGTGCCCGATCGCCGCCTGTCGGCAGCCTCTCCATTGCGCAGCGAGCTGCTGGCCGGCGTCGATATCTGTTTCGTCCGCGAGTTGACCGGGGGCATCTATTTCGGCGCCAGGCGCAGGGATCATGACAGCGCCAGCGACGTTTGCACCTATACCGTGGCGGAGATCGAACGGGTGGTCCGCCTGGCCTGCGAACTGGCGTTGACGCGTAAACGTAAGCTCACCTCAGTGGACAAGGCCAACGTGCTGGAGACTTCCCGCCTGTGGCGCGAGACCACCAGCCGTATCGTCGCTGAGGAGTATCCGGCAATACGGCTCGAGCACATATTGGTGGACGCGGCGGCGATGCATCTGATCCAGCAACCCAGACGCTTTGACGTCGTGGTGACCGAGAACATGTTCGGCGACATCCTTAGCGATGAAGCCTCGGTCATTACCGGATCGCTGGGCATGCTGCCATCAGCCTCCCTGTCTGCTGACGGGCCGGGCCTGTACGAGCCGATTCATGGATCGGCGCCGGATATCGCTGGCAAGGGGATCGCGAATCCCTACGGAATGATCCTCAGTGCGGCCTTATTGTTGCGCCATTCGCTCGGGCTGGAACGAGAGGCGCAGGCGGTGGAGAGCGCGGTCGCCGGCGCAATCGATGAAGGTTTGCTGACGCCGGATCTGGCCACGGGCAGTGTACGTGCGGTGTCCACCACCGACGCGACCGCCGGCGTGTTGCGCTTGTTGAACGGAGACACCGCGGTGCAGGCAATTGCCTGACTGAGGCCGCATGTACGGACCCATGAGCGTATGAGCACGATGGGGCCGGAATGACTTCGCCTGCATCCACACGGATGGCAGATGTCGGAATGACGATCAGGAGGTGACAGAGGAGTTTTGTGAAATACGCGGCCCATGCTTGACCTCGAAGCTGGCGCGTGTTTCATTAACAGACACTCATCGAGACCGGCGGAGGGACAGGCCCTTTGATGCCGGGGCAACCAGCGGAGCTAACCACTCCGGCATGGTGCCAATTCCTGCGGAAAGCGGTCCGTTACAAGACGCCGCTGCCGACAGATGAGAGGTCGCGTAGCCCCTGCGATGCAGAAGGAAGGGCGCGGCAGTTCTCACCACCGGTTGCTCCGCAGAATTTCCCGTTGAGGGAATTTCGCTCCCCCGAGGGAGTCAGGCAGGAGGACCGGATCAATGACCAACGCCCAGGGCGCCGCTGTCTCGTTAGCCGACGAGGTCTGCGCGCAGCCGCAAGAATTTGCCGACGATGTATTGCATCTGTCCGGAGGACTCAATCTGTCTCTGGGCGGCTGCTTGCCGACTGTGGAGCTGGCCTGGCGAATGACCGGGCGGGCCGGGGCGCCGGTGGTCGCGGTCCTTGGCGGCATTTCCGCAGATCGCCGGGTGTGTGCGAACTCTGGCGACGAAAAGGCCTGGTGGCCTGGCCTGGTCGGCCGGGGGCTGGGCGTGGACACTGATCGCTTCCGGGTACTGAGCTTCGATTATCTGGGTGGCAGCGGTGGCAGCACCGGGCCTCAGGCGAGGACGGACGGCGGCGCAGTGAGCGGTGTCTCTTCGTTCCCGAGTGTTACGACAAGCGATCAGACTGCGTTGCTCGCCTTACTGCTGGATCACCTGGGCATCGCGCACCTGCATGCCTTTGTGGGTGCGTCCTATGGCGGCATGGTCGCGCTGGCTTTTGCGGCGGAGCACGGTTCGCGTCTGGGGCGCCTGCTGGTGGTCAGCGCCGCTGAAGAGGCTCATCCGCTGGCGACCGCATGGCGCAGCATCCAGCGGCGCATAGTGCGTCTGGGGTTGCAAAACGGCCGCGGGACCGAGGGCTTGTCTCTGGCCCGAAGCCTGGCGATGACCACCTACCGCTCGCCGGCCGAATTCGCGCAACGTTTCGCCAGCACCCCGGCCGTGACCGAACAGGGATTCCGCTTTCCGGTGGAAGAGTATCTGGATGCACGCGGCGCGGACTTCGCCGCGCGGGTGCTGCCGGAGTCGTTCTTGTGTCTGTCCGAGTCGATAGATCTGCAGCACATCGATCCACGCGATGTCCACGTGCCGACGACATTGATTGCTGTGCGCCAGGACCAGCTGGTTCCGGTGGAACAGATGCGCCTGCTCGGCGCTCGCCTGGGTCGCGGAGAAAACTCCGTCCCGGCCCGCCTGATAGAGATCGACTCGATATTTGGACACGACGCCTTTCTGAAGGAAGACGAGACCCTTATTCCACTATTCAAACAGGCCCTGGAGGGTCAGCAGCCATGACCGACACTATCCGCAGCACCATTCGTAACAGTACCCGCGCGGTGCGCTCGGGGCTTGGCGGCGATGGCCAGTTCGGCGCTGTGGTGCCGCCGCTGTATCTGACCTCAACCTATGAATTCCAGGGATTCAACCAAAAGGGCCCGTACGACTACACGCGCTCGGGAAACCCGACCCGCGATGCCCTGGCTGATGCGCTGGCGGGTCTTGAGGGCGGTGTGGGCGCCACCATCACAAGCTCCGGCATGGCCGCGCTGACGCTGGTTTGCCACCTGTTGCAACAGGACGAGCTGCTGCTCGCGCCGCATGATTGCTATGGCGGCACCCATCGTCTGCTGACGGCGCTGTCTGCGCGCGGGCATTTCCGCGTGGAGTTTATCGATCAGACCGATCCGCTGGCGCTGGATCGCGCATTCGCGCTTGCGCCGCGCATGGTACTGAGTGAAACGCCAAGCAATCCGCTGCTGCGCATTACCGATTTGAGCGATATCGCCCGGCGCTGCACCGAGCACGGCACGCTGCTGGTGGCCGACAACACCTTCCTGTCACCGGGATGGCAACGGCCGATCGAGCACGGCGCGGATATCGTCGTGCATTCCACAACCAAGTACCTCAATGGTCATAGCGATGTGGTCGGTGGCGGGGTGGTGGCTGCCACCGAAGAGCTGCAGGAAGAACTCGCCTGGTGGGGGAATTGTCTTGGTTTGACCGGTGCGCCCTTCGACAGCTTCCTGACCCTTCGTGGTCTGCGCACGCTGAACACGCGCTTGCGCGCGCATGAAGAGAATGCGCGTGCCGCGGTCGACCTGCTGCGCACGCATCCGGCCGTGGCAACGGTGTACTACCCCGGCTTGGCCGATCATCCGGGTCATGCGATCGCCGCGCGTCAACAGGACGGGTTCGGCGCCATGGTCAGTTTCGAACTGCTTGGCGGCGAAGCTGAAGTGGTGGCGATGCTCGAGGGTTTGCAACACTTTTTCCTGGCCGAGTCACTCGGTGGGGTCGAGAGTCTGATCGCACACCCGGCGAGCATGACTCATGCGGCAATGGATGAGGACGCGCGTCGACGCGCGGGCATCAGCGACAACCTGTTACGGCTGTCGATCGGGATCGAGCATGCAGAGGATCTGGTGAGCGATTTGCGCCTTGGCCTGGAACGCGCGCTGGCGGTTTCCTCACCAGCCCGCGCGCAGGTAAGTGCCTGTCGCTAGAGCTTGCTAAAGGCTGCCAGAGGTCACTGATAGGCGCCGCGGAGGTCCCGTGCTGGCGGGTGATCACGCATAATAGGTGGCCGTGACTATTTGCCCAGGTGTCGAGCGTTTATGCATGTGATCATCGTTGGTGCCGGTCTGGCCGGCACGGCAACTGCGTGGTATCTGCGTCAAGGCGGTGCCACGGTCACGGTGATCGAGCGTGGCGACGCCGCTGCAATGGAGACCAGCTTCGCCAACGCGGGCATGTTGACTCCCAGCATGGCTGATCCGTGGAATGCTCCCGGGACCTGGCGCAAACTGCTGCGCTGGATCGGCCGCGAAGATGCGCCCATGTTATTGCGGCCGCATGCATTGCCGAGCCTGATCGGATGGGGTCTGCAGTTCCTGTGGCATTCGCGGACCGGTTCCTTCCACCGCAACACGGTGAAGAACGTGCGCCTGGCACTGTATTCGCTGGCCCAGTTGCAGCAACTGCGCGAACAAACCGGGATCGAATACGACGCCGCAAGCACCGGCACACTGCGTGCCTGTCGTGACCAGGCGTCGCTGGATCGGGCCGCGGCGCTGGCCGCATTCCTTGCCGAGCATGGCGTAGCTCACCGGGTTCTTGACCGGGCCGGTCTGGTCGGGGTCGAGCCGGCGCTGGCCCCGATCGCCGGGGACCTGGTCGGCGGTATTCACTATTCTCGGGATGAGAGCGGGGATGCTCATATGTTTACCCGGAATCTTGCACAGCGTGCGGCTGAAGCCGGGGTCCGGTTTGTCTACCGGTCCGAATTCACCGGTGTGCGAATGCGCGGCGGTCAGCTCAGTGGTGTGGAATACCGGTGCGCGGAGCGGCGCCTGGATGGCGATACAGATCCAGTCCTCAGGGCGAATTCGGGCGTTGAACCGGAACACGGCGAAACCATTCTCGATGGTGACGCAGTGGTGCTCGCAGCCGGCAGTTTTACGCCGGTGCTGGCGCGCCGGCTCGGGCTGAGTGTGCCGGTCCGGCCGGTCAAAGGATACTCGATTACCGCGCCGGTGGGTGACTGGGCATCGCCGCCACGCATCCCGGTGTCCGACGATCATCTGCACGCGGCGGTCACGCCGTTGGGCGATCGTATTCGTGTGGCGGGTACCGCTGAATTCACCGGCTATGACGACACGCTGTCGCCTTCCCGCCTGGCGAATCTGAACCATCTGTTGCATGCGCTTTATCCTGACTACGCGACGCGTTTGCAGCCGTCGTCCGTGACGCCCTGGTGCGGCTTCCGGCCAGTGTCGGCGGATGGCGTCCCGATTCTGGGGTCGACCCCGCTCCAGGGGTTGTATATGAACACCGGGCAGGGACCGCTGGGCTGGACCATGGCGGCAGGATGCGGGCGTCTGCTGGCTGACGTGGTTCTGGGTCAGAAACCCGCTCTGGATATGAATGACTACGCGCTGGCCAGATTCTGAATTGGCCGAATTGGGGTCTGAGCTGGTTTTGGCGCGGCGCCGTTCCCGTTTGGCCTGATCCCGGCTCCGGTTATTCCTCCAATCCTTTATGCGGCTGGTCCGCTAATTCGACATTCGGGGCGGCACTGTGAATCTGACATCGGATTCGCCGGATTACCGCGTTTTTCGCTCGCGGTTTCGTCCTTATGTCATATCAGCGCGGGAAAGCGTCGCAATTCTTTACAGTTTTCGTGGCTATTTGCGCTTGTTTCGGTGTCCCCGGCAGCTTGTCTGGCGGAAATGTGGAAAGAAGTGTGAACCGGTTCACACTTCTTCCCCCAGCATGCAGCGTCGCTGCCGGACCGGGTTCACACAGTGTCGGAGGCATTTACACCCGCCGCCATGATTTGCCGTAAGGTATTGAAAATAAGAATAAAAAAAGTTGGCACGAATCCTGCTAGATGGATACCAGAAGGACTGTTTTTTGAACACAGGATTTGACCATGATGATCAACCTCAAGAGTGTCACCCCCCTCGCCGCCATGCTGATGTTGGCGTTTTCCGCGGCCGCGAACGCTGCACCGGTTGCGATCGACGACACCTATCATGGTGGCGACGACCATAACTACGGTGATGTGATCGGCGCCGCCAGCAAGTTCGACGTCTTCCGTGCAGAGCTGAGTCAGGTTGGCAACATCCTGACGGTCAACATCTTTACCAACTTCGCAGGCCGTGGCGATGATGGACTGTTTTCCGCGTATACGGAAAACGGCATGGGCATCGGCTACAGCGACCTGTTCCTGGCCTCGGCCTGGAATCCGCACGGTTCCGCGCCCTATCTGGATGATGACAACGTGACCGGCACGGTGTGGGAATACGGCTTCTCGCTGGATGATCGCTGGAACGAGAATGGCGGCGACGGCATGCTGTACGAATTGTCAGGTTCCAATGACGATAGCGCGCTGATGAGCGAAGACTTCATGAGCGGCGCCATTTACCGCAACGGCCAGGAAGTCGCGGTGGACACCGCCAGCAACTTCGCCGCCGCATTGAACGGCGGCAGCTGGTCGGTAGAGGACGGCTATATGTCCTTCAGCATCGACCTGAGCGGTACCGACCTGTCGCTGGCTAACGGCATTGCGCTGCACTGGGGCCCGACCTGCGCCAACGATATTATCGAAGGCTACGCCGAAGTGCCCGAGCCGGGCTCGCTGGCCTTGCTGGCCATGGGGCTGATCGGCGCCGGCGTTGCGCGTCGCCGTCGTTCCTGAGCAAGACGCTCTTTATTAATAACGAAGCCCCGCAACTGCGGGGCTTCGTCGTTTTGGGGCTGTCCTTTCCTGAGTCCGGGAGGAGATTAAGCCGGCGGATTGGGCCGGCGCGACTGCGCAGAGCAGGTCGACGCAGGACTTCTCGACCTCGGCCAGACCGGCGAAGTACGCGAACCTACGGAAAAGCACAAATGACGCGGAATGACCGTTTTGGCAAAAACCTTGCCCGCGTCGGCCAATCCAGCAATCAGCCGAGTGCTTAAGATTTCATCACCTGGCTGGAAGGGTTCAGGCCGACCCTGACCCGAGCGCTCACGCGACAGCTGACTGGAGGATTGACACATGAATATGGATACCGATATCCAGCGCATCACCGACACGATTCTCACCCGGATGGCGCGCGGCTGGATCGCCGGCGACCCCAACACGCTGGGTGTTCGTCCGCTTACGCGGACTCACCGCAGTTATCTGGTGCAATACCTGTCCGGCAATGAGCGCATGCGCTGGGTGGTCGACGCCACCGCGCCAGGCTTATTGATGGAGCGGGCACACGGTCGGCATGATGAGGGTGACCGTCCCGACGTGCTGATCTCCAGCATCCTCAGGGCGCTGCGCAGTCGTGGGCCTGATCTGTATCGGCGTGAGGAACTGGCTCGACTGCAGAAATCCGCCCGCGTCGAAGGATACGACTTCCAGACGCTTTACCTGCTCGCCTTGCGGCAGCTGGGAGCCCTGGCTGAGGACATGGACGAGCTGATGGACGATCTCGTCAACAATGGCGGGGCGGTCAACCAGCCCATTGCCGACGGGGAACCGCAAGCAGCCTGAATAGTGAGCAGTACGTGGTTGCTCGGTACATGGTTGCGCGGCCCGGGGCCGCTGCAGGTGCCGGGGCCAGCTTCGGTTCAGGCTTCTGGCTGATCTGAGCCGGCGCCGGCGCTGCGTGCCGCAAAGGCGCCTGGCGACATGCCGGTCCAGCGCTTGAATGCGCGGGTGAATGTGCTCTGATCCGCGTATCCAAGCAGGTATGCAATCTCCGCGATCGGGTGCTGGCCGGCCATCAGATGTTCCCGCGCAAGGTGCTCGCGAGTCTCTTCCAGGATGGCTCGATAGCCGGTGCCCTCGGCGCGCAGATAACGTTGCAGCGAACTGACGCTGCGGTGGAGCCTGTGCGCGACTTCTTCCTCGGTGACCTTCCCGGACGGCAGGGCCTTTGCCACCGCCTGGCGGACCTTGTTGCTGAAATCCCCGGATTCGACTTCGCTCAGATAGCGGTCGAGCATCCTTTCGTTGTCGGCCACCAGACTTTCGCTGGCGGCAGGCAAGGGTTCATTCAGCGCCGCGGTGTCGAAGTAAATCGCGTTCTCGGCGGCGCCGAATTCAACCGGGCAGCGAAAATAGGCCCGGTACCGCGCAAGGGTCGTCGGGTCATCCAGCGACTGTTTGAAACAGACGCGAAGCGGCGCAAAATCATCACGACTGGCGAGTCGGCAAAAGCGCAAGGTCATGGTCAGGCCGACGTCCGCCGAGATCGGCAGCAGCGTTTCGTCCCGGCCGGCTCCGAGGACACGAAAACAGCTTTCTTTCTCACCCGTTTCAAATTCAGCGCCGTAGAACGTGGTCAGCACCCGCGCGTAGCGCACCTGCCGGTCTATCCCCTCAGCCAGAGAGCTGCTGGCCAGCCATGCAAAACCCAGTGCATAGGCCGATGCTGGTCGCATCGATCGCCCCACCATATGCCCGATATGGGCATCGCCGCTGACCCGGATCGCCTCCCGCCAGAGCTTTTGAACGTTCTCTATGGGTATCCGCCCGGTACGCTCCATCGCAGTGGCTTTTTCGATCCCTGCAGCAGCAAATACGGCGGCCGGGTTGACGCTGTAGTGCGTCTCGAGCACCTCCCAGATTGCCATTGAGAGGCTGGCCAGCGTGGTCGGTTCCTGGGTCATTGCCGTTCTCCCGCAGCCTGACCGGAATAGCCAAGCCCGCGACCATTTATAGCAAGAAACACCCTCTGCTCGTCACTACGCTGGCTCCACTGTTTATGGAGTTGACGATGATTGGACCCATTCTTCCATTTCTGGCCTCGATCCGCGGCTGGGTCGACAGCCGGATTCATGGCCTTTGCGCAAGTCGCGAGGATTCGCAAGGACGGCTGAAAGGTATCTCCGGGGTCAACCGCCTGTTCTCTCGTCTGATGCTGAATCCGGGTCCCCGCGACGATATCTGTGCGGTGATAGATCGTCTGGATGAAAACGCGGACCGCAACCGCAAGCGCATCGCCGAGCAATGGGCAGAGATTCGCGCTGGCGAGCGTCCACCGCCATCGTTGTTGTATCGCCCGGCCATACTGGCAACGATCGATCCCGAAATCCTCGGTGTCCTGTTGTCGTTCGCGGACCCGGATGATCTGGATCGCGTGTTCGGAGTGTTGGCGGAATTGCGTGATGATCCGGCGGCGCTGGATGCGACGGCCACCGGGATCGCCAGCTGCTACCTCGAACGCGGCCTGGAGCACGCGGGGCGCCCGGTTGCGCATTGCCCGCTGAAAGGCGGCTGGTTCGATTCCGGGCCCGGTCAGGCCGTTCGCGGTGAGGGCGCCTGAGTCCAGCTCGCGCAAGTCTGGAACGTCGACCATCCGGCCGCAGCCGCTTTGCGCCGCAATAAGCAATTGCGTCATCGAAGTATTCAAATAAGTAATATAAAACAATAAGTTATAAGAATATTGCGCAAAATCTTGTGCGGCGCAAAACAAACGCGCTATTCTTGGCAAAACATCAGGCCGCCAGGAGATTCATCATGTCAGCACGAGTCGCCCTTATCACCGGAGGCACCGGCGCTATCGGTCGCGTCATCTGTCAGCACCTGGTCGATGCCGGCTACAAAGTTGCCGCCAACTGTTACCCGGGCGATAAGGAAGCGGCGGCCGACTGGGTTGATGAAGAGGCCAAACACGGGCGGACTGTGTATCTGGAGCCGTTTGACGTAGCGAGCTTCGAGGAAGCTGCAGCCGGCGTGGCCCGCGTTGAAGAAGCGCTCGGACCCATTGATGTGCTGGTCAACGCAGCCGGAATCACCCGCGATTCGCGGCTGGTCAAGATGTCCCCGGAGCAATGGAGCGCGGTTGTCCACACAAATCTGGACAGCGTGTTCAACGTCACCCGCGCAGTCTTGCCGGGGATGCTGGCGCGCAACTATGGGCGGGTGGTCAATATCTCCTCGGTGAATGGTCAGCGTGGTCAGTTCGGCCAGGCCAATTACTCTGCCGCCAAGGCCGGCGCGCACGGTTTTACGATGGCGGTAGCGCGTGAAACCGCGCGCAAGGGCGTCACCGTGAATACGGTATCGCCCGGCTATATTGAGTCACCGCTGATCATGGCGGTGCCCGAACCGGTTCGGGAAGGCATCCGCGAATCGATCCCGGCCGGCCGCTTTGGCCAGCCCTCCGAGATCGCGCGGACAGTCCAGTTCCTGGTGGATGAACAGGCCGGCTATATCACCGGCGCGGATCTGTCGGTCAATGGCGGCTATCATATGGGTTAGGTCCTCTACGGACCGCCACACCAGGATGCCGGCATGACGACACGGGTCATTCGTAAGTATGCCAACCGGCGCCTCTACGACTCGCGCGAGAGCCGTCATGTGACGCTCGATGAAGTTCGGCAGTTGATCGTGGCCGGCGAGCAGATTCGGGTGGAGGATGCCAAAACCGGCGACGATCTGACCCGCACGATCCTGCTGCAGATCATCATGGAACGCGAAGAGGCCGGGCGACCGATACTCAGCCAGGAGCTGCTGGAGCAGCTGATCCGCTTTTATGGCGGGGCGATGCAGGACTTTCTCGGCGCCTATCTTGAACGCAGTGTGTCTGCGTTTGTGGCCAACCAGGAGACGTTTCAGGAGCAGCTGCTGGCGATGGCCAGGGATAATCCTGTGGCCGAACTGGCGAAGAAGAATCTCACCCTGTGGACTGACCTCCACGAGCAGCTTCTGAGCGCCTGGAATCCCGCGATGCAAAACAAAAAGAACAAAGACAAAGACAGCTAACTTATTGATATTATTGCCCACAGAAAGATTTCTCAATATTTATTTTGCAGTGCAAAAAATATCTGCTAATATCCTCAATGACGCAACGCAACACGACAGTGAGGGCTGAACATGAACAAGCAGACATTTGATTTCTTTGAGACCAGCAAAAAGGCTTTTGGCCCGGTGACCGAGATCAGCGAGATTGCTCTGGACGGGTTCCAGAAGACCGTTGAACTCCAGCTGGAGATTGCTGGTGACGCGATGGAGCTGATCACCGACGAATTGACGGTTTTCGGCGAAGCCGAGGGTCCTACGGATTATTTCAAGGCCCAGGGCAAGCTGGCGACAACGTATGCCGCCCGCGCGCAGCAGCGGATGCAGACTCTGGTCGGAACCTGTTCCGAGATGCAGCAGAGCATGCTGGATATAGCGCGGACCGGTTTCACTGACGCGCTTGCTACCGCGACGCCGGCAGCCAAGCCCGCGGCGCGGCGCAAGAAAGCGGCCTGAGGCAGTCAAGATCAAGGCGGTGCCCTTCGGGTCACCGCCTTTTTTTCACCTTAGGTCTAATGGTCGGGGTCGCGGGTCGCTGGCAGGATAATGGTCCTTTTAACGGGACAGATTTGAGCCGGGGAGACACAACATGGCCGAAGCACGCGAAATCGTAGTTCTCAGCGCCGTACGGACCGCAATCGGTACCTACGGTGGCAGTCTGGCCGGGACGCCGCCAACCGAACTCGCCGCGACCTGTGTCCGCGGCGCCGTTGAGCGTGCTGGTATCGAGCCGACCGATGTCGGCCACGTTGCATTTGGCAACGTCGTACACACAGAACCAAAGGACATGTATCTGTCCAGAGTCGCGGCGGTAAACGGCGGCCTGCCGGTGGAAACGCCGGCGGTTACTGTTAATCGTCTGTGCGGCAGCGGTCTGCAGGCCATTGTCTCTGCGGCCCAGCTGATCAAGCTTGGCGATGCCGATTGTACGGTTGCCGGTGGCGCCGAGTGCATGAGCCGCGGCCAGTACTGGTTACCCACGCTTCGTTTTGGCCAGCGCATGGGCGATGCCCAGGTGATTGATGCGATGGTCGGCGCACTGACCGACCCGTTTGATGATTGCCACATGGGAATCACCGCCGAGAATGTTGCCGAGAAGTGGGGCATCAGCCGCGAAGATCAGGATGCGCTGGCAGTCCAGAGCCAGCAGCGCGCCGCCGCGGCAATCGCTGCCGGTTATTTCAAGGACCAGATCGTCCCGGTGGAGATTCGGGTCAAACGGGACACCGTGAATTTCGACACCGATGAACATGTGCGCGGGCAGGCCACTATCGAAAGCCTGGCCAAGATGCGGCCAGTCTTCAAGAAAGACGGCAGCGTCACCGCTGGCAATGCATCTGGCATTAACGATGCCGCATCGTCGATCGTGATGATGGACCGGAAGCTGGCCGAGCAGCGCAAGCTGAAGCCGCTTGCGCGCCTGGTCGGTTACGCATTTGCCGGCGTCGAGCCGAAGTACATGGGCATCGGTCCGGTGCCGGCAACCCGGCGCTTGCTCGAGACCACAGGTCTGAGCGTGGACGACATCGACGTTTTCGAAGTCAATGAAGCGTTTGCCGCTCAGGCTCTGGCCGTGTCCCGGGATCTTGGTTTACCTCCGGAAAAGACCAATCCAAATGGCAGCGGTATCTCCCTGGGACATCCCATCGGAGCCACCGGTTGCGTTATCACCGTAAAAGCGATCCACGAACTGCACCGCACAGGCGGACGCTACGCCCTGGTTACCATGTGCATAGGCGGAGGGCAGGGCATCGCGGCAATTTTCGAGCGTCTGTAAAGAGAGGACATCGTGCTGGAATCACTCAAGCTGGAAAACATCCGGACCCAATACGAGATGACCCGGCTGATGGCCGGAATGACCAAGGACCTGGGCAAGGCCTACGCGCACTGGCTCGGCCGTCTACTGGTCAATCCTTCGACATCGGTGCGCGGGGGCACCAGCCTGGCACTGGACTGGCTGTCCATTTCCAGGGATGCCGCGTTGAGATTCGCCGGTGTCGAGACCGCGCCGGAGAAACTGAACGGCGACCGGCGCTTCAAATCCGAAGCGTGGGAGAAGAATATCGCGCTGGACACCTTGCGGCGCCTGTACATGTCGTATTCCCGTACGGTGCTGCAGATGGTCGAGGACACCAAGGGATTGAGCGAGGCGGACCGGCGCAAGGTCCGGTTCTTTACCGCACAATTTCTCGACGCGATCGCCCCGAGCAACTTCGTCCTGACCAACCCCGAAGTGCTGCAAGCCACAGCATCCACCCAGGGAAGGAATCTGGTCTCCGGCTTGATGAATCTGTGGGAAGACCTGGATCTGAAAAGGGGCAAGCTCAATATCAGCATGTCCGATCTCGGGGCTTTTGAAGTCGGCCGGGATCTTGCCATCACGCCAGGCGAGGTAGTGTACGAAAATGATCTGATCCAGTTGATCCAGTACACGCCGACAACAAAACAGGTGTCCCGGCGCCCATTGCTGGTGATTCCGCCGTGGCTGAACAAGTACTACGTGCTGGATATGCAGCCACAGAATTCAGTGGTGAAATATCTGGTGGACCAGGGGCAGACCGTGTTCCTGATCTCCTGGCGCAACCCGGACGAGTCGACCCCGGACAAGAGCTTTGACGACTATATGCTTGAGGGCCCGCTGCAGGCACTGGAAGTGATCGAGGAGATCACCGGCGAGAGCGAGGTCAATGCGATGGGTTACTGCCTGGGCGGTATCCTGCTCGCTTGCACCCTGGCCTGGCTGGACGCGAAGGGACGCAATCCGATTCGCAGCGGTACCTATCTTACGACCCTGATCGACTATTCCGACGTCGGTGAAGTGAAGGTGTTCGTGGATGAGGCGCAGGTCAAGCGGCTGGAGCGAGTCGGGCGCGGCAAAGGGTTTATCCCTGGCGACAATGTGGCCTGGGGATTCCGCATGCTGAGAGCGCCGGATCTGATCTGGTCGTTCATCATCAATCACTATTTGCTGGGCAAGGAGCGCATGCCCTTCGACCTGTTGTTCTGGAACGAAGACGCCACCAACATGCCGCTGACCGCGCACTCGTTTTTTATGCGCAATATGTACATGGAGAATCGCCTGCGTGAACCAGGTGGCATCGAATTGGCGGGTGAGCCGATCGATGTGACCCGGATCGAGACCCCTTCGTATATTCTTTCGACCCGGGACGACCATATCGCACCCTGGAAGACCACCTACGAAGCGACTCAGTTGTTTGCCGGTCCGATCCGCTTCGTGCTCGGGAACTCGGGTCACATTGCCGGCGTGATCAACCCGCCCTCGAAAAAGAAATACGGTTATCGCGCCGGTAACGAGACGCCGGCTGATGCTGAGGAATGGTTGCTGGCCAATGAGGAACATGCAGGTTCCTGGTGGCCGGACTGGATCCGCTGGCTGCGTCGTTATTCGGGCGGCAAGGTGGCGGCCAGGAAGCCAGGCAGTGCGGACTACCCGTCACTCGAGCCGGCGCCTGGTTCCTACGTGAAACAAACGATCCGGCCGGACTAGCGTCCGACCGGATCTGAAGTCACCGCGATTCACTGCGATTCACCGCGATTCAGGCGGCCGCGGTCAGTACATGTGCTGACCGCCGTTGACCGAGACGGTGGAGCCGGTGATGAAGTCGGCCTCATCGCTGACCAGGTAGAAGATCGCGCGCACGATGTCATGCGGCTCGCCGAGGCGGCCCATCGGGATACGCTGGATGATCTTTTCCAGCACCTTCTCCGGAACAGCCTGGACCATCTCCGTATTCACATAGCCGGGGGCGACTGCGTTAACGGTTATGCCAAACGCCGCGCTTTCCTGGGCCAGTGCCTTGGTGAAACCGTGCATGCCCGATTTCGATGCGGCGTAGTTGACCTGACCGTATTGTCCGGCCTGACCATTGACCGAGCCCACATTGACGATGCGACCGAATTTTCGCTCGCGCATGCTTTCGATAACCGTGCGACAGAGATTGAAACAGGAGGTGAGATTGGTGCGGATCACATCGTCCCACTGCTCGAAGTTCATTTTATGCAGCGTTGAATCACGGGTAATGCCCGCATTGTTGACCAGCACCTCGATCGGGCCAACGCGTTCAACAACCTCAGCGACTCCGCGTTGAACCGCGTCGAAATCGCCGGCGTCGAATTTGAACACGGGAATGCCGGTCTCTGCTTCGAACTCTTTGGCTCGCTCTACATTCCCGGCGAAATTAGCCGCAACCTGATAGCCCGCATCCTTCAATTCCCGCGAAATGCCGGCGCCGATGCCCCTGGTCCCGCCTGTCACCAACGCGACTCTTCCTGTCATATCAACCTCCGTCATTCGTAGCATCTGAGCATGTATGAACCACCATCATCGGTGATCATCGACCTGGCTCCAATTGGCCATTCGTCTAAGCCGGCAGGCTGCCGCCCGAACAGGTTGCTCCGACTGCGCGCTCGGTAGTCGATTGTTCGCTGCGCACCGGGCAGGCTCAAAGCTCGTCTGAAGGACCAGATCAGGCGCTGCTTTCGACGTCCCGCTGACGCGTTCAGAGAGACATTAGAAATATGTGATTTAAGTCACTGCGAGACCGTGGCCGCGCTGCTAGCCTAACCACAAATTTGGTGCGCAACGATGTTGTATTCGAGGTGAATTATGGAAAAGCGTGAATCCTGGAACGACGCAGCAGATCGCGATCGTCAGGCCCGGCTGCAGCGGCGAGCCCGCAGACGCCGGCGCACGCCGATGACGCGATCTAACTGATCTGGAAAACCCCGCTTCGGCGGGGTTTTTTTGAGCAACTCTCAGACCCCCAACAGCGTATCCAGATCAGGGTTTCTGCCTCTTCGGCGGTGGCGTGGATGGTGGATTGCCATTTCCGTCCGGGTACTCGCAGTTTACCCAGCCGGTATTACCGTCCGGGAAGAATTCCTTTTTCCAGATCGGCAATCTCTTCTTTATCTCGTCGATGATGTAGCGGCAGGCGAGAAAGGCGGCATCGCGGTGCGCGGAACTGACCCCCACCCAGACGGCACACTCTCCGATCTCAAGGTGTCCTGCTCTGTGGGCGCAGCGTGCGGCCATGATCGGGAATTTCTTGCTGGCCTCCGCGATGACCTGATCGCCCTCGCTTAGTGCGAGTTCCTCATAGACTTCATAGTCGAGAGCGGTGACACTCTTGTCGTCGTTCAAATCCCGTATCCAGCCTTCGAACGTCACACAGGCGCCCGCCCCGGGATCAGGCAACACCGCTTTCAGTGCATCGAGGTCCAGCGGCTGATGAGAAATAGAGAACATCAGCCACCCGATACCGGCGGAAAAAACAGCACGGAATCCCCATCCTCAAGCACGGTATCAAAACCACGCATTTCGTCGTTAACCGCAACCTTCGCATCTCGCAGCTGCGGCAGGCCGTGTCGTTCGGCGACGACCTTGAACAATTCAGCCACGGTAGCTGCCTCGGTTGCGATAACTTCCTGATCGCAGCCTGCCAGTTCGCGGAATATCGCGAAGTATCGGACCTTGATGTTGTTCATTATTCAGCAGGGTTCATCATTCAGGTTTCATCATTCAGATTGGTCTTCGGCGCAATACTCAGCTGCCCTGGTGGTGCAGATAGTCGCTCTTTCCACCGCGTTTCTCGACCAGATAAGTCTCGCCAATCACGATATCGTGCGACAGTGATTTGCACATGTCGTAGATCGTCAGTGCCGCCACGCTGGCGCCGGTAAGCGCCTCCATCTCGACCCCGGTCTTGTGCGTCACCTTGACCCGGCAATCAATGCGGGCCACACCGTCCTCACCCAGCCGGATCTCGATCTTGCAGTCTTCGATTGCCAGCGGATGGCAGAAGGGGATCAGCTCATGCGTCTTTTTCGCAGCCATGACACCGGCCACAATCGCGGTGTGAAACACGGGCCCTTTCTTGGTCTGGATCTCGCCGCCCGGGTCATCGGGCATGGCCTCCGGCCGGGAAGCGAACGCTGGAGCGGGCGTGCGCGGTTCGTGCCGTGGTGCTCTTGTCGCTGACATCCACCATTCGCGGTCGATTGTCGTCACCGACATGGGAAACCATCAGCCGCCTACCTGATACATTTCGACCTTGTGCAGCACTTTGGTTTCCGCTTTGCCAGGTTCTCGTTCTTCGCTATAGCGGTCGCTTCGTGCCAGCCACACGCCCTTGATCAACTGCAGCAATTCTTCATCGTCCGCGCCGGCGCGCAACGGGCCGAGCAGGTCGGTCCCCTTGCCGGCAAACAGACAGGTATAGAGTTCGCCATTGGTAGACAGCCGGGCGCGGGTGCAGCCACGGCAAAACGGTTCGGTGACCGAGGAGATGAAGCCGATCTCTCCCTGACCATCTTCATATAAATAGCGTTCCGCCACCTCTCCGGGATAATTCTGATCGACGGCACGCACCGCCCAACGCTGACTGATGGCGGCGAGGAGCTCACGTGAAGGAACTACCTGTTCTGCCTGCCAGTGGTTGCGATTGCCTACATCCATGTACTCAATCATGCGCACGATTACGCCGGTTCCGCGGAAGTGCTCCAGCAGTTCGAGGATCGTGCTGTCGTTGAGGCCTTTTTGCACAACCACATTTATCTTGACCGGCGTCAAACCGGCATCTATGGCCGCGGCGATGCCCTCAAGCACACGGTCGACTCTGCCTCTGCCGCCGCTCATGCGGGAGAACAGTTCCTCGTCCAGACTGTCCAGACTGACGGTGACCCGCTTCAGTCCTGCAGCCTTTAGCGCCGCAGCCTGCGAGGCGAGAAGGACACCATTCGTGGTCAGCGCGACGTCTTCCAGTGACTCGATCTTGACGAGCTCGCTGACCAGGCCGTCCAGTTTCTTTCGCAGCAGTGGCTCGCCGCCGGTGATGCGGACCTTCTTGACTCCGAGATCGGCAAACAGACGGGTGAGGCGGATAATCTCATCAAAACTCAGACGCTCTTCCGGTCGGAAGAATTGATGATGCTCCGGGTAGTCTTCCTCGGGCATGCAATAGGGACAACGGAAATTGCATCGATCGATAACCGAGATACGGAGATCGTGCAGCTGTCGTCCCAGTCGATCAACGACGGTCTGTGTTTCCAGTGGCGTGTGCGTACGTGTCAGCATCTATTTGTTTTGATGTTCCAGAAATCGGTCAAAGCCATGGATAAAATTCAGCTGTCCACCCAGCAGGGAAGTGTTGTCGCGTACGGATCAGTTCCAGAAATCCGTCGGTTTCGGTCAAGCCCGAAAAATCCCCCGAGGTGTTGGTCGGCCGCGGCTCGGCGGAGACCGTGCCCTTACTATCGTACCTGATCCTGACCGGTAAGAAACAGGCCAGATCCGGCGCGAATTCAAAGCTGCTGGCCAGGGCGGCTCGCCGCGGCGGTGGCTGTCGCATCGCCATGGCGTTTCTGATCGCGGGCAGCACGTAGCGGTGCAGACAGGTCAGTGCCGATACCGGATTGCCGGGCAGGGCGAAAACCGGCTGGCCGTCAGGTCCGAGGCCAAACCACATGGGCTTGCCCGGACGCTGACGAATCTTGTGAAAAATCTCCGTTACCCCGATTTCCCTGAATACCCGCGGCAGGAAGTCGAACTTTCCCATGGATACGCCACCACTAAGAACAAGCACGTCTGAGCACTTCAGCTCCCGAGCGATATCATGGACAAGACGCGCGGGGTCGTCCGGGACATTGATCGTCCGCACTGGCCTTTCGGCCAGGTGATCCAGCGCGGCCGCCATCGCGCTGTCGTTTGAGCTGTGGATCTGATGGCTTGCCAAAGGCTGACCGGGCGGGACCAGTTCATCGCCCGTGCTGATCACTGAAACGCGCGGTCGCCGGGACACAAGCACCGTGTCTCTGCCGTTTGCGGCCAGTACTGAGATCTCCGGCGATCGAAGCAGCGTGCCGATCCGGAGCAGGGTGTCGCCAGCCGAATAGTCTGAGCCCCGGGGATGGATGAACTGGCCAGCCTCGGGCTGGTATCCATCTTCCAACAGCGCCCGGTCCTGCTGTCGCCGGATGCGTTCTACCGGGATGACGCAATCGCTACCCTTCGGCAGGCAGGATCCGGTCATGACCTCGATACAGCTTAGCGGGTCGTCCAGTGATGAGGGTGCGTGCCCCGCTGCCTGGACACCGGCAACAGCAAATGCACGCTGGCCCTCAAGCCAGCTGCGGTGACGGACCGCAATCCCGTCCATCATGACCCGATCCATCGGTGGCTGATCCCGGTCCGCGCTTATCTCCTCCCGCAAAACCGCCCCGCCTGCGGCACTTAGCGCGCAGCGAACCGGGTCGAGCGGGCTCACGTGCTCCCGGATCAGGGCCTCAGCCTCGACAATGTCCAGCATCGCGGAGCTGGTGTTTCTTGTTGCGCTCAAAATAGCCTCGGTTGGAGCCTTAAAGGGAATGCCAGCGCAGGAGAAGACGCAGAGCCACATATAGTATCAACACTGCCGTCAGGCGTCGCACCATGCTGTCGGGCAGATGATAGGCGCCGAGCCGGCTACCCAGTTGGCCGCCGATCAGCACAGCCGGTATCAGCCAGATGTAAGCTGACAACAGGCTCAAATCCCCTGACGCCAGCAATTTTGATATTTGCCCGGCCAGGCCGGCAGCTGAATTCAGCAGAATAAACAAGCTGGCCGCAGCGGCGATGTTGCGTGCGCTGCCCCAGCGAAAATGGTGCAGCAAAGGCGCCAGAAACACGCCGCCGCCGATGCCGACCGTGCCGGCCAGAATGCCGAGTAGGCCGCCTGTCGGCAGGCCGACAAGCCAGAGTTTTGCCGCGGATGGATGAACCGCGGTGGTTGTGGCCGGGAGGCTGCCGAATATCATCCTGATACCGCTGAGCAATAGCGTTGACCCGAGCAGGAGCAGGAACAGCTCGTTTGACAGCATTAGGCGGCCGCCGACCCAGGCCATCGGGATCGAAGCCAGCGCGAACGGCAGCACGATGCGCAACTGCAGGTGACCCGCCCTCGACAGATGCCAAAGGCCACCGCCGGCCACAATCAGATTGCAGCATAGCGCGATGGCGGGGAGCACACGAAAGTCGGTGCCGCTGATCGCTAGCAAGGCGTTGTAGGTCGATCCGCCGCCGAAGCCGATCGATGCATAGATCAGCGCGGTCAGGAAAAACAGGATGGTCAGAACAGCCAAACGATAATTTCCTTAACGGCCGCGCGAACACGCCCGCGCTGCTATGCTGATGTTGTCGCTCCGGCGCCAGATCATTCAGTTGGCCAGATCACTCAACGCACCAGATGCAACACAACGGAAAAAGGGTCAGAGTCATTGACCCGGATCATTGAACTCTCCGCCGGTATGCAGTGTCATCATCAGCATTACAAATAGAACCCGAGCAAATGCATATCCGAGGGTCCGCGGAACCGGACGCTCTGCCAGAGAATCATAGCCAGTACGCCCACGATAAGAATATCCCCCCACCAGGAAAATGATGAGTCAGACTATGCTATCAAGCAAAATCCGTTCCGCGTTCCTTTATTCCGTGCTGATTGCCGGCGTCATCGCCGGTCCGGCCGCACCAGGCGTCGCCAATGCGGATGCCTTGATGGTGGCGGATCGACCCGTCCTCGGTGAGGCGGACGCGCCCGTAGTGATCGTAGAGTTCAGCGACTATGAGTGCACTTTTTGCAAGGCCTTTTTTACTGAGCGCCTGCCCGAGATCAAGCGCGAATTTATTGATACCGGCAAGGCCCGCCTGGAGTTCCGTGACTTTCCTTTGTCCCGGCACCCGCGCGCGCGTCCGGCTGCCGCTGCGGCGGCATGCGCAGACCGGCAGCAGCGGTTCTTTGACATGCACGAGACGCTGTTTGCGAACCAGGGGCGATTCTCGGATCAGCAACTGCGCGGATTCGCTGCCGAGCTTGGTCTGGATCTCGCCGCCTACGACGCCTGCATGCAGGATCCCGCGATCCAGGCGCAGATAGATGAAGACCTTGCTGCGGCACGCCAGGCCCGGATCAGCGGTACGCCGGCGTTCCTGATCGGGGTACAGCGTGGTGACCGGATTACCGGCACATTTATCATCGGGTTCCAGCCGAGCACGGTGTTCGCCACTGAGATCAGAGAATATTACGAGCAGGAAACCGAGCAGACGCCGGGCCCGATGGTCGAATAATCAGACGACCTATCGCCGACGAGGGGGCATCTATGTCGGAACAGACTACGCGTACCCTGGCGCGGCGAAAACGTGTCGCGCTGGTGGCTCATGACCATATGAAATCGAGGCTGGTGGAGTGGGTCCGGCGGCGGCGCGATATTCTCTGCGAGCACCAGTTGCTCGGTACCGGTACGACCGCCGCGCTGATTGCCGAGCGCACCGGTCTTCGGGTGGAGGGCCTGATGAGCGGGCCAATGGGAGGCGACCAGCAATTGGGCGCGCGCATTGCCGAGGCCCGGGTCGATGTCATGATCTTCTTCTGGGATCCGCTGCAGTCAGTGCCGCACGATCCGGATGTAAAGGCGCTGTTGCGCCTGGCCACTGTGTGGAATATCCCGGTGGCCTGTAACGCGGCCAGCGCCGATTTCCTGATCGACTCGCCGCACATGTCCGCGCCCTACGATGCCGATATGATCGACTACGCTGCCTACATGCGCGAGCGGACTGCGGGCTGAGCAAAGCATTTCCGAACCGGGCTTGTCAGCCCGGCGCGGGGCGCGCTATCGCTTGCTCTGCTGACTTTGCAACCACTCGTTGAGCGCGCTGACGCCGCCAGTACCGCTAATAGCGCCGAAGTCTGCGCGGTAGATCTTTACGTATGACACGCCGTTGGCAACGACATCCCACACCTTCCAGGTGTTGTCGGTCAGTCGCATACGATAGTCGACAGCGACTTCGGTGCCGTCGGGGAGCCGCATCAGCGTTTTGACTACGGCTTTGTCTTCGTCGAGCCCGTAACTGTAAGAGAGGACTTCCAGCGTGTCTTTGGTCGCGGACAACAACGCGTGCGAATAGACTCTGACCAGGTAGTCGTAAAAAGATTCGACGAAGTCCTCGCGTTCAGCCGGGGTGGCTGTTTTCCAGAAACGGCCCAATACCAGTTTCGACGCATAGTCGAAGTCGAAGCGGGGCGCCAGCACCTGATCCACGACGGCGTAGAGTTCAGCAGAATTTTCCTCCGGCGGCGGTCCCGGTCGGTCACCTTTTCCGAGCGCTCGCAGGATATCAAAGGTCATCTGCTGGACGACCAGGTCCGGACTCTCGACATCCGTTTGTGCCAGCGATCCGGGGGGCAGGCAGATCATCAGCCCGACGAGTATGGCGGCTATTCCACGACCCAAATCGGGCTCCGGGTTGCTTACTGGCATTGGATTGACGCTGCCTGGCGGCGGCAGAATGCCGGCCAGCCATGTGCGTCCCAGTAACGGTCCAAACCGATCGCCGCGATCAGCTCGCCGAATCGGGCTTGCCTGCGCATACTTTGATTCTCCCGCGCGAACAAAAACTCGACCGCGAAACCAGGCGGATCATTGAGCAACTGGAAGGCGACCTCCAGGGCTCGATCTGTCTCACCCAGATACAGCCACAATCCATAGAGATAGCGCGGAGAAATCTCCCTCGCGTCAGCTGCCTGCTGGATCGCCAGCACCGCTTCCGGCCGCAGGGCAGGATCCTTGAGCGCGGCGATAAAGATGTCCATCCACTCGGTAGATCGGCCCAGCATGCGCTGCATGACGCTCATGATGGAACGGGCAGCATCGTAGTCACCGATCCTGAGCAACAACACCAGGTTGGCTTCCGGATTGGCGCTGGGCGCCAGCCCCAGTTCGCTGGCCAGCTGGAACTGACGATTGGCAAGTTCGTCCATGTCGTTCCACAGGTAGGCGACAGCGAGACGGTCGTTAACCACCGGCGACAGCGCATCCAGTTCCTTGGCGCGCAGCGCGGCGTCCAGAGACGCCTCGACTTTTGCCACCGCGGCGAGAAACTGGGAATGCCATTGATGCAGATTGGCATCGCCCGGGTTGTTGCTGAGCGCAACGCGAAAGTTCTCCTGCGCCTCATTCCACTCCCAGCTGCGAAAATGCATAAACGCGATCAGACCGCGCGCCGCCATGGATACCCGCGGGTCTTGCTCGCTGCCATCCGCGATAGTTTCCCGGGCCCTGGCAAACATCTCATCCTCGAGTTCATAAGAGTAATAGGGCAACAGGGCGTAGGCCGTGGACAGCTCCACGTAAGCTGCACCGAAGCCCGGGTCAAGCCTGATAGCATCGCGGAACAGTCGAATACTGCGTTTTATCGGCTCTTCATCCCGCCGGCGCAGATGGTAGCGGCCGCGCAGATAAAGCTCGTAGGCTTCCAGGTTCTCGGTTGGGTTGCGGGTCACGAGGTCGGCGCCGATCACCTGTCCGGTCAGCGCCGGCTGCAGCTCGGAGACGATGGCCGACGCGATCGTGTCCTGAACCTCGAACACGTCTTCGAGGCGACCGTCATAGCTCTCGGACCACAATTGCAGACCGTCGGTCGCGTCCACCAACTGAGCCGTGATGCGAATGCGCATACCCTCCTTACGCACGCTGCCCGCGAGAATCGTGCCAGCGCCGAGTTTGCGCCCGATCTCCCTGACGTCGACATCGGTATTCTTGAATGAAAACGCGGATGTGCTGGCGATGACACGGATGCCCTGAACGCTGGCCATCGTGTTGATCAGATCCTCAGTAAGGCCGTCGCTGAAATATTCGTTCTCGGGATCTGCGCTCAGATTGCGAAATGGCAACACCGCCAGCGTGCGGGCTTCAGCGACCATACCTTGCGGGTCGATCTCTTGCGGGCCGCGCGCCAGCCTCAGACCGATGAGATAGGCGAATCCTATCGCCAGTGCCAGCATGATGACGTAGTCAAGCTTGCGGCCGGTGACGTGAACGATGGAGTCCCGATCCTCGATATCGCGTTCGCGGCGCAGCCCGCCCGGGGTCATTTCATAGATCCAGGACAAGACAATAGCCACCGGCCAACCCAGCACGACCAGCACCGAGATGGCGCGGGGCACCCAGGCTGGTGCACCCACATCGAGCATCACCGAGCTCGCTTCGATCAATAGCCAGCCGACGATTGCGTAGCTGACCGCGACCCGGAATACATTTCGCCGGCGCAGTTCCTGAAACAGAGACTGCCGGCCTGCAGTGGCTTGCGCATTCTGCGGGTGCTCCGGAACCTCCGGAACCTCCGGAACGACCGGAGCCGCGGCGACAGCTGCGGCAGGCCCGATGGGTATCGTGCTGGCCGCGGTGACCGCTCCGGGTCCGGGCGGGGGTGACTCCGCGTTCGGCGCCGTATCGCAAGCAGTCTCGGAAGTAGTCTCGTCCACGGCGGGTTCAAGAGGTTCAACCGGGCAAACAAGGCGGTACCCGACCCGCGGGATGGTCTGCACGTACTTCGGTTCGCGAGGATCATCATCGAGCGCGCTGCGTAACAGGGATACGCAGCGCGACAAGACCTCGTCGCTGACCATTCGCCCCTGCCAGATTTCCTCGATCAGCTGGTTTCGGCTGACGACATCGCCTGCGCCTCGGGCCAGAGCCACCAGTACACCCATGACCTTGGGTTCGACGCGTTGGTTCTGGTCACCGTTCTGGATGCTGTTGCGGAAGGGTTGCACTTCCCACCGACCGACGCGGAAGCCGCGCTTAAGATCCATCTTGATCACCGCAGCAGAATTTGCCAGAGCATAGCAAAACGCGCGCGCCAAAGATGCTGGTTTGGGCGTCCCGGCGGTCAAGCTGATTCAAGTATTTCCACCCTCGCGCCGATGAGTCTCCTGAGTCGGGCGTTGCCTGCGCGCGTGTTCATGCGCCCCGGGCCGCCTGTTGTTGTTCACCGGGGATATTCGTGATGGCGTCAGCAGACAAACCGGGGTCCGCATGCTGCGCTGCGATTCGGTCAATCGCAGCGGCATGTGTTGTGCTGTTGGTGCTCAACGCCTGCGCGGACCCGCAAGTCGGAAATCCACTTATCTCCGCCGCACGTATCGAGCAAGTCAGGTTCACGCCTTTGGAGAACGGCATCCTCTATCCAGGCAGCGAGCTCAAAATAGAGATGCGTTACCTGATCCAGGCCGGTGATCGCCTCACCGACGGGGACTACTTCGCCGCTATCGAGGTGGCGTCACCGGACCAGGGCTTTTTGTTTCTGCATGCGTGTGGCGGCGAGTCAAGGCGATCCCTGGAGCGGGCCAGTGGTCACGTCACGTTACGTTGCCGGATGCGACTTGATCCGTATCACGATGCCCATTCAGGGATGCTGATGCGGGTGCGTATCTATCAGCGCACGGATCCGGCGCGCAGCGTGATGATCGCCAGCTCCGACGCCGCCGCATTCCAGCTCCGTGCGCCTGCGATCGAGCCGTGGCAGCAGATATTTATGGAACGCTGTCCCGCGACCGGCGACCGCGACGGTAGCGTTCGCGTCTGCCGCGGCTGAACCTGGAATCGATCCGGCGCTGAATAGGAACCCGAAAGACCCCATCTGCGCAAACTGTGAGTGATGTCTCGGAATTATGTCAAGGCTCATTGTCTACTAAGGGCCAGTCGCAGCAAGCTGCTGCACCCCAGCGTTGACATCGGACGCGGGGTCGTGCCAGCCTGAAAGCTACTGACAAAGGCAAACCTGCCGAAAGGCGGGGACGCAAAGCCACCGGTCTACGGGATTTTCCTAGGACAGCGGGGTTGCCGGTACAAGGCAAAACGACGCAGCGCGCATTCAGCGCGCCTGAATCGAGAGCCCGACCCGCCGACTCCCTCCCTCCAAGCAAAGATCCCTGGCCCCGACGGCCCGAGCGTTGCCCAGTCGACATTTGTCGGCGCATTTGCGTCGTCTGGAAACGACAGAGGGATCGAACAATGGATCACTATCGGACTTCTTGCGCCTCAATAGCGCTGACCCTGGGCATCTTGCTCAGCCTGAGCGGCTGTGGCAGTAGCGATGGCCAGACTGCTGCCGACGCGGTGGTTGTTGAAGGCGACTTTCCGGTTGTCTTTGCCAAGCGCGACGTATCCGCGGTAGGCAACCCCACCGACGGGGCGATTTTCCGGCCGGGTGGCGACCTGTTGATGCTGGATCTCTCTTCGCCCAGCGCTCAGGAGCTGAACATCACCGGTGCCTATACCCAGGGCCAGGGCGATGTCTCGGATCCTGAGGTGTCATACGACGGCACCCGCATTCTGTTTTCAATGCGTGGCCCGAACGATGGCAGCTGGAACATCTGGGAGTACGAGATGGAGACCGGCAGCCTGACGCGCCTGGTGGCCGACGACGGAGTGGCCAATGCTGGCGATGATGTCGATCCCGCCTATCTCCCGGATGGACGCATCGTGTTTTCCTCTAACCGGCAGGAGAAGTCGCGTCAGGTGCTCGAGCAGAAGGGTATAGAGCCCTACGCGCATCTGGACGAGTACGAGCGTGAGCGCGCGATTCTGCTGCACGTGATGAACTCTGACGGCACCGAGATCAAACAGATCTCTTTCAACCAGAGTCATGATCGCAACCCGACGGTGCTTTCGACCGGCGAAATCATGTTCGCCCGCTGGGACCATGTCGGCAATCGCAATCACTTCCCGATATTTTTCACCAACCCGGACGGCACCAATATCTTCGTCCAGTACGGCGCGTTCAGCCCCGGCAACAGCTTCCTGCATCCGCGAGAGATGCCGGACGGCCGGGTCATGAGTTCGCTGATGCCGCTGTCAAGGACCCGTGAGGGTGGCGCTCTGATGGCAATCGATATCCGCAACTTCTCGGAAGCCGGCGATCCCGGTCCGAATGCCGCGCCCGGGTCGGTGGGTCAGCAACAGGTCACACTGTTCGACATCGATTTCGGCCGTGGCATCTCCGAGTTTGGACGCTACACCACGCCTTATCCGCTGTGGGATGGTACCAACCGGGCGCTCGTGAGCTGGTCGCCGTTCCGGCCTGAAGATGAAACCAATCCGCTGACCGGCGAAGTAATGGAAGTCGAGGGTGACCCGCTGTATGGCGTCTACATGCTTAACCTGGACACGCAGTCCTTGCGTCCGGTCGCGCTGCCCCAGGAAGGATTCGCCTATGTCGACCCGATCGCGGTTGCCGCCCGTCCGGTGCCCAACGCGGTAGCGGATAAGCAGCTTGATCAGGCGCTGGCCGCCGAAGGCATGGCGATTCTGAACGTCAAGAGCGTCTACGACACCGACGGCCAGGGTCTGATGGGACCGCCGATGCTGGCGCCCGGTGAAACGTTGCCGATGACATCGCCGCCGGCGGATGACACGCGCAGCCAGGTCGCCGATCTGGCCCGCTTGAAGGACCCGGCCCTTACATCGGCCGCGGAACGCCCGGGACGCTTTGTGCGCGTCACTGAGGCGGTGCCGACGCCGCGCGGTCTGTCGCGTGAGGCTATCGGTGAGACTGATCTTGAGATGCAGCAGATCATCGGTTATGTGCCTCTGGAAGCGGATGGCTCCTTCCGCATCAAGGTGCCGGCGGACACGCCGCTGGGTCTTACTGTAGTAGACGCCAACGGCCGCGCATTCCAGACGCATACCAACTGGATTCAGGCACGCCCCGGTGAGACGCGTACCTGTAACGGCTGCCATTCTCCGCGTCGCGGCAGCGCGATCAATTCCGCGCCTATCGCCGGGTTCCATCCGAATACCCTGCTGACCGCGGAGTCTGGCGAGTCGATGGCGGAAACACTTACCCGTCTCGACCCGAGCGCAATGGACATCAAGCCCGACCCGGTGTTCACCGATCTGTGGACCGATCCGGCCCAGGCCACACCATCGCCTGACCTGGTTCTGGATTACAGCGGCCTGCCCGCCGGCGTGCCGGCTCCGGTCGACGGCATCGTCAATTACCCAGATCACCTCCAGCCCTTGTGGGTCCTGGATCGTGGTGTCGACACTTGCGTGGATTGCCACAACAACAATGATGCTGACGATCCGGTCAGCATGGGTCTCGACCTTCGGGACACAGTCGGAGGTACTGGCCGCGTGGTGTCGTATGACGAGATCATGATCGGCGACCCGGTCATCGATCCCGTCACCGGACTGCCCGAGTTGCGGGTGGATGAGGATGGCGAGATCGAAGTCGTGCGTGAGCCCGGCATGGTCATGACCGGCAATTCCCGCAACAGCTCGCGCACCAGTTTCCTGGTCGAAAAGCTGTTCGAGCAGGAGTTGCGTGCCGCGCCTGACCTGGTCGTGCCTGCGACCGTGGATCACTCGGCCATGCTCAATGCATCCGAGTTGCGCGTGGTGGCCGAGTGGATCGACCTGGGTGGTCAGTACTATAACGACGCGTTCGATGACGCGAACAACGACGGATACCGCTCTCAGGACGAGGTCCGGGGTGGTGTACGTGGCCTGTCGGAGTCGGTCTTCGAGAGCAGTGTTCAGCCGATCCTGATGGACCAGTGTGCGGGCTGTCATCAGCCCTTCGGCGGCCTCGGTATCCCGGGTGAACCGGTCAATGCCGAATTCACGCCGAATCGCTTTGTGCTGACCGGCAGCCCGGAAGGTGACTTCAACGTCAGCCTGTCCATGGTCAACAACGTCTGTGATCCGGCGGCCAGCTATTTGCTGCTGTATCCGAGTGGCGACGAGACCACGACGCCGATGCATCCGCGTATCGACGACACGGCTGTGGCCGATGATCCCCAGGATCCGGCGCTCGACGACCGTGCCGTGCTGTTGCCGGGTGAGGCTTCCTATCAGGCGATCTTCAACTGGATCGCTGCCGGAAACTGCGGCACCTAGGAGATCAGGTTCAGATGCGCAAAGTTATTCTTATCGCCGTTGTTTTCTGCCTTGCAGGCTGTAACGACGATGTAAGTTTCGAGCCGGTTGCAGCCAGCGGCGAGACACTTTGCGTGGCGGATTTCCAGCAGTGCGTCAATCCTGTGTTCGACGCAGTGATTAACGGGCGCACTGGCCAGGCCACGTGTTCGGCCAGCGGTTGTCATGATGTGGGTGCGGGTTCCGGGGGAGCATTCAAGATCTTCCCCGGGGCCCAGCCCGACTCAACCGAGATGATGGCGAACTTCTTCGCTGCCAAGGGCTTCGCCAATCTGAACGATCCCGATCAGAGCAAGTTGCTGCTGGAGCCACTGCAGGGCGCCTTCTCGGTGTCCGGAACGCATACCGGCGGCGACATCTTTCCTTCCACAGCTGACGCCTGTTATGGCGTTATCCGCCAATGGATTTCGGTCCGGGTGGATGATCCTGAGGGCACCAGCTGCGGCTTTTGTGCACCGATAGATATAGGGGCCTGCGGGTACTAACCCATGGCACATGCGCGCCACATAGCACTGACCCGGTGTCGGCAGTCGTCCCTGTCGTTTGCTCTGATGCTGTTGCTGATCTGCATGGTGTCCCCTGCCTCAGCGGCGAAGTCGCCGCAGACGGTCAAGGTGGAGGCCGCCTATGTTGAGTTGCACAGCGGTCCGGGTCGCGGCTATCCCGTCTTCCATACCGTAGAGCGCGGCGACTCAGTTGCGCTGATAAAACGTCGCACCGACTGGTTCAAGGTGCGAACGGAAGACGGCGTCGAGGGCTGGGTGGACCGTCGTGCTATCGAGCAGGGCGCGATGCCCGGAACACCGGTTCGAGGGGCACGTGACGCGGCCTTCGAAGACTACCTTGAAAGTAATTTCGAGGCCGGATTCTCTACCGGCGACTTCGACGGCGACCAGGTGTTCTCGTTTCGCGCCGGCTACCGCTTCAACGAATATTTTATGGCGGAGCTGGCCCTGTCAGAGGTCTCCGGCACGTTCTCCAGCTCAAC
The DNA here is from genome assembly GCA_963704875.1 of uncultured Gammaproteobacteria bacterium. Lineage (GTDB taxonomy): Bacteria > Pseudomonadota > Gammaproteobacteria > Steroidobacterales > XN24 > CAMYOC01. Next base: position 234,530 of record CAVPIA010000008.1, on the reverse strand, counting down.
CCTGTACGACGCCAACCTGTTGGTTCAGCCCTTCACGGTCTGGCGCCTGACGCCGTTTTTTACCCTCGGCATGGGGCGTTTCAAGAACGATCCCAAAGACGTGCTGCTGGACGACAACACGACCGATGACTGGTCCGCCAATGCCGGACTTGGTTTGCGCGCCTACCTGGCCCGGCGCTTCATCCTCAGGGCCGATTACCGCCACTACGTCGTCATGATCGACGACGACACAAACGAGGACTTCGATGCGTACACGATCGGGTTCTCGGTGTTTTTCTAGGGGTCACAGGATGAAGATCAAACAGCTGCTTCCCATCATTGTCGCGACTGCCGTGCTGTCAAGCACCGGCTGTTCGTCATTCAGAAAAGATGTCACACCGGCCGACCAGGAGCCGGTGGCCGAGAAGCCGTCGGGACCTGTGATCGAACCGGAACTGGATCGTCGCGACGTGATCCGTCCTGGCATCGATACCGAGGACTGGGAAGTCAGCGGCTTCGTCGGGGCCCTGAACGTCGAGGACTTCGGCACCGAGATGATCTACGGCGCTCGTGTCGGCTACCACGTCAGCGAGGACATCTTCCTCGAGGGTGAGTACGCATGGTCGAAGATCAGCGACAGCAATTACCGGCGGATCGGTGCGCCCCTGTTCGACAGTGAGGATGAAGATCTGACCGCCTACAGCCTGTCGGTAGGGTACAACCTGCTGCCCGGCGAGGTATTCATCGGCAGCGGCTGGGCCCGGGCCAGTTCGATGTACATCACCTTTGGCGCCGGCAATACCAACTTCGTCGGCGAAGACAACGTTACCTTCCTCGTCGGCTTCGGCGTCCGCACCTTGATCAGCGACTGGTTCTCGGTACGCCTGGAAGCGCGTGACCGAATATTCGAGTCGGACCTGCTCGGCGAAAACAAGTGGACCAACAACTTTGAAATGACGCTGACGCTGGGAGTGTTCTTCTGATGAATATCGTAAAAGCGAAACTGTCACTGATCACGGCGCTATTCGCATGTCTCGGACTGGCAGGCAACGCAACGGCTGCGCGCGATATGGTTGGAACAGCGGCACCGGACTTCACCCTGGGCTCCCTCGAAGGCTCCAACCTGCGTTTGTCCGAGTATCAGGGCCGCGTGGTGATGATCAATTTTTGGGCCACCTGGTGTGGTCCGTGCCGCCAGGAGATGCCTGCCTTGCAGGACATCTATCAGCGTTATGAGCCAGCCGGCTTCACCTTGCTCGGCGTCAACGTCGACGCAGCACCGGATGATGCCAGACGGATGGCAGAACAGCTTGGTGTGTCGTTTCCCCTGTTGCTGGATGTCAGCAAAGAGGTCAGCAAGTTGTACGACGTCCGCGCGATGCCGGTCACCGTCCTGGTCGACCGCGACGGCCGTGTGCGCTACGTCCATCACGGCTACAAGCCTGGCTACGAATCCAAGTACCTGGACCAGGTGCGGGCGCTGTTGAGGGAGGATTGAACATGCGCTCCCTGCTCTTGTGTCTGGTTCTGATCGGCATGGCCGGCTGCAGCAATGTGCAGCCGTGGGTGTTGCCATATGAGCGTGAAGCGCTGGCAGATCCGATCATGTCGCTGTCGCGGGTGCCGCTGATCGACCAGTACCGCCAGCACGTATATGACGTTCGCCAGGCTGCCAAGACCGCCTCGATGAATCAGGGAGGGGGCTGTGGTTGTAATTAGGAGACGCCACTGGCCGAGGATCCTGTTGCTACCAGCCTGTCTGGTGGCAATGACCCTCAGTGCCGCGACGCCGCCCGACGATCGGGTGGAGGCGCTCTATCATTCTTATGACGGCGGTGGCGTCCAGGTCACTGGCCCGGCGTTGTTCGCACGCAAGACAATCGGCAAGGGCGTGTCCGCATCGGCCCAGTATTACGTCGATACGATCACCTCCGCGTCCATCGATGTGGTCACCAGCGCCAGCGAGTATGACGAAGAACGCACCGAGTATTCGCTCGGTGTCGACTGGGTTTATGGCGACAGCGAGATGGCGGTCGGCTACAGCCACAGCAACGAAGACGATTACACCTCGGACACCTACAGCCTGCTGGTTACGCAGGAGGTGTTTGGCGGCATGAGCTCGATCTCGATGGGTTATTCCCATGGCGACGATGTGGTCGAGCGGGTCGATACCGATTTCCGCGACAAGATCGATCGCGACCGGTACGGGCTCGGTCTGGCGCAGGTCCTGACGCCAACCATGATCGCAACGCTCAACTATGAGGCCGTCCTCGAGGACGGCTATCTGAACAATCCTTACCGTTCAGCGCGGATTCTCGGCGCGCAGATCCCGGAACGCTATCCGCGGACCCGCACCAGTCAGGCGGCGCAGCTGCGTTTGCTCAAATCCTGGAACCGCGAAACTTCGCTCAACGGCAGCTACCAGTATTTCACCGATACCTGGGGCATCCAGGCGAACACCTTTGAAATAGGCGCGAGCCACTATGTCGACAAGGAGTGGTTGATCGATCTGAGCTATCGCTATTACACCCAGGACGCTGCGTCGTTCTACAGCGATAACTTTGATCGCGAATACAACTACATGGCCCGGGACAAGGAATTGTCCACCTTCAACTACAACACCCTCGGGGCCAGGGTGACATGGAACATACAGCGGGAACGACTCCCGCTGGGTCTGAACAACGCCAGCTTCACGGTGGGTTATGACTACATGATGTTCAGCTACGACGATTTTACCGACATCCGTACGGGTGAAAAATATGACTTCAACAGCCATGTCTTCCAGATTTACTTCACGTCGCGTTACTAGGCACGGCATGCGTGTGCTGGCGCCAGTGATGGGCCTGATCCTGGGTCTGGTGAGTGCTTCACCAACCTGGAGCGTCGAGGCCGAAAATGCGGCCCTCGGTGACGAGATCGAGCAGATCAAAGACGAGGTGCTCGATCTGAACCGCGAGCTCTTCCTGCTGGAGGAAGAACTTCTGTTCCCGGCCAACACCCAGGTGGCGGTCTATCTGTCGATGGATACCGGCAACTTCTTTGGTCTGGACTCGGTACAACTGAGCATCGATGACAAGGAAGTGGCCAAGTATCTGTATACGGACCGTGAAGTGCAGGCGCTGTATCGCGGTGGCGTGCATCGCGTATACATGGGCAACCTGAAAGCCGGCGATCACGAGCTGGTGGCGGTGTTCACCGGTGTGGGTCCTCATGGCCGCGACTATCGGCGCGCCACCAGCGTCGAATTCGACAAAGGTCTGGGCGCCCGTTTCCTCGAACTCAGCATCACAGACAGCGGCGCCAGTCTGCAGCCTGAGTTCTCAGTGCGTCTTTGGGAGTAAGCCGGATCAGCCATGGCTAACTGGTCTCAAAACCTGCTGCGATCCGCTGTCACCGCTCTGGCGATGATGACTGCGGCAGTCCCTGGTGCTCATGCGGCGCCGGAGACGGCTCAGGATCTGGCCTGGGGCGAGACCCTGTTCTATTTCTTCCAGCGCGAAAGCGTGCCGGCGATCACCCGGCTGATGGTGGCACGTCAACGCGGTGAACTCAGTCATCATGCGGACGAGGCTGAGCTGGTGCTGGGCGGGCTGTATCTGGATTACCGCATGCATCAGCACGCTGGCCAGGTATTCGAAGAACTGCTGGCCAACAATGCGCCGCCGAAAATCCGGGATCAGGCGTGGTACTACCTGGCACGGGTCCGCTATGAATCCGGGCTGCCGGGACCCGCACTGGATGCGTTGGCGAGAATCGGCGACAAATTGCCGAAGAGTCTGGTCGCCGAACGCTATGACCTGCAGGCGCGCGCCCTGTTGCAGCTCGACCGGCCGGCCGAGGCAGCGGCGTTACTGGCCGCGCATGAACTGCCGGGTGGATGGCGCAACTATGGCTGGTACAACCTTGGTGTCGCTCTGGTACGCAGTGGACAAGCTGCCGAGGGCACCGAATATCTGCAGCGCGTTGGCAACGACAAGATCGAATCTGGCGAGCTCGATGTGCTGCGTGACCGCGCCAACCTGGCGCTTGGATTCGCCCGCCTGGCCGACGGCGATGCGGAGGGCGCACGCAGCGCGCTGGATCGGGTGCGTCTGGACAGCCCATACGCCACCCGCGCCTTGCTGGGCGCTGGCTGGGCGGACAGCATCCGCGGCGACTATCGGGCAGCACTGGGGCCGTGGACCGAGCTGGCTGATCGCGACCCGCTGGATGCGGCGGTACAGGAGTCGCTGCTGGCTCTGCCATACGCCTATGCCGAGCTGGGTGCGCCAGGTCGCGCCGTGGGTCACTACGAACTCGCGGTCGAGCTTTACCAGACTGAACTCAAGCGCTTGCAGGAAGGTATCGACGGGATTCATTCCGGGCAGCTGACCGCAGCCGTGATGCGTCTGGAACCCGATGGCTCCCCACTGCCCGCCGCGGACGAGCCCCGATATCTGTACAGCCTGATGGCTGAGCACCAGTTCCGTAACGCGCTGCAGGGCCTGCGCGATCTCGACGCCATGGCGCAATTACTGGATGCATGGTCGAACAGCTTGCTGACCTTTGAGGACATGCTGACGGCTCACCGGGATCGTTTTGTTTCGCGCCGGCAACTGATCAATGCGACTGCCGATCAGCAACGACTGGCAGCGTTGCGCGCGGCTGATCAGCAGGCCAGCGAACAGTTGAAAACGATACGCGAGGCACAGGACGTCATGGGCCTGGCCAGCGACCGCGAGAAACAGATGGCCGCACGCCTGGAACGGGTAATGCAGCATGCTGCGCCCGGCAGTCCCGAGTATCGTCAGGCCAGGTTCCTCAGTGGCGTGCTCGCGTGGAACGTAGAGGCCGAGTTCGGCACCCGCATGCGCACAGCCGAGAAGAACCTGAAAGCCAGCGGGCGGGCGCTGGAACAGGCCAGCATTTCGCTGCAACGAGTACGCGCGGCGGAAGACGAAGAGCCCACGCGTTTTTCAGAATTCAATCAGCGTATCCAGACGGCGACCGTGCGCCTGGATGCTTTGCGCGCCAGGGTCGGTGAAGCGACCCGGCGCCAGGCGGAGCAGCTCGAGGGCCTGGCGGTGGCTGAGTTGACCGCCCGTCAGCGCCGGGTCACCGCTTATCTCGGACAGGCCCGCTACGCGCTGGCCGCCAGCTACGACCGCGCCGCTCTCGCGGAGGCGACACCGTGAGTGCCTTGACGCCAATCCTTGCCAGCACGCTGTTGGGTCTGTGGCCTTTTTCGTCGCCGCCCGATGAACCTGCGGATAGCGTCGGCAGCATCGGCTCGGTGAGTGAGGAGTCGATCAGCGACACGCCGGTGGCAATCAGCAGCGACCGCGCCCGGCAACACTACGCCAGCTATCTTGAACTGGAGACCGGAGCCGATCCGAAACTCAGGGCGGTGGCCCTGAGGCGTCTCGCGGATCTGACGCTGGAGGCAGCCGAGACCCGTCAGCTGGACGAGGGCATGACGCCGCTGGCGCGTGCAGAGCTCGACCAGGCTATCGCCTTGTACCGGAGTTTCCTGGCGGAGAATCCGGACAGCGAAGAGGCCGTGCGTGCCCGGTATCAGTTGTCCCGCGCGCTCGAGTTGGGCGGTGACAACGAAGCCGGGCTGGCAGCGCTGGACGAGCTGGTCGCGGACAGTGCCGGCTCGGAAAACGCACCGTTGCTCGCCGAAGCACAATTCCGGCGCGGCGAATCGATGTTCTCGAACAAGGATTGGTATGGCGCGCAGCAGGCCTATGCTGAAGTCATCGCCCTGGGCGACGGGCCGTTTACGGAACAGGCCTATTACAAACACGGTTGGGCGCTGTTCAAACAAGGCATGCACCAGGAGAGCCTGGACTCGTTCTTCGCGGTGCTCGATCCGCATCTGCAGCAACATCCGACTGCGGCTGATATGCAGAACATGGAGCGTCCGGTCCGGGAACTGTCCGATGATTCGCTGCGCGCGGTATCGATCAGTTTCTCCTATCTGGACGGACCTGACTCGGTTCGCGAATATCTAGCTGCCCAGGCCTCGCCGGTTCCTTACGACAGCCTGGTGTATGAGCGTTTGGGTGAGCTGTATCTGGAGCAGGAGCGCTACCAGGACGCCGCGGCCACGTTCGAAGCGTTTGTGGCCACCCATCTTGACAGCGACACTGCTCCCGCAATGCAGGCGCGTGTTGTCGATGCCTTCGCGGCAGGCGAATTCAGCGTCCAGGTATTAGGCGCGAAGCGCGAGTATGTCGAGCGCTTTGGCATCGCCGGAGGCTACTGGGAGGGTCGGGATCCGAGCTTGCAGGCAGCCGACTGGGCCTATCTGCGTGAGACCGTGGATCAGCTTGCCCGTCACTATCACGCGCAGGCGCTGGCCAGTGGGGCGCCGGCCGACTACGACGAGGCGGCGCAGTGGTATGACGCATGGCTGCTCGCATTCCCGGATGATGAGGAAGCGGCTGAGCATCGCTTCCTGCTGGCCGAGGTGCTGTTCGAGGCGCAGCGTTATGAAGACGCGGCCAGAACCTACGAACATGCCGCCTACGGTTATGGTGATCACGAGCATGCCTCTGAGAGCGGCTATGCAGCGCTGCTGGCGTGGCGTGAACAGGCGAAGCTCGATCCTGCGGGCGAGTGGGAATCGCTGGCGGTAGAGAGTTCGCTGCAGTTCGCCGATGCCTTCCCTGCGCATGAACAGGCGGTGCCGGTGCGAACCGATGCGGCCAGCGCCTTGTTCGAAGCCGGCGATCTGGATCGTGCGATCGCGCAGGCGCGGATTATCGTTGAGGCCCCGGTGGCGGCTGCCCCGGAATATCAGCGCACTGCCTGGCTGGTGGTCGGACATGCCAGCTTTGATCAACAGGATTTCGTCACCAGTGAGAGCGCCTATGTGGGGGCCTTGGGATTACTCGCGGCCGATGACGAGGAATTGCCCAAGGTTCGCGAGCGCCTCGCGGCGAGTATCTACAGCCAGGCACAGGCAGCCGCGGCGAACGGTGAGGTCGATGTCGCGGTAGGGCATTACCAGCGGGTCTACGCCGCCGTGCCGGAAAGCGAAACCGCGGCTATCGCTGACTACGATGCGGCAGTGCTGTTGATGCAGGCGGGTGCCTGGCAGCGGTCGGTAGACGCGATGCAGACCTTCCGCGCCCGTTATCCCGGACATGAATTCCAGGAGCGGATAACCATCAACCTCGCTTCTGCGCTGATGGAGTCCGGTGACCGGAGGCAGGCCGCGGACGAACTCGTTGCCATCGCCGGTCTTGAGTCGCAGGAACCCGAAGTTCGTCGCGCCGCGCTTTGGGAAGCCGCCGGGCTAATGCAGGAAGCGGGCGATCTGGACGGCGCTACCGCGACATGGAAGCGATACGTCGATGCCTACCCCTGGCCATTGGACCAGGCGATGGAAGCACGTCACACCCTGGTCGAGATTTATCGCCAGCAGGGTGACGCAAGTAACACGATTTTTTGGTTGGAGGCCCTGGTGGTGACGGATGCGGACTCGGGAGAGGCGCGCACCGAACTCAGCCGCACCCTAGCCGCCAGGGCCACCATTGAACTCGTTCAGTCCGACCGCATGGCGTTTGAGTCGATCGCGCTGACCGCGCCATTGGACCAGTCGCTGAAGCTGAAGAAGTCGATGATGGAAACGGCGCTGGCTGGCTACGCGCGTGCGGCGGAGTACGGCATCAGTGATGTGGTGACTGAATCGACCTATCGCATCGCCGAGATCTATCACCAGTTCGGCGCATCGCTGATGGAGTCGGAACGACCCGGCGACCTGGATGAACTGGCGCTGGAGGAGTACGAGGTACTGCTCGAGGAGCAGGCGTTCCCGTTCGAGGAGCAGGCGATCGAGATCCACGAGTCAAATGCGGCCCGGACTCAGGAGGGCATCTACGACACCTGGGTGATCCGCAGCTTCGAAGAATTGGCCCAGCTGGTGCCTGGCCGTTACGCGCGTCAAGAAATGGGAGAACGACTTGTCATTCGCATCGATTGAACAAGGTAGTCGCATGATTCTTGCGGCGTTGTTGCTGGCCCTGAGCCTGATGTCGGGATGCGCCAGTAGCGGTCCGGGTCCCGCAGCGGAAGCGCCGTCGGTGGCTGATGCCAACGCTCAGCGACGCTATCAGCAGGCCTTGGATGCGATCCGCGATGGCGACGTCGCCGGCGCTGAGATCTCGCTGCAAGCACTGATCGGTGATTACCCGGAACTCGACGGACCGAGGATGAACCTCGCCATTTTGTTCGCCGACAGCGGGCGCAACGCGGAAGCCCTGGTGCTGGTAGAAGAAGTGCTGGCCCACGATCCCGCGGATGCGGTGGCCTGGAACCAGCTTGGCATTCTGGCGCGCCGTACCGGCGAGTTCCAGACCGCGGAAGAAGCCTATATAGAGGCGCTGGAACTGAGTCCTGACTACGGACTGGCGCACCGCAATCTCGGCGTGTTGCTTGATCTGTACATGGGTCAGCCCGAACAGGCGCTGATCCACTACGAGCGCTATCTGGAAATCAGCGGCCCGGATCCGGAGGTGGCCAGATGGGTAACAGAACTGGAAATGAGGCTTGGTCTGCCAGTGACATCCAGGGTGGCAGAACGATGAAAGGCAGAATCGCAATATTGTTCCTGCTCGCGCTGGGCGCCCTGATCGAAGCGCGCGCAGAAGACACGGTGCGCCTGGAGACCAGTACGGTCACCGGCAATCGTGAGTTACCGAAAGTCATGGTCATCGTGCCATGGAAGAAAGCCGCACCCGGTGACATCCCGGGTCGGCCTGTTGAGAGCTTGCTGGATGAAGCTGTCGCGCCGGTTGAGCGCGAAGTGTTCCGGCTCCGGCTCACCTACTACCGCGACCTCGATGCCGGGGAAGCGGACAACATTGATGCAAGCGAAGAGGAGTGAGGAGGATGGAAACCTATACCACGATTGTGAAGTTCTTCCAGGACGGCGGGTTCTTTATGTACCCCATCGTGCTGGTCCTGACTATCGGTCTGGCGATCATGCTGGAGCGTTGGTTCTACCTGTCCAAGTCGGGCATCACCAACCAGATGGTGTGGAAAAAGCTGATGCCCATGGTCAGCGCAGGCAGGCTCAAGGAAGCCCGCGATGCCGCGTTCAAGTCCAAGTCGGCGATCGGCAGCATCCTGACCTATGGTCTCGATCGCGTAGGCACAGCACGCCGCCGCGACGACATCGAGGCAGCGATGGAAGAGAGCCTGCTCGAGGTGATGCCGCGACTTGAAAAGCGCACGCATTATCTGGCGACGCTTGCCAACATTGCGACCCTGCTCGGGCTGTTGGGCACCATTATCGGTCTGATCAAGGCGTTTACCGCGGTGGCTGCGGCTAACCCGGCAGAGAAAGCCGATATGTTGTCCGCCAGTATCTCGGTGGCGATGAATACCACTGCCTTCGGGTTGATGGTGGCGATCCCGCTGTTGCTGGCGCACACCTGGCTGAGCTCCAAGACCACGGAAGTGGTGGACAGTCTGGAGATGGCGTCGGTCAAGTTCCTGAATACGGTCGCGGAACGCGGCGCCGAGGTGGCCTGAGATGGCCGGCCTGCGCAAACGCAGGCGGCACCATGAAACCGCGGATATCAATATCACCGCGTTCATGAATCTCATGGTCATCCTGGTGCCGTTCCTGCTGATTACCGCGGTTTTCTCGCGGGTATCCGTGCTGGAACTCAACCTGCCGGGCCCATCGGCCGAAAGCAACGAAGAGATCGAGAACACGCTTAATCTCGAGATCACGGTGCGGGAATCCTCGATCGAAGTAGGAGACCGGCGCACGGGATTGCTGAAACGCTTCAAGCAGGGTCCGGAAGGACATGACTATGAGGCGCTGTCGGCATTCCTGAAGAAGGTCAAGGCTCGTTCACCCAACGTGGATGAAGCGACCTTGCTGCTTGAGCCGGATATCTCTTACGACGTGCTGGTGCAGGTGATGGACACGGTCCGGGTTGTGGTCGTTGAAGAAGACGATGGCGAGACCCTGGCCATGGCCGAACTGTTCCCGGAAATCTCTATCGGGGACGCGCCGGCGTCGGGCCGCTGAACGGGAGACGGTCATGAAAATGTCGAAACGTGCCGAGCGCATGCAGAACCACCACCGCCGCGGGCGGGGTACGGCTCTGAATCTGGTATCGCTCATGGACATCTTTACCATCCTGGTGTTCTTCCTCCTCGTGAACTCCTCGGATGTCCAGGAACTGCCAACGCGTTCGGTGGAAATACCCGAGTCCATCAGTCAGGAGAAACCGCGGGAGACCGTGGTCGTGCTGGTCAACAAGGACCAGATCCTGGTCCAGGGCCAGGCGGTTCTCAGTATCGCTGATGCGGTGTCCAGCCGGGGCAACACCTTGTTGCCGCTGAAGGCTGCGCTTGACGCGCAGTCGCGCCGGCTGATCCGTGCAGACGACGAGGCGGGCCGTGAAGTCACTATCCTCGGTGACCGCACGGTGCCTTACAGCCTGCTGCGCAAGGTCATGGCGACCTGCACCGAGGCAGACTATTCGCGGGTATCGTTGGCAGTGATGCAAATAGCGCCGGAGGGCGCGGGAGGTAGTGCCACATGAGTGCAGCTACGTTCCGAATCCCCTACCGGCTGTACACACTGCCGTGGTCTCCGATTCCGGAAGACGAAGACCGGTTCAAAAAACTGTTGCGCGGTATCGCGCTCGCGGTATTGATCCTGTCCTTGCTGATGCCGTGGATGCCCATCCCGCAGTCCGAGATCGAAGAGTTGCCGGAAGTGCCGCAGCGTTATGCAAAGCTGATGCTGGAGAAACCCAAGCCGCCACCGCCGCCTGTCGTGCAAGAGGCGGAGCCGGAGCCAGTGCCGCTGGAAGAAGTGGTGCAGCCGGTGGAGAAAGTGGCCGAAGAAGCGCCGGCGGATCCGGTGCCTACGCCGGAACCGGCGCGTGAGCGCGCCGCCAAGGCGGGTTTGATGGCGTTTGCCGACAGTCTCGCCGATCTGCGTGAAAACGATGCAGTGGCCGCGGTCACCAGCAACCGTGATCTGGCAGCAGGCGAGGGCATCAGCGCGCACAACGAGCGCTCGGTGATCACCTCGCGCGCCGGCAAGGCCAGCGGCGGGATCAACTCGGCAGGCTTGAGCCGAAATACCGGTGGCAGTGGCCTGGCGGGCCGCAGCACGACTCAGGTTGCCAGCAGCATCGGTGGCAACGGCACTGGTACTGGCGCCTCCGGCAGCGGCGGAGACGGCAATGGCCGTATGGCCGCACGCAGCAGAGAAGAGATCGAGCTGGTGTTCGACAAGAACAAAGGCGCGATCTATGCGCTCTACAACCGTGCCTTGCGCAAGGATCCGACCTTGCGTGGCAAGCTGGTGCTCAGTCTGACCATCGCGCCCAGCGGCGAAGTGACTGCTGTATCCGTGGTATCCAGCGAACTGGCGGATGAAGAGTTCAAACGCAAGCTGACCGCACGGGTACGGATGTTCCGCTTCGAGGCCAAGGATGTGGCGACTGTGACGACGACCAAACCGATCGATTTCTTCCCGGCTTAGGCACAGCGGGAATGAAACGCCTGGCGGGTCTGATTATCGGCGTCGTGCTGCCGCTGGCGACAGCGGCAGCCGGCGACCTGCGCCTGGTCGGCACCGTGATGTTGGGCAGCGACAGCGCCCAGGCATCGCATGCGGTATTCGAAACCGATGACGGGCGCCAGCTGATCGTAGAGCATGACCAGCAGATCGGCGGATGTCTGCTGGCCGAAGTCGGTGCCCGTGATGTGCGCATGGCATGCGCTGATGGCGAGGTATCGCTGGTGCTGCGCGCCAAACTCCGCGCAGCGCATTTCGACCATGCCCCGACCTCAGTCCCTTTGCGCTATGACATCGAACTGCCACAGCAAGACTTCCTCCAGGCGCTGAGCGATCGCCAGCGCATGAGCAGTCAGATCTCGCTGGAGCCCGAGGTGCGGGACGGCTATCTCCATGGCTACCGGGTCGCCTGGGTGCTGCCCGGCGGCGACTTCCATCGCTTGGGTCTGCAGGATGGAGACGTGATCCTGAGCCTCAACGGCGTCGCCGCAAGCGATCCCGGCAATTTCATGCAGACGCTGAACAGCATGCGCGGCCAGCGCAGCTTTGAACTGATCGTAGCTCGAGACGGTCAGTCTCTGGCCTATAGCTACAGCCTCCACTGAGGGCTGGCGACGGCCAGCACGCGCGCTTCGCTCAGCCCGGGCTTGCTGTTGGCATAGCCGCCGGGCGACCAAAAAAGATGGTTCGCGCATCGTCTGTATGACGCCAGATCTGATCCTGGCGGTGATCATCGCTGTCCAGAAACGACGCGTATCCGAATTGGGTCCAGATGACGCGACCGGCAGGGTCCTTTACCGCACTGCGGCCATGCATGAAACGGCTGTTGTCCAGCATCAGAACATCACCCGCCTGCCAGCGATGGGGGAAGGTAAGCGCGTCGCTGACCTGAGCGATGTGCGCGCAGATGTTGTCCGGAATCAAGGTGCCGTCTTCGAACAGCGGGAATTGACGTGTGCGCAACATCCGCCGCGCGAACAGCAGGAAATTGCCAAATGCCAGCTGATCGCTGAACAGAGGTTGATGCAAGAACGGCACGGTAAACGAACGGAAGATCCGGCCGTTCATACGTTGAAACATGAACGGACTTTGCCGGGACAGCTCGGCCAGCGTCTGGTCATCTGGCGGTGCGATCCCAAGCCATTCGGTAAAAGCCTGTTCGGGCGTCTCTTCCCGATACAGAACCGAACGCGTGCTCAGATGGTCGCGGACTCCGGAATCAAGATTCGCCGCCGTCGCCACCCCGTCGCAGACCAGCGTTTCACCGCCGCTGGCTGGTGGCTGAGCGCAGGCAAACCAGGCGATGTCAGGACGCCACGGCACTCTGGAGAGCTCCGGGTGTAGCGGGAACGCCTCATGGCCCAGATTGACACTCTGGGTCGTGCCGTCACCGGATATCTGGTCGCGACGGCCGCTTTCGTTACGCACAAAGCGACTGCAAAAGCGCGCGGTAAAACTGCGAAAGCCCGCCAAATCGTATTCGAAGCCGCGCAACAGCAACGCGCCGTCGGTTTTGAACCGCTCGATGACTGTGTCGGTTTCCAACGCATGCAGACCAGCTCCGTCGCCGCTGATGCGGGCGTAGGGCGTATTCACGTCGGCTGGCTGAGTGTCAATCATGGCTTGAAAGAGAATGTTCGGTGGCTGTGGCCTGTTTCACGACAGGATTTGGATCCGGTTTGGCAGCCGGGTCTTTGACCACTTAGACTTCGACCTCGAATATTAGCAGAGAACAGGCGCAGGGCGGCCCGTCAGATATGAACCAGGACACCACAGCAGCGGGCGGGAGCCGGCTGGATCCACAGACACTGTTCGTGCGGCCTGATGCCTATCCGCTGGAATTCGGGCAGGGCACACTGGACCTGGTGCCGATGACACGTGAGACCTACCGCGACTCGGTGTTTCTCGACCGTGGTCGCATTGTGCCGGCGGCCCGACGCGGCTGGCAGTTGCCGCTGCCAGGATTGCTGGATGAGTTCGAGAGCCGCGGCGTCGTGCAATCTCCGCTCAATTTCATTTTTCATATCGCACACTGCGGATCGACACTGCTGTCCCGGGCGATGGACCTGAACACTCGCACGCTGGTCTTGCGCGAGCCGTTTCCATTGCGCCAGCTTGGCGCCGAGGCCGCGACAGTGCCTGGAGGTCCGCGGGAGCCGGCTGTCTGGAAGCGCTGTCTGGCGCTGACTGCCGCTTTGCTTGGCCGCCGCTACAGCGACGATGAGGCAATCATCGTCAAGGGCAATGTGCCGGTCAACTTCATGTTGCAGCAGTTGCTGGCTTTGCATTCTGAGTCTCGGGGGCTGTTGCTCTACACCGGGCTCGAGCGATATGTGTTGTCGGTGCTGAAGACACCGATGCATCGGCGCTGGGTCGGCAATGTATCCGGACAGCTTGCAGGTGGCATCCATGTGACGCCTGGTCTCGGTCAACCTGATCCACGTCAATTGACGCCCGCCCAGGCGGCAGCCTGTCTGTGGGCAGCCCAGATGCTGCGCTTTCGCGCCGCGCTGGATCAGAATTCTTCGCTGCGCAGTCTCGACTGCGAAGTATTTTTCTCAAATCCCGCCGCGACCCTGACCAACAGTCTGCAGCACTTCGGAGTGACTCTCTCTTCGTCGGAGGCTGACGATATCGCCGCCAGCGAATTGTTCAGTCACCACGCCAAGGACACCGCACGTCAATACAGTCGCGATCAACGAGAGCAGGAACTCGAGCAACTCCGATCAACCCTGGCTGATGATCTCGATGCGGCCAGGCAATGGATTGAAGATGCAGGCCTGAGCGATCTGACTTTGCCCGAGGCCAGCGCGGTGGATCACTCACGTTGACAGAATTCCGGCATGTCACACTTCTGGATAGAGAGGAACGCGCTTCCGGCCAGAAGCACTTTTCGCGAAGGGCAAGTTCTGACCCAAAGCGCATGTTCGTGACTGTGTCTTGAATAGCCGATACTGACGAATCCCGCGAACGTGTTGTAACTTCAGAAATGCACGTGCGCTATGGCGAAGGAGGCGAGGATGAAGGAATTTGAAGCTACGTGGGGCCGGGTCCTCGAGGTTTGGTGGAGTCTGGTTTGGCGCGGAGTCACGGTAGGTATCGTTGCCGGCATAGCGGCCAATTTCGTATTTGAGTTTGTTGGCGTGCCGGACTCCGGCAAGTATGTCGGCGCTATCGCCGGATTCTTCGGTGGCATCTGGGCTGTCAGAACAGCAATCCGAACATCGTACTCGGACTTTCGCATCGTTTTGGTACCGCTAGACGAGTAGCAGCATGACTGCCAGTTTCATCATCCGGCATTTTGTTCGCGGGACTTTACGGGAAGTCCACTGCGCTCGCCGGACTGTGCCAAGTCGAACGGCCTCTACTGGCCGGAAGCAGAATTGTCCTGTTCAAATCGTTGAGAAATTAGTTCATTGACGAATGGGTAATAGCTTTCTACTGGGTTTGATTGTTGCCTGTGAGGTTGGTTTTTGGCTGTTGCTATTCTCCGGGTTGTTCGCTCGATACGGACTTCGGCAGAAAACGGTAGGCTCAGTATTGCTGTTTTGCGTCCCGCTCATCGATGTCGTGTTACTTGTTGCGACTGTAGTGGACCTGCAACGCGGTGCGGAGGCAACTTTCGCCCACGGGCTTGCTGCCGCCTACATTGGTTTTACGATGACTTTTGGAGGCATAGCGGTTCAATGGGCAGACGCGCGCTTCGCGTTTTGGTTTGCCGGTGGACCGAGTCCAAGAACAGCGCCAACGCACGGCCTCGATCTACTGATCTACGAAGCCAAGTTGTGGTTTCGCTGTGTGCTAGCAGCGGTGATTACAATATGTCTTGTGTATTTGGCCATTCGGATCGTTGGTGAACCCGAGCGGACGAGAGATCTTGAACTATGGTTGACGATGCCCTTTTGGACTGTTGTCCTTTGGTTCATCTTTGGCCCTCTCTGGAGTGTTGTATTCAGTTGGACGGCCCCAGCTTCAACAGAGTGATGCAATGTCCTTACCAAGACGGTATTTGGTGTGTCCGCTATTGACACTGATTTCAACCGGTCGAGAGAATTCAGACAAAATGTCGCCTTGTGACCCGAAGCGGACATAGCCTGAATGGCTACATTCGATTGGCAAATCAGGCTGTAATGCCAGCGTGTGGCTTTCCGGTCGCGGCAGCCGAAATCCCGTTTCAAATCTGCCTATGACTTGGTTGCCGGATGGATACCAGCCGCCTGTGGCTCACCGACTTCTCTTTGTCCCGCAAGACTGTCATCAACATGTTCGTCCGCCAGCGTATCGAGATGCATCAGCTTCTTGACTAGCGGAGAAATGGCAATCACGCCCACACCTACCGCGACGGAAAACCAGCCAACGGAGGAGTAAACCTCCAGCACGCGGTCAGGGCCCGCACCTTCTGCGCCCACGGCTGCAGCGATTAGCCCGGCAGCAAAGTTTCCTGTCGCCGATGCGAAGAACCAGGTACCCATGATCAGGCTTGCCATGTGAGACGGGGCCAATCGGTTCATGGCGCTTAACCCAACAGGAGACAGGCAAAGCTCGCCGGTTGTGTGCAGCAGGTAAATGAGAAAGACGAAGACAACCGGCGTCAGATTGCCCGTACCTGCCGCCAGAGCACCCATTACCAGCACCAGGAAACCGGCGCCCAGTTGCATCAAGCCCAGTCCAAACTTGGCCGGCGCCGATGGCTCGAGACCGCGCCGACCAAGAAAGGTCCAGAGCAGTGCAAATACAGGTGCCAGCAAAACGATGTAGATCGCATTGATCGACTGAAAAACCGATGCGGGAATTTCAATACCGAAAATATTCCGATCGACGCTACGATCTGTAAAGAGATTCAGGGAGGAACCCGCCTGTTCAAACAGTGCCCAGAACAGTATTGATCCAAAAATCAGAAACATCGCGGCAAAAATACGGTCTCTGTCGTCGGGCGCCAGTTTCGCGACGGCGGTGTACAAGACGTAAACAACAAGAATGGCGCCCGCGATACCGAGCAGCGAACCGACCAGGGCCTGGTACTGGATCAAGACCCAAATCAGGCCAACTGTTGCAAAGCTCAGAATGTAGAGTAGCCACTCAAACTTGATCCCGGCAACTTTCCTTTCGAGACGCGCCGGATCTGAGGGCTCACCGCGGCCAACCAGCAAGGGTTTGCCCCAGACGAACACGATCAGGCCGAATAGCATGCCGATACCGGCAGCACCAAAGCCGTAGGACCAGCCCTTAGTCTGACCCAACCAGCCAGCGACGATTGCGCCGAGGGCTGCGCCCAGATTTATGCCCATGTAGAAGATGGTGTAAGCGGGATCGCGGCGGATATCGGTACGGGAATACAGTTGCCCTACGATCACGGAAATATTGGCTTTCAGAAAACCAGAGCCGACGATGATAAATGCCAACGCGGCCCAGAAAATGTTGATCGCCGGATCCGCCTGGCCGGCCCCATCACCTTCGAAAGCCATCAGGAAATGACCGAAGGTCAGCAGCAATGCGCCAAATGCAACTGCTTTGCGCTGACCGAGATATCGATCCGCGAGATAGCCGCCAATGACCGGGGTGACGTAAACCAGCGCGCCATAGGCACCGTATATGACACCGGCCTCGCTGTCGGAAAACATCCAATGCTGAACAAGATAGAAAATCAGCAGGGCTCGCATGCCGTAAAACGAGAAGCGCTCCCACATTTCGGCAAAAAACAAAACAAACAAGCCCTTGGGATGTCCGAGAAAAGTCCCTCTCGCATCTCCGGATTCCTGATACGCTCTCGTCATTACATCGGACTCCAGTGAAAGTGGATGGGGATGTCGATTACGCCCCTGCTGTGCAGCACCCTACTCAAAAAAGGCTACGGGCGCAGCAAATGGTCTTATTTAGACGCGAGACACGGTATTGGGAACGACCATTTCTGGCCGTTCCGAGACAGTCGCCAGGAGGTTGGCCGACGGGCTGCTTCATGTCGCACAACGGCCGGTCAAAAAAACTGAGCTAAACTGCCGGCTGCTGATCCCAGGCCGACATGTGGAGATTGAGGTGACGAATGACCGCGCCCGCGCTGCGGGTTTTGTAGGCCGCTTCCTCGGAAGCTGGAGACTGGCTGTCGGCGAACTCGTCATCGTCTTCCTGGGCGTCCTGATTGCTCTTTGGGCAGACCAGGCGATTCAGGCTCGCCAAGACGCCGCGATGGCGGTCAGCTATCTTGAGCGCCTTCGGGCAGATCTTGATGCGGACATCGAATCCCTGCGATTCAGCAGCAGGCAGGCCCGAAGTCGGCTCGCGCTCACAAGGCAGCTCGATGCCTGGCTTCACGACCCGGACGCCGCGCCCGATCCTGATTCGCTGGTGATGAATGCACATTATGCCGGTGTCGTGTTCTCCCCCACGATCTCGAGATTTACCATCGAGGAACTGAAATCAACCGGCGACCTCCGCCTGTTGAACAACCAGGTGCTGAAGCGGCAGATCGGCGATTACTACAATCAGATCGGGCTGCAGATAGATCAGTGGACCTTCTGGGGTGACGAGGGAGTGACAGAGACCTATTTCCGCGAACTGGCATTCGTTGTAGACCCCGAATTTCGTATTCGTGCGGGCACTATCGATCCCGCGCTGCTGCAGCACTTCCTGAATGCGTCGGGCGAGGAGGCTCCCTCCAGTCTTGTCGAGATTCAGCAATCCATAATTGAGACCGGAGCCACCCGCGCTGATGCTGATCGGATACTCAGCCAGATGCGGACGCGCCCAAACTTCGTAGGCTATCTTCGTGACAGTATGTATTGGGCTCACTTGTCGGCCCAGCTGTGGGACGGTGTGGCAATCTCTGCCGAAGATCTGGACGCGGCGATTGCGAAAGAGCTTGAAGCGCTGAGTCGATAGCTGCTGCTCATCCTGGGCGTGCATCAGAATTGCGAAGCATTAGGCGCGACTGGGCGGTTGCGGTCCAAAGCGGACAGTCAATCCAATCGGAATGCTCCTGACGGTGGTGCGCGCTGGAAAAACATAAGAAAACTCGGCCCTGGATCTGTTACACGGATCGGCAGCGGTCTGTGCCTTGCAGTGGTGTGCTGTGCTCTTCTTCGAAGTTATGATGCCATTGAGGCTCTGGATTTGAGGAGAAGCGAGCGGCTGCTTCTGACAGGCTGAGGCCTTTGGTGATCCGATAACGTCAGGTTCTTGAGCTATGGATTTTGAGTGGGTTGCAATAGCGCTTGGTGATGTTGCCTGGGTTTCGCTGGCCTTTGCGCTGGGGTTTGGCGCGCGTCTGATCGGTCTGCCGCCGTTAGTGGGCTTTCTCGCCACTGGCTTCATACTCAACTCTATGGGGATGGCCAGCGGGGAGGTGCTGCAGAAGCTGGCAGACCTCGGTATTACCTTGTTGCTGTTCACGGTCGGCCTGAAGCTGGATCTGAAGACACTGCTGCGGCCCCAGGTCTGGGCCGTGACCAGTTTGCACATCGGCGTTATCGTCGCGACCTTTGGCCTGGGGATTTTTGTGCTCGCCTTGATGGGCGTGCCGCTGTTTGCCGGGCTGGATTTTGAGCGGGCTCTGCTGCTGGCATTTGCCTTGAGCTTTTCCAGCACCGTGTTCGTGGTCAAGATTCTGGAACAGAAGGCGGCGATGAAGTCCCTGCATGGCCGCATCGCCATCGGCATTCTGGTGATGCAGGATCTCGCGGCGGTGGCGTTTCTCGCCGCCTCCACCGGCAAACTCCCGACGGCCTGGGCGCTGCTGTTGTTTTTGCTGATCCCGATGCGCCCGCTGCTCCACCTGCTATTGCAACGCACAGGCCACGGCGAGCTGTTGATACTCTACGGCCTGGTACTGGCCCTGGGCGGCGCGGAGCTGTTCGAGCTGACCGGTGTGAAGGACGACCTGGGTGCCCTGGTCCTGGGCGTGTTGATGTCTAGCCACCCCAAAGCGGCTGAGATGGCCAAGACCATGTTGGGCTTCAAAGACCTGTTCCTGGTGGGCTTCTTCCTCTCCATCGGCATGACCGGGGAGCTCTCCCTGGAGGCCCTGGTGATCGGCGCCGTACTGGTGCCTCTGGTGTTCATCAAGTCGGCCTTGTTCTTTGGTCTGATGACGCGTTTCAAGCTGCGCGCGCGCACCGCCCTGCTGGCGACGCTGAATCTAAGTAACTACAGCGAATTCGGCCTGATCGTAGCCGCCATTGGTGTGGCTAACGGATGGATACCGGCGGATTGGTTGGTCGTCATATCCATCGCCCTGTCTTTCTCTTTCATCGTCGCCTCGCCTTTGACCCAACGGGACGACACGATCTACAGTCGCCACCGGCCCTTCTGGCAAAAGTATCAGCGTGAGGAACGGCTGCCCGATGATCGGCTGATGGATACCGGTAACGCCTCCATCGCCGTTTTCGGCATGGGCCGGGTGGGTACCGGGGCCTACGACAAGATGTGCGAGCTGCACGGCGATACCGTGGTGGGCATAGATTTCAATATCGAGCGCGTCCGGCAGCTCCGGAGGGAAGGGCGCAACGTGATGCGCGGCGACCCCAGCGACGCAGATTTCTGGGAGCTGGTGCAAGAGGTTCCCAGCATCGATCTGGTGATGCTGGCGCTGCCCACATTGACAGCCAACCTGGAGGCACTGGAGCAGCTGCGTGAGATCGGCTTCAAGGGCGGCATCGCCGCGACGGCGAGGTATGAAGACGAGGAAGCGCAGTTGCACGAGGCAGGCGCGACCGCGGTATTCAACATCTATGCCGAGGCTGGCACTGGATTCGCCGGCCACGTCGAGGCGAGCCATTTTTCGTGATGACATCCACGGATGCCCGATGCTTACCGCTCCTGATACCGTTCATAATGGTTCCCTGATCTGCTTTTGATGGAAAGCCAATACCGCCCGGGGCTGGCATCGGGAAGATGCCGATTTCGCTAATTCCGGTTCAGCAGGCGTCCCCAACGCAGATTCCGCGAGCTAATATGAAACCTCATCTACCACGGAGGCAACATGCTGCTTTTCGTTACAGCCGTAAGTGTCGTACTGGTCATTTCATTCCTGTGTTCGATCTTCGAATCTGTTCTGCTGTCTCTGACCAGGTCGCAAATTGCCATGGTCGGTCAAAGGAGGAAGCAAGCCGGTCGGCTGCTGCGCGGATTCAAGGAAAACATGGACGTGCCCATCGCCGCGATCCTGATACTAAACACAGCCGCCCATACCGTCGGTGCATCAGTCGCGGGCGCGAGCTATGCCAATGTGTTCGACGTCAATACCTTGTGGATATTTACCATCATATTCACCATTGCTGTTCTGCTGTTGACGGAGATCATCCCCAAGACACTTGGCATAACGTACGCATCTTTGCTTGCCGTACCTGTCGCCCATGGCATCAACTGGCTGGCGATCCTGTTGCGACCGCTGGTTGCGGTCAGTGAGAAGATCTCCCGTTCAATTCGCGGCGATGTCGACGTCCCGGTAACGTCAGCCGAGGAGCTGCGACTGCTGGCTGCTCTCGGACGGAGCGAGGGGGTGGTCGGCCACCACACCGCCGGGATCATCGTCGGCGCGACGCACTTGCGCCACCTGCACGCCCGGGATGTGATGTTGCCGCGCGAGGACGTTTGCTTTCTGAGCGCAAAAATGGACCGCCACGAGACAATGAGTCTGGTCAGGGAGTCCGGCCACAGTCGCTTCCCGTTTTCGCCGACGGAGCATCTCTCCGACGCATCCGGCGTCGTCCTGGCCAAGGAATTGTTGTACTGGCTCCTGGAGCACGACGACGAGCAGATTGACTGGGAGGCGATTCGCAAGGACGTGCTGGTGGTGCCAGACAGCGCGCTGCTGCCGCAGCTGCTGCATACCTTCCAGGAGAGTCACCGGCACCTGGCGATCGTCGTCGATGAGTACGGCACCATCGAGGGTTTGGCGACGATGGAGGACGTGCTCGAAGAAATTGTCGGCGACATTCGGGACGAAAGTGATTTGCCCGCGAATGACCTTATGGAGCAAGCCGATGGTACGTTGCTGGTTCGCGGTCGTGTCGATATGCGAAGGCTGTCTGAAAAGCTCGGCACCACGTGGGATCCGAATATAGACGTATCTACGATCGGCGGCTTGATGACCGAGACCCTCGAGCGTATCCCCGTCGTCGGCGACTCCATAGATTGGAATGGTCACCAGGTTAAGGTACTGACCGCCGACCGTCGCCGCGCCAGGCTGCTGCGCATATCAAAACACTAGCGGAGCATGTGAAGCGAACTGAATCGCTCTTCTTTGGTGAAGACCTGACTGCGCAGGTCCAGTGGCGGAACCGGAAGTGCAGGGCGCCTCGGTGAGCAGCCAGCAATTTGCTACGCCGAAACGGTGCAAACGGGTCAGACACGGCCTTTCCTGATTTCAGGGACGGTGGCCTTATTTTCTCGGTTTTGACCCCCGGTAATCACTGCGAACGATTGGGGTCAGAGTCGTTGGACTCTGACCCCGTCTCCCGGCGACGCCGATGCACTTTACTGGGAGAGACCACTTCTGGCCGGCTGAGAGGTTCACCTGTACTGCGTTACAATTTTCTCCGCCATCTGACAAGGCATCTTCCGATAACGAATCTTTAAGCAATATCGCATAGGAGCTGTCCATGAACTGGAACGTGTATCTCTCTGGTGAAATCCACTCTGACTGGCGACGGCAACTGTTTGACGGTGCCAAAGAGGCCGATTTACCTGTCGTCTTCACGTCTGCCGTGACAGATCACCAGGCCAGCGACGCGGCGGGAGACCTGCTTGGGGCCGAGAGCAACAGTTTCTGGCGCGACCACAAGTCATCGAAAGTCAATGCAATCCGGACGAAAACGCTCATTGAAAAGTGCGATATCGCGGTCGTACGGTTTGGAGACAAATACAAACAGTGGAACGCCGCCTTTGATGCCGGCTATTGCGCAGCCAAGGGCAAGCCGTATATCACGCTCCATGATGAGGACATCATCCATCCGCTCAAGGAAGTGGACGCCGCTGCTATGGCCTGGGCCAAAACTCCATCGCAAGTGGTTCAGATACTCAAATATGTCATGAGCGCTCAGTGACCTCGCGCCAGCAATGAAGATATGCCCGCTCCTGATCCTTTGTCGGTCATCAGCCCTGGCTCCCGGTGGATGGCTGAGTATCAGGAATCAGCGATGATGAATCGCATCCGGTAGCGGCGCTTCCTCTTGCCTGGCCTGGATGACTCGCCGCGACTGTTGTCGCCGTTTTCGCCTGCCATTGCGGAGATCGCATAAAAAGTCTCTCGTCCGGAGCCGGAAATCCGGGAAGGTGAGGGGAGTGTCCGGACCAGGATCACGGTCTCCAGTCAGGTCTCCAGACAGGCGCGGGATCCAGTCGGGCTCTATATAATCCAGCCATGACTGATCTGTTTGACCCATTGACCTTCGCGCACGGACCGGCGATGAAAAATCGATTCATGCTGGCGCCGATGACCAATCAACAAAGCCATTCAGACGGGACGCTGTCCGATGACGAGCGCCGTTGGCTGGTGATGCGCGCCGCCGGTGGCTTCGGGCTGACCATGACCTGCGCGGCTCATGTACAGGCTGCCGGCCAGGGGTTCCCCGGCCAGCTCGGCATTTTCTCCGACAAGCACGTGGACCGGCTTACCGGTTTGGCAGCTGCGATCAAGGCCGAAGGTAGCCTGGCGGTGGTGCAGTTACATCACGCGGGCGCGCGATCGCCCCAGGCGCTGATCGGTACCCAGCCAGTGTGTCCGTCAGCCGACCCGGAGTCTGGCGCTCGTGCACTGAGCGGTGACGAGGTTCAGCAGCTGATTGCCGACTTCGTGGCGGCGGCGGTTCGAGCCCAGCGCTGCGGTTTCGATGGCGCAGAGGTGCATGGAGCTCACGGCTATGTGTTGGCCCAGTTTCTCAGCCCAAAGATCAATCTACGCACCGATGCCTACGGCGGGTCGGCGCAGAATCGGGCGCGTATCGTGATCGAGATCCTCGAGCGTATTCGTGAACGCTGCGGCGGTGATTTCAATCTCGGACTGCGGCTGTCACCGGAGCGCTGCGATCTGCAGCTGACTGACATCATAGAGCTGGCGCAACAGGTCATGGGATCCGGCGTCATCGACTATCTCGACATGTCTCTGTGGGATTACGCCAAGCAGCCCGACGAAGAGCGGTTCCAGGGCCGGCTGCTACGAGATTACTTCCTTGAGCTTGACCGCGGCCACACAATGCTGGGGGTGGCCGGCAAGATCGACTCGGCCGCAGCCGCCCGCGAGTGCATCGAGGCCGGGTTCGACTTTGTGTCCATTGGGCGGGCGGCGATCGTCCACCATGACTTTGTGGCGCGCATCGACGCGGATCGCGATTTCGCCATGGCAGCCCTGCCGGTCACCGCGGACCATCTGCGTGTCGAGGGCCTGGGAGAGACCTTCATCGAGTACATGCGCCGATGGGAGGGGTTTGTCGGGCATCCGGGTCAGTGACCCTGTCTTTTCGATCTCGATCCAGGTCATCGCGACACTTGTTCGCCGTCACCGGTCCGCCGAATCAAGGTACTGGGAACGCCCACTTCTGGCCGACTGAGTCGGACGCCGGGAATCACTGGAATCGGCAAGTCGTGACCCGAAGCAGACATTGTCCGGCCTCGACGATGCTGCCATTGACCGCCCGCCTTGCAGGATGCCGATAGAAGCTCGCAACCTACATAATTGAATCGCGACGAGGAGCGGGTGATACCCTTGTCGCGCGCTCACTCCGGATTGCAAAAACATGTTCGAACAACTTGGCACGATTCACGCCCTGTTGCCGCCCGCGGCAGGGTTGCTGGCGCTGATCGCGGCAGCGGTCATCATTGACCTGATCGTAAAGCACGTCTTGATCCGCGCCGTCCGCGCGTTCGCGAAGCGCTCCCGGGCAACCTGGGATGACGCGCTGGTCGCACACAACGTCTTCAGTCGTCTCGTGCAGCTTGTGCCTGCGCTAATTGTGTTCCTGGGCGCGCCCTTCATCCCCGATCTGCCGGAAGGCGGTGTCCAGCTCATACGTAATGTCGCCATGGGCTACATGGTGTTGATGTTGACCCTGGCCCTGACTGCCATGCTGAGCGCGGCAAATACGATCTACGCGGCTACGCCGGTGGCAAAGGAGCGTCCGCTGAAGGGATTCGTGCAGCTGGTACAGATCGTTGTATGGATCTTCGGTGGTGTACTGATCATATCGGCAGTGCTGGACCGCTCACCGCTGCTGCTGCTCAGCGGTTTCGGCGCGATGACCGCTATCCTGCTGTTGGTATTCAAAGACACGATCCTGTCGCTGGTCGCCAGCGTACAGCTGACCGCGCAGGACATGGTCCGCGTCGGTGATTGGATCGAAATGCCACAGTTCGGTGCGGACGGCGATGTGGTGGATGTACAGCTCCACACCGTCAAGGTGCAAAACTGGGACAAAACGATCACCACGATCCCGACGCACCGGCTAATCACAGACTCGTTCAGGAACTGGCGCGGCATGTCACAGTCGGGTGCCCGGCGGATCAAGCGTGCCCTTTATATTGATTTGTCCACGATCCGCATGCAGACGCAAGATGAAGTTAATGATTTCAAGCGCTTCGCGCTGCTGAAGGACTACATCAAGAACAAGGAACAGGAGCTGGCCGACTACAACGCCGGTCTCGCGACCGAGGTGCGCGCAGAGGTAAACATGCGGCGGCTGACGAATATCGGGACCTTCCGCGCCTACGCGTACAACTATCTGAAGAATCACCCGAAGGTCCACAAAGGCATGACGCTGATTGTTCGTCAGCTCGGACCGGGGCCCGAGGGGCTGCCGTTGGAGATTTACTGCTTCACGAATACAACCGAGTGGGCCGTATACGAAGATATTCAGTCAGACATCCTTGATCACCTGATGGCAATCGTGCCCGAATTCGGGCTACGCCTGTACCAGAAACCGGCGGGTTCAGACCTGGCGAACCTGAAATAGATGAGGTGCCGGCGGCCGCATCTGCTACGACCGGGTCGAGTTTCATCTCGCCCGCGTAGGCCATGGTCGGCCATGAGCTGGCCTGTGCACAGTCATAAGACGGTGCACTGACTGCATTGGGGCCGCCTTGTGGAGCGCTGAGGTCTTTCACGATCCAATCAGCCATTCGATAATTGTGATCGGAATCGCAAACCGCAAAATGCTTGATGTATTGCGCGGGTCAGGCCAGATCTGACCCAGCGCAACCCTTCGAGAAACCAGGAACAACGAACGTCAACAGCAACGCTACCAGGATGAGAAAATGCCGACACCATTAAATAGCGGAACTTCGATCGACTTCGGACGAGCCGTCGAAATCGTGGGAATTGCCGGAATCATCGTGTCACTGATCTTTCTTGGATACGAATTGAAACGAGCCAACGACATCGCCGAGACCGAGGCGGTTGCAACTATCTACAGTATGACAAACGACATGGGTTTGGCGATGGCTGAGAACCCGGAGTTGTCCAGGGTTTTTGGCCAGGCGCTATCTGATTTCGAATCATTGAGCCCCGACGATCGATGGACTCTCTATGTGCTACTCGAATATGTGATCAACGTGAATGAGGCGGCGTGGAAGTACTTTGACAAGGGCATCATCAACCAGGAAGAAGTCGATTTTTATACTCGGGGCTTGTGTAAGCTAATCGGACGCCACCCGAGCCTTGTCGAGGCCTGGCATGCAAACAAGGAGGATCGGCTGCCCGGATTCTACGAATACGCAACGGGTGTCTGCGAGCTATAAACCGCCCTGGAACAAGTGGTGGAACATCGTATTCGTCGCTGACGTTGTCAGTTTGAATTCGCCCACTCTGGCCGCACCCAGGCCTCTTGCGAGCGGCAAAACCGCGGCCGATTTCGCGGCCGATGCCGCCGTTGCCATTCGCGACGACCGCTACAGTCCTGCTCAGGTCGAGTCTTCAGGGCGTATTCCACCTGGCATACAAGCCCAGGCTGTACGCCAGATGGCTACTTCGAGTCGGCAGGCCCCGTCATCAACAGCCTGGCGTTCTGTGTGGGTCAATTTCTGCCGGCAGTCGATGCTTCAGGGAAGCCACAAGGCCGGTTGAAGCCACTGCCGGGGGACAGATAGTTTTCCGGGAGACAGGGCAGTCACGTCGCCCAGTCTCCGGGACTGCCAGGCGCCGTCATATTCGGGCGGCAAGCGATAGGGTGGTTCAAGCAGAGACTCCGGAAGAAAGCCGAGGCGCTTGTAGTAAGCGGGGTCGCCCAGTACACACACCAGGCTGACGTCCATCTCCCGCAGTCGTTGCAAGCCGGCGCGAACCAACCCGCTTCCGATCCCCTGTCTTTGCCACGTGGATGCAACAGCCAGCGGGCCGAGCAGGGCGGCGTTGACGTTGCTGCCCGCTATGCCGCAGCTCGAGAAGATCACGTGCCCAACGATCTGTGTGGTGACTACCCCGAGGAGCGACGTGCAAACCTCATCATCACGCAACAGCTCATGCACCAGCGGAAGAAGATTCTCGTCCGGGAATGCCTCCGAATACAGCGAGTCGATGGCGCCAGAATCGCCTGGCAGGCTGTTCCGAATTTCGAGCTCGTCCGACATCGCTGTCCCCTATCAGGGCCCTTGCCAAAACAGGCGGCGACCATTTTTGGGTCGCTTGAGGTTGGCAGCACGGATATAGATAGCAGGCGTCGATAATATCATCCGGCGATTGGCTGTTGCCGGCCTGGGGCCTTACCCGTGCAGGGCAATACGCAGGCACCGATCGACCGGCCAGAGGCACCCCACATCTCGAAGAAGTGCGCTCGATTTGCTTCCGGAGCGCCCGGACTATCGGTCCTTCTCGGGTAACGGCGGGCGCGATGCGATAACATCGGCTGGCGCACGGATTTATGCCGTGCCTCAGGGGAGTCAGTGGCATCGATGAGTTTGCATATGAAGGCACATAAATGAACTCCCTGGTCTCAGAGCTCAAGCGCCGCAACGTGTTCCGGGTAGCGGTACTCTACGGCATCGTTGCCTGGGTATTGATCCAGATCGTGGACGTGGTCATGCCGCGTCTCGGCATCCCCGAATGGGGCGTGACGCTGGTGATCGTGCTGCTGGCCATCGGGCTCCCTATCGCGCTGATCTTCGCCTGGGCGTTCGAGCTGACGCCTGACGGCATCAAGCGCACGCGCGAGGTAGACCCGGATGTTTCGGTCACACCGGACACCGGCCACAAACTCAACCATCTGATCATCGGCGTCCTCGGGATCGCCGTGGCCTATCTGCTGGTAGACAAGTTTTTCCTCGAAGACACGACGGATACCGGCAGCGGCCCCAGCCAGGCACAGCTTGGCGAGATGCCGTCACTGACCTCCATCGCCGTGCTGCCGTTTGTCGACATGAGCCCGGACAAGGACCAGGAGTACTTCACCGACGGCATCTCAGAAGAACTGCTCAACCTGCTGGCCAAGATCCAGGACTTCAAGGTGGCCGGCCGGACGTCTTCATTCGCGTTCAAGAACAAGAACGAGGACCTGAGGGTTATCGGCGAGAAGCTCGGCGTCGCGACCATTCTTGAAGGCAGCGTGCGCAAACAGAAGGATCAGATCCGCGTGACCGCCCAGCTGGTCAAGGTGGACGACGGTTATCACCTCTGGTCAGAAACCTACGACCGCGAGCTGGACGACGTATTTGCGATCCAGGACGAGATCGCCACCGAGGTGGTCAGCGCGCTGAAACACAAGTTGCTGGGCGCAGAGGACAAGGCAGTGCTGGCCTCGGCACCCAGGACCCAAAAACCGGAAGCTTATACCGCGTACCTGCGGGGCAAGCACGTGATGCGGGTGCGTAACGAAGAGAATCTCTACCTCGCCCTGAGGGAATTCCGCCATGCCACCGGCGTCGATCCTGACTTTGCGCCGGCGTGGGCCGGCGTGGCCAATGCCTACACGCTGCTGGCCAATTACGAGTACCGGCCGGCCACTGAGGTGTTGCCGCTGGCCAGTGACGCGGTGGACAGGGCGCTCGTATTGGATCCACAGCTGAGCGAGGCCTGGGCCGCAAAGGGCCTGCTACTCATGCAGGATGACCGCGGGAGCGAGGACACGGTTGCGGTGCTGGAAAAAGCCGTCGCGCTCAATCCCAGCGACGCACAGACGCTGATGTGGCTGGGGACCGAGCTCAGGAGCGCGGGCCGCTATGAGGAAGCGAATGCGACTCTGGCAAGGGCGTACCAGGTCGACCCCCTGTTCCCTACGCTGCTCTCCAACCTCGTTATCTTCTACTCAGGCGCCGGTGACAGAGCCGGCACGTTCCGTTACCTGAACGAACTTGAATCCGTGGCGCCGAAGGCGATAACGACCTATCGTTCGCGCGCGCTTGCATATTGGAACCTGGGACAGGCCGACGAGGCCTACAAAACTGTCCGCGAAGCCTATGCCGCTGGTGTCCTCGATAGCCTGACTCTGGGGCTACTGGCCGACTGGTCTATAGCCTATGGCGATCCCGATCAGGCGACTCGCTATGCTGTTGTCATGCGACAGATCAATCCTTTGTCTCCATGGGCCACCACGACCGACGCTTCCATCCTTTATCTGGACGGTCGCGAGCAAGAAGCAGCAGACCTGCTGGATGACGCGCTGCTTGGCCAACCGGACGACCCCTCGCTGCGTGGTGTGGCTGGCGCCTTCGCGATGCTTCGCGACGACCGCGAGGCCGCCAGATCGCATTTCGAGGCCGATTTGGGCCGACCGTCCGACAGTAATGATTGGGCGGTCGACAACATTGACACGCTGCTCAGTGCCGGCCATCTCGTGCAGATCTATCAAGAAGCCGGGGAAGAAAGCAGCGCCCGGGCGTTGTATGAGGCTGCTTCGCAAAGGGCAGCGGTTGAAAGCAATGGTGCGTTCGCGACAGGTTGGAGCAATTATCTGCAGGCGCGGCTGGAGGCCGCAATCGGCAACGTCGAGAAGATGAAACACCACCTGCGGCTCGCGGTGGATCAGGGCGGTCAATCGCTGTTCTACACGTCGTGGGACACGATGTTTTTCCGTTACCAGGCGGATCCGGAGGTTGCCGACTTGTTCCGACGGCTGGACAGGAAACGGGAAGAAACACGCCGAAGCCTGGTTGCCGAGGGCCTGATTGCTGACGCGGGGATCGGCGCTACGACACAGTGATGCCGCCCGTTGGTCGTCTTCCGGTGGGTGGCTGACCCTTCGAGTCATTGACTCGACAACAGTGGCGAACGCAACTATTCGGTTTTCACAGGCCGATCGAAGACAAAGTCCTGCAGAGGAACGTTGACACTCAGCGCCTTGACCGCCGCACGCCAGCTACCGTCACTATTCGAGATCCAGCTGGGGTGTCGGATTCCATCCTGCTCAAACGTCCAGGGTCCACACAGGCTGCCAACTTCATCGTCATAGGTTCCAAATGCATACGGTGTGCCGTCTGCATCAAGCCGGAACCACAGTATGCGCTCGCCGGCAGCGCTTATCTGGAGCCGCCGCTGATCATCAACACTCAGGCTTAACGCCGGATCACGGGCGGCGACCCGATGTATGGTGCGATAGAGGTGCGCGTCATACCAGCGCATCTCCTCTTCGACGCGCGCCGGAGGCACATCTTCAATATTGCCGGTCGCGCGGAGTCGCCAATTGTTGTCGCCGTCAATCACCCTGATCAGGTGCAGGTCCGGGGCAGTCGTTTCGATTCGAAAACGCGGCTTTTCGAAATCCATAGTAATGACTGAGTAAACAACCGTCGGCCCACTGGCCCGGTTTTGAATCGAGCCATTGATGGTATTTCGCAATTTCGCCCAGGCTTGCCTGCCACCCAGCGCGGCGAGCATTTGATCGGCCAACTGGTCCGCGGCACGCATGCTCTCTGCGTTCGCCACATTGCCCATAGACAGGAACGAAGTGATCGAGACGATCAAAGCGATCAAAGAACCTCTGAATCCGAGCATCTTCAGGGATATCGCGTACGACATAGCGTTACCTCGTCAACCATATGCGGATGGATTTCGGATTGTCTGCCTGGCCAACCCAATACTATTCTCATCTTGTTGTCGGATCGCAGGCCTGGGAGTAGAGGTTCTTGTATTGACGAATGGACGGCAGGCACCAGAATAGCCGATCGGTCCGGCACGCAGACAAATACGGCGCAGACAAGTATGGCAATATATGCCTCGTTTTGGACACGACACACGGAAGGCTCTGGCCCATGCTTGCACGAATTATTCTGATTCTTCTTGTCGCCATGCCTGGTGCGCTTATGGCCGATGCGAACGATGGTCAGTTTATGGGTTATCAACTGGGCGCTGAATATAAGCGCACGGCGAATACCCAGACGCAGGCGACTGCCAATGGCAATCTGAATATCAGTGCTGAGAACCCGGTCAAGCCGGACAACGTCGGTGATGTCGCGCTCGTCGCGACTGTCGGGACGCTGACAATTGGCTATATCAACGCGCTGACCTGGTTCGACAGCGAAGCTGAAGCGCGTGAATTTGGCCGCGAGTACGTCAGGCTGCTGCGCGCCAAATACCCGGACTGGGTATTTGGTCGTGAAGAACTGGATGCCAACATGAACATCGTCGAAGTGAATCTGGACAAGTTGCCGCACAATCTGCGGGTTCGGATGACTGAGGGGCGCCGGGGTGACAAGGCGATGTGGCGTATTTCGATGACCTTGTCATGGCTGCCAGGTACCCAACAAGCGATAGCCTGGGAAAACCTTTCGCGGGCTCAGCAGATAGCTGAGCAGCAGCAGGATCGCAAGCTGCTGCTTGAGCAGTCGGACACACGCGGGCTCTGATCTCTGGCACTCGTGAGGCCGCAGCCGAGCGGCGGCAACGAACCCGCGGGGGAAAGAGCCCCTCAGGCTGTAAGGACGCGGACCGTGCGTCCGATCTCGTTCATCATCCAGCGCAGATGATCGTAGTCCGGATGGCGGATACGGATCCACGCGTTGGCCATGTAGCCGGCTTCGACGCCCTGAGTTGCGGTGCCAGGATCCGGAAAGCGACTGGCCACGATCCATTCGCCGAAACGGCGCTGTATCTCGCCGACACCCTTGTAGCCGCTTATCGTGCCGTCCTTATCCGGTCGCAGCGCGATCATGCCGGCCGAATACTGGCGGCTGGGCCGCATCCAGGTGCGCCCATGAACGATGGCGTTAGCCCAGTCTTCGTACAGATCAAAATCGTTGGCGGCGCAGTAGACATCCCACTGACACACGCCCGGCGGACGGCAGCCGATTTCCGAGAAGCGCAGGCCCTTGGGGCCAAAAAACCACTCCATATGCGTGGCTGAAGTTGTGATGCCCAGGGTTTCGATTACCTTGCGTCCCATCGCCCGGATCTCGCGGTAGCCAGGTGCGTTCAATCGGTTGGTGGTGACCATCTGCGGCGAAATCCAGCGGTTGCGCATCGCCTCGAGCACGTTTGGATAGTAGTGGGTAACGAAATCGTGGGTGACCTTACCCTTGATCGTCAAGGTGTCGTAGAACCCCTCATGGCCTTCTACGAATTCTTCCAGCGCGACGTTTGCACCATCGGCCAGGCCGGAGGCGCGGATCACCTGCTCCAATTCGCCGTCATCATCGACCCGCCAGGTGGCAGCCGCGCCGGCCGCATCCCGGGGTTTGACGATCAGCGGGAATCCAACCCGGGCGGCAAAATCGCGCGCGTCCTGCGGACTGTCGGTCCCCAGCGAGCGGGCGCAGGGTACGCCGGCCGCGCGCAGGGCTGCTTTCATCGCCGGCTTGTCGCGGCACAACCAGGCGGTGCGAACTGAGGTGCCGGGGATATGGCAGGCTTCGCGCACCTTTGCTACCGGCAGCATATGTGCCTCAACCGTGGCCTCGAGGCGGTCAACCCAATGCCGCGACTGGACCTTGCGCACCGCCTTCATCAACACGTCCTGGTTGGTCACCGACGAGACGTGTTCGTACTCATCCAGCCAGCCATGCAATTCCTGATCAAGCCAATCCCATGGCCGTTCGCCGATACCGATAACCCGCGCGCCGACTTTCTTCAGCGCACGCGCGAACTGACGTTGATTATCAGGAAATGCGGGTTCGACAAAGATGACGTTCATGGCAGATCTGCTCAGGCAAGTTCGTCCAGATAGCGGGGCAACATGGCTCGCCAGGTCGGCCAGTCATGATCCCATTCCGGACCCCATGGGTCTACCCGGTTGGGGATGCCCCTGGCGCCCAGCAGATTGGCCAGACGCCAGGATTCATTCGGCTCTTCCCAGCGGCCCTGGCCGTGAGTGAGCAACACAAACCGGCTGCGTAGCGCATCAAGCTGCCGCCCTTCGTTCAGGCCAGGCAGATAGTGGAGTGGCGACGAGAAATAGAAATCCTGAAAGAACTGACCGTTGAGCCATTTCTCCAGATCGTAGGTGCCGCTCATGCCGATCGCGCTCCGGAATGCATCCGGGTGACGGCACAGGCTGGCCACCGCATTGAAAGCGCCGATGGATGCGCCAGCGGTAATGACTTCAATGTTCTGCTGACGACAATCCGCGCGGATCGCCGGCACCACTTCACGGTAAACAAAACTGTCGAACGCGTTTTGCAGCCGGGCGCGATAGATCGGCGCATGACCCTCCTGGATCCAGGCCTTGCCGGCCACGCTGTCGCAGGAGTAGACCTTGATCCGACCGGCTTCGATCAGCGGCCAGATCGCGCTGATCAGATGAAAACGCTCGACTTCCTCGGCGTCGCCGCCCGCGGTGGGGAACAACAATACCGGGGTGCCGAAATGACCCCAGCGGGCTAGGCGCACCTCCCGTTCCAGCCTCGGCGAGAACCAGATCGAGACCTCTTTCATTTCAGAGTTTTGGCATGCTGTTTACGCCAGCGCTGGATGCGGGACCAGAACAGTTCGGTGAATTCTTCGATCTCATGCGCTGGAAACAGCACCTCGACTTTCTGTCTTACCGCGTCTTTTGCGATTTCAGAATCGAAGAACTCGAGCGCCAGCTCATCGAGATGGGACAGGTGTTCCTGGCAGAATTCTTCAAAGCGCTCGGTTTCGTAGCGCTGGTGAGCGATGTCGGCGTAAGCGCTGATCTTCTCGCGCACTGATCTATCGCTGTCGGCTACCTTGAAATAGGGGGCCCAATCCAGATTCTGCCGCATCGGTTTGTCGGTTGCCGCACAGAATAGCGACCAGCGCACATTGGCCATCACCAGCCACGGGAAGTGGTAGTGCAGCGAAGTCACCTGCGAATCCGGGCAGGCATTGGCAAAGTCGATCGGGAACCAGTCGCTGCCCTGACGCAAGGCTTCGCAGGAGTTGAAGTCCCAGCCAAAGAAGCTGTTGATCGTTAGCGTCATGTCCTGCAGCAGCGCAGTCTCGTCTTCGTCGAGGAAATCTTCCTCAACGCGGTAACGATCATGCAAGGGCGCGTCCGGGTCATAACTGACCGGATGGAGTTGCGGGCCGAGGCCGATACAGCGGACGAAGCGATCATGCGGCAGCACTGCCTTCTGCAGATGCATCACCCGGGTACCGCTGCCGTCATAGGCGGCGTGCAGTTCGGCGCCGCTATCGATCTTGCTCACCCCTACCCATGCGCCCCCGTCGTAAGGCTTGAGGAAGGACGGGTAGCCCAGGTCCTCGCCGATCTTGTCCAGATCGAACAGGTTGGCGTAACTCTTGAGCGTGCGTTCAAGGTCAGGTGACGGCAGATAACTTTTCGGCGGCAATAGCCAGGTATCCGGAACCGGCAGGCCGAGGCGCATCATCGCCGCATAGCTGGTGTGCTTTTCCATGGACTGAATGCTCCACGGATTATTGAATACATACAGATCGTCCATGACCACTGATTTTTTGATCCACTCGCGGCTGGGGTGAAACCAGTGGGTGAGTCGGTCGATGATGACGTTGTAGCGACACGGCTGGCGCAGCGAGAACGGTTCGATCGATACGCGGTCGACTTCGAAATTGACAGTATCGGCGCCGAGTTTCAGCGACAGATCAAGGCGTCGAACCAGTTCCTCGTAGCAGATCGGCCAGCAGATGTCGGCGCCCAGCGAAAGGCCGATTCGTTTTGTCTTGTTTGCCACTATTGTTGTCTCCCCCACACTCACTGGCTACGGTAGCGATCGCCAGCCAGAATACGCACTTTAGGCGCTTACTCGTAAATCATCCATAAGGGGCCCGGGAACAGCCAGCTGAGCCCGCCGCGCAGGCGATCGCGCCAGTTCTCCCAGTTGTGTCCGTCGCGCACCTCTTGAAAGCGCACCTGGATGTTCTGTGCCTGCAGCAAAGGCACTATGGAACGATTCTCATAAATCAGCGATTCGTAGATGCCGCAAGCGAGGTAGATCCGGCGCGCCGGGCGGCCTGGCTCCAGCCGGAACTGGTTCATGAATTCCACCACCGGATCGAAGACCGGTCCGCGGTTGTGGGTGCCGATATCGCTGAAGGCGAATGATCCGGACAGCAACATCAGGCGGTCAAACAAGCCGGGATAACGCCACGCCGTGGACAGCGAGGCCACCGCGCCAAAGCTTGCGCCCATCAATGCGCGCTGCAGCGGGCTGTCATCAATCGGCAGTCGACTCTGCATCAGCGGCAGCAATTCCTCAGCGATAAACGCGGCATGGTCGGGGTCTCCGGCATATTCCTTGAGCCGGTCTCCGGCCTGAGTCATCGCGACAATCATCGGCGGAATCTCGAGGCGTTCAATAAGATTATCCAGCACCGCCCGCAAATCCGCGAAACGCAGGAAATCGACTCCGTCATGCACTACCAGCAGCGGATAACGACGGTTGCGCCGGAAGCGTGCTGGCAGATAGCACAGTATCTCTCTGGGACCTTCCAGATGGGTGCTGTGCATATTGAACGCATCGACTGTGCCGGGTCGTGAGCCCTGGCCGGGCTGACTCCAGATCGGACGCTCATAGCCGAACGCGCGACAGACAGAGTTCTGGCCGAAGGGATCCTCGGCAGTGAGCGGATTCAGCGGGTCGATGATCCAGCGATTGTCTTCGCCGGTGATGACATCGAATTTGTATTCAATACGGGAGCCAGGCGGGAGTTCGATAAACAGATGCCACAGGTCGGTTCCTTCTACCCGATCTAGCGCCTGCGACGAGGGCAGTCCATATACCCAATGGCGCAGCAACACCGTGTCCGCCTCGCCGCGGTAGAAGAATGTCACGCCAGCAGCGTCGGCGAGCGGGAACTCGCGGCCCTCGACAAACCGGTCCAGGGCTTCGGCTGAAGGTGGTCCGTCCGCAAGCAGTTCCTGCAAATCCCGGTTCATATCGCCGCCACCGGGCGCAGGTTGCCAGTCCTGACCATTTGGCTGCTGGCCTGAGCGAGGACCAATTGGCCATCCTGCCAGATCAGTGCAGCGCCCGGATCCAGCGTCATGCTGCGCGCCGGCAGAAAACGGCGGCAGAAAAGCGCCACTCGAGCCTGATCCTCCAGATCAAGACGGTTGCTGGCATGCGGCAGGGGGAGCACGCCATGGATCAAGCCCAGACCGGTGTCGGCTACCTCCGCGATGCCGCTGCCCTGGACCGGATCGTCGTGAAACAGCACGATCTGATCAGAAATCGCCATCGCGCCCGCAGACCAGGCGATCACGGCCTGCTCGCGCAATAGCTCGGCGACTCCGAACAGACGCAATCGATTGAGCAAGACCTCGACGTGACCGCCGGCCAGAAACAGGACCTGGCAGGCGTCGAGTTCAGCCTTGATTTCGGCCCGGTGCTCGGCGACCGCCGGGCGGATCAGGGGCTCGTATCGCGCGTCAAACGCCTCAAGCAGGCCCCTGATCCGTCGCAGGTGCTGGCGATCCAGTGTGCGCAGCGCGCGCATCGCCGAGCGACGCTCATTGAGGACCAGATCGGAATTGCGCGTCTCGAGTTCCATTTCGCGCAATGCGGCTACCGCATGCGCCAGTCTGCGCCGGTACAGACGCTGCATCTCCCGCAACCGGCGCTGTCGCCGTTGATAAGCTTGCTGGAAGTCCGGATCGCGGGCGAAAACGTCCTCGGCGCGCTGGTAAAGCGTTAGGTCCGGCGCTTTGCTGGCCGTATGCGCCTCCAGCTCATCTAGTTCGCCTTCGCGCTCCTGCCAGCCAGCCGTCACCGCACAGGCGCGGGCGCCACCCAGCCCGAAGTGTTCGAGCAAAGGCGCGATGTAGGGGGCGTCCCGCTGGGGACCAAGCATGGCGCGAAGAGTCATGGCGGCCTAATCTGGGTAAAGCGCTGCGGCTTGTCAACGCGCTCTGGGGGACAAGCCCTTACTGGAAACGATCGCGACAGCGGAGGTGTGTGTTGAGCAATTTTCTCATTATCGGTGCCAGCCGTGGAATCGGCGAGGGATTTAGTCTCGGCCTCCCCGAGGAAGGGGACCGTGTATGGCTGGTGTCCAGAACTTGTCCCGAAGCCCTGGATGAGGACGATGGGGTGGATCGGGAGTGGCTGGAGCTGGATGTGGCGGCGCAGGGCTCTGGCGATGAACTGGCCGACTGGATCGGCGACGAGACCCTGGATGTCGTCATCTATAACGCCGGGATCTGGGAATCAGCTGGTTTCGAGGCCGAATACGATTTCGATCAGGCGCCGGAGGAAGAGAGCTGGCGCATCATCGACGTCAATCTGTCAGCGGCCGTCACCTGTATCCAGGCAGTTCTGCCCCATCTGCGCCGCTCATCCAAGGGGCGCATATTCCTGATCGGTTCTGCCGCTGGCCTGGAGAATACCGGCTTGCTGGAGGTCGCCTACACCGCGTCCAAATTCGGTCTGCGAGGCCTGGCACAGGCGCTGCGCGAGAATCTCCGCTGGGATCGGATCGGTGTCACCTGTATCAACCCCGGCGAAGTCGCCAACGAGATTCCTTTTGCTGACGGACCTGAGGCTGCCATCGATGCCTATGACAGCACCCGCATCCCGATCCAGGACATCGTCGACCTGGTGCGGTGCGTTATGGACCTGTCTCCGGTAGCCTGCGTCAAAGAGATCAATGTGCCAGCGATGACCGATGAGTATGCCTGAGTCAATATGAAGGGACGGGGAAGCGCAGGATGGATGGCTGCGTGTGACCATCCGGCATTCGGCGTCGTGTTGAGAGCGGTCACCTGCGTGCTGGTGCTGATTTTTTTCCAGGTCGGCTATTACTGGGGTTATCGCTTGCACGATGGTCCGGGCGTGTTCGATGCGGAACTTGCGCTGGATCGCTGGCTGCCGCTGGTGCCCGAGTTCATTGTTTTTTACATGCTCGGCTACATCTTTGTGCTGGTGCCATGTCTTGCGGTGCGCCGACGACATGACTTCTACGCGGCAACAGTCTGTTTCTGCCTGATTCTGGCCGTCGGTTTTCTGTGCTTTCGCTATCTGCCGGTGCATATGGACAAGCCTCTGGCGACCGGCGGCGAATGGTTTGCGCGCTGGACCCGATTCCAGCAGGCGGTGGATACACCGTACAACAACTTTCCCAGCCTGCATGTCGCACTCAATGTCTTCGCGTTTGGCTTGTTGAGCTGGCAGGCGCGCAAGCAGAGCTGGTGGTGGCTGCCAATACCGGTCCTGATCGTGCTTTCGACGCTGTTGGTAAAGCAGCATCTGGTACTTGATGTACTGGCCGGCCTGCTGTTGGCCGGATTGGGCGTGTTCGGGTTCCGGCATCTTCAGGCCCGTTCGCCGCGGCAGGTCCTGGCTGCGTTCCTGGTGTGTTTTTCCGGCCTGCTGCTGCTGCTTGCCACGCATCTGGAGCGTCTGGCTCACACCTGGCATAAGATCAGCCGTTTTGTTACCGCCGGCGGCGCCGCGGCCGAGGTAGTCGCCACTGGCTTGGTGGTTTTGCTGGTGTTCGGCTGGCTGGCCAGCCGGCAACGGATCGGTTCGCAAAGCTAAGCTGACGCGCGCGGTAGACATGCCGATGGTCAGGGCGCAAAATCCCGTCGTGGAATCATCCCGCAAGGCTGTCAGAGAGTCTCCCGAGCCGCCCACAAGGCACATATCCGAAACGGTGTGCAGCGCGCGACGCGACATCACCCAAACAACATGAATACCGACAAGCCTACGATCCGTGACCAGGCACCTGGCGCAGAGAAATGCCTGCAGGATTTCGAGATCCGTGCGCAGCCAGATGACGTCACCTGCGGCCCGACGTCGCTGCACGCCGTATACAGCCATTTTGGTCTTGGCCAGTCACTTCGTGGACTGATCGACGAGATACACAGTCTCAAAGAAGGCGGCACCCTGGCTGCGTTTCTCGGTATAGATGCGCTGCAAAGAGGGTTTTCAGCACGCCTTTACAGCTACGACCTGAAGGTATTCGACCCCAGCTGGCGGGGTCTCAGCTCGGTCGAGTTGAGCAGCAAGCTCAACAGACAACTGCAGTTCAAGAAAGGCAAGAAGTTCCGCGTCAGCACTGAAGCTTATCTGCGTTTTCTGGATCTGGGCGGGGAGATCGCATTCGACGATCTGACGCCCAAGCTGCTGCGCCGGGTCCTGGATGCCGGGCTGCCGCTGCTGACCGGTCTGTCCGCGAGTTATCTGTATCGCTCAAAGCGCGAGTACACCGATCGTCATGACCGCGCCCATGAAGATGACCTGCGGGGAGCTCCGGTTGGGCATTTTGTGGTTCTCTGCGGTCGTCGGGGAAAACGCGTCAGAGTGGCTGACCCCTATTACGATAATCCAATGAGTCATGGTCATTTTTATCACGTGGACGTGCAGCGTTTGATCCGTTCAATCCTGCTTGGTGCGATCACCTACGACGCCAATCTGCTGGTGCTGGCGCCGGGGGAGTTGCCATGAAACGCTATATCGTCGTCGACAAACCGGCTGCCTGGACGCTGGGCGGTCATGATGCGGAAGTGATTTCGGTCTCGGATTACCTGACCAATCGCTACGCTCGCGGCGGTCGGCGGGTACGGGTGTTTAATCTCTCGGCTTCGTTCCGGTATCAGTCTCGCGGCTATTATGCGTCGCTGCTGGCCGAGGCCCGTGGTCACAAGGTCATCCCCTCGGTAAAGACAATCCAGGAGATAAACGCGCGCAATATCGTCCGCGTTTTGCCGACCGATGTGGATGATCTTATCCAGAGCAGCCTCAGGCGAATCCGCTCTGACGAGTTCACGCTGACGGTTTATTTCGGCGAGAACATGGCCGCCCAACACGCCCGGCTTGCCACCGCTTTGTATCAGCTGTTCCAGGCGCCCTTGTTACGTTTCCGGTTCCGCAAGGGCCCGGAGCACTGGACGATCCGCGGCGTGCGCGCGCTGGCGCTAGATGACGTGCCCGAGTCGCATATCGAGTTCGTGGGTGAAGCCGCCAGCCGATATTTTGGGCGCAAGCGCTACAGCTCCCAGCGCGTGGATCGCTCACAATATGACCTGGCTATCCTGGTGAATCCGGACGAGGCGTCGCCGCCCTCGGACCGCAAGGCGCTACAGAATTTCGTCAAGGCCGCGCGCGGTGAAGGATTCAGCGTCGAATTTATCGGCCGCGACGACTACAACCGGGTTGGTGAATTCGACGCATTGTTTATCCGCGAGACGACCTCGGTCGATCACCATACCTGGCGCTTTTCTCAGCGTGCTGCGAGTGAAGGCCTGGCTGTGATCGATGATCCGGATTCGATCCTGCGATGTGCAAACAAGGTCTTCCTGGCGGAGATCCTCCGCGGCGCCAATGTGCCGACACCGGAGACCGTTCTGGTGCAGAAAGACAACCGGGTCGAGGCTCTTGAATTGCTCGGCTTACCCTGCGTACTCAAGCTGCCGGATTCCTCTTTCTCTCAGGGTGTGGTCAAGGCAAAGACCCGGGACGAATTCATGGAGCAGACCTCGCAGATGCTCGCATCCTCCGAGCTGCTCATTGCTCAGGAGTACATACCGACCGAATTCGACTGGCGGATCGGGGTACTTGATGGGCGCGCGCTGTTTGCCTGTCAGTACTTCATGGCGCGCGGTCACTGGCAGATCTACAACTGGAAGAGCGAGCGTCAGAGCGAGGTATCCGGAAGCTGGAAAACCGTGGCCGTGGATGATGTCCCCGAGGGTGTGGTTGCCACCGCTCTGCGCGCGGCCGCACTGGTAGGCGAAGGTCTGTATGGCGTAGACCTGAAGAGCGTGGACGGTCGCACGGTAGTGATCGAGATCAACGACAATCCAAGCATTGACTCCGAAGTCGAAGACCAGGTGTTGGGCCAGGAGTTGTATGCGGCCATCATGCGCAGTTTTCGCCGCCGTGTTGAAGGCGGCAGCGAGAAGGGTCGATGAGCAGCAGCGGGACATGGGGCCTGTTCGAGGTCTTCGGTGTCGAGATGGAGTACATGATCGTCGACCGCACCACGCTGGCGGTGCGGCCGATCGCGGATGAATTGCTGAAGGGAATGGCCGGCGAGTACGTGCAGACCGTCGAACGCGACAAGTTTGCCTGGTCGAACGAGCTCGTCTGTCACGTGATCGAACTCAAGACAAACGGACCGGCACCGTCCCTGCAAGGCCTGGCCGATGGTTTCCACGAGGAGATCCGGTTTATCCATCAACGCCTGGCCGCGGACAATGCCATGCTGTTAGGTGGCGGTAGCCATCCGCTGTTCGATCCGGATCGTGAGACCCGTCTGTGGCCGCATGGAGATCGGGAGATCTATGCTCAGTACGACCGGATCTTCGGCTGCCGCGGTCACGGCTGGTCCAACCTGCAGAGCGTGCATCTGAATCTGCCGTTTGCTGATGATGAGGAATTCGGTCGCCTGCATGCTGCGATCAGGCTGGTATTGCCGCTGATACCGGCGTTGGCTGCGAGCACGCCGATGCTGGATGGCCGGATCACCGGGTATATGGATACCCGGCTGGAAACCTACCGACACAACCAGGCGCGGATTCCATCGATTGCTGGAAGGATCATCCCGGAGCGCGTGTTCACCGAGGAGGATTACCGGCGCAGGATTTTTGCTCAGATAGAGGCGGAAATCCGGCCCCATGATCCGGACGAGGTGCTGGAGTCGGTGTTCCTGAATTCACGTGGCGCGATCGCACGATTCGATCGCAACGCCATTGAGATCCGCCTGATCGATATTCAGGAAGCGCCGGTAGCGGATCTGGCGGTGCTGGAGCTCGTGGTGGCCGTCGTGCGCATGCTGACTGAGGGCAGCACAATTCCTCTACAACTGCAGCAGCAGTGGCCTGAGGATCTGCTTGCAGACATCCTGCTCGATGTCATCCGCGAAGGTGACCGCGCACAGATTCGCGATGCGGATTATCTTGCCGCATTCGGCTATCCGGGTCGGCGTGCGACTGCCGCCCAATTGTGCCGTTATCTGGCCGAAAAACTCGCCGCTTCATTCAGCGAGACCGCCACGGGCGCGCTACGGCATGTGTTGGCAAACGGCCCACTGTCCCGGCGTCTGCTGGGCCATTTGGGCACTAGTCCTGATCCTGCGCGCGTCACCAGCGTTTATTCCGGGCTGGGCCGTTGCCTGATCGAGAACCGCCAGTTGCCATGACCCGCTGGCTGCTGAGCTGCGAACACGGCGGCAATCAGGTACCTGAGCGCTGGCGTCATCTGTTCCGTGACGCGGACACCGTACTTGAGAGCCATCGTGGCTGGGACCGGGGCTCGCTGGACATGTTCAGAGCGCTGGAAGCCGAGATCGCAGACGCCGCATATTCTGCTCACGTGACGCGCCTGCTGGTGGATCTGAACCGGTCTGTGGGCCACAGGCATCTGTTCTCCTCGTATTCCCGCGACCTGGCGCCCGCTGAAAAGCAACAAATCCTCGAACAGTACTACCTGCCCTGGCGCATGGCGGTGGCGGATCGGATTAGCGGCTGGCGGCAGGACCGACACGCGGTACTACATGTGTCGGTGCATAGCTTTACGCCCGAACTGGACGGCCATCGCCGCAACGCTGATATCGGCCTGCTTTACGATCCAGGCAGGCCGCTGGAGCGTGAACTCAGCCGTTGCTGGCGGGGTTTGCTGGCGGATCTGGCGCCCGATATCAGGGTGCGGATGAACTACCCTTACCGCGGTACTGCGGATGGGTTCACCCGCTGGTTGCGCGCTTCGAACCCCAGCGGTTACGCAGGCATCGAGCTGGAACTCAACGAGGGATCAATTGCCCGGCGCGCTGCGGAGATCACCGCAGCAGTACTTGCTTCGATGCGGCGCCTCAGGTCCGAATTCGATCCGGCAACAGTGCCAGCAAGCTGAGCAGCAACAGGTTTAGCGGAGGGAACAAGCCCAGCGCGAGACTGCAGCCGGCCAGCAAGCGCGGCGAATCGACCTTGCCCGGCGCCACTTTCCAGGTCACAGCGCTGATTAGCAGCGCAAATATTGTTGCCAGCGCAAAGAGGCTGCCCATTGTTGTCGCATCAAATCCCATCGGTTTCTCCTCCCGTCCCTGAGCTATCCGCCGGCTATCCATCTGCCGTCAATCAACTATACCGGCAGCGGGTGCGGACCCGCTGCCGGTATCGGCACAATGCCGGAGCACTTCAGTCAATCTAGTGCCTCCAGCACTTTATATTGCCGCTGTCATCCCAGGCGCAAATAAAGTGGGCAGGCAGTGTCTCAAGATTGTCCAGTGGATCCAGAAAATCGGCGTCATACAAGCGCGAGCGCCGCATGAACAGATCGAGGTTGTACTCAGTGCTGAAGCTTCCGTCGTAGGGATCATAGGAACCGGCCGAGTCCGGAATCGCGTTGCCGTCACTGTCCCGCGCGGACCCGGGCTTGTATACATAGACAAACATATGACCACTGTTGGGGCTGTCGATACGGTCAAGGACGAATATTGCGGTGGACCCGTCCGCAAACCCGACCTCGATAAAAATTTCGTCGGTGAAAATCGTTCGAAACATACTCAGCGCGGCGCCGAACAATGATCCGACGCGTGCCGGGATGTTGCGGTTAATCTGCTCCGAAACGACCATCTGGTTGAATGCGCTGCCGATGACCTGTTCAGCGCTGCGAACCGGAATGTCGTTACCGAGGACGACGCCTGGCTTGGCTGCATTCTTCGCATACAGCCATTCGCTGCGGCCCTGGGCAAACCAGCCCTTGTAATTCGCAGCAGGGCTACGTGGCATCGCGTACTTGTCCCACAGGCGGCCTTCGAACTCAGAGGTCACCCGGTAGCGTCTAAGCTTGCCGCCGCTGCTGTCGACGACATAGACGTCGTAAACCCCTGGCCCCCAGCTACGCGGGACCTGGGCCTCGGCGGTCAGCCGGGCGCGACTTTCGCTACACTGGTGGCAGGCGACGATCTGTGGCGCGCCGGCGGCGTGAACAGTCGCCGGCAGGATAAGCAGCGCCGTCAGGGCGCTGAAGTAAATATTTCGCATATCGATCTCCTTCCGTGGATAAGTTCGCGCCAGGAATCCTGGCGCGACGGAGGCTCAGCATCACCCGCGAGACGATCCGTCGGCAGGGCAAGAATCGTCCCGGTTCACCCGGTTATCGGTTTTCTTCCTGATATCTTCCGGTTATCTTCCGGTCGACAAGATCAGCAAGTCGTTAAGGCACATTGGGGTCGCTCATGACTGAAGAAAGGAAACTCTCGGATGGCGTCAACGAGGCGGGCGAGGGCCGTTTGCGCCGCCGCGTATTCGAGTTGATCTTCATGTCTGATACCGCGGCAGGCCGCAATGTGGACCTGTTGTTGCTGGTTGCGATACTCGCAAGCGTGGCGGCTATCGTGCTGTCCAGTATCAGCTCCATACACGAGCACTATGGGGTCGTGCTTTTCAGGCTGGAGTGGTTGTTCACCGGCCTGTTTACCGTGGAGTACATAATCCGGCTGTGGTGTCTGCGCGAGCCACGCAAATATGTCTTCAGTTTCTTTGGCGTGGTAGACCTGATGTCGGTGCTGCCGGCCTATCTCGAACTGTTGACCGTGGGTTCAAGCCACTTGCTGGTTATCCGTCTGCTGCGCATCCTGCGTTTATTCCGGGTGCTCAAGCTCGGTCGCTATGTCGGCGCCGCCCAGTCGCTGGTCGACGCATTGCGTCTTAGCAGCAAGCGTATCCTGATTTTCCTCTATGTGATGCTGACGCTGGTGA
Organism: uncultured Gammaproteobacteria bacterium; assembly: GCA_963704875.1. Taxonomy (GTDB): domain Bacteria; phylum Pseudomonadota; class Gammaproteobacteria; order Steroidobacterales; family XN24; genus CAMYOC01. Next base: position 190,019 of record CAVPIA010000008.1, on the reverse strand, counting down.
CGATCTTCGGCGCAGTAATGTATATGGTAGAAGGCCCGGAGAACGGGTTTAACAGCATCCCGGAGGGCATCTACTGGGCCATCGTTACGCTGACCACGGTCGGCTTCGGCGATATTACGCCGCAGACCAACGCCGGCCGTGTCATTGCATCTCTGGCCATGATCATGGGCTACGCAATCATCGCCGTGCCCACCGGCATCTTCGCCGCCGGTATGCGCGACGTGTTGGTGCGCAACCGGAACAAGATTCGCTGTCCCGAGTGCGCGTTGATCGGCCATGCCGAAGATGCCCAGTATTGCCGTCGTTGCAGCGCCAGCCTCACGCCGCGCGAGGAAAGCAAAACGGAAGCCTGAGCTTGCGACTGCCCCGTATTCAGGGCGTGGGCCAGGGTTCCAGCGGCTGATAGCCGGAAATCTCGAGTCGATCGAGCGCGTCTTGCGCCGCTGCATTGTCATCCAATAGCAGATGCGCGCGGACCCACGGGTCCAGCAGATCGTAATCGTTGGAACCCGGCACCGTCTCGTTCAGCAGACCGACGACCGCTTGCCAGTCGGCGAGGGCTGAGGCCCGGTCGCCGACGGCGTCCAGGATCTGGCCACGGGTGACCAGCACCTGCGCCAGTCTGCCTCGGATACCGCTATTTGAAGGCTCCTGGGTGCTGATGTCTTCAGCCACCGCTGCAGCGTTGTCGACCAGTTCGCGGGCTTCATCTGTGTCACCGCTTGCAAGTCGTATCTGACTGTTTGCCTGGTAACCCTCGGCAAGCCGCCGGGCCAACAGCACATCGCTCGCTTCGCTGCTGCTCAATTGCTGCAAGCGAAGAAGCCCCTGGTCACCGATGCTGCGTGCCTGGCTCATTCTTCCTGATATCAGAGCGATTCTGGCCAGGTCAATCTCGACCAGCGCCAGGTTTGCCAGCCAAAGACTGTTTTCGGGATCGTGCTTCACCAGCGCCTGGCTCGCCGAACGCGCCTGCTTCAACATCCGCTCAGCCTCGGGTATACGCCCGGTCACCATCAGCAGATTGGCGACAAACACGCTGGCCCGCGAGCGCTCGAAGGCATATGTCTTGTTTCCGGGATGCTGCTCGACCAGCTGGGTCAGCAGGCGCAGGGCTTCACGACGGAAATCCTCGGCCGCCGCCAGATCGCCGCGGGTCGTCGCGATATTGCCGCGCCAGGCGATGGTGTCGGACAGGCCAAAGCGCAACTCGGCATTGTCCGGATCAGATTGCAGCATGCCGTCGAGGATCACACTCTCGGCTTCAAACATCTCGTCGGCTATGGTCAGATTGTTACGTTCGGACTCCAGCACTGCCAGGTTGTGGTAGGCGTAGACCGTTTCGTTGATCCACTCGTCGTTGCTCGGATCCAGCGCGACCAGTTCCAATGAAGTGTCGCGATAACGCGAAAACCACTCTTCCGTGTTGTCGAGTTCCTTTTCCCGCCAGTACACAAAGCCGATCCAGAACTCGGCCTGGCCGCGGTCGAACAGACGTTGGCCGTTGGTCGGGTCGCGTTCCGCAAGCGCCGCACTGCTGGCAAACGCATCGCGGAAGGATTTGATCGCTTCGGTGGAGCGGCCTTGCGCGATTCGGATTTCGCCGATCCTGACCATCGCCTGAGCCTGACGGGCCAGCGCGGTGTCCGTCAGATCGCGGGGATCGAGTTCATGAAAATAGCCCATGGTCTTGTCGAGCACGGTCTCGAGGACGTCAAGCCGTCCAAGCGGCGATAATCGATCCTGCAGATCATCAACCAGGAAGCCAAGCAGATCTTCAGCCTGTTCGCGCCGGCGCTCGGCGTCGTCACGCGCGATATAGGCGACGGTCGCCAGCGTCGAAGCCAGCGCCATCCCGGCCAGCGCGCCCGCGGTTATCGCGGTCATCCGACGCTGGCGCCTGGCCAGTTCCCGCCGGTGGAGTTCGTCATAGCCGACGCCCAGAAGGCCAGCGATAAGCTTTAGCACTGCTCGTCGGCGGCCGTCGCCTTCCGGACGCGCGTCTGCCGCCATCGGCTCTATCGGCACGTCGCTGAGCTCACCGTCGGGGCCGATACGATAACGCAATGGGCGGGGCAGACATTGCTGGCTGGCGTCGCCGGATTGTGGATCGCCATCGACGATCACACAGAAAACGCGGTCTGGTCCGTGGATTCGCTTAAACGCGAGAATCTCTTCGCTGACCCATCGTGAGTTGGCGGCGGCGGGCGAACAGACAACAATCAGGGCGGCAGAGTCACGCAGGACAGTGTTGAGCCGCTCACCCAGATCGCTGGCGCTGGCGAGTTCGTCCCGGTCGCGGAATATTGGCGCAAGTGTTTTCGGTATAAGACCCATCGGTGAATCGCGGCCGACCAGACGCTTTGGCACCCGGTATGCTTCGAGTCTGCGGATCAACCATCGGGTGAATTTCCGATCTTTGTGGCTATAGCTGATGAAGCCCCGGTAACGAAAACCGGCACCCGCAGCGGCGTGTGGTGTGTCCGCCTCAGCAGAGGCCTTGTCCGTGGTATGCGTTGACTCTTCGATCACGGTTGTCGATTCGGTCTGTTGAAATTCATCGTGCCAGGCCAGCGCGCCGCTCAGCGCGTATTCCGGGACATGCCGCCGTCAGCCACGGGCGTCGTTGCAGGTTTCTGGGCACCCCGATACAGGGTCCCGAACAAATAATCACCCAGTGGGTAGGTGATATTAAAGTTGTAATGGTGCATAAGATCCGGGCGATGATGGAAGGTATGCAGTCGGCCAAGGCGCCGGATCAGCGGCAGCCCCGCCAGCTTCGACCCTGGTGCCGAATGATAGGCGAAATGCAACAATTCGTAGTTGAGGAAATACGCGACAGCCATGATTACAAACAGCAGGGCCGTATTGTCGGAGAAAAGCCACGCCACGGCCAGTCCCGTCGGCAGGGCGAAGACCGCCAGGTAGAAGACAATCAACACGGGTGGAAATAATACGGCCTTGAAATCCGCGCTGTGCTCAAACGCCATCGCGTCGTCACGAAAGAAACGGTGATGTTGTCCGGCGTGTCGTTCGAAGACCAAACGCAGGCCGCGGCGCGGATGATGCATCGGCCCGCGATGGCCGAAATACTCCACCAGATTTGCATACAGGAAGGTGACCGGCAGCGTGAGCCACTCCAGCGGTCTGAGCTGATCCAGCTGCGCAAGACACGCACCAATCACCACCGCGCAGACACTCACGGTGAACCCGAGATGCAGCCAGCCCAGGTAGCGCGGACCAATCTGTTGCTGACGGAAACGGGAACGATATCGTGCGACGCAGGGCGGCACCGACGCGCCTTCAGCATAATCTTTATTCAAATCCATGAGTTCATCAAAGAGCAGCTCGGCGGCTGCGTCAAGGCGGAGCTGAACCTGGCGCCCGCTATGGCGGGTATATACATGGGGTTAAGATAGGAATCAGAACCGGGCGGACCCGTGAAAACAGAGTCGCAATGTCTGCATCTGAAACCTCGATGGCTGATCTTTACTGGCGTGTTCCTTAGCTGCTGTATTGCTGCCGGATGTGCCGGAAATCAGGTGAACCAGGTGATGAATCAGGGGCTCAAACCGGGGCGGGAATCCGGTCTTATAACCAACACTATCCTGACCAAGGTGTCGTCGGGTCTTGAGCGCGCCTGGATATATGAGATCGATGGTGAGCATGTCAGTTATACCCGGCGGACATTTCGTCTGCCCGCAGGCGAACACACGATCAAGGTATGGCCGCTCGACAACGCGCCGCGGTCCCAGCAGAAGGTTCCGGATCCAGGCCGCATACTGCGCGAGGAGATTGTGGTTGAGGAACTGACTATCAATATTGAGCCGGGCTATCGCTACTATCTGGCCGCGCGCACCAACATCACGCGCACCACCAGCACTATCGCAGGCACCGAAACCTATCGTTTCAGGCCTGGAAAATTCATTGTTCCGGTAGTCAGCAGGGAAGCACCGCCGGCCGATTACGTCGAAGGGGCCAAGGGGCTGAGCCTGTTTTTTCTCTCCATGGCCATTCCCGCAGCGATCATGCCGGCTCTGTGATATCGGTGTGCATACTCCGTGCAGATCCCGGGAAGACAATCGGCAGGCTGTGCCTTCGGATATCTCGACGCGCGGCAAACATCGCCGGAAGGTCACGAAGCTGAGACTGAGTCCACTTATGACTGGAATGGAAAAACGAACATCTGGCAGAGGTCTCACAGTGATTTACGTCTGCGCATTGATGCTGGGCGGCTGTGGCTTACAAGGGCCCACGGTTGGCGCGGGCGAGCCTCATGGCATCATCTCGGTGACCGGCAGCGTCGTGACCGAGGGCATCCATCCGGTCATCCTCAATCGCCTTGATGGCAACTACATGTCCCGAGGTTCCAGCCGCATACCCCCGGATGCATCACTGGTCATTGTGGATCAGGGCTACCAGTTCACCGAGCCGGGCTCGTTCTGGGTCGCGCCGGGCGTGCATGAGCTGGTGTTAACCGCGGTGTTTCGCCGTGGCAATGAGATAAAGCTGCCGCCGCAGAATCCACGCCGCGGCGACATGCTCGGCCGGTTGACGCTTGAAGTCGAGGAGGGCAAGCGATACTACATCGGTGCGCGCATCGTGGGCAGTCGATACGATCAATGGATGCCGGTTGTTTATCGGGTCGAGTCATTGACTCGTGACAATAATCCGGATGGCCTGGATTGAGCGAAAGGGTTTCCGGGCGCCGCTGATTGCTTATGTCGAAGGTGATATCGGTGGGTGAGATAGATAAAGCCGCCCGGCGGTGCGCCCGCCCCGCCGATGACGGCAAGGCGGGCGCCAGTACAGCGCATTATTAAAAACGCGCGCTCAAGGGCGCATCGTTAACGACGCACCGTTAATGGCCGATAACAACCGTCAGACGCGTGGCCTCAAGTGTTGCCGAGGCGTCGTCCCAGTGCCCTGCACCATGCAGATGCCGCACATAAACGCTGCCGTCCAGAACGATCGCGAGTGCGTCTGCAAACGCCGCGAAGTCATAGTAGACTGCGATCCGCCGGGCTGGCTGGCCCGCGCCGGCAATTGCGTACAGACCGCGAGACCCGGTGCGCGGGATGATCGTTGGCGGGATACCTGCCGACAGCGCGTCGCTGACGATGCCGGCGCGTAGCACATGATGCCGCTCACCCAGAGCCGGGTCCTGATCATTGATCACCAGACCCGCTTCGTCGATACGCAGAAACGGGTTGGCACTCCCCGGATCTATCCAGCCAAATCCGAGCCGCGCCCGCGTCTGGCTGAAGTCTGCCACGCTGCGCGCATCGAAATCTGCCGGCGCAGTGCCAAACGGCGCCGGATAGCCCAATGCGACGACCGGTGATCCGCTGGTCTGCATGATGCTGTTCAACTCGCCGGTGTTGATCTCGTAGTCCGCGGGGTCGGCGTCGAATTCCGGGCTGATGCCGGTGCCAGCAAAGTCGAACATCGCCACCGGGCGACCGCTCAGATGTTGCAGGCTCATGCTCAGATATCCGGGCTCGTCCAGATTCACTGTTCCGGCGGCCGTGGATCTGAGCATGCGGACGATACGCGCATCAAGCACAGGCGGCCCGTCAGCCGGCTCTGTCAGCTGGCCGAGCACCCGTACGCGTTGCCCGGGCGATATTGCGTCGGTGTCCAGGATGCCGTCATCGCCACGGTGTTTGTAGACCAGAGTGTCTGGTCCCAACTGCACGCTGATGCGATGACGATAGAACGCAGCGCCGCCTGCGATGCGTTCAAGGGCAACGCCGTGCAGGGTCAGTTCGTCTCCATCACGGGCGACTACCACGCCGCGGGCCGCGTCATAGCGCACACCGGGGACGCTGTCGCCGGCAAATACCTGCTGCGCCTGGAAGACTCGTCCCTGACGGTGCATCACGCCCAGCGTCAGCGTAGGCGTGCCGGCCCCGGCGGCTTCCAGCGCGCGCAGACCGGTGTCGCCCCGATAGCTTTCTCCATCAATCTCGAAGCGGGTTTCGGCATCGGTGGCGACCTGCAATCGTCCAAAGTCGCCAGCCGCGCGCCGGAACGGGCGCAGGGCGATAGTGAAATGGCTCGTCGAGGGGTCAACATCGATCAGCGGTCCACGTGCTCTGCGTTCCTTTTCATCGAGCAGATCGGGGTCAGCGATCAGGACCGGTTGAGCGATGACCAGCGGCGGGGACAGTGTCGTATCCACCGTGTTGCTGGCATCGAGATCAAAGTCCAGCGTGATCCATCCCGGCAGACCGCGGGTGATGCGCAGCATCTCGGAACCCACCATATCCATCGTGGCGGTGACCGTGCCGGGCGGCAGGCCGTTGCTGTTGCGCAGCTCAGCGCCCACAGGCTGACCGCCTTTCTCGACCACGACCACGGCATTGTCATAGTTGAGCGTGATGGTGCTGGACAGATACACGCCCGGCGGTACAGTCGCCGCGGTCACAAACTCGGTCAGATCAACATATTTGGCGAAGTCCACACGCGTCGTCAGCGGAAGCGTTTCCACCACCAGACCATCTGCCCGGGTCAGGGTCAGCGACAGCACGTCGAGTTCATACTGGAGGAAATCGCCCTCTGCGTCGGTCAATCCGACATAGACGACGCCACAATCGGCGCAGTCAGGCGCCGGCGCTGGTGCCTGGAGCGAGGTGGCGTCGCTGCTTCCGCCGCCACCCCCGCAGGCACTGTTGATGAGCAGGACGAATCCGGCAAGCAAGGCCCGCCAGTGGTTCGTATCGGGTCGGGTAGGGTTCATGTCGCGTCTCCTGTGCGTTGTTCCGGTCCGTAAACCTGCGTCCACGGCCCTTGCTGACCAGCCTCAAGCGGGATCGTGGCGATCGGCCGCCCGTGAACTGGGTCACGGCTTTATCAACGCCTCACTGCTAGTTTGGTTGACGGGTGAGGCAGGTTGGGTGCCGTTTTGAGCGACATACAGACGTCTTTAACGTCAAGCCTGTCTTGTTGGCAATATCTTCAGATACATGGGCTTAGCTTGTATTATTAGAAATTCCTGCGAGAATGAGCCGGAAGCGCTTATTGGGGAATAGAAGAACCGCCCATGATCTACACACATGGCGTCTGTGCACATGGCCGAAAAGCCGCCTTCATTTAGCAGTACCCGAGCCAGCACAGACCTTGGTGACTTAGTTCACCGAGGCAGAACCCCTCCCTCTCGAATTGGCCTCAATCCTGCCATTACCAAGGTCGCGGTCGACCTGCAAAACCTGTCCTGGGACTCCATGGACGAGACTGTTTCCGCCGCGCTGGACAGCCTGCGCGAGGTCACGGGCTGCGACTGCGTGTGTATTGCGCAGCTGTCCGAAGATGGTGAGTCGATCGAGAAACTGAGTAATTCAACCAACATGCTGGCGGGGATGAGACCCGACGGTCTGGTCGATCTGGCGATGCACGAAATGCCGTGGATGCGCAGCCGTTTGCAGCACATGCGTTTGATAGAAATCCCGGACACCCGCAATACTGGCGAAAAGGGCGAGGCGGAAGGCCGGGTGCTCAGCCAGATCGGCATCGGCGCAGCCCTGATCGAGGGTTTTTGCATCGATGACAAGGTCGCGGGCTTCCTGGCGCTGTTTTCCGCCGGCCCGGTGCGCAAATGGGACGTTGAGCTTTATTTACTGATGAAGCTGATTGGTTCCAGTCTTGCCAGCGGTCTGGGACGACTGCGTGAGAGCATGGTGCTGGCCGAGATCCGTGAGCGGGATGAACTTTACAGCCACGCTGCCAATGACGGCATCTGGGACTTCGATGTCGATGCCAATACCCTGACCTTTTCACGACGCTGGAAAGAGATGATGGGTTATGGCCCGGACGAGTTGAACGACGCGTCTCTGGACTGGCATCACCTTGTGCACCCGGACGATATGGTCCGCGTCCAGGGACGGATTCGTGAACATCTCGAAGGCAAGACGCCGTTGTTCGAGAGTGTCCATCGAATGCGTCACCGCAATGGCGAATGGCGCTGGGTCACCAGTCAGGCAAAGGCGCGCGTCGACGAAGATGGTCGCTTCCGGCGTTTGCTCGGGGTGGAACTCGATATCACCGATCGCAAACTCTACGAAGAAGCCCTGTTCAGAGAGAAAGAGAGCGCCCAGATCACGCTGCAATCGATTGGTGACGGGGTTGTGACCACCGACGCAGAGTGCCGGGTGGAATATCTCAATCCGGTGGCGGAAGAGCTCACCGGCTGGAAGCAGGATGACGCTAGCGGGCGTCCCATCGACGAAATTTTCCGCGGTTTCCATGAGGAGACCTGCGAGCCGCTGGAGAACCCGTTGGCGGTGGCGATCCGGCGCAGTCGACCGATCAAGTCGGTACGTCCTACTTTGCTCATCCGCCGCGATGGCAACGAACTCTACATCGAGAGCACCGCCGCCCCGATCCGCAGCGACGTTGGCCAGATCTCCGGCGGGGTACTTGTGTTCCATGATGTCAGCGAATCACGCGAGCTCAATCGGCGTCTGAGTTACCACGCCAGTCACGACATGCTTACCGGCCTGGTCAACCGGCGAGAGTTCGAGGGGCGCCTGGAGCGTGCGCTGAAGAATGCCCGCTCACGCGAGGCATCCTATGCGCTGTGCTACATGGATCTCGACCAGTTCAAGATCGTCAACGACTCCTGCGGTCACTCCGCGGGCGACGCCATGCTCGGCCAGCTCGGCGCGCTGTTGAAATCCAAGATCCGCTGGCGCGACACGCTTGCTCGCCTGGGCGGCGATGAATTCGGTGTATTGCTGGAGAACTGTACCGTCGAGGAAGCGATCGAGTCGGCGGAAGCGATGCTGGCTGCGATCCAGGAATTCCGTTTCGTGTGGGAGGACCGGACCTTCCGTCTGGGCGCAAGCCTCGGTGTGGTACCGATCACGCCAGAGACGGCGACCGTGGCTGAATTGCTGACAGCAGCGGACAGCGCCTGCGCTGCCGCCAAGGAGGCCGGCCGCAATCGCGTACATACCTATCAGGTCAACGACATCGATCTGATGCGTCGCCGGCGCGAGATGCAGTGGGCGGCGCGGATCAACAACGCACTGGAAGAAGCCCGCTTCGAACTGTTCCGGATGACCATCCTGCCGCTGCAGGAACAGGATCAGGGCGCGCATTACGAATTGTTGCTGCGGATGAAAGACGAGAATGGTCAGATCGTGGCGCCGGACGTCTTTATCAACGCGGCCGAGCGCTATGGGATTACGCCGAGCATCGATCGCTGGGTGATCGAGAACGCTCTGCGCTGGCTCGTCTCGGAGGCAGATGAGCGAAAACGTTTGTCGCTGTGCTCGATCAACCTGTCAGGCCAGAGTCTGGGCGACGACAAATTCCTGCCGTTCGTCATCGATCAGTTCGAGACTAGCGGTATCGACCCGACCAAGATCTGTTTCGAGATTACAGAGACCGCGGCCATTGCCAGTTATGCGCAGGCCAATCGCTTTATCCACTCGCTCAAAGAATTGGGCTGCAAATTCGCGCTCGATGATTTCGGCACCGGTCTGTCTTCATTCGGCTATCTGAAACATTTCCCGGTGGACTATCTGAAGATCGACGGCAGTTTCGTCAAGGAGATCCTGCATGACCCGATCGATCGCGAGATGGTCCGCTCAATCAACGAGATCGGTCATCTCACCGGCAAGCAAACCATTGCCGAATTCGCCGAAACCGACGAGATCGTAACCATGCTCCGCGGTATCGGCGTCGACTTTGCCCAGGGTTACGCCATCGACGAGCCGCGCCGCATCTTTGAGGCCGGATACAGTTCCACCAGCTTCAAGCGCTGACCCGGTCCCGCACAGCAGCGACTGCGCCTGTACGGTTGCGCTGTGGTCTGAATGCGCAGACTACCGTGCTGCGACAGCCGGGCCCGGGCGCTGGCCCAGGCGCCGGATCATATGTCCCGCGGCTCAGGCGGAAGCGCGAACGTTGCCGGCGCTGGCCTTGCGCGGTTCACCAAAGGTATCAACACGCACCGCTTCGGCGGTCAGCTCCATGGCCTCTCTGGCTGCCTGCGCCTCGATATCGTTGATGACGCCACTCTGCTGCGCAGATGCGAGCAGTTCCTCGTAGCCGAACGGCATCAATTCGCGCCCGAGGACTTTGCGCAGCTTGCGGATCACCGGTTCTGCCGCGATGACTTTCTGCAAGGTCAGCTCCATCAGGCCGATCGGGTCCTGCGCATTCAGTTCATAGTACATACCCGCTGCGAGCCGCTCGCGGGCCTCGCCGGGCTCCAGCATCAGCCCGGCCACACGGGCGCCAAGACGGTCCGAGGGGCGGCGCAATGTGCGGCCCAGGGGCAGCGTAATCATGCGCAGCGCGGCGCCGAAAAAGCGGCCCGGGAAGTTGGCGCAGATTTCGGCCAGACTCTCCTGAATCACGTACAGGGAGTCTTCTACCGCCCACTCGACCAGCGGCAGATCTTCCTGCGGCCGCCCGTCGTCTTCGTGCTGCTTGATCACCGCCGAAGCCAGATAGAGATGGCTGAGGATGTCGGCGAAGCGGCCGGACAACTTCTCACGCCGTTTCAGATCACCACCGAGCGTCAGCATCGCGACATCCGCGGCGAAAGCGAAAGCGGCGCTCATCCGACTGAGCTGACGCAGATAGCGCGTCTTGCTGCCGATATCGGGAACGCTGACAAAGCGCGCACCGGTCAATCCAAGCACCAGCGCGCGGATCTTGTTGCTCGCGCTGAAACCCAGATGGGCGAACAAGGCCTGATCGAATACCCGTAATCCGCGCGCGGTATCCGGATCAGCCGCTGCCTGCATTTCTCTCAATACATAGGGATGGCAGCGGATCGCGCCCTGACCGAAAATAATCATGCTGCGGGTCAGAATGTTGGCACCCTCGACCGTAATCGCGATCGGCACGGTGTCGTATGCGCTGGCCAGATAATTGTGCGGTCCGCGACACACGCCACGACCGCCATGGACATCCATGGCGTCATTGACGACCTTCCGCATACCCTCTGTGTTCTGGTACTTGAGGATGGCCGACAGCACCGACGGCTTCTCCCCCCGGTCCAGGGCGCCAGCGGTCATGCGCCTTGCCGCATCCATCCGATAGGTGATCCCGCCGATCCGCGCCAGAGCCTCCTCGACCCCTTCGAAGCGGCCGATTGGCGTGCGGAATTGTTTACGCACACGCGCATACGCGCCGGTCATGCGGCTGGTCATCTTGCCGGCCGCCGTGCCCAGGGCTGGCAGTGAGATTGCGCGTCCGACCGACAGGCAATCCATCAACATCCGCCAGCCCTTACCGACCTGGTCTTGCCCACCGATAATCCAGTCCATCGGCACAAATACGTCCTTGCCGCTGTTGGGTCCATTGTGGAAAGCAGAGGCCGGGTCGTGGCGCTGGCCGATGGTCACCCCGGGGGTGCCGGCCGGGATCAGCGCACAGGTGATGCCGAGATTCTTTTCGCCGCCGAGCAGGCCGTCGGGGTCGCAGGCTTTGAAGGCGAGCCCGAGCACGGTACATACCGGGCCCAAAGTAATGTAGCGCTTATCCCAATTTACGCGGAAACCCAGCGTCTCGCGGCCCGCGAACTCTTCCTTGCAGACCACGCCCATGTCGGGCATCGAGCCTGCGTCCGAGCCGGCATAGGGGCCGGTCAATGCAAATGCGGGAATCTCTTCGCCACGCGCCAGTCGCGGCAGGTAGTGACTCTTCTGCGCATCAGTGCCGTAGTGCAACAGCAGCTCTCCGGGGCCCAGCGAGTTGGGTACCATGACCGTGACCGCCGCCGCACTGCCGCGTGAGGCGATCTTCATCACAACCTCGGATTGGGCGCGGGCGGAGAAGTCCAGACCGCCGTAGCTCTTGGGGATGATCATGCCGAAGAAGCGATGCTTGCGGATGATCTCCCACGCCTCCGGCGGCAGATCATTGAGTTCCTGGTTTATCTTCCAGTCGTCAAGGACCGCGCAAAGCTCTTCCACCGGACCGGCCAGAAACGCCTTTTCCTCGTCGCTTAGCGCGGGCGGTGGCGTATCAAGCAGACGTTGCCATTCCGGCCGTCCGCCAAACAGATCTGCATCCCACCATACGGTGCCCGCATCGATAGCCTCCTTCTCTGTATCCGACATGGGCGGCAGGACTTTTCGAAACCAGGCCAGCAACGGCGCGCTCAGCAGCGTCCGCCGCAGGGGCTTGAAATTGAGAACCGCCAGCACCGCGACCACCAGGCCCCAGCTCAGGACCGACAATCCGTTGCCGGTCAGCTCGATCGCAGCCGTCACAAGTAATACTGCGATGGAAAACTGCCACAGGGGGGCGCGGCGGTAGCCGAGCGTCAACGCGCCGGCGAGAATGACAAGGAGCCAGAAGATCGGGGACATGGGGTACCTCCAGGATGCTGCGCGCCGGAGTGCGTGCATACAGTCCATCGTCGCAGTGTTTTACTGCGGCGCACCATTTTCTTATACCCAACTACTGCCGTTGCTGCAAGGCAGCGGAGGGGTTTCACAAGATAAGATTGCTGCAAAGCCGCAATAGTTCCGGGTTTTTTGCACCTGCACAAAAATCGTCGGAGCGCTTTATGAATGCGTTAGTCCAGGTGAAAGCGCATCGAAAGGTCTATTGCGGACACATGTTTGGTAACCGCTCCTACCGACACAAAATCTACGCCGGTAGCAGCGATAAACGGAAGGGTGTCCAGATCTACGTTACCGGAGGCTTCAAGCAGGGCAGGTGGATTCCTGAGTTCACGGTTCAGCGCCACCGCTGCGCGCATGTCCTGCAGCGAGAAATTGTCCAGCATGATGGTATCTGCCCCGGCTGCCAGCGCCGAGCGCAGCTCGTCTTCATTCTCGACCTCGACTTCGACCCTGTGGTCAGGTGCCGCGGCACGGGCCGCAGCCACCGCCGCATCGATGCCGCCCGCCGCCATGATGTGGTTTTCCTTGATCAATATGCCGTCGAACAAACCGACCCGATGATTGCTCATGCCGCCACAGGCAGTCGCGTATTTTTGTGCCAGACGCAGGCCGGGGATAGTTTTGCGCGTGTCCAGTACCTGGCAAGCCGTGTCAGCGACGGCGTCCGCGTAGCGTCGGGCTACGGTGGCCGTTGCGGACAACATCTGCAGGAAATTCAGGGCCGTGCGCTCGCCGCTCAATAGCACACGGGCATTGCCCTGTAAGGTGCACAAGGTGGTTTCGGGTGGCACGGCCTGACCTTCGGCCACATGCCAATTGATTTGCACGCCGGGGTCGAGCATGTGAAACACCTCATCGAACCAGGGCCGACCACATGCCACGGCGGCTTCACGACACAGCACGGTCGCCCGGGCAGACGCCGCCGGCGGGATCAGGATGGCGGTGAGGTCACCATCGCCCAGGTCTTCCTCTATCGCCCGGCGCACGGTGGCGGTCAGATCGGCAGGCAGTTTTGCTTCCATGTTGTACATCATAGATCCTGTTGTTGCGCCGCTATTATAGGTCTTCCCAGCTGATCGGCGCAGGCCGGGCAGGCGTTCCTGGCGGGTTCTCGCATCTGTTATAATGCGCCCCTCATTTTGGCCACAATGCTGCCGTCCAGACAGCAAAGGGCCGACCACGAATCACGAGGAGTACCCGATGGCGCACAAGCTGCCCGAACTGCCCTACGCAATGGATGCCCTGGAGCCCCATATTTCCCGGGAGACGCTCGAATACCATTATGGCAAGCATCACAATGCCTATGTGGTCAATCTGAACGGGATGCTGGAAGGCACCGAACTGGCGGGAGCCACGCTGGAGGATGTGATCCGCAAGTCGTCCGGCCCGGTGTTCAATAACGCCGCCCAAATCTGGAACCACACCTTTTACTGGAATTGCCTCAGCCCCAATGGCGGCGGCCAGCCCGCGGGGGAACTGGCGGCCGCAATCGACAAGGCGTTTGGATCCTTCGACGCGTTCAAAACCGAATTCACCGACAAGGCGGTCAAATTGTTCGGCTCCGGCTGGGCCTGGCTGGTGAAAAAAGCGGATGGCAGCGTTGCGATCGTCCAGACCAGCAACGCTGATACGCCGGTGAGCGGTAATGATACGGCGCTGCTGACCTGTGACGTCTGGGAGCACGCCTACTACATCGATTACCGGAATGCGCGGCCTGGTTATGTGGACGCGTTCTGGAACCTGGTCAACTGGGATTTCGTTGCCTCAAATTTCGCGGCCTGAACCGGTTTCGTTTGTTACCGAACGTTGGGGCGGGGCGGCCGGAACCGGCCGCCCCGTCGCGTGTCCAATCCCCGGACCCTCGCTATCATCACGACCGTTGCACCGAACCGGGTAACCGAAAACATGCTCCGCGATCAGGGTCAGAGAATGTTGGCCGCAGAACTACAGTTGGATTCGCAGTCAGAATTGCCACCAGAGTCGCCGTGTGTTGGTCTGTGCCGGCTGGATTTCCATGGCTACTGCCTTGGATGCCTTCGCACCGCGGTGGAAATCGAGATGTGGCCAGAAATGAATGCGACAAGAAAACACCTTTTGCTGGCCGAGCTGGATCAGAGACGCAATGGCCCCGGAGTAGGCAATTGAATTACAGAAGTAAAATCCTGTGCGCGGCCCTGTTGTGCTTCGGTCTCTCCGCCTGTGTCCCGGTCCTGATCGGGGGCGCAGCGGCCGGGGGCTATTATCTCGGAAAAGACGACCGCTCCGCGGATCAGATCGCCAGGGACGGGACGATTACCGCACGGGTTAAATCACGTTTGATCGGTGACAAGTATGTCGATGCGTTCGACATCAATGTCGATACCCATGTGGGTGTGGTTACGCTCAAGGGCGACGTGAACAACAATATCGCCCGCGAGCAGGCACAAAAGCTTGCTGCCGGGGTCGACGGCGTGACTTCGGTGGACAATCAGATAAAAGTCATACGCAAGGTCGCGGCTGAGCCGGCCAAGACCACTGAAAAGGTCGAGACTGTCGAAGCTGTTGAGACTGTTGATACGTTCAGGACGGTCGGAACGGACGAGACCGCCGAAACGGTTGAAACGGTTGAAACGTTGAAGTTGAAACGGTCGAGTCCGACGAGACATTGGACAGGTAATTTTTTCACCAATACGTGCTGAAAGAACGCACTGTGAGGAGTCAGGATGGAAGTCAACGAGCGCATCAAGCAACATCTGGATAGCCAGCCAGTGGTGCTTTTTATGAAGGGGAATCCGGATTTTCCCCAGTGTGGATTCTCGGCCCAGGCGGTCGCGGCCCTGCGGGCCTGTCAGACCGAGTTCGCTCACTTCAATATATTTGAAGATCCCGAGGTGCGTGAGGGTCTGAAAGCGTATTCCAACTGGCCGACCTATCCCCAGCTCTACGTCAAAGGCGAGTTAATCGGTGGTTGTGACATCATCGTTGAGATGTACCATTCCGGGGAGCTGCGTACGCTGCTGGACGAAGCCACAGCCGCCTGAACTGCCGCCAGGGGCTTGCGGCTAGGTTTGCGGATTAGTCAGCGCGTCGTAAACCGGCTTGCACCGGTTGACCATCAGACAGAACAGGTCTGCCGTCATCTCCGCGTCATAGGCGGCTGAATGTGCCGCGCTGCTGTCCCAGGGCATGCCCGCCGCTTCGGCAATGCGCGACAGCACTGTCTGCCCGAAAACAACTCCGCCCAGGGTGGCGGTGTCGAAACTGCTGAAAGGGTGAAACGGGTTGCGTTTGATCCCGGCCCGGGCCACCGCGGCGTTGAGGAACCCAAGATCGAAGAACGCGTTGTGTCCCACCAGGATCGCGCGTTTGCAGTCATTGCCGCGGACCGCCTGACGCACAGCGGTGAATATCCGACCCAGGGCATCTTTTTCCGGCAGCGCGGGTCTCAGTGGGTGGTATGGATCGATGCCGTTTACTTCCAGCGACGCCTGGTCAATGTTGGCGCCCTCGAATGGTTGCACGTGGTGGCGGAAGGTTTCGCCACGCAACAGGCTTCCGTCTTCCTGGATTTCGACCAGCACCGCAGCAATCTCCAACAAGGCATCGGTCTGGCAGTTAAAGCCGCCGGTCTCGACATCGACCACGACCGGCAGGAAGCCCCGAAATCGCCCCGCCATCGGCAGCAGTTCGGCGTCGTCTCCCGCTGATTGTTTGCTGCCGTTTTTGCTCATGATTTTACCGACCATGCGATTTGCTGGCCCGCCCGGAATGGCACCAGGGTATCTCCGTTGACGGGATAGGAGTCAGGTATCTGCCACGGCTCACGGATCAGGGTCAGAGTGCCCGTATTTCGTTTCAGGCCGTAGAAATCGGCGCCAAAGTGACTGGCGAAGCCTTCCAGCAGGTCCAGTTTCCCGGCGCCATCAAAGGCCTCAGCGTACAGTTCGATACCTGCGTGCGCGGAGTAAATGCCGGCGCAGCCGCAGGACGATTCCTTGCTGGCACGGGAATGGGGGGCGCTGTCGGTACCCAGAAAGAACCGCGGGTCGCCGCTGACCGCGGCGTCGTGCACAGCCTGACGATGCGCTTCCGCCTTTAGCACTGGCAGACAGTAATTGTGCGGACGCAGGCCGCCATGGAACAGTGCGTTGCGATTCAGTCGCATATGCTGAGGCGTGATCGTCGCGGCCACGCCAGATCGCGCGCTGCGGACAAATTCAATCGCGTGCCGTGTGGTGACATGTTCGAATACGATCTTTAGTGACGTGAAGCGATCGCATAGTGGCGCTAGGATGCGATCGATAAAGACCCGCTCACGATCGAAGACATCTATCTTCGGGTCGGTGACTTCGCCATGGACCAGCAGCGGCATGCCGCAGTCACTCATCGCTTCAAGCGCGGCAAAGGCATGTTCGATATTGGTGACGCCGGCATCCGAATTCGTGGTTGCGCCCGCCGGATAGAGCTTTACGCCCTTAACAAAGCCGCTTGCCTGCGCCTGCGCGATTTCATCCGCCGTCGTGTTGTCTGTCAAATACAGGGTCATCAGAGGTTCGAACTCGCTGGCGGCTGGGAGTGCAGCGAGGATGCGCTGCCGGTAGCTGCGCGCCAGATCGACATTGGTAACCGGCGGAGACAGGTTGGGCATCACGATGGCGCGTTGGAATCTCGCCGCGGTGTGGCCCAGCACAGCCTGCATCATTGCCCCATCCCGCAAATGCAGGTGCCAGTCGTCCGGGCGAGTGATAGTCAGATGGTTCACTTGTCGTCGCCTGGGGCCAGGTCCTCAAGCAGTTGGCGATCAACAAGCAGGCTGATGCTCAGGCGCACGCCGAAGCCGGTCACCGAAGTCGGTACCAGACCGAGCCCGCCCTTGTGGTGACTTGCGGCCAGATCGATATGTACCCACGGGATCCCGGGATCGACAAAACGCCCGAGAAAACGCGCAGCCAGAATGTGATCGCCATCGTTGTCGACCGAACATTGGGCGACGTCAGCGACACTGCTCTCGATTGCCTCGTCGAAATCCGCATCCATCGGGAAGCCCCAGACCCGCTCGCCCACATCTGCACCACACTCTACCAGCAGTGGATAGAGTGATTCCCGATTGCTGAACACGCCGCTATAGCGTGAGGTTAGTGCGCCAACACATGCGCCGGTCAGGGTGGCGTAGTCGATAATACAGGCAGGATCATCATTGCAAGCCAGAGCCAGCGTGTCTGCCAGCACCATCCGGCCTTCGGCATCGGTGTGTATTACTTCGATGCTGACCCCGTTGCTCGCGATCACAATGTCTCTGGATTTGTAGGCCTTCGCCCCGATCCGGTTCTCGGTTACTGCCAGCCAGCAGTCAACGGCATGGGGATACCTGATCCTGCTCAGCGCCAACAGGGTGCCGAGCGCTACGGCGCTGCCCTGCATGTCTTCGTGCATATCCAGCATGCCCTTGAACGGCTTCAGATTGTTGCCACCGGTGTCAAAGGTGATCCCTTTTCCGACCAGCGCGAGCGTCGCCGGCCCTTTGCGCCGTTTCGGCCGGTAGCGCAGACGTATGATCCCGGCATCATCCGTGGGGTTGCCCTGCGACACAGCAAGGAAGGCGCCGGCGCCTTTCTTGCGCAGCGCGGACTCGTCGAGGAATTTCATTTGCCAGTCTTCGCGCTTGGCCAATTGTGCTACGGCAGCACGGTAGCCCGCGGCGTCGAGCTTGTTCGGTGGCAGGGCGCTTAGCCAGCGCGCGAGATTGTTGCCGTCGACCTCCGCCCGAATCCGGGTCAGATCCAGTCCCGGTGCCGGCGCGAAGACACGCAGTCGCCGCAGCCTTGACGCTGGCTTTGGATCACTCTTCCTGCTCGGCATATCAAACGAATGCAGCATCAATGCGCTGATCGTGTCGCCCTGCAGCATTTTCCTGATGCTGTCGTCGAATCCCAGACATACGATGCCGATACTCTCGGGCGACTCGGCCAGCACGAGCGCGGTCAGCTTGCGTAGTTCGGACTGGAGTTTGGGCAGGGGATCACCGGACTTCAGAAAGCCTACGCTGACGCCGGTCCGGCCCGCTCCCGGAAGGTGAGAACCCAGCGGTGCGCTGGCTTTGGCTGGGCGGCGCCGGGTGAGTGCGGCCAGCAATTCACCATGCGGCAACTGCTGCCACAAATCTTCTGTCGGTGAGGTAGGCAGCAGCACAAGCAAATGCTGCAGCTTTTCGAGCTGATTGCTGGTCGGCAGATCGCGACTGCGCGAGATGCTTATGTGTCTTTCTTGTGGCAGTAGACGCGTCATAGAACTTGCCTTGACCTGTATAAAACAAACCCCGATGATATCGGGGCGAAATCGGGACGGTAACGGCCTGTTGTCCGCCACTTCCGGCGGGCGGTCATCCTACCAGCTAAGACACTACAATTCATCCGCCGCCGTGGCGAGGCGGGTGCCCGATTTTCAGAGTTTCACCGGGAGGCTTCGGGCGGGTTTTATGACCGAGAACGAAAAGACACAGGACCTCGATCCCGAGGAAACCCGAGAATGGCTGGAGTCGATCGAATCAGTGATCCGCGTCCATGGACCGGAGCGTGCTCACTATCTTATCGAACGAATCATCGATGAAACGCGCCGCGCCGGTGCTTACCTTCCATTCAGTCCCAACACTGCTTACGTAAACACGATCTCGCCATCCCGCGAGCAGGTCTATCCAGGTGACCGCGCGCTGGAAAGACGGCTGGAAGCGTTCCTGCGCTGGAATGCGATGGCGATGGTGGTCAACGCCAATCGTGACAGTTCCGAATTTGGCGGTCACATCTCGAGCTACGCTTCGTCAGCGACGCTCTACGAAGTCGGATTCAACCACTTCTGGCGCGGCCCCACGGACACCAACCGTGGCGACATGATTTTTATCCAGGGACATTCATCGCCAGGTATCTATGCGCGCGCCTATCTGGAGGGTCGTCTTAACGAAGAGCAACTCAATCGCTTCCGCAAAGAAGTCGGTGGTGGCGGTCTGTCATCCTATCCGCACCCCTGGCTGATGCCGGATTTCTGGCAGTTCCCGACTGTGTCGATGGGGCTGGGGCCGATGATGGCGATCTTCCAGGCTTTCTTTACCCGCTATCTGACTCATCGGGGCCTGATCGAGCCTTCGGACAGAAAAGTCTGGGCGTTCCTCGGCGATGGCGAGATGGACGAACCCGAGTCCATGGGCGCACTGTCGCTGCCGGCCCGCGAGAAGCTCGACAATCTGGTTTTTGTCATCAACTGCAATCTGCAACGCCTGGACGGACCGGTGCGAGGCAACAGCAGCATCATCCAGGAGCTGGAGGCGACGTTCCAGGGCGCCGGCTGGAAAGTCATCAAGGTGCTATGGGGCAGCCGATGGGATCCCCTGCTGGCTCAGGATCACAAGGGCTTGCTGCGGCAGCGGATGGAAGAATGTGTCGACGGCGAATACCAGAATTTCAAGGCCAAGGGCGGCGCCTACACGCGCGAGCATTTCTTTGGCAAGTATCCGGAATTGAAGGCCATGGTCGCCAACATGTCGGACGAAGAGATCTGGAATCTCAATCGTGGCGGCCATGACGCGCGCAAGGTCTATGCCGCGTATCACGAGGCGACGCAGAGCGATGGCCGTCCGGTCGTGATCCTGGCCAAAACAGTGAAGGGTTTTGGCATGGGCAGCGCCGGCGAAGGTCAGAATATTGCCCATCAGCAGAAGAAGCTGGACGAGACCGCGCTGAAAGCGTTCCGCGATCGCTTTAATATTCCGGTCTCGGATGATGAGATCGCTTCGGTACCATTCTGTCGCCCGGACGAGGACAGCGAGGTGATGCGGTATCTGCAGGCGCGCCGATCCGAATTGGGCGGTTCGCTGCCGCAGCGCATAGACGATGCACCTGCGCTCAAGGTGCCGGGCCTGGATATCTTCAAGCAACAGCTGGAAAGCACAGGCACCCGGGAAATCTCCACCACGATGGCGCTGGTACGGATGCTGACGACACTGGTGCGGGATAAGGATATTGGTCCGCACATCGTGCCCATCGTGCCCGATGAGGCACGTACCTTTGGCATGGAAGGCATGTTCCGACAGGTCGGCATTTACTCCAGCGCAGGTCAGCTGTACACCCCACAGGATGCCGACCAGCTGATGTTTTACAAGGAAGACAAGAGCGGTCAGATCCTCGAGATGGGGATTAACGAGGCCGGCGCGCTGTGCGCCTGGACCGCGGCGGGCACCGCGTTCGCAAACCATGGCGTCAACATGGTGCCGTTCTATATCTATTACTCGATGTTCGGGTTTCAGCGTGTCGGTGATTTCGTCTGGGCCGCCGGGGATATGCAGGCGAGAGGTTTCCTGATCGGCGGTACCGCGGGGCGCACCACCCTGGCCGGCGAAGGATTGCAGCATCAGGATGGCCACAGCCATCTGCTGGCATCGACCGTGCCCAACTGCGTCAGCTATGACCCGGCCTATGCCTACGAATTGGCGGTCATCGTCCACGACGGATTGAAGCGCATGTTCGAGCAACAGGAGCGTGTGTTTTATTACATCACCTGCATGAACGAGAACTACATGCAGCCGGCGCTGCCAAAAGGGGCGGAAGAGGGCATCCTGCGTGGCGCGCACCAGATCAAACAGGGCGGCAAGGGCCGGGTCAGGATCCAGCTGCTGGGTTCCGGCACGATCCTGCGCGAGGTTCTGGAAGCGGCGGCCCTGCTGCAGCAGGACTTCGATATCCCCGCGGATGTGTGGAGCGTGACCAGTTTCAACATCCTGCGCCGTGAAGCGATGGACGTGGAACGCTGGAACAGATTGCACCCGATGGAGAAACCGCGACGCAGCTATGTTCAGGAGTGTTTCGGTGATGTCCAGGGTCCGATGGTCGCTGCGACTGACTACATGGCAGCGATCCCTGATCAGATCCGTCAGTGGGTCTCGGGACCGTATCTGACCCTGGGGACCGATGGTTATGGTCGCAGCGATGGTCGCGAAGCATTGCGGCGACATTTTGAGGTAGATCGCTACCAGATTGTGGTCGCTGCGCTCAGGGCGCTGGCCGACGAGGGCTCAATCGATCGCGAGACGGTAGGCCAGGCGATCACCCGCTTTGGCATTGATCCGGAAAAGCCAAACCCGGTGAATGACTGACAGGGCGGGGAGCACACAGCTTGAGCAGCCAGACAGAAGTACGCGTTCCCGACATCGGTGATTTCACCGATGTAGAGGTGATCGAGGTCCATGTCAGCACCGGCGATCGGGTTGCGGCTGAGGATCCGTTGATCACGCTGGAGACCGACAAGGCTGCGATGGATGTGCCGGCGCCAGCAGCGGGTGTGGTGCAGAGCCTCGACCTCAAAGCAGGGGACAAGGTCTCGCAGGGCAGCCTGATCTTGCGTCTGGAAGTGGCTGAAGAGGAAGACAAGGGAGCGGTATCCGAGACCGAGGTGAACACCGGTCCGACAGAATCGACTCCGGGCGCCGAAGCGGCAGCTGGCGCTACAGCCAGCGTTGTCGGTGATGAGGCTGGTGATGAGCCGGAAGGCAAACTTGGCGGCGACACGGAAGTGCGGGTGCCCGATATCGGAGATTTCAGCGATGTCGATGTGATCGAGGTCCATGTCAGCGCTGGCGATCAGGTGGCAGGCGAGGATCCGTTGATCACGCTGGAGACTGACAAGGCAGCGATGGATGTGCCTGCGCCTGCTGCGGGCACGGTCAAGAATTTGTCGGTCAAGGCCGGAGACAAGGTATCCGAAGGCGATCTGATACTGACCCTGAATGTCGCTGCTGCCGCCCCGTCTGCGCCGGCAGCCAGGCCGGCCGAAAAGACCCAGGCTGCGGCGGATGCCGGACCGTCAAAAACAGCAACCATGCCGCGTGCTACGCCCACGCCGGCGACTCCGGCCAAACGGGGCGAGTTACCTCCGATTGATGAACAGGCGTTTTCTCGCGCCCATGCCAGCCCGGCCGTTCGCAGGTTCGCGCGAGAACTGGGCGTGGATCTCGGACAGGTTTCCGGCACCGGTTCGAAGGGCAGAATCATCAACGAAGATGTGAAGGCTTTTGTTAAAGCGGTGATGAGCGGTCAACAGCTTGCCAGCGCGGCGCCGGCGTTGCCCGCGGTGCCAGAAGTCGATTTTGCGAAATACGGCGAGATCGAGGTTCAGGCCCTGTCGCGAATTCAGAAGATTTCAGGACCCCGTCTGCATGCGAGCTGGATCAATCTGCCTCATGTCACTCAGTTCGATCAGGCGGATATCACGGAGCTCGAAGAGCGGCGCCAGACGCTGAAGGGTAAGGCGGAGAAGCAGGGCGCACGTTTGACCCCGCTGGCTTTTCTGGTTGTTGCCTGTGTCAAGACGCTAAAGGAATTCCCCAAGTTCAACACCTCGCTGGATCCGTCTGGCGAGTCGCTGGTCTACAAGAAATATTTTCACATCGGGTTCGCCGCAGACACACCGAACGGACTGGTCGTGCCGGTGATCAAGAACGCTGACCAAAAGAGTCTGCTGCAGATCGCCCGGGAACTGGCTGAACTGAGCGCGCGCGCGCGCGACGGCAAGTTGCCGGCGACGGATATGCAGGGCGGGACTTTCACTATCTCCAGTCTCGGCGGTATCGGCGGTACCGCGTTTACGCCGATCATCAACGCGCCGGAAGTCGCAATCCTGGGCGTATCCAGGTCGCAGATGCAGCCTGTCTATCAGCAGGGCGCATTCGTGCCGCGTCTGATGCTGCCGCTGTGTCTGTCCTATGACCACCGCATCATTGATGGTGCCAGCGCAGCACGCTTTACGACTTTTCTGTCCGCGCAACTGGCCGATCCTGACGGCCTGATCCTGAACTGATGGACCGGATCGAAACCTGATGAGCGAGATCAAGGAAATCAGAGTCCCCGATATCGGCGACTTCGAAGACGTCGAGATCATCGAAGTGCATGTCGAGTCAGGGGCCGAAGTGGCTGCCGAAGATCCGTTGATCACGCTGGAGACCGACAAGGCGGCAATGGACGTGCCGTCACCGATGGCCGGGCGCGTGGACAAAGTACGCGTTTCCGTAGGCGACAAGGTGTCTGAGGGCGCGGTCATCGTCGAGTTGCTCAGCAGCGGTGAGCAGGCGGAGATTCAGCCAAATACTCAACCAGATACTCAACAAGCGGCGCAGCCGGCGGCGAGCGCCGAAAACAGTACGGATGAGATCCCTGCTCTGACCAGCCAGCCAGCGGCGGACGAATACACCGGCAAATCGGACCTGACGGCGCAGCTGGTCGTTCTGGGTGCGGGTCCCGGTGGCTATACCGCGGCGTTCCGCGCTGCCGACCTCGGGCTGGATGTGGTGCTGGTCGAGCGTTTCCCCACCCTGGGGGGTGTCTGTCTCAACGTCGGTTGTATCCCGTCCAAGGCCTTGCTACATGCGGCGAAAGTCATTGATGAAGCCGCGTCGATGAGCGAGCACGGGATCAGTTTTGGGACGCCACAGATAGACGTAGACAAACTGCGCGACTGGAAATCCGGTGTCGTCGGCCGTTTGACCAAGGGCCTGCAGGGACTCGCCAAGGCGCGCAAAGTCCGGGTGATCCACGGCAAGGCGAGCTTTGTCTCGGATCATCATCTGCAGCTGGAAGGCGAGGCGGGTACTCAGACGATCGCGTTCGAGCAGTGCATCATAGCGGCAGGATCACAGCCGTTCATGCTGCCAGATCTACCGGACGACCCGCGCATCGTGGATTCCACCGGCGCACTCGAGCTCGATGGTCTGCCGAAGACCATGCTGGTGGTCGGTGGCGGCATCATCGGACTGGAAATGGCCTGTGTGTATGAGGCGCTCGGGGTCAAGGTGTCGGTGGTGGAGTTGACCAAGGATCTGATGCCCGGCTGCGACAAGGATCTTGTCAGGCCCCTGCAAAAACGCATTGCGGCTCGTTACGCATCCATCATGTTGGGCACCAAAGTCACTGGTATGAAGGCCCTCAAGGGCGGCGTGAAAGTGAGTTTCGACGGTGATCAGGCACCGGATAAACCACAGACCTACGATAAGGTCCTGGTTGCTGTCGGCCGAACGCCCAACGGCAAACGGATCGGGGCCGATCGGGCCGGTGTGCAGGTCGATGGGCGTGGCTACATCCTGGTGGACAAGCAGATGCGCACCAACGTCCCGCACATCTTCGCCATCGGCGATATCGTTGGTCAGCCGATGCTGGCGCACAAGGCGAGCCATGAAGCCAAAGTAGCGGCCGAGTGTGCAGCCGGTCACAAAGTCGCCTTTGATGCCCGGGTCATCCCGTCGGTGGCTTACACCGATCCGGAGATCGCATGGGTGGGATTGACTGAGGACCAGGCCAAAGCCGACGGTGTCGCTTACGCGGTGGGTAAGTTCCCGTGGGCGGCCAGTGGACGCTCGCTGGCGATAGGACGGGATGAGGGATTTACCAAGTTGCTGTTTGATCCTGACAGCAAACGCGTGCTGGGCGCAGGAATTGTCGGCACCAATGCCGGCGATCTGATCGCCGAGGCCGGCCTGGCGATCGAAATGGGTTGCGAGGCGGCAGATATCGGACTGACGATCCACCCGCATCCGACGCTGTCGGAAAGCGTGGCGATGGCAGCGGAAGCTTTCGATGGCACGCTGACCGAGCTATATATCCCCAAGCGCAAATAGCCCGTTTGCTGACGCCGCAAGCATCTATTCGCCTTGTTTGCGGAGCTCGGCCTGATACGCCTTGATCCTGGGCGACAAGACTTCCCGGCGTTTGAGACTATCAGCTGGCCACTGATCTTTGCGCCGGTAGTATCCGGGAAACGCAGGCGTGTCATTCGATAGCAAAACCCAGGGCTGTTTTGATTCCGTGAATATGTGGATGTCGGGCGGCACCAGATCGGGCTCATCGAGTGTCCCGACACGCACGAAGTTGATCACTGGTCCGGCGGCAGCGTAGTTGCTCCACAGCGCTATCCTGCATTTGGGACAACGCGCGAAGGTCTGACCATAGCCGCTTGCGGATGGTGTTTCGATCTTCTCCGGTTCTGCGCCCAGCAGGGTGACCCGGTCTGATTCGATCATCGCGTTCAAAGCAAACGCGGAGCCGCTTTCGCGCTGGCACCAGCGACAATGACAGCAATGTACGAACAGGGGCGAGGTCTCCATGCGATAACGAACATGACCGCAGTCGCAGCCACCTTCAAGCGGGAACCGTTTGCTTTGCTTCATCGTGGTCCATCCTGAATGATCTGCGCCAGGCAGCCTGGCGAAAAAAAGTCGCTCGGTGAGGAGCATCACTCTGGTAATCAACACGGCACAGAAGTGCTTGAATGTCAGCTTGATAGTCAGAATAGCGCATCCAGCGATCCGGGGAATCAGCGGCAACCGCGTGTCCTGGAAAATGTCTGCTGGCGTCCGCGGGCGTAATCACAGGGTTTACGTATCCATCAACAGCTGGGGCCGGAACCGATCCGGCTGTCCGCTGAGCGGCGCTTCGACTTTGCCTGTCCGACACGCGCCGAGTGCAACATAAAACGCTTCAGCGTTCGGGTCTGCATCGATGGCGAGCCGGGTCTGGCCATTGTGTCTTGCGTAGCTGGCGGCATGACGGACAAGCGCTGTGCCGTAGCCGCTGCGCATCGCGTCCGGGTGCACCCACAAACACTCTATTTCCCAGGGTTCGGTCCGGGACTCTATCTGCAACACCGCAGCGGGGCCGCTGTCGCCATCTACCACGAATGTCGGTCGCTGCTGGATAGCGTCCGCGGTAATAAGCAGTTCGTCCCGCCACTGCCGCATTGACTCGTCGGGATAACCCCAGTGCGCCTTGGCGCGAAGGGCGAGCTGGGACAGCGCATCGCTCTCGCCAGGCATGGCCTGCCGGATCTTTATCAAACGCTTCTTCATCAGCCTGGCCTTTGTCGGTCTGGTATGAGGCCGCCAGCGTCAGCCCGAGGCAGGTAACACCTGGGGAGACCGCTTGTGCACGAGGATTCGCTATGCATGTGCCGGCCTGTGTAGGCGAACAAAGACATACACTGCGACCGCGATGTCGAACGGGATGCATGCAATGGCGTACCAGTGCGGCGCGATATGTTGGGCAGGCCCCCCAAGGTGTAGAAGCGCATCCCAAAGTGGGTGGGCCAGCCAGCCAATGGCAAGCCAGTTGACAGAGAACCGGATCGACAGCAGATAGAACATCCCATAGGTGAACACGCCCGCGAACTCAAGCATCAGCCACAGCACATCGCCTCGAAGCAGGGCGAAACCCGGGTAGATCAATGCGGCAACGATCAGACCCAGGCCGAGTGTCTGCTGTGCCCTGGCAGGGCTTTGCCGGCTGACTATCCACAACACGGGCCACGCCGCCAGCAAGCCTATGCAAAACCAGATCGCGAAATGCAATCAGCCTCCCATCGGAATCGACAGCACATTCGCGCGCTGACGGTCCGTTCTCACAACTATGACAATGCCCACACGGCGCCCAGCCCGGAACAGATGCCCAGCAGGGGCAGGATCCCGATTCTGAACGCGAACACCAGCACAAACGCGATAATCGACAGGATCAGCATCTCCACATTCAGGCTAGAAAACTCGGGCAGCAGCATATCCATGCCAAAGCCGGTGTAACGGACCCGAACCGGAAAAACCGCGTTGATGGCAAACCAGAGTGACAGATTTGCGATCACACCAACGACCGCGGCAGTAATCGCGGCCAGCGCGGCGGACAGCAAGTGCTGACCGCGTAGTCTTTCGACATAGGGCGCGCCTGCGAATATCCAGAAGAAACATGGCAGAAAGGTAACCCAGGTGGTCAGCGCGGCACCGAGTGTCGCCGCCAGCAGGCTGGGTTCCAGCCCTGAGTCACGGTAGGCGGCGAGGAAACCGACAAACTGGGTCACCAGTATCAGCGGCCCTGGCGTCGTTTCGGCCAGGCCCAGGCCGTCAAGCATCTCTTCTGCTCTCAGCCATTGAAACGTTTCGACACCCTGCTGCGCCACGTACGCCAGTACCGCGTAGGCACCGCCGAATGTAACCATCGCCATCTTGGAGAAGAACGTGGCGATCTGGGTATACACGTTGTCGTTGCCGAGCATCAGCGACAAGACCCCGATCGTACCCATCCACAGCAGCAGGCAAAGCAGTGCTGCACGACCGGTGCCGATACGATTCACCGTGTCCAGTATTATCTGGTCACTCGCTCCGGAGGTGTCCTCGTGCAGATCCCGGCCAGGCCACCTGGCGCTACAGTAGCCGATAATGCCGGCGCTCAGGACGACCAGCGGGAACGGCAGCGCAAAAGCGAACAGCGCGAGGAACGCGGCGACTGCAAGCACCGGTTTCAGAACGCCTTGTAATGCGCTGCGCGCCATCCTGATCAGCGCCTGCACCACAATCGCGATAACCGCGGCCTTGAGCCCCAGAAACAGACCTTCGACCAGTTGAACGTCGCCGAGCAGCACATAAACCCAGGAGAATGCGAGGATCGCGAGCGCGCCCGGGAGCACAAACATCAGGCCCGCTGCAACGCCACCGCGGACCCCGTGCAACAACCATCCGACATAGGTTGCCAGTTGCTGTGCCTCCGGGCCGGGAAGCAGCATGCAGTAGTTCAGCGCGTGCAGAAAACGTGCCTCGCTCAGCCATTTCTTCTGCTCAACGATTATCCGATGCATCAAGGCGATCTGACCGGCGGGC
Organism: uncultured Gammaproteobacteria bacterium; assembly: GCA_963704875.1. Taxonomy (GTDB): domain Bacteria; phylum Pseudomonadota; class Gammaproteobacteria; order Steroidobacterales; family XN24; genus CAMYOC01. Next base: position 162,002 of record CAVPIA010000008.1, on the reverse strand, counting down.
CCACCGAAGCTGAGCAAACCGATGCGCCACCAGACGGCCAGCGCTTCAGCGAAAGTCGCGGTTTGCATGGCGGGGCTGGTCAATCCGTTTTGCCCATGTGCCAGAGCATCCCGGGACTTGCGTGGCCGGGAGCATCAGCATTGGATACGAGCCAGGAAGTTCAGTGTCAAACGTGTTGATCGACCAGGATCGGATTACCGTCCGGATCAATGGCAGTGAAACTCGCTGGCCCGGTCGTTGACTCGTCCGCCTCTCCAGTCAGCTCGACGCCTTGTGCTTTCAGCTCACGCTGCAATTCACGAACATCGGTGAAGTTGTCGAGGGTATTGCAGGCTTTGTCCCAACCTGGATTGAAGGTGAGAATGTTCTTGTCGAACATACCCTGAAACAAGCCGATCGTATGATCGCCGTTTCGCAGAATCAGCCAATTCTGCGCGGCGTTGCCGCCGATCGCCTCGAATCCGAACTTCTCGTAAAAGGCCTTCGAAGCACCCAGATCCTTTACCGCCAGGCTGATAGAAAATGCGCCTAATTCCATGCTTAGCTCCTGTGAAGATTATTCCAGTCGCGAATCACCTCGCGACAACCGAGACAGTCAGTCAGCGGAACATTTATCTGTCGTCAGAGACCGACAGGAAGTCTGTGGCTCCAGCGCAGACAAATGCAAATACCAGGGTCCCGGCGCCACCAAGGCGCATGGTCCGGGACCCTGTCAAGGCTGGCAACAGCGCTAATTCGAGCAGTGCGCCTCGGGCGAACTCTTGACCGCGTCAAGACACAGCTTGTACTTGCCCGGGTCGCCCTTGAATTTTACATAGCAGCCGAGAATGGTCAGGCGCAGCTTCTCGGTCTCGATCTTGCACTGGCAATCGGCGCTCAGCAGCTTGTTGTTTTTCCAGGACGAACCGCATGTATTCGGGTCTGTCTTTGGCGCGTCATCGGTGTTGAACACCTTGTTCGGGTCTGTTCCCGGGACATCGTCTCCAATGACGCCATTCGGGTCGGTGCCGGGCACATCCAGCACGCCCGAGCAAAGCGCGTAACGAATATTGAAGTTGTCTTTTTGACAGTCAGTCAGGTTCTTCGAATAAGTCCGTGTTGTCCCCGCGCTGTCGCTGGCGCATCCTGCCAGCAGAACGGTCAATACTGTGGCGCATCCAAGGAACAAACGTCCCCGCGTGGCTGATGATCGTCCGCTCAGGCGGCCCTTGCTGGCATGTTCCTTCTGGGCATATTCATGTCTCATCTTGCTCCCCCTGTGTTTCATTGCTTTCTTCATTGTCTGCTCGCTTCTGCTAGTCGGTTTGTAAAAGCACACGTACACGCGGGTGCTCATGGACAGACCGCAACTGTGGATCGGCGGCGGCCATGCTGCGTGGGTAACCAAGCTCCACGGCTCGCGCAAGATCATCCAGCGCCGCGTCCAGCCTGCCAGCCGACAAATTGACCTTGGCTGAGAAATAATAGCTGACCGGCGCATCCGGGCTTAATTCGAGCACCCGTTCGATTGCTGCATCTGCTTCGGCCTGACGCCCCACGGCGATCAGATACGAAGACAGTTCGGTCAGTGAATCGGTATCGTCGGGGTTGATCTGCAGCTGCTGCTCGGTGAGCAGGATGGCCTGGTCGTAGTTTGCCCTGCTCGTGGTTTCCTGCCCCGGCAGTTCGGCCAGCACGGCGCCCAATCTGCCATAGGCGGTGGGGTCCTCCGGCGCCAGGGCGATGGCCTTTTGCTGCATATCTGCCGCAGCTTCAAAATTGCCGGCGTAGTACTCGGCCAGGCCGAGATTTGAATAAGCTGTTTTCGACGGAGACAGTTCAACGTTATGCCGCCAGGCGTCCGTTGCACCGGGGTAATCGCCAAGCATGTACAGGGCGGCACCAAGATTCGTGTAAGCAGTATGGTTGTCCGGCGCGAGTTCAATCATGGTCCGGAAGCTCGAAGCAGCCTGTTCGTAGTCTCCAATATGATAGTAGAGCCTGCCTAGCCCGTTGTAGTTGAGCCAGTACCCAGGCTGCAATGCGATGGCCCGTTTGAATTCCCGCTCCGCCTTGTTCGTCTGGCCCAGCTCGCGGTAGACGCGACCCAGGCCAAGTGCGGCGGCGTCTGAATCCGGATCCAGCTGCTGCGCCTGCCGGAACTCGACTTCGGCATCCCCGAACTGGCCCGACAGCCGATACAGATTGCCCAATGCGATTCTCACTTCGGGCAGATCCGGCTCCAGGGTCAGTGCCCTGTTGCACGCTTTTTCCGCTTCCTCGAACCAGCTGGCGGCAGAATCGAGCACAAAGCGGTCCTGCAGTGTGGTGCATATGCCAGCGAATGCCTCGGCAAATCGTGGGTCGCTGTCTATCGCTTTTTGGAACAAGGCCTGGGCCGCGTCCAGCACCACCTCATTATGGGGACGCCGCAGATAGCCGCGGCCCTGCAGATAATAGTCATAGGCCTCGATGTTGTGCGTGGGCTGGGTTGCGATCATCTGCTCGGAATCCGCGGAAAGTGCTATCCCCATCTTGCTGGTGACCGCTGCCGCGATATCACGCTGGATATCAAATATATCCACTGCCGTGCGGTCATAGTCGTTGGACCAGAGATGGTAGCCAGTCTTTGCGTCGATCAGTTGCGCCATGATTCGAATGCTGTCGCGGGTCTTGCGCACACTACCTTCGAGGATATAGCGCGCGCGCAGTTTCTCTGCGATCGCGGCAAGTGGTTCGTTGTTGTTCTTGTAATAAAAACTCGCCGTTCTCGAGGCCACCTGCATCTCCGGTACTTTGGCGAAGAGATTGGTGAGTTCCTCGGCAAGACCGTCGGAGAAATACTGGGTATCCGGGTCTTCTCCGATGTTCAAAAATGGCAATACCGCAATCGAGGCGGGACCGAATGCCATGCCGGCCTCAACAGATGGCTCTGTCAGCTGCTGTGACGGTTCGACGCGGGCAACAAACAGTCGGAAACCCATGATACCCAGAGCAATGACCAGGGCGCCGATAATCGCGTATTCGAAGCGCCGCGGATTCGCGCTGCCGGAGACGTCACGCCTTGGCAGATCGATGACAATGCCTTGCGGCGACACCTGGAATACCCAGGCTGTGATCACGGCGACCGGGAAACCGATGACGACGATGACAGTGATGGCACGCACCACCCAGTCAGGGACCCCCAATAGCGGGAAAATTGTCGATGTCACTTCAACCGCTGCCCACCCCACAGCCATGTAGGCCAGAGATACTCGTACCACGCGTCGGCGCTTGAGCTCTTCCCACACGCTTGCAGGCCCTGCGTCGCCTGCGTGCGCATCCTCTATCTCGTCGGGCAGGGTGGACAACGCAGCTGCATTCAATGCGGGCTTATCGATGGCGACATCTGTCGCCGGGCTTTCCTCAGCCTGGTTGAATTCGATCGGCGCAACCAGCCGGTAGCCGCGATTGCGCAGAGTCTGGATGAAGCGTGGCGTCCCGGCATGATCGTCAAACGCGTGCCTTAGTTCGCTGACACAACGTGAAAGATGGGTATGGGAGATTTCGCCGGTACCCCAGACGCGCTCTGCGATCTGCTCGTACCCGACGACCTCATGGTGAGACTCCGCCAGTACCAGCAACACCTCCATGGCTTGAGGATGGATACTATGGTGCTCGCCGCCAGGCGTATTGACCTGGCCGAGCAGGGGTCGGATCTCGAATTCACCCAGTCGGAACCCTTGCAGGAGACGCGCTTGCATCCCGGATGCTCCCCCCAATAGACAGCGTCTTCCTAAAATAGCAGAGCCTGCCTGAATCAGTCAGGGATTCAGGATCTATTATTCAGGGCCTGTTCAATAATCGAATATTAGCGAGGCCTGCTATACGGTCTCGATTTACGCCTGGCGCAGCATAAAAAAAGCCTGGGCACCGGGATTCGGTGTCCAGGCTCGCTGGCATGGCTGTTTGCCAGTATTGCCGTGCGGGAATGCTGTCCGGGTCTCAGTCGTCGCTGAACACGCCGAGTATATGCAGCAGACTGGTGAACAGATTGAACAGAGCTACATAAAGGGTGACGGTGGCCATGATGTAGTTGGTTTCGCCGCCGTTCACGATGTTGCTCGTTTCAAAAAGAATCAATCCTGCCATCAGCATCACGAACATCGCGGATACGGCCAGCGCCAGGCCTGGCAACTGCAGGAACACTGCGCCCAGGCCGAGCAGGAATCCGACCAGGATGCCAGCCATCAGGAAGCCGCCCATGAAGCTGAAGTCACGTTTGCTGCTCAGTGCGTATGCGGACAAGCCAAGAAAGATCGCGCCGGTGGATCCCAGGGCCATCATCACCAGTTGTGAACCGTTAGGCAGCGACAGATAGGCATTGAGCATCGGTCCCAGCGTCAGCCCCATAAATCCGGTAAGGGCAAACACGCTGACCAGGCCCCAGGCACTGTTGCGCAGCCTGGTGGTCAGGAACAGCAATCCGAAGTAGCCGATCAGGGTGAGCATCAGGCCCGGATGCGGCATGTTTGTGGCCATCGAGAACGCGGCGGTTCCGGCGCTGAACAGCACCGTCAGGGACAGCAGCAGATACGTATTGCTGATGACTTTGTTGGTCGCAAACGACCGGTCCTGGGCGCGATCAACGGTTGTCGCTCGAAGATCCATATTAATACCTCGGTTGTGCCTCGATTCTTAAACCGACTTTATACACCAATTCACGGGCCGGCGGGACGGGCGTCGGCTGGTTCCCGGTCCCGCCCTGATTAGTTCAGACCTGAGCGAGCTGGCAAATGTTCCCGTTCCGTAGCCTCGCGCCAAACGGACCGAATCGAACCCGCTCGCGCCGCCGTCAGTGGGGCGCCCGGTCCGCCAGTGCGTCTTCGTATACCGACAGCGTCTGGCGGATGGTCTCGCGGATATTGAAGTCCTGGTCGATCCGATCCCGGCCCAGGCGCCCCATCGCGCTGGCCTCGGCCGGGTGTTCACACAAATACTGTATCGCCCTGGCCAGCGCGGGCGCGTCCGCGGGCGGCACCACCAGGCCGGTTCTGCCATCGACCACCAGTTCGGCAGACCCCCCGGTGTCCGTCACGACCGCCGGCACGCCATGGACCATGGCCTCGATGACGGTTTTCGGGAGTCCTTCCCGCTTGATCGATGCGAGTACCGAGGCATCGCAGGCGGCGATCAACGCGGCTGCGTCGGAGCGATACCCGGCCACGTGGATGCGTTCCCGCATCGGGCTTTCCTCTATCAGTCTGGCCAGTTTCGGCTTGTCCATGCCTGCCCCGACCAGCAACAGATGGACAGGCGCGGAGGGCGGCAGATGATGCGTGGCCTGGATCAGAACCTCGATGCCTTTTCGCGGCCGGTAGTTGGCGACAGCACCCACTGCGAAAGCGCCGCGGGGGATGCCGAACTCACTCAGATCCGCAGGAGCATCGCGATACCAGTCCAGGTCGTGGCCCTTGTAAACTGTGACCACATTCTGCGGATCGGAGCGCACCGTACGCAGATCATCACGCACCGCATTAGCGACAGCGATCACGCGATCGATACGCGGGCTGAGATGGGTCAGCCAGCAAACCGGATCATAACGGTGGACGTTGCCAGTCTGTCCGCGGTAGCTGATGACCTTTACCGGCAACTTGCGTGCCGCCATGATGCCGTTGGCGATCGCCTTGTTGTTGAACAAATGCAGGATGTCATGCTTGCCCGCGACCAGCTCGCCACGAATGAAATTGACTGCCTCACGGTCGAATTTGTGCTTTGGCACGTAGTCAATGACGCGGATGCCTTCCTGCTCCATCGGTTCGCGGTACGCGGAGCTGCCCTGGGTCATAATTGCGCACTCAACACCTGCGCGGGCGAGCCCGAGCAAGGTCTCCGCTTCGGGCCGGATGCTGCTCAGGCTGTCTTCATGCGATGTGATCCAGAGCGCCTTCATCGAGCGCCACCCCCGGCAACAGGCACAGTGGGCTGTGCGTCATTGACCCGACTCTAGGCCAGATGTCGCAGCGCATCAAGAAAATCAGGGGCTAGAAGCGCCAGATAAAGCCGATCGATGGCAGGGTGGGAAGGTAGTCCCGTGTCTCAAGCGTCAGATCGGGTGGATCGTCACCTGCTTCCGGCTGCTCCAGCTCGTATTGGACACAGCAATCGTTATTGCGGTTGAACACATTCGTCACTTCAAGAAACGCGGTCAGGGTGCTGTTCGGCAGTTTGAACTCACGCGCGACCCGGGCGTCGACAGTAATGTATTTGCCCACGCTTTCATCGTTGCGGGTCTGCGTTGCCACCAGCCCGATCGGTTCGGCCTGCGCCAGTTCAACCCCGGTCGTGCGCCAGCCGTCGTGGTAGCTGGCGGCAAGACTTACGTTCCATTTATCGGTATTCCAGTCGAGCCCGCCATTCATCGCGTTTTGCTGATCCCAGGCGCGGCGGAGATTCTGGCCGGGCACATCGTCTTTGACTTCGGACCAGCTATAGCTAAGCCACCAACCGAGGGGTCCGGCTCTGCTCCTCACGAGCGACAGCTCAAACCCGCGGGCGGTCGCACTGCCTGGATCTATTTCGATCCTGTCGGGATAAAGCTCCGGCAATAACACGCGCGGGTACAGCAGGTTCTCGAAACGCGGGCGTAAATTGGCATAGTTTTTTTGATACGCCTCAAGCCGTAGATCAAGCCCCCAGCGGCTGCGGTGCTCGATACCGGCCACAAAATGATCGGCTCGTTGCGCATCGAAGAAACGGGTCACGCCGTCGGAGATCTGTAGTTCGTTGATCCCCTGAGTCTGGTACTGTCGGCTCCAGCCCGCGCGCAAACTTGTGTCGCTGCCCAGACGATACATCAGTCCGAGACGAGGACTAAACAGATCCTCGGCATCCTCGGTAATTGTCTGCCGGTCCCAGCGCAGACCGACTTCAGCGGTCAACGCGTCGGTCAATTGCCAACGCGAGCCGCCGTACAGCCAGTATTGCTGACCATCCGGATTCAGATGGTACTCGCGGCTGATATCAGGTTCGGTCGGAGCACCGGGGGTCAGAAACAACAGGTCGTATTCAATGTCATCGCTAAAGTCATAGTCACCATCCGACACAGTAATGCCGCCGCCGGCGCTGAGCTGAAGCGCCTCGTTGACACGCCATTCCCAGTTGCTTTCAAGACTCTCGATATTGAAGCTGCGGTTGTCGGTCAGGTTGCCGGTACTGACGCCGTCTTTGTCGGTGGTGCCGCTGCGACGACTGTAGATATGGGTATGAGACAGGATGGTCCAGCCGCGCAGGTCGAGCGTGGGTTCGTGATCCAGCCGCACCCAATAATAGGCGTCGCGATACTTTGCGTCCGCCTGTTCTTCGCTGTCGGTGTCGGACAGGGTGATGTTGTCATCAAACAGCAGCACATTGCCGGTAACGCGCAGATTATTGGTCGCTTGCACGCCGAATCGCGAGTAGACGTCGAAGTACTTCGGATCGCCGATGCTGGAGTCGATCAGATCGATGACCAGATCCAGATTGCCGCGACGGCCGGAGACCAGCCAGTCGATGCGGCCATCTTCGGTTGAGCCCGAGGTCATCGCGGATGTGTTGTACAGGCTCTGCGATATCTCGTTTTGTTTGCCTACCGGTGGCTCAAGCGACTGGATGTCTATCACGCCGCTCATGCGATCCCCGTAGACCACCGGCGCACCGCCGGTATACACATCCATGCCTTCGATCGTGGCCGGATCTATGGCGCTGAAGACGCTCTGGAAATCCTTTAGATGAAAGGGATTACGCAAGCGCATGCCGTCGAACAACACCAGGTTCTCATCGGTCTCGCCGCCGCGAATATGCGACTTGGCGGACCAGCCATTGGTCGCGGCGCCGGGTAGCCGGGCAACCGCGCGCAGCGGGTCGTCACCGAGATCCGGCAGTTGCTCGATCTGTTCCACTGGCATGAAATAGCTGCTTGCGGCTCCGCGCTGGGCCAGATCGTAGCGGCTTGCATTTACCACGACGGAGCCTAATTGCCAGATGTTGGGTGTATCGATATCCATCTGCACAACGCTGGTCCGGCCGGGTTTAACCTCGACCGAGGTCTTGCCAGCCGCGGCGCCGGCTTCGTTCTTGAGCACGCGGACGGTGTGCCAGCCGGGCTCTAGCCCACGAAAGCTGAAGTGCCCTCGCGCCGATGTCACGGTCCGCTCGCCCCCGGTGCTGATCTCCAGGGTCGCTCCCGAAATGCGTCGGCCGCTGCCAGCTTCGCGCAGCACCCCGAGTATGCTTCCGGTATCGCTCTTGTCGGCCTCGGCCTTGCGTACGATCAGCACGCTGTCCTGCGGGCCAGGCTCAAGGGTCAAACCATACGGATCGAGAATCTGGATTAGCAATTCGCGATCATTCTTTGCCTGCGGTTCGGCTTTGACCGTCATCCAGGGTCGAACCAGGTCGCTGCTGTAGTACACCTGCAAGCCACGATTCTCGATCTCCGTCACCACGCTGATCAGGGAGCGCCCGGCATATGGCGCTTCCTGTGCGTTCAGTGGGGAAAGGCCGATCAGGCCCAGCAGTGTGGCGACTGCAGACAGCTTGAATATCGTCGTCAGGATGGTCTTTTGTACCGTCAGCGCGACGCCCGGCCCGCGCGCAGCCAAGCTTCCCTGAGGTGGCGCCCGGCTACGGCGATCCGGCATCGATCAGAATCTCGCTGCCGCTGGTAACCATATAACTGAAGTCGGTGGTTTCCAGCATCACCGCCAGGGCTTCCATTGGCATCAAACGCTGCCGGCTGCCGTGGAGGATCGTCTGACTGGCCCGATCTTCAAGCTCCGGACGGGCAAAGTAAATCTGGCGGCCGGTTTCGCGCGCCACCCATGCCAGCAGCTCAGACAAGGGCTGATCGTCCGCATAAACAGCGGGTGCGACTGCCTGCACCCACTCCCAGTCGTGATGGTCAGCGGCGATACGTCCTCGTTGCGCACGGTCATCATCCGTAATGCTCAGTTCCTCGCCCGCTGCCAGGTCGATCTCCTGCAGCCTGGTGGTGACCAGAACCCGGCCCTCGCGAACCCGGACTCGTGATCCGGTGCCTTGATAGCTGACTTCAAACTGTGTCCCCAGATGTCTTACAGTGCTGTCCGGCGTCTTGATCACGATTTGTCGCTCATCGTCTGCAGACCGGTCCGGGCGCCTGGAGTCAAAATACACGGTCCCACCCGACAGCAACACCCGACCATCTCCGGAAAACTCGACTTCGGTCAATTCCCGGATGCGAAGGGATGTGTTGTCTGGCAGCAACAAGCCGGCGCTGGCCCCGGGGCCGGTGCGCATGCGGGTGCCAGGCGCCAGCTCCGCTGGGTGCTCGTTGTCCAGCCAGGACCATGCCGGGGCACCGGCCGGCATGATCATCGTCGTGCCAATAATGATGTCGGTGACCGCCACCGTTGCGGCCGGCATGACCGGCTGAGGAGATGGCAACAGCGAAATCAGGGTGGCCGCGACGGCCGCAACACCGGCAGCCAGGGCAACAGCGAAACGTCGCTGACGTTTACGCAGACGCACACGCCAGGCAGCGGTGGCAGCGTCAAGCACCCGCTCGTAGTCTTCCGGCGGTGGCGCCTGGCGAGCACCGGCGCTTTTGAGCAGCAAAGCGAGCACGTCGTCGTGCTCTTTCGCTGCGCGGTCCGGCTGCTGTAGTTTCCGTTTGTCACTCATGTTCTTTACCTGGCATCAGGGTTTCATCAGGGAACCGATAGCGTCGATGCTGCCGCCCATCATGGCGAAGGCTTCTCGGAAAGCGCCTCGGGCGCGAGTCAGCAGTGACTCCACCGCTTTGGGTCCCAGGTCAATATGTAGTGCGATCTCCTTCACTGACATGCCTTCGATGTATTTCAACTCGAGTACGTCGCCGTAACGGTCGGGCAGATGATCCAGCGTTGCCTGTACCAGTCGACTCAGGTCACGGTGACCAGCCTGATTCTCCGGTTGCTCATTTACCGGTGAGCTGAGCGCCTCCAGCACCTCACGGTTGTCCGGTGAGTCCTCGAACAGCATTAGCTTGCTGGTCCTGACCTTGCGTTTGCGACAGTAGTCGATCAGCGTGTTGCTGCAGATCCGGTGAAACCACGCGTACAGCGATGCCTCGCCGCGATAGCTGCCCAGCTTCTCGATGGCCTTGCAAAACGTCTGTTGCACAACCTCGGTACTCGCCTCGCGGTCATGGTCGAGACGCAGCAGCGCAAAGCGATAGAGTCGGGGGAAAAAACGATCGAATGTCTCCCGGAAGGCTTTTTCGTCTCCCGCGAGGATGCGCCTGGCCAGCGCTTTGTCTACGTGGACGGTCTCCGACACTCTGTTCTCCCGCTTTCACAGACTAAGACGCCAGCGGGGCGAAAATCCTTCGTTCTCCATACCGATAGTCGCATCAGCGCCCCGGACGGTCCAGCGCGGCCGGGGCCCGGGACTCCGGTTGCGCACCGCCAACGAGGGATTTCCGGGTCCCCATGCGTCACTACAGGCGAGAGGGCAACCTTGTCCCGCCAGCCGAACCAGGCCTGATGCGGCGCACGATGGGGTTGGCTCCCGGGGCTCAGAGAAGAGATGCCATGCCGGCCTGGCGATGGCAAGGGAACTGAAAGTAAGGAGATTCTGTATGAAGATTCATGTCAGCAAGCGGACATTTCGCCCGCGGGTAATCCTGGGGCTTCTGGCCACGGCTTTGGTCATGTCAGCCGGGCTCGCGGTGCCGCAAAAGGCGATGGCCTGGGGCAAGCATAAACCGACCGGCTGCGAGCAGGCGGCGCGAAAGATGTTCAGCTCCTGCCGTCTCGAAAGCCTGGAGGACTACAACGCGACATTGGCCAACTGCGACAATTTTTATGATCGCGATGAACGCAATGATTGTCGCCGGGACGCACGGGATGAGCTGCGTTCTGCAAACGAGGAGTGTGAGGAGCAATTCGACGAGCGCCGAGGAGTCTGTGAGTTGCTCGACGAGGACCGCTACGATCCGGACCCGCTGACTGACAGAGTGTTTCAGGATCCGGACAATCCGACCGTAACCAACCGTTACTTCTCGCTGGAGCCGGGTGACACCTCGATCTTCCGGGTCTATGAGGACGGCGAGCAGACAGAGGAAGTGGTTGTGGTCCGGGTCACCGACGAAATCCGGTACTTCTATGCGGACGAGGAATCCGGCTATGAAGGCGTCCCGTGTCGCGTAGTGGTTGACGCCGCGATGGAGGAGGGCGAAGACGACGAGGACGGCGGCACCGACTATACCGCGCTTGAACTCACTGACGACTGGTATGCCCTTGATACGGAGGGGAATATCTACTATTGCGGCGAACTGTCGCGCAACTACGAAGATGGCACGCTGACCGATCTGGACGGTTCATTCCAGGCGGGTGTGGAGTACGCCAAGGCCGGTACGCTTCTACGGGCGATGTTCCCGGGGAGCGGCGCGGCGGACCGTCAGGAATATGCGTTGGGTGAGGCCGAGGACGTGGTCGTCTATCTCAACGACAACACGTCGCCGGATGAGGAGATCGGCTATGAGCCCGAGAATCCCGACTTCGCTTGCGATGACACCTGTCTGGAAACCCGGGATCTGAATCCGAATGACCCGGGCGGCTATGAGGTCAAGTACTACGTCCCGGATGTGGGCTTTGTGCTGGCAGCCGTGTACGAAGGGGACGCGATCGAAGGCGATGGCGAATACATCGATGAACGTGAAGAACTGGTCTGCACGTTTGAAGGTCCGATGCCTGATGCCTCCGCGCTGGAGGATTGTGGCATCGAGGACGGCGCCGAATTGCTTGAGGATCTGTGCGAACTGGCGCCCGACGCGTTCTGTGATGATGAGGACTAGGGGGCCTAGCCAGGGACGAAACTAATATCTGGCGTTCTTTCCGAAGTGCGTTTTGGGGAAGTTTGGGGACCGTTTTTTGCCGGTCCCCATTTTTTTCCAGCACAGATTTTGGACGACTCAGGCGATCTGTGGCCGCGGCTTCTGGTAGGGGTAAAACTCATCCAGCGGTGTTGAGCTGCCACGGTCATTGACCACGCGTACATGATGCCTGCGCAGTTGCCGTGGCTCGGCCACGCCACAGGAATGAGCGATGACACCTACTTCCTTGTGCATGGTCATCGCATAACGATAGACGCGTTCCGCTTTGTCCTGCGGGTCGAGTCCACGTTGCAATCGCCGATTGTGGGTCGTGATGCCGGTGGGGCAGGTGTTCTTATTGCATTGCAGAGCCTGGATGCAGCCCAGACTGAACATGAACCCGCGGGCCGAATTGACGAAGTCCGCCCCGGCGCAAAGCGCCAGCGCAACAGCGCCCGGGTTGATCAGTTTTCCGCTCGCGACCACCCGGATCCGCGGCCTCAATTTGTACGCATCAAGCAGGTCTACGGTCATCGGCAGACTCTCGCGGATGGGCATACCCATAAAATCGATCAGGCTCTGAGGCGCCGCGCCGGTGCCGCCGTCGGCGCTGTCGATGGTCAGGAAATCCGGCGCGCTATCGATGCCTCGGCGATGCACTTCCTGGAACAGATCTTCGAGCCAGCCCCAGGCGCCAATGACCGCCTTAAACCCAACCGGCCGGCCAGTCAGCGTGCGGATGTGGTCGATCATGTCCAGCAAATCGGCTGGGCTGTTTATGTCCGGGTGACGGTTCGGACTGATGGAGTCCTGACCGATCGGTATGCCGCGGATGGCTGCGATTTTCTCGGTCACCTTAGCCCCGGGCAGGATACCGCCTTTCCCGGGCTTCGCACCCTGGCTGAGCTTGATCTCAAACATCCGCACCTGTTCGTGGCTGGCGATGTCTGACAGACGCTCGTCGCTGAGTTTCCCATGCTGATCGCGGACGCCGTACTTGGCGGTGCCGATTTGAAATATCAGGTCGCAACCACCCTCCAGGTGGTAAGGGGACAGCCCCCCTTCGCCTGTGTTGAGCCAGATACCGGCCCGTTTAGCGCCGTTCGAAAGCGCAATTACCGCGGGTTTGGAGATTGCGCCATAGCTCATCGCCGATATGTTGAACAGGCGATCGGTATGAAACGGATGGCGGCAACCCGGCCCCACAGTAGTCGTGGCCGTCGGGGCCGCGTCCTCTTCCAGCGTCGGAAAGGCGCAATTGACGAAGATCGGCGTGCCAGGTGGCCGCAGGTCCCGGGTGGAGCCAAATGCCACCGTTGTGTCCACGCCTTTCGCGGCCCTGTACACCCAGGCCCGTTCCGCCCGGTTGAACGGCAATTCCTCGCGATCCTGGGCAAAGAAATACTGACGAAAGAATTCGCCCAGGTGTTCAAAGAAATAGCGGAAGCGGCCGACCACCGGATAATTCCGGCGCACCGCGTGTTTTGTCTGGGTCACATCGACAACAAACATCACCGCGATTGCCAGCACGCCAAGTCCTATCGCTAACAGAAACAGATCAGCCAGCACAGACTTAAGTGTCAGTAGCGTATCCATGGTTCCGAACTCTCCTGGCTACACGAAGGACCGCAGCCGGCGTCTGTGTGCCGGCAGTCGGCTGATCTGGTGACTGACGGTGCTCAGTATCCGAAGATGCGACGGCGCAAAAAATAGTCCAGACTCGCCTTACCCGGGCCGCTGAACAGCAAAGGCAGGAACATCACGATATAGATGACCGGCAGCTTAAAATTGCCAAATCCTTTGTCGCTGATCGCGTAACCCTTCATCAGTTCGCTAAATCCGTTGTAGCCGTCCGGCCAGTGGACTGCGGCGGTGGCGACAACCGTCAGGATAATCAGGGAGATCGTCCAGAAGCGAGTAAACAAGCCAAAAACCAGCATTACGCCACCCAGCAATTCGGTCCAGGTCGCCAGCAGCCAGCTCAATTCTGGCGGCACCACGTTGAATGGGAACGGGAACCTGTCCTGGATGCTGCCAAACCAGTTTTCGCCACGGTACTTGCTCAGCCCGGCTTCGAAAAACTCCCATCCCAGCAGAATGCGCAGGAACAAGGCGGGAATCCAGTCCCCAATGCGATCGAGGATTTCGGTCAGCCGCAGCCAGCCTGAAGTCAGAATATTCATGTTGTCACCTGGTATCGGGTCTAATGTGGATCGCGGACGCCCAGAATAAGTTCTCTCGCACGCAATTGTTCGAAGATTTGCCGGCCACCATCGATCACCGTCGCGAGGTCGGCGTTATCCATTTCAGATGCCACGGTTTCCAGCACCTGACGTCCGCAGCCGCTGCCCTCATCGCCGAGCAGCTCGAGCAGCCGAGCAGTGACGATATTGATCTCCATAAAGCCCACTTTACCGGCGATGTTTCGATGCACGACCAGCAGGGTCGGCTGATCCGGTGCAACCTCAGGCTGGTAGTCGGGGCCCAGCTGGTGCACCGGAAAACGATAGCGCAGCGACCAGATTAGCGGCGTCAGCACCGGGCGTCCTTCCAGCAAGTCACCGTCGCGCCGCACGCCGGTCAGATCCGGCTCACGCTCATCAATCGACAGCGCCAGTTCTACCCACTCGTAGTGCGCCAGCTCGAGCTGGAATGGCGGATCGCCTGGGACATTTCCGCGCTCTTCTTCGAGGTATTGCAGAAACTCCCTCGGCATCTCGAGAAACAACGGGGTGTGTGCCCGATGTGATGAGAAATAATCGCGCATCAGCAAGCGCCAGGCATCGGCACCGTGAATTTTGTGCAACACCGGGAAGGTCTTTGCCAGAAGCTGGCTGACATTGTTAAAGAACAGATCGCGATAGATCGCCATTCGGCGATCCTCTATTCCCGGGGGTGCGGGCTGGCTGTCCGGATCGCGAATATGGGCGGCGAATGCAAGCTGCTGCCGCTGAAACTCAGGCAGATCAGCCATGTAAGGTCCGCGCGTCGCCGGTCGCGGCCTGGTGATTTTCCTGAAGGGTCCGGATTTGTCCGATCTCCTCCATCAATTCATCAGTCGCCGGGATGTTGAAATCGCGTTCGAGCAAAGTCGGTACAACACCGAAGTGCGAGTAGGCAGTCCCCAGCAGATCCCAGACCGGATCGCACACATCGGCCCCATGCGTGTCGACGCGCAGATCCTCGGCTTCGACATAGTGGCCAGCAACATGGAAATAGACCACTCGTTCCGTTGGCATTGCCTTGAGGAAGGCCTCTGCGTCATAGCCGTGATTGATGCTGTTGACGTAGATGTTGTTGACGTCCAGCAACATATCGCAGTCAGCTTCTTCGAGCACTGCGCGCAGAAACGCGATCTCGTCCATTTCCCGGCCAGGCGCTGCGTAATATGAGACATTTTCCAGCGCAATACGTCGCTCGAGAATCTCCTGGGTGCGACGCACTCTGGCCGCGGTGTAGTGCACTGCTTCTTCGGTGAACGGTATCGGCATCAGATCATAGAGGTGACCGTCATCGCCGCAATAGCTGAGATGTTCGCTGTAGCCACGAATCGCGTGCCGATCCAGAAAGCGCTTAAGGCGTTGCAGAAAATGCTCGTCCAGCGGTGCAGGGCCGCCGATCGACAGCGACAGTCCATGGCACAGAAACGGATAGCGCTCTGTGAGGCTGCGAAATCGGTGCCCCATCGGGCCGCCGACGCCGATCCAGTTCTCCGGCGCGACCTCGAGAAAGTCGACTGTCGGAGCTTTGTCGAGGAACTCGCCAAGCATGCTGCGTCGAAGACCGAGTCCTGCGCCATTGACGGGATATGTTTTGGTCATGGTCCTCATTTCTCGTGTTGATGCGGCGGCCGCGATGTTTGGCAAGATCCGCTCACGAACACCTGCACATCACGGGCCGATCTGTCTCAATAGACCGGCTGCGTGGTCAAAATGTTACACCTAAAAACCATTCAGACCCTCAGGGACTGTGACTACAGCTTGCGCAATGACTCGAGATAGGCACTTTCGTCTGGTGGCAGACCACTACGCTGGCTGCGCCACAGCGCCTCGCCGAGACATTCTGCCATCCGGTGCTCGGCATCGTGCGCATTGCCTGATCTGGCTACAAGTGCTTTGTGCAGCGCGACTATTCCGGCTGGCCGGTCGGTGGCGAGCTGCTCGCGGATCGCGAGGTGCATCCCCATATGAAGAAACGGATTGCCAACGCCTTGTTCCGGTTGCCAGTTCTGTTCCACAATCTGGTCTCCGGATTCAAGCAGCGGATGGTACTCCGGATGCTGTGCTACAACCTCTGCGATTTGTGCCTGCAAGGGCTCCAGCGGCAGGCCATCGCGATACCGCTGCCATGCTTGCAGATACATCCGGCGCAGCGCATCGCGGTCTTCGGCAAAGAACATAGCGGCTAGTCCTTAAGCGCAAGCTGCGCCGGGTCCGAACTGGTTTTACCGCGATACTCGCACAGGTCGGCAATAATGCAGCGCTCGCATTCTGGCCGTCTTGCCTTGCACACATAGCGACCATGCAGGATCAACCAGTGGTGGGCGTCGAGCAGGAACTCGGACGGCGTCGTCTTTAGCAGACCTTTTTCTACCGCCAGCGGCGTTTTGCCCCGGCTCAATCCGATCCGGTTCGCGACCCGGAAGATGTGGGTATCCACCGCGATTGTTGGTTCGCCGAAGGCCGTGTTCAGCACCACGTTTGCTGTCTTGCGCCCGACACCGGGTAAGGCTTCCAGGGCAGCGCGATCGGTCGGTACCTCACCACCGTATTCCGTCTCCAGGATGCGGCAGGTTTCGATAATGTTTTTTGCCTTGTTGTTGAACAGGCCGATGGTCTTGATGTAGCTGATCAGTCCGGAAAGACCGAGATCGAGTATCGCGCGGGGTGAATTCGCGACACGGAACAGCTTTGCTGTCGCCTTGTTGACGCCCTTGTCCGTCGCCTGGGCTGACAAGATCACCGCGATCAGCAATTCGAACGGCGTGCGGTACTCTAGTTCGGTCGTCGGATGCGGATTTGCGTTCCGCCAGCGGCTGAATATTTCGATCCGTTTGGCCCGGTTCACATCGGGCCTCAGCCAGTGTGGCCGGCCGCGACGCCGATCGCGGGCAGCGCCTCACGGCGTAGCTCCAGACGTTTGTCGATCAGGTTCTTGGCCGCGACCAGCAGACCAAGGCCGATAAAAGCGCCAGGTGGCAACAGCGCCAGCAGGAAGCCACTGTCGTCAGCCAGCAAATGCAAGGTGATATTGGCGTTGGCACCGAACATCATGTCAGCCCCGGCCAGCAGCGTGCCGTGGCCCAGCAACTCGCGCAGGCCGCCGAGGACAATCAGCACCAGAGTGAATCCGGCACCCATCATCAAACCATCAAACACCGCGGGCAGCGGTGCATTACGGGAGGCGAACGCCTCAGCGCGACCGATAATGGCGCAGTTGGTCACTATCAGGGGAATGAAAATACCCAGGACCCGGTAGAGATCATGGAACCAGGCGTTCATGGCGAGCTCCACTGCGGTCACCAGTGAGGCGATGATCATCACAAACACCGGAATACGGATCTCCGGGCGGACAACATTGCGGATCAGGGACACAAACAGATTCGATCCCGCCAGCACCAGCGTTGTGGCCAGCCCCAGACCCAGTCCATTGATAACGCTGGTGGTGACAGCAAGCAATGGGCAAAGACCCAGCAACTGGACCAGGCCAGGATTATTTTTCCACAGGCCCTGCAGGGCGATTTCTTTCATCATCTTCGTTGTCTTGCGGGTTCTCTTGCGGATTCTCGTGCGAGTCCTCGATCTGATCTTGACTGGTCGTCGGAGAAACGCTGTTTGAGAACAACGCGTCCCGATGATTGCGGAAGTATACCAAGCTGTTGCGGACGGCCTTGACCACTGCACGCGGCGTTATTGTCGCGCCGGTGAACTGGTCGAACTCGCCGCCATCCCGGCGCACTGCCCATGCCTCCTGCGGAGGGCGATCCAGGCTCAGGTGGTCAAATCCCAGGATCCAGTCGGAACGCTGCGCTTCGATGCCATCGCCGAGGCCGGGTGTTTCACGATGGCTGACCACGCGCACGCCGGTGATCATGCCGTTGAAATCAATGCCTACCAGCAGCCGGATGGAGCCGCTGTAGCCATCCGGTGCCACCGGCGTCAGGATCACCGCCTCCGGCTTGCCGTTGTTGCGGGCACGATAGACAGTCACCGGCTCAGCGGAACCCAGCAGTTCGGGATCGACAACCTCGATGGTGTCCTCGAACAAAGTGTTGTCATAGCGGTCGGCCGGCAATACGTCGTTCAGCGAGCGCAACAGGTACGCGCGCTCATTACGCTCGATCAGATCGCGGGTGGCATCTTCGGTCATGGCCACCAGGCCCACGCCCAGTAGCGCGAACAACGCCAGCAGCCCCGCGGCCGTTGTCATGCGCTTGATGATCAGGCGGCGCAGCTCAGCCACGACCGCGCCCGTAGCTTCCTGGCACCGTGTAATGATCGATGGCCGGCACCGCCATGTTCATCAGCAGCACCGCGAACGCGATCCCATCCGGGTAGCCGCCCCAGGCACGGATCACATAAGTCAGCAGGCCGATGCCGGCACCGAAGATAAGGCGTCCCCGGTTGCTGGTTGCAGCACTGACCGGATCGGTGGCAATAAAGAATGCCCCGAGCACAGTGGCGCCGCTGAAAAGATGGAAGGTAGGGGGCGGGTAGGTGCCGGGCTCGATCAGGTAAAACAGGGTGGCCGGCGCGAGCAGGCCAACAAGAACCGCGACCGGGATCTGCCAGCGTATGACTTTGCGGTACAGCAGCCATAGCCCACCGAGAATGATGTAGTTATTGATCCACTCCCAGCCGTGGGCGCCGAACACACCATAAAGCGGTTGCGTGCGGATTTCCTGCACGGTCCGCATCAGGCCGATCTGCGTTTTGACATTGTCCAGCGGTGTGGCGCCACCGATCACATCCCAGACCACACCCTGTGGCAATTGGCCGCTAAACGCATAGCTCAGGCTGGTAAGAAAATCCGGCCTCAATTCCGCCAGGCCGAAACCTGCCGGCGGCAACCATTGGGTCATATGCGCGGGGAACGAGATCAGGACCACTACATAGCCAACCATGGCTGGATTCAGGGGGTTGTATCCGAGACCGCCATAAACCTGCTTGCCAAACACCACCGCGAAAAACGCGGCAGTTGCGGTGACCCACCATGGCGTCAGCGGTGGCAGCGCGAAGGCCAGCAAAACCGCGGTAACCACGACACTAAGGTCAGCCAGTTGTGGTGCCGGCCTGCGGTCGCGTAGTACCAGCACGAGGCTTTCGCTTGCCACCGCCACCGCGGTAGCGATAGCGATATTTATCAGCAGGCCCGGGCCGAAATACCAGACATAAGCGGCGGCAGCCGGAACCAGGGCAAGCAACACATCAGCCATCACCCGGGTGATGTTTGTCGTCGGTCGCAGATGCGGCGGAACGGTGGCTTCGAAGCGCATTTAACGGCCTTCCCTGGCTTTTTCCGGGCGGCCGCAAGTCACGGCATCCGTGATGACACAAGCCTGAAGCCGGCAGTTGCCGACAGCACGCGGACGCTGTCTTATGCCGCGGGGACGCATTAGTCCGGCTCCTCTTGCCTGGGTTTTGGCGCCGCTGCAGACTCCTTCGCCCTCACTCTCGCCATCACTTCTTCGATAGCCGCCTTGCTGGCGGCGCTGGAACCCGACTTTTTCAGCGCCCGGGTCTTCGCCTCCAGGCGTTTCTTGCGCTCGGCCTCCGCCAGCTCCAATCGGCTCTTGCGGTTCTCGAAACGTTCGCGGGCGATGTCTGATTGCCGGCGTTCTCGCTCGCGACCCCATATCTCGGTTTTGGCAAAGCGAAAGTACTGGGTCAGTGGTATCTGACTGGGGCAAACAACGTCGCAACAGCCGCATTCGATGCAATCAAACAGATGGAATGGCTCGAGTTTGTCAAACTCTTCCGCACGCGCATGCCAGTACAATTGCTGCGGCAGCAATTGGGCCGGGCATGCCTGCGCACATTCACCACAGCGAATGCAGGGCATGCTCGCGGCGCGTGGCTCTACGTCCTCGGTGCTGCCAACCAGCAGGCAGTTGCTGGCCTTGATCACGGGCACCGAGTCGCTGGCCAGAGAAAAACCCATCATGGCGCCGCCCATGATCAGATGGCGAGCCTTATCGGTATAGCCGCCACAGTATTCGATCAGGTCCGCGATCGGGGTCCCGAGACGGGCCTCCAGATTGCGTGCTTGTGCCACGCCATGCCCGGTGATCGTGATTACCCGTGAGATCAGGGGCTCACCATAGAGAACCGCGCGGGCGACGGCCGCGGCGGTGCCGACGTTGTGGCAAAGCATGCCGATATCAGCCGGGATACCGGCTGCCGGAACCTGTTTGCCGGTCAGCACTTCGATCAGCTGGCGTTCGCCACCTTCCGGGTAGATGGCTGGCACCCTGGTGACCTGAATCCGCGGATCGCCAGACCGATTGAGGGCTGCTTCAAGGCTGTCAAACGCCTCCGGCTTGTCCTCTTCGATAGCGACACAGCACTGACTGATTTCCAGCGCATGCATCATCACCTGAGCACCAGCGATGATCTCGACTGCCCGGTAACGCATCAGACTGTCGTCGCAGCTGATGTACGGTTCGCATTCGGCACCATTGAGGATCAGCAGACGCATGCCAACGCCCGCGTTGAGCTTGACCGAGGTCGGGAAGGCTGCGCCGCCAAGACCCACGATCCCGCATTCGCGCACCCGGGCCCGCAACGCCGGTGCATTCAGCGTCTGGTAATTGGACAAGGGCGGATAGCCATCATACGGCTGGTCCTGACCGTCGGTCTGGATGATCACGCACTCGGCTTCCAATCCACTGGGATGCGGAACCGGGTGCGGCGCGATGGAGACCACCGTGCCTGAGCTTGCGGCATGCACCGGGCTGCACACATAGCCGGTAGCACGGCTGAGCGGCTGGCCGCGCATGACGGTTTCGCCGACCTCCACGATGGGTTCAGAGGGGCTGCCGATATGCTGCCCCAGGGGATGCACCAGCCGCGAAGGCAGCGGGGCGATATCCAGCGGCACGCTATTGGAAAGCGATTTGTGGCCCGGCAGCTTGAGTCCGCCGTGGAAGTGCCACAGCTTGCGTTCGATGCTCATGCCTCAGGCCCGGGATCGGACAAGTTTTGTCCCGCTGTCCGCGGGCTTAGGCCAACGCCAGGTGGTCGGCGTGGCGGGTTCCGGGACCATCTCTATACAGTCGACCGGGCACGGCTCGATGCACAGCTCGCAGCCGGTGCATTCGCTGGCAATGACGGTATGCATCTGTTTGGCGGCGCCGAGGATGGCGTCGACCGGGCACGCCTGGATGCATAGCGTGCAGCCGATACAGACATGTTCGTCGATAATGGCCAGCGCGGGTGGTTTCTCCTCCCCGCGCTCCGGATCCAGTGGCTTTGGCTCCCGATCGAGCAGATCCGCCAGGCTGCGGATGGTGGCTTCACCGCCTGGAGGGCAGCGATTGATTTCCGCACCTTCATTCGCAATCGCCTGAGCGTAAGGACGGCAGCCGGGGAAACCGCACTGTGCGCATTGCGTCTGCGGCAACAGCGCATCGATCTGGTCAACGACCGGATCGCCCTGGATGCGAAAGCGTACCGCGGCAAAGCCCAGCAACAGGCCAAAACCCGCAGCCAGCCCCGAAATGGCAAGAATGGCGGTAAGCATCAGCCTTTCACCAGCCCGGCGAAGCCCATAAAGCCCAGTGCCATCAGGCCGGCTGTAATCAGCGCAATGGCTGCGCCCTGGAATGGCGCAGGCACGTCAGCCACGGCCACCCGTTCGCGTATACCGGCGAACATCACCATGACCAGCGAGAATCCGATGGCTGCGCCGAACCCATAGACCATGGACTCGAGCAATCCATGAGATTCCTGCACGTTTAGCAAGGCGACTCCGAGTACCGCGCAGTTGGTGGTGATCAATGGAAGGTAGATGCCCAGTACCTGATACAGCAGCGGGCTGGTTTTTCGTACCACCATTTCGGTGAACTGCACCAGGGCGGCGATGACCAGGATAAATGCGATGGTGCGCAGGTACTCCAGACCGAGTGGCGTCAGCAACCAGGCGTTCACCAGATAGCTGCACACCGAGGACAGAGTCAGCACGAAGGTCGTGGCCAGGGCCATCCCCGTCGCGGTCTCCAGTTTTCTCGATACGCCCATAAACGGGCACAGGCCGAGAAACTTGACCAACACGAAATTGTTGACCAGGACGGTGGCGATAAGGATTAGCGCAAGTTCGGTCATGGTTGTTCGCGGGCTTCAGAACCGCATCATATGGCCACGGCTGCTGTGGGCGCCGCACGGGACTTGCATTATATCCCGTTCAGCTGACTCGCATCCCCGGCGCGGCGCCGCTGTCCGGCGACAACAGAAAGATATCCCCGCCCCCGGGGCCTGCCGCGAGGATCATTCCCTCTGAGGTGCCAAAACGCATCTTGCGAGGCTGCAGATTGGCGACCACCACGACCAGCCGTCCTGGCAACTCCGCCGGTCGATATGCGCTTCGAATACCCGCCAGCACCTGTCGCTGGCCGTCACCCAGGTCCAGCGTGAGGCGGAGCAGTTTGTCGGCACCTTCCACGATGTCCGCGGATTCGATTCGGGCGACACGCATATCAACCCGTCTGAACTCATCGATCGTGATTTCGTCCATCGTATCTTCAGCCTCTGTCGCTGATTTGTCCTGCTTTGCCGTGGCCGGTTCCGATGCCAGGTCCTCGCGTGAGGCTTCGAGCATCGCGGCAACCGCCTTCTCATCAATACGCTTGAGCAGTGGCTTAAAGGTTTCTATACGCCGGCCCAGGAGAGGCGTTTCGAGGTCACCCCACGCCAGATCAGTTTCGCCCAGAAAGGTTTCTGCGGCCCTGGCAATTTCCGGCAGCACGGGTTTGAGCATGATGATCAGACTGCGGAATGCATTTAGTCCCTGGGTGCAGATCGCCTGCACTTCCGCATGCCGGTTCTCGTCTTTCGCCATCATCCAGGGCTTGTGCTGATCGATATACTGGTTAGCGCGATCCGCAAGGGCCATGATCTGACGCATGGCGCGGCTGAAATTGCGGCTCTCGTAGGACTCCGCAATATCGTTTGCTGCGGTGACAAAACTTTCATGCAACTCCGGTTCCGGCAGGGTCTGAGCCAGCTCACCCTCGCTGAGGCGGGCGATAAAGCCGGCACAACGACTGGCGATATTGACGACCTTACCGACCAGATCAGAGTTCACCTTCTGGATAAAGTCATCCAGATTCAGATCGATATCCTCGACTCCGGGGCCGAGCTTCGCGGCGTAGTAATAACGCAGACACTGAGGCTCAAGATGTTGCAGATAGGTCTGTGCGGTGATGAACGTGCCGCGTGACTTCGACATCTTCTCGCCATTGACCGTCAGGAATCCGTGGGCGAATACAGCACTTGGCACGCGGAAGCCGGCCGCCTGCAACACGCCGGGCCAGAACAGGGCATGGAAGTAGACGATGTCTTTGCCGATGAAATGATACAGCTCGGCGTCGCTGTCAGGCTTCCAGTAGCGGTCGAACTCAAGGTCATCCCGTTTGCGTGACAGGTCCAGCAGGCTGGCCATGTAACCGACCGGCGCGTCCAGCCACACATAGAAGTACTTGCCCGGCAGGTCCGGAATCTCAAAGCCGAAGTAGGGCGCGTCGCGAGTGATGTCCCAGTCCTGCAGGCCCACCTGGAACCACTCGTCGAGTTTCTTGCGCACGCTGTCCTGTAAGGCTCCGCTGGCTGCCCAGTTGCGCAGCGCTTCCTCAAACTCGCTGAGGCGGAAAAACAGATGCTCTGATTCACGCTCGACCGGCGTGGTGCCGGACAGAACCGATACCGGGTTTACCAGTTCCGATGGCGCATAGGTCGCGCCGCATGATTCGCAGCTGTCACCGTACTGGTCGGCAGTGGCGCAGCGTGGGCAGGTGCCGCGGACAAAACGGTCGGGCAGGAACATGCCCTCCTGCTCGTCATACGCTTGACGGATAACGCGGCTTTCAAGGTGCCCGTTCTGCTTCAGGCTGGCATACATCTTTTCAACCAGTTCGCGATTCTCTGCCGAGTGCGTGCTGTGGAAGTTGTCAAAACGGATGTGAAAAGCGGAGAAATCGCGTTCGAAGCAGCGATGATAGTGGTCAATGATCTGTTCCGCCGGAACCCCGTCCTTGCGTGCGCGGATCATGATTGGCGTGCCGTGGGCATCGCTGGCGCAGACGAACAGGCAGTGATTACCCATCAGGCGCTGGAAGCGGACCCAGATATCAGTCTGGATGTACTCCACCAGATGGCCCATGTGGGCGAGTCCGTTGGCGTAGGGCAGAGCGGCTGTGACCAGGATACGGCGTCTATCAGTCATGCTGGAGGGTCGTCGACGGGCAAAACGCGATTATGGCACACGGCCCCGGCCGTACACAGGACCGTGCACGGCCTCAGGCGCGGTCTCAGGCTTCGTGGGCGTACTGGCGGAAGCGTTCCTTGCTCATGGCCCGTTCATAGGCTTCGCGGCCGGTGATAAAGCGTCGGTCGAGAAGACTCTGCAGCGCGCTGTCCATGGTCACCATGCCGACCTTCGCTCCGGCCTGCATCGCGCTCTCCAGCTGGTCCAGTTTGCCCTGACGCAGCTGGTTGGCGACGGCAGGTGTGTTGACCATGACTTCAAATACAGGGACCCGGCCGTCGTCGGTTTTCTTCTTGCACAGTTGCTGCGAGATCACGCCACGCAATGAGGTGGATAACATAGTCCGGATATGCGACTGGCGCTCGGCCGGGAATGCGTTGACGATGCGATCCACGGTCTGTGCGGCGCCGTTGGTGTGCAAGGTACCCATCACCATAATGCCCATCTCGGCCGCGGTGATTGCGGTGCTCATGGTTTCCAGATCGCGTAGCTCGCCGACCAGAATCACATCAGGATCTTCGCGCAGGGCCGAATGCAGTGCATCCGAAAAGCTGTTGCTGTGCTCGCCGATCTCCCGCTGGCTGATCAGGCAATTACGCCGTTCGTGGACAAATTCAATCGGATCTTCGATGGTCAGGATGTGGCCTTTCAGCCGCCGGTTTATGTCGTCGACCATCGCTGCCAGCGTGGTCGATTTGCCAGAGCCGGTCTTGCCGGTGACCAGCAACAGACCCGAGGTCTCTTTGCACAGACGTCCAATGACGTCGGGCAGGGCCAGTTCTTCCAGGGTCTTGGCCCGGGTCGGGATTGCGCGCATGATCGCGCCGAGGCCGCCCAGATGGCGGAAGATGTTGACCCGGAAACGGGCCAGATCCTCTACTTCATGGGCGAAATCGGCCTGGTCATGCTGGTTCAGCGTGGCTGCCGCCTTCGGCGGCACGATCAGATTCAATTCCTGCTGTAGCTGATCCGGGTCCAGCGGGCTGTCCCGCACCGTCATCAGGTCGCCGTTGAGTCGC
Organism: uncultured Gammaproteobacteria bacterium; assembly: GCA_963704875.1. Lineage (GTDB taxonomy): Bacteria > Pseudomonadota > Gammaproteobacteria > Steroidobacterales > XN24 > CAMYOC01. Next base: position 136,670 of record CAVPIA010000008.1, on the reverse strand, counting down.
ATGCGCGGCGGGTCACCGGCGATCAGGTGCAGGTCAGACCCATTGCGCCGAATCAATTGCATCAGCAGTTCGTCGAGCAAGTTCACTGATTCGCACCTTGCGTGGGGAGTGGCGTGATCATCAGTCGTCCATGTCCAGTTTCGGCAGGATGCTGGTGTCGGTCACAAAACGGGTGAATTTCTTTTTGTCCGAGGCGTAACGATAAGCATCGTCGGGATCAATTCGCTTGGCCTGGATGCCGTCGAGCAAGGCCTGATCCATCAGTTGCATGCCATCGCCCTTGCCGGTCTGCAATTGCGAGGGGATCAGGTGAACCTGATCCGAGAGGATCAGTTTCGAAATGGCCTTGTTGTGCACCAGCACTTCGAACGTGGCCGTGCGTCCGCGTCCATCTGCGGTCTTGGTCAGTACCTGGGTGATGACGCCATTCAGGCTGTGCGCGAGAAATGTCTTGGCCTGACCGCGTTCCAGCGCCGGCAACGCGTCGATGATCCGGTCGAGGGTCTTTACCGCGCTGGTGGTATGCAGCGTGCCGAGGACAAGATGGCCGGTCTCGGCTGCGGTCATCGCCATGCGTATCGTCTCGGTGTCGCGCATCTCGCCAACCAGGATGACATCCGGGTCCTGACGCATGGCGGCGCGCACGGCATCGGCGAAAGTGGCAAAGTGCGTGCCGAACTCGCGCTGCACGATCTGAGATTTCTGGCTGTGGTGGATAAACTCGATCGGGTCTTCGAGGCTGATGATATTCAGGGCACGATTACGGTTGATGCTGTCCAGCATAGCCGCCAGCGTTGTCGACTTACCGGTTCCGGTCGCCCCGGTCACCAACACCATGCCCTGATGGTGATCGCATAACTCCTGCACCACGTCGGGCAGGCCGAGCGACTCGATATTTGGTATCTCTTCCGGGATAAACCGGAACACTGCCCCGACGCCGGTCTCCTTGCGGAACAGGTTCACCCGGAAGCGACCGCCCTCGCCGGACATATAGGCGAAATCCAGATCGTGGCCAGAGGAGAAGTGTTTCTGCTGGGACGCGGTCAGGATCTCGTTTACGTAGCCCTCCAGCTCAGTCCCTGATAACTCGCGGAACTTGATCGGCATCAGGTCGCCGCGCAATCGCAACATCGGCGGGACGCCGACCGCGAGATGGATATCTGAACAACCCTGTGCAAGACCGAGTTTCAGGAATGAATCAATTCGTGCCATGGTGCCGTGCTACTCCGCGGGCAAAAATTCCGCCATCGCCTCGTGCAGCGCAGACATCGACGGGTAACGCTTTGACTTGTCCACCGACATACACGACTTGACGATCTCGACCAGTTTGGGCGGCAGAGTCGGGTTGATCTCTTCGGGCGGCCGCGCTTTGCCCTGCACGTGTTGATACATTACAGACATATGGTCGCCGCGGGTATACGGCGGAACCCCGGTGAGCAATTCGTACATGATGACGCCGACGCTGTAAATGTCTGCTTTCTCATCGACCTGCTTGCCCAGGATCTGCTCCGGGGCCATATATTTCGGCGAGCCGATCACATAGCCGGTCTTGGTCAGCTGCGTATCGCCGCTGCTGCGCGCCGCAGCCACACCGAAGTCCACAATCTTCAGCAAGCCCTCATCGTTGATCAGGATATTGGCGGGTTTCAGATCCCGATGGACGATGCCTGCCTGGTGTGCCACCTGCATGCCGGTGGCGATATCGCAGCCAAAACGAGCCGCTGTCTCCACTGGCACCGGCTGCTCATTCTTCACTTCATCGCCGAGCGTGTGGGACGGGAAATACTCCATCGATATGGCGTAAAGCCCGCCCATGTGCAGGAAATCATAGATGCGGATCACGTTCTTGTGCGTGATCTTGCGTGAATAGCGCAACTCATGCACGAAGCGCTTCATCATCTCTTCGTCGGAGGCGACATTCGGGTTGAGGAACTTCAGGATCAGATTTTCCTCGACCACTTCATCGCTGACCAGCAGCACGGTACCGAACGCACCTTTACCGATCTTCTTGACGAATTTGTAGCGGCCTTCAATGATGTCGCCCGGTTGCAGCGTGGTGATATCCAGCTGCTCCGGTGCTTCACTTTCGCTACGTACGATGGCTGCGACTTCTTCGTCGTCAACCAGCATCGTGTGGTCAGGCTCGGTGAAGCGCTCGGCTTTGGCCGCGGCCTGGATTTGCGACGGCGAAAAGCGCTGGTCCAGCGCCTTGATCGCGGTGGCCGCTGCCTCTTTGACGGTCTTGTCCGGGCTCCCGGTCAATTTGGCGATTCGCTCGCGCACATCCATACCGTTGTTCGCATCGGCGAGCCGCGTCAGCGCCGCGATCGCTTCGATCTGCACCTCTCTCTCAGGCCGAAGCAGCATCTCCTGCAGGGTCTTGACCTCTCCCGATCCTCCGAGTTTGGCAATCCCGCGGATAGCGGAGGGCATTGAGCGCGCATCTCCGCCAAGCATCTTGGTCAGCGCGGGAAGCGCACGCGTGTCGCCGATAGCCGCCAGCGCGTCAGCCGCCCGCTCTCTGACCCACCAGTCACTGTCGAGGGTTGCGCCGATCAGGGTCTTGACCGCGCGCTCGTCCTTGGTGCTATTCAGGATCTCAATGGCGGCGCGCCGGATTTCTTCATCCTTGTCATTGATCAGTTCGAGCACTGCGCCAACCACTTTGGGCCCGCCGATTTTTGCCAGCGCGTCAGTGGCTCGCGCCCGCACCCACCAATCGTCGTCGCCCAATACCTCAAGCAGATCCTTGATCGCCCGCGCATCACCTATTTCGTTGAGGACTTCGACGGCCGCTCTTCTGGTGTATTCAGACTCATCCTTGAGCGCGATCACGAGATTCCTGACCGTGTCCGGATGATTGACCCGGATGATGATATCGACCGCCTTGTTCTGGACGTCGATATCCGGATCGCACAGGAGTTTGGTCAGCACTTCGATATTTGGCCGCGCATTCATTTTTCCGATGGCGTTCAACGCGGCCTGCCGGATCAGCTTGTTCGAATCTCCCAGCTGGGATTCAAGTGCCTCGTGCACCTCCGGCTTATCGAATCGCGACAGCATATCGATGATGTGGGCGCGGGCGACGATGTCTTTGCCGCTCAAGCGGCTGATAAGTTCGGGCACGTCCTTTTCAGACGCGCTTTGCGCAACGATCCGGAAAACCGTCGCTTTCTCTGTCGATTCCAGCATGTGTGCCTGGCTCAACAGGCGCTGGATATCCAGCCCGTCCTTGTGCCCGTTCAGCGCTTCACACAGAGCTGCTTTGGGGACATCGTGGCTCTGCAGCAGATCGGTCAGACGGTTCGGGTTAAAGCCTCGCCCCTTGCCGAGCGCCTTGACCACGCCGGCGACCGCATTCTGGCTTTCGCTACTGAGCGCCTTGGTCGCCTGAGACAGGGTCTTGTCGGTAACCAGTTCTGCCAGCAGATCCACCAGCAGCTCAGTGTCGCGGCGATCAGCGGTCGCCAGAGAATCAGTGATGCGGCGGATAGCCGGGGCGCCGGCCTTGCGCAGTTTCTCTATCGTCTTCACCGCTTCCGGCGAATCGAGGTCGCCTATTGACTCGATTCGGCCAATCAGCTGGCTGGCGCGAAGACTACCCAGAATGCTCATTCAGTCGACGGTTCCTCGAAATCTGTTCTGGGTCTTAATCAAGCTCGGCGCAGTGCCGCCCATGGCATCAGGCTGCGGTCTTCCCCAGCCCTGGTATCGGCGCTGCGGGCTATCGCTGAACCCCGAGATGCTATCTGGCCGTACCTTACACAACGACCAGAGTTTCGCCAAGCAAATCAGCCCGCCGCGATGCGGGAATTCCGCTAAAATGCCGCACCTTACACCTGATCATAGCCAAGGGAGAGCCGACCGTTGACTGAAGACCTTATCGAAGGCGTGCGCGCCGCCGTCGCGGAATACGTGGATCCGGGGCTGCAACTGCCGCTCGGGCAGCTTGCTGTGCTCCAGATCGAACCCTCTGAGGGAGGAAACGCGCGGGTTATTGTCGGCCTGACGCTGCCCGCTGACCGCTACGGACCGGTGTTGGCGGCGAAATTGGGCGAATTGCTGGATGGCCGTTTCGGCGACGGCCGTTGTACCGTGGAGGTGCATTGGGATATCCCCACCGCGCCGGTGCAGAGTGGCAAATCACCTCTGCCCGGCGTGCGCAACGTGATTGCCGTTGCGTCGGGCAAAGGTGGGGTTGGCAAGTCCACAACAGCGGTCAATCTGGCCCTGGCGCTGGCAGCCGAGGGCGCCAGTGTGGGTATTCTGGATGCTGATATTTACGGCCCAAGCCAGCCGACCATGCTCGGCCTGGCCGGGCGCCGGCCAACGTCGCCCGATGGCCGCAGCCTGGAACCGATGGTGGCGCACCGCTTGCAGTGCATGTCTATGGGGTTTCTGGTCGGTGAGGACCAGCCCGTCATCTGGCGCGGACCCATGGCGACCCAGGCACTGAACCAGTTGCTGGGGCAGACACGGTGGAATGATCTGGATTATCTGCTGGTGGACATGCCTCCCGGGACCGGTGACATACAATTGACCCTGGCCCAGCAGGTGCCCGTGTCGGGGGCGGTGATAATTACTACGCCGCAGGACATCGCTCTGATCGATGCGGTCAAGGGTCTGAAGATGTTCCAGGATGTGCAGGTGCCGGTACTCGGGGTGATCGAGAACATGAGCACCCATATCTGCTCGAATTGCGGCCACGAAGAGGCGATTTTCGGCCTCGGCGGAGGCTCGCGAATGGCGGAGAGTCATGGCGTGCCGTTGCTGGGCGCTTTGCCCCTGAACATACGTATCCGCGAGGAAGCTGACAGCGGCATGCCGTCTGTTGTGGCCGATCCGGACGGGCCAATTGCCGGGGCCTATATGGATGTTGCCCGTCGCATGGTGGCGGCCTTGTCAGCGCTGGCCGGAACCGTCACTGAGGGCCCGCAGATCGTGATCGAGGACGACTAGTCGAGGGCGTTAAATTGAGGACGATTAATTGAGGATGGGCACGTGAGTATCAGATCGGATCGCTGGATCCGCCGTATGGCGGAGTCTCATGGCATGATCGAACCCTTCGAGCCGGGGCAGGTTCGCGCCGGGCCGGACGGGGATCGGCTGATCAGCTACGGCACCTCGAGTTATGGCTACGATGTTCGTTGTGCGCCTGAATTCAAAGTGTTTACGAATATCAATTCCGCCATCGTGGATCCGAAGGGATTTGATCAGAGCAGCTTCGTCGACGTGGTCGGAGAGGTATGCATTATTCCGCCCAATTCTTTTGCGCTGGCGCGGACTGTCGAATACTTCCGGATACCACGCAGCGTTCTGACTGTTTGTCTTGGCAAGTCTACCTATGCGCGATGCGGGATCATCGTCAATGTCACGCCGCTGGAGCCTGAGTGGGAAGGCCACGTGACGCTGGAGTTCTCGAACACCACCCCGTTGCCGGCGCGGATCTACGCTAATGAGGGGGTCGCGCAAATGCTGTTCTTCGAATCAGACGAGGTCTGTGAGGTGTCTTACAAGGATCGGGGCGGCAAGTATCAAGGCCAGATCGGTGTCACCTTGCCGAAAGCCTGAGCAGCGCCGCGAAGTCTGATAACGGCTTCGCCGCGGGTTGTCAGGACTATGCTCCGAGCAATTCTGCTTCGTCGCGGATGATCGGTGCCTGCAGCGGGGCCCCGTCGAATTCGACACCGCCGCCGCCAAGCCGAAGACGGCCGCTGCCAAACCAGCCGATCACCAGCGGGTAAAGTCGATGCTCCAGCGCCTGGATCCGTCGATTCAGTGAAGCCTCAGTGTCTTCGGCCCCGATCCGGATGCGGGCCTGCGCGATCAACGGTCCGCCGTCGAGCTCTTCAGTAACGAAATGGACGCTGGTGCCATGCGCCTCTTCGCCGGCTGCCAGTACCCGGCGATGGGTGTGCAGGCCCCGATATGCCGGCAGCAGAGAAGGGTGGATATTCAGCATCCGCCCGGACCACGCTCGCACCAGCGGCGCGCTGAGGATACGCATAAATCCGGCTAACACGACCAGGTCCGGGGCGAGTTGTTGCAAACGGCGGCCCAGCGCCTGGTCAAAACTGGCCCGATCGCCGAACTCTGATGCAGGAAGACATTCAGCGGGCACACCCGCCTGGCGCGCACGCTCCAGACCAAATGCCCCTGGAACGTCGCTGAGTACCGCCTTGACCTGGATCGGGATAAGGTCGTCAGCGGCTGCGTCAATGATTGCCTGCAGATTCGTGCCACTGCCGGATATCATCACCACCACCGGCATCGGTGCGGCAGTATTCATCCAGTGAGTTCCACGCCGGCCCTGTCGGCCACCACCCGCCCGGCAATCCATGCGTTTTCGCCATGACTGTTCAGGATGTCCACCGCGCCCTGGGCGGCGTCATCGGGAACGATGACCACCATGCCGATGCCGCAGTTAAACGTACGGAACAGCTCTGCTCGTTCAAGCTGGCCCTGCTGCTCAAGCCAGCGGAATATCTCCGGCATGGTCCAGCTATGGGTATCGATGCGCACACCAAATCCCTCGGGCAAGGCGCGCGGCACGTTCTCAGACAGACCGCCACCGGTGATATGCGCCATAGCCCGGATATCGATGGCTGCATTGAGGGCCAGCAAAGATTTGACATAAATCCGGGTCGGGGCCAGCAGTGCGGCGCCGAAAGTGGCATCGCCAAAAGCATCGTCCAGACCGACTGCGCTGCGGTCGATGATTTTGCGGATCAGCGAATAGCCGTTGGAATGGGGGCCGGAGGATGCCAGGGCGACGACTGCATCGCCGTCGCTTACCCTGGCGCCATCGATGATGGATTCCTTCTCTACGATACCGACACAGAATCCAGCCAGATCGTAGTCTTCGCCCTGATATAGCCCCGGCAATTCAGCGGTTTCGCCGCCAATAAGCGCGGCGCCAGCCTGGCGGCACCCGTCCGCGATCCCCTCGACCACGTCGGCGGCAACGTCGACCACAAGATGACCGGTGGCGTAATAATCGAGAAAAAACAGCGGTTCAGCGCCCTGGACAACGACATCGTTGACGCACATGCCGACCAGGTCGATGCCGATGGTGTTGTGGCGCCCGCTTTCGATCGCCAGCTTGAGTTTGGTGCCGACCCCATCGGTGCCGGAGACCAGTACCGGCTGTCGGTATCCCTGCGGCAATTCGAACAGGCCGCCAAAGCCCCCGATACCGCTGAGTACGCCAGCCCGGCGGGTGGAGGCGACCGCGGGTTTTATCCGTTCAACCAGCGCGTTTCCCGCATCGATATCTACGCCGGCATCGCGATAGGTCAGTGAGGAAGTGTCGCTCATCAGATGGATCTCACAGTGTCGGGGTCTGTCGGCGCCATCATTACCGGGCGCCCGGGTTACGGAAGGCGGTTATCAAACTATGCTATTTTACCTCACCATTTTTGCCGGAACAGCGTCTTGTGCTGAGCCTTTGCCAAAAGAAATTGTTCACCCTGATTCTCTGCCTGATCTGGCTCCCCGCCTGGGCAGTGGACGCCAGCCTGTTCACGGCCACTGTGCCCATGGCCGAAGACACCCAGGCCGCCAGGGCTCAGGGTTTCAAGGCCGCAATGGACGTGGTTCTGACCAGAGTCGTGGGACGTCTGGACGCGCCTGCAGATCCGGCGCTGGCAGAGTTACGTAACAAGGCTGAATCCTACGTCCAGCAGTATCGGATCGCGCGAGATGGACTTTGGGTGGCATTCGACGGCGAGGCCGTGCAGACGGAGCTGGGGCAGCTGGGATTCAGTTTTTGGGGGGGCGAGCGCCCGCCTGTTCTGTTGGTCCTGGCAGTCGACGAGGGAGGGGGTCGCCGCTATATCCTGAGTGCCGAAGACGAGATCGCAGATCCGGCCGTTCAGGCCCTGCGCCAGCAAATGATGGCGCTGGCCGATCTCCGCGGTTTGCCGATGCTGCTGCCGTTGATGGACGCGCAGGATCGCAGTCGGTTTTCCTTTACCGACGCGTGGGGCGGTTTTGAACAACCTTTGCTGGAAGCCGCCCAACGGTACGGAGTCAAGGCGGTCCTGCTTGGCCGATACAGCAGCATTGCCGGGTACCGGGTGCGTTGGGCTTTATTCGAGAACGGCCAGGTGCTGAGGTGGGATGGGCCATTGGATGATGGCATTAACGGCGCCAGTGATCGCTTTGCAGCCCGTTACTCGGTGGCGACAGGCGCCGCGGTCGAGGGCGAGATCGGTCTTTCGGTGGCGGGCATAAACAGCCTTGAGGAATATGCCCGGGTGAACCGTTATCTTGAGGGGATCACGGCCATCGAATCCATCGGCCTGCGCCAGCTTCAGGACGATATAGCGGTGTTCGGTCTGCGCTTGCGCGGTAGTCTCGACAACGTCGATCGCGCCATTCGCCTGGGCGGCGTCCTGCTGCCTGCAGAGCGCGGTGATCAGATGGGTCAGGGTGCGCTGGTCTCGGGGCCCGGGGACACAAGACCGGTCGTCCTGAGCTATCGGCTGCGCTAGCGCCCGCTGCCGTGACCCGAACAGATTCACAGCCGCAAAGGATGTGCCTGGCTGGGCGCGCCGACATCGTTGAAGCGGACTGAGGTCAGCGAATTGGATCAGATCCCGCTCGCTATCAGGTTAAAAGATTCGGCGGTATTCGAAACCTACCTTGCCGGTCCCAACGCGGCCGCTATCGACTACTTGCGGTCCGTTGCGACTGCGACAGTCAATGCCGGCGCCTGGATATGGGGGCCGGCCAGTTCCGGCAAGACTCATCTGCTCCAGGCTGTCTGTGCCGCTGCCGGACCGTCGCTTCGGGTCGCTTATCTGCCGCTGAAGACGCTCAGCCCGCTGGGTCCCGGTGCGCTGGACGGCTGGGGTGAGCACAACGTGCTGGCGCTGGATGACGTCGATGTGATTGCCGGCGACGCGGCATTCGAGCGCGCACTGTTCCGACTTTACAATGACGTGCTTGAACATGGCGGGTTGATGTTGTTTTCGACCACTGAGGCGCCAGGTAATCTTGCCATCGAACTGCCTGATCTCGCGTCCAGATTGGCTGCGGGTGTCGTATTCCAGCTGCTCGCGCTGGATGATGACGAACGGATAGAGGCGCTCAAGTTGCGCGCCCGACATCGCGGCTTCGAATTGCCCGAGGAAACGGCTCAATACCTGCTGCGGCGACTGCCGCGGGACATGGCATCGCTCTACGACTGGCTGGATTTGCTCGATGTTGCGTCGCTGGCCGCCAAGCGTCGTCTGACCATTCCGTTCGTACGCGAGGTGCTGGCTCGCTCTGCATAGCGACAGCAGCCCGGACTCGCGCAATAACATTCCGCAGGCTGTGTCGCGTATCAAGCTTGTCGGTGGGTGATCGACCGGCTATCGGCTATCGGTCTGGATGTCCTCGGGCCAGGCTCGCGCACAGCGCACCAGCACAAAAGTCATCGCCAGTGACAACGCCAGCGCGCCTGCTGCCCAGAATCGTTCCGGCGGGTTTGCGGTCAACTCAACCACCGCGAAGCCGGCATAGAACACGCCGATCAGGCTGCTCCAGACACACGCGCCGCGGCGACCGCGCCATAACAGGGGCAATGAGGGGGCCAACGGCAGCCACAGGACCAAAACCGGGATCCAGCCGGGGATTGCCGCAGGTGGCGCGATTGCGCCCAGCCACAGCGCGATCCACGCCAGCAATGCCGCTACGCTGAGAATCGCCATCAGGCGCTGGGTTGCGGGCGGCATATTCAGTCGTCAGCCACGTTCTTGAGCGCCGCGGCTACCGTTGCCACGCGCCGACCCAGTGCCTGACAAAGACGACGTTCGGCATCCTGGAGCTTGCTTGAATGAGGTTCGCCAGCCATATGGCTAGCGCCATAAGGCGTGCCGCCGCCGCGAGTTTCGCGCAGGTCCTTTTCCGTGAACGGCAATCCCACCAGCAGCATGCCGTGATGGAATAACGGCAGCATCATCGACAGCAAGGTCGACTCCTGGCCACCATGCAGTGTGCCAGACGAAGTAAACACGCCGGCGGGTTTACCCACCAGCGTTCCCTGGACCCACAGGCGACCGGTGCCATCGAGAAACTGTTTTAGTGCAGCGGACATGTTGCCAAAGCGGGTAGGACTGCCCAGTACGAGGCCGTCAATATCGCGCAACTCATCGAGATCAACATAGGGAGGGCCATCTTCGGGGATGTCCTCCGCTGTACTGATGCTGACTGCCGATACCGAAGGGACGGTTCTCAGCACAGCGCTGGCGCCGCTTACCGATTCGATGCCGCGGGCGACATGCCGCGCCATATTGGCGGTGGCGCCGCTGCGCGAGTAGTAGACAACAAGGATCCGGCTCACTGGTCCAATATCTCATGAATACGTTCCGGTGGTCGGCCGATACATGCTCGGCCGCCGGCGACGACGATCGGGCGCTCGATCAATCGCGGGTGGCTGGCCATGGCAACGATGATCTCTTCGTCACCGAGTTCGCCGGCATCCAGTCCGAGCTGCCGATATTCGGATTCGCCTGCGCGCAACAGCTGCCGCGGCGTGATGCCCAGCATCGTGATGATCCCGCGCAATTGGACTGCATCTGGCGGCGTTTCCAGATAGAGGATGATCTCTGGCTCAATGCCGCGCTCGGTCAGCAGCTCGAGAGCGCGCCGGGATTTTGAGCAACGAGGATTGTGATAGATGCTTACCTTCATGATTTATCTCAATTTTTTGCAGGGCTGGGCCGCGCCCGGGATAGTGGTCATCCCGGGCCCGACGAGTTATATTCGCCGTGCTGGCTTTTTCAATCCAGTCTCCGTTGGAGATAACTGGGCGTGCATACAAGACGAATAACAAAAATCAGGCACATCGGCTGGATAGCGCTTTGCGCGACCCTGGTGCTCACTGCCTGTGCCGGTCCGCCGGTGCAGGAAATGAGCGATGCCCGTCAGGCGATACAGGCGGCGACGGATGCCGGTGCGGAAAACAAGGCCCCCATGGTCTTGCAACAGGCGAGAGACTATCTCACCGCGGCAGAACTCAAACTGCAAAAGCGGGCATACAACGGCGCCCGTGTCGATGCAAAGCTGGCCAGGGAAAAGGCCAGTCATGCGATCACCATTACCCGGCAACTTTCGCAGCCGGATTGACCCTTCAACTGGTGATGGCAGTCGCATGAACGATGCTGTTTGCGTTCGTTGCCTGGTCTCCGGTCGCGTGCAGGGCGTGTTTTTCCGTGCCAGTACCGCACGCGAGGCAAAGGCGCTGGGTGTCAACGGCCACGCCATCAATCTTGCTGACGGTCGGGTGGAAGTCCTGATCTGCGGTAAAGCGGCCGCGGTCGAAACATTGTGCAGATGGCTCGAAACGGGACCGCCTGGCGCACGCGTCGACTCGGTCAAGATCACAGATGCAGACCTGGCAGGTGCTGAACCGACGGGTTTCGTCACCGGCTGAGCGGGTCTACTGCTGATACCACTTGGAGCTCAGCCGCCCCATCACCAGGTCGGGATACCAGCGCTTCCCGCGGCTGCCGTTGTAACGGGCCAGGGCGGGAAACAGGCTGCCATCCTCCATGTCGTAGTAATAGCGCAGGATGGTGCAGCCATAGCGCAAATTGGTCCCGATTTCGAACAGATTGTCCTCCGGTCGACCGATCTCCTTCAGCCAGAAAGGCATCACCTGCATCAGGCCCCTGGCCCCGGCGTAGGAAAGCGCGAAGCGATCGAAGTTGCTCTCGATATCGATCACCGCAAGCACCAGTTCCGGCGGCAGACCAACCCGGATCGCTTCCTGATGAGCGGTCTTCAGGATGGCAAGGCGCTCGTCGTGATCCGGCACCTTGGCCTCAAGCCGGCTCGACATGTCAGTCAGCCAGACCTCGGCGTGGAAACGGTCGTCAAAGCTTGATGCTTCGCTGGCGGCGGAGATCAGGCGTTCACGCAGTGCCTGATCCACTTCCGGCTGGCTTTCGACGGCCCCGGCTGGGGCGCAGGAAACGACTATCGCCAGCAGGGCTATCGGCGCACGCAGCATTTGCATCGGTCGTGGCCGTGTCATGTCTTAGTTGAGCAGCAGACCTGCCGCTACGCGTTCCGCCAGGTTCGCGGCCAATCCATCGATCGGCAGATCGGTCGATTCGGTTTCGGTGCGACGCCGGTACTCTACGGTGCCCGCGTCCAGACCACGTTCGCCTATGACCACCCGATGCGGAATGCCGATCAACTCGCCGTCCGCAAATTTAACCCCTGGTCTGGCGTTGCGGTCGTCCAGCAACACCTCGACACCCGCGGCGATGAGTTCCTCGTAGAGCCGCTCGGTGGCTTCCTCTACCCGCGGCGATTTGTGCATGTTGATCGGTACCAGCAGCACGTTAAACGGCGCGATTGGATCCGGCCAGATGATCCCATGCTCGTCGTTGTTCTGTTCGATGGCGGCCGCCACCATGCGGGTCACGCCTACCCCATAACAGCCCATCAGCATTGGCTGATCACGGCCCTCGGCGTCGAGCACTGTCGCGTTCATGCTTTCGCTGTACTTGCCGCCCAACTGGAAAACATGGCCGACCTCGATGCCCCGTGCGATGCGCAATACGCCGTGTCCGTCCGGGCTCGGGTCACCGTCTACTGCGTTGCGGATATCGGCAAACTGGGGTTCGGGCAGATCCCGGCCCCAATTCACGCCCTGCAGGTGCTTATCCGTCTGGTTCGCACCGCAGACAAAATCCGCCATCGCCGTGGTGCTCAGATCGGCGTATACCGGACAGTCCAGATTCACCGGCCCGATCGATCCGGGCTCGCATCCGAGTCTTGCATTTATGACATCCGCTTCCGCCATTTTCAGCGGCGAAGATACACCGGGCAGGCGGGCCGCCTTGATCGGATTAAGCTCATGGTCACCACGCAGGACCAGCGCGACCAGGCCGTCCTCAACGCCTTCGACCAGCAGGGTCTTGAGACAGGACTCCGGTTTGGTATCAAGAAACGCGGCAACTTCGGCGATGCTGCGAATGCCTGGCGTAGCCACCTCGGTCAGCGAGTCGTGTGGATCCGGACGCGGCGCTGACGGTGCCGTGCAGCCAGCCATCTCAACATTGGCGGCGTATTCACCACCTTCGGCGTAGGCGATCGCGTCTTCGCCCGAATCCGCCAACACGTGGAACTCGTGCGACACGCTGCCGCCGATCGCACCGCTGTCTGCCTCGACCGCGCGATAGCGCAAGCCCATCCGCTGACAAATGTTGCCGTATGCCTGATACATACGCTGGTATGTCTGCTCAAGGCTGGCCTGATCCAGATGGAAGGAATATGCGTCCTTCATGATGAATTCCCGTGAACGCATAACGCCGAACCGCGGTCGGATCTCATCGCGGAATTTGGTTTGAATCTGGTAGTAGGTCACTGGTAACTGGCGATAGCTGCGCAGCTCGCGGCGCGCGATATCGGTAATCACTTCCTCGTGGGTCGGGCCCAGACAAAATCCCCGATCATGGCGATCGACGAAGCGCAGCAGCTCCGGGCCGAATACGTCCCAACGGCCCGATTCCTCCCACAACTCGCACGGCTGCACGACTGGCATCAGCATCTCCAGCGCGCCCGCCGCGTCCATTTCCTGGCGCACGATGTGTTCGACCTTGCGCAGGACACGCAGGCCCAACGGCAGCCAGGAGTAGAGCCCGGACGCGAGCCGCCGTATCATTCCGGCCCTCAACATCAGTTGTTGGCTGACGACGTCGGCGCTCGCCGGCACCTCTTTCAGCGTTGTGATTGGGTAGCGGGTAAGACGCATGCGAAATCCTGTGCCAGTTCGGCGCTTTTATCCAGGACGCACATTGTAAGCCGAACATGCTGAATTTGTACCGGAAAGCGGTACGGCGCAGACCCCGGCCGGGAGACAGGCGATGCAAACCTACTATGACAAGGATACTGATCCGGCGCTGTTGCGCGGCCGCCGCGTGGCGATCTTCGGATTTGGCTCGCAGGGCCGCGCCCATGCGCTAAATCTGCGTGATTCTGCTATCGATGTGTGTGTCGCGTTACGCGAGAACTCGGCATCGAGGGCTGGCTGCGAGGCAGACGATCTGCGCGTGTGCTCGCTTGAACATGCTGCTGAGCGTTGCGACCTGCTGATGATGCTGGTGCCCGACGAGGCACAGGTTCAGCTCTATCAGCAGGTCCTGGCGCCGCGGATGCAGCCCGGTGCGGCGCTGATGTTTGCGCATGGCTACAACATCCATTTCGGCAGGCTTCAGCCGCGCGCTGATCTCGACGTATTGATGGTGGCGCCGCTAGGCATCGGCGAACAGGTCCGGGCGACCTACACGGCTGGCGGGGGAACACCGGCATTGCTTGCTGTACATCAGGATGCCAGCGGCTCGGCCCGGGCTCTGGGTTTGTCATACGCCGCGGCCAATGGTCACGGTAGAGCCGGGATCATCGAGACCAGTTTCCGCAACGAAACTGAAACTGATCTGTTCGCCGAGCAAGCCGTCTTGTGCGGCGGCCTCACCCATCTGATCGGGGCTGCTTTCGATACCCTGGTGGAGGCAGGTTATCCGGAGGAACTGGCTTATTTCAGCTGTCTGCACGAAGTGAAGTTGATCGCCGACATGATCCATCGTCAGGGCATTGCCGATATGCGACGCTCGATCTCAAGCACCGCGGAGTACGGTGACTACACGCGCGGGCCCCGGGTCATCAATCAGGCCAGCCGGGATGAGATGCGCAGGATGCTCGACGAAATCCGCGACGGCCGTTTTGCGGACGAACTGGATGCGGATGCAAAAGCCGGCTTCCCGACGCTGCTTGCCGGCCGCGAGGCTGCAGAATCCCATGGCATGGAAGCTGTTGGCGCCCGACTTCGGGCGATGATGCCTTGGCTGAAGTGAGAGGCCCGCGACTGCGCCGTGACGCGCCCGGCGCTGGCTGGGCGAGGCGCCGGCAACAAGCATTGTGCGGCGCATCGTGCCAGGAGTGACGACAGCGGTCATATTGGCCCACCGAAGGCGATCTCACGCGCCAGGCGACGTCGGCCGTTTCAGCGTGCTTTTTGCCGGCTGCCTGCGCGCCTGCGAGATGGCGACGGGGTCCGGCTCACTGGCGCATGCCCGGTCAGTCGTAATAAAGTGACAGCCATGGATAAACAGACAAAGCTGCAGACGCAAAAAGCGTCATTGCGTCGCAGGGGCATCTATCTGCTGCCTAATTTGTTCACCACCGGCGCGCTGTTCGCGGGTTTCTTTTCCGTGGTGGCTGCGATGGATGGCAATTTTCAGAAGGCTGCGGTGGCTATTTTCGTCGCCATGGCGCTTGACGGCCTTGATGGTCGTGTCGCGCGTTTGACCCACACAGAGAGCGATTTTGGCAAGGAGTACGACAGCCTGTCGGACATGGTGTCGTTTGGCCTGGCGCCGGCGCTGGTGGTTTATCAATGGGGCGCGACCGTGCTGCCAGAATATGGTTGGCTCTGGGGCCGGCTGGGCTGGCTGGCTGCGTTCTTCTACGCGGTATGCGCGGCCATGCGACTGGCACGCTACAACTCGCGCATTGGTATTGCTGATAAACGTTATTTCGAAGGACTGCCAAGCCCGTCAGGGGCCGCACTGGTTGCCGGCACGGTATGGCTGGCGACGGAGTACTCGCTGCACGGGTTCTGGGGTTTTGTGATTGCGTTTGGCGTCACCGCGGTGGCCGGCGCACTGATGGTGAGTAACTTCCATTATTACAGCGGCCGGGAGCTGAATCTCAGTCGCCATATTTCGTTTCCCTATCTGCTGCTGATCCCGGCATTCCTTATTCTTGTTTCGCTGGAGCCGCCGGTGGTCCTGTTTTCGATGTTTGTGGGCTACGCGATCTCCGGTCCCGTGGTCACATTCGTGCGCCGGTCGCGGGCGCGGGATCGGCAACAGACCGGGGACAAGAAAGCGGCCTGATGTCAGCGCCCGACCCGGAGGCTCGCCGCGTCCGCTACCTGCGCACGATGGGCATCACCGCCTGGGTGCGCCGTGACCGCCCGTTTGAAGCGGACATTGTTGAAGAAGCGGACACGGTTGCACATGAGTCCGCCCCATCCGCTCCAGCGCCAGCCGCGCATCTGCCGAGACCCGAATCACGCGAGTCACCCGCGTCGCTCGTGTCGGGTACGCCGGTAGCCGAACTCGATTGGGAAACACTGCAGGCCACCGTTTCAGCTTGCCAGTTGTGTCCACTGGCCGAGACCCGCAGCAACACCGTTTTCGGGGTGGGTGCGGCTGCTGCTGACTGGATGATCATCGGTGAAGCACCCGGTGCAGAGGAGGACCGTCGCGGCGAGCCATTCGTGGGCAGGGCCGGACAGTTGCTTGACTCCATGCTGGCCGGTGTCAGCCAGTCCCGTGCCACGGCCTACATCGCCAATGTCATCAAGTGTCGCCCACCAGACAATCGCGATCCGTCTGTGGAGGAGGCGAATTGTTGCGCGCCGTATCTGGAACGTCAGATTGAGTTGATCCAGCCACGGGTTATCCTCGCTGTTGGCAGGGTTGCAGCGCAGCGATTGCTTGGCCAGGATGTCCCGGTTGGCCGTTTGCGCGGACAAATCCATCACTTCGGACCTCGCCGCACGCCGCTGATAGTCACTTATCACCCCGCCTATCTGCTCCGACGACCGTCGGAAAAGGGCAAAGTCTGGCGGGACTTGCTGTTGGCGCGTTCGCTGTTGGAGAAACAAACAGCGTGAGCGCGCGGCCGGAAATTCCGCTGTTGCCGGTGCGGCCGATGCGCGAGCAGGATCTGGCTCAGGTGGCCGGCATAGAGCGCGAGGCGTATGAGTTTCCATGGTCCGAGGGTATCTTCCGTGACTGTCTCCGGGTCGGCTATTGCGCCATCGTAGTGGCTTGCGATGAGCACATCCGCGGGTATGCCGTGATGTCCGCTGCCGCCGGCGAAGCGCATCTGCTGAATATCTGTATCCACCCCGACTGGCACGGCTGTGGCGTAGGTCGGGCTTTGCTTGGCTGGTTGTTCGAGGAGGCCGGCCATCTTGGCGCGCAGCGGCTGATTCTCGAAGTGCGGCCCTCGAATACCGCGGCATTGCAGCTGTATGAGTCTGTTGGCTTCCGGCGGATCGGCGTACGCAAGGACTATTACCGAAGCCATCAGGGCCGTGAAGATGCGCTGGTGCTGGAGCGCCACGTGTGCGATCGGGCGGCCAAACATTAGATCCTTGCATGCGCCCGCTACGCTGATCCCGGCCACTGGGTTACAATTACCGGCTTCGATTCTCGCCCCGGCTTCGCCGTACCGGCATCGCGCTATGACTTCCACCGCCAAGGCCGTCTCACAACGGCGCACATTCGCCATCATCTCGCACCCGGATGCGGGCAAGACGACGCTTACCGAGAAGCTGTTGCTTTTTGGCGGCGCGATCACGCTTGCCGGGTCGGTGAAGGGTCGCAAGGCATCGCGGCATGCGACGTCGGACTGGATGGCGCTGGAGCAGGAGCGCGGTATCTCGGTGACCTCCTCGGTGATGCAGTTTGAGTTCTCAGGGCGCACCGTGAATCTGCTCGACACGCCGGGTCACGGTGATTTCTCCGAGGACACTTATCGGACGCTGACAGCGGTGGACTCCGCGCTGATGGTGATCGACTGCGCCAAGGGCGTGGAAGAGAGGACGGTGAAGCTGATGGAGGTATGCCGCATGCGGGATACCCCGATCATCACCTTCATTAACAAGCTTGATCGCGACGGTCGTGAACCCCTGGATTTGCTGGACGAGATCGAAAAGGTGCTCGGGATCCAGTGCACCCCGATCACCTGGCCAATCGGCATGGGGCGTGATCTGCGCGGTGTCTATCATCTGCTGGAAGACCGGATCTATGTCTACCGGCCTGGCGTCAAGGGCGCGCTGGGAGAGACAGTCACGATTGACGATATCCGTTGCGCGCAGGCGGCAGAATTGCTCGGAGATCGTCACCAAGAATTCTGCGAGGAAGTGGAACTAGTGCGCGGTGCCTGCGATCCACTCGATCTGGACGCGTATCGGGAAGGTCGTCAGACACCGGTATTTTTTGGCTCTGCCATCAACACTTTCGGTGTCCGCGAGTTGCTAAGCTCCTTTGTCGACTGGGCGCCGCCGCCGCAAGCCCGCACGGCGCGCGAGCGTACTGTTGAACCGGGTGAAGACGCGTTTTCCGGGTTCGTATTCAAGATTCAGGCGAATATGGACCCCGCGCACCGTGACCGGATAGCGTTTCTGCGTATCTGTTCCGGCAGCTACAATCCGGGCATGAAGCTCACCCATGTTCGCACGGGCAAGGAGATCCGCGTTGCCGATGCGCTGACCTTCCTTGCCTCCGACCGGCAACAGGCAGAGCACGCCTGCGCTGGCGACATTATCGGTTTGCACAACCACGGCACGATCAATATTGGCGATACGTTTTCTCAAGGCGAGAAATTGCAGTTCACCGGCGTGCCGAATTTCGCGCCGGAGATATTCCGCCGCGCGGTACTGCGCGATCCACTCAAGATGAAAGCGCT
Organism: uncultured Gammaproteobacteria bacterium; assembly: GCA_963704875.1. Lineage (GTDB taxonomy): Bacteria > Pseudomonadota > Gammaproteobacteria > Steroidobacterales > XN24 > CAMYOC01. Next base: position 118,187 of record CAVPIA010000008.1, on the reverse strand, counting down.
GCAGAAGGGTCTGAATCAGCTGTGCGAGGAGGGCGCCACCCAGCTGTTTCGTCCCTTGCGCAATAACGATCTGATTCTCGGCGCGGTCGGGCCGCTGCAATTCGACGTGGTGGCCTTCCGTTTGCGCTCCGAGTATGGCGTCGAATGTCAGTTCGAGTCGGTACAGGTTGCGACCGCGCGCTGGATCTACGCGGATGACGAGCGAAGGCTCGCCGAGTTCGAGCGGAAAGCTCACGATCAGCTGGCGCGAGACCACAGCGACAGCCTGGTATATGTTGCCCCGACCCGGGTCAATCTGAGCCTGACCGAAGAACGCTGGCCGGAGATCAGGTTCCACGCGACGCGTGAACAGCTCGCTGCCTGAACTTCGCGCTCACCGCCAGCGGACATTCAAGCAAGCGTGCCCGGGGATCGACTCATCAGGGTTCATCGGCCGATGCGCAGCCCTCAAGTTCAAGCTCAACCCTGGCATCGTCCTCCGGTATAGTTAGCCATCCCGCGGCCGATGGTCGCCTTGTTGCAGTGAGCCCCGACCATGAAGCGAATATTGCTGAGCAAGCCTGTCCTGTCCTGGGCACTTTATGACTGGGCCAACTCAGCCTTTGCGACCACGATCATGGCCGGATTTTTCCCGGTGTTCTACAGCGCCCTGAGCAGCGATATCAGTGCCAAGGACTCTCAGTTCTGGTTCAACATGACTCTGGCCGGTTCCAGCGTGCTGGTGGCCATATCGGCACCCATTCTGGGTGCGATTGCTGACCGGGGCGGCAACCGTAAGAGATTTCTCGCAACGTTCGCCATGCTCGGCGTAGTGATGGCCGCCGGACTCGCCTGGGTGCACACTGGCCAGTGGTGGCTTGGGCTGGTGCTTTACGGTCTCGGCACGATTGGTTTCTCCGGGGCAAATGTCTTTTATGACTCGATGATCGTCGACGTCTCCAAAGAAGAGGACTTCGACGTGGTGTCCGCGTTTGGCTATGCCATGGGGTATGTTGGCGGCGGCCTGTTATTTGCGCTCAACGTATTGATGGCGCAGCAACCGGAGATGTTCGGCCTGGCCGATGCCGGCGCTGCAGTGAAGGCGTCTTTTGTGACGGTCGCCATCTGGTGGGCAGCGTTCACTGTGCCGCTGATGCTTGGCGTCAAGGAAACCCCGACACCACGCAAGGCGTCGCGCTGGCAGGCGGTGAGGGAAGGCCTGGCCCAGCTCGCCGGCACATTCCGCGAGGTGCGGCAGCTGCGGGTGTTGCTGGTATTTCTGATCGGATACTGGCTGTACATTGACGGCGTCAATACCGTGATAAAGACGGCGGTGTTTTTTGGTGACCGTGTGCTGGGGCTCGATCAGGGCAGCCTGGTGGCGGCCTTGCTGCTGACCCAGTTCGTTGCATTTCCTGCTGCGCTCGCCTTCGGCTGGTTGGGTAAAAAGATCGGGCCGAGACCCGCCATCCTGATCGGTCTGGCGGTCTATATCGCCGCGTTGTTCTACGCCTGGGGGTGGCTGGAGGACAGCAGGGATTTCTACAATCTGGCCATCGCAATCGGCCTGGTCCAGGGCGGCGTCCAAAGCCTGAGCCGGTCACTCTATGCTCGTCTGATCCCCAAATCGAAGACTGCTGAATTTTTCGGGTTCTTCAATATGGTCGGCAAGTTCGCGGCAATACTGGGGCCATTGCTTATGGCCATGGTCGTCGTGCTTGGCGCCACCGAGCGCGACAGCATCCTCGCCCTGAGTATCCTGTTTGTAGTGGGCGGCTTTTTGCTGTGGCGAGTCAACGTCGAAGCCGGGAGCCAGGCGGCCAGGGAGCTGGACGCGCGCTAGTCCAGCGGTCGCAGAATCGTCTGCGGGCAGTGGTCCGGACGTCGAACGTGGATCGGTTACATGAGCATTTTTGGCCGCTGACCAACGCCGGATCGTGCCGTATGCGGGCGCTTCCAGCTCCCCAGCAGGTTGTTGAAGGGTTCGCAGGCGAGCGCGAGACAAGGCGGGCAGGGGGGAGAAAGCGGAGTGTAGATTGGCTACATGAGCATTTTGAGCCGCTGGCCAACGCCGGACCGTGCCGTATGCGGGCGCTTCAACAGCCTGCTAGGGACGGAAGCCTTTCAGCAGACGCCTAAACCGCACCATCTCTGCCTCGCGGCTGCACTCTTCATAGCGCAATCTGACATAGCTGCGGGTAATCGACTGGATAGCGCCGGCATAGGCCGGAAGCAGACGTTGGGCGCGTTCGGCAAGCACCAGCGGGCCTTCCCACGGGGCGCGGTGGATCCCGCGTCGGGCCAGCCTGGCGACGAATTGCCGGTACATACGCTGTACGCGATCTTCGGCGCTCGGACGGTAGTGCCAGGCGGTCCACAGCGCCACCCCACCGAGGATAAGAAGCACGGTGGCGCCGAGCACGGCGGCCAGCGCGCGCCAGTCAGGGCTGTTGACACCCAGACTTCGTAACAGCGCGATCTGCCGCTCGGGGCCATAGGCCAGCACCCATTCATTCCAGGCACTGTCCAGCGCATCCCAGCGCTGCTGCAGGTCCAGCAGCAGCGGCAACGAACGCATAAACCGCCCCGGCACCAGATCACTTTCCGGCAGCGCATCCGCCAGGCTGAGCTCGATCCGGTCGGGTGCGACTGCGGCGGTCGGGTCGACGCGCATCCAGCCTTCGTCCGGTAACCAGACCTCGGTCCATGCGTGGGCATCCGACTGACGCACCGTCATCCGGTTGTTGAGCGGATTCAATTCGCCACCCTGATACCCGGTGACAATCCGGGCCGGTATGCCACCGGCGCGCATGAGTACCGCAAACGCTGAGGCGAAGTGCTCGCAAAACCCTCTGCGGCTGTCGAAAAGAAACTCATCGACCGGATGACTGCCGCGAAGCGCCGGTGGTCGCAGCGTGTAGGTATAGGGTTCAAGCGTGAAACGCTCGAGGACCGCCCGCAAAAAACCACGATCGTCCGGATGGCGGCCTCGAATCTCTCTCGCCAGCGCCTGAGCTCGCGGGTTCCGCTCCGCCGGCAACCTGAGGTTCATCGCCTGTTCGCGCGGATCTATCGCAAGCCCGGTCAATGCATCCGGATAGGAGACGACGCTGTAGGCGGTCAACTGCTCAATCGGGCGCATCGCCATCAGCTGATAATCCGCGGAAAGATAGGCCCGCGGCTGGCTCCAGTCGCCCGGATAATCCAGCGTCATCAGCCATGGTCTGCTGCTCGGCTCCATGGTTACCCGGTAGCGAATGCTCTCGCCGTCGCGTCGGATGTCGATTGGCCGCCATGGCCGGCCTCCCGGTTCGCGCCAGCTTGCGCCGTCGAAATCGTGCAGCACCGGGCCACGCCAGTAGCGCTGGATCGGAGGCGGAACCCGGCCCTCGAAGCTGGCGCGAAACGCGACTGCATTGGACAGACTCAGCGCATTCACGCTGCCCGGGGTCATCACATCATCGAGGCCGCTGATGCCACCGCCGCGGGTGGGCATTGCCCAGAACGGGCCCGGCACACGTGGAAACAGCAGGAACAGCGCCAACATCAATGGCAGGGCCAACAACATCATGGTGCCGACCAGACGGCTCGCCCTGGCAGCCGGGATGGCCGGACCGCGACGTACGGTCTGCATAAGCGTTATCGTGCTCAAACCCACCGCTACAATCATGTATGGCAGGGTCCACATGCTCGGCTCATACAGCAATTGCGCCATCACCAGGAAGTAGCTGATAAACATCAGCACCTGATAATCACGCCGCCGCCAGGTTTCCAGCAGCTTCATGTCCATCATCACGACCAGCAAAGCGCTGCCGGCCTCGAGGCCGTTGACGGTGCCGTAACTGGCAATCACAGCAACGAAACCACCGCCCGCCAGCAACATCCGCAACCACTGCCACGGCGCTTTCCAGCCGCGCACGGCGGCAAGCATGCGCCAGCCAATACACGCTACGGTGAGCAGACCGATCCAGGCTGGCATACGCGGCAGATGCGGAGCTACGCTGATGCCCAGCGCTGCGCTGGTCCAGCCAAGGCGCACCAGATGTTCAGATGGACTAATCATTGGCGCGCGCCGATTGACTGCTGGCCGGCACATACAATGCCAGCGCACTGAGACAGTGGTGCCGGTGACCCGCGCTGATAGCTGGCGGAAATTCGCTCCCCGGAAGCCGCAGGCCGTAGGCGTGTCCCTCAAAGTGTGCGTCTACTATCCAGCGGGTCAGCCGCGACAATCTCTGCTCCGGATCCAGTCCGTCCAGCATGTCCCAGTCCAGCCAATGGGTAGTCACGTCGGTGCCGGCGAATTGTTTAACCAGCAGTTCGCCTTCTTTGGCTGCTGCTTTCCACGCCACGTGGCGTGGCGAATCGCCCGGACGGAAGCTGCGCAGACCGGCGAAATCTTCCTCTCCGCGCTGATCATCCTGCGCTCCGCCGGTGTCTGTGTTGACAGGTGGAGGGCCGTCGCCACGGTCGACCGGACGCGGATAGACGATTCCGAACACGTCGGGATGCAACCAGGTCCAGCAGCGGAACAGGCCAAACGGGAACCCGGTAGTCAGATTGATGCGGCTAATTCGCAAACGACCGCGGACGCTTGTGCTTACCGGTAGCTTGACCACGGCGGTCTGGGCTGGATCAAGGTCGACTGGTGCAGCGGTCTGGCCGTCATAGCCGACAATCAACTCGTATCGGGGATTCCTCGATACGTTTTCCAGACACAGTTCCAGCTCCGCATCTTCTCCGGAAAATGCCGGTCGCAGGCACACGTTGCGGATGATCAGACCGGCCAGGTTCTGGTGACACCAATGCATCGCGACCAGACCCAGAGAAGCGAGCAGAAAGGTCAGCGAGAACCCCATGCTGCTGTTGTAGTTCATCGATGCCATAAGCATCGCAAACAGGATCAGGCCGAAACCGACGCCGAGGCCGGAGGGAATGATATAGATTCGTCGCCGATGCAGAGTGACCGGACTCGGGTCCATGCCCTGACGTCTCAAGGCCCATTCCCGCACCGCGCTCCTTGCAAAGCGCGCCGGAGCCTGCATCAGCGCCAGCCACTTCTTCATCAGGGAACCGGGACAGCCTCCAGCAACTGCTCACCCAGCATTTCCGTGTCACGCAGGGTCAGTTCCTGGCGGGGTTTCAATCGATGACCAACCACCGCGGGTAACACCGCCTGTATGTCTTCCGGAAGCACTGCGTTGCGACGATGCATCATCGCCCAGGCCTGAGCCGCGCGGAGCAAGGAGAGCGCCGCGCGCGGCGATAGCCCGACTTCGAAGTCGGGGTCTTCGCGGGTATGACGAACCAGTGCCTGCACATAGTCCAGCAAGGCCTCGGATGTGAACACCTGATCGACATGAGTGCGCAGCCGGAGCAGGATATCTCCATTGGCGACAGGATCGGTCGCCAGCAGCAATTTGCGTCGATCTTCTCCCTTGAGCAACTCCCGCTCCAGACCCGGCCCAGGGTAACCAAGGCGAATCCGCATCAGGAAGCGGTCAAGCTGGGATTCCGGCAAGGGGAAGGTACCAATCTGATAGGTCGGATTCTGGGTCGCGACGACAAAGAAGGGTTGTGGCAAAGGCAGAGTCTCGCCATCGGCCGACACCTGGCCTTCCTCCATCGCCTCGAGCAGCGCACTCTGGGTTTTTGGTGTGGCGCGATTCACTTCGTCGGCCAGCACAAGTTGCGAAAACACCGGCCCGGGATGAAAGCGGAAATCATTGCGCTCGCGATCGTATACCGAGACCCCGGTTATATCTGCCGGTAACAGATCGCTGGTGAACTGGATCCGCTGATAGGAAAGGCCCAGGATCCGCGCCAGCGCGTGCGCCAGTGTCGTCTTGCCGACACCGGGAATATCCTCTATCAACAGGTGTCCGCCGGCCAGCAGACAGGCAACCGCAAGCCGGACCTGGATCACCTTGCCGAGGATGATCTTGTTCAGATCCTCCAGCGCACGGTCGATGAGCAGGAGGTCATCCTTGAACTGAGTGCTGCGTAGAGATTTGACGTCGCTGGTTTGCATCCGGATCCCCGTCGAATTCAGGCCAGGCTGCGCATGACTTCGAGTTGTTCGTCGATTTTGCCTATGGCGCTGCCAAATTCCTGCAGACGTTGCCGTTCCTTTTCGACCACATCCGCGGGTGCATTGTTCACAAAATTCTGATTAGACAGTTTCTTTTCCGCTTTACCAAGATCCGCTACCAGCTTGTCGCGCTGCCGCTGTAACCGGTCCAGTTCGGCGTCCACATCGATGACGCCCTCCATAGGTACCAGGATACGCATATTCCCCAGCAGCACAGCGGCGGCCGGTGGCGCTGTCTCGCCATCAGCGAGCGGTCGAATCTCCGCTATGCGTACCATGCGCAGCAAGAACCGACCGTGAAGTCCGGCGAGATGGCGGTCGGTTTCGCTGGCATCCTGCAACAACACCGGCAATTCGCGACCCGGAGATATATTCATCTCGCCGCGTATCTGGCGGATGCCGAGCACGAAGCCCTTGATCCAGTCCAGTTCGAGTTCGGCAGTCTCGTCGATGGCCTGTTTGTCGCTGATCGGGTAAGGCTGCCGCATGATGGTGACACCGGAGACGCCGGCCAGCGGCGCAACGCGCTGCCAGATCTCTTCGGTGATAAACGGCATGATCGGATGCAGCAATCGCAGCAAGCCCTCCAACACCTCGACCAGCGTACGCCGGGTGGCGCGCCGCTCGGCCGCAGTGCTGTCGTCAGACTGAAGGATGGGTTTCGACAGCTCCAGATACCAGTCGCAGAATTCGTTCCAGGTGAACTCATACAAGGCGCGTGCCGCGAGATCGAGCCGATAGTTGCCAAATGCTTCCTCGACCTCGGCGGCAGTGCGTGCCAGGCGGGAGCGGATCCAGCGGTCGGCCAGACTCAGGGTCATTTCTCCGTCCGGTCCGCAGTCCTCGCCGTCGGTGTTCATCAGCACATAGCGGGCCGCATTCCAGATCTTGTTGCAGAAATTTCTGTAACCCTCGACCCGGCCGAGGTCGAAACGGATATCCCGGCCGTTGGTGGCAAGCGCGGCAAAGGTAAAGCGCAGCGCGTCAGTGCCGAATGCCGGAATGCCGTCCGGGAACTGTTTGCGTGTCGCTTTCTCCACCCGCTTGCGCAGATGCGGCTGCATCATGCTGCTGGTGCGTTTTTCAACCAGCGGCTCCAGCTCGATGCCTTCGATCAGATCCAGCGGGTCAAGCACGTTGCCCTTGGATTTCGACATCTTGTTGCCGTCCTGATCCCGGATCAGGCCGTGAATGTAGACTTCCCGGAACGGCACATCACCCATGAACTTCTGTCCCATCATGATCATCCGGGCAATCCAGAAGAAAATGATGTCGAATCCGGTGACCAGCACGCTGCTTGGATAATAGCGATCCAGCTCTGGGGTCTGTTCCGGCCAGCCAAGTGTAGAGAACGGCCACAACGCAGAGGAAAACCAGGTGTCGAGCACGTCTTCATCCTGGTTGAGCTGCACCTCGCGACCGGTTCGCTCACGGGCGAGCTGGTTTGCCGCCTGTTCATCGCGGGCAACGTAGATCTCGCCGTCGTCGCCATACCAGGCCGGAATCCTGTGACCCCACCACAATTGCCGGCTGATGCACCAGTCCTGGATGTTATTCATCCATTCGAAATACGTTTTCGACCAGTTCTCCGGGACAAAACGCACGCGCCCGTCCTGAACAGCCTCAATCGCCGGTTTGGCCAGCGGCTTGATGTCGACGTACCACTGATCGGTCAGGTAGGGCTCGACCACGGCGCCGCTGCGATCGCCCCTGGGCACCATCAGCTTGTGGTCCTCGACCTTTTCCAGCAGGCCCAGCGCCTGCAGATCTGTGACCACCCGCTCTCTGGCGACGAATCGATCCAGGCCGCGGTAAATCTCGGGCACCGCGTCATTCAGACACGCATCGATATCGAGGATGTTGATCTTCTCCAGCCCGTGCCGCTCACCGATCTCATAATCGTTGAAGTCATGGGCAGGGGTGATCTTGACGCAGCCGCTGCCGAATTCCGGATCCACATATTCATCGGCAATAATCGGGATAAGCCGCTCCACCAGCGGCAGGCGCACGTGCTTCCCGATCAGGTCCTGGTAGCGCGGATCCTCCGGGTGGACCGCAACTGCGGTATCGCCGAGCATCGTCTCAGGCCGGGTCGTGGCGACCACCAGCGACTGGTCGCCTTCGGCCAGTGGATAGCGGAAATGCCACAGATGTCCGTTCTCTTCCTCCGACAGGACCTCCAGATCGGAGACTGCGGTGTGCAAAACGGGATCCCAGTTGACCAGCCGTTTACCGCGATATATCAATCCCTCCTGATAGAGTTTGACGAAAACTTCGGTCACCGCGTGCGAGAGGCCTTCATCCATCGTGAAGCGCTCGCGCGACCAGTCCACGGATGCGCCCAGACGGCGCAATTGTTGCTGGATCTGACCTCCGGAATGACTCTTCCAGCGCCAGACTTCTTCCACAAAGGCATCACGGCCGATACCGGTCCGGCTTTTGCCTGCCGCCTCAAGCTGCCGTTCCACCACCATCTGTGTGGCGATGCCTGCATGATCGGTTCCGGGTTGCCACAGGGTGTCAAAACCCCGCATCCGGTGGAGACGGGTCAGGCTATCCATGATCGTGTCCTGGAAAGCGTGTCCCATGTGCAGGGTCCCGGTGACATTCGGCGGCGGGATCATGATGCAGTACGCCGGCCCCTCACCACCGGCGGAGAAGCACTCCTGCTGTTCCCAAAACGCATAGAGCCGTTGCTCGATGTCTTCCGGCTTGTAGCTCTTATCCATCAGGGTCCTTTCCACCAACGATCGCCGGCGAGCGATTATAACGGAGTGGGATCGCCGCTGGTGGATTCAATCCGGTGAGGCGAGGTGGTCGCGAAGCGCCAGCTCAAGCATTTCAGGCAGTTGGTCGCGCAATCTCGCAGAGACTTTTTCAACCAGCGCCATTTCCAGCTCCACGAGCGTCTCCTCGATCAGCCGCTCTGCCAGATCACGGGTAAGAACGGTCAGCCGCGAACGCAACGCCAGCAACTGTTCCTCACTGAGTCCCGGGGCGGCGGGCGCCTCCGGCTCGGCAGCGATCGGTTCGCCCATTACGGGCACGGACACCGGTTCCTCGCTCAGGGTGCCGGTCAACACCGGTACTGCGTGTTCTATGTCACCTTCAACGGTGTTCGTGAGAATCGGGATCGGCGGCGGCCCCTGATCGTCGCTTTGGCCCATGATCGTCCCTCAGATTTTATGGGTTTTGAGACTATAGCCACGGTCACGATAGAACCGGTAGCGTTCCCGTGCCAGGTCACGGTCCTCATTTTCGCCGGAAACAATTTCCGCCACGCGCTCAAATCGGCTGAAGAACAGCGGTACCTGGTCGGCCAGATTTATCAGCAGATCAGCATGGTCCTCAGGCGCCTCACCGTGTCCCAGCAGGACGGGGGTACAGCCAGCGGGATCGGCCTCGGGCGCGTCTGTTGCTGGCAGGTGTGGCAGGAAGCTACCGTCGCGAAAGGTCCATAGCATCTCGTCAAGACGCGTCGTTGCAGCCGCGGAGGCGGTATGCAAATAGATTCCGTGCCCCAGTTTCAGCGCTTTCTCTGTCAGCCGACACGCAAATGCAGCGCGCTGGTGCTCCGAACCATGGCTCAATACATAGAAATCGATCCGGGTCATTCGATCCGGTGGCTTAGGCGGCCGCGCGGCCGAGCAGGAACTGCACCAATAGGCCAACCGGTCTGCCGGTGGCGCCCTTGGCGTGACCCGAGCGCCACGCAGTGCCGGCGATATCCAGATGCGCCCAGGAGCTGCCTTCAGTGAACCGGGAGAGGAAACACGCTGCCGTCACCGCGCCGCCTTCGCGCCCCGCGACATTCGCGAAATCGGCAAAATTGCTGCGCAATTCCTGGTTGTAGTCTTCGTCCACCGGCATACGCCAGGCGCGGTCTTCAGCCTGCAGGCCGGCATCCAGGAGCTCGGCGGCGAGTTTGTCATCCTTCGACATCAGACCCGTCAGGTGGTGACCCAGCGCGATCACGCATGCGCCGGTCAGGGTGGCAACATCAATGATTGCGGCTGGCTTGTAGCGCCGGGCGTAGGTGAGCGCATCGCACAGGATCAGCCGCCCCTCGGCATCTGTATTCAGGATCTCGATGCTCTTGCCGGACATGCTGCGCACGACATCGCCGGGACGGGTTGCGGTGCCCGAAGGCATGTTTTCGCAGGCCGGGACAATCGCCACGACGTTGATCGCGGGGCGCAGACGGGCGATGGCGGTCATCGTGCCGAGCACGCCCGCAGCGCCACCCATATCGAATTTCATCTCGTCCATGCCGGGCGGTGGCTTCAAGCAGATGCCGCCGGTATCAAATGTCACGCCCTTGCCTACCAGCGCGACCGGCGCGTCCTTGCCGGCTCCCCGATACTCCAGCACGATTAGTTTTGCCGGTTCCACCGCGCCGGCGGTAACCGAAAGCAAAGCGCCCATCTTCAGCCTGCGCATGTCAGCCTCATCAAGGATCTTCACCTTCATGGACTTGTCGCCAGAGGCCAGCTGGCGCGCAAACTTCGCCAGGTGACTGGGCGTGCAGTAGTTCGCGGGCAGATTGGCCAGCTCGCGGGCTGCGGCACTGCCCTCAGCGATAGCGCTGGCGTGGTCGAAGCCGCGTGTCGCGTGACGTTTCTGGGCGGCAGTCTTGACCAACAGACCGAGTCGCTTGAGTTTGGGTGCCGGTTTCTTCTTGCCGGTCTTTAACTGATCAAAGCGGTATAGCGCAGAGGCCGCGGCTTCCCCTCCGTGACGGGCTGTTATATACGCATCGCCTCCGGCTGGCGCCAGCAGCAAGACGGCGTCCGCTGCGCCCACTGTGGCCAGTGCCTGGGTCGCGGCGGTGACTGCCTTGCGAAACGTCTTTGCGTTGAAAGCAGATTTCTTGCCGCAGCCAACCAGCAGCAGGCGCTGGGCCGCCAGGCCCCTGGGATGGCTCAGCATCAATGTGCGGCCGGGCTCCGCCGGCAGGTCACCGCGGCGGCCGAGTTCACGCAGAAACCCATCGCTGGCCTTGTCCAGGTGCTTGCCGTGCTCGTCCAGTTCACCACCTTCAAACACGCCCGCCACGAGGCAGCCGGTCTTCAGGCTCTCCGGCTTTCCGCTGCGCACAAAAAAATCCATGTATTGCTCCTTTGCCTGGCACCAGAGCGGAGATCGGGGTCCCGCCGTTTGAGGCCTTGTCTAATCTGGATTAACTTAGCACCATGAACATCGCGACCGGTCGCATGGTGTCCGGTTGGCCAGCGTCCCCGCTGGCGCCGCCAAGGGGCGGTAGTCTATCCGAATATCCCATATATGGCTAAGGCCGGTAGAGTGGGGAGTAGTGGCTGGGATCATCAATCGTTATGTCATCCGTGAGGTCGTTGGTACGGCCAGTGGCGTGACGCTTGTGTTGTTGCTGATCCTGGTTGGTAACCAGTTCACACGGGTGCTCGCGAGGGCAGCGGCAGACCGCCTGCCCAAAGAGCAGGTGTTTCAGCTACTGGGTCTGACGTCGCTCGAGTATCTGACCCTGCTGCTGCCGCTGGCATTGTTTTTTTCAGTCGTGCTCGCCCTCGGCCGCATGTATCAACACAGCGAGATGGCTGCGCTTGGCGCATGCGGGGTAGGCCCGCTGAATCTATACAAACCGCTGGGCTGGGTAGGCTTGTGCCTGGCAGCGCTTGCAGCATTGCTGGCGTTTCAGATCAGCCCCTGGGTCAATTATCGGATCCATCTGCTCAAACTCGAAGCCCAGCGACAGCTGCAGGTGGCGCCGGTCGAGCCAGGACGCTTTCGCAGTACCGCAGACGGGAATCTGGTGTTCTATGCACGTTCCGCAGATGCCGACGGGTTGTTGAGGGATGTATTCATCCAGCTTCGTGATGGCGAGCGGGTAGAGGTGGTAGTCGCGGACAGCGGACGACAAAGTGTGTCAGCCGATGGCAGCAGGCGTGAAATCGTGCTCTATCAGGGCCGCCGTTTTGTCGGCGTACCCGGGACGCTGGATTTCTACTTCATTGACTTTGCAGAGCACGGCATCCCGATCCTGTTGCCACCGTTGGCGATTGATCCTGACAACCGGGAGATGCAGCCGACCGAGGAGTTGATCGGTACCGGCGATGCGGAGGACCTCGCGGAACTGCACTGGCGCATCGCTGCCCCGGTGTCACTGCTGGCTTTGCTGGTGCTGGCCGTGCCGGTCGCGCGCAGCAGTCGCCGCGACAGCCGCTTTGCCAGGCTGGGTCTGGCGATACTGTTCTACCTGATTTACAGCAACCTGCTTGGTGTAGGACGGACTCTGCTGGAGCGTGGTTCAGTGCCCGGCTGGATGGGAATCTGGTGGGTGCATCTATTGCCGGTGCTGCTTGCCGGCACAATGCTGACTGCACAAAACCGAAGCTGGCCATGGCGCCGCGGCCGGGCTGGCTCATGAATCTGCTCGATCGTTATCTCTTCGCCGCAATTGCCCGCGCCGCACTGATCGTGATGCTGGTACTTCTTGCGCTGATCGGGTTTGTCAATCTGGCTGCGCAGCTCGAGGATGTCGGTGTCGGTCGATTCGAGTTCATCGACGCGATATTGGTTGTGGTCCTGACCTGGCCAACCAATGCCTTCGATATCTTTCCGATGGCCGTCCTGCTGGGTGCCATGCTCGGGCTGGGCGCGCTCGCCAATCGCAGCGAGCTTATCGTGATCCGCGCAGCCGGGGTCAGCCGCTTGCGTCTGGCTGGAACGATGCTTGCGACCGGCTGCATTCTGGCGGTCGTCGCGGGAATCCTGGGCGAAGTCATGGGACCGCCAGCAGAGCGGTTCAAGCGCGAGTACAAAGCCGAACTGAAACAGGATGAACCCGGCACCAGCCGCCTGGCTGGCACCTGGCTACGCGATGGGCCACGTATTCTGAACATTCTCCAGGTGCAGGGACCGACCAGCCTGGCCGGGGTCTACGATTTTGAATTTGACGATGCCGGTCGCCTGCGCACCATCGGCTATGCCAGAAGCGCTCAGAAGCTGGAGGCAGATAGCTGGCGGCTGGATGACTATGTAGCCACCCGGGTGGATGGAGAACTGGCCACGGTCGAGGAGGCTGCGCCGCGAGTCCTGAAGACAAAGCTGGCGTCTGAAATACTGGAGGGATCCATCGTCGAGCCAAGCCGGCTGTCGATGCCAAATCTGATCGAATACATCGACTATTTGCGTGCGAATCAGCTTGATGCGGACCGCTACGAACTCGCGTTGTGGTCACGTTTGGCCAATACCGTCGCGGTGATACCGATGGCGTTGTTGGCGCTGCCGTTCGTGTTTGGCCCTCTGCGCAGCGGCGGCAACGGGGTGCGCATGGTGGTGGGGGTGCTGATCGGCGTCACTTATTTCCTGGCAACCGGGGCGCTGGCCAACAGTGCTGCCGTCTACGACGTGTCGCCGCTGCTGTCCGCCTGGGCGCCGGTGTTGCTGTTGACTCTGGCGGCGGCGGTGGGTCTGGCGAAAACGCGTTAGCGAACCGGGCAGGGTGGCCTTGTGCCGTTAGTGCCTGACGGCCGTCGCAGAGTTAGCCGGTTGCCGACCCCGACCTTTCCCGGTTGGGCCTGGGCAGGTTCACAACACGGGTGCCGCTGATCCGGTCGTGCCATGCAAGATGCCGGCGATCGACCACAATCCAGAAGAATCCGAGGCCAAGGGGCAGCAGCGAAAGCCATGCCGCAAAGAACCGGATCAACGCGGGCACAAGCGTTACCGGCGAGCCTTGTCCGTCATCTTTGATTAATCTCAGACGCCAGGCTCGCATCCCTAAAGTCTGTCCGCCCGTGATCCAGAAACTGCAAAAGAATGCAGCTGTTACGCCAAGCAACAAAGCCTGGAACCAGGGCGTGCCGGCCGGCACCGCATCGCCCGCGGTCAACGCTATCGCCGCGAAACCGGTCAGCATCAACAAAGCGATGACCACCAGCGAGTCGTAAACCAGCGCAGCCAGGCGTCTCAACAAACCCGCATTGTCTGAGTCTGTCTGCTGCGTGTTTTGTGCGGATCCGGCCACGGCCCGAGCTTAGCGGCGTGTGGTGGCCGCCGCCAGTGGCGGATTGTCCTGCGCTTTAGTGACTGCCGCGACGCCGGTGCTGCCGCCGAGCCAGCATTGCCAGCACGGGCAGCAGCCAGAGCATCAGGCCGCCACCGCCACCGCCGCCAGGATTAGGGGCTGGTGCTGGGGCTGGGGGTGGCGGAGCCGGCGCCTGGGCGACACGACAGCCGGGGTCGCGATTCGCTGGCGGCGCGGCGTTCTCATCGGTCGATACATAGACGACGAAATTGCAATCGCGGCCACCGATGTCGGCCTGATTTCCGTTTTCATCTTCATACCCGATCCAATGGCCGGCACTCCAGTCCACCACTGTGGATGGATCGCTATCGAGCTGCGATATGGTGATATCAGTCGCCTGGACCGCCAACACCGCAGGCAGGCTGCTTCCGGCCGGCACGGCCGCCGGAACGGTAAACGACACCGTCAACGCGTCGTCGCGGTACCGCAGGTAACCGTCGCCATCATTTCCCGGCACTTCCAGCCAGTCCGCCCCGGTGCCGCTGATCGTCTGATCGGAACTGGCGTCGCTCAGCGACGTGAATTGCAGGACCAGATTCGGAAACGCCGGCACCGTCTGACCAGGATAATTTGACACGGCTCCCGCCTGGTTACGCCAGCGCATGGGTTTGTTGAAGGCCAGCCACAAGCGATAACTGCGACCTGACACCAGGGCCTTGTCGACGCTTGTCTGAAGCCGCCGGCCAGCGGCATCCGGCACCCAGCTGGCCGCATAGCGCAGTTCCCCACTGGCTTCGTCGCGCAGTTCCAGCGCTTGCACGCGCGGCGGATCTGCCTGTCGATACAGGCCGGCGAGCAGCATCGTTGCGACTTCATTACGCATGCGTGCGACCTGGTTGTTGGGCAGCACAAAGCCGCTGTGCTGATGACCGGTGCCGCCATAGTCGACGCCGCCAGTAAGCGGTTCGATTTCCAGGGTCCAGGAAGGAATCTGGAACTGGCGGGCGAAATAGTCTGAAGTCAGACCTATACCGCTGCCGCTGGCCACGCTATACCCGTATCTGTTGCCGGAGGCTGCGCGCATGCGGCTTGCCAGCGCGGTGGTAATCGCATCGCGGCGCGTGTTGCCGGTCAGCGGAGCGATAAAAACCTGAGAGAAAGAATGCAGGTCTGCATACAAACGCAATCGTGCCGCCGGGCCGAGGGCTGCTGCTGCGATCAGCGCCTGGATCTCCGGTTCGGACTGGGTCACGGGCCCTCGGTAAACGAGACTCACCGGGTTATTGCTGGAGCCGCCGTTCAGACCCCAGCCATCGAGGTTGTTTCTGTTCAGATCCACGCCAAAGAAGTTGTCGTCTGTGGTGTCGATGTCCACGTCGACCACCAGCGCGGGGTTTGAATGGCGCAGGTTTTTGCGTCGCATGCGGCCGTCCCGGGGCTGCGCTTCGCTCGCGGTGAAGCGGTCGGGAAAACGTTGCGTCTGCAGGAAGCCGTCTACATTCAGGACCGGCAATAGCAATACTGTCAGGTTCTCGCTCAGGTATTGCCCAAACCCGCCGTCGTCCTGTGTTTCGACCAGCTGTTCGTAGATCTCGGTCAGCGCTTCCGGCGACTGCCATTCGCGCGCATGGATCGTGCCGTTGATCATTGCGGCCGCTTCCTGGCTGCCGTCGGCGGTCGTGGTGTCAGCGTCGCCGACGACATAGGCCCATATATCGCGTCCGCCGAGGGTCTGCCCGACGATCTGGCCGGACACCGACGCGCTGCCCGAATCCAGCGCCTGGTGTTGCTCGAACAGGCTTTGATAGCTGCGAAATCCGTCGACCGCGGTCAGCGAATCCACTGGTAGCGGAACGTCGTAGCCGAGCGCTACGTTTGAGCCGGAATTGTCGCTTCTCGTGTAACGGAACTGGGCATCACGGCAGCTGGGATCGTTGGGATTGGTGATCGTGCCCGAGTTATTGAACAAACAAACCGCCTCTGCAGCCGGGACGATCAGAAACGCCATCAGAAATGCAATTAGAAGTGCCAATAGCAGGGGCAGGGCCCTGAGTGAAATCCGGCGGCGCATCAGTCGCGTAACCATGCCGGGACCTCCGCGACCAGGGCGGGCGGCGCATCAGCCTGTCGTGCAAATGACCTCAGGTGGTCGCGCGCGCGATCGTTGTCCGCCAGTCTCAGCGCAAGCAATGCGTTGCGCTGTGTCTGTTCATCCGCACTGCTCCCCAACAGCAGCGCCAGTTGATCCAGCATTGCGGTCTGGTTGCTCCGGGCGATCGCCGCCGCCGCGCTGGACCCATGCGGGCCGCTGAGGGCATCGACAAGGATGCGCCGGGCGTCTTGATCAAACTCTGACAGCGGGGCGAGTTTCAGCAGCGACGCAGATGCGGTCTCGGACCTTCCGAGACCGACTTCGAGAGCCGGCGAAGCTTGCGGACCCCATTCCTGGACATCGAGTTCAACGATCGCCTGCACAGCCTGTTCCGGTGGGGCGTGCCTGAGTACCGATTCAAGCAATCCAGGGTCCCTGGTCCCAATGGCGGTGATGCTGGCCAGCTTTGCTACGGGTTCGCCCTGATCGAGGCGCGAGCCGAGCTCGTTGCCAAAGTTCACCAGCAGTTCGGGCCGGGCGGCTGCGAACGCCTCCTCAATACCTCTGCGCTCGCTTTCCGAGCCACCCGCATAGCGATCGATTACCGTACTGTCTGCTGCGCTGATCGCATCGAGCCCGGATTTTCGCGCTGCGATCTCCTGCCAGCGCATCTCGACAAAACGAGCCGCGGCGGCGACATCGCTGGCCAGCAGACTAGTGGCGTGGCCGTGTTCGTTCCAGGGTATGCGCGCCTTTGACTGGTAACTCTTCAACGCCCTTACCTGATCTGCCGTGCTGGCATCAGGTACCAGGTCAGTCATGGCGAGCAGGGTGCCACGAAGCAATTTCTCCTTGCTCGCGTCGTCGAGAGCGGGGTCTGTTTTCAGCGAATCAAGGTGGGCCGCCAGTGCTGGCATGTCTGCCTTCGCCACCAGGGCAGAGGACCTGCTCGCCAGCATTCGGTAGCGCTTGCTGCCATCGCCATCATAGTCTTCGGCGCTGGCGATGAGCTGGGGCGTCGCGGCCATGGCAAGCTGTCCCACCCCGCCCCAGGTGGTGCTTGCCAGTACCAGCGGAATCGCCAGCATATATTGCGGGATTCGAGCCATTCTTCCCCCTTGTCCGCCCCGACGCCTGTCCAGAATAGCGAAGACCGGATCGGCCGTAATGCGGCGACGCAAAACCGCTAGCGTCGAATCGCACATTATTCATGTAGACAGTGGCAGGCGTCTCAGGTTCATCGTGAATGGAATCCGGGCGCAGCAAATTAGAGCTCGAGCAGTGGGCAGATCGAGCAATGGGTGATCCCTGCTTCTTGTTCCGGGATTGTTGTGTCGCGGTTTGTATCATCAACGGATTCTGCAAAGACTGTGACCCGATTGGCCAATACGAGAATGGCCGCGGCGGGCAGAATGACTTCCGAGATTCCTGGTGGGGGTCTGTTACTGACGTGAAGCGGACAACTTGAAGCCGCCGCGTCTCATTTGCCCGGCTATTAGCCGGGCATTTTTTTGCCCTGGGTCCGACATCTGATGCCGCAAGATTCGACTTCGCGAAGCGTGCACGGTTGTTTTCGAAAACGCCAAAAATACATTGGGCCCAAGTGCAAACAGCTCGATGCGAACTGCCAATAGATCCTGGCATCGCCTCCATAAAATGCGGTTTTTCTGAGCTGGCATGGAGTACGCCATGAAGATATTTCCTATATTTGGCGCCGGCGTGTTGTTGTACTTCCTGTTCTTCGGGCTGTTCCGTCGCAGCCATCTGGCCACAGTAACGTTGTTTGCTGTGTTCTTTTCCGGTTATGCATGGCTGGAAGCGGTCGGGTGGGTAGCAGACAGCGCTGGCTTAGCGAGTGTGCCGCTGCTGTTCTTTGCCGTCTGGGCAGCCAGCAATATGGACGCAGAGTAACTTGCCGACCGCGGGAGTAGACAACTGGCGATGCACAATCGGCAACCGACAGTCTGCAGCGGACAATCTGCAACGGACAATTGGCGCAGGGGACAAGCGACCGGCGTGCGAACCTGATCAAGACCAACTACGAAGGTCTATTGTGTGGATCTTTGGCAAAGATTGCCTATGAAGATTGGCCAGCAAGGAGGAAGGGTGGTACTCCGTAGGGGATTCGAACCCCTGTTACCGGCGTGAGAGGCCAGCGTCCTAACCACTAGACGAACGGAGCACAGGATCACCGCAGGTATCCATCGCCTCCGGGCCACCCTGCCCGCAAAAGCCCTGTGGATACCGGGCGGCGTGATATTATAACGGCCGCTCGGAATTGCTCAAGCACGTCAATATTTGAATCACACAGCCCCCACAGCCCCAAAAAACCGGCACGAAGACCCGGTCGTGGTCCCGCGACCCGATCACAACGTCTCCCGGTCTCAGATCTCCAAGAACGCCCTGCGGGTCCTGTATCGACTGAAAGATGCGGGCTACAAGGCTTTCCTGGTGGGCGGAGGCGTGCGCGATCTGTTGCTTGGCCGTGAGCCCAAGGATTTCGATATTGTGACCGACGCGTTGCCGGACCAGGTCCGCAGTCTGTTCCGCAACAGCCGTCTGATCGGCCGGCGATTCCGGCTGGCCCATGTCCATTTTGGTCGGGAGATCATCGAGGTCGCGACCTTCCGGGCTGCTCAGGATGCCGACGTAGAAGATCTGGATCGCCAGACTGATTCCGGCGGCCGTATCCTCAGAGACAACGTCTATGGCGACATCGACGAAGATGTCTGGCGCCGCGATTTCACCTGCAATGCGCTGTATTACAACATCGCGGACTTCTCGATCTGGGACTACGCGGGCGGCGTGCAGGACATCGAGGCGGGCACGATGCGTTTGTTGGGAGAGCCTGAAGCACGATATCGGGAAGACCCGGTGCGCATGCTCCGCGCGGTTCGTTTTGCAGCCAAACTTGGTTTTCGGATCGATCCTGCCAGCGAAGCGCCATTGCTGGAACTGGGTGAGCTGCTGGCCGAAGTGCCGGCCGCGCGTCTGTTTGACGAGTCGATCAAGTTGTTCCTGTCGGGTCATGCGGTGCAGTCGTATGAACTATTGCGACGCTACAATCTGTTCCAGCACCTGTTTCCGGCCACCGGCCATGCACTGGATATGGAAGAAAACGACAGCTTCCGCAAACTGGTGCTGCGTGCTCTGGAGAATACCGACGAGCGTGTGGCTCAGGGCCTGCCGGTGACCCCAATGTTCCTTTTGGGCGTGTTCTTGTGGCGGCCGGCGATGACGCTTGCGGACACATTGATCGAATCGGGTGATTCGCCGCTGAAGGCGCTGATAGAAGCGTCCGACACAGTGTTGCGGGCACAACAGAGGCATGTATCGGTGCCGCGGCGTTTTGGCACACCGATGCGCGAGATGATGACCATGCAGTTGCGTTTTCAGAATCAGCATGGCCGCCGCGCCTTGCGTCTGCTGGAACACCCGCGTTTCCGCGCCGCGTTTGACTTTTTGCGCTTGCGCGTTGAAGCAGGCGACGAGGATCCCGAGGTTTTCAAATTTTGGGAGCGGCTGGAGTCGATGGATAACGAACACCGTCAAGCTGCGGTCAAGCCGAAGCGCGGCGAGCGAGGGCGCAGGCGGCGACCGCGCAGGCGCAAGCAGAAACCCTCCTGAGGATGGCTGCAGCGCAGCGCTGGACTCCGGTCTATGTCGGCCTTGGCAGCAATCTGGGCGAGCCGGTGCGGCAGATCATTGCGGCCTTTACCAAACTAGCCGACATGCGGGATACACGACTGATCGCGCGCTCGCCCTTGTATCGCTCGGCCCCTGTGGGCCCGAACGATCAACCCTGGTATATCAATGCAGTCGCCGGTCTGCTGACCCTGCGCAGCCCGGATCAATTGCTCGACGACCTGCTGACCCTGGAGCGTGAATTCGGCCGTGTGCGGGGCGGGCAGCGCTGGGGACCGCGCACGCTGGATCTGGATCTTTTGTTGTATGGTCATATGACCATCGAGCAACCAAAGCTGGTCATTCCTCACCCAGAGCTGACAAACAGGAACTTTGTCGTCTACCCTCTGCTTCGCATAGCCCCTGAGCTGACGCTTCCGGACGGTCGCAGTCTGTCAGTCATCGGAAGCGAATTGGGCAGCGAGGGGCTGGAAGAAATTTCCTCAGCAGAATTGACCGGGGATTGCACGCCTTGAGCAGTAAGCCGCTGCGCTACATCGTATTCGAAGGGCCCATCGGGGTCGGCAAGACCAGCCTGGCGCGACGCGTAGCGAGCGCCCTGGAGTATGAGCTGGTGCTCGAACAGGCGGAGGAGAACCCGTTTCTCGAACGTTTTTACCGAGACCCGGTCAATGCCGCTTTGCCTACTCAGCTGCACTTCCTGTTTCAACGCGCTCGTCAGATACAGGAATTGCGTCAAAACGATCTTTTCACCCCGTCAAGGGTCGCGGATTTTCTGTTAGACAAGGACCGTCTGTTTGCCCAGCTGACTCTCGCAGACGAGGAGTACAGCCTGTATGAACAGGTCTACCAGCAGCTGTCATTGGACGCCCCTGTGCCCGATCTGGTGGTCTACCTGCAGGCGCCCGCGGACGTGCTGCTGCAGCGGGTTCGCCAGCGCGGGATTGACTATGAACAGCGGATCACGCCGGATTATCTGCAGCGCCTTGCCGACGCCTATCTGCAGTTCTTCCATCGCTATGATCGCTCGCCGCTGCTGATCGTCAATGCGGCTGCGATCGACCCGGTCCACAACACCGCGGATTTTCAGCAGATGCTGGATCGGATCCTCAACGTCACCAGCGGCCGGCATTACTTCAATCCGGTGCCATTCGTTCCTGCATCGGGGGCGCGTTGATGTTTCGGCGCAGCTAGTCCATTCTGCCCTTTTTAGCCCTGCCAGAGTCGCGGCCATGTCCCTTTACAGTCACCTGCAAGAGCGAAGCCCCACCGAAAACCCGGTGACGATTTCGACGCTGGCCAGCATGAAGGCGAAGGGCGAGCCGATCGCGTGCCTGACTGCCTATGACGCGAGTTTTGCAGCGCTGGTGGATGATGCCGGGGTAGACGTCGTTCTGGTCGGAGACTCGCTGGGCATGGTAGTCCAGGGCCATGACACGACGGTGCCGGTCACGATGGAGCACATGGTGTACCACACGCGCTGCGTGTCCATGGGTCTGCACCGCGGATTCCTGGTGGCCGATATGCCGTTTGCCAGCTATGCCTTGCCGGAGCAGGCGCTGGCCAATGCCGCGCGTTTGATGCAGGAAGGCGGTGCGAAGATGGTCAAACTGGAAGGCGGGATGCTTCAGGTGCGTACCGTGGAGTTTCTCGCCGGTCGTGATATTCCGGTGTGCGCCCATATCGGACTAACGCCACAATCGGTGCACAAGCTGGGCGGCTTCAAGGTCCAGGGACGCGATGAGGCGGCCGCGCAGCGCATGATCCAAGAAGCCCGCGCTCTGGAAGATGCGGGCGCGGATATCGTGTTGCTGGAATGCGTGCCGTCTGACGTGGCCGCGGCAGTGCATGCGGCGGTCAGGGTTCCGGTCATCGGCATCGGCGCAGGACCGGAAGTGGACGGACAGATCCTGGTGCTTTACGACATTATCGGTCTGACCCCGGGGCGCATGCCGCGTTTTGCAAAAAACTATATGGACGCCGCCGCCACGCCGTTGGAAGCGGTGGCCGCCTACGTGGCCGAGGTCAAGGATGGAACCTACCCCGCCACGGCGCATTGTTTCTCCTGAGTCCATCTGATCTGAGACAGCAGCAGCCAGCCGAGTCCCCAACATGTTCGTCGTTTCCGATGTTAATGAACTCAGAACCCGGGTTGGCCGCTGGAAAGCAGAGCGGGAACGGGTTGCTTTTGTGCCGACCATGGGCAATCTGCATGACGGTCACCTGACCCTGGTGCGTGTGGCCCAGTCCCAGGCCGATCGCGTGGTGGTCAGCATCTTCGTCAATCCGATGCAGTTTGCTCCGGATGAGGACTATGAATCCTATCCTCGAACCGAACAGCAAGACCGGGATCGACTGGTAGATGCCGGGGTCGATGCATTGTTCCTGCCCGATATCGGCGAGATCTACCCTGGCGGCACAGACGCCGTCACGTATGTCGAAGTGCCGGCCCTGTCGGACGTGCTGTGTGGCCGTTTCCGCCAGGGACACTTCCGCGGCGTCGCTACCATCGTCAGCAAGCTGTTCAATCTGGTTGATCCGGACGCGGCTGTGTTCGGCGAGAAGGACTATCAGCAGCTCATGGTGATCCGGCGCCTGACTCACGATCTGTGCTTCCCGGTGGAAATAATCAGCGCGCCGACTCACCGTGAAGCGGACGGTCTGGCGATGAGTTCGCGCAATCGCTATCTGGACGCCGGGCAACGCGCAGTCGCGCCGGCTTTGTACCAGACGCTGCGGCAGACGGCCGGGGCGCTTGCGGTAGGTGTCAGCGAATTTCGGCAATTGGCAGCCCAGGGGACATCCATGCTGGAAGCGGCGGGTATGCGGCCGGACTATTTCGAAATCCGCGATGCGGAAACACTGGGGGAACCTGTCCCAGGCAGGGACTGGGTGGTGATGGCCGCGGCCTGGCTGGGTCGGGCGAGGCTGATCGACAATCTCCGGGTGACCGCGCCACGCTAGTTTGGACAGCTGCCCACTGTCGATGAATTCAGCTGCGCCGGGCGCGCCGTGATCCGGACTTCACTGAAAAGAACAACTCGCTACGTCGGGGCAGGCATCTGTTGCCGGGCCAATGCCCAGGCCACATGCTCCCGGACCAGCGGCGACGGATGATCGCGCCGCGCGATCAGCGCGGCCTGCACCTCCGCAGAAGCGGGTGCGTTGCCCAGAGCGACCGCGATATTGCGCAACCAGCGCTGGTGGCCGATGCGCCGTATGGCGCTTCCTTCGGTATAGCGCAGGAACTCGTCTTCGCTCCAGCCGAACAAGGTGATCAGGCTCGCATCGTCCAGACCGTGTCGGACTGCGAAGTCAGGTTCCACGCTCAGGGAAGCGAATTTGTTCCATGGACACACCAGCTGACAATCATCGCAACCATAAATCCGGTTGCCCAGAGCGGGGCGCAGGTGTTCGGGAATCGGTCCGCCGTGTTCGATCGTCAGATAGGAAATGCATAGGCGTGCGTCGAGTTCCCATGGCCCGGTGATCGCCCTGGTCGGACACACATCGATACAGGCGGTGCAGCTACCGCAATGTTCACTGGCGGGCGCGTCAGCCGGCAGCGGCAGATCAGTAAACAACTCACCGAGGAAGAACCATGAACCGGCCCGGCGATTGATCAGATTGGTGTGCTTGCCGATCCAGCCCAGCCCGGCATCGCGCGCCAGGGGCTTTTCCAGCACCGGCGCGCTGTCGACAAATGCCCGGTAGCCAAAATCTCCGATCAGCGCCTGTATTCGTTCCGCCAGCTTCTGTAGCCGGCGGCGCAATACCTTGTGATAGTCCCGACCCAGCGCATAACGCGAAACAAAGGCGAGCTCGCCGTCTTCCAGGACCGACCAGGAGTCGCGGCTGGACGGCGGCAGATAGTCCATTCGCACGGAAATCACTGACAGCGTGCCGGGTCGCAATTCCTGTGGTCGACTGCGTCGCGTTCCATGGCGCTGCATGTAGTCCATTTCGCCGTGACGGCCGTCGCGCAGCCAGCGCTCGAGATAGGCTTCGTCACTCGCCAGACCGCTCGTTTCCTGTTCTGTGCGAGTGATGCCTGTCTGCTGAAAACCGAGCTCCTTACCCCAGTCCTTGATCCGGGCTGCGAGCCTCGCTAGTTCACTGGCATCAGGCGCTGGGTTGGCCATGTTCTGTTTTCTGTCCGACTGTGTATCTGGCAGGGTGACGCGAGAAGTATAATCGCCAGTATGAGTGGCTTGCCCGAACGACTCTACGCGGCGGCCGGTGTACGGGAACTCGATCGACGCACGATCCATGAGTTTGGCGTCCCCGGTTACGACCTCATGTGCCGTGCCGGAGCTGCTGTATTTGCACAGATACGCCGGCGCTGGCCGGGCCGGTCTCTGGTCGTCGTTTGCGGTGCCGGCAATAACGCAGGCGATGGCTATGTGGTTGCGCGTCTGGCGCTTGAGGCCGGTTACCCGGTGCGGGCGCATGCGGTCGTGGATCCCGAGCGTCTGCGCGGCGACGCAAGTCAGGCGGCGAGGGATTTTTCCGCTGCCGGCGGCACTATCGAGGCCTGGAGCGGCCTTTCTGCCTGCGAGCATGGGGTGATCGTTGACGCACTGCTGGGCACCGGTCTGGATCGCAACGTGGACGGCGTCTTTGCGCAAGCAGTAAGCGCAATCAACCAGGCGTCGGTTCCGGTCGTGGCAGTCGATACGCCCAGTGGCCTGAACGTGGATACAGGCACCATCATGGGCGCCGCGGTTTGCGCAGATCTGACGGTCAGCTTCGTCGGGATGAAGGCCGGGATGCTGACTTCGAGCGGCCCGGCATTGTGTGGCGAGATCGTGTTCGATGATCTCGATATCCCCACGGAAGCTGGCGACGGCGTTCCGCTCAGGGCGCGGCTGATTACCTCGGAGCAGATCGAAACAGCACTCCCGCCGCGACCCGCGGATGCGCACAAGGGCGATTCCGGCCACGTCGTCGTGGTCGGGGGTGGAGCGGGGATGCCAGGTGCCGCACGCCTCGCGGGAGAGGCCGCGCTGCGCGCCGGCGCCGGTCTGGTGTCAGTGGCAACCCTGCCGGCGCATGTTCCTGTGATTGCTGCCGGCCGACCCGAACTGATGTGTCACGGCGTCACCCGGGCGGCAGATCTGGTCCCATTGCTCACGCGGGCAACGATAGTCGCGCTGGGTCCCGGTCTGGGTCGAAGCGACTGGTCCCGCGAGATGGCGGATGCGGTTTTTGCCAGCGCCTTGCCACTGATCGTGGATGCCGATGGCCTCAATTTGCTCGCTGAATCTCCGCGCCAGCGCGACGACTGGGTGTTGACGCCGCATCCCGGGGAAGCGGCGCGACTTCTGGGTATCGATACGGCAGCCGTGCAGCAAGATCGCTTCGACTGTGTGTCGCGTCTGGCACGGCGCTTCGGTGGCACGATCGTACTGAAGGGTGCTGGCAGCCTGGTGCAGACCGCGAGCGAAACGCCGTGGCTGTGTGCGGCGGGGAATCCCGGCATGGCCGTGGCCGGCATGGGCGATGTGTTGACCGGGATCGTTGCGGCGATCGCTGCGCAATCCGCGGATCTTTCTCTGGCTGCACGTTGCGGCGTATGGGCACACGCCCGGGCCGGCGACATGGCCGCAGGCACCCGGCCGCGTGGCTTAATTGCTTCAGATCTGTTCGACGCAATCCGGATTCCGGTAAACCCCGGATGCTGAGCCTGACGTTGGCAGATCCGGTCGCCACCGAGCGCCTGGGTGCCAGTATTGCTGAGGCGCTGCGTATCCAGCCAGGCGCGTGGCTGGTCACGCTCGATGGCCCTCTGGGCGCCGGCAAGACCACGCTGGCGCGTGGTTTTATCCGTGCATTGGGACACCAGGGACGGGTACCCAGCCCGACTTATACCCTGATCGAACCCTATGAATTGGCGGGTCGGACGGTCCTGCACCTCGATCTGTATCGACTTGCAGATGCGGCCGAACTCGAATTTCTCGGCTTCCGGGACGTGTTCGAGGGTGAGTCCCTGGTGCTGATGGAATGGCCGCAGCGGGCCGGAGGGCAATTGCCGGCCGTTGACGTCAAGGTGCGTCTCGATCTCGATGGGACGGGGCGACGCGCCAATTTGGCCGGTGGCACGGAGCGCGGCAAAATGCTTGTTAACACGCTGCTGGCCGGCGATCCCGGGCCTCAGCCTCCCATTTAAGACCTCAGTACAGCTTTTCCTCGTATCTGCTTAATTTGGCGGGAAATCTTGCGCTGGTCGGTCTGCTGTGGTTAAAGTTGATCCTCGCTAACAGCAATAAGCCCGGGAATCCTATGGATATATTCGGGCAAGCGAGTGGGGAGAATCCTGGGGACATGCGTACTCATCGGTTGACAACGGCCACTGCAACGGTCGCGCTGATGGCGTTGCTGATGTGTGCTGCAGGCCTTGTCCATGCCGCCGCCAGCGATGGCGTCCAGCGCATCCGGATTGCGAACGGTGGGGAGTCCACGCGGGTCGTCCTCGATCTGAAACGGCCCGTCAGTCATACCGTATTTACCCTGACCAACCCATCCCGGGTCGTGGTCGATTTGCATGCGACCAGCATTGATGCATCCAGCATCGGTCTGCCCGCGCCGACCGGTATCGTGCGCGGGGTCAGACTGGCTAACCGCAATAATGGCGATGCCCGGGTCGTGCTGGATCTCTCAGCGCCGGTACGGCCACGCTCGTTTGCGGTGCCACCGGATGGAAACAGCGGCCACCGTCTGGTTATAGACCTCGAAGGGCAGGGCACGAACCGCATCGTCAAGGCGGCGCCTGCGTCTGAGCGCGGCAGAGATGTCGTCATTGCCATCGATGCAGGTCATGGTGGTAAGGATCCCGGGGCTGTCGGACGCAGCGGCACGCGCGAAAAAGACGTCGTGCTGCAGATCGCCAAGCGCCTGAAGGCGAAGATCGACAAGGAACCGGGCATGCGCGGCTACCTGACCCGCGACGGCGACTATTTTGTGCCCTTGCGTCAGCGCATCGATCGTGCGCGGCAGCAGCGTGCGGATCTTTTTGTTTCCATTCACGCGGACGCTTTCAAGAGGCGCGAGGCAAGGGGCTCCTCAGTGTATGTGCTGTCGCCCCGGGGTGCTTCAGACGAGGCGTCCCGCTGGCTGGCGGAGCGGGAGAATTCCGCAGACCTTGTCGGTGGTGTCAGTCTGGATGACAAGGATGCGATGCTCGCCTCCGTGCTGCTGGACCTCTCGCAGACCGCCTCGATCGACGCCAGCAACAACGTTGCGGAACTGGTGCTCGGTCGTCTCGGGAGTGTGAACAAACTGCATCGGCGAACCGTTGGTCGGGCCGGTTTTCTGGTTCTGAAGTCACCGGATATCCCATCGATCCTGGTTGAGACGGCGTTTATCTCCAACCCGACCGAAGAGAAGCAATTGAAGAGCGGCCAGCACCAGGAGGCGCTGGCCACCGCTATCCTCGGTGGCGTTCGCGCCTATTTCTATGACAATCCACCGCCGGGCAGCCTGCTCGCCCGGCAGGGTGCGCCGGCACGCGGCCAATCGGTTGAGCACATTATTGTCAGCGGTGACACCTTGTCCGGCATCGCCTCTCGATACAATGTGTCCATGAGTGCATTGCGTCGTCAAAATCGGCTAAAGAACGACCGCATCCGCATCGGACAGGTTCTGCAGATTCCCTCCAGCAGCGGTTCCTGAGTCGCGATCCCGGTTGCCACGGGACTTGGCGGCGGCAATTCCGGTATCCTCCGGTCCTCGCCATGCCGATCCGCGAACTACCGTCTCAACTTGTCAATCAAATCGCTGCCGGCGAGGTCATAGAGCGTCCGGCATCGGTGCTCAAGGAGTTGCTGGAAAACAGCCTGGACGCTGGCGCCCGCCGGGTGCTTGTCGAGGTCGAGAACGGCGGTTTGCGTCTGTGCCGGGTGCGCGACGATGGCATGGGCATTGCTGCCGACGAACTACCCCTGGCCCTGGCCAGGCACGCCACCAGCAAGATCGCCAGCCTGGACGACCTTGAAGGGGTGGCAACGCTGGGTTTCCGTGGCGAGGCCTTGCCCAGTATTGCCTCTGTGTCGAGATTGACCCTGAGCTCGCGCACCGCCAATGCAGAGTCCGGCTGGCGCGTCGAAGTAGAGGGTGGCCGGCATGATAACGGCGGGCCTGTGGCGCATCCTCTGGGTACCACCGTTGAGGTGCGCGATCTGTTTTACAACACCCCCGCGCGGCGCAAGTTCATGCGTACCGAGCGGACCGAGTTCAGTCATCTCAATCGTATCGCCCGGCGTGTGGCGCTCAGTCGTTTCGATGTCGGCTTCCGCTTGCTTCACAATCAGCGCGCAGTGTTTGATCTGCCGCCGGCGGCAGATCAGCAAGCGATGGATCGACGTGTCGCAGAAATATGCGGATCGGCTTTTGTCGAACAGGCGATGTTTGTCAGCCATGCAGCTTCGGGAATGCGGCTCTGGGGTTGGCTGGGATTGCCGACGTTTTCCCGGGCCCAGGCGGACCTGCAGTATGTATATCTCAACGGACGCGTGGTACGGGACAAGGTCATCAGCCATGCGCTTCGCGCCGGCTACAGCGATGTCCTGTTTCATGGGCGTCATCCTGCCTGTGTATTGTATCTGGAGATGGACCCGACGCTGGTCGATGTCAACGCACACCCGACCAAACATGAGGTCCGTTTCCGCGAATCGGGCAGTGTTCACGCTTTTCTGTTTCACACGATCGAGCAAGCGCTGGCCGGCACCCGTGCTGGTGGGAGCGGTGTCGCACCGGCCGCTTCAGGCGGGGCGCCGGCATCCGTCGCGGCTGCTGGCCGATCAACGGGCCTGCAGCAGCCGATGCGTCTGGGGATCGCGGATGGAGGCGCGCTCGCGGCATTCGAACGCCTCGCTTCGGCTTCACCCCCCGATGACGATGGCACGGAAGAACTGCCACTTGGGTCGGCGCTGGCGCAACTTCACGGGATCTACATTCTTGCGCAAAACAGCAAGGGCCTGGTGCTGGTAGAT
Source organism: uncultured Gammaproteobacteria bacterium (assembly GCA_963704875.1). Lineage (GTDB taxonomy): Bacteria > Pseudomonadota > Gammaproteobacteria > Steroidobacterales > XN24 > CAMYOC01. Next base: position 89,385 of record CAVPIA010000008.1, on the reverse strand, counting down.
ATGCATGCCGCGCACGAACGAATAGTCTACGAAGGTCTCAAGCAGGCACAGGGCGAGGGTGCGATCCGGTCACAACCCCTGCTGGTACCGGTGAGCCTGCGGGTCAGTGTGGCTGAGGCCGAGATGGCCGAGGATCAGGCTGAGGCATTTGCGGAACTCGGTTTCGAACTGCGCCGGGTGGGCGTGGAAACACTCTCCGTAAGACACGTACCGGCCTTGCTGCGGGAAGCCGATGCTGAGGCCCTGGTGCGGGATGTGTTGTCGGATTTTTCCAGTTCGGGCGCAAGCCGGCGAGTGGAAGAGCGAATCAACGAACTGCTTTCAACGATGGCCTGTCATGGATCGGTACGGGCGAATCGCAGACTCACGATTCCGGAAATGAACGCGCTGTTGCGCGACATGGAACGCACCGAGCGCAGCGATCAATGCAACCATGGCCGGCCGACATGGACTCAGCTGGCGATGCAGGACCTGGATCGGCTGTTCTTGCGCGGTCGGTAGATTGATGGCCAGTGATCCAAGGCCGCCAGTCGTCCTGTTGATGGGATCGACTGCATCGGGCAAGACCGAGCTGGCACGGACCTTGTGTGGCGAGTTTCCGCTGGACGTGGTGAGCGTTGATTCCGCAATGGTCTATCGTGGAATGAACATCGGCACGGCCAAACCGGATGCGGATTTTCTACGTCAATGTCCGCACCGTCTGATCGACATCTGCGATCCGGCGGAGGCCTATTCTGCGGGCCGTTTTCTTGTCGACGCGAACAGGGAAATCGAACAGATTCACAACGCTGGCCGTATCCCGCTGCTTGTGGGCGGCACGATGCTGTATTTCCGCGCCCTGCAACAGGGGCTGGCCAGCCTGCCGGCGGCGGATCCGGTGATCAGAGCCGAACTCGACGCCGAAGCGACCCGCATCGGATGGCCAGCGATGCACGAAACGCTGGCGCAGGTGGATCCGGCTGCGGCGGCGCGGATCAAGCCGCAGGACGGGCAACGCATTCAGCGGGCGCTCGAGGTCTATCGCCTGAGTGGTCAGACTTTGAGCTATTTGCAGGCAACGGCGCAGGCCTCGGTGCAACCGCGGGATTGGCTCAAGCTTGCTCTTTGGCCGAGCGACCTGGAGGCCCAGCGGGTACGCATCGGCAACCGTTTTCGGGCCATGCTGGACGCAGGCTTTGTCGCCGAGGTTGAAATGCTGAAGCAGCGCCCCGATATCCTTCCCGGGCTGCCGTCGATGCGCGCGGTGGGTTATCGACAAATCTGGGAGTTTTTGCAGGGACGTTGTGAACTGGCCGAGGCCGAACGCCGCGGGGTTATCGCAACCTGTCAGCTGGCCAAGCGACAACGGACCTGGCTGAGGGCCGAAAAGCACCTATTCCGGATGGATACGGGTCGCGGCGCTGCCGATTCTGCATTGCATCATCTGGCCGGCAAAATCCCCCGGAGTCCGTGACCCGTATGGTAAACTGACGGCGATATTGTGTTTGCGATCAGCATGCGTGGGTAACCGCTGCTGAAAGCGGCAGCAAAAAACAAAATAAATCATGTGCCGGTTTTCAGGAGAGGAAGATGGCCAAAGGACAGAGCTTGCAGGATCCGTTCCTGAACGCGCTGCGGCGCGAGAAAGTGCCGGTTTCAATTTATCTGGTGAATGGCATAAAGCTGCAGGGCCAGGTCGAGTCTTTTGACCAGTTTGTGGTGCTGCTCAAGAACAGCGTCAGCCAGATGGTATACAAACACGCCATTTCTACCGTCGTTCCGGCTCGCAATGTGCGCATCCCGGCCGCGGATGACGCCGACGATAGCGGCGAGTAAAGGCACCGCAGGCGCCGGAGGATTCTTGTTCGACAGACCCAAGCTCGGTGAACGAGCAATTCTCGTCCATATCGGCATCGGCAGCCGCGTTCCCAACGAACAGATTGAAGAGTTCCAGGAACTGGCACGTTCCGCCGGGGCCGATGTGTGCGCCACAGTCAGCGGGACCCGACGTGCGCCCGACGCACGGTTTTTTGCAGGTAGCGGCAAGGTCGACGAGCTGCGTGAGCTGGTTGAGAATGAGAACGCCGAGCTGGTCCTGTTCAACCATGAGCTGTCGCCCAGTCAGGAGCGCAATCTGGAGGCCAGCCTGCGTTGTCGGGTGCTCGATCGGGCGGGCCTGATCCTCGACATCTTTGCTCAACGTGCGCGGAGTTTTGAAGGCAAGCTGCAGGTGGAGCTTGCACAACTGGAGCATCTGGCGACCCGGCTGGTTCGTGGCTGGACTCATCTGGAGCGGCAAAAAGGCGGCATTGGCCTGCGCGGTCCGGGTGAAACCCAGCTGGAGACCGACCGTCGCTTGCTGGGCCAACGTATCCGGCAGCTCAATCGCCGTCTGGAGCGGGTGCAGCAGCAGCGCGAGCAAGGACGCCGGACCAGGCAAAAAGCCGAGGTGCCGACGGTGTCGCTGGTCGGATATACCAACGCCGGCAAGTCGACACTATTTAATCAGCTGACGGATTCGCGCGTATTTGCTGCCGACCAGTTATTTGCCACACTTGATCCGACCTTGCGCCGCCTGGACCTGGGTGAAGGCCGCAGCATCGTGCTGGCTGATACCGTCGGATTTGTCCGCGATCTGCCTCACGAGCTGGTGGCCGCATTTCGATCAACCTTGCAGGAGACGCGCGACGCCTCGCTGCTGTTGCACGTGGTGGACGCCGCTGATCCGCACCGGATAGAGCGCATCGGACAGGTCAATAAAGTCCTTGCTGAGATAGGCGCTGAGCAGGTCCGGCAGGTCGAGGTATTCAACAAAATCGATTTGTTGGATGAAAAGCCTCGTGTTTTGCGGGACGAACACGGGAACGTCACTCGTGTATGGTTGTCTGCATCTACGGGAGCCGGGATTCAGCTGCTGATCGAGGCGATCAGGGGTGCTTTCGATGCCGACCAGGTCAGAGGTCGAATCCATCTGGACGTCGCCGAGGCCCGCATCCGGGCTCGACTGCATGAACTCGATGCGGTGGTCGGGGAAAGCGTTGCGGCCGATCATGGCTGGGACCTGCTGATCTCGCTGCCGGAGAGAGATTTCCTGTCTATGTGTAGCCATGAGGGCCTCGCGCCGGAGCGTTTGACGCGTGCGCCTTGTGCAGCCTCCGACACCTTTCTACAATCGCGCACCGTAGCTTGAGCCGCGGGCAAAGGATGAGACAATAGAACTATGGCCTGGAATGAGAAGAATGGCGGTAACCCCTGGAACAACGGTGGCCAGCAAGGCCCGCCGGACCTGGATAAGGTAGTCCGCGACCTGCAGCGCAAGCTGGGTGGTCTGTTTGGCGGCCGCGGGGGATCCGGAGGTGGCGCAAGCGGCGACGGGAAAACGGGCGGAGGCGCCGGCATTGGCGTCATCATCGCCGTCATCGTCGTGCTATGGAGTCTGTCTGGAATCTACAAGGTCGACGACGCTGAGCGCGGCGTCGTGATGCAGTTCGGGCGCTACCATTCCACCACGATGCCGGGCCTGCACTGGCACATCCCGTTCCCGATCCAGAACGTTGACATGGTCAATGTTGCTGCGGTGGAGAGCTACAAGCATCAGACCCGCATGCTGACGGCGGACGAGAATCTGGTGATTGTAGACACCGTGGTTCAGTTCCGCAGGGCCGACCCGATCGCGTTTCTTTTCAATGTCAGAGATCCGCTGGCGACCCTGGCTGAAGTCAGTGAGAGTGCGATCCGCGAAATCGTCGGCAGCGCGACGCTGGATTTTGTGGTCACCGAGGGGCGCGCGCAAATCGCCGAGCGCACCAAAACACTGATTCAGGGTGTGCTGGACGATTATGGTGCTGGACTGGAAGTAACATCGGTAAATCTGCAAGACGCAAATTTCCCGCCGCAGGTTCAGGCCTCGGTGGAAGACGTTATCAAGGCCCGAGAGGATAAGGAGCGACTGGCTCTGGAAGCGCAGTCTTACGCCAATGACATCGTGCCGCGTGCTCGCGGCAACGCGGCTCGCCAGGTGCTCGACGCTGAAGCGTACACCGCTCGCGTTGTGGCGGATGCGCGTGGTGAATCCGCTCGCTTCGAAGCCCTGCTGGATGAATATCTTAAGGCGCCCGAAGTGACCCGGGAGCGCCTGTATCTGGAAACGGTAGAGTCGGTGTATGGCTCGACCAACAAGGTCCTGATCGATGCGGACGGCAGCGGCAACCTGCTCTACCTGCCGATGGACGAATTGCTCAAAGGACAGCGCAGCAAAGTGACCCGTGATCCGGTGGCCATAGATACCGGGCCGGGTTCGGGCGGCGGGGGCAGCGATGCCCAGCGGCAGCGAGCCGGAGAAGATGCACGCGCCAGAGGAGACCGTCGATGAATGGCAAAGGAAACCTGATCCTGCTCGCGGTGATCGCTGTAGTCGGCGGCATTCTGCTGTCGTTGTTTACCGTCGATGAGCGCGAGTATGCGATCAAGCTGCAGTTTGGCGAGATCATTCGCACCGACTACGAGCCGGGCCTGCATATGAAGATCCCGTTTGTAAACAACGTGATCAAATACGATGACCGGATTCTGACGCGAAACAATCCAAACGAGAAATTCCTGACTGAGGAGAAGAAAAACCTCGAAGTCGATTTTTACGTGAAATGGCGGATCACCAGCCCCGGCCAGTACTACAGGTCGGTCGGCGGCGATGAATTGATCGCCACCAATCGCCTGATCGAGATAATCAAGGACGGGATCCGTTCCGAGTTTGCCAAGCGCACCGTGCAGGAAGTGGTCACAGCGGATCGCCGCGAAATCATGGATGACATGATGGAGAGAGCAACCGAGACGGCCTCTGAGTTGGGCATCGAAGTCGTAGATGTACGCGTCAAGCGTCTGGACCTGCCAGACGAAGTCAGCGATTCGGTGTTCAATCGCATGCGCCAGGAACGCGCCCGGGTTGCCGCCGAATTGCGTGCTGAAGGCGCGGAAAGGGCGGAGCGCATCCGCTCGCAAGCTGACAAGGAGCGCACCGTGCTGCTGGCTGACGCATATAGTCAATCAGAAGAGATCCGGGGCCTCGGCGATGCTGAGGCGGCCGCGATTTACGCTGCGGCCTATGAGCGGGATGCCGAGTTTTATTCTTTCCACCGCAGCATGGAGGCATATCGACGGTCGCTTGGAAACGATGGCGATATCTTTGTGCTGGGGCCGGAAGGAGATTATTTCCGCTATTTTAATGACTCCAGGGGCAATGACTCCAAGGGCAATAGCAAGCCCTGACATGTCTGGCCTGCGCAGACTCGGATCGACCCGGACCGATGGACTGGACCGACCTGCTTAGCGCAGTGGCGTTACTGATGGTGCTCGAGGGGATCATGCCCTTCGCCAGCCCGACAAGTACGCGACGGACGCTGGCCCTGCTGTCCCAGATGCAGGACCGGTCACTGCGCCGGGTCGGCGGATTCAGCATGATTGCAGGCCTGATGCTGTTGTATTTCGTGCGCGGGTAGGCCGGTCGGCGCAGCCGGGTTTTTCCGGGATATGTTCATGTCGAAGAATGTTGTTGTCATTGGCACGCAGTGGGGTGATGAAGGTAAGGGCAAGATCGTGGATCTGCTCACTCAGCGGGCCGCTGCAGTGGTGCGGTTTCAGGGTGGGCACAATGCGGGCCACACTCTGGTCATCGGCGGTGAGAAGACCGTACTCCATCTGATCCCTTCCGGAATCCTCCGCGACGGCGTTGACTGCCTGATCGGCAACGGCGTGGTGATTGCGCTGGACGCCTTGCTGGAAGAGATGGACATGCTCATAGCGCGGGCTGTTCCGGTTGCGGAACGCTTGCGTATCAGTCCCGCATGCCCACTGATCCTGCCGTCTCATGTGGCCCTGGATCTGGCCCGCGAAAAAGCCAAGGGTGTGCATGCCATTGGCACTACCGGACGCGGTATCGGTCCGGCCTATGAGGACAAGATCGCGCGCCGGGCGCTGCGGGTCTCTGACCTGTTCCATCGAGAACGTTTCGCCGCCAAGCTCGGCGAGGTGCTCGACTTCCACAACTTTGTTTTGCAGCACTATTTCCGTGCCGAAGCTGTGGATTTCCAGCAGGTGCTGGAGTCGTCGCTGGCGATGGCCGAACGCGTGCGGCCGCTGGTAGCGGATGTCGCGCAACTTCTGGACCAGCATCGCCGGGCCGGCGACAACGTGCTGTTCGAAGGCGCGCAGGGTGCCCTGCTGGACATAGACCATGGCACCTATCCGTTTGTTACCTCATCCAATACCACCGCGGGCGGCGCGGCCACCGGCAGCGGACTTGGCCCACGATATATCGACTATGTGCTGGGAATCGTCAAAGCGTACACGACACGGGTTGGGGCGGGCCCCTTTCCGACCGAATTGTTTGACGAGATGGGCCAACATCTTGCCCGTGTTGGACATGAGTTCGGCGCGACCACCGGCCGGCCCCGCCGCTGTGGCTGGTTCGACGCCGTGGCCCTAAGGCGTTCGATTCGCCTGAATAGCGTGTCGGGCCTTTGCGTGACCAAGCTCGATGTGCTCGACGGCATCGATACGATCCGGATATGCGTGGGCTATCGCATCGGTGAAGAGATTCGTGATCTGCCGCCGATGGAGGCGGAGAGCTACGATGACTGTGTGCCGGTATATGAGGATATGCCCGGTTGGAAGACATCTACTGTCGGCATTACGCGCTACGATGATCTGCCAGAAAATGCGCGAGCCTATTTGCGACGCATCGAAGAGATCGTCGATACCCCGGTCGATATCATCTCTACGGGTCCCGACCGTTCAGAGACGATTGTTCTGCGCGATCCCTTCGCCTGAGGCGTAGCCCAGACGTTCGATCAGCGGCGCAAGGCTGTCGAGCACGCTGTCCATCGACTCCGCATAGCGCCGCCAGCGCCCGATGGCGCGTTGGTAGATCGGTTCCGCCACCTGTAGATAACTGGGCGTGGAAATGTGCGCACCGGCCAGGCCGCTGCGATATTCCATGACTGCCGGGTCCCATGGCAGATCCAGAAAACCTATTGCACCGCGCGCGACCTTTTCCGGTTCCTTGACCAGGTCTTCATACCGCAGCTGATAAACCTTGAGCGGCCAGCGATCGATGGTGTCGAGCCCGAGCGTCATAACTTCGCGGTAGTACTCGACCGTTAACTCCAGATCGAGAAAGTGCGCCATGGCGGCATTCAGGCTGAAGCTCTGCATAAAACAGCTCAGGCATACGTCGCGCGGATCGCGTACCGCGAAAAGAATTCGTGCCTCAGGGAAGACCCGCGCGATCAGAGGAAGAAACAGCGTATTCAACGGCATCTTGTCTATGATCTGCTGTCCGGGTTCGGCTTTATCCGCCAGATCGATCAGCCGCCGGCGATAGGCCTGCCGGTAAATCAGCATCTCGTTCGGCCCCATTGCTGCCAGCCGATGCATGCCGTCCGGTGGAATCACAAAATCCCGCTGCAAATCGGTCAGCGTCTCCTGCTCCTCGATGCTGACCAATTGCGGGTGTGTGGACAGCATCCGGTCGAGGAGCGTGGTCCCGGAGCGCGGAAATCCCATCAGGAAAATCGGTGGGGGATAACCGTCATCCACGCCCGGGCGTTCGCTGTCCAGACTTCCGTCCCGCAAATAGTCGCCGATTCTGCGCACTGCGGGCAGCGCGTATGGACCCTCTGAAACGCTGAACGCCGCATGGTAGTCCCGCGCCTGTAGCCGGTTGGCTTTGACAAACGCGGCGAAGGCCGCATCCGGCTCACCGATACGGTCCAGCGCTGAGCCGAGCAGTTGCTGCATGATAGTTTCATGGTTGCGCAGAAGATCCTGTCTGGCGAGGGCCCGCTGGAGTCTTTTGCTGGCCTGTTCCGCATCGCCCCGCCGGATTTCCAGTTTGGCCAGCACGATGATGGCGAGCGCATTTTCCGGATCGAGTTCCAGCGCACGCGTCGCGGCCTCGGCGGCGGCCACGGGCTGGTTGAGCGCCTCGCGGATCTGCGCCAGTTCAGCCCACGCGGCGGCGTTGCCAGGCTCCAGCGAGGTCACCCTTTCCTGGCTTTCCAGCGCGCCCGGGTAGTCGCCTAATTGTTGTAGTGAGGCGGCCATGGTCTGCCATGCCGCGACAAACATGGGTTGGCGTTTGAGTGCGCCGCGGAGGTAGCGGACGGCGGCGGCCGGATCGCCGCAACGGCGGCAGGCGATGGCCAGATTGTTGAGCAATTCAGGACGACCCGGACGCAGCGTGTTGGCGCGTTCGAGCAACTCACGTGCGAGCTGTATATCGCCGTGCATGCCCTCGATCAGGCCGAGCAATTCCAGCGCATTGAGCGATTCAGGGTCTGCGGAGAGCGCCTCGCGGCAAGCCGTCGCCGCGGCCTTAATGTTGCCGGAGCGGAACTGGGAAGCAGCCCGGATCATGGCTGCGGAAGCGGTTTCTGATGACGACATATCGGGTGATGACTCCGGCAGGATTGGAGCTTAGCAGAGCGTCAGCAGCAAATCGTCTGTCGCCGCCACCGGTCGGCCCCGGCCAGAGCTGCCCCACGCTGGCCACCGCTGGATTGCGCGGCGCAAGGGACACGGCTATGCTGCCGTTCAGGGCCCGGGCCAATAGAGTGCACCCCGGAGTACGATCTCCGGATCAGGGTAGTGTCCAGCAGCAAATGTTGACTCAGCATCATCAAAGCCAACGGAGCAAGCAGCCGCGCGGCCGCGCCCGGTGGCGCCGGTGTTGGTCCAGTATCGCCGCGCTGGCTGTTATCTGCGCCCATCTCGGCCTCGTTTTGCACGGCGCGGTTCACGAAACACTGACCAGCGATACACCATGTGCACTATGCGTGGCCGCGAACCAGCTGTGCAGCGCTGCCTCTCACCCGACCCTGGCCGTTTCTCCCGCGCCGGAAGCCAGCCCGCCTGCGCGCGACAGCTTTTCCTGTCTCGCGGTTCCGGTCCCCACTGGCCTCGCTCGCGGACCCCCGCTCTTCGCCTGATTTCTGTTCCGTTTGCGTGGTCCCGGCGTTATCTGCGTGCGTGGACCAGAGCCGAATCAATGCGAGGAGTATTTCATGCGTTCTTCTATTTTGCGGGCAGCCGGATTGGCTGCCGGATGGGCTGCCGTGTTGGCGGCCGGATGGCCGTTGGCCGCCTCTGCCCAGGGTATGTTCAGCGGCAACAAACTCAATCCGTCCATTAGCCTGATCCTCGATGGTCAGTTCTCCAGTTATCAGAATGACTCTGACGACTACGAGATATCCGGGTTCATGCTGGATGAAGAGGCCGGGCTGAGCGCCGAAGGATTTTCTCTGGACGAGACCGAGCTGGTGGTTAGCGGTAATGTCGACGACTGGTTTTATGGTTATGCAGACGTTGTCTTCGAGGACAACGAGGATGGCACCGAAGTGGAGCTCGAGGAGGCCTACTTTGAAACCCTGTCATTGCCATCCGGTCTTGCCCTGAAAGGAGGCAAGTTCCTCTCTGCGGTGGGTTACAACAATCGTTTTCACCCACACAGCTGGGATTTCTCCGACGAGCCCCTGGTCTACCGGGCCATGCTGGGGGGCGCGCTTTCGGATACCGGAGCCCAGATACGCTGGCTGGCACCCATCGATCTGTTTCTGGAATTCGGTGCGGAAGGCTTTCAGGGGGACGGCTACCCCGCCGCGGGCGGGGCTAACGATGGTGTCGGCGCCTGGACCGCATTCGCCAAGGTCGGCGGCGATCTGAACCCAAGCAACAGCTGGAAAGCCGGTGTCTCGGTGTATCGCTACGACGTCGATGACAGAACCTCGGACATCGAAGACGGTGAGATGAGCTTCAACGGCGATGGCAACGATATCTACATTGGCGAATTCGTCTGGAAGTGGGCACCGAACGGCAACCCCCGTCAGCGTAATTTCAAGTTCCAGACCGAGTATTTCTATCGCGACGAGAACGGCAGCACCGACGCTGACACGAGCACCGTCAGCGAGAGCGGACGTTACGATCTGGATCAGAAAGGCTTCTATGCCCAGGGCGTGTATCAGTTCCGTCAGGGTTGGCGATTCGGGTTGAGATACGACTGGCTGTCTGCGGACAACACATTGGTCGGTATCACCGTGCCCAACCCGCTCGATGACGATAATCGGGATCCGAAGCGTTATACCGCAATGGTCGACTATGCTCGTAGTGAGTTCAGTCGTTTGCGTCTGCAATTCACCCGTGATGAGTCTTCCAGCGAGTCGGATAATCAGGTGTTTCTCCAGTACATAATGAGTATTGGCGCCCACGGCGCCCATCAGTTCTAAAGGCCAGACAATGATCATCAACAGGTTTGCGCTCATCTGCAGCTTGCTGTTCATCGCCGGTCCGGCGCATGCCGAGCTCAGGATTTTTGCCTGTGAACCGGAGTGGGCGGCATTGGCGGAGCAGCTCGGCGGAGAACGCGTAGATGTCTACAGCGCCACCACCGGTTTGCAGGACGTGCACTACATCCAGGCGCGGCCGAGCCTGATTTCGCGCTATCGGCAGGCGGACCTGGTTATTTGCACTGGCGCTGATCTCGAGGCAGGTTGGCTGCCGCTGCTGGCACGTCAGGCAAATAACCCGCGCGTGATGCCGGGCAAACCGGGTCTGTTGCTGGCCGCGGAGTTCGTGCCGATGCTGGAAGTGCCGGCCAGCGTGGATCGATCGGAAGGCGACATCCATCCTTACGGCAATCCTCATATCCAGCTTGATCCCCGAAACATCGCGCGGGTGGCCGCCGTTCTCAGTCAGCGGCTGGTGGAGATCGATCCGGAAGGCGGCGCCGACTATCAGGCCCGGATGCAGGATTTTTCCGGCCGCTGGGACCGGGCTGTCTCCAGCTGGGAAGCACGTGCTCAGGTTCTGGCAGGGATGGAAATCGTGGTCCACCATCGAAGCTGGGTATATTTGGTGAACTGGCTTGGCCTCAAGGAACTGGGCAGCCTGGAACCGAAACCCGGTATCGAGCCCAGCGCCAGCTATTTGGCCACTTTGCTGGCGGGGCTCCAGGGCAAGGATCTGAGTTTGATTATCCGTTCCGCCTATCAGAGCCCGCGGGCTTCCGACTGGCTGGCCGCGCGGACTGGCGCGCCGGCGGTAGTCGTGCCGCAAACCGTGGGTGCGATGCCCGGCACAGATGATCTTTTCAGCTGGTATGACACCATCCTGCGGCAGCTAGAGACCGGCCGGGAATGAACCTGTCAGGCCTGGACCCGGGGATCCTGCTGCCTGGCTTTCTCGCCGGCCTGATCGTACTTGCGACGCATGTGCCGCTGGGGCGGGAGGTGCTCAAGCGCGGCATTATTTTTATCGACCTTGCGATTGCCCAGGTCGCGGGTCTGGGTGTTATCGCGGCTGGCGCGGCCGGATGGGATCCCCATGGCATCAGCGCGCAAGTGGCCGCGGTTGGAGCGGCGCTGGTCGCTGGCTTCGGATTGACCTGGACCGAGACCCACTTTGCGGAGGTGCAGGAAGCCATTATTGGCGCGCTGTTTATCCTCGCCGCCACCGCTGGCCTGATCCTGCTCGCTAATGATCCGCACGGTGGTGAAGCGCTGCGGGATCTGCTGGTCGGCCAGATCCTGTGGGTGGACTATGCACAGCTGATACCGGCGCTGGGCGTGGCTGTTGCGGTCCTGGCTCTGTGGCTGCCCGCAAGGCGACGCCTGAGATCCGCCTGGTTCTATGTACTGTTTGCTTTTAGCGTGACCGCTTCGGTGCAATTGGTCGGTATCTACCTTGTGTTTGCGAGCCTGATCCTGCCGGCCCTTGCTACCCGCAGGTTGGCGTTCGGGCGCGCCGTTGCGATCGCTTATGTCTGTGGTGCGGCCGGGTACGCTATCGGCCTCGTTGCGTCGGCTCTGTTTGATCTGCCCAGCGGAGCGGTTGTGGTCTGGGCCCTGACCGGCGTAGCGCTGGCTACTGCTACGCTTAGTCGCCGTTTGACCCGGGCTTGAGTTGGTTTATCATGCGGCGCCGGGCCTGACAGCAGCACAACCAACAAAACAACCAACGAGGAGGGCGGCCATGCAGGTTTCGTCTGCACCCCACGAAAGCTGGTCCTCCCGAATCGCTTTCCTGATGGCGTCTGTCGGCGCCGCAGTCGGCCTTGGCAACATCTGGAAGTTCCCCTACACGCTGGGTTCGGCTGGCGGCAGCGCCTTTGTCATCGTCTATCTGATCGCTGTGTTCGTGGTCGCGCTGCCGATCATGATGGGGGAGATGTTGATCGGTCGCCGTGGCCGGATGAGCGCGCCCAACAGCATCCGCAAATTGGCAAAGGAGGCCGGAGGGTCACCGCTCTGGGAAGGCCTGGGGTGGATGGGTCTGGTCGCTACATTCCTCGTTTTCAGCTTCTTCAGCGTGGTGGCCGGCTGGTCTATGGCTTACGTTTTCAAAACCGCCAGCGGCCAAATGCAGGGCCTCAGTCCGGCCCAGGCCGGTGCGATGTTTGACGCGTTTCTGCATCAGCCAGTACAGACCACGTTGTGGCATCTGGGCTTTATGGTCGTGACCGTCTTTATCGTCGCTCGCGGTATCAACTCCGGCATTGAAAAGGCGATGAATGTGCTGATGCCCGGTCTGTTCCTGATGCTGCTGGGACTGGTCGGATACGCGCTGACCACTGGCGCGGGTAGCCAGGCGTTTAGCTATCTTTTTGTGCCTGACTTCTCCCGCCTCACACCGCAGACTGTGCTGATGGCGGTGGGACAGGCCTTCTTTTCGGTCAATGTTGGTATCGGCATCGTACTGACGTATTCGGCCTATTTGCCGGCGCACGTGAATCTGCCGCGCTCAGCGCTGATCATCTCCCTCGGCGATACACTGGTCGCCCTGCTTGCCGGGCTGGCGATATTTCCGATCGTGTTTGCCTACGGTCTGGATCCCGGTGCCGGCCCGGGTCTGATCTTTGTCACGCTGTCCTCGGCCTTTGGCCAGATGACCGGTGGCGCCGTCTTTGGCAGCCTGTTTTTCCTGTTCGTATTTGTCGCCGCCCTGACTTCGTCGATCGCCATGCTCGAATTGATGGTCTCGAGAGCCGAAGAGAGTGCGCGCTGGCCGCGGCGCCGCGTGGCACCCTTGCTTGGCCTTGCGGTGTTCCTGTTTGGCTTGTTGACCGTCGGCTCCTTCAGCTGGTGGGACGGGGTGCGTGTATTACCCGGTGTTCCGCTGATCGGAGATCGCTCGATTTTCGATTTCCTGGATAACCTGGTGACCAATTTCATGTTGCCGGCCGGCGGGATGCTGTTTGCGCTTTTCGCCGGCTGGCGGATCTCCGCCAGAGTCGCGCGCGAAGAGCTCGCCCTTGGCGATTTCTGGTTTGCGGTGTGGCGTTTTCTGGCGCGCTTTGTCGCGCCGATCGCGGTCGGCGCGGTTTTTGTCAGTCAGATTCTGTAAATCCCAGATTCTGTGAATCCGGCGCGTGACTGCAAGTCCGCGCCCCTGACCTTGAGCCAGCCCCTGAGCAGCCGCTTCGATCCCTGTTTGTCTGTGACCTGGCTGCAACTGTCCGGGACGGCTGCGTCCGGTGGCATGCCGGCCTGCGACGGTGCCGGTGGCCGGTATTTCCTGGATCTGACCTGCCCGCATTGCCGTAACAGCGCCTGAGCGCTTTGATGAATCCTCAGCACGGTTTGACAGACAAAACAGAACCCGACCCCGCCCGGTAGCGCTCGCAGATCGGGCCTCGCTGTGTGTGCGGCGTTTCAGCCCAGTATTGACTCGCGCCCATACAGCCGCGCCACCAGCCATATCAGCACAAGGCCCAGACCGGTGGTAACGCCGGCGCTGATCAGCACCTGGGTCATGATCAGCGGTTCGGCCTTTAGCAATTGGGTAATCAACAAGTGCTGCGACAGGCTTGGCACTGCCATGGTCAGCAGATCAGGCCGGACGCCAGCGAAGTTGGCGAAGATAATCGGTACCGTCGGGACCAGCAGGACAACTGTCAGATAGCTCTGTGCCTCGCGATAGCTGCGGGTGAAGCTGGCCACGAGCGTCAGCAGACCGGCGGCGAACACAGCGAAAGGGATCAGCACGAAAAAAACGCCGGCTGCGACTCTGAAGCCGAAGTTCGAACGCATGCCAAGCTCCTCAAACGGTACCACCTGCAAACTGACAGCGAATGCCGTCAGCGCAATAGCAAGTGACAGCAACATGAAGAGCCAGGTGGCAAGAATCTTGCCGCCGACGATCTGCCAGCGCGGTACCGGCAAACTCAGCAGGGGCTCCAGGCTGCGACGTTCGCGCTCTCCGGCAGTGGTATCGATAGCGAGATAGAAACCGCCCATCAGCACGGCGAACAGCAGGAAATAGCTGACCATTCCTAACAGCAACACAGAGCGTCCTGCCGGGGTGGAGATATCGATGTCGTCGACCACCAGCGGCTGCAGGATACTCGGGTTGATGCCGCGAGCCTGGAGACGCAGCAGGCCGGTGCGGCTGCCATACGCAGCGAGCGCGCGTCGTATTCGATCTGTATCGCGGCTTCCGGTCTGATTTGAGCTGTCGACCACCAGTTGCAGATGCGCCACCTGGCCCGTGCGCACCGCGGCGGCGTAGTCCTCCGGCACGATCAGCACTCGTTCCCGCCGGCCGGCAGCCACCGCATCCTTTGCGCTCGCGAGATCGATCTCCAGCGCAATCGGCTCTATCCCCTGGGACGCCAGATGGGCCATCAGGTTTGGTGCCTGTTGGTAACCGGAGACGTGCAGACTGAGCATCTCGGTGTCGTCATCCAGCGCCCGATCCACGCTGAAGCCGAGCATCGCGGCAAACAACACCGGACCGAACAGCGGTCCGAATAACAATGCAGTGAGCACGGTGCGGCGATCGCGGAAGTTTTCCCGAACCTCTTTCAGAAAAACGATCCACAGAGGGCTGCTCATTCCAGTCCCTCCGGGCTGCCGATGATCTTGACGAAGGCATCTTCCAGATCGTCATGACCGGCGGTTTGACGGATTTGATCTGGCGTGCCGGCTGCTGCCACGCGGCCGCTGGCGATGATCACAATGTCGTCGCAAAGCGCAGCCACTTCCTGCATCACATGACTGGAAATCAACACGCAGCGGCCGGCATCGCGTAATTGTCTTATCTGCTGTCGGAGGCCCCGTGTCGCCATCACATCCAGCCCCGCCATTGGCTCGTCCAGCAGCAGGTTGGCCGGTTCATGGATGATTGCCCGAGCCAGCGCAATCCGGGTTCGCTGGCCCTGGGAATAATCTTTTGCCGGTCGGTCGGCAAAATCTTGCAGCGAGAACGCGTCAATCATGCGACTCAGCCGCAGCCGCAGGGTCTGTTCGTCCAGACCACACAGGCGACCGAAATAGGCGATATTTTCGGCACCGCTGAGATGCGGATACAAACCTGCGTTATGCGGGAGCGTGCCGATATGACGCCGCGCCTGGCCCGGGTGTTGGTTCAGGTCGATACCGTCTATCGCGGCTCGCCCTTGATCGGCCTGAAGTATCGAGGTTAACAGGCGCAAAGTGGTTGATTTGCCAGCCCCATTTGGACCGAGCAAACCGGTGATACGGCCGTCTCGTGCGACCAGTGAGACGCCGTCAACTGCCCGCACCGGGCCAAAATGCTTGACCAGATCCTGTGCTTCGATCATGGACCGGGGCCGCTGAAGTCGAGGAATATTGGCGCCGGCGTGATGCGTTCCAGGCAGCTTGCGTCGATCGCGGCCGCATCGCCTGTGGTTATAAATTCGTCCAGTAGACGAGGCAGACAACCCAGCGCCGCCACACCATGGCCGTGACCCTCCACCACAAGATGCCGGGATGCGCTGAGTCCTTGTTGCGCCATGTCGGCATAGGCGGGCGGTGTGATGGGATCGACGCTTCCCGACAACAGCAGCACCGGGTGATCCGAGACCAATGGCTCGCGCAGGTCAGGGTCCACAGGCCCGGTGGGCCAGATTTTGCACACGGCCTGCAATCCCTCCAGCGGCGCCCGTCCCAGATAACTGCTATCCAGTGCCTGCCACTGATCCCGATCCATACGCACAAAGGGCAGGTCCTCACTGCAGACTACGGTGTTGTGCATACCCGCGCTGAGAGCTTCGCCAAGGCCCTCTGCGACCATCAGGCTTTGCGCGGCGAGCGGTGTCATCCGGCCTTCTGCTGCATTGCTGATAAGCAATGGCAGCAGTGAAATGCCATTGTCGTTATATGACAGCAGCCGGATCGCGGTGACCAGAGCGGCTTGGCCAAATTCCAGCTCAACCGGCTCCCCACTGACCGGGTGGGGAAGGGTCATCGACACCGGATCGTCCATCAATCTCTGTCTCAGGGATTGGAATTGTCCGGCCAGATTCGGGAAACGCTGATTGCATGCCGGATCGCTTGCGCACCGGGAAAACAGCTGGTCCAGCGCCTGCTGAGCGCGCAGCGCGATATCCGGTCCCAGCGCCAGTCCCGGCGGCACTACACCATCGAGAATCAGGCTTTTCGTCTGTTCCGGGTACCGGCGCAGATAATGCATAGCAACCCGGGTGCCGTATGAGCCGCCATACAGATGCAGCGTCTGATAGCCGAGCGCGGCGCGTACGGCATCCAGATCCTGCACCGCCAGCGATGTCGTAAACGGCGCCGGGTCGCGATCCAGCGACTCCAGACACTCGGTGCTCAATGCGCTGATTTGTTCGCTGCTGACATCCCATTCCAGCTCGGGCGGACGCGGGCAGTCCAGCGGTGCCGAACCGCCGGTGCCGCGCTGGTCAACGAGGATGATGTCCATGTGGCGATGGATATAACGGAAGGCCGGCGCGTAGGCTGCATAGAACTCCTTTGCGCTGCCGCCGGGACCACCCGCCAATACCGTGAACGCGATGCCATCAGTGCTTTCGGTGAGCGCGGGAATGACCGCAATCTGCAGCTCGATCTGATCCTGGTCCGGATCTGACAGCGCCGGGTTCGCCGCCGCCGCCAGCGTCCCGCATCGTGCCGGCGTGGCACGCGCGCCAGAAGCATCCAGCAGCATGCAGTCTGACAACGGCAGCTCGCTGCCGCTGGCCGGGAATGACAACAGGACCAGAAGCAGGAGCAGGGCAGGATTGCAGGCATGGCCGGGATCGGTCATGCAGCTATCTTCACTTCCGGCTCTTGCCGTGTAAAGTGCAGGCCCCGCACGGCGCGATGCGGGTGCAAACCCAGCCGTGTGCAAGCTGCGCGAATCCGTTGTGATGAGAAGACCGGATGCCGCTGATTCTCAGCCCGGCCAGCATCCGAGGCCACAGGACTCCCTGAGTAACTGCAGGCTGGGTTGTCGTGAACTGGCGGTGATCCGGTGGTGAGCCAGCAGCGGCTCACCCTTTCTGGCCAAAGTGTTCTGGTGAGATTTCGAACGCATAAAAAAGGGGTCGAACCGGATCTTTCCAAGAATCGGTTCGACCCCTTTGATCGATATGGTGCCCAGGAGAGGACTTGAACCTCCACCTACTTACGTAGACCAGCACCTGAAGCTGGCGCGTCTACCAATTCCGCCACCTGGGCATTTCTCTCGCCAATCAGACGTTCAAACAATACCGCCAAAAAGCAAATCCGACAAAGACCCTGTCTGTCGCCGTGTCCGCGTTTGGCCATACCCTGGTAACTACGTGATTCTCTGGTAGATTTTCGTCACGAGTTGCGCAGGCCACTGGCAGCTCAAGCCAGCGCTTTCACCCATTCCTCTGCCTCGGCGCGAGGCATCATGCCGGGATGGCGCCGCGAAAGAAGGCGCGAACTGTAACCACAGCGGTTATCCTTGTCAAACAGAACGCCCGCTTGTATTCGGGCCAAAAATGGAAGCTTCATGAGTACCAGAAAGACACGCAAGAGCCCCCGCCGGCCGCCTGCTGACAAGTCCGGAGCACCGGCTCACCGGATTCCCATTCCAACCCGGGAAGCGGTATTAGCGGTGCTACGTGAGCAATCGCGGCCGGTGCCGAGGAAAGCTCTGATGGAGGCGCTGGGGCTGCGCTCGCAGAAACAGCAGGATGCGATGGGCAACCGCTTGCGCGCGATGATCCGGGACGCCCAGATTATCCTCAACCGCAATGACCAGTACTGCCTGCTGGATAAACTCGATGTGACTGTCGGCCGGGTGATCGGTCACCGCGACGGTTACGGTTTCGTTGTCCCGGACAGCGGCGGCGAAGACCTGTATCTGGCGCCGCGGCAGATGCGCGAGCTGATGCATGGCGACCGGGTCGCAGTGCGGGTCAAGGGCGTGGACAACCGCGGTCGGCAGGAGGGCTCTCTGGTCGAGGTCCTCGAGCGCAATACCCGGGAGGTGGTCGGGCGCTATGCCCGGGAATCCGGGGTCGGATTTGTGATTCCGGATAATCCACGTATCGCTCACATGGTGGCGATCGCGCCGCGTCTGACCGCGGGCGCCAAGCCAGGCGAGATCGTCGTCGCTGAGATTATCGAGCAGCCACGCAAAGAAGCGCAGCCAGTCGGCCGGATTACCGAAGTGTTGGGCGCGGCGGATGCGCCCGGGATCGAGACCGAGACCGCGATCCGCGCCCACGGTATCCCGTTCCGCTGGGGCGAGCAGGTATTGGCCGAAGCCGAGGCCCTGGGCAGCCGCGTGCTAGGCGCGGACAAGCGCGAACGAGAGGACCTCAGAGACCTGCCGCTGGTCACCATCGACGGCGCGGACGCGAAGGATTTCGATGACGCGGTGTATTGCGAGCGTGCCGGTCAGGGTTGGCGGCTGGTGGTTGCGATCGCGGATGTCTCGCACTACGTCGCGCCAGGTTCGGCACTGGATGTGGAAGCGCGCGAGCGCGGTACCTCAGTGTATTTTCCCCGTCGCGTAGTGCCGATGTTGCCGGAGACATTGTCCAATGGGCTGTGTTCGCTGAATCCACGGGTTGATCGCCTTTGCATGGCTTGCGAGATGCACGTCGATGCTTCAGGCAAGGTCACGGTTTCCCGGTTTTTCGAGGGCCTGATGCGCTCGCATGCCCGGCTGATCTATGACGAAGTGGCCGCAGCGGTGATCGAGGGAGACAAGAGCGCGCGTAGCCGGATCGGTGAGCTGATGCCGCATCTGGAGTGTCTGTTTCAGGTGTACCGGGCCCTGGCAAAGGCGCGACGTCGCCGCGGCGCGATTGATTTCGATCTGCCTGAAGTCGGTTTTGCTTTTGATCGTCGCGGCCGTATCGCCCGGGTGGTACCGCGGCAGCGCAATGACGCCCATCGGATGATCGAGGAGTGCATGATCGCGGCTAACGTCGAAGCCGCAGGTTTCCTGCGCAAGCGGCGCTTGCCCACCCTGTACCGGGTCCATGTCGGACCCGATGCTGAGGCGCTTGAGGATCTGGCCGCATTTCTCGGCGCCTATGGCGTCAAAATGCCCCGCCGGGATCGTCTGGAACCCAAACACTACGCGCAGATCGTGGACCAGGTCCGGGGTCGTCCGGATGAAGCGCTGATTGAAACAGTGTTACTGCGCTCTTTGTCGCGGGCTGTGTATGCGCCGGATGGTAAAGGTCATTTCGGACTGGCGCTGGATGAATATGCCCATTTCACTTCACCGATCCGGCGCTATCCCGATCTGATGGTTCATCGCGCCATCCGACATGCCTTGCGCGGGCGGGGCGGGGAAGGGTTCCCTTATGACAAACCGGCGATGGAGAGGCTGGGGGCGCATTGTTCGACGACCGAGCGACGTGCAGATGACGCCACCCGGGAGGCGCTTGACTGGCTCAAGTGCGAGTTCATGCAGAGCCGGATCGGAGAGGAGTTTGATGCCCTGGTCACCGGGGTCATGGACTTTGGTTTGTTCGTGCAGATACCGGATCTGCAGATAGAGGGGCTGGTCCACGTCAGTTCCCTGGGCGCGGACTATTTTCGTCGTGACCCGGTGCGCCGCTCATTGTCAGGCGAACGCAGCGGCGAAACCTGGCAGTTGTCGGATGCGATTCGCGTTCGCGTGGTGCGGGTAGATCTGGATAGCCGAAAAATTGATTTTGCACCGGTGTCCGCCGATGTACCTGCGCCCAAACCAGCCGGGCGCCGCCGACGGAAGCGCTAGCGTATGGGACGCCGGCCCAAACCCCGGGATGAGACAAATCTCGTCTTCGGCCTGCATGCGGTGTCGCACCTGCTGCGCACGGTGCCGGAGCGGGTCAGGGAGTTGAAGCTCGCCAGAGAACGCAGCGACCAGCGCCTGGAACAGATAAGCGAGCTTGCCGAAGCAGCCGGTATCCGTCCGCAGGCGGTGGACCGGAGGGTGCTGGATCAGGCCAGCGACGGCGCTGTCCATCAGGGTGTGATGGCAGTTATACAGCCGCGAGCTGCGGGTGGGGAGCGGGATCTGGAGTCGTTGCTGGATGGCCTTGAACTCGCGGGCCGGCCGCCATTGCTGCTGATACTCGACGGGGTTCAGGATCCGCATAACCTGGGTGCCTGCTTGCGCACCGCGGATGCGACAGGCGTCGATGCGGTTATCGCGCCCAAAGACCGTGCTTCAGGCCTGACCGCGACGGCGCGCAAGGTGTCTTCCGGTGCGGCGGAAACCGTTCCGTTTATCCAGGTGACCAATCTTGCCCGGACGCTGCGAATGCTGGGGCAGCGGGGGATCCAGCGTGTCGGAACGGACGGTGAGACGGAGACAGACTTGTTCGCGGTCGACTTGTCCGGACCCCTGGCGCTGGTGATGGGTTCCGAAGGGCGTGGATTGAGGCGTCTGACCCGGGAGAACTGCGATCTGCTGATGCGACTGCCAATGACCGGGAGTGTGGAGAGCCTCAACGTGTCGGTGGCGGCGGGTGTTTGTCTGTATTTCGCGCGGGCCGCGAGAATCGGCGCCTAGCCGTATACAGTCAATACTGGCTTGCCTGGCCGGCTGGCCTCCAGTACCATTGCGCGGCTGTGTCAGGGCTGTGCCCGCGGGGGCAACAGGCAGACTGATGCGGCAACACACAAATTGGACACTCCTTGCCGTACCGTGGCTGACGCCGGCGGACGGCTCTAATCCGAAAGGGGAAATGTATGCGTCACTACGAAATCGTATTCCTGGTCCATCCGGACCAGAGCGAGCAGGTCCCGGCGATGGTCGAGCGTTATCGCGGAATCATCGAGGCCGACAATGGCAAGATTCACCGCCAGGAAGACTGGGGTCGTCGCCAGCTCGCCCATCCGATCAACAAGATCCACAAGGCACACTATGTGCTGTTCAACATCGAGTGCGGAAAGTCCGCCCTGGATGAATTGCTGGGCGCGTTTCGTTTTAACGATGCGGTTCTGCGTCATCTGGTGATCCACAGGGACGAAGCGGTCACCGAGGCGTCGCCGATGGCCAAGAGCAGCGAGTCGGATGATCGCCCCCCGCGTCGTCGCGACGATAGCGATGATCGCGATGACAGTCGAGCGGATAGTGCCAGAGAGTCGCGCGACGAAGAAAAGCCAAAGGCAGAAGAAAAGTCAGAAGAAAAGACTAAGCCAGAAGAAAAGGCAGAGTCAGAAGAGAAGCCAGAGTCGAAGGACTCCGCTGATGCTTCCGACGACGCGCCGGCCGCATCGGACGCTGACAAGGGCGCGGCCGCCTAGGCTCTGCGTCGTCTGCAAACCAACAGATTAAAGGACACTAACCATGGCTCGTTTTTTTCGTCGCAGAAAGTTTTGCCGTTTTACCGCTGAAGGCGTCAAAGAGATCGATTACAAGGATCTCGCCACGCTGAAGGCGTATATCACCGAGACTGGCAAGATCGTGCCCAGCCGCATCACCGGGACCAAAGCCAACTATCAGCGGCAGCTGGCAACGGCGGTAAAGCGTGCGCGCTTCCTTGCGCTGCTGCCTTACACCGACCGCCACTGATTGCCGCTGGTGAACAGGGTACCGGCCCCATGAAGCAGTTCGCGGAATGGGTCGTCGGGCGGGAGTATCGGGCCGGACTGGTTGCGGCCGCGCTGGCCTTGATTCCGCTGCTCGGGATCATTGGCTCCGGCGTTCTCGTCCTGGCGACGCTCAAACGTGGCCCAGCCGCAGGCTGGGGTGCGGCAGCAGTGGCGACCGCAGTATTGCTGGTTGCAAGCTGGATTGGCGGCGCGACGCCGCTATCCGCAATGATTGCCGCGCTGGTCCTGTGGGCACCCGCGGTTGGACTGGCGACACTGCTGCGGGGCACCGGCTCGCTGAGCATGTGTGCGCAGATGGCGACCGTCGGCGGGCTGCTGGCAGCCGGGTTCCTGATCGCAAGTCTGGATCAGAGCGGCGGCGGATGGTCTGGACGTTTGTTGCAGGAGTTACAGCCGCTGATGGCTGAAACAGGCGCCGGTGATGAAATGTTACAGGTGATGCTGGGCATTTTGCCCGGCGCGCTCGCCGCATCGCTGATGCTGGCCGCGTTGCTGGGTTTGTTTGTCGGCATGAGCCTGCATGCGTCGCTAGCCGGATCGGGCGCATTTGCTATCGCGTTTCGCAGCTTGCGGCTGGGACGGGTTTTGGCCGGGTTGGCGGTGGTATTGCTGGTGCTGGTCATTGCCAGCGGCCAGCTGGCCTTCGCCAGTCTGCTGACCGTGGCAGTTGCGGCGCTGGCATTGCAGGGCCTGGGAGCCGTGCATGACATGGCGGCCCGGCGGCAGTGGCCAGCCGGCGTGATCGCAGTGGTTTATCTGGTCCTGATCTTCATGATGGGATTTGCAGCACCGCTGTTGGCCGCTGTTGGCCTGGCTGACAATTGGATTGATTTCAGGGGTCGCGGCGAGACATCAGCGCGATAACGTTTTTAGCTAGACGGAGGTCCGGGTGCTTGGCCCGGGTAGGTAGACATGGAAATAATTCTGCTTGAGAAAGTCGAGAATCTCGGTGGCATTGGCGACAAAGTCAAAGTCCGCGCCGGTTACGGACGTAATTATCTGATCCCTCAGGGCAAAGCGACGCTCGCCACTGAGGCTCATCTGGCCGCATTTGAAGCCCGCCGGGCAGAGCTTGAAGCCAAGGCAGCCGGGGAGCTCGGAGTGGCTCAGGCCCGGGCTGAAAAGGTCGGCGAATTGCAGTTGGTGATCACCGCCAAGGCCGGCGAGGAAGGCAAGCTGTTTGGTTCGGTCGGAACCATAGACATTGCCGAAGCGGCGACGGCTGCGGGCGTCGCACTGGAACGCAGTGAAGTGCGTTTGCACGATGGCCCGCTGCGCTTGCTTGGCGAGCACCCGGTAGAGATTCACCTGCATGCCGACGTCTCCGTAGAGTTGATGATCACGGTCGCGGCAGAAGACGCCCCGTCGGACCAGGACTAAATTCGCCATGCCAGCCCGGGCGCAGGCCTGTGTTATCGTCAGGCTTCATTTGCGAGCGGGTAGTGGCAGGCAGTGGCCGGCGTAGCGTCAACACAGGAATCGTCCTTCTCGGGCGCTGACTCGATTCGGGTTCCACCGCATTCGGTAGAAGCCGAACAGTCTGTGATCGGCGGATTGATGATCGACAATTCGGCCTGGGACCGTATCGCCGACGTGGTCGTCGCCAGTGACTTTTACCGGCACGATCATCGGCTTATCTTCAACGCGATCGGCGAACTGGCCGAGCAGAGTCAACCCTGTGATGCGGTGACGGTGTCAGAATTTCTGGCCCGCCATGGCGATCTCGATGGCGCTGGCGGGCTGGCCTATCTCGGTCAGCTGGCGCGGGATACACCCAGCGCCGCAAATATCCTTGCCTACGGCAACATCGTCCGTGAACGGGCGATGTTGCGCGAGCTGATCAGCGTCGGCGGCGAAATCGCATCAAGCGCGTCGGGTTCAGACGGACGCGATGCCGCAGATCTTATCGACGAGGCCGAACGCCGGGTGTTCGAGATCGCTGAGCGGGGTCAGCGCCGCGGTTCCGGCTTTGTCGAGTTGCGCAAGATCCTGCCGGATACCATCGATCGTCTTGATGAGTTGTATAACTCGGACGGCCACATCACCGGCATCTCCAGCGGATTTGATGACCTGGACAAGATGACTGCGGGGCTGCAGCCGGGTGACCTGGTGATCGTCGCCGGCCGCCCATCGATGGGCAAGACCAGCTTTGCCATGAACCTGGCAGAGAACGCCGCGATAAGTGGCAAGAAAGCAGTCGCCATCTTCTCCATGGAAATGTCGGCCGAGCAATTGTCATTTCGCATGATTTCCAGTCTCGGCCGGGTCAACCAGTCGCATCTTCGCACCGGTAATTTTACCGACGAGGACTGGCACCGGATCAATGCGGCGGTGACGATCATGTCGGAGGCCAAGATATTCATCGACGACACGCCGGCGATGAGCCCGACCGAAGTCCGCGCCCGGTCCCGTAGATTGTCCCGCGAGCATGGGCTCGGCATGATCGTGATCGATTACATCCAGCTGATGCAGGTATCCGGGAACACCGAGAACCGTGCGACCGAGCTGTCGCTGATATCGCGGTCGCTGAAGGCCCTGGCCAAGGAGTTGCGAGTCCCGGTGATCGCATTATCCCAGCTCAATCGAAGCGTCGAGCAGCGCACCGACAAGCGCCCGGTCATGTCAGACCTGCGCGAATCCGGCGCCATTGAGCAGGATGCAGATCTGATCGCATTTATCTACCGCGATGAGGTGTACAACAAGGAAACCATGCGCAAGGGGATCGCCGACATCATCATCGCGAAGCAACGTAACGGGCCGATCGGCGAGGTCCATCTGACGTTCCTTGGTGAATACACCAAATTCGAGAACTATCTTCCGGAGAACTTCGGAGGCGAGGCCTACGGGTGAACCGGGCCGCACGGGCGACCATAGACAGCGCAGCCCTGAGAGCGAACCTCCGCGCCCTGCGTGGAGATCGGGCAGCGCGGATCATGGCGGTGATCAAGGCCGACGGCTATGGCCACGGCATCGTGCCGGTAGCCAGGGCCCTGGCCGAGGCTGATGCATTCGCCGTGGCCAGACTCGAGGAAGGGGTATCGATTCGCAAAGCGGGTCTTACCAATCGCGTCGTCCTGCTCGAAGGCCTGTTCCATCCCGAACAGATGAAGCTTGCCGCTCAGCTCGATCTGGAGCTGGTGGTGCATGCGCCGGAACAACTGGCGATGCTTGATTCCGCGCCTCCGGGTCACCGCTATCCGGTATGGCTAAAGCTCGACACCGGCATGAATCGACTGGGGTTCGAGCCCGCATCTGCAGCTGAGCTGGCGCACCGACTGCGCAATTGCGCGGCGGTGCGCGGGCCGGCAAATCTGATGACCCATCTGGCCAACGCTGATGATCCCGACGACCCGGCGACCAAGGCCCAACTGGGGCTGTTCGCCGATGTTGTTCAGGGATTGCCTGGCGAACGCACGATCGCAAACACCGCCGGCATGCTCGCCTGGCCAGACTCAGCAGCCGACTGGGTCCGGCCGGGGATCGGTCTGTATGGTGTTTCGCCGTTTTCGCACGACACTGGCGCTGATCTGGGGTTGAGGCCGGTGATGACGCTGGCCAGTGAATTGATCGCGGTCAAGACTGTGCCCGCCGGCAGCCGGGTCGGGTATGGCGGCGTGTGGACGGCGCCCTCGCCGACGCGCATCGGGGTGGCCGCTATCGGCTACGGAGACGGCTATTCGCGACATCTGGGCAACGGCACGCCAGTTCGCATCGGTGACGCCATCTGCCGGATCGTCGGCCGTATCTCGATGGATATGATCACCATAGACCTGGGGGCCGTCCCCGATGCGCAGGTCGGTGACGAGGTGCTGCTGTGGGGCGAAGGACTGCCGGTGGAAACCCTGGCCCGACGCGCGGGGACGATTCCCTACGAGCTGTTGTGTGGCGTCACCCGCAGAGTGGCGATGCGCGTCGTCTGATCTGGCCGCCCGGCAGCGGCGCGCCAGCGTCGTGAATCAGGTGCTGAAAAAGCCCATCTTTACGCCAGATAATTCGATCACGTCGCTGTCCTCAAGTTGCTGTGCCTTGGCTCCGATCTCGCGGCCATTGACCTGAGGAACCTTGGTGCTGTCCGAACCGGACACGCGGACAACGTAATAACCGTCAGGACGCCGGGTCACGGCGATGACATGACCACCGGTCTGGCCCAATGTCGTCAGCGCCTTCACCAGGTTCAATTCGCGGCCCGCAAATTGTCCGGTCAATACCTGAAGCTTGGCGGTGGGCAGGGCGCCGCGCAGACTGGCGGCGCTGCTGCTGCCGGCGGCGGCGTTGACCGCCTGTTTGACCTGATCAAGCGCCGCACGGTCCTGGGACCGGGGATTGATGACCATGGTCTTCTCGAACTCATCCTGATCAACATCGTCGACCTGCTGATCGACAAAACGCAGCTGGTGATGCCCGATCGTTATCAGGTCACCGTTTTGCAACGCATGTTTCTTGATCAGCTTGCCATTGACATAGGTGCCGTTGGTGCTGTTGAGGTCCTCTAGGAACGAATCGTTGAGGATATTGATGATCAGCGAGTGGTGTCCGCTGACGGCGGGGTTGTCAATGCGGACATCGTTGTCCGGGAGCCGGCCAACTGTGTAGCGCTCCTTGCTCATGTTGTATTCGGCGAGCACCTGACCTTCGAGGCTGAGTACGAGTCTTGCCATGAGTCTATCCGTTCCTGCTGCCTATGCCGCCCTGCGGTCCCTCAACCGAGCCAGGACTTCAAGCGACCAATAAATCCGTTTCCCACTGCGAAGGATGCGTTGACCTCCGCCAGCGCCACCGTCACGTTATCACGCCCGCCATTCTCGTTGGCGAGCCCGATAAGCTGCTCAGCAACGGTCTGAAGATTAGCACTAAACGTACTGATAGTTAAATGAATATCTTCGTCTTCTACCATATCAGTCAGACCGTCGGAGCAGACCATGTATATGTCCCCGACCTCGACGGTCTCTTCCTGCACTTCCACCTCGACCGCAGGTTCGACGCCCAGCGCCCGTGTTACATAATTCTTGTTGGTGGAGCGTAGCGCCTCTTCACGCGAATAAAACCCCCGATCCACCAGTTCCTGTAGCAGAGAGTGATCCAGCGTCAGCTGCTCGAAGCGCTCGTTGCGCAGGCGATAGACCCGGGAATCGCCGACGTGAGCGATGGACACCCGGTCGTCAAAAAACAGGCAGGCCGCCAGGGTCGTGCCCATGCCCTGACAGTTGGGTTGGGTTTGAGCTGTCTGCCAGATGATCTTGTTGGCGCGGGAGACCGCGTTGCGCAGTCCGATGGACTGTTGCATCAGGCCGCTTTGCGGGTCGATTTCGCCCCGGTTGCTGCGGACCGCGGCTTCACGCATCAGTTTGGTCACGGTATTTGCAGCCAGTTCTGCCGCCACCTCGCCGGCGTTGTACCCGCCCATGCCGTCAGCCAGGGTCATCAAGCCGATATCCATGTCGGCGACCACGGTATCTTCGTTGTGGTCACGCACCCGGCCCGTATCGCTGCAGCGAACTACGTTGATCTTGCCTTTGAGGCTGGGAAATCTGGTCTTGCTGTCGCTCATGCGGCCATGGCATCCACGCAGGCACGCAAGGCCTCGGCCATTTCCTGGCCGGATTTGAATCTCGCCTCCGGATCCTTGCGCAGGGCGCGCTCGAAGATCGGATCAAAATCCGTCCCCAGATCAGGGCGCCTGGCAGAAGGCGCGTCGTGCGAGTCGTGCAGGATGTTCTGCATGAGCCCCACCATGGAGTCTCCCTTAAATGGCAGCTCGCCGGTCAATAGCTGATATAGGGTAACACCAAGACAGAACAGGTCAGAAGCGAAAGTTACTGGTCGTCCGGTCAAATCCTCGGGAGACTTGAACGACAATTTCCCGTGAAGCAGGCGAACGGTGGTGTGGCCGGATTGCGACAGCCGGGCGAAGCCGAAATCGGTGATCTTGCAGCATCCGGCCTCGCGATCATAAATCAGCTTGGCGGGACTGATGTCGCGGTGAACCACGCCGCGGCTGTGCGCATAGTGCAGCGCATCGGCTGCCGACGCGATTTGCTCGATCATTTCATCGACGCCGAGCCGATTGTGCGGCTCGACGAAGTCTTCCATCGCTTGCCCATGTAGCTGCTCCATGGCAAGCCAGGCCACCCCCTGAGTTTCTCCTGAATCCAGCAATCGGCGGATGCCGGGATGGTCCAGTTCCGAAGCAGTTTGCACTTCACGGAAGAAGCGTTTGCGCGCTTCCTCCTGATCGCGGGGCGCAAAATCCTCTTCCAGGCGCAGGGTCTTGATGATCGCCATGATGCCATCAGCACCGCGGCGGGCCATATACAGATTGCCCGCCGGCGCTTTGCCGATTTCGCCTATGACTTCGTAATCGCCGTACATATTCGCCTTTACATGACTGGCCGAAGCCGATGCTTCAACGGGTCGTCGCAGTCTGGTGCAGCCACGAGTAATCGCCCGCCTGCAGCGGTGCAGGGCAGACAGCCAATCGCTCCAAAGGTAAAGTTGCCTTGCCGGGCAATTCCCTGTCCGTGATCCAGGTACCAGAATGGCCAAGCAACGCTCCGTATTCGTCTGCCGGGATTGCGCCACCCAGGTGTTGCGCTGGCAGGGGCAATGCCCCGGTTGTGAGGCCTGGAATACGCTGGAACAAAGTGTCTCCGCAAGCGCCAGTCCGGCCCGCAGCGGCGGCTATGCAGGGGAGGCGCCGCGCCTGCTGGGCGAGATTGGCCAGGACAGCGACGAAGCGCGAACCCGGATCGGGATCGGGGAAATGGATCGGGTGCTGGGCGGCGGGCTGGTGGCCGGGTCAGTCGTGTTGCTTGGCGGCGACCCGGGGATCGGCAAGTCCACGCTGCTGCTGCAGGTGGCGGCCCGGCTGGCGGAGCAGAAGCAGGCCCTGTATGTGACTGGCGAGGAGTCCCTGCGTCAGGTCGCGCTTCGCGCGGGGCGTCTTGGCATCGACGGCGGTTCGCTGCAGGTGCTTTCCGAGACCTGTCTGGAGACGCTGCTGGAGCGAGTCGAGAGCTCGCGACCCGGCGTGATGATTGTGGATTCCATCCAGACCATGTTCAGTCAGGCGATTGATTCTGCGCCTGGCGCAGTCGGTCAGTTGCGTGAATGCACCGCCAGACTGGTGCGATTTGCCAAACAAACCGGGGTGTCCGTATTTCTGGTCGGCCATGTCACCAAGGAAGGCGTGATCGCAGGGCCCCGCGTGCTTGAGCACATGGTGGACACCGTGCTCTATTTCGAGAGCGATCCGGGCAGTCGAATGCGGATTATCCGCGCGGTGAAGAATCGGTTTGGTGCCGCCAACGAGATCGGCGTCTTTGCGATGACCGAGGATGGTCTGCGTGAAGTCCGCAATCCGTCGGCGATCTTCCTGTCTGGTAACGGAGAGCCGGTGCCCGGCAGCGTGGTCATGGTTGCGCGCGAAGGCAGCAGACCGTTGCTATTGGAAGTCCAGGCGCTGGTCGATCACAGCTTTGGCGGTAGCCCAAAGCGGGTTGCCGTGGGTCTGGACCAGGGACGACTGGCCCTGTTGCTGGCGGTCTTGCATCGCCACGCCGGTGTCGAGATTTACGATCAGGATGTGTTCGTCAGCGTGGTCGGCGGTGTGCGTGTGCTCGAGACCGCGGCGGATTTGCCGGTGGTGTTTGCCGCGCTGGCCAGTCTGCGTGATCGGGCGATTCGCCGCGATGTGGCCGCGTTTGGTGAGCTTGGGCTGGCCGGAGAGATCCGCCCGGTACCGTTTGGTGAAGAACGCTTGCGCGAAGCCGCGAAACAGGGTTTCCGCAGGGTAATAGTGCCGGCGGCAAACGCACCGCGACAGCCGATAGGCCAGCTTGAGGTAGTTCCGGTAAGTCGCCTGCAGGAGGCGATAGAGGCTGTATTCGAAACCGGCGCCTGAGCGACAAGCGCTAGCCTGGCGCATCCTCTGCGAGCGCCTGTATCCGCACCGCCTTTATCGCGTTGCCCGATGCCTGCAGGATCTTGACGCTGAAATCGCCGACGACCAGAGTGGCGCCCGCGTCCGGGATCGTCTCCAGCTTCTCCAGGATCAGTCCGTTGATGGTCTTGGGGCCGTCAGTCGGCATATTCCAGCCCATGGTGCGATTGAGCTCGCGGATATTGGCGCTTCCCTGGACGACGTAACAGCCGTCTTCGGCCGGTTGAACGTCCCGGTAAAGGTCGGCGGGATCGGTGGTGAACTCGCCGACGATCTCTTCCAGGATGTCATCCATGGTCACCAGTCCCTGGATGTCGCCGTATTCGTCCACGACCAGTGCGACGCGTCGTTTGGCGCGCTGAAAGTTCATCAGCTGTCTGTGCAAGGGCGTGCCTTCGGGCACGAAATACGCGTCCCGGACACGCGACTCGAGGACTGCCAGGTCGAGGACGCCCTCGCTCAGGTCGGAGAGGATCGCGCGCAGGTGAAGCACGCCGATGGTGTTGTCCAGTTCATCCCGGTAGACCACGATGCGGGTGTGGCGGCTGGTCTCTATCAATTCGAGGATGTCGTCCCAGTCGTCCTCCAGATCGATGCCGACGATTTCACTGCGTGGGACCATGATGTCGTCGACAGTGATCTTCTCCAGGTCGAGCACGCTGACCAGCATTTCCCGATTGCGTCCCGGCAACAGCGCCCCGGCTTCGGCGACAACGGTGCGTAGTTCCTCGCGGCTCATCGCGACGCTGCCACGCAGATTGATGTCGACGCCAAGCATACGCAACAGCCCGTTTGCCATCAGATTGACGAGCCACACCAGCGGATACGTTATCTTGAGCAGGGGGTAGTAGATAATCGCAGCCGGGTAGGCAAGACGCTCGGGTCGCATGGCCGCGAGGGTCTTCGGCGCGACTTCGGCAAAGATCAGGATCACCAGGGTCAGAATGCCGGCGCCGGCAGCGACCGCGCCCTCTCCGCCGACTCGCAGAGCAATGATGGTGACCAGCGACGAGGCGAAGATATTTACGAAGTTGTTGCCCAGCAGGATCAGGCCGATGAGTCGATCCGGGCGCTTTAGCAGACGCTCAGCGAGTACCGCGCCACGATGTCCTTCCCGGGCCCGATGCCGCAACCGGTACCGGTTGATGCTCATCAGCGCGGTCTCGGTGCTGGAGAAGAACGCAGAGAGTATGATCAACAGGCCAAGGACGCTCAGCAGGCCTTCTAGCGGAACCTCGTTCAAGTCGGATCGTCACCTGGTAACATACAGACGCCCAGTGTGGTGCAGCCCGTTCCGGGGTGTCAAATCCGGCCAGCCCTCAACCCCATTGCCGATTCAGCAGCAACTCCAGGATCAGGCGACTGCCGAAGTAGGCCAGGGCCAGAACGCCGTAGCCGGTCAGCGTCCAGTGGATCGCTTTGCGGCCCCGCCAGCCGAATCGCCAACGGCCTATCAGCAGGATGCCGAACACTACCAGCGCGGCAATAGAAAGCACGGTTTTGTGCAACAGATGCTGGGCGAAGAAATTGTCGACGAAGATCAGGCCGCTGAATACTGACAAGGTCAGCAGCACCACACCGGCATGGATGGTCATGAACAGTATCTGTTCCATCGATTCCAGGGCCGGCAATACCCTGACCCAGGATTCCGGCCTCCGGCTGCGCAACGCCCGGTCCTGCAGCCATATCAGAATGGCGATCAGAGCGCCCAGGCTGAGGAAGGTATAGGCGATCACCGAGATCGCAATATGTGCTTTCAGCTCCCAGCTCAGCGCCTCGAGTTCGCCGGAGAAACCGCCGATACCGGTGCCCAGGGCCGCCAGCGAAGCGATTGGAAGCAAGGTGGCGCACAAGCCCCGGAATCGGGGCGCCAGCGCGGCCAGCAAGCCGAAAGCCGCAATTTGCAGGCCAACCAGCGAAAATACATTGCTGACACTCAGTTCGGGTCCGCCCGGCACCATGATCGCGCCATAGAGCAGCACACCATGCAAGATCAGGCCGGCAACGCCGAGCAGAAGTGCGGGTGCAGCGGGGCGCGCACGGTCCCGGTCCATAGCCGAATAGCGCAGCGAAATCAGCAGCCACGCGGCCAACAGGTAAAGAACGGGTATCGCGATGCGCAGCAGGATCATGGTCACCGGTGCCGGAGGGTCTACGCTGCGGATGATGTCACAAGGTCGGACCCAATTGAAGGCCGTCGCCGGCGGGTATAATGGCGGCCGCCGCGGACGGCATGGATTCAGCAGTTATCAGAGGTAGAACGGCACATGTTTGAGGGACTCAGTGATCGCCTGTCCCGCGCCACGGGTGCGCTGCGCGGCAAGGGACGGCTGACCGAGGAGAACATCGGTGACACCTTGCGCCAGGTGCGTATGGCGTTGCTGGAAGCCGACGTGGCGTTGCCGATTGTGCGTGAGTTCATCGACGGTGTGCGGAAACAGACCGTTGGTGCTGAATTCACCCGCAGCCTGACGCCAGGCCAGGCACTGATCAAGATCATCCATGACCAGTTGGTCGTGGTCATGGGCGCTGCGAATGAAAGTCTGAAATTGAACGTGCAGCCACCGGCCGTGGTGCTGTTGGCTGGTTTGCAGGGTGCGGGCAAGACCACGACTGCCGCCAAGCTGGCGCGGCTGCTGCACGAGCGCGATCGAAAGAAGGTCCTGCTGGCCAGCGTGGACGTCTATCGCCCGGCAGCAATCCTGCAGCTGGAGCGGTTGGCGGCGGAGGTCGGAGCCGGTTTCGAGCCCTCGGCTGCAAGCGAAGATCCGGTCACGATCGGCCAGCGCGCCCTGGAGACTGCACGGCGCAAGGGCTATGACGTGCTGATTCTCGATACGGCGGGGCGGCTGCATGTCGACGCCGAAATGATGACCGAGGTGCAAAAGGTCCATCAGGCGGTCTCCCCGGTGGAAACCCTGTTTGTCGTTGACAGCATGGCCGGCCAGGATGCGGTGAATGCGGCCCGTGCCTTTGACCAGGCGCTGGCGCTGACTGGCGTCATTGTCACCAAGACCGATGGTGATGCACGCGGTGGCGTCGCGCTGTCGGTGCGCCAGGTGACGGGTAAGCCCATCAAATTCCTGGGTGCCGGCGAGAAGACAGACGCGCTGGAGCCATTTCATCCGGAGCGGGTCGCATCACGCATCCTCGGTATGGGTGATGTGGTCAGCCTGGTTGAAGAAGTCGAGCGCAAGGTTGACCGCGAGGAGGCGAACAAGCTGGCGCGAAAGCTACGCACCGGGCGAGGCTTCGATCTGTCTGATCTGCGCGATCAGCTAGCGCAAATGCAGCAGCTCGGGGGGCTGGGCGCGTTGATGGACAAGCTGCCCATGGGTATGCCAAAAGGCGTGGATACGGCGCTTGGCGAAAGCCAGCTCAAGCGCCAGATGGCCGTGATCGACTCGATGACGCCGAGGGAACGCCGTTTTCCCAAGCTGATCGACAATTCGCGCAAACGCCGCATTGCGCGCGGCGCCGGCGTCCAGGTCCAGGACGTCAATCGGCTGCTGAAGCAGCATAATCAGATGCAGAAGATGATGAAGAAGATGGGCAAGGGCGGTATGGGCCGGATGATGCGCGCAATGAAGGGCCGCTTGCCGCCGGGGCTGGGCCGGTAGCAACGCGCGCTTTGGCCGCCATCCTTGCCGGATGCCCTCATCGGCCGGCGCGGAATCCCGGCCGAAAAGGCCTGAATCCGCCGGAGTGCCGTTCGAGACAGCTGCTCAGGCCTTCCAATTTGCCGAGATTCAAGTAAAATTTCGAGTTTACTTCGCCGGTCAGGTCAGCGCTTGCCCGGCTTTAGTTTTCTAAAGGACAAGACAACATGGTGACCATTCGTCTCACCCGGGGTGGCGCTAAGAAGCGGCCCTTCTATCACATCGTTGTGACTGACAGTCGCAACCGGCGTGATGGCCGCTATATCGAGCGGCTCGGATTTTTCAATCCGGTAGCCAAAGGCAAGGAAGTGACCTTGTTGATGGACCTGGAGCGTATTGATCACTGGATCGGCCAGGGCGCCAAGCCCAGCGAGCGCGTTGCGGCGCTGGTCAAGGGCTATCGTAAATCCGGAGGTAAGTCTGGCGGTAACTCCGGAGGCAAGCCCGGAGGTAACTCTGGCGGCACCCCTGGAGACAAGGCCGAGAGCAAGACGTCGAAGGACGACGCCGAGCAGGCTGCCTGAGGGCGCGTTTCGCGGCGACCGGCGACCTTCCGGATCGGACGGTGAGCCCGGTCCGAACGTGAGCAACAACTCAAGGCTGCAGCCGTGAGTACCAGACAAGAACGCCGCATCAGGGTGGGTCGGGTATCCGGGCTGTTTGGCGTAAAAGGTTGGGTAAAGCTGTATTCATATACCCAGCCGCGTCAGGGACTGCTGAATTACGATCCGCTCCTGCTGGGTGAAAATGAAGATTGGCGACCGGTTCGACTCGCCGACGCCAGGGTCCACGGCAAGGGTCTGGTAGCGCGTTTTGATGGCGTCGATGACCGCGACCAGGCGGCAGCGCTGGTCGGGCTTGAGTTGGCGGTGTTGCGCTCCCAGCTGCCGGACATGGATCCGGGCGAGGTGTACTGGGTCGATTTGATTGGTCTCGCGGTGGTCAACACCCACGGCGAGACGCTGGGCACGATAGAGCGGCTTCTGGAAACCGGGGCTAACGACGTGCTGGTGGTAGGCGGAGACAGAGAACGGTTGATCCCGTTCGTGCGCGACGATGTCATCAGGCAGATCGATCTCGCCGCGGGCAGGATCGTTGTCGACTGGGAGCTCGACTACTGATTGTCGGGGTCCGGGTGAGGGAAGCGGCCATGCGCATCGAGTTCGTGACCCTGTTCCCTGATCAGGTGGCATTACTGACCGGATTCGGGGTCCTGGGGCGCGCAGTGGATCGCGGGCTGCTGGAGTTTGGCACGGTGGATCCGCGGGATTTCACCAGTGACCTGCACCGGACGGTGGATGATCGCCCCTATGGCGGCGGCCCCGGGATGGTAATGAAGGTTGAGCCACTGCGGGCCGCAATTACGGCTGCGCGATGTAGCCTGCCGGAGGCCAGCCCATGTGTGGTGATGAGCCCCCAGGGGCGTCCGCTGACTCAGGCGCTGGTGAGCCAGCTGGCTGCAGCGCCGGGCCTGCTGCTGGTAGCGGGACGTTACGAAGGCCTGGACGAGCGGGTCATCGCTGTAGAGGCGGACTATGAAGTCTCCATCGGCGATTATGTTTTGAGCGGTGGCGAACTGCCGGCAATGGTGCTGGCGGACGCGGTCGCGAGACGGGTGAAGGGTGTGCTTGGTGACGCTGAGTCGGCGCTGCAGGACTCGTTCGAAGAGGGCTTGCTGGATTGCCCTCATTACACCCGACCGGAGGTGGTCGCCGACCTGGCAGTACCCCCGGTGTTGTTGTCCGGAGATCATGCGGCAATACGCCGCTGGCGCCGGCAGCAGTCGTTAGGCAGGACCTGGCTGCGTCGCCCGGACCTGCTGGACGGGCTGAGTTTGGATGAAGCAGACAAAGAATTATTAAGCGAGTTTATTGCTGCCCGGGCGGGTGGCGACGACTCCGGCAAACGACAGGGTTAGCCCTGTTTTCAGGTGGATGTGATGAGTAACATTATCAGTGAATTGGAAAGCGAGCAGATGACCCGTGAGGTGCCGGATTTCAGTCCCGGCGATACGGTCGTGGTCAACGTCAAGGTCAAGGAAGGCGAACGCGAACGCCTGCAGGCCTTTGAGGGCGTTGTCATCGCCAGACGCAACCGTGGTCTGAACTCGGCTTTTACCGTGCGCAAGATGTCCCATGGTGAAGGCGTTGAGCGCGTGTTCCAGACCTACAGTCCGGCGATCGCCGATATCAAGGTCAAGCGCCGTGGCGATGTCCGTCGCGCCAAGCTTTATTACCTGCGCAACCTGACCGGAAAGGCCGCGAGGATCAAGGAAAAGGTCTGAGTGGATATCGCGCCACAGCGCGGACGGTCGCCTGCGGAAGGCGCACCGTGAGGTCCTTTCTGCTGGTACCGCTGTTGCTGTCCGTCCTGCCGTTGCAGGGCGGCTGTTCGCTGTTTATTCAGCCTGCGGTAGATCGTGCCTCCGACAACCTCACCGCGGCGATCCTGAATCAGGATGATCCGGACACCGTGAAAGACGGCGCGCCGGCCTATCTGCTGCTGATGGACAGCCTGGTGCAGGGCCCGTCACCTGACGCCGAGGTGCTGCAATCGGCGTCGGCGCTGTATGCCGCCTACGCCGCTGTTTTCGTCCAGGACCCGGAGCGCGCCGCGAAAATGTCAGCGCGCGCGCTGCGTTATGCGGCCCGCGCCCTGTGCCTGACAGATTCTCAGGGTTGCGACTTTGAGCAGCTGACGTTTGAGGAAGTGACCGGGCGCCTGCAAAAGTTCGATAAGCGGGATGTTCCCGCCCTCTACACGTACAGCGTGGCCTGGCTGGTTTATATCCGCTCCCACTCCGACGACTGGACGGCGATTGCTGATCTGCCCAAGGTAGAAGCAATGCTGGAGAGGATCCTGACGCTGGACGAGCCCTATGAGCGAGGCAGCACGCATCTGTATCTCGGCGTCCTGAAGACGCTGCGTCCGCCGGCGCTGGGTGGAAAGCCGGAACAGGCCAGAGTGCATTTTGAGCGAGCCGACGAGTTTGCCGAAGGCAAAGACCTGAGCGTCAAGGTCGAATATGCGCGGAACTATGCGCGTCTGCTTTACGATAGGGAACTTCACGACCGCTTATTGACCGAAGTCATTGAGTCTGATCCTGATCAACCGCGGCTGGTGCTGACCAATACCATGGCGCAGCAACAAGCCAGAGAACTGCTCGGGTCCGCCGACGAATATTTCTGATCACCCAGGGTGAGTCCGTCATGCTGAAACGAATACTGACCGTTGTCCTGTTGATTGCGCCGTCGCTTCTCAGCGCGGCCCCCACGCAGATCAAGCTGGCCACGCTCGCACCTGAGAACTCGAGTTGGATGAAGGAAATGCGCGCCGGTGCCAAAGAAATATCCGAACGCACAGATGGTCGCGTCCAGCTGAAATTCTATGGCGGCGGCGTGATGGGGAATGACAAGAAGGTGCTGCGCAAGATGCGCATCGGCCAGCTGCATGGCGGCAGTTTTACCCCCAGCGGCCTGAATGAGCGTTGTCCCGATTTCGGCATCTATGGTCAGGTGCTGACGTTTGATTCGCTGGCTGAAGCCGCCTATGTGCGCGAGCGCATGGATAGCCAGGTGATGGAGAAACTCGACCAGGCCGGGCTGGTCGGTTTCGGAATCGCCGGCGGCGGCTTCGCGCTGATCATGTCACAGCAGCCGGTGACGGAGTACGCGGATCTGAAAGGCCGCAAAATGTGGGTGCCGGAAGGTGATCTGATGACCTTTTCGGCAATGAAGAGCCTGGATCTGTCGCCAGTTGTGCTGCCTCTGACTGACGTATTGACCGGATTGCAGACGGGGCTGATCGATATCATTGGCACGCCGCCGGTCGGAGCGGTAGCGCTGCAGTGGTACACCAAGGTGAACTATGCGACCGATTTCCCGATTGTCTACGCCTATGCGGCGCTGGTCGTCGAGAAGTCCATCATGCAGCGATTGAGAGAGGAAGATCAGGCTGTGGTGCGTGAAGTGATGGACGATATCTATCTCCGTTTCGATGAAGCCAGCCGCGGCGAGAACGCCAGCGCCCGGGAAGCCATGATCGCTAACGGCATCAAGTTTGTAGAGCCGAAAGCGGGCGCGGTAGGCAGCTGGCGCGACCGGGTCCTGGCGACTAACCAGGAGTTGGTCGATCAGGGCATGTTGTCGAAAGATCTGTACGAGGAATTGCAGGCCCACCTGACTGAATACCGCGCCGCGCAGGCGGCGCAGGCAGCAGCCGGCAGCGACTGATGCAGCAACCCGGACCGGCTGAGGGCTGGCTCCAGCGCTCCGCCCGCGTTATTCATGCGGCGGAGGATGCGCTGCTGATCGCCCTGCTCGGGGCGATGATCCTGATCGGCGCAAGCCAGATATTCATGCGCAATGTGCTCGGCGAAGGTCTGGGTTGGGCGGATGAATCCCAGCGCCTGCTGGTGTTGTGGATCGGTATGCTCGGCGCGATGGCAGCCAGCCGCAGCGGTCGCCAGTTACGTATCGATCTGGTGTCCAGGTATATGCAGGGGCTGCCGCGGCGACTGATCGAGTCGCTGGCGGATTTGTTGACCGCAGCGGTGTCCGGCGTTATCGCCTGGTATGCCCTGGCCTTTATTCGCGAGAGCTACGCCTACGGCGACGAACTGGTTGCCGGTATTCCGGCGTGGCTAATCCAGGCCATCCTTCCGTTGGCTTTCGGGGTTATTGCCTCACGCCATCTGCTGGCCGCGATAGCCGGGTTATTTGGGCGGCGCCAGACTGTGGTGCCGGGCGGATGACAGTTACCCTGATTCTCGGTGCGCTGGCGCTGCTCGGAGTACCGCTGTTCGTTGTCATTGCCGCAGCTGCGTTGTGGGGATATCACCAGTCAGGTATCGATCTCCAGGCCATCGCCATCGAAATCTTCGGCGTCGCCGAAATGCCGATCCTGGCCGCGATCCCGCTATTCACTTTTGCCGGTTATCTGATCAGCGAAGGCGGTGCGCCGGCGCGATTGGTCCGGATAAGCCGGGTCTTGCTCGGATGGATGCCTGGCGGTCTGGCGGTGATCTCCCTGATGTCATGCGCGATTTTTACTGCATTCACCGGTGCGTCAGGCGTGACGATCATCGCGTTGGGCGCGCTGCTCTATCCGGCGTTGCGTGAGGCGGGTTATCCGGAGAACTTCAATCTGGGCCTGGTCACCACCTCTGGCAGTCTTGGTCTGTTGTTCGCGCCGTCCCTGCCGCTGATCCTGTACGGCGTGGTGGCCAAGGTATCGATCGATGATTTGTTCGTCGCCGGCATTCTGCCCGGTACGCTGATGCTGGTGTTGTTGGCCGGATGGAGCTTTTGGGTCAATCGTGACAACCGTCAGGCAAAAGGAGAGTTTTC
The DNA here is from genome assembly GCA_963704875.1 of uncultured Gammaproteobacteria bacterium. Lineage (GTDB taxonomy): Bacteria > Pseudomonadota > Gammaproteobacteria > Steroidobacterales > XN24 > CAMYOC01. The sequence continues at coordinate 50,612 of CAVPIA010000008.1, read as the reverse complement.
CTGGGTCGAGGCCCGGGCGGCATTGTGGGCATCGCGTTGGGAGATCCCGCTTCCGTTTGTGGTGCTGGGCGGCATCTACAGCGGTTATTTCGCGGTATCCGAGGCCGCGGCCGTCACTGCTCTGTATGTGCTGGTCATTGAGATGCTGGTGCTGCGCGAGATTCGCTGGTCGCGATTGCCGGAGGTGATGCGCGAGTCGATGGTGCTGGTCGGCGCCATCCTGCTGATTCTTGGCGTCTCGCTGGCGTCGACCAATTACATGATCGACGCCGGCGTCCCACAGATGCTTTTTGCTCTGGTCAGTCAGTACGTAACCGGACCGGTGACCTTCCTCTGGGTGCTCTTGGCATTCCTGCTGATCCTGGGTGCGATCCTGGATATCTTCTCGGCGATCGTGCTGGTCGTGCCGCTTTTGTTACCGGTCGCAGCTGCCTATGGTATCGATCCGGTGCATTTGGGCATCGTATTTCTGGCCGCGATGCAGTTGGGGTATCTGACGCCTCCGGTGGGCCTCAATCTGTTTATCGCCAGCTACAGATTCGACAAGAGCATCACTCAGATCTATATGGCGACGCTGCCGTTTTTGCTGATATTGCTGACGGCTGTCGTTGTCATCACATTCTGGCCAGCGCTGTCGCTTGCGTTGCTCGGTTGACGCTGATCGAACGCGTGCGGTCCCATCGATAACCTGGGTACGTCCGGTATGAAGAAGACCAGCAACGCCCCATTCGTATCGCGCATGTTGATTCGTGGCGCGCTGGCCGCAGCATGGATGCTTGCCGTGGCGGGTGTATGTCATGCGGACCCGGTCACCGATAAGCAGCTCGCCAGTATTCGTCTGCCTGAGGGCTTTAGCATCGAGGTGTTCGCGGCCGACGTGCCGCAAGCGCGGTCGCTAAGTCTGAGCCCGAACGACACGCTGTTTGTCAGCACGCGCAAACGGGGCGATGTGTATGCGATACCGCTGACGGTCGATGCGCAGGGCAACTACCGGGCGGGCGAAATCAGGATTATCGCCAGCAAAATGAACATGCCCAACGGCATTGCCCTCCGAGACGGCGCTTTGTATCTGGCCGAAGTCAATCGGATCCTGCGATTCAATGACATCGAAGCGCAGCTGAGTTCGTCGAAAGAGTATCCGGAGTTCGAGCTTATCCGCGATGACTATCCATCCGTCAGACATCACGGCTGGAAATACATTGCGTTTGGTCCTGATGGCAAGCTTTATGTGCCGATCGGGGCGCCATGCAATATCTGCGATGACCCGGGGTTTGCGGTAATTACGCGTATGAATCCGGATGGCAGCGACCGTGAAGTCTTTGCCGAGGGGGTGCGGAATACGGTTGGCTTTACCTGGCACCCCGATACCGACGAGATGTGGTTTACCGACAACGGTCGCGACTGGATGGGAGATGATCTGCCGCCATGCGAACTTAACCACGCACCACGGGCCGGGATGAATTTCGGTTACCCGCATTGTCACGGAGCGGATGTGCCGGACCCGGATTTCGCCGGCGACCACCGCTGTGAGGATTTCACGCCGCCGGCGCTCGAACTCGGTGCCCACGTTGCCCCACTGGGTTTAAAATTCTATACCGGAGACCGCTTCCCCGAGCAGTACCGTAAGCAGTTGTTTATCGCTGAGCACGGTTCATGGAACCGCAGTGAGCCGGTCGGATATCGCATCATGATGGTGCGCATCGAGGACGGTCAGGTGGTCTCAAATGAGGTATTTGCGGACGGCTGGTTGCAGGATGGTGAGGCCTGGGGGCGCCCGGTGGATGTGCTGGTCTTACCCGACGGGTCGATGCTGGTCTCCGATGATGCCGGCGGACGGATCTTCCGCATTTCGTATTCCGCTCCGGCGGCTTGAGGTAGCCTTTGATTATGGCCAATCCGGTGACACGATTTTTCCGTTTTAGCTGGCGAATCCTCGATGGTATCCGTCGGCTGATCCATTTGTTACTGATGCTTCTGGTCCTGCTGGTCGTATTGGCGGTTTTCTCCCGCTCGCCGGTGCTGGTACCGCGCACCGCGGCGCTGGTTATCGCGCCGAGCGGGGTCCTCGTCGAGCAATTGGAAGGCAGCCCGCTGGACCGTGCTCTTAATGAGGCGGGCGGCGACGGTCGGACGCAGACGCTGGTGCGGGATTTGAACAAGGCGATCCGCGGCGCCGCGCGTGATCCTCGCATCGAGGCGCTGGTGATGCAGCTTGATGGTCTGGATGGCGCGGGCCTGATCAAGCTGCAGGAAGTCGCAGGCGCGGTGGCTGAGTTCCGGGATTCCGGCAAACGTGTGATTGCTTACGGCGGTGCATACGATCAGGTGAGTTATTTTCTCGCCGCGCAGGCCGACGAGGTTTACATGCACCCGCTGGGCTCGGTCTTTTTGCGTGGTTTCGGGTTTTACCGCGCCTATTTCGGCGAGGCGGCGGAGCGCTTGTCGCTGGACATCAATGTGTTCCGCACTGGCGAGCACAAGTCGTACCATGATTACCTGACCCGCGATGACATGTCAGACGCGGAGAAGCAGGAGATTCGGGTCGTCCTGGATCAGCTTTGGCGTTCTTATCGGGATGAGATTGGCGCGGCGCGCGGCATCTCGCCAGAAGTGCTGCAGAACATGGCTGACAACTATCTTGACCTGCTGCGCACCGAGGATGGCGATACGGGTGGTCTGGCCCGGCAATTGGGTCTGGTGGACGAACTACTGACGCTGCCCGAGATGGAGCAGCGCCTGATCGGGATTGTGGGTAAGGATCCGGACAGCGGCAGTTTTAGTCAGATCGATCATGTGTCGTATCTGACTGCCCTGGACCAGTCCAGGGAACCGCGCCAGCAAAACGAAGTGGCGGTGATTGTCGCCAGTGGCAACATCCTGCCCGGTGAGCAGGCGCCCGGAGCGGTAGGCGCCGAGACCTTTATCCAGCTTATTCGTCAGGCCAGAGACAGGGATCAGGTCGGCGCCGTGGTGCTACGCCTGGACTCCGGCGGCGGCAGTCAGTTCGCATCAGATCTTATCTATGAGGAACTCCGGCAGTTACGCGAATCGGGCAAGCCGGTGTTTGCATCAATGGGCGATATCGCGACCTCCGGCGCCTATCTGCTGGCCATCGGCACCGACGAGATCTGGGCGCGCCCGGACACTCTGACCGGATCCATCGGCGTCACTGCCATGTTGCCGACAGCAGATCGGGCGCTGGCCCGGCTCGGCGTCCGGATAGATGGCGTCGGAACGACGCGCTATAGCGGTGATTTCAGCCCGTTGCGCAGTCTGTCGCCCGAGGCGGCGGAGATTTTGCAGCTCTCGGTGGACAGCAGTTACCAGCGCTTCGTGCAACAGGTTGCAGAGGCGCGCGGCTTGTCATCTGGCGATATCGAAGCAGTCGCTGGCGGCCGGGTCTGGACCGGACAGGATGCACAACGACTGGGTTTGATCGACCAACTGGGCGACCTGAGGGAAACGGTGGCCGCGGCGGCCGAACGCGCAGGTTTTGGCGAGGATTACCGGATCAACTTCATGGAGCAGGATCTTAGCCTCGAGGAGACCCTGGCGTTGCGGTTTCTGGGCAATATCGCCGGGATCACAGATTGGCGCCCAGGCCAGCGGACCTCAGGCTGGATGGCGCGGCTGTTTTCCGGGCTCGATCGCGAAATGGACGGCTTGCTCGGCCTGCAGGACCCGCGGGATATCTATTACCACTGCCTGTGCGAACTTCGTTAGCGTTGCCTTAATTGCGCCAGTCCAGAATGACCTTGCCCGATTTGCCTGAATTCATGATGTCGAATCCCTGCTGAAACTCTTCGATGCCGAAGTGATGGGTGATCACCGGACTCACGTCCAGCCCACTCTGCAACATGCTGGCCATCTTGTACCAGGTCTCGAACATCTCCCGGCCGTAGACGCCCTTGATGGTCAGGCCCTTGAAGATGACCTGGGTCCAGTCGACGGCGGTATCTCCGGGCGGTATTCCCAGCAAGGCGACTTTGCCGCCGTGGTGCATTGTTCGCAGCATATCGCGCAATGCGCCAGGGTTGCCTGACATCTCAAGACCCACATCGAATCCTTCCTCCATCTCAAGATCCTGCATGACCTCGTCGATGGATTGCCTGGAAACATTGACGATGCGACTGGCGCCCATCTTCTCCGCGAGGCCAAGCCGATAATCGTTGATATCCGTGATCACGACATGGCGGGCGCCAACATGGCGGCAGATGGCGACGGCCATGATGCCGATCGGGCCGGCACCGGTGATCAATACGTCTTCGCCGACCAGGTCAAATGACAATGCGGTATGTGTCGCGTTGCCCAGGGGATCGAGAATCGAAGCAATATCGTCGCTCACCGCATCGGGAAGTTTGAACACATTGCTCGCCGGGATCACAAGCAGATCGGCAAAGCAGCCCTGACGATTGACGCCCACGCCGCGAGTATTCATGCACAAATGGCGGCGTCCGGCCCGACAATTGCGGCAATGCCCGCAGGTGATGTGTCCTTCGCCGGATACCCGGTCTCCGGGCGCCAGTCCGCGTACCTCACTACCCATGGCTTCGATCACACCGGAGAATTCATGTCCCACGGCCATCGGTACCGGAATGGTTTGTGCGGCCCATTCGTCCCAGTTGAATATATGGATATCTGTGCCGCAAATAGCGGTCTTGCGAACCCGGATCAGGACATCATTGGGTCCCGGAGCGGGTTCCGGGATTTCCCGTAACCAGATACCGGGGGCAGCTTTCTCTTTGACCAGAGCACGCATGTTGGCAGCCTCCTGAAACGCTCAGATCACGTTCAATTCCCGACCGACGCTGGCGAATGCGGCCAGCGCCTGATCCAGGTGGTCTCGTCCGAGTCCCGCAGACATCTGGGTGCGGATCCGGGCCTTTCCTTGCGGAACCACCGGAAAGGAAAATCCGATCACATATACGCCTTCCTGCAGTAGCCGGTCAGCCATCGCCGTGGCCAGTTTGGCATCGCCGAGCATCACCGGGATGATGGGATGACTGCCGGGCAACAGGTCGAAACCCAGGGCCTCCATCTGATCCCGGAAGTAGCGCGTGTTGTCCCACAGGCGCTGGCGCAATTCGGCGCCGTCTTCCAGCATATCCAGCACGCGCAAGGATGTGGCGGCGATCACCGGAGCCAGCGTATTCGAGAACAGATACGGCCGCGATCGTTGCCGCAACCAGGCGACGATCTCCCGCCTTCCGGAAATATAGCCGCCGGAAGCCCCGCCCAGCGCCTTGCCAAGGGTGCCGGTGATGATGTCGATGCGCCCGAGCACACCGCAATGCTCATGCGTGCCCCGACCGCCCTGGCCGAGGAATCCAGTGGCATGGCAGTCATCGATCATGACCATCGCATCGTGCTCTTTCGCAAGTTCGCAGATTCGAGTCAGATCCGCGATGGTACCGTCCATGGAAAAGACGCCATCGGTCGCGATCAGCCGCGCCCGGCAATCAGCGGCGTCTCTCAGCTGCTGGGCGAGATCATCCATATCGCTGTGCCGGTAGCGCAGGCGGCGAGCCTTGCTCAGCCGGATACCATCGATAATGCTTGCATGATTGAGTTCGTCGCTGATGACTGCATCCTGTTCACCAAGGATGGTCTCGAACAAGCCGCCGTTCGCGTCGAAGCAGGATGAATACAGAATAGTGTCTTCGGTGCCGAGGAAACTGCTGATGCGTTCCTCGAGCTGTTTGTGCACTGTCTGCGTACCGCAAATAAAGCGCACCGAGGCCATCCCGTAACCGTATTGATCCAGGGCCGAGTGTGCCGCTTCGATCAGAGCCGGATGATTGGCCAGGCCAAGATAGTTGTTGGCGCAAAGATTTATCACTTCGCGCTCGCTATCGGCGCCGCCGGTCACCCGGATCGCTGCATCCTGTGGTGTAGTGATGATGCGTTCGGCCTTGTACAGGCCTGCGTCCCGTAACGCATCGGTTTCGTTGGCCAGGGACTCCAGGAAAGCCTGATTCATGTTCGGATGCTCCAGGAAAGGAGGCCGGATTATAGCAGTCAGTGTTAGGTTAGACTCATATCCGGACAGGGCTCTCGCAAGGTCGATACAGCAGCGCAGCATGAGCAAGAAAGAGTCGGAAATGCGCCTCGATAAGTGGTTGTGGGCAGCGCGCTTCTTCAAGACGCGCAGCCTCGCGCAAACGGCAGTGCAGGGGGGCACGGTGCACCTCAATCAGCAGCGTGTCAGGCCTTCGCGCACCATCAAGCCGGGTGATGAAGTCAGCATTACCAAAGGACCGTATTGTTTTACCGTGACGGTGCTTTCGCTGCAGCGGCAGCGTGGACCGGCGAGCGCGGCGGCGGCGATGTATCGGGAACACGAGGACAGTGTCCAGGCGCGCGAGCGAATCCGGGAAGAGCGGGCATTGCAGCGCAGCATAAAAAGCGGTCCGGACGCCAGGCCAGACAAGCGGGAACGGCGCCGGATCGTACAATTCACCCGCCGGCGGGACAGCTGAGTTGGCCAGACCGCAGACACCGTTGTTGACGGTCGATGTTGTGATCGAAAGCACAATGGCGGGTGACGCGTCTGTGGTGCTCGTAAAGCGGGCCAATCCGCCTTTGGGCTGGGCGCTGCCTGGAGGATTCGTCGATGTCGGCGAGACAGTCGAAAGTGCGGCACGACGCGAGGTGCTGGAAGAGACCGGGCTGGTGGTGAGCGGGCTGAACCTGCTCGGGGTTTACTCTGATCCCGCCCGGGACCCGCGGGGACACACGGCGAGCATAGTTTTCATTGCGCAATCCGACGGCATACCGCTTGCCGGTGACGACGCTGCCGAGGCCCGATGGTTTTCATTGAAATCGCTGCCCGGGCTGGTATTCGACCATGCGCACATCCTGCGCGACTACCAGACTCGGCAAGGCCTCGCGCAGGCATAGAATTTGCGTGCTATCGATGCGGCAGAACGATGCGGCAGAACGCCGCATCCCATATAATTCCTGGACCAAGCTCGAGCTTGCCTGTGCCGGGGTCCGGACCACAGGACAACTGCTTCCCCAGGAGGATTCAAGCCTTGGACGCCACCACATCCGCCGCGGCAAACAGTTCACCGATGATCCATGCTCCTGACGCCCTGCCGGAACCGTCACTGGCCCGGCAGCTGAATCTTCGCTATCTCGCCGATGAGGAAGCGGTGGTGCGCGAGCTATTGCCCATTGCGACCATGGAGCCGGCAGAAAAGGCCGCTGTCCGCGAAACTGCGACGCGCCTGGTACAGGCTGTGCGCGCCAATCGGGGTAAGGCCGGCGGACTCGATGCGTTTATGAATCAGTACGATCTGTCCTCGCAGGAGGGCGTCGTGTTGATGTGCCTCGCGGAGGCGTTGCTGCGAGTGCCGGACAAGGAGACAGCCGACAAGCTGATAGCGGACAAACTGCTCGCCGGAAACTGGCGCGAACATCTTGGCACCAGCGAATCGGCATTCGTCAACGCTTCCACCTGGGGACTGATGCTGACCGGACGCATTATCCGTCTGGATGAAGATGCCGTGGAGCACCCGAGTCGTTTCATGAAACGACTGGTGGCACGTGCCGGCGAGCCGGTGATCCGCGGCGCGATGCGGCAGGCGATGAAGATCATGGGGCATCAATTCGTCATGGGGCGGACTATCGCGGAAGCCCTCAAGCGTTCCCAGAGCGGTGACAACGCAAATTATCGCTACACCTTTGACATGCTCGGTGAAGCGGCGCTCACGATGGACGACTCGCGGGCGTATTTCGATGCCTATTGCAAAGGTATCGAAGCGATCGGGAAAACAGGCTTCAATGCTTCTTCAGTCTATTCCGCGCCGAGTATCTCGGTAAAACTCTCTGCTCTTTATCCACGTTATTCGCACGCTCATCGGGAAGACGTGATTGCCGAATTGCGACCGATGCTGCTGGAACTTGCCTTGTTGTCGAAGCGGGTCGGCATCGGGTTGACTGTTGATGCCGAAGAGATGGATCGTCTGGCCTTGTCGCTGGAGCTGTTCGAATCGGTTTATCGCGACCCACAGCTGGAGGGCTGGTCGGGATTTGGTCTGGCGATACAGACCTATCAGAAGCGCGCGCTGGACCTGGTCCGCTGGCTTGTGGCCCTGACGCAGGACGTGGGCCGAACCATCGAGGTGCGGGTGGTTAAAGGCGCTTACTGGGACGCTGAGATCAAGCGGGCCCAGGAACAGGGCCTGGATGACTATCCGGTGTTCACCCACAAGCCGAATTCAGACGTGTGTTATCTGGCTTGCGCCAGGGAATTGCTGGCGGCGCGTCCGTTGATCTATTGCCAGTTCGCTACCCACAATGCGCAGACCCTGGCGAGCATCGTGCACCTCGCCGGCGACCAGGGGGGATTCGAGTTTCAGCGCCTGCACGGCATGGGCGAGGAGCTCTACGACGAGGTCATCGGCGAAGACAAGATGAACCTGCCGTGTCGTGTCTATGCGCCAGTAGGCAATCACGAGGACCTGCTGCCGTATCTGGTGCGCCGCCTGCTGGAAAACGGATCCAACACCTCTTTCGTCAATCGCATCGTCGACGAGGCCGCGCCGATCGATGCCATCGTGGCCGATCCGGTCGATACCGTCGCGGCGCTGAAGTCTATACGTCACCCGCGCATACCTCGGCCTGCCGATATTTTTGGCGCCGAACGGAAGAATTCACGCGGCATGTTGCTTGACGACCCGATCCAGCTCGACGCGCTGGGCGAGGCGATGAAGCAAGCGCTGTCATCACGCCTGAGCGCCGCACCGCTGGTCGCAGGCAAGTTGCTCGGAGGGGAGGAAACAGACTCTGTGGATCCCGCCGATACGCGTCGGGTTCTCGGTTCGGTAAGATTCGCCGATCAGGCCGCGGCGCAAAGTGCTGTTGAGGTTGCGGCCCGGGCCTATCCAGCCTGGGATGCGACACCCGCAAGCGCACGGGGCAACATCCTGCGCAGGGCGGCCGATCTGTTTGAATCTCACGGCCCGGAGCTGATGGCTCTGTGCATACGCGAGGCAGGCAAGAGCATCCCAGACAGCCTGGCTGAGTTGCGCGAAGCGGTAGATTTCCTGCGTTATTACGCAGCACGAGCCGAGCAAGACTTCGGTGTGCCGCAGCTGATGCCGGGTCCTACCGGGGAGCGAAACGAGTTATCCCTGCATGGTCGCGGCGTGTTCTTCTGCGTCAGTCCGTGGAATTTCCCATTGGCAATTTTTGCCGGGCAGGTGGCCGCGGCGCTGGCAGCAGGTAATTCGGTCATCGCGAAACCTGCGGAACAAACGTCGCTGGTTGCATTCCGCGCGGTGCAGTTGTTGCATGAGGCCGGTATCCCTGTAGAAGTTCTCAATTTCCTGCCGGGTCTCGGACCTGAGGTGGCGGCTCCGATACTGCCCGATCCGCGGATCGCCGGGGTGGCGTTTACCGGCTCGACTGAGACGGCGCAGATCATCAATCGGCAATTGGCTGCCCGGAGCGGCCCGATCGCCGCATTGATTGCGGAGACCGGTGGCCAAAACGCGATGCTTGTCGACAGTTCGGCGCTGCCCGAGCAAGTCGTGGTCGATGCGGTGTATTCAGCTTTCAACAGCGCCGGTCAGAGATGCTCCGCGTTGCGCACGCTGTTTCTGCAGGAAGATATCGCCGAGCGCACGATAGAGTTGCTCAAAGGCTATATGGCATTGCAGCGGGTCGGTGACCCGGCCTTGATTCGTACTGACGTAGGGCCGGTCATTGACAGCGACGCACTGCAGATTCTGCAGCAGCACCAGAAGCGCATTGTCAGTGAAGGTCGATTGATCTATCAGTGCGAGCTGAGTCCGGAGACAGAAAACGGGTGCTTCTTTGCCCCGATGGCGGTAGAGATCGACAGCCTCGATCAACTGCCGCGCGAAGTATTCGGGCCGGTCCTGCATGTGATCCGTTACCGTGCGCGGGATCTCGATCGGGTCATCGAGCAGATCAACGCCACCGGCTATGGCCTGACCCTGGGTATCCACAGCCGCATAGACTCTCAGGCAATGGACATCGCCAGCCGGATACGGGTCGGCAATGCCTACGTTAATCGCAATATGATCGGGGCCGCGGTAGGTGTGCAGCCTTTTGGTGGCCGTGGATTGTCGGGCACAGGCCCGAAGGCCGGCGGCCCGGGCTATTTGCACCGCTTTGCCACCGAGCGCACCTTGACGGTGAATACTGCTGCAGTCGGTGGTAACGCCAGTTTGCTGACCCTGGATGACGGCTAGCGTCAGGGATCGGGTCACGCCGGCTGTCTCAGGCGGCCAGGATAGTCATAAGCGGTTTTCAGGCTTTCGGGATCGCCGGTCTCCTCGCTTGATGCGTCGCTGCAACGATGCGCGACGCAGTGATCCTGTATTTCACCAGCAGAGATCGAGTTCCGCAACGGACCAGAGGTTTCCCAGATGTCGATAAGCGTGTTTGACATTTTCAAGGTGGGCGTGGGGCCATCCAGTTCTCACACCATGGGTCCGATGCGGGCCGCGAGTCAGTTCGCAGCGCATCTGCGTCGCGAGGGAATCCTGACCCAGGTGAGCCGGGTCGGTGTCCAGCTATACGGTTCACTGGCCCTGACCGGCAAAGGTCATTGCACTGATATGGCGGTGCTGGCGGGGCTGGAGGGAGAGGAGCCGGATGACTTTGATGGCGCTCGGGTACAGCAACGGCTCAGCCGGATTCGCGGCGAGGGGCGGATGAGACTCGGTGGTGACCACGAGATAGATTTTGACGAACCGCTGGATCTGTTGTTCCATCGCGATCAGTTCCTGGCACAGCACCCTAACGGTATGCGTTTCACTGCGCTGGATCAGCGCGGCGCGGTGCTAAGTTCAGAAGAGGTCTATTCGATCGGTGGCGGTGCCATCCTGCGCGCCGGTGAACAAGAGGGCGCAGGGGATACTGTCGCCGTGCCTTATCCCTATGAATCTGCCAGCGAGATGTTGGCGATTTGCGAGGCACAACACTTGTCAGTTCACAAACTGGTGTTGCGCAATGAAACCGCGTGGCGACCAAAAGACGAGACCCGCGCACGACTGTTGATGATATGGGAAGTCATGCGCCGGTGTGTGCGCCGGGGCTTTGAGGCCGAAGGCATTCTGCCTGGCGTGCTGAAGGTCCGGCGACGTGCACCACAGATGTACAAAGAGCTGTGCGGCGACGGTGCTGCGGGTGATTTCATGGACTGGGTCAACGCCTACGCGCTGGCAGTCAACGAGGAGAATGCCGCGGGCGGGCAGGTTGTTACCGCGCCCACCAACGGCGCTGCGGGCATCATCCCGGCGGTACTGCACTACTACCGTCGGTTTGTTACCGGTGCGGACGAAGCGGGGATTCTGCGGTTTCTTCTGACCGCGGGCGCCATCGGCATCCTGTACAAGAAAAACGCGTCAATCTCGGGTGCGGAAATGGGATGTCAGGGAGAAGTCGGGGTGGCCTGTTCGATGGCAGCCGGCGGTCTGGTATCAGCCATGGGCGGCAGCAATGGCCAGATCGAAAACGCAGCCGAGATCGGCATGGAGCACAACCTCGGTCTGACCTGTGACCCGATCGCGGGTCTGGTACAAATCCCGTGTATCGAGCGAAATGCTATGGGAGCGGTGAAGGCGGTCAATGCCGCACGCATGGCGCAACGCGGTGATGGCAAACACAAAGTCAGTCTGGATCAGGTGATCGAGACCATGCGTCAGACCGGCCATGACATGTCACATGTGTACAAGGAAACGTCGCAGGGCGGGCTGGCGGTCAATGTTATCGAATGCTGAGGGCACGGCCCGCACCGCGTTTCATCGGATCGGATTATCGCAGCATAATCCGCTGCTGACAGGGTCAGACTCGCAGCCATTGGCGGACAGGCGCGGCTAACGCTTTCGTTGCGAACCCTTCTTCTTTTTCCTGGCCGGCTTGTTCAGCTGATCCAACATCCGCGCCTTGGCCTTGGATGATATCCGGAACTTGACATCGAGATACTGGTAGATGAACGCCGGGACATCGACCCCGCAGGTCGCTTCGAGACCCTCGAATCCAGGCGAGGAATTGACCTCGCAGATACGAAAGCCGACCTCTTCATCATAGAGGAAGTCGAGTCCCGCTATGTCCATGTCCAGGTTCCGCATAACTTCTGCCACCGAGAGCTCGTTGCGTGGGCCGTATTCGAAACGGCGGGCTTCGCCGCCCAGCGAGTAGTTCGATTTGAAGCCGGTTTTCGCTATCCGCTCCATCGCCGCGACGATGTGTCCGCCAACCGACAATACGCGCACATCCCGGCCGCGACTCTCGGCCAGAAACTGCTGGAGCACGAGTTGGGCATCCGGGTTGTTGGCTTCGACGAATTGCAGCAGGTCGGTCAGGCTCTGCCGGTCATCACAAAGGTGGACGCCGCTGCCTTGAGTGCCGATGAGCGTTTTGACAACCACCGGGAAACCGATTTCCCTGTCTACAAGATCGGCATCGACCGGGAACCTTATCAGCAAGGTCTTGGGTACCGCCGCCCCGGCTCGGGCCAGCACCTGCAAATGCAGCAATTTGTCCTGCGCCAGCGTCACCGCAGTTGCATTATTCAGGCAATAGACGCCCAGATTCTCGAGCTGACGCAGGGCCGCAAGCGAGAAATAGTCGCTGGTGGATCCCATTCTCGGGATCACGAAATCCGGCAGAGGAGCTTCCTCGCCGTTGATGTAGATGCCATCCTTCTTTTCAGAATTCACCAGCAATTCGAGCTCGTCCGGATTTACGACTTCAACCTGGTATGCATGCTCAGGCGCCGCCTCCAGCAAGCGGTCAATCTCATAACGCTCCTGCTTGACCAGACTCGGGTCAGGTCGCCACAAGATCCATCCGCGGCCGGCATATTTCATTGCGTCTACTCCTTTGGCAGGGAATTCGTTTTGTCTGGTGTGGCATCGCGGGCATCCTTAGCCTCGGCCGACGCCGCGCCGTCTGGAGTGATTCGGCGTGTTTCCAGTTGATCATCGCTGCCCCAGCCCAGAACATTTCGCATGATAGACCATCTCGGCGTCTCGGTACCCGCCTGCTGACCCAGGATCCAGCGGTCGAAAGCGTTGTCAACAGTGCCTGAGGCATCGGCCAGCGCAATCCAGCTGTTGACGAAATTCAGCCAGTCGGGCTGACCCTGGGGCAGACCGAATGCGATGGGGATACGAACGGAAAGATCGCCCGGAATCGCTATTGAAAAACTTGGATAGACCAGCGTCCATGCACTACCGGCTTCTGCCGAGAACAGCATCCCGGCGACTCCCGGGAACTCGTCGCGCAGAAATTGTCGCGGGGTATCTACTGGCACCAGGGTGGCGTTTGGCAGCCACTCGCTGATCGAGCCCTCGAAATATTTGCTTCGTGGGATGGCGATCTGAAGATTCTCGATTCTGCGCAGTTTAGCCAGGCTGCCAAACTGGCTGCGGTCATGGTCCCTGACCAGAAAGCCAATGTTGTGGTTGCTGTAGGGATTTGAGAATGCGATCGCTTCGGCTCGCCGTGGGGTGATAGCCAGGCCACCGACGATCAGATCGGCTGTGCCGCTGCGCAGCGCATCGGCCATGTCTTCGCGCTTGATCCGGATGACTTCCAGTTTCAGCTGCATGGCGTGTGCCATGGCATGCACCAGCTGCATATCGAAGCCGACGGCTTCGCCATATTTGTTTCGATAGGCAAACGGCAGGCGGTCCGCAGAGTAGGCAACCCGCAGGCTTCCCCGCTGCTGGATCACCCCGAGGCGGTCACGGTCGCGGTCCCCGGGTTCCAGCACTGGCGGCGAGTCGGTGTCGTGTTCAACGGCAGATACTGTGGCCGTCTCGATGCGCATCGAGACGAATTGATCCTCGCCTTTGTATTCATAGGGGATCAGCGTCTTGAGAAGTACCCCTAGCAAGGCCTGACTGACGAACATCAATGCGATTCCGGCGGCTGCGACCTGCAATAGCTTGCGCCAGCGCAATACGCCCATGATGGCCGCTGCGCCCAGCAGGCTAATGACTACACCATGCATGGCGGCGAGACCGGTGGCGAGTCTGCCGGTGATAACGCTCCCCAGCAGAAATAGCTGGAACAGATCTGCCGGAAGGCGAAACAGATCGAGCAGAAAGGGCAGGGCGACCGCCATCTGGCCAAATGCTGACAGCATACCCATGACCAGGAACCCGGGATATTGATCTGCCGCAAGCGGGGAGCCTGCATACCAGGCAGCAAACAGGATGAAACCCAGCCCCAACAGCGTTCCCACGCTGGGGAAACTGTAGGCTGTCGGCACCAGCACATCTACTGTGGACCGGGCGTCCGTCTGGTCCAGACCACGCTCCTGTAACAATTCCTTGCACGCTTCCGCGATCATCGGTAGCACCACCAGCACGCTTCCGGTGGCGATAGCCGTCACCATCGCGGTACGAGCCCGTCGCAACACGTCACCGAATGAGAGCGGCGTTGCGCGGGCCACGAGCATCGGCAGCAGCAGAAACGTGAATATCAGCCAGGCCAGAAAATACACCCACAGATAGACCTGTAGCTTGCCGAGTGCTTCCGGGCGCAGGGTGCCGGCGGCGCTTGCCGAAATCGCGAAGATTCCCAGAGGCGTGAGTTTGACTACCCAGCCAGTCATCCGCATCAGGGTTTGGGTCAGGTTGTTCAGACCGTTCAACAGGCCGGCCTTGTTCGGGACCATGATCAGGGCGACGCCGGCCAGAATGCTGAATACAACCACCGCCGGCAGGATGGTATTCGCCAGCGAATAGAATGGATTGGCCGGGATATAGAGTAGCAGCGGGTCGAACTCGGGTTTGTGTGCCACCAGCGTGGCACTAAAGAACCGGCCCGTCTCCCAGTCGGGATAGGCCAACGGCAAGGCGACCAGACCGATCAGTGTCAGGCCCCAGAGGAACAGCACCAGGCTACCGCCGACATACGCAAGTCGGCGCGCATGCTCTGGCTGCAGTTGACCCAGCCCGCCGATCAGTGAGACCAGCACGTAGGGCACTACCGTCATCTGCAGCAGGCGCACGTAGGCATCGCCAAAGAAACTGAGTCTTCCGGCCGGTTCGCCGACGAACAGACCGACCAGAATGCCGAGAACAAGTCCCCAGATAACAAGCGAGAAGGCGCTGCGTGGAAGAAGACGTCGCAGGCCGTTCGACATTAGGACGGTTCCCCTGATCGTTGCATAGCTGCGGGTGTGGGAGGCGAAGTTACCCGGTAACGACTTGCGTTTCGGGCCGGCCCGAGTCAACCGTGTCTATATTGGCCACTCATGCTGGCGACTACGGAATGCGACCCAAACTCGCCGTAACGGCACCGAGCTTACCGTCACAAAGGGGGGATTGTCGACTCGATATCCCTGCAGGGAATGTGCAGTTGCCGTTCCAAGCCTGCGCTCGTCCGGCGAGGCGCAGGGAGGCGGGGTTTACGCTTGAGTCATCCTCGCGACCAAATCGGTTCGATGTCCGCTATCAGGGCTTGTAGCTTTCAGACCAGCGGCCGGAGAAAGCGATCTCGTCCAATGGCTGGCGCTGGCGCGGAGCCTGTTCCTTCTCGCGCAAGGCTTCGGGTAAGTCTGCAGGATCACCAGGGTGACCGATCGCAATCATCGCCATCGGCGTGTATTCCTCAGGGATGTCAAAACGCTCCGCCAGACGTTTGCCGTCGAAGCCCCCCATCTGATGCGCTACCAGGCCGAGCGCCGAGGCTTGCAGACACAGGTTCTCGCTGGCGGCACCGGTATCGTATTGCGCCCAGCGATTGGGTTTGCTGTTGAAACCAAAGCGGCTGCCCGCAACGGCCGCTATCAGCAGCGGTGCGTTTTTGACCCAGGCCTGGTTGCCTTCTGCAAGACACTCGAATGCCTGATCCCAGCCATGGCTGTCGGTGGCCTGGTCGAACACCAGAAATCGCCACGGCTCGTCGCCAAAACATGACGGTGCCCAGCGCCCGGCTTCCAGAACAGCGGTAATCTGCTCGCGATTGACCGGCTTATCGGGATCGATGGCTCTTGGGCTCCAGCGGCCGGCGATCAGCGGATGGATGGCGACAGCAGTGTCAGCCTTGCGGTCTGTGGGCATCTTGCGCTCCTGTGCAACGTGCTTGATGTCGGGGTCCTTGTTCGGTCCACCGGGCTAACGGCCGGTCTGGAAGTCCGCAGCGGTCAGGAAGGAGCCCCGCGTGTTCTTGGGGAAATCGTAATACACGAAGTGACCGGTTCCGGGCGCGATCTCACTCAGGTCGCTCAACTCCAGATCGCAGCAGAACAGGCTAGCGGTAGGCAGGTTGTCTATGCGCACATCGCTGAGATGAACCGCGAAGTCGGTGAGTCCCGGATTGTGTCCAACCAGCATCACGTGCCGGGCCCGGGTCTCCAGCGATGCAAGGATAGAGAACAAGCCGCTGGCGCTGGCGTGATATAGCGATGGTTCCATGATGATCCGCTGCTCTGGAAATCCCATTTCGCGTCCCGCCATGCGCGCGGTTGTCAGCGCACGCATGGCGGGACTGGTGATCAGCAGATCGGGTACCTGTTCGCTTGCGCGCAGACGCCGCCCCATCTCCGGTGCGTCGCGTCGTCCACGCGGATTCAATGGCCGATCGAAGTCGTCCAGGCCGGCGTCGTCCCAGCTGGATTTCGCATGGCGGAGCAAGGTCAGGCGGATCAATGGTCCGGCCTCAGGTTGACTATGCTGGCCACGTCACGATCGTCTGCCATTGGTGCTTCCGGTCGTGGCCGCAGCAAGGCCATGACAGCACGATGGTCTGACAGGCGGTCCGGCAACACGCTGAATCCAGCAAACTCAAAGTGCTGTGACGCGAGGATCCAGTCCAGGCGTCGTCCGAATCTGGGATAGGTTGCCAGATCCTCGGCCTGCTGGCGGAAGGTCTGCAGATCCAGATCCCTGATAATACTGTCGAGCACCCCATCTCTGTGGTCCCATTCGGTATTAAAATCACCCATGATGATCAGCGGCCTGCCGCGATCGGCCAGCGCCGCGATTAGTTGTCGGGCCTGCTCTTGACGCACTTTGGTGCGCAGCGGCTCGAGATGCAGCGATACCAGATCCACGAGTTCGTCCTCGGCAGGCCAGCGCACCGTCAGCAAGCTGAAACCCTTGGGAAACGTTGCCACAGCCGGCGCGAACGTATAGGCGCGCTTATCGACCACAGGCAGCTGGGTCAGCAGTGCGGTGCCGTATGTCTGGCCACCGCCTTCAGCATGGATGGACAGCAGACCCGACGCAAAGCCAGAGGTCTCTGCCAGGTAATCCACGTGATCAAAAGCGCCGCTCCATGCAGACGACGCGTCAGCTTCCTGCAGCGCTACGACCTGGGGCGCTTCGCGCTGGATAACCGCACGTACGGCATCGAGGTTCGCGCGCGCACGTTCTTCGTTCTGCAATGCCTGATGCAGCCCGGTCCCGCGCGCGTGAGCAAGGTTGACCGTCATGACCCGCAGCGCCGGGTCAGCGATGGCTGCTGGCTGCAACTGCATAGTATGGCCATAGGTCTGCAGGCGCGGTTGCGGCGCCAGATGAGGGCTTACACAGGCGCTAATGCCGGTCCAGGCGATGCTCAAAATCAGCCAATGGGATATCGGCCAACGGGATATCAGCTGATGAATCCGGCGCGTCACTGGTGATTCCCCAGCGACAGGTCTTCGCCGGCATCAAGGTCTGCATCGAGGCCTGCCGCACTAACTGCCTCACGATCAGCTGCAAGAGCAGCCTCGAGACGATACCCGTTCAGCGCAGACTGAAGCCAGACAGACGTGTCTATTTCGACGCCATTTTCCTGGCGAATCCGATAGGGGCGGCCGCTGAGCATGCTACGGGTCCCGGCCAGACGGATAAAATCCTCTGCCGTTTGTACTTCGTCCTCGGCGAGAAAATGCTCGAACTTGCGGCGCATATGACTGGCGGCCGCCGGGCCCTGATGTTCTTTGCCGTTGCGGATGAAAATGCAGTCCGACTGTTCCACGTAGCGCAACAGGAATTCGATCTCCGTCCGTGCCTCATCTGTCGGTGCAGGCAAATTGCCTGGACCATCGGCAGACGCGATCGCAGGGAGCGCGAGTCCGAACAGCGTGATCAGGCAGAGCGCCCGTATCTTCATGCAGACACGCCGACCTGGATGCGTCCGTCATGCGTCCGCACCTTGTAGGTGGAGATATCCTCATAGGCAGGCGCCGACAATGCCTTGCCGGTGCGCAGGCAAAAGCGTGCGCCATGGCGTGGACAGATCAGTTCGCAACCATCCAGAGGTCCGCCGGTCAGCTCGGCGCCGTCATGGGTGCAAACATCTTCGATTGCCAGCAATTCACCATCGATGTTGAACACAGCAATCAGGAAATCATCAGATTCCAGCACCGCATACGAGCCGTTGCTGATGCTTCCTTCAGCCGCGACATCCAGCCATTCAAGATCACTCACGCTGCTTTCTCCGCTGTCTACATCATTCCGGTCTGGAGGCGGGCCGCGTCGGACATCATGTCCTGATTCCAGGGTGGGTCGAACACCAGGTCAACATCGGCTCGTTCAACCGAAGGAATGATCTCAATTTTGCTGCGCACATCATGAACCAGGATATCTCCCATGCCGCAGCCAGGAGCGGTCAGAGTCATGACCACATCAACCCGCCAGCCGTCATGGCTGGTCCGCAGCTGGCAGCGATATATCAAGCCCAGATCGACGATATTGACCGGGATTTCCGGGTCGAAACAGGTCCGCATCTGCTCCCAGACAAGCTTCTCTACATCGTCTTGTGACGCTTCGGGCGGCAATGTCGGTGGTTCCACCGGGTCTTTCCCGAGAGCGTCCGCGTGTTGCCCGTCGATGCGGAACAGATTGCCGTCAAGGAAGATGGTGAAGCTGCCGCCCAGGGCCTGGGTGATAAACGCATTGGCACCCTTGCGCAGGATGACCTCATCCCCGGCAGGGATCAACACCGCCGGACAGTCCCGGTAGAGCTGGACAGGTTCGCTATTCTTGCCAAACATCGATGTGCTCTCTATCTCACTCTGTAGTGATCGTGCGGGTCCCGGCCAGCGCTGCCTTCATCGTGTGCCAGCACAAGCTGGCGCACTTGACCCGGGTGGGGTATTCGCGAACTCCGGATAATGCGGCGAGCTTGCCCAACTCGGTCGCATCGCCCGCGGCCTCGCTGTCGCCGGTCAGCAAGCCGTGCATACGCCCGAACATCGCGAGCGCCTCGTCTTCCGACTTGCCTTTTAATGCCTCGGTCATCAACGAGGCCGATGCGACCGAGATGGCGCAGCCCGAGCCTTCAAAGCTGATGTCTTCGATGCGATTGTTTTCGCTTACGCTGACATAGACGTGCAGCTTGTCGCCGCAAAGTGGGTTGAAACCCTCCGCATCTTTGCGCGGCGGCTCGATCTGACGGAAATTTCTTGGCGCGCGATTGTGGTCGACGATCACATCCTTGTACAGATCCTTCAGGTCCATCAGGTGAAGACCTCCCGCGCGCGAGAAAGTGACTCAGCCAGACGGTCGATTTCGTCTTCAGTGTTGTACAGAGCGAAGGACGCGCGCGCAGTCGCCGGGATGCCGAAAAACTCCATCACCGGCATCGCGCAATGATGCCCGGTGCGCACCGCGATACCGTCGTGGTCGACGATGGTACCGATGTCGTGCGGATGGACTCCGTCCAGCACAAAGGACACCAGCGAAGCCTTGTGCTCGGCAGTGCCAATCAAACGCAGGCCTGGCACCTGCAACAGGCTTTGAGTGGCATACTCGAGCAGTTCTGCTTCCCGCGCAGCGATCGCATCCATACCCACTGACTCGAGATAATCGACTGCAGCACCGAGGCCCACGGCGCCAGAAATATTGGGTGTGCCAGCCTCGAATTTCCACGGCAGATCGTTGTATTCAGTGCGGTCGAAGCGGACCATGCGGATCATGTCCCCGCCACCCTGCCACGGCGGCATCTCCTCCAGCAGTTGTTCTCTGCCGTAGAGCGCGCCGATACCGGTGGGGCCGTACATCTTGTGTCCGGAGAATGCGTAAAAATCGCAGCCGAGCGCGCGCACATCAACGCGCCCATGAGGTAGCGCCTGTGCGCCATCCAGCAGCACCGGGACATTACGGCTGTGGGCCAGTTTCACAATATCTTCGACAGGATTGATTGTGCCAAGTGCGTTGGAGACATGCACCGCAGCCACCAGTCGTGTACGCGGTCCCAGCAAGCGCTCGAACTCGTCCATGCGCAGCTGGCCACGGTCATCAATCGGCGCCACGATCAACTCGGCGCCGGTCTGTTCGCAAACCATCTGCCACGGAACGATATTCGAATGATGCTCCATCCAGGTGATCAGGATCTGGTCACCTGGGCCCAGTCGCGGACGCGCATATGACTGCGCGACCAGATTGATCGCTTCAGTGGTACCGCGGGTGAATATGATCTCGCGTTCTGAGGCTGCGTTGATGAATGCGGCAATCCGCTTGCGCGCGCCCTCGAATGCATCCGTTGCGCGCTGGCTCAGGGTATGAACGCCGCGATGGATATTGGCGTGATCGTGCTGATCGTAATGCGTAACTGCATCAGTCACCTGCCGCGGACGTTGCGAGGACGCGGCATTGTCGAGATACGCAAGCGGTTTGCCATTCACCATCTGGTGCAGGATGGGAAAATCATCTCGCAAAGCGGCGACATCCAGCCTCGCCGGGCTCGTTTGGGTCGTTGCGCTCATACTGCTGCTCATAGCAAATCCTCGATCAGGCTGCGCTCGGGGAGGGTGCCGGCGACTGCTGTTTCCAGCCGCTTTCTGACAGGCTCGAGTTCGATACGACCGAGAACTGCCTCGGCAAACGCATAAGTCAGCAAGGCCCGCGCGGTTTCGAGATCGATGCCACGGCTGCGCAGATAGAACAGGGCGCTGGGGTCGAGTTGCCCTACCGTTGCGCCATGGCTGCACTTGACGTCATCGGCGTAGATTTCAAGCTCCGGCTTGGTGTCGATCTCGGCCTGCTTTGACAGCAGCAAGTTGCTGTTCGATTGGTGCGCCTCGATTTTCTGCGCGTCCTGATGGACGATCGCCTTGCCACTGAAGACCGCACGCGAACGTCCGTCCATGACGCCCCGATAGTCCTGATCACTGCGAGTCCGGGGTGCCTGATGAGCGACGATGGTGTGGTTGTCGGCATGCTGTCGGCCGGACAGGCAATACAGGCCGTTCAAATCGACCTCCGCGCCGGGTTCGGCCAGCGCAACCTCAAGGTCGATTCGGGTCAACGCGCCGCCGAAGCACATATTGTGGCTCTCCAGCCTCGCGTCACGGCCGACGCTGGCGAACAGGCCGCCGATGTGGAAGCCGCTGCTTGACGCATCCTGTATCCGGTGATGGGTGATCTTTGAGCCCACAGCCAGATGCAGTTCACTCACAACATTGGTCAGGTTCTCATTGCTTCCGAGGCTGGCGTAGTGCTCGAGCACGGTCATGGATGCATTCGCCCCGGTCTCGATCAGCAGGCGAGGGTGACAAGCTTGCGGTTCGGCTGCCGGTGTCGAAAGAAACAGCAGATAGACCGGCTCAGTTAGCTGGGAACCGGCACGTGCCCGAACCACAACACCATGTTCAAGCATTCCCTGATTGAGCGCAGCAAATGGATGCCGCTTCAAATCTGTCAGTGTGGCCAGGGTCTGCGGCAATTCTGCCGCTGGATCGGTGAGCATTTCGCCCAGCGAGTGCAACTCGAGGCCATCCGCTGCCTGCGGATCAGACAAACCAGGCACATACCATCCGTTGACAAATACCAGTTTTGGACCCGCCAGACCTTCGATCGCCATCTCAGCCACCGCTGCCGGCTCAGGCATAGATACCGGTCCGCTGGGCTGGAATGTGCGCCTGGCCAGATTTCGCAGGCTGGTGTATTTCCACGCCTCCTGAGTAAGCTGCGGGAAACCGGTATCCGCAAAAGCCTCGGCCCCGGCCGCTCGCAGCGAGCTGGCGGCGGGTCGTGCCGCCATTGTTTTCGCCAGTGCTTCGCGCAAACTGGACTCGGCTGGAGACAGCGCGACCCCGTTGCCAGCGATTTCGGCTGTCCGAATCATGCGCTCGCGGCCTCCCGGGTCCAGTCGTATCCGCGGGTTTCAAGCTCCAGCGCAAGTTCCTTGCCGCCGGTGCGCACGATCTGTCCGTCAGACAGCACATGGACAAAATCGGGTTCGATGTAGTCCAGCAGGCGCTGGTAGTGAGTCACCAGAATGATTGAACGATCAGCGCTGCGCAGGCTGTTAACTCCTGCAGAAACGACTTTCAGCGCATCGATATCAAGTCCCGAATCGGTCTCGTCAAGGATCGCCAGTCTGGGTTCGAGCACAGCCATCTGCAGAATCTCGTTACGTTTCTTCTCGCCGCCGGAAAACCCCTCATTGACGCCTCGATTGAGAAAGCTCTCATCCATCCGCATCAGCTGCATCTTGTCCTTGATCAGGGTCAGAAACTCAAACGCATCAAGTTCCTGCTCGCCGCGATGCTTGCGCTGAGCGTTGAGCGCGGCTTTCAGCAGATATGCGTTGTTCACCCCGGGGATTTCGACCGGGTATTGAAATGCAAGAAACACGCCTTCTCTGGCCCGTTCTTCCGGCGCCAGCTCAAGCAAATCCGTTTCCTGGTAGCGCACCGAGCCGCCGGTGACTTCGTAGCCATCCCGACCTGCGAGAATGCTGGCCAGCGTGCTTTTGCCAGATCCGTTTGGTCCCATGATCGCATGGACCTGGCCGGTCGCAACGTCGAGATCAAGACCTTTGAGGATCTGCTTGCCGTGGACTGTGGCCTGTAGATTGCTGATTTTAAGCATGGATAATTCTCTCGGATAACTGAACTGGCGGCTTGACTAACCAACGGCCCCTTCGAGGCTGACGCTGAGCAGATTTTGCGCTTCGACCGCAAACTCCATCGGCAGCTCGCGGAACACTTCCTTGCAGAAACCATTGACGATCATGTTGACGGCATCTTCCTCCGACAAGCCCCGCTGCAGGCAGTAGAACAGCTGGTCCTCGCCGATCTTCGATGTGGTGGCCTCGTGCTCGATATGGGCGCTTGGATCCCTGGCCTCGATGTACGGGAAGGTATGCGCACCGCAGCGATCGCCCATCAGCAGGGAGTCGCACTGGGTGTAATTGCGTGCGCCTTCGGCACCGGGCAGCACCTTTACCAGGCCACGGTAGGAGTTCTGCGCGTGGCCGGCGGAGATGCCCTTGGAGACAATGGTGCTGCGGCTGTTGCGGCCGATATGGATCATCTTGGTGCCGGTATCCGCCTGCTGGTAGTTATTGGCCACAGCGACCGAATAGAACTCGCCTACCGAGTCGTCACCACGCAGTACGCAGCTCGGGTACTTCCAGGTGATCGCTGAGCCCGTCTCAACCTGGGTCCATGAAATCTTGGAGCGATGGCCACGGCAATCGCCGCGCTTGGTGACGAAGTTGTAGATACCGCCCTTGCCGTTTTCATCTCCCGGATACCAGTTCTGCACCGTCGAGTACTTGATCTGTGCATCATCCAGCGCAACCAGTTCCACCACGGCTGCGTGCAGCTGGTTCTCATCGCGCATCGGCGCGGTGCAACCTTCCAGGTAGCTGACATGACTGCCTTCTTCGGCAACGATCAGGGTGCGCTCGAATTGACCCGTATTGGCTGCGTTGATGCGGAAATAGGTGGACAGTTCCATCGGGCAGCGCACGCCCTTGGGTACGAAGACAAAAGAACCATCAGTGAATACTGCTGAATTGAGTGCAGCGAAAAAATTGTCACCGGCCGGCACCACGGTACCGAGATATTGCTCAATCAATTCCGGGTGATTACTGACTGCCTCGGAGAAGGAACAAAAGATCACGCCTGCATCCGCCAGTTTTCCCTTGAAGGTCGTTGCTACCGACACGCTGTCGAAAACAGCGTCAACAGCGACGCCGGCGAGAATCGCCCGCTCGTGCAGTGGGATGCCCAGCTTCTCGTATGTTTCAAGCAGCTTCGGATCTACTTCGTCCAGGCTCTTCGGCCCGTCTTTTTTGCTTTTTGGTGCCGAGTAGTAGGAAATCGCCTGATAATCGATCGGTTCGTGCCTGACATGAGCCCACTGCGGTTCCTTCATCGTCAACCAATGCCGGTAAGCCTGCAGTCGCCATTCGAGCAGGAACGCCGGTTCTTTCTTTCTGAGCGAAATCAGGCGGATCACATCTTCATCAAGACCGGGCGGCAAGGTGTCCGCATCGATGTCAGTGACAAAACCGTGCTTGTATTTGTTACCGACAAAGTCTTCGGCTTCAGGTGAACGCGTCGTCATGGTCGTATGATTCCCTGGCTTCTGTTCAACGGGTGCGGATGGCGGTTTGCGGCGAACCGCGGCTAGCGCCTACCGACTGCAGGTCAATAAATGTCAGCGTCTCGTCAGGCCCACGCAGCAGTTCGGCCAGACTGATTTTCTGCAGCGCCTGGTAAATAGCGAGATTGATCCGCTGCCAGGCACTTCCAACCCGGCACACGGACTCGAGGTCGCAGTTGCCATGCTCGGTGCTGCATTCAGTGATCGCCACCGGGCCCTCCAGTGCGACGATCACCTCAGCTGCCGAGATATCGTCCGGCTGCCGGGCCAGCACGTAGCCTCCCTGGGCTCCGCGCTGGGAGTTGACCAGGCCGGCACGGGTGAGCGACTTGAGCAGTTTGCTCACAGTTGTCGCGGTGAGTCCGGTACGGGTGGCCATGTCGGCAGCGGTCAACAGCGCGCCATCGCCGCGGGCCAATTCGGCCAGGACCATGGTCGCGTAGTCGGTGAGCTTGCTCATTCGCAGCATCGGTTCATCTCTGATCGATCAATGTGGACCATTTTAGTCCACTTTGACCAGCGAGGGAAGGCGGCAGAGAGATTCGACGGAGTTATTGCTGCAGCATTCGGCAGCGCGTGTGCTAGGATGCCAGCACTTGCTGCCGCTGCGAGCCGGGGGGTCGCGGCCAGGCCAGTTGCCGGCCCCTCCCTATCGATTTCAGGCTATTCGCGGCACTGGTGGTTGTGGAGGTACTGTGGCAGAAGCATCTACTAAGGAATCCGGCCGTCGTGGCCGTGTCGATCAGGACGAGAACATCGCGATCATTCGCGATCTTGATTATTCCCGTGGCCATCGGAAGATTTTCGACGGACTGAATCTGGACATCCCGCGCGGTCGGGTTACGGCAATCATGGGTCCCAGCGGCACCGGCAAGACCACCTTGCTCAGGCTGATGACCGGACAGATCCTCCCGGACCGGGGCAGCATCCTGCTGAATGGTCGGGACGTCTGCAGAATGGGTCGCAATGAGCTTTATGACACCCGCAAGCGCATTGGCATGCTGTTCCAGAACGGGGCCCTGCTGACTGACATCAACGTCTATGAGAATGTGGCGTTTCCGTTGCGCGAACACACCCGTCTGCCGGAGCGACTGGTGCGTCATATCGTGTTGACCAAGTTACATGCTGTCGGCTTGCGCGGCGCCGCGGAGATGATGCCAGCGGAACTGTCCGGCGGCATGGCAAGGCGAGTCGCGCTGGCCAGAGCGATTGCGATGGACCCGGATCTGATCCTCTACGACGAGCCGTTCGTTGGCCTTGACCCGATTTCCATGGGTGTGATCGTGCGCCTGATCCGACGGATGAATGATGCGCTGGGCCTGACCAGTGTTGTGGTAAGTCACGATGTCGAGGAGATTTCCTCGATCGCAGACAGAACCTATCTATTGTCGGATGGGAAGGTCGTTGCCTCGGGTTCGCCAGAAGATCTGCAGGAGAATTGCTCGGCGGTGGTGATGCAATTCATGAACGGCATGGCCGACGGCCCGGTGCCATTCCACTATCCAGCGCCGGATTACAGCGAGCAGCTGCTGTCGCGGGAACAGGAATAGCGGGAACAGGAACAGGATTGTGCGCAGAGTTCTCACCGATGTAGTTTTCGCGGTCCAGGAATGGCTGGAGACTTTTGGCGCCAGCCAGTTATTCCTGATGCGAATTCTGGCTGGTTGCCCGCGGGCCTTGTTGCGTCCGTCGCTGATCATTCGACAGGTCTACGCCAGCGGCGTCCTGTCGCTGGCGATTATCGGCATTTCAGGCCTGTTCGTCGGGATGGTTCTGGCGCTGCAGGGGTACAACTCGCTGGAGCGTTTCGGCGCTACCGAGTCGCTGGGCGTCGTTGCCGCGCTGGCATTGGTTCGCGAACTGGGTCCGGTGGTCACGGCACTCTTGTTTGCCGGGCGAGCAGGCACCGCGCTGGCTTCGGAGATTGGTTTGATGCGCGCCACCGACCAGCTCTCCGGCATGGAGATGATGGCGGTGGATCCGGTAAGACGGGTTGTGGTGCCGCGCTTCCTTGGCGGCATCATCAGTATGCCGTTGCTGGCTGCTATCTTTAGCGCGATGGGTATCTTTGGCGCCTGGCTGATCGGTGTCGTGCTGTTGGGTGTCGATGAAGGTTCATTCTGGTCGAGCATGCGGGATCAGGTGGACTACAAAGATGATGTTCTCTCAGGCGTGCTCAAGAGTTTCGTGTTCGGCATTGCGGCCAGTCTGCTGGCCGTGTTCGAAGGCTATAATTCGATCCCCACTGCCGAAGGGGTCAGCCGGGCCACAACGCGCACCGTTGTGCTGACGGCGCTTTCGGTTCTTATCCTTAATTTCATGCTTACCGCTGTGCTTCTCGGAGAGGTATAAACCATGCGACAAACGCGCGCAGTGGAGTTCGGTACTGGTCTGTTCGTTTTCATGGGCATTGTGGCCCTGTTTTTCCTGACCACCAGGGTGACCAACTTCGACTCCTACGAAGGCGACAAGGGTTACACCCTGGTGGCACGCTTCGATAACGTTGGCACGCTGAAGGAGCGCTCGCCCGTTTCGATGTCAGGCGTGACTATTGGTCGGGTGACTGAAGTGCAATTCGACGGTGATGAACTCGAGGCCGTAGTGCGGATGCGGATCAATTCGGACTTCTCCAAGATCCCGGATGATTCTGACGCAAGCATACTGACGCAGGGGATACTCGGTGGTCAGTATGTGGGGCTGGAGCCAGGTGGATCGGAAGACTTCTTTCAGGATAGCGACGAGATCCAGTTCACCCAGTCGGCGCTGGTGCTCGAGCAGTTGATCAGCAAGTACCTGTTCAGTCAGGGCGAAGATTCTGGCGGAGAATAACCATGCGAATTGACAGAAAGATCGTTGGCCTTTTGGTGTGGATGCTGATGCTCCCGGCGAGCGCGCAGGCCAGTATCGGCCCCGACCAGGTGATACGCGAGGCTTCGAATGAAGTGCTGGCTGCAGTCAATGACCGGCGTGAGGAGTTGCGGGCGAACCCGGATCAGCTCTATCAGATCGTCGACAATATCTTGCTGCCACGTTTCGACCGTCGTTACACCGGTGGCCTGGTGATGGGCAAGTACTGGCGCAAGGCCAATGACGAACAGCGAGATCGTTTTATCCTCGCGCTGTACCGCTCTCTGGTTAAGACCTATGCCAATGGCATTCTCGACTATCGCGGCGATGAATTGACGGTCCTGCCGGTGGATGGCGATCTGGAGTCGGGCAAGGTGGTCGTCCAGACCCGGGTGACGCTGGATACTGGCGTCGAAACACCGGTGGACTACCGCATGCGGCTCACGGATGGCTCCTGGAAAGCCTACGATGTCATCATCGAGGGCATTTCCTATGTTGCCAACTATCGCAAACAGTATGCGAGCGAATTTCGCGCCAAGGGTATCGATGGCGTGATCACTGAACTCGAGGCCAAGGCGGGGAATGTCCCGGCGGAGGCCTCTACCGCGGCTGCGGGTGGCCAGTGAGCAAGATCGAGTTCGAGGATCTCGGTGACGGCAAGTTCGCGCTTCATGGAGATCTGACCTTCGCTACCGCCAGTCGGGCGCTGGAGCTGAGTCGGGAGTTGTTCGGCGACCACGCCAGCATCGAGCTGAATCTGGCGGATATCAAGGAAGGCGACAGCGCAGGTCTGGGCTTGCTTCTGGAGTGGGTGAACTGGGCCAAGAACTTCGTGCGCGAGATCCGCTTCGTCAACATCCCGGATGACATCATCGCGATCGCCCAGATCAGCGAGGTGGACAACATGCTGACCCGCGGTGAGCGCTGGACCGGCGTGATCTGAAGCTGCCCGCCTCTGGCCGCGGCTGCGGCCTTACTCCTCGATCAGATCCGGATTGCCGTATTCCTCGTCGAATTCGGCATCGAACTCATCCTCGAAATCTCCCAGGTCGTCTTGCGGCGGGTTGCCATCATGGATGTTGTACAAGCGATTCTGGAGATAGGCTTCGCGAATGAAGATATAGGGGTCGGCGGCTTCATTGATCGCCTTGTCTGCCGGCAATAGCTGCCGCCGTCTATCGATGATCTTCAGGATGATCAACTTGTCGCGGACGCTGGCGTTGTCATAGAGCAGCAATGGATCGATCTGAGCGTCAGCCAGCAGGCCGATGCCGTCGCGGAAATTGGACGGTCCGAATAGCGGCAACATCAGGTACGGTCCGCCGCCAAAGCCCCACACGCCCAGCGTCTGCCCGAAATCCTCCTGCTCACGCGGCAGTCTGGCGTCCTTGGCAGCATCGATGATCCCGCCGAGACCCAGAGTGCTGTTGATCACAAAACGCCCGGTCTGGCGGGTGGCGCCGGCGAATTTGCCCTGCAACACCAGGTTGACGACATAGATCGGCTGCTCGAGATTGCGGAAAAAGTTCATCACCGCAAACTTCACAAATCGCGGCGCTACCGTGTCATAGCCCTTGGCGACAGGACGTAGCAGGAATCGATCCAGCGTATGGTTGACCTTGTAGATGCCGCGGTTCAGTGGCTCAAGCGGGTCGTAGGTTTCGTCGCTTTCCTTTGCCCCATTCGATGCGCAACCCTGCAGGGCCAGGCTGAGCAGGACGACCAGCAGACAGAAGGGTCTGCGCCAGCGGATGCCCGCATCACAGGTGCCCGTACCCGCACCAAAATGGCTGCTCATGGTGTCCCCCCCCTTGCACTCTCATTGCGCCGCCGTCAGCAAACCTGCGGCGGTCTTTAATTACTTATTCGAATTACTTATTCGGATCGCGCCTGCTCGATCACCCTCGGCTGTGCGTTGTCCGGCAGATATGGCAGAAGTTCATCCAGACGCGCGGTGAACCGGGCGCGTTGGATGTCGGTCAGGCCGGGCTGAGCCAGCGCCAGATTCAGCTGATCTATGCCCATCATCAGGTCACCGACCCGCAGATAATAATCGGACATATAGTAGTGCGCTTCAGCCTTTTCTCCTGCGGCGCCGGCGGCATTGGCAATCAGTCTCACCTGGACCGGCGTCGGGGAAACCGCATTGAACAGATCCAACAAAACGGCGTGTGCGTTTTCATATTGGCCAGCGTACATCAGCGCTTCGGCATAGCGCACCGTGAGCGGCACATTGCGCGGAAACATTGACATCGCCTGCTGGAAAACCAGTAGACTTTCAGCTGGTTGCTTGGCGGCCATCAAGGCCTCGCCGAGGCCGGAGTGGAAGGCAATCACCGACTCATCTTCCTGGACCAGTTCGTACATGATCGGCACGGCCTTGTCGGCTTTTCCGTCGCGGATAAGCGAAACCGCCAGGCCATAACGCAGATAGGCGTACTGCTCCGGGGTCCGTTCGAGCTGCCCGCGGTAGTAGCGCACCGCTTCTTCGGCGTTGGAATAAGTCAGCGCCCGCAGACGCTCGCGCATGAACAGATATTCTTCGCTCTCGGTATAAGGGCGTGGATCGAGTTGCTTCACCCGGCTGCGGGTTTCTGCGATACGGGTCGAACTGACGGGATGCGTCAGCAGGAACTCCGGTATTCGATTTGCCCAGGATCCATTGAGCCGGCTCATGGTCTCGAAGAAGTCAGGCATGCCGTTAGGATCAAAGCCGGAATCAACCAGAATGCTCAGGCCGACCCGGTCTGCCTCATATTCATTGACGCGGGTGTAATTAATCGACTGCTGGATTGCCAGGGCCTGGGCGCTCATTGCAGTCGCCTGCACCATATCCGTGTCCGCCTGGCCGGCAATACCCATCAGGATCGCGGCGAGCACGGCAGCGCCCGCGAGCATGCTCGACTTGCCCGTGGCGGCGGCGCGGCGGGCGATGTGTTTTTGGGTCACATGAGCAATTTCGTGGGCCAGCACGCCGGCCAGCTCACTTTCGCGCTGGGTGGTCAGGATCAGACCGCTGTTGACGCCGATAAAACCGCCGGGCAACGCAAACGCATTGATTCCCGGATCGTTGACAATGAAGAACTCGAAACTCTGGTCACCGTCCTGCGCATGTGCACTGAGGCGATGCCCCAGCGAATCCACATACTCGTCTACCTCCGGATCTTCCAGTACCTGGCCGGCGGCGCGTAGTTGCATCAGCACTGACCTGCCGATCTGGCGAGCGCGGCCTTTAGACAGCACTGAATCCGACGGGCTGCCGATATCAGGCAAATTGTCGCCTGCGGCATATGCCGGCGGTTGCGGGGCAGCTGCCATCACCAGTAGGGCGGCGGCAGCGCAAAGAAGGGTCTTGCGCATCATTGTTTCGGTCGCCGAAGGTTTAGACAACATAAACGGGAACAGTTCGACGCGGGTCAATGATGCCCGAATCGACCGAATACGCCCAGTCCCGCAGCTACAGGATATTAGATGCGTGGTCGGCCAGGCGTGAGCGCTCGCCGCGCATCAGGGTGACGTGGCCAGAGTGTGGCCAGCCGCGAAAACGGTTGACGACATAAGTCAGCCCGGATGTGGTCTCGGTGAGATAGGGCGTGTCTATCTGCGATACGTTACCCAGGCAAACGACCTTGGTGCCCGGGCCGGCACGCGTGATCAGGGCTTTCATTTGCTTAGAAGTTAGATTCTGAGCTTCATCTAATATTATGAATCTATTGAGAAAAGTTCGGCCACGCATGAAGTTCAAGGAGCGGATTTTGATCCGGCTCTGGAGCATGTCTCTGGTGGCTGCCCGGCCCCAGTCGCCGCCTTCGTCGCTTTGCGTCAAGACCTCGAGGTTGTCCATCAGGGCACCCATCCAGGGCTCCATCTTTTCTTCTTCGGTTCCGGGAAGGAAGCCGATATCGTCGCCCAGAGGCACGGTCACCCGGGTCATGATGATCTCGCGGAAGCGATTCGCCTCCAGCGTTTGGGCGAGTCCCGCGGCCAGCGCCAGCAGCGTCTTGCCGGTCCCGGCAGGTCCCAGAATGCTGACAAAATCGACCGCCTCATTGAGCAACAGATTGAGCGCAAAATTCTGCTCCCGGTTTCGGGCCATGATGCCCCAGACCGAGTTATGTTCACTGTAATAGTTGTCAACCAGCTCGATGACGGAAGCGTCTTCGCCACTCTCCCGGACAATGGCCTCGAAATTGCTGCCGTCTTCGGCAAACAGGAACTCGTTGATGCTCCAGTCCTTGGTCAGCGGCCCATGCACGCGGTAAAAGGTCCGTCCCTGTTCTTGCCAGGAATCCATCTCCTGGCTATGCGAGTCCCAGAAATCCTGGGGCAGGGCGGTCGAACCGGTGTAGAGCAGATCAGCGTCATCGAGGGTTTTGTCGTTGAAATAATCTTC
Source organism: uncultured Gammaproteobacteria bacterium (assembly GCA_963704875.1). Taxonomy (GTDB): domain Bacteria; phylum Pseudomonadota; class Gammaproteobacteria; order Steroidobacterales; family XN24; genus CAMYOC01. The sequence continues at coordinate 19,049 of CAVPIA010000008.1, read as the reverse complement.
GGCATGGACTCCGACGATGGTTGCCTTGATCCGCAGGTTGATATCTTTTGAAACCAGCGTGACACGGCTCTCCGGGTGCTGCTCCTGAAGCGAAAGACAGTACTCGAGGATTGTATTGTCGGCCCGATGGCCGGGCAGCGTGTCCGGCAATAACGGCTGGGACAGGCGGGTCTGGAAAAACATCCGGCCCGGTTTGCGATTGGTATTGCCGTTCAGGCGGTGCCCGCCCGGGAGCCCGATACCGGAGTCGATCTGCTGTTTATTCAGGCCGTGGATCAACTCGTCGATAAAGCGGCTGACCTGACGCGCGTTTCGCGCCGCTTCAGACATGCCCTTTTTGTTGGCGTCGAGCTCTTCCAGCACCATCATGGGCAGGAAAACATCGTGTTCATCAAAACGGAATATAGCAGTGGGATCGTGCATCAGGACGTTGGTGTCAAGCACGAATATGCGACGACGTGGCGCTTTGGTCACGGGTAGAGTATTCCCTGGCTGGTGGCAGAAGGAGAAGGGTTAAGACCAGACGGCAGGCTCAGAGTTCGCGGACGGCAGCCAATACCTCCTCGGCATGCCCCTTGACTCTCACCTTGCGCCATTCCTGTCTGAGAACGCCCTTTTTGTCGATCAGAAAGGTACTGCGCTCAATCCCCAGGACCTTGCGTCCGTACATGAGTTTCTGTTTCATCACATCGAACAACTTGCACAGCGTCTCGTCAGCATCGGACAGCAGCCTGAACGGCAGATCAAATTTCGCGATAAAATTGTCATGCGATTTCAGGCTGTCGCGTGAGACCCCGACGATATCGGCGCCTGCGGCCGCAAACTCCGGATACAGGTCGCGGAAATCCTGGGCTTCGCTGGTGCAGCCCGGTGTGTTGTCCTTGGGATAGAAATACATCACCAGGGCTTTCCCCTTGACGCTTGTCAGATCAAAAGTCTCGCCGCCGCCGCTTGCCGGTGCCGAGAATGCCGGTACTTTCTTGCCCATTTCCACTTGACTCATCTTTTCTCCAATTGTGTCGACCAATCGCCCCGGGGAACCGCAGCGGACCTCTAGCCCTTGACCGGCTCCATGATGGCGTCGAGATTGAGCTGGTCACAAAAGTCCATAAATTCCTCGCGTAAGGCAGCGATTTGCAGGTTGCCGGGAATGTTGACTGTGATCTGCACCGAAAACATCTGAGCGCCGGTGTGCGCGGCTGCATAACTGCGGGTATTCAATTCCGCGATGTCGATATCGCGGCTGGAAAAGAAACTCGCGAGGTTAAAAACAATGCCAGCCTGATCCAGACAAATGACGTCCACCGCATACGGCAGCATATCCGCTCGCGGCGGTCGGGATTCGGTCCGGCGGACGGTGACCGTGAGTTCGCTTTCCTCACCGACCTTGCGTAATTCGGACTCGAGCCGGGCCAGCGTGTGCCAGTTCCCTGAGACCAGCAGCAGCATGGCAAATTCGGCGCCAAGGGCCGTCATTCTGCTCTCGACGATATTGCCGCCGCAGTCGAGGACTGCGCGGGTAAGATCATGGATGACGCCCGCACGATCGTGGCCGACTGCGGCAATCACTATTAGCTGGTTCATTGATCGTCGCGGGCGCTGATCAGTTTCGCCCAGAGGATGTTCATGGCGGCAGTGTAACGCCAATGTCCGGCAAGGGAAACGGGCGCGCGGCTCTTGCCAATCGGGGGTGCCGAAAGTACCATGCCAGCCCATTCCCCGGGGATTCCAGACACCATGTTCCGAGGCAGTATCGTTGCCCTGGTCTCGCCGATGTCGGCGGACCGCGGGCTGGACTTCGCGGCCCTTGAGCGGCTGCTGGAGTTCCATATCGCGGCCGGAACTGCGGGTATCGTAATCGCCGGAACCACGGGCGAATCTCCGACCATTGATCCCGGCGAACTGGAAGAACTGGTTGCTGCCGCGGTGACCATGGCGGACGGGCGGGTACCGATCATTGGCGGCAGCGGCAGCAACGATACTCGCAGGGCCGAAGCGTTGACCCGCCGGGTAGCCCGGGCCGGGGCAAAAGCCTCGCTGGTAGTCACGCCTTACTACAACAAGCCCAGTCAGGCTGGCCTGAGCGCACACTACCGGGCTGTGGCAGAAGCGGCAGAGCTCCCGCTGTTACTATATAACGTGCCCGGTCGCACGGCCTGCGACTTGCTGCCAGAGACCGCGGCGGCGCTGGCAGAAGTGGAGAATATCTGTGGTCTGAAAGAGGCAGTACCGGATCCGCAGCGCTTGCAGCGTTTGCGGGAACTGTGCCCGCCTGACTTCTGTCTGCTTAGTGGGGACGATCCTTCAGCGAGGGGCTTTATGCTGGGGGGTGGGCAGGGCGTGGTTTCCGTCACCGCCAACGTGGCTCCGGCAGCGATGGCTGCATTGAGCCTGGCGGCACTGGAGGGCAGGGCAGACGAGGCGGCCGCCATCGATCAGCCCTTGCGAGGATTACATCGTGCGTTATTTTTGGAAGGAAATCCGGTACCCGTCAAGTGGGCGTTGGCTGCCATGGGTCTGATCGGTCCGACCCTGAGGCTGCCGTTGACCGAGTTGTCGGACGGGCATCGGCCGGCGCTTGCAGCGGCCCTGGCAGAAGCCGGTATTGAGATCACGGGCGGCCACCAGTGAGTCGGCACCGCCTGATCCTGTTATTGCTGGTTACCCTTACGGGCGCGATCGGCTGCAGTCCTTTCAGCGACAAGACAAAGAATTGCAAGATAAACCCTGCCTATATCGACGCGACCTTGTCGAGTCCGCTGAAGGTGCCCGAGGGTCTTGCCGCACCGGACCCGGATATGGCGATGCCGGTCCCGCAGGGCCCACGTCAGGCCGTGGTCAAAGCCAACGACGGTATCTGCCTGGAGCGTCCGCCGCGGTACTTTGCTCAGCCCGGCGCCCCCAATCCGGACGGTTTGCCTGTGGCGCAACTGGCGATGGCCGAGCCCAACCCCCTGGCGCTGAATCCCGGTGCCGCCTCAGCTGGATCTGGCTCGCCGAACCAACTGATTCCCGGCGCCTCCATTCTTACCAACAGGATCGCCCAGTTCCTGGTTGAATGGGCGGACGTCTGGAGTCAGCGCGACGCCGATGAATACTTCATGTTTTATACACCCGAGTTTGCCCCGGCCGGATATCAGGATCATGCCGACTGGATCAACACCCAGCGCGAGCGTTTTACTTTCCCGGCGAGCACCCGGGTAGATCTGGACAGTCTCGAAGTCGAGATCCAGGCGGATGGCAACACCAAAGCGGTGTTCGTGCAGCAGTTCGGCGATGCGCCTAATGTTCGTTCGGTGCTCAAGGAAGTCATCCTGGTCGATGGTGGGCCAGCCAAGTGGCAGATTACCAGCGAGCGCATCCTGGACGTGCTGTGAGGCCTCGCAGGGCGGCCGTGGGCAGAAGGGGCAGGCTGCTGGCTGTTTTTCGGAGCCTGCCCTCTGAATCTGACTCCAGGGGAGTCAGATTTCTGATCAAGAGCCGGAAGCAATGTTGATTTGATGCCTGGCAGCATGGACAGGCCACGTGGTGAGCGAAATTGCCACGGTACAGGTGGCGGGTTATATTCCGCGTCCTCAATTTCCGGAGAGGTGGCCGAGCGGTCGAAGGCGCTTGCTTGGAAAGCAAGTGTACGGTAACCCCGTACCGCGGGTTCGAACCGAGGCCGACGCAGTCGGCCGACAGACAGCGGAGCGCATGCGACGCTGCCCCGCAGGGGCGAGATCGCGAAGCGACCGAGTCAATCCCGCCCTCTGAATCTGACTCCAGGGGAGTCAGATTTCTGATCAAGAGCCGGAAGCAATGTTGATTTGATGCCTGGCAGCATGGACAGGCCAGGTGGTGAGCGAAATTGCCACGGTACAGGTGGCGGGTTATATTCCGCGTCCTCAATTTCCGGAGAGGTGGCCGAGCGGTCGAAGGCGCTTGCTTGGAAAGCAAGTGTACGGTAACCCCGTACCGCGGGTTCGAACCGAGGCCGACGCAGTCGGCCGACAGACAGCGGAGCGCATGCGACGCTGCCCCGCAGGGGCGAGATCGCGAAGCGACCGAGTCAATCCCGCCCTCTATTGACTCCAGGGGAGTCAGATTTCTGATCAAGAGCCGGAAGCAATGTTGATTGATGCCTGGAGTGGCAGCCACGGTACAGGTGGCGGGTTATATTCCGCGTCCTCAATTTCCGGAGAGGTGGCCGAGCGGTCGAAGGCGCTTGCTTGGAAAGCAAGTGTACGGTAACCCCGTACCGCGGGTTCGAATCCCGCCCTCTCCGCCAGTCTCCGGCAGAGCAAAAGCAAAAAGGGGGCCCATGCGGCCCCTTTTTTGCTTTTCATTCCGACGCAGACCTGGGTTCGAACCCGCTGTATCAGACGATCGCGGTTCGATCCGAGGCCGACTGATACTCCCCGGCCGTCTTCCCAGACGGAGATGGACACAGCAAAATGTTCAATCCGGAGTTCGATACCAGCTACACGGCCCTTACTAGCCAACCTTGACCGATTAGGACCAGGCAGTGCAGCAAGAAGACTATATTCAAAGCCTTTGGGTTCGTATATTTGCCGGTATAGAGCATCAATCTACCAATCATCAATGCGCCAATCATCGATGTACCGATCAGCTATGGAGCGTAGCAGGCGGGATAATTTTGGAGTTCTGGAATGACAAATAAGTGGTCTCCCGATCGTGGTTTGTACCGAATTGCCGGAACCACACTATTGGGTCTGCTGGCACTGATCGGCTTTTCTGCCTGCGGCGGAGGCGGTGGAGGCACAGGAGGTGGTTCCTCGCTGTCTCCGATTGTCGTCAACAGCCTGCTGGACGATGCGTCGCCTGCCGACGGAACAGTAACGCTTCGCTCTGCGCTCGCATCCGCATCCTCTGGCCAGACGATCACGTTCGATCAAACTCTCAATGGCAGCACGATCAGTCTGATCTTTGTCGGCGAAGAACACACTGTGCTGCGCGGCGAGGTGATGGGTTTTGACGAGGCGAACAATATCTCGTATCTCGTCGGCTATTTCGACCGGGACTACGGCAAGTCAGCGCTCTTCGCCAACAAGAACGTTGTCATCGATGCGTCGAATCTTTCGGACGGCATCACCATAAGCTGGGACGGCGCAGAGCCCGCAAGGGTGCTGGCTGTGTCCGGTAATCTTGCATTGACCAATGTTGCGATCACCGGTGGCAACAGTGTTTTCGATGTGGCGGAGAACGTCGGTCAGCATCCGGATGACAATCAGACGTCCACGCTGGCAAGAGGTGCGGGACTCGCCGTCTGGGGGCTTGCGACCTTAAATGGCTGCACCATTTACAACAATCATGCGGTTGGTGACGATACCGATACGTCTCGTGACGGCGGAGCCTACGGCGGTGGCGTCTATGCAGATACCGTCGTGATGGACAATTGTATTGTCAGCGGCAATACGGTTTACGGCGGAGGAGCGGCCGGAGGCGGCGTTTTTTCTGTCGGCGGACGTGATACGAGAATCAGCGTTTCCTCTATTCGTCGCTCATCGATCACAGAAAACCGGATTGCCGGACTCTTTGCCTACGGCGGCGGCGTGTACTCGGACGGCGGAGGTATTGGGCTGTCTACAAGAATTCATGTTGAAAATAGCACCATCGCGAGGAATCTTGTCGAGCCACCAGCGCTTCCGGCTTTCCTGTTTGACCTGCTGGATATCGGATACTGGCGGGGCGGCGGTCTGTATATGTCCAACGGATACATGCAGGTTCAAGGCAGCACCATTGTTGAAAACCAGGTGTTTGGAAAACCGCGGAACACTGAGCTGGATAAACCGAATATGGCGGGCGGTATCGCCGCGACCATAGGCAACGCCCACGCTGTGGAAGACATGATTATTGGTCATTCCATTGTCGTCGGGAACACCGTTCACGAGATCAACGGCATCGCACCTGATGGCTATACGATCGGAAGCGTTTATCCGCACGATATTTTTACCGGATCCGTTTTCGAATTTCGCAGCATGGGATATAACCGGGTCGGGGTCATCGATTTTGGCCAGACACTGGTGCCGATTGGCGAGCCAGGCTGGGCTTCATTGTCGCGAAAACACTATCCGAAAGTGGATGATCAGGATGGCGTGGACCCTGGTGATGTACTCGGCAGCGCGACGCTGTCTGCCGTTATCGATTCCTCCGGCGTAGAAGTCGATCCCTTTGCGGTGCTCTATTACCCGCCCGCGGGTAGCGCTCTGGACCAGATTCCCAGCGGAAACTACAACGTGACCGAGGTCCTCGGTGAGTTGGTCGGACAACAGAATGAAGGCAGAAACCCGCTTCTTCTTCCGCTGATGCTGGATCAGATCCAGGATGTTTACGGGCAACCCGCTTTCGAGAGTGAGTTCCGGGACTATTTTCAGGGGTACCTGTCAGATATCGATCCGGACGCGGCGGGATCCCAGCAATATGCCAATTGCAACAACGCCACCATAGACACCCTTGAACAGGCGTACTGGTGCGGTCCGGCGCAGACCTGGCCCCAATTCGAGCATAACCATGCCTATATCGAGTTCTGGCATCATCTCGATGCTGCGCTTGGGGACGAGCTTGCGGAAGTCAACGTGGATCAGATCAACAACCTGGGTCCGGCCAGGGTGAACGACGATGTCTGGACGTCACTGTTTGGTCTTGGTGTCAGCTATTTTAATGGCATCGCAGTGCATCTTGCCGAGAGGACGCTGGGCGTCAATCCGCTGGACGATGATCAGCTGGGTAACCCCAGACCTGCGGATCTGCTCGGCGATATCGGAGCAGTTGAAAGAGATAACTAGTAATGCGGTCGCATGTTGCCACTTGAGCGTGGCAGGTTCGTGCGCAATGCCGCCCCCGTGTGCCGCGAGTGCGGGTAGCGGCTGGCGGCATGCCAGGCAGTTGGCAAGCGCCCAGGTGTTTTCAGAGGTGAGTTCGGATCACGCCCTGCGCGCGGATCGTCGCGAGCAGCACAGGCAGCGCGGCAATAAGTCGCATGGACCTGATCAAGCCCCCCGGTAGTCATTGGCCGCTTTTGGACCCATCGGGGCCTCTCGGGCCAGGGTCTGAATCATCTCCCGCAGCTGCCTGTGTTCGCGAGCAGCGGCTCTTGCTTCACTGCTCGGCTCATCTGACGCCTCGGCGATGCTGATAAGGCGTTCCATCTCCTGGATCGGCAATTCGGGCATCAGCCTGAAGAAATACTCCTCTCTCGCATCTCTGCGTCTGTCCAGCAAATTCCGTTGGCGCGTTGCCAAGTGCAGCCTCACAATCACATAGGCGAGCAGCACGGTATTGACGATATCGAAGATTTGCATCTGGTCGCTCCCGGCGAGTATTGATCCGCCAGATAGCTTGCCAACGGGGAAGTCCCGGGGCTTGGCAAAATGCTTCAATGTTTGTGCAAAAAGGCCACGGCTACGGGTGGCCGCCATGGCCTTCGAACGTCCGCCCCCAACACCCGCCACTAACATGAGCAAAATCCCTGGTCGATAATCCCGGCATTTGCCAGGCCCTGAGCTTCTGTCTGAGCCAAAGACCTCCAGATATGGCCGGGTTCCCCGAGGTGTCTGCACGTCGCGGAAACGACAACCAGAAAGCCGGGCCAGAGGCTCTAATCCCGGTCAGGCAGGATACGGCTTACGGCGTCGCGCCAGGCGGCCAGCAGCGCTTCTCGCTCCACGGCCGGCAGCCGCGGCTCGACTCTGCGGTCGCTGCGCCACAGGGTTGCGAACTCGTCCGGGCGACCATAGACATTCGCCTTGCGGCCTGCCAGATAGGCGGCGCCAAGCGCTGTGGTCTCCATTACCTGGGGCCGCTCGACCGAGATCCCAAGAATGTCGGCCATAAAGCCCAGGAACCAGTCATTCGCCACCATGCCACCGTCTACCCGCAACGACACAGGCTTCACTCCGTCGCCCGCCATGGCATCGAGCAAATCACGTGTCTGGTAGCCGGACGATTCCAGCGCGGCACGGGCGAGTTCGGCCGGTCCAGTGGCGCGAGTGAGTCCAAATATCGCGCCGCGTGCATCCGGGTCCCAGTAGGGCGCGCCCAGGCCGGTAAAGGCCGGTACCAGGTAGACGCCGGCATTGCTGGTCAGCCCGCGAGCCAGCTTTTCTGTATCCGCAGAATGTTCGATGACGCCGAGCCCGTCGCGCAGCCACTGCACCGCGGCACCAGCGACGAATATAGAGCCCTCCAGCGCATAGCTCGTCTTTCCGTCGAGCTGGTAGCCCACGGTGGCCAGCAAACGATGTTTGGACTCGACGATCTTGTCGCCGGTATTGACCATCAAGAACGCACCGGTCCCGTAGGTGCCCTTGATGGACCCGGGCTCGAAGCAGCACTGGCCGATAGCGGCCGCCTGCTGGTCACCTGCGACACCACAGATGGGTAGCGGCCGGCCAAACAGAGCAGGCTCTGTCTGTCCGTAGTCGGCGGCGCAGTCCAGGATGCATGGCAGCATCTGTTCCGGGACCCGGAATATTTCCAGCAGTCGCTCATCCCAGGTGCGGGTGCGCAGGTTGTAAAGATTGGTCCGGCTGGCGTTGCTCGCATCGGTGGCATGCACACGGCCACCGGTCAGGCGGTAGATCAGGAAACTGTCGATGGTGCCAAAGGCCAGTTCACCTGCCGCAGCACGGTTGCGTGCGCCGTCCACGTGATCCAGCAACCAGGCGAGCTTGGGTGCCGAGAAATAGGGATCGAGCAGCAGGCCGGTACATTCACGCAATTCGGGCTCCAGGCCTGCTTTTTTGAGCGCGGCACATGCGGCCGCGGTACGCCGGTCCTGCCAGACGATCGCGTTGTAGATTGTTCTACCTGAATGACGATCCCAAACCAGCGTGGTCTCACGTTGATTGGTGATCCCGATTGCCGCGACGTGGTAGCCCTTTGCCTCCGCCGCTTCGAAGGCTTGTCGCGCGACTTCGAGCGTCGTCGTCCAGATGATCTCCGGATCGTGCTCAACCCAGCCGTTCGCCGGATAGATCTGCGGAAACTCTCGCTGGGCGGTGCCGACAGGGTTTGCGCTGGCGTCAAAGGCAATGGCACGACTGCTGGTAGTGCCCTGGTCGATGGCGAGGATGGCGGTTTTGGCGGGCATCGGATCAGGTAGTTAAGGACCCTAGCGAGTGATGCTAGTGGCGGAAACGCTCGCGGGACAGATTGACCCGATCCGCGGCCGACAGTGACCCGGGCGGGAGTTGCCGGATCTCTTCCAATCTTGGTAACAGCCCCTGGCCATTGGCGATCTGGATGTTCAGGCCAGGTCTTGCATTTAATTCCAGCATCAACGGACCGAGTCGTGCATCAAGCACCAGATCCACACCGAGATAGCCGAGCCCGGTCAGTTCGAAACAGCTGGCGGCCATATTCAGCATCTCCTCCCAGAACGGGATCTGGATGCCGGTCACGGTGACTGCGGTATCCGGATGCTCCTCGATCCTCTCGTTGCCGAGAACCCCGTTGATGGTCTTGCCGCTGGCCAGACAGATTCCGGCGCCCAGAGCGCCCTGATGCAGATTGGCCTTGCCCTGTGAACTACGGGTGGGCAGGCGCACCATCGACATCACCGGATACCCGCGATAGACAATGATGCGTATGTCGGGCACGCCCTGATAGCAGACCTGGTCGAACACTGAGTCGAAACGTACCCGGTATTCGACCATCGCCTTGTCCGGATGGCCACCCAGGCTGAACTGGCCATTGATCATGTTGGCCAGATGATGCGAGAGCTCGCCCCAATCGAAAAGGCGGCCGCTACATGTGCGGTAACGATTCTTCCGGTGTGAGTCGATCACTATGATGCCGTCGCCGCCGGAGCCATGGGCAGGCTTGATCACAAAAGACTGACGCTGCGCCACCAGATCGGGCAGTCCGCGGATATCATGCGGGGCAGACAGGGTGCCGTAGAGTTCCGGGACAGGCACACTATGTTTTTCCGCCAGCGCTTTGGTCAGCAGCTTGTTATCGACAATCGGATAGAGCTTGCGCGGATTCTCCAGCAGGATGAAATTCGCATTGCGCCCGTTGAGCGCCAGCACACCTGCTTTGCGCATGGCACTGAACATCAGTCAGTACCAGGCGCCGGCTTGTTAGCCAATGCGCGGAAGCGGCGAATGTCGGTGAGCCGATAGCCTGTGTAGCGACCCAGCAGCAGGATCACGGCCATTACGATCAGCAGCGTCTCCGGGAACACGAAGGTAATGTGACGGATCACGTCTATGCTCATGATGCCGTAGATCAACGCGGCCACCAGCAATGAACCCAGACCTTCCTGGATCGCGTCACCAGGTCCGCGTTCCTCCCAGACCACGGACATGCGTTCTATGACCATGGTCAAAATGACCATCGGGAACAGCGCCACCGAAAGCCCGATTTCCAGGCCCAGGCGGTAACTCAGGACGCTGACGGCAGCCATCATCAACACCACGGCCGTCAGCACCGCGGCCAGTCTGGGCACCAGCAACAGATGCAGGCGTTCCAGATAGAAGCGCAGACCCAGACCCGCAGCGACCAGCAGTGAGAACAGGATGATGCCTGAGATGAGCTGGCTCTCGCGGAACGCGAGTGCCACCAGCACGGGAAGAAAAGTGCCGAAGGTACGAACACCTACGATGTTGCGCATGAATACGACCAATAGCGCGCCGATCGGGATCATGATCAACACGCTATAAACAGATTGCGTCTGTAACGGCAGATCGAGCAGGGAAAAATCCACGATCCTCGAACCATGGCTCTCGGCCCTGCGCTCGGCCACCGACAGCGCATCTGCCAGTTTACGGCTGACCCAGAACTCGATGCGTTCGCCGGTACCCCCGGACACGTTCATCAGCGGCTGGTTGTCCCAACTCCAGATAAAAAAGTCTTCAGGCAGCGTCTGCTCCCCACTGACAGGGTCGAAATACAACCACTGACGACCGTTGTGCACGGCCAGCCAGGGCATCATCTCTACCCGGCGTGTGTCGTTTGTCAGCGGCAGTGCCTGTAGCACCCGCGCCGGTATTCGGGCGCCGGCTAAAAGGGTCTGCGCCACTTCTGCACGCTCGGCCACCGTGTCAACATCGTCAAGCAGCAGGGCGATATTGTCCTCGCTCGCCGCCGTGTTTATCCGCCGCAGCAGCGTTCCGGTAAAGGACGCCACATCAGCCGACTCCTCGCGCACCTCGCTGACCACCATCTGCAACGCCGAGTCATACGGCTCTCCCAGGACGGGCACCTGAGGGAACTCGCTTGCGCCCTTGGGCGGCTTGCTGTCCGAGTCGCGAAACGAGCTCAACCGATAGTAGACCGCCTGGTCGCCCTGAACCCGCCGGATAGCCCACAGCGCTTCGCGACGATCATCTTCCTCGCGGGTTGAGACACCGTAGCCACGTGACACGAAGTGTTCACTGAGAACACCAAAGCCGACCGGGTGAGTCGGCATCGCGAGAGAGACTTTGGCCGGTCCGGGTGTGTAGCGCATGAAACTGATCCGCGCCTCGATCGTCCACAGCTGTGCGGTGCTATCCGGAGTCACGGGGAAGCCAAGGTCTTTCACCTTGTAGACGAACACCGATGTGCCCAGAGCGACAAGCGTTGCAACCAGGATATACAGATGTCTGAGATTCACAGGCTCACTCCGGCAGGCTTACGCATTCAGGGCTTGTTGTAAAGCTGCGATCGGGGTCAACAATGATCTCACCGTGCATCGCGCTGCGGCCGATAAGGAATGGATAATTGAACTGGCTTCTGTCTACCAGATTGACTTCGATCCTTTTTTTCAGCTGCCCGAGGCATACCCACATCTCGACTACGGGCCGTCGCTGATAGCCGCCGTTGTGCTCACGGATGCGCACGCCTCGCATCCGTTTTCTTTCCAGTTGAACCAGTTCGCCGGTTTCCGGATTCTCGATCTCGAAGCGCACCATGCGAACACCCTGGCGCTTGAATCCATGTATGTTGCGTGCGTGCAGAGAGGATGTGTCCGCACCGGTGTCCAGCTTCGCCTCAAGCACCAGTCCTGCGGCTGACACCCGAACTTGCTCGATCCAGCCGAACACAATCTTGTTCCCGGGTGGTTCAGCCGAAGCCCGGACCGCCGAACACATCAACAGAGACAATATGGTCAACACGGCCACAGGCCATCTGATGTCGGCATTCATTTGCATCTGTGTACCTGGATTGAGAGCTTTTTCCCGGCCGTTGCCGCGGCACCAGTCGCGGAATCGATGTAGACTCAGCAGCCCGGCCCGAGGCGAAGCCCCACGCTACCCGGCTGACCATTTCCCGGGCTTGCAAGGCCGACGAGTATACTGCCGGCCCGCAAACACCGTCCATCCTGCCGATTGCCGCCGGGCTTGAGCCCCGGGTCCATGCGGACGCGATGATTTGATAAAATGCCGTTTTTAGATGCGCTCGCCTGCCTGCTGCCAGGTCGGTGGGCGGCGTTTTTATGGTGGCCCGTGCCGGTCCTCCCGCGACGGTTAGCCGTGAACCCCGTCAGGCCCGGAAGGGAGCAGCGGTAACGGTCAAACCGGGTGCCGGGATGCGGCGGGTACGGGCCGCCACCCTTGTTCGATGTTCAGTCATACGATTCCCTGCGCGCCCGACCCCCGCGCATTGCAGTCATGGCGTAGTGATACACTGCGAAAGCGGCCTTATTTACGGAGAATCAATGAGCTATCAGGCCATGGCGCGGACCTGGCGTCCGCGGACGTTTCCCGAACTCGTCGGGCAAGAGCACGTAGTCAAAGCGCTGGTTCACGCCCTCGATGATGAGCGTCTCCATCATGCCTATCTGTTTACCGGCACGCGCGGTGTGGGTAAGACCACAATCGCCCGTATTTTCGCCAAGTGTCTGAATTGCGAAGCAGGTGTGTCGTCGACGCCATGCGGGCAGTGCGGCGCCTGTAAGGAAATCGACGAGGGCCGCTTTGTTGATCTTATCGAGGTCGATGCCGCGTCGCGGACCAAAGTTGATGACACCCGTGAGTTGCTGGACAACGTGCAGTACGCACCTTCCCGCGGTCGCTTCAAGGTCTATCTTATCGACGAAGTGCACATGCTCTCGAACCACTCTTTCAATGCCTTGTTGAAGACGCTCGAGGAGCCGCCGCCACATGTCAAGTTTCTGCTTGCCACGACAGACCCGCAGAAGCTGCCGGTGACTGTGCTGTCGCGCTGCTTGCAGTTCAATCTGAAACGTCTGCCGATGAAGCTGATCCGCGACCGGCTGGAAGAGGTTATCGATCGTGAGAAGCTCGAAGCTGACGGTGCCGCGCTGGAACAGATAGCGCGGGCCGCTGACGGCAGCGTTCGTGACGCCCTTAGCCTGCTTGACCAGGCCGCCGCATATTGCAACGGCAAGCTGACGGACACGGAAGTGCGCAGCATGCTGGGTACCATCGACCAGGCACACGCGGCTCGCCTGCTGCACGCGCTGGTTGCCAACGATGCAGCCGCGGTGCTTGGCGAAATCGCCCAGCTGGATGAAATGGTGCCGGACTATGTCGCCGCGCTGGATGAGCTTGCGTTGTTGATTCAACAGGTATCGCTGGCACAGGTGTCCGAAACAGCAGTAGATGCCGCGAGCGACCCTGCTGCAGTGCTTGGGCTGGCTGGCCTGGTCAGCGCAGAGGATCTGCAGCTGTTTTACCAGATCGCGCTGATCGGAAAGCGCGATCTGTATCTGGCGCCATCACTTCGCGCCGGGTTCGAAATGGCGCTGCTCAGAATGATGACGTTTCGACCTGCGGAGGCCCCGGAAGCTGCCGGCCCGGGACCTGTCCGCGATGGTCGGGCTGTAAGTGGGACGAGCTCCGGGCCGAAACGGTCGCCGGCCAGCAAAGCAGGCAAAAGCAAAGCAGGCAAGCAAGCGCGGCCGGCTGCCGCGCCGGCTGAGGATGCGCCGGGCGCAAAGGCAAGCGCTGACAACAACGGCGACCGGGATTGGGTAGAAATGGTTGCTGAACTCTCGTTGAGCGGGGCGGTGCGCCAGCTTGCCAATAACTGCATGTTTGCAGCGCGGGACGGCAAGGCGCTGGAGCTGACCCTGGATCAGACCCAGGCGCATTTGCGCACGGATTCGCTACAGGAGAAGTTGCGCCAGGCACTGAGTGAGCATCTGGGGGAAGAGCTGCGGCTGCAGATTTCGCTTGGCCGTCCGGCGGCCGAAACGCCGGCTCAACGGCGCAAACGTGAAGCGGCCGAAATACAGCGCGAGGCCGTTGCAACGATCAAGGCGGACCCCAATGTGCTTGCCATGGAGCAGGCGTTTGGTGCGACGCTTGACGAGGAATCTATCAAGCCGGTCAAACACTGACCCAGCAACAGGAGAAAGACGAATGAAGGGTGGTTTGGGAAAGCTGATGCGGCAGGCGCAGCAGATGCAGGAGAACATGCAAAAGGCTCAGGAAGAGCTGGGCGAGCTGGAGGTGGCTGGCCAGTCGGGAGGCGGCATGGTGACTGTGACGATGAGCGGTCGGCATGAGGTCCGGCGAGTACAGATTGACGACAGCATGATCGGCGAAGACCGTGAAATGCTTGAGGACCTGATCGCCGCCGCGGTCAACGATGCGGTACGAAAAGTCGAGCAGACCGTGCAGGAGAAATTCTCCGGCATGGCGAGCGGCATGGCTCTGCCGCCAGGGATGAAGTTGCCGTTTTGAGCCGATGAATTACTCTCCTCTTGTCGCACGCTTGATCGAGACCTTGCGCTGTTTGCCTGGTGTGGGTCCCAAATCGGCACAGCGTATGGCCTTCCATTTGCTGGAGCGTGACCGGGATGGGGCGCGGCGTCTGGGCATCGCCGTGCAGGAGGCGATGGATAAAGTCGGCCATTGCTCGCGCTGTCGAATGCTGTGTGAGAGTGAGTTATGTCCGATATGCACGGCCAGCAGCCGGGACAGCCGTACCTTGTGTGTGGTGGAGTCACCGGCCGATGTGGTCGCGGTCGAGCAGGCAGCCAGTTACAGTGGCCGCTACTTCGTCCTGATGGGTCATCTGTCCCCGCTTGACGGGATCGGCCCGGATGAGCTTGGTCTGGACCAGTTCGAACGGCTGCTCGACGAGGGTATTGTAGAAGAGGTCATCCTCGCGACCAATCCGACCGTCGAGGGAGAGGCGACCGCGCACTACATTGCCGAACGTTGTCAGACACGCGGCATACGCGCATCGCGCATCGCCCACGGCGTACCAGTTGGCGGGGAGCTTGAATACGTCGACAGCGGAACACTCACCCACGCATTTGCCGGCCGTCAGTCGATCGGCGATGTGAGCTGATTCAGCCGCGCTCGCCGAGCTGTTCCATCAACCTCACAAGCCGTCGGTAGCTTTCATAGCGCCGTGCGGTGATCTTGCCAGCGTCGACTGCCTGCTTGATCGCACAATCCGGCTCCTTCAGGTGCATACAGTCAGAAAAACGGCAATCTGCGGATCGTTGTGAAATTTCCCGGAAGCCCTGGGCGACGGTTTTCGTGTCCATGGTGGGAGGCGAAAAGTCGCGCACCCCGGGTGAATCGATGATCTCGCCGCCGCCTTTCAGATGATGCAAAACCGATGCTGTTGTCGTGTGCTTGCCTTCGCCAGTGGCGCTGGAAACCTGATCCACGGCCAGCTCCAGTCCTGGCATCAAGGCGTTCAGCAGAGATGACTTGCCGACCCCGGACTGACCGACAAATATACTGGTCCGGCGGCGCAGGCTGTCTGCCAGCCGGTCCAGACTCTCGCCGGTTTCAGCACTGACAAAAAAGGTGGGGTAGCCGGCCTGCTCGAACTCTTTGAGGTCTATTGCGACCTCTGCGCCTTCAAGTTCACACTTGTTCAAAACCACGCATGCACTGGCGTCCATTAATTCGGCGGCTGCCAGATAGCGGTCAACGATAAACGGATCCGGCTGCGGAACCGCTGCCACGACAATCATCAACTGATCGATATTGGCCGCCAGAACCTCTTTCTGTCCGCGACGGCTGGGTCGCGCCAGTTCGTTCTTTCTTGGTTCTATGGCGACCAGCAGACTGTTGCTCTGGTCCGCCGGCCGCGCCCAGCGCACCTGATCGCCGCACACCGGCCGCAAACGCCGACCGGCGATCATGCAGCGATGACGCTCCCCCTCGGTGTCCTCAACCAGCACATGCCGGCCAAACGCCGCCACCACCCGGCCCGGTTCAGGGTCCGCGTGGGCCAGTGAATTGTCCGTCTTGGACCTTGGCGAATTCATCTATAGGCCCGTTTTTGTGACCGTTCTAAAAGTGTCCTGGCAGGCCTGGCGGCGGGATCTCTGATCGGGACTTCGGCCGAGTTTGCGAACAAGTCCTGCACAGGCGCTTGCCCTCGGGCCCCTCTGGTAGAATCGTGATCAAAACCCTGTAAAGGCGAGCCATGAACGACGTCCGCGACCATCTGATCTGGATCGACTTGGAGATGACCGGCCTGAAGCCGGAATCTGACCTGATTATTGAGATTGCCACCGTGGTTACCGACAAGCAACTCGAGATTGTCGCCGAGGGTCCTGTGTTCGCGATCAAGCAGCCGCAATCGGCCCTTGATGGCATGGATGAATGGAATACCCGGCAACACAACGCGTCAGGCCTGGTGGCCCGGGTCCAGGCCAGCCGGATCGACGAAGCGGAGGCCGAGCGGCGCACGCTGGAATTTCTCCGTCATTATGTCGAAGGTGGAAGGTCGCCAATGTGCGGCAATAGTATTTGCCAGGATCGACGCTTCCTGGCGCGCTGGATGCCCGACCTCGAGCGATTCTTCCATTACCGCAATCTCGATGTGAGCACCCTGAAGGAATTGGCGCATCGCTGGTACCCCGACATCGCTGCCGGATTCGGCAAGGTCTCGAGCCATCTGGCGCTGGCCGATATCCGGGATTCGATTGATGAGCTGCGTTTCTATCGACAACATTTGTTTCGCAAGTGAAGCGCTCGATGTCTGACCGACTGTCCGACGAGCGCCCGACGCTTGAGACGATCCGCGCTGCTGCGCGTCGCTTGCATGACAGGATCAACCCGACGCCGGTACTCGGCAGCCGCAGTATCGATCAACAAGTCGGCGCGCGGGTGCTGTTCAAGTGCGAGAATTTCCAGCGAGTCGGGGCGTTCAAGGCACGTGGCGCGATCAATGCAGTCTTCAGTCTGGATGAGAAGAGCGCCAGTCGTGGGGTTGCGACGCATTCGTCCGGCAACCATGGCGCGGCGCTGGCTCTGGCTGCCGCGGAGCGGGGCATCCCGGCCTGGGTGGTGGTGCCCGACAATGCCGCCCGTGTGAAGCGGGAAGCGATTACTCGTTATGGTGGCAAAGTCGTAGATTGCCGGGCGGGCATGGCTGAGCGTGAAGCCGGTCTTGCCCAGGTGGTTGCGGAGACCGGAGCCAACGTCGTGCATCCCTATAATGACTTCAGGGTTATCGCCGGTCAGGGAACTACTGCGCTGGAGCTGCTTGAGGCCCATCCGGAGATAGACATGTTGCTCGCGCCGGTGGGTGGTGGTGGCTTGCTGTCCGGCTGCGGGCTGGTGGCCCGCGCGCTGCCTGGGTCAGTGCAGGTGATCGGTTGTGAGCCTGCCGGCGCCGACGACGCCATGCGATCGTTGGTCAGCGGCAAACGGGTGATTATGGACGCTCCAGAGACTATCGCGGATGGCTTGCGGGCTTCGCTGGGTGAGAGGAATTTTGCCCTTATCCGAGAAACAGTGGACGCGATCGTGACCGTGGATGATGCGCAGATTGTGGACGCGATGCGAGTGATCTGGGAGCGCATGAAACTCATCATCGAGCCGTCAGCCGCAGTCCCGTTTGCGGCGATCCTGAGCAATGCGGTTGACGTCCGGGACCACACGGTTGGTGTGATTCTCAGCGGTGGAAACGTCGATCTGGATCAACTGCCCTGGTAAACACCAGGGACCGATGCCGTTTGTCGATGTGCGAGCACCCGGGCCCGGCCTTGAGGCTCAGCCGCTGTCGGCCGTGCGCGCCGGATCCCCTGGCGGATCGTCACCCAGCACGCTGACCTTTTGCCCCGGGCGCAAACGTTCCGCGCCGCGGATAATCACCCTGTCGCCAGCATCGATACCGCCGGTGATCTGGATCATGCCGCCGGCACCGAGGCCGGTAGTAACAGTGACCCGCTCGGCGGTTCCGTCTTCAAGCACCCGATAGATGGACGAGCCCTCTCGTCGCAGGACCAGCGCGTCCCGGGGTACCGCCAACACCTCGATAGGTTCGGCACTGGGAACAGCAAGACGCACTGATTCACCAACCCGCCACGGCGAGGCAGGCACTGTTACGCGGATCTCGAACAGATGCGAGCGGCCATCACTAAATGGCACCAGAGTGCGCACTTGACCAACCCCCCTGGCGTAGTCCGTGCGAACCACCAGTTCGCTACCTTCGGCGACGAAATTAAGACTTGCCAGCGGCGCCCGCGCAACGACTTCGAGATCATCTGGCTGCACCAGTCGAATGACTTCCACGCCAGCTGATGTGTGCTCACCGGGGTTCTGCAGACGCTCGGTGACAACACCGGGAAACGGCGCCCGGATACGAGTCTTGCTCAGCTGAACTTCTATCTGGTTGAGCCGCGCGCCGGCGACCTCCAGTTCGCTGATCGCCGCCTGCAATTCGGATTCGGTCTGGTCGAGCAGATTACGCGCAGCCACGTTTTCTGCGGCCAGTGTGCGCAAACGTCCAGCCTCTTTCTCGAGGAATTCGCGGCGGCTGCTCTCGCGGGCGACGATGCCTCTGTACTCACGGCGCTGCAACGTTAGGTAGGTGTCATCTATACGTGCTACTACGTCACCCTGTTCAACCACAGTGCCGACTTCGGCGACAAACTGAAGCTGTCCTGGCACTTCGGCCGAGAGCTTGGCGTCGTTGCGGCTGACTACCGTGCCCGGCAACTCCAGGCTGGGCGCCAGCAGCGTCAGATTTGCTTCGACCACGCGCACGGACGGCGGCGGCGGACCCCCCTGGGCCATCAGTATTTGCGGGCTGGTGAACAGCACCAGTGAACCCAGCACGGGGGTAAGAGCAAGCCGGAACTTAGCCGTATCGAGGCGGTAAATCACAAAGAAACT